>NZ_CP120863.1:2150197-3390394 GCF_026191725.2 Roseibium porphyridii
CTCGACACGGATGATCAGATCCGTTTGATCAAGCAGATCATTCAAGCCGAGGGACTGGATGACAAGCGTTGGACAGCCCGTGCGTTTGCAGGAATGCTCGATGGCTGGAAAAACCGTGCGCTTGGACCAGCCGACATTCCCGAAGGCGAGGCGCGCGCATTTGCCAATGGCAAGGGGCGCAAGCTTTACGAGGAGTATCAGGAGCGTTTATCGATCCTCAACGCCGCGGATTTTGGCGATTTGCTGCTGCATGTCATCACACTTTTCAAGACCCGGCCGGATGTTCTGAAGGACTATCAGCACCGGTTTCGCTATATGCTGGTCGATGAGTATCAGGACACGAACATTGCACAGTATCTCTGGCTGCGACTGCTGGCGCAGGGCAACCCGAATGTGTGCTGCGTAGGCGACGATGACCAGTCGATTTATGGCTGGCGCGGGGCGGAAGTTGATAACATTTTGCGCTTTGAACATGATTTCAAGGGCGCCGAGGTTGTCCGTCTTGAGCGGAACTACCGGTCCACCAGTCATATTCTGGCCGCGGCTTCCCATCTCATTTCCTTCAACGAAGGGCGGCTCGGCAAAACGCTTTTCACTGATTTCAACGAGCCGGATCATGATCTGGTTTCAGTCGCTTCCGTTTGGGACTCAGAAGAAGAAGCCCGCACCATCGGCGACGAAATTGAGGCGCTGCAGTCCAAAGAGCATGTTCTCAATCAAATGGCGGTGCTCGTCCGTGCTTCCTTCCAGATGCGCGAGTTTGAAGATCGTTTTGTAACCCTGGGATTGAACTATCGGGTGATTGGTGGTCCCAGGTTTTACGAACGCATGGAAATTCGCGATGCCATGGCCTATTTCCGGTGCGTCGCGCAGCCGGCAGATGACCTGGCATTTGAACGCATCGTCAATACGCCGAAGCGTGGACTGGGTGACGCCACACTCAAACTCGTTCATGGCCTTGCCCGTGCCGAACGCATTCCTCTGATGCAGGCCGCAGCGCAATTGATCGACACCGAAGAGCTGAAGCCGAAGCCTCGCAATGCACTCAAAAATGTGCTCGACAATTTCGAGCGCTGGCGGAACCAGCTTGAACAGGTCAAACACACTGAACTTGCCGAAATCATTCTGGACGAGAGCGGTTACACGGAAATGTGGCGTCAGGACCGGTCGGCCGAGGCGCCTGGAAGGCTCGACAACCTGAAAGAACTCGTTCGCTCCATGGACGAGTTTGAATCTCTCAGCGGCTTTCTGGAGCATATCTCGCTGGTGATGGATCGGGACAGTGCGGATGCAAGCGACGCCGTTTCCATCATGACACTGCATTCGGCCAAGGGGCTCGAGTTCGACACTGTGTTCTTGCCGGGATGGGAAGAAGGTCTCTTTCCCCACCAGCGTGCCCTCGATGAGAGTGGCCGGGCAGGGCTGGAGGAGGAGCGCAGGCTTGCCTATGTCGGCATTACCCGCGCCAAGAAACGGGCAAAGATCTACTTTGCCTCCAATCGCCGGATTCATGGATTGTGGCAATCCACGGTGCCTTCCAGGTTCCTGGACGAATTGCCAGCGGATCACGTCGAGATTGCCGAACCGTCTTCAAATTATGGCGGGTATGCAGGTGGCGGTTATGGGCCATCGCGTTTTGACAACAATGACCCTTTCGAACGCGGCAGTTATTCGACGCCCGGCTGGCAGCGGGCACAGCGCGCCAAGCAAAACTCGGACGGTTTTTCAGAAGGTGGTGGACGCGGTTACAAATCCGCCCGCATGAAGCGGCAGGGACCTTTGACCATAGAAGGAGAGCTTGTTGCAAAATCCGTCAGCGAAACACCGTCGGAATTCTCCCTCGGTGAGAGGGTTTTCCATATCAAGTTCGGTTATGGCGCGATCAAATCGATCGAAGGAAACAAGCTGACCATCGATTTTGAGAAGGCCGGTGTGAAGAAGGTCATCGACAGTTTCGTGGAACGGCATTGAGGGCTGCCCGATCTCGGCATTTTGCTAAAGATCCGTGCCCTTCGGTTTGATCAGCAGGTTTCTCTCATTCAGATATGGATGAATCTCGACAGCTTCTCCCAGTAGCTTTTGACCGAGCTTTGCGCGTCCCATGCTGAGGAAGATCATCGCTTTGCCTGAGAGGGCCCCAAAGTGCCTGGGTTCGAGCTCCAGCACACGGTCAATGTCTTCAAGGCTTTCGTCGTAGTTGCCTTGCAAAAACAACACGAAGGCGCGCTGGTTCCAACCTTCCGAATAGTCCGGTGCTTCTTTCACCACTTCATCAAGGATGTCTTTTGCACCTTGAAAGTCATAGATGCCGCGCCGGCTCATGGCCTCATCAATGCGTTCTCGTATGGCTGGATTCGGGGCAGCGTTCAGCCAGGATTCCCAGATCTGGTTCTCGATCTTCTTGGCTTCCACTTCATTGGGAGCATTCTTGAGAGCGCGGAACAATGTGTCCTGCTCTGTTGTCGCATTGGCGGCCTGCGGTGGAACAGTCAGAAGCATTATAGCCGTGGCAATGGCGGCCATAACCCAATACGGAGAGTGGTTTCTCGCAAGTGTGGACATGGATCCTCCCGTTTCTCTCTTCTTTAGAGATGGGGCGGAACAGGGATTTGCCCAGACTTTTGCTGAGGCTCCACTGGAATGTGAATGGCCGGGCCGCTATACCGCTGGCCTTGTGGCCATTTCAACAAGGCGTGAGCGAACATGAAAACCATTCGGGTGCAGATTACAGCCGAGGAACTGGAAGCCAAACGAATTTCTGACATTCTGGAACGTGCATTCGAGGATGAAGGCAATCCGGTGACGGTTTACGAGGCTTCGTCTGACGGGAGGGTCTGGGCAGCTGAGGTTCTGTTGTTTGAGGTTTCGCCCGAGGAAGCAGAGGCAACTGTTCGCGATCGCGTTGGTGCCGACGCATTTGCCGCTCCGCTTGAAGCTGAGGAACTGCCTGATATCAACTGGGTTGAAAAGAGCCTGGAAGGACTTAAGCCAGTTCGGGCCGGGCGGTTTCTGGTTCATGGAAGCCACGACCGGGACAAGGTCCTGCCGGGCGCTATCGGGCTGGAGATCGAGGCAGCTCTTGCGTTTGGAACCGGACATCACGGGACCACTGCAGGATGCCTGGAGGAAATTGATCGGCTGCTTTCACTGCGTGAGTATGACAGCATCCTGGATTTGGGCACCGGCACAGGCGTTCTTGCGATTGCTGCTGCATTGAAATCCAGACAAATCGTGCTGGCCACAGACATCGACCCGGTCGCTACCCAGACTGCTCTTCAAAACGCCCGTCTCAACGGCGCAAGTCATCTGGTCCGTGGGTTTACGGCAAACGGCATGGAGGACCGACGTTTCGGACTTTACGGTCCGTTCGACCTCGTGATTGCCAACATATTGGCGCGACCCTTGATGAAAATGGCCAAATCCATTGGGCAACAGATGACCCAAACAGCGACACTGGTCCTGTCCGGTCTTCGCGTGGAAGACGGGCCCAGGATCCTGTTCGCTTATCGATGCCAGGGATTTGTGCTGGACCGACGGCGTGAGAAAGATGGTTGGTTGACACTCACACTGGTGCGCGGCCGTAATTTGGCCTGAAGCGCATCGATATGCCTATTTTGGCCCCGTGAAACAACAAAAAAGCCCGCCGTGACAAACGGCGAGCTTTAGAATGTGCACAGTTCTCTATCTTGTCCTGAGCCCAAACCGGCAATCAGATCAGAAGCCAGTGGTCGTAGACCCTTCACGCTCAAGCTCATCACGGTCATAGCCGTGTGCAGCGAGCGTCGCGTCGTCGAGAGACAGCAGGTAACCGTTGACATAGCGGCGTGCCTGAACAGAGCGGGCCTCAACCATGCGATCGAATGCGCGGCGCATGAAGCCGTTGCGGGTGGATGTCGTCGTTTTCATGGTCATTTTCTCAATCCCATTTGGAGTTTTGAGAGCTTCCCTAGGGAGCCACGTCTTTCTTGTTGTGTTGATCCCTATATGCGCCTTTGCCGTTGAGTCTGGTAGGCCTGATTGCGCATGACTGCTCTGCGTCTCTCGCATATGCGAAATAGATGGTGCATCGCACTGTAGGTGCGATTTTCATTCTCGTTTGGGTGCTTGGGAGGAAAAATTATCTGGCTTGATCCCTAGCTGCGGGCAAATTACCGTGCCGCCATGTTTCAATCTTTTGAAGATCTCAGCGATCCTTCCTGCGGAGCGCCGCATGCGGCTCTCCTGCGGGCTGAACTTGGCCGTCTTGGCCTAGATGGCTTTTTGATACCGCGTGCCGACGCCCATCAGGGTGAATATGTGCCCCCACATGATTGCCGGCTTCAGTGGTTGACCGGATTTACAGGTTCGGCGGGAGTTGCAGCAGTACTCGATGATCAGGCAGCTATTTTCGTCGATGGTCGATACACTATCCAGGTGCGTGAGCAGGTCGATATGGCAGTGTTTCCGGCTGCACACTTGATTACCGATCCCGTCACGGCGTGGCTCGCATCCAGATTGAAGCCCGGGCAAAAACTTGGTGTCGACGCGATGCTTCATACGGTTCGTGAAGTGCGCCGGCTTCGGAAAGTCTGCGAGACTGCGGGCGCGGAGCTTGTGACGCTGGATGAAAATCCGATCGATGCGATCTGGATCGACCGACCGGAACCTCCGCTCGGTAAGGTAAAGCTTTATCCCCTGGAACTCGCCGGGAAGGCATCTGAGGGCAAAATTGCCGAAATTCAGGCAGCGCTTTCGGAAAAGAAGGCAGATGCCTGTGTGCTGACCCAGCCCGA
The DNA here is from genome assembly GCF_026191725.2 of Roseibium porphyridii. Taxonomy (NCBI): domain Bacteria; kingdom Pseudomonadati; phylum Pseudomonadota; class Alphaproteobacteria; order Hyphomicrobiales; family Stappiaceae; genus Roseibium; species Roseibium porphyridii. Next base: position 2,154,970 of record NZ_CP120863.1, read on the forward strand.
TTCAATCGCCTGGTTGCTGAATATCCGTGGCTCTGATGTCACTCACACGCCTTTGCCTTTGTCGTTCGCAACTGTTCCGTCAACCGGCAAACCGTCTCTTTATATCGACAGTCGCAAGCTTTCCAACTCGGTGCGCGATGCACTTTCCGAACTGACCGATCTGGCTGAACCCGGTGAGTTTATGGAAGGGCTCAAAGCGCTTGGCCGAGACGGCGCAAGCGTCATGATTGACCCATCGCTGGCAGGCATCGGCATTGCAGATGCAATAAGCGATGCCGGAGGATCCTTGATCGAAGCTCAGGACCCGGTGCTTTTGCCGAAGGCAGTCAAGAACGATGTGGAGCTGAAGGGTGCTCGCGAGGCCCATATCCGCGATGCTGCGGCCTATATCAAGTTCTTGTGCTGGTTCGACGAGGAAGCTCCGAAAGGCGAACTGGACGAAATTGGTGTTGCTGAAAAACTTGAGGAATTTCGGCGGGACACCGGTGTTCTGAAAGACATTTCCTTCGATACGATCTCCGGTGCCGGGCCGAATGGTGCCATTTGCCACTACAGGGTCAGCCATAGCAGCAACTTGAAAATTCCGATGGGAAAACCGTTCCTCATCGATTCTGGTGCGCAGTTCGAAGACGGAACAACCGATATCACCCGCACGCTTGCGGTGGGCGACGTTACGGCTGACATGAAAAGGCACTATACGCTCGTGCTGAAAGGCCATATCGCCATTTCGACCGCGCGTTTTCCGGAAGGGACGACCGGCGCTCAACTCGATACGCTCGCCAGGATCGATCTCTGGCAGGCCGGGCTCGATTTCGATCACGGCACGGGTCATGGGGTGGGGGCCTACCTCAGTGTCCATGAAGGACCACAGCGCATCGCCAAGACGGGCACAGCCCCTTTGAAGCCAGGTATGATCCTGTCGAACGAACCTGGTTATTACCCGGCTGGAGAATACGGTATCCGGATTGAAAACCTGGAGATCGTTACCGAAGCACGGGACATAGCCGGAGGTGAGCGACCGATGCTGGGGTTTGAAACGATCACCTTGGTCCCGATGGACCTTCGACTGGTGGATGTTACCCTCTTGACCGACAAGGAGCGCTCTTGGCTGAACCGCTATCATGATCGTGTGCGTGGCGAGATAGGCCCATTGGTGGGGGCAAAAGAACGCATCTGGCTGGAACAAGCCACAAAGACAATCTAGTATTGCCGGAGCCAGAGAAATCCGGCTTCGTTTCGAAAATTATTTAATTGCAGTTTGCTATCGATAGGTGACCTCGTGCGCGCCGCAGAAATACTGAAGATGCCTTATTACGCCGCGGCTTTGGCAACCGGGGCGAAATCGTTTCGTGACAATCCGATCATAGGCAGCCGACGCCTGAATGAGGCCGGGCTTCACGTGCGCCGTATCAAACTTGCGGAAAAGCTGGCGGATTTTCGTCGACGCCAACTCAAACATTTGCTGCCAGAAGAAGACCGGATCGCTTATGAGCGCGATGGTTTCATAGCAAAGCCAGGGCTTTTAACGGATGATGAACTTGCGGGCATTCGGCAGGAAGTCGAGACGACGCGCTTCCATGCATGGGATATGCGTCAAGGCAATGCTGTAACGCGTTTTATTCCGCTGCCACCGAATGTTTTGAAAGACCTTCCGTTTCTGAAAGCGCTTGTGTGGAGCAAGTCGTTTCAGAACGGCCTGCGGTATCTGGCTTCCACCAATGGGGATCCGTTGGTCTATCTTCATATCGTGATGACCGACCCGGACAGCAAAAAGCGTGCTGATCCGCAAACGGCTTTTCATTCCGATACATTCCATCAGACCGCCAAATCCTGGTTTTTTCTCTACGATATTGACGATGCGGAAGGGCCATTCACCTATATTCCGGGGTCTCATCGTCTTACCAAAGAACGGTTGAATTGGGAGCGAGAGCAAAGCCTGGTCGCAGCGCATGCCACAAACCGACATCACGCTGGTGGTTCACTACGACTAGAAGGTTCGAATGTGGAACAATTGGGGTACCGACAGCCTGTTCGGTTCGCGGTTCCGGGAAATACGCTCGTCGTGGCTGATACGCACGGTTTTCATGCGCGGGCATCGAGTGACCGTCCCTCAGTAAGGGTCGGTATTTATGGTTCCTTGCGTCGCAATCCGTTCCTTCCCTGGGCAGGTCTTGATCCGCTCAATCTGCCGGGTATTCGAGGACAACAGGCTCGACTGTTTGTTGCCATGAAAGATCGAGAGGCACGGAAGAACGGGCGCGCCTCACATATGTATGCCGGTAAGGTTCTGCCAACGGAACCGCCAGCGTCTTAAGAATCTGGCACGTCCAAGTGTCAGTTGTGCTCTTCCTTCGTGGCCTTGATCAACGCGGCGTTGAAATAGCGCAGGCCTCTCACGTGCCGGGCCGTACCAATAACCTTGGTGGCATCGCCCTTGCGCACCACTGGGAGTGCCGCCTTGCCGCAGGAATCAAAGCTTTTCAGGGCACTTTCCAGCGAATCCGTGTCGTGTAGATAGGGACCGTCTTCACCTGGATTGAAAATACGCTCTTCTTCCTTTTCCGGAGGCGGATCCATGAAGTCGCGAACCTTTACGGTCTCACTCAGGAACTGGTGAACGCCTTCGTTCACGAAGCAGCCGCGCATCCCCAATTGCCAATGAAAATAGGATTTGCCGTGAACGGCCTGCGTCAGTCCGGTTGATATCGAAACTGCAAGCAGCAAGGCTATGGAGAGGGCATAACCACCGGTCAGCTCGAACACGATCACTGTTGTTGAAAATGGCGCTCCAAGCACCGCAGCAGCAACTGCTCCCATGCCAAGGATCGCATATAGACCATGGCTGGACGCCATTTCCGGAAAAGCGGAGGCTGCGATCAGTCCAAAGGCGCCACCTGTCATGGCGCCTAGATAGAGGGACGGCGAAAATATGCCGCCGCCGAACCGGGAGGCAAGGGTGATGGCTGTTGCGGCGGTCTTGACCACAAGAAGCGTGAGCATGGTCTGAATTGTCAGCTCGTGTTTCAGAGCAAGGTCGGTCGCCTCATATCCAACGCCGAGAACTTCCGGAAAGAAGATGCCAATTGCACCGACAGCCAGACCGCCAAGCACCGGACGGAACCACAACGGCATTGAGATGTTACGTGCGGTCCAGTCCGTGCCAATCAATGCGAATTGAAATGCGATAGCCACGGCTGCACAAGTCAGCCCCAGAAGAGCGAACGCGGGGATCTCCAGATAAGAGGAAATCTCATATTGGGGAATTTCAAACGCGGCGACATTCCCGAACCAGAGCCGGGATAGCAACGTCCCAACCACCGATGCCAGAACAATGGGTACGAAGGCCGAAACAGCGTAGTGGCCGAGTACAACTTCATGGGCGAACAAAACGCCGGCAATGGGAGCGTTGAACGACGCAGAGACGCCGCTGGCGACCGCGCAGGCCAGCATCACGCGTCGTCCGGCGTCCGGCAGATTGAAGAAATTGCAAACAGCAGTGCCGAGCGTTGCGCCCAGATGAACAACAGGTCCTTCGCGTCCGGCGCTTGCGCCGCCTCCGAGAGAAATGGCTGTGACAACCGCGGACCAGAGGCCTGCGCTGAGTGGCAAGCCCCGCCCGCCATGCGCACGTGCCTCAATCACGTCAGCCACGCCCCCTGCGCGCTGTTGAGGGTGGAAACGATGAAGGATCCAACCAACAAGCAGTCCCGCGAACGCCGGTGCCAGCAAGATGACCCACCAGGGTTGTTGCCGTGCTGCCTGAATGGTCAACTCGGTAACCGTTCCAAGCCAAGGCCATTGGATCAACCCGATTGCCGTCCGAAAGGCAATTGCAGCAAAAGCCACCAACGCGCCGACGGCAATAGCCAAGAACCAGATGAGAGGGAGTTTGTTGCCGCGAAACTGGCGCAGGTTTGGAGTTATCCAGCTGATGAGGATTTTGGGAAGCTGACCGGCTGTTTCTATTATTTTACGCATCAGTCATGGCACATGGAGCGGAATTCCTGCTTTTGCGCATTTTGCCCGAGTCGCAGCAAATAACTAGTCGCCCGACGACACTTTGAACGTTAAATCGCGTCACAAAACTTCAATTTTGAGAAAAGGTTGCCTCGAGAGCGATATCCTGATGCTTGGCAGACCTCATTTCGCAATTTCAATGCGTCTACCGCTGCGCTCCGGTCGCGGCAGGTTTTCATGGGCCTTGGCAAGACCTGCCAGGTTCTGAAAGACGTCTTTTGGCCAATTAGCAACCCTTCTGGCCGACAAGTCTACATGGAGGCTCATCTGTTCCATGGTGGCTGACAGCCAGTTCTCATCTGCGTTCCAGAGTTCCTGATAAAAGTGGGCACGCTTGTTGTCGAAGTCGATCAGCTGAAGTGTTGCTGTCACGGGCATCCCGGCACTGAGTTCGCGCAGATAACAAACGTGAGTTTCAGCTGTGAAAAATGAGGCGTTTCTTGTTTTCGCGTAGTCGGGGCCAAGGCCCAGCCCAAGGAAGATTTCATCAACGGCTCTGTCGAACAAAACGTTGTAGTAAGCCATGTTCAGATGACCGTTGTAGTCGATCCAGTCTTCCTGGACGAACATGACGTCGCTCCTGATCGGATGTTGTTCCCATTCCACCGTCATTGTCAGCACCTTTATCCACTTCGCCACATACAGTGTCTTAACACGCAACTTCCACTTTGACCTTTTGGGGATCTGCTCACATATTCTGCGTTAGCAAGCAGGGCGACCGCCAACAACCCTGACCCGTGGAGGATGGAATAAATGTCTGATTTGGCAACCGCATTGGATGACGTGCAAGACGCCAGTCAGCCTGAACGTTTCAGTACGGCACTGTCGCAACTGAGCGATCTTTTCGGTGAGCGGTTTTCAACTTCGCATGCGCTTCGAGAGCAGCATGCCCACACAACGACTTGGCTGAAAAACCAGCCACCCGATGCGGTCATCTTCGCCCTGTCGACGGAAGAAGTTGCGAAGGCAGTCCGGATTTGCTCAGCGCATCAGGTCCCGATTATCCCCTTCGGCACGGGATCGTCGTTGGAAGGCCATGTCAACGCGCCGTCCGGCGGCGTCTCGATCGACCTCTCCAGGATGGACAAGGTACTGGAAGTCAATAGCGAGGACCTGGATTGCCGGGTTGAAGCGGGCGTCACGCGCAAGACATTGAACAGCTTCATCCGAGATACGGGATTGTTTTTTCCAATTGATCCTGGCGCGGATGCGAGCCTTGGCGGCATGGCGGCAACGCGTGCATCCGGGACAAACGCGGTCCGCTATGGGACGATGAAAGACGCAGTCCTTGGCTTGACGGTCGTGACTGCGGACGGTCGAATTATTCGCACTGGTGGACGCGCGCGAAAGTCTTCTGCCGGCTACGATCTAACCCGGCTTTTCGTTGGGTCGGAGGGAACGCTCGGGATCATTACGGAGCTAACGCTCCGACTGCACGGTCAACCCGAAGCGATTTCAGGCGGTGTCTGTCCTTTCCCTGACGTCCAGTCTGCATGCAATGCGGTTATCGCGACAATTCAGATGGGCTTGCCTGTTGCACGGATCGAACTGATGGACAGTCTTCAGGTGAAGGCCTGCAACGCGTATTCGAAGCTTGAGTTGGCCGAGACGCCGACATTGTTTCTTGAATTCCATGGATCTGAAGCCAGCGTTCGGGAACAATCCGAGACCTTTTCAGCCATTGCTGAGGAAATGGGCGGGGGCCCGTTTGACTGGGCCACGCTTGCCGAGGACAGGTCAAAGCTCTGGGCAGCGCGTCATGACGCATATTGGGCAGGCAAGTCGTTGAAGCCAGATGCACAGATCATGGTGACGGACGTTTGCGTGCCGATCTCCCGGCTTGCCGATTGCGTTTCCGCAACAGCAGAAGATATCCGTTCTGAAGGGTTTCTGGCCCCCATCGTTGGTCATGTCGGCGATGGCAACTTTCATGTTCAGATCCTGGTCAATCTCGATGATCCAGAGGAAAAGCGCAGGACGGAAGCATTCGTGGAACGCCTCGCCATTCGTGCCATCGATATGGGGGGAACCTGTACTGGTGAACACGGTGTTGGCCAGGGCAAGCAGAAGTACCTGCGCCGGGAGCATGGCGAAGCACTTGATGTGATGCAGGCCTTAAAACAGGCGCTTGATCCGGGCAATGTTATGAATCCGGGCAAGATACTGCCGCAGTCGTGATATTGTATCGAATCAGATCGCTAAGCTTCGGTGGCCAATTGCGGTTGCCCGCCGGAGCACAGACAGTTTTATGTTACTGTGTTTGCAGTGCAGCACAGATAGGCTAAATCTATCCCGCATGACTTACGGTGACCCGGGAGCACAAGGAGACAAGGCCTGAACTCCGTCTATATCACATTGGGAATTACCGTCATTCTGGTGCTGGTTGCCGCACTGGTAGGGCCGTTTTTTGTCGACTGGACCAACTATCGTTCCACTTTTGAGACCTATGCAGAGCGTGCATTGGGCCACAGGGTAACGGTGCTCGGCGAGGCGGATCTGCGTTTGCTTCCGGCGCCGTCCATCAGTTTTTCCGATGTTCGCGTCGGTGAGGCAGAAGATCCGCTTCTCGTTGTGTCGCAATTCAATGTTCGGATCGAATTGCCGCCGCTTCTGAAAGGCGAGATCCGCGTTCTTGACATGGAGCTCGACCGTCCGCACTTGACGCTTTCTCTCGACGAAGGTGGCCGACTGGACTGGCTGACGGCAATCACCTCCAGCGGGGCATTGTCCAAACTGCCGCCAGAAGACATCGCCTTTGAAAAAGTGACTGTACGCGACGGTGCTCTCTCGGTGATTGACGCCCGCTCCGGAGAGACCCACAGGATCGACAATGGCAATCTTGCCGTAAGTGCCCGCTCTCTGGCTGGTCCATTCAAAGCGGCAGGAAGTCTTTCGATCAACGGTGCACCATACAATATCAGCCTTGCAACCGGACGTGCCCAGCAAGACACGGGCCTGCGGATCAAGGGTGAAGTGACACCAACAAACCGCCCGGTGAATTTCTCTTTCGACGGGATGCTCAACGAGGTGGATGCTGCCCCTGCCTTCGGCGGTCGCTTCAATATCGCATCCGTTCCGATGGAGGAAAACGACCGGAATATCTGGCAGGCAGAAGGTGAATTCACTGCGGACATCGCAGAAGTTGCCATTCCTGCGTTCGAGTTTCGCTATGGTCCTGAAGACAATCGCCTGGGCATGACCGGCAGCGCCGATCTTGTCTATGCAGGCGATAAACGCTTTGAAGTGCGCACCAAGTCCAAACAGGTTGATCTTGACAGGCTGCTGGGCGGCGGACCGCAGTCTCCTGTTGAGCTGGAGACTGCCAGCCGGCAGTTGGTCGCCGCGCTGCGGGCCGTACCGCTGCCTCCGATCGACGGTGCCCTTTCAATGGATGTGCCGGCCGTGGTGGCCGGTGGCGGCATCATCCAAAACGTACGTCTTGATCTTGAAACCATGTTGGGTGGCTGGCGCGTTGCCCGACTGGCAGGGCGGTTGCCAGGGCGTACTCTGGTCGCGACACAGGGTGACCTTGGTCTCGACCCGGAGCTGACCTATCGCGGCGCTGTTTCTGTCAGCTCAGAGCAGCCCGGCGCATTTTTGAGCTGGTGGCGCCAAAGAGATACCGGCGTGACGGCCATTGATCCTGTCTCGTTGGAGGGGCGGCTGAATCTGGTGCCAGAAGGAGCCGCACTGGACAATCTCAGGCTGACGCTTTCAGGCTCAGAGGCACGCGGTGGTCTCGCCTATCGGAAGCCGAGAAACGGAAATTCAGTTTTCTCTCTCAGCCTCGATGCCGAGCGGCTCGACCTGGACCAGATCGAAAGTCTGGCAGGTCTATTGCGCCCGGAGCGCGATGCGTCAGGCAAGACGGAAGACCCGGAAGGTTTCGACGTTTCCCTGAGATTGCGAGCCAAGGAAGTGGTCGCCCGCGGTGTCGAGGGTGAGGGCGTTGCCTTGGAAGCAGAGTATTCCGATGGCGGCGTCCGGATTGACAGGCTGTTTGCGGACGATCTCGCAGGTGCGCGCTTTGATGTTGAAGGCCGGATCGACAATCTGTTCTCCGCTCCAGATGGCGCCGTCACCGGAACGCTTGATGCGCGTGACCTGTCAGGTCTTGTTGCACTGACCGGGAGCCTTCTGCCTGAAACGGCCTTTGCAGAGCGGCTTGAAAAAGCCGCAAGCAGTCTGGTTCCGGCAAAGTTCGACGGTGAACTCAAGGCGGCTGCGGCAGGGGACGGGACGGATATGACCCTTCGCCTTGAAGGTGCAGCAGGAGGTGCTGAGACCACAATCGACGCGGAGCTGAAAGGTCGGGTCGACACTTGGCAGAATGCAGAAGTCAATCTGTCCGTTTCCATGCTTGGCCCTGACGGTAGCAAGTTGCTCCAGCAACTGGGTTTCGATGTCATTCCAGTTGAAACCAGTGGTAATGGGCAATTGTCTCTGAGTGCCAAGGGCGTTCCGGAAGAGGGGCTGGAAGTCGATGTCGCTGCACAGGTCGGTACTTCGGAATTGACCTCTGAGGGCACGGTAACGCTGAAGAAGGACGCCGATCCTGACTTCCGCTTCAGGGTCGGTGCGAAAACCTCCGACCTGGCGCCGCTTGCGCTGATGGCCGGACGCGTCTTGCCAATTATGACGGGAACAATTCCGGCACAATTGGATCTTGAAATTGAAGGTGTCGGAACAGCTCTTGCGCTGACCAAAGCCTCAGGAAAGATCGGGGAGACGCAGTTCGAGGGACGACTTGAAGGTGATATGGAGCCCGCACCGGGTGAACGGAACCGCCGTTTTGACGGAGAACTTACGCTCAACCAGGTTGATCTTCGCGGTTTGAGCGAGTTAGTTCTTGGACCTGATCAATGGTTTTCCGCCGGAGACGGATCAAGCATTTGGCCGACCGCTCCTTTCGGCACTCCCTTGCTTGAAGGGTTTGACCTGACGCTTGGCCTCCAGGCCGATCGAATGATCATTGATGAAACGCTCGAGATTTCCAACCCGAACGCGGAACTCAGACTGACCCCGGTGATGATGCGTCTCGACGGTCTGAACGGTGTCTTCGCGGGTGGGGCACTGACCAGCAGCCTTTCGTTGCGCAGGTCAGAGGCCGAAGCTGCAATTTCGGGGCGGCTGAAACTCGACAACGGCGACTTGCGGCAGGTTGTCTGGCGTCCGGGCGACCGGGCAGTGGCCTCTGGCACGCTAGATCTTTTCCTGGAATTTGAAGGCGCTGGGCGATCCATTTCGGCGATTGTCACGGGACTGAGCGGTGGCGGCACATTTGCGCTTGAAGACGGTGATTTCCGCAGCTTGAGCCCGCAGGCGTTCCCACTCGTGACGCGCGCTGTCGATGCGGGTCTGGACCTGCAGGATGACAGGATTCGCGAAGTCTTCGTAAGCCATATGTCTGCCGGGAACCTGCCATTCGAACGTGTTGATGGCACTCTGACGCTTGTTGGTGGCCGGCTGAGCGCCCGAAATGTGGTTGTGGATTCGCAGCGTGCTGAAATATTCGGGTCGGCAGAAGTTGATCTTGGAACGAACGAACTCGACGCGGACTTCTCAGTGAAGGTCGACCCGGGTGAGAATGCCGTGACAGGGGCAGAGCCGCAGGTCGGTCTGTTGTTTGAGGGCGCTTTGGATGCGCCGTCCCGGCGCGTCGATATCGCGCCCTTTACCGCCTATCTGACCTTGAGAGCCTTTGAGCAGGAAGTTGAGAGGGTCGAAAAGCTCCAGGCGGAAATCATGGAGCGTGACCGGCTTGTTCGAGAGCTGAAGCAGCAAAGAGAAGCGCAAGCACGGCGTGAAAGACTGGCGGCCGAAGCCGCCGCGCTTGCCGCCGAAGAAGAACGACTGCGCCTGGAACGGGAACAATCCGGTGATACCGGTCAGGACAATTCAGCGGCACCACAGGAAGCTGCACCTGCGCCCAGCAGGCAAAGTACTGCAGCGCCGACCGAATCCCAGGAGCCGTTCGCTGAGCGCATCCGGGCAGTGTTGGGCTCCGATGCATTAGCGCCGGTGCCGCCGCCGGCTTCAGCGCCGGCTGCCAAGCCGACGAACGCTCTGCCACCGCTCGATCCTCCGGTTTCCATCGAGGACCTGATCACACGTGATGTCGGCGCGCCGCTTGTTCTTCCCGGCGCACGCTAGTGCAGCTTTAATCCATTGCTGACCGGATCTGTTTCAGGACCCAGACCCTGACTGCAGAAGACAGTGGGTCTTCGGGATCGCGATTGTCGTCAATTTCAGCGATAAGTCCTGCGAGCGACCGTCTTTCGGCTTGGGTTTTCTCATCCACCACTTCCCAGAACTCGGGCTCCAGCGCCAGACTGGTGCGGTGGCCATGCAGGGTGAGGGAGCGTTTGAGCAGCGCCATGTCTTGTCAAACGTCATGGTCCTCGTCAGAAGGCTTCACGCCTTCCAAACGATGACCTTCAATCTTTGTCTCGAGATTTTCGCGGCGTTGTCGGGCAGCGTCGCGCTCTGTCTTGGACCGTCCAAACTTGCGCCGGTTGTCTTCGGCCGCCTTGTCTTTGTCCTGCCGGTTTTTCTGTTTGCGCGCCATGCGCAGATTGATGATCTCCGCGCTCATAAGGTCGGCTCCGAACGTCAGGTCTTCTTGCGGAAGGCATCCAGTGAAACGACTTCCCCACCACCATCGCCAGTGGGGATGGCAACGGGTTTGTCATCGCTGACACCGTCCTGTGTGGCAGATTCAACCGAGCTTGGGTCGATCTTTTCTTCGCCGTCTTCGTGTTCCTGTTCGACCTTGGCCAATTCCTCGACCGCTTCGAGGAGTTCTTCTGGCAGTTCTTCCGCTGTCTTGCCTGGATCGAATTCAAGCGCGAACTGGACGGATGGATCGAAAAAGCCCTTGATGGCTGAGAACGGCACCAGAAGTTTCTCCGGTACACCGCCAAAGGAGAGACCGACTTCGAACGCGTGTTCGCCAATCGCCAGATCCCAGAACTGGTGCTGAAGCACAATCGTCATTTCCTGCGGATAGCGTTCTTTGAGACGCTGGGAAATTCTGACACCTGGCGCGTTGGTGTCGAAGGCGATGTAAAAATGATGTTCCCCGGGCAGGCCGGTGCGTCCGACTTCGGCCAGTATCTTTTTGACGGCGCTGCGCAGCGCGTCCTGGATCAAAATGTCGTATCGCAGAAGGTCTTCAGACATCAGTTTTCGTCGAATCTCGCTGGAAATATCATCTAACAACAGCACTTTGACGGTCCGAGATCAAAAAGAAAAGGCTCTTTTCAAAGTGAACCCAGATTAATCCGCCTCTCCCGATGATGTTATCAGGCTTCACCTTCGAAGGCAGGTCAATCAATCAACAAAGTTGGGAAAATCAAGTGGAGGCTTCTGTTGCCAGGTGCCTCCGAACCCCGCCTACCGGTGCTAATCCAGCAGGGCTTTAAAGGACTACTGGAACTGCATTACGCAGCTACAGCGTTGTCCATAGCATAGTTGTCGTTTGCAACTATTAAGACAGCCCGATAACGGTGGTACAATGCCGAGCAAAAGAACAGTCTTTACGCCCTCGTCGATCCTATTTCGCCCCCGCCGAAACTCATGAGAATTCAGATCGTTAAGCCTCATGAGCTTGGGTGGAGGCGCCGGGTACCGCCCCCGGGTCCGATAGGTTTATTGCACTGACAGTTTATTGCCATAGCTGGCGAACCAGCCCCTTTGATATAGGGACTCCGGTTCTGAAATGAAAGGGTTTTTGCCGGTTCGAAACTGCTTTGCCGGGAAAGCTCGTCCACAGATCGATCGGGAATTGGGGAAAGTCGGACCTAAGGGGTGCGATTTCCTGAGAATCTGCCAAGTTAGCGCTGACCAGCCGAATTTGGGTTATCGAGGGCCAAGCTTTGCAGGAATATCACGATCTTCTGGCGAAAATTCTGGAAGAAGGTGTTGACCGGGGTGATCGAACCGGAACCGGAACACGTTCGATTTTCGGATACCAAATGCGCTTCGATCTCTCACTTGGCTTTCCGCTGGTCACCACCAAGAAGCTTCATTTGAGATCGATCATTCACGAGCTCCTCTGGTTTTTGGCAGGTGACACGAATATCCGTTATCTGAAAGAGAACGGTGTGAAGATTTGGGATGACTGGGCAGACGAGAACGGAGAACTCGGTCCGGTTTATGGCTATCAATGGCGCTCATGGCCGGCCCCGAACGGGCGCTCTATCGACCAGATTGCCAATCTGCTCACCATGATCCGCACCAATCCGGAGAGTCGTCGTCTGATCGTGTCAGCCTGGAATCCGGCACTCGTCGATGAAATGGCGTTGCCGCCGTGTCACTCGCTGTTTCAGTTCTATGTGGCGGACGGAAAACTGTCCTGCCAGCTCTATCAGCGTTCAGCCGATGTTTTCCTCGGCGTGCCATTCAACATCGCTTCCTATGCGTTGCTGACCATGATGGTGGCTCAGGTCACCGGGCTGAAGCCTGGGGATTTTGTACACACTTTCGGCGATGCGCATCTTTATTCAAACCACTTCGAACAGGCACGTGAGCAATTGAAGCGGTCACCGCGTGCGTTGCCGGAAATGAAGATAAACCCGGACGTTGCAGATCTTTTTGCTTTCAAGTTCGAAGATTTCGAGCTCACAGGTTACGATCCGCATCCGCATATTGCCGCGCCGATCGCGGTTTAGTGCCGAGCCAGGTTCAAGTCACCTCAAACCATGTCATCATGCCCGATGCCGCATGGCCGAGCATGTGGCAGTGGATCAGCCACTTGCCCGGATTGTCGGCAACGAATGCGATCTTTACCTGCTCATTTGGTTCGCTTGTGAACGTGTCGCGCCAGTCCTGATGGACCAGTTCACGGCCATTGCGTTCAAGAACTCGGAAGTGGTGACCGTGAATGTGCATGGCGTGGGGAAAGCTGGTTTCATTGAGACTGTCCAATACGACCGTCTGACCGCGCTTTACGGTGACCATAGGCTGCTCCGACATGCCGGCCGTATCATTGAGTGTCCAGAATTGCCCCTCGGACATCATCTGTCGCAGATCGTCTTCCGAACGTGTCCGCATCAGAGCGCGCATACCACCCATGGCACCGCCTGCCATATCAAGCGGCAACTTCAGCGCGTTTTCCAGGTCAGGTTCAGGCAATGTGTTCTTTGGTGGCAGCTTGAGATTGGCTGAACCCGGATTGGCGTCTTCAACGACAAAATTTGCGAAAGTGAAAGCTTGGCCCGTCATCAACTCGAAGGGGAGCGTTTCACTCGTCTCTGGTTTCAAGATCAAATCCATCCGCTGCGCAGGAGACAACTGCACAAGGTCGTCAATTTCTCTCGGGGCATCGAATAGCTGACCATCGAGCCCGATCAGTCTAGCGCCGAAGCGGGCAGGGGCAAGGTCCAGGATACGGGATGCTGAGCTGTTGATCAGTCTTAGACGGTGCCAATGTCCCTTCTTCAATCGGATGTCGGGGAGCGAGTTTCCGTTAACGGTCAGCCAATTGCCCAGGCGACCTGCATGGGAAAAGTCGTGGCGCGCCCCAAAACTGTTTGTGTCGAGGCGGCCGTCTTCGTCCAGCCGCCAGTCGCTCAGCATCATCGTGATGTCACAGTCAGGATCGAAGGCAGGAGTTTCGTCTGCGACGATGAGTGGTCCGGCAAGACCACGCGGAACCTGGTTCCAGCTCATGTTGTGGGCGTGATACCAATAGGTGCCAGAATCCGGCGCCACAAAATCGTAGTCGAAGCTCTCGCCCGGCGCGACAGCGTCCTGCGTCAGTCCTGCAACGCCGTCCATGGCGTTGTCGATACGAATACCGTGCCAATGGACCGAAGTTGGCGTATCCAGTGTGTTGACGAAGCGCACTTTCACACGCTCGCCGCGCTTGACCCGGATTTCTGGACCGGGAAGGCGATCATTATAGAGCCACAGTTCTGAAAGTTCGTCATCGTCGCCAAAAAGGCGACGGCTGCCTTTTGCAGCCGTCAGCTCGAAATACCCGTCCGCTGTCGCGGCAAGCGAAAATCGCGGCAACATTGCTGCGGTTGCTCCGGTAAGTGACCCATTCAGGAAAGTTCTGCGATCCAATTTCAGTGTTCTCCGCGTGGACTTGTTCCCCTGTCGCTTCAAACAGTGGCGGCTCCAGTGAGGGGAAGGTCAAGGTGCCGGTCCTGGCACTACATTAGGCGTCACAGAATGCTCGCTTTTCGGGCTGAAACTTTGCGTTTCCAAGTTGCTTTTTCCAGGGGATTTTAAAAATGAATTTTCAGAACGGCCTTTCTTTGTCGCCCCATGCGCTGATTGCCGAAGAGCGTGGCTTCGATCCGATGATTGGACGAAAACTACAGGCGGGTGAGGAAGCCGGTTTGTTGCCCTTCTTGCATTGCGTACTTGCAGAGAGGGGTGGTCAGACGGTTCTGGAGAGCTATGGCAAAGGCACCGATGAAAACTGGGGCCGGCCTCTCGGTGAGGTCGCATTCGACGCGGGTACGCTTCATGATTTGAGATCCGTCTCGAAAAGCATCGTCAGCCTGCTGTACGGCATCGCCCTGGAACGGGGGGATGTGCCGCGGTTGGACACACCGATACTCGACTTGTTTCCAGACTATCAGGATCTTGCGCGAGAGCCTGAACGAAAGCTGCGGACCATCGAACATGCTTTCACCATGACGCTTGGAATGGAATGGGATGAAGCACGTCCCTATACAGACCCGGAGAACAGTGAGATTGCGATGGAAATGGCGCCGGACCGATTTCGCTATGTTCTTGAGCGCCCCCTCGTGGCCGAGCCGGGAACGCGCTGGGTCTATAGCGGTGGCGCAACCGCATTGATTGGTGAGATTCTGCAACGGGGAACAGGCAAGACTTTGCCTGACTTTGCCAATGAAACGCTGTTCAGACCACTCGGCATAAATCGGTTCGAATGGAATGCGGGTAAGGACGGGACACATTCTCCGGCCTCCGGATTGAGGCTCACGGCACCGGACCTCCTGAAAATCGGCCGGATGGTGCTCAACAACGGTGTTTACGAGGGCCGCCGTGTTATCCCGGAGGCTTGGCTCAATGCCTCGCTGCGCCCAGTCGTGGCAACAAGCGAAGGGCTGGATTATGGGTACTTCTGGTTCTGTGGGCAGGCACCGGTTGCCGCTCTAGGTGGTCCAACACCTTGGTTTGCCGGTTTCGGCAATGGCGGTCAGCGCTTGTTCCTCTGCCCAAAAGCGGACATTGCGGCGGTCGTCTTTTCAGGAAACTACAACAATTGGATGGCGTGGATCCCGCCCACACGCGTGTGGAGCGAAATCATCCTCGCCAATTTACGGAAGGCCGCGTGAAATCAACGGGCGCTGACATGCTCTGAAATGAGATTGCGATACCAAAGGGCGCTGTCCTTAAGGGTACGGACCTGCGTGTCATAGTCGACATGAACAATGCCGAAGCGCATCTTATAGCCTTCTGCCCATTCGTAGTTGTCCATCAGACTCCAGAGAAAATACCCCTTGACCGGCACACCGGCGTCCCTGGCGTCAGCAACGGCGCGAAAATGCTTGTCCAGATAGTCAATCCGACGTGTGTCGCCTATGGCCCCATCCACCGGTTCATCGTTGTAACACGCGCCGTTTTCGGTGATGAACATCGGCGGCAGGCTATAGCGTTCATATAGACCCTTCATCAGGTCGGACAGGCCGGTCTCGTAGATTTCCCAGCCGATGTCGGTCAGGTCAGGACCGGGCTTTGGTGGAACGACTTCAGCTCGCGGATAAAGGGTGTCAGCTGAGCCATCATCTTTGACCCGCAGCGGCGTATAGTAATTCAGGCCCCACCAATCGAGAGGTTGATTGATGGTTTGCAAATCGCCGTCTTCAATCGGCATCATCTCGCCATAGGCTTCGAGCACCTCAGCGGGATAAGACCCTTCAAAAAGCGGCGAAAAGAAAAGACCGTTGTGGAATTCAAAGGCACGTTCAGCAGCGCCTTGATCGACTGGCGACCCGCTTGCCGGATAAACGGAATGAGCATTGATTACGATACCCATGGGCAGGTCCGGACGCACCGACCTTGCGGCCTCTACACCAAGTCCGTGTGCAAGGTTCAATGTGTGAATAGCAGCAGCAAAAGCTGCCGGGCTCTTTTCACCAGGTGCATGGACGCCATAAAGGTGGCTCAAGTGACAAATGCACCAGGGTTCGTTGATCGTTGCCAGAGCGTCCATGCGGTCGCCCAACCGTCTAACAACGATCTCGGCATACTCAGCAAATGCTTCTGCCGTGTTGCGAGCGGTCCAGCCGCCGTAACCGGCAAGCGTCAGTGGCAGGTCCCAGTGGTAGAGCGTTGGAAAAACCTTGAGGCCACGCGCAACCATCCCGTCGATCAGGCGATCATAAAAATCGAGGCCCTTTTCGTTCACCTGGCCGCGTCCGTCAGGCAGGATGCGAGGCCAGGCGATCGAAAACCGGTAGGCATCGACGCCCAGTGACCGGATCAGGTCGAGGTCGCTTTCCCAACGGTGATAATGGTCGCATGCCACATCCCCCGAATGCCCCTTGTAGACCCGGCCCGGCATCTTTGAAAACGCGTCCCAGATGCTTGGCTTGCGTCCGTCTTCATTGGCAGCTCCCTCGATCTGGTAGGCAGCGGTTGCAACGCCGAACAGAAAGTCATTGGGAAAACGCGCTGCCAAGTCTTTGGATATTGCCATCGAATTATGTCTCTAAGGGTGGGACGTGCCGATGGGTTTAGTTTCCAAAGCGCTTTGGATCAAGTTCTTTCCTGCAGATCGGCGAAATATTGCCAGAAGGACAAAGCAGGTTTCCATGCATGGGTGAGTGCTGTTACGGCGCTGTCGCCCTGCAGACAGCCCGGGTCCGGAAGATCTTTCCAGAGGGTAATCCCCTTGTGCCGGGCAAGGTCGGAATAGGCGTGATCCTTTGGAAATCCACGTGGTGGATTTACCAGATCCGGTTCGGAGACCTCGAAACCATCGGATCGCGCAAGCGCGAGAAGCTTTGAAATGCTCTCACCAGCCCCCTTTTCCAGCAATGTCAGATACGCTCCGAGAACGGGTTTGGAGAAGGCCATGCATCCTGTGCCGAAGCGAATGGTGTCCGCCTCGATTGACAGGAAAAAGCTCGGGGGTTGCGCGTCTCTTCCCTCAAAGGGAGCGCCAACGGGCCAGAAAGCCATCCGGATGTGGGTGTTATAGGGCGTCTTGTCCTTTGAGAAGCGCAGATCCCGATTGATCCGGAACTGCTTGGACGTCATCTCATGGCCTGTCAGCGTTTGCAGAGCGTTGTTCATGGCTGGGCGAAAGGCATCGGCCGGCTTTTTGACATGGCGTTGATAGTCCGACTTGTTGGCGTCAAACCAGTCTTTGCTGTTGTTGGCGGCAAGGGCTTTCAAAAACAAGAAAGTTTCCTTCTGAAATCCGGGCTCGGTCATCAAATCGCCCTCTCAGATTTGCGTTTCCTGGGTTTTACCGCCTTGGGTGGCAGAGCACAGACATAAGCACGTGCCATCTCGATCCAGTCTTTCAAATCGCCATCGCTTTCAATGCCATCAGGTTCGATGCGGATGAACCCGGGCATGGGACGGCCTGCGGGTCTGCAGGGCGACGCATGCGGTCTGGCAAGAGCAGCCGTTTCCTGTTCCTTGCCGACGCGGGCCATCAGACCGCGTTTTGAGGCGCAGACCAGCATGTTGCCGTTGACCATGAAGCATGTGCCGCCAAACATGCGTTTTTGCTCAACGGCCTTGTCTGGAATAAAGGTGCGGATGCGCTCTAGAAGCACGGTTTCCATAAGTTCGGACATTTTTTTAAAGCTCCCTTTTGCAACGTTGCCGGTCAAGAACGTTTACGAAGAGACGGATCCGACAGTCTTTCGAAACTTAGACCGTCAAGGGAAGGTTTTTCTCAGTGCGGCAATCCATGCTAGGACGCGGCCAGCAGTTTGAAAACCGGATTCGGAGTTGGTCTTGCCTGAGCTCGTTCTTGTCGCAGCAGTTGCCAGAAACGGAATTATCGGTTCAGAAGGCGACATGCCCTGGAAGGTGTCGAGCGACCTGAAGCGCTTCAAGAAAATGACAATGGGTAAGCCTGTTGTTCTTGGCCGCAAGACATTCCTGTCCTTTGGAGGACGGCCATTGCCCGGTCGCCCTCATGTGGTGGTTTCGCGAGATCCGGACTATTCGCCAGCCGGAGCCGAGGCTGTAACGTCGTTTCAGACGGCCCTGCAGCGGGCCGAAGAGCTTGCAAACGATCTTCAAGCTGAGGAAATCATGTGTATTGGCGGGGGGCAGATCTATGCCCAGGCGATGCCCCAGGCAGACCGGCTTGAGATAACCGAAATCCAGTCGGACCCTGACGGAGATACAAGCTTTCCGGAAATCGACCCGTCCATCTGGGAAGTAACCTGCCGCGAGCCTGGACAGAAAGGCGAAAAAGACAGCGCGGATTTCATTTATGTGACGTACCGCCGCAAGGCGGCATCCTGAAGTCACGGTGGAACTTACATGACATTGGCTGAAAATCTCGATGCGCGCTGGGCGTCCTTTGAAGAGATGGACAAATACGAAGTCTATGCGCTTTTGCGGCTGCGTCAGGATATCTTCATTCTGGAGCAGGCGTCATTTTATGCCGATATTGACGGTAAAGACCCCGAATTGCTGCATTATCTGGTGAAAGATCGCGACACTGGCACCCTGGTGGGTGCCATACGGCTTTCTTCAGACACTGAGCTTGTCGAGGCGCGCATCGGGCGGGTTGTTGTTGCATCTGAGGGGCGCGGAACAGGCCTTGGGCGCAAGATGATGCTGGCAGGTGTCAAAAAGGCGCGAGAACTGGTTCCGGCGTGCAAGATCCACGTTTCCGCACAAGCACACCTGGAGGCTTTTTACGGGTCGCTGGGATTTCAGACCGTGTCGGACGAGTATGATGAAGACGGCATTGCACATGTCGATATGGTCCACCTTCCCTGACGGTTTCATGCCGGGCAGGCAGAACTCGTGTTGTTTGGCCTTGACAGAACCGCCGAGATACCCCACCTGCGGCGAGGGAAAGTGCACCGACAATATGGTTTGGTTCTGTTTACGAACTTTGGGAAATAGCGCCGGGCTTTACGTTGAAAGCCACGGGTAACCTCCCTATAACCAACGGTGAGTCAAAAGCGGCTCAGGACCACGGGTCCTGGGTCCAAATCCGGCGGACTGCCGGATGTCAAAGAAGGAAGTTTTGATGCCTTGGAGCAATCAGTCAGGTGGCGGCGGCCCCTGGAAAGGCGGCGGCAACAACGGCGGCCCTTGGGGCAGCGGTGGTGGCGGCGGCGGTAACAACAACGGTCCGTGGGGCGGTGGCCCGAACCGGGGCGGAGGCGGTAATCCGCCAGACCTGGAAGAACTTTTGAAGCGTACCCAGGACCGCATGAAAACCGTTCTGCCGGGCGGCGGCGGTGGCAGCCTCGGTTTTCTTGGCGTGTTGATTGTTGCAGGTATTGTCGCGATCGTCTGGCTCGCAACCGGTTTCTACGTCGTTGACGAAGGTGAAGTCGGTGTTGAGCTCGTGCTCGGTGAAGTTGCCGACCAGACGCCCCCGGGCCTGAACTACAACTGGCCATATCCGGTTGGTGAAGTTTATACGCCGAAGGTTGAGCTGCAGCGTGAAACCACGGTCGGAACCGAGGAAAGCGTTTCCAGCTCCGGTGTTGTGCGCGCACGCGACGTTCAGGAAGAAAGCCTGATGCTGACCGGCGACGAAAACATCGTCGACGTAGGCTTCAAGGTCCTGTGGCGTATCAAGAATACGCGGGAAGGCATCACCGACTTCCTGTTTAACGTTCAGGAGCCGGATGGAACCGTGAAGGCGGTTGCAGAGAGCGCCATGCGTGAAGTCGTCGGCGCTTCCAATATTGACTCGATCCTGACTGAAAATCGTGTGTCCATTCAGAACGACGTTGCGACTTTGATGCAAACTACGCTGGACAGCTACAACGCTGGTGTCGAGATTGCTGAAGTCCAGATGCAGCGTGTTGACCCGCCTGCGCAGGTCATTGAATCGTTCCGTGACGTTCAGGCGGCTCGCGCCGACCAGGAGCGTATCCGAAACGAAGCTGAAGCCTATGCAAACCGGATTGTGCCGGAAGCGCGTGGTGAAGCTGCACGTGTTCTTGAAGGTGCCAACGGCTACCGGGATCAGACAATCGCCGAGGCGACCGGTCAGTCTCAGCGTTTCAGCAAGATCTACGAGCAGTATATCAAGGCTCCGGATGTGACACGTGAACGTCTTTATCTCGAAACTCTGGAAAAGGTTTTGGGAGCCAACAACAAGATCATCATCGACAACGAAACATCCGGCTCCGGTGTCCTGCCGTTCCTGCCGCTCAATGACCTGAACGGCCGCGGCAATGCGCCGACCGCTCGGACAGGAGGGAACTGATCATGCGTAGTGGATTGCTTGCCCTTCTTCTGATCGTAGTCGCCGTTGGCGCTTACATGTCAGTCTTCATCGTCAATCCGACCCAGCAGGCATTGGTATTGCAGTTCGGTAAGATTGTGGATGAACCGAGAACCGAACCCGGTTTCTACTTCAAGATCCCGTTCGTCCAGAATGTTGTTTATCTGGACAAGCGTGTGCTGAACCTCAACATGCCGCCACTGGAGCCGATTTCTTCGGACAAGAAGCGGTTGGTTGTGGACGCCTTCGCGCGTTACAAGATCTCCAATCCGGTGCTGTTCTATCAACGTGTTCAGACTGTTCTGACTGCTAACCGGCGCCTGTCGACGCTTCTGCAATCGTCGCTTCGTTCACAGTTGGGCCGCACGAGCTTTGTCGCACTGGTTCGTGACGACCGCTCAGGAACCATGGAAGCCATTCGCCGGGATGTGAGTGCAAATGCTGAGGAACTTGGCATCGAGGTGATCGATGTGAAGATCCGCCGTGCCGATCTTCCCGATGCGAACTCTCAGGCCATCTATGCCCGAATGCAGACGGAACGTCAGCGTGAAGCCACTGAAATCCGCGCGCAGGGTGAAGAAGTCGCCCGCCGTATCCGGTCCCGTGCGGATCGTGATGCGACGGTTCTTGTCGCTGAGGCGAACAGGGATTCAGAGATCATTCGCGGTGATGGTGATGCGGAACGGAACCGGATCTTCGCAGAAGCGTTCGGCGCTGACCCTGAGTTCTTTGCCTTCTACCGGTCCATGCAGGCCTATGAAGCAGGGTTGCGGTCCGGGGATACAAGCCTGGTCTTGTCACCCGATTCCAGTTTCTTCCGCTTCTTTAAGGATCCAACTGGTGTG
The DNA here is from genome assembly GCF_026191725.2 of Roseibium porphyridii. Taxonomy (NCBI): domain Bacteria; kingdom Pseudomonadati; phylum Pseudomonadota; class Alphaproteobacteria; order Hyphomicrobiales; family Stappiaceae; genus Roseibium; species Roseibium porphyridii. The sequence continues at coordinate 2,176,258 of NZ_CP120863.1, forward strand.
AACGCGCCGAATTCGGACAATGACAACGGCGGGTCGGGCATCTCTACTGGTGCACCGTCACTCGCCGCGCAATGAATGACCTTGTGACGGCGCTTGGTTTGGTGCTGGTTCTGGAAGGTGTGCTCTATGCTCTGGTGCCCGGTGGCATGAAGAGCATCATGCGAAGTGCGCTTGAAACCTCAGACCAGACTTTGCGCACCACAGGCCTGATCGTGGCCGCCATTGGACTATTTGTTGTGTGGATCATACGCGGATAACGAAAAGTTTTCGGGCGGGAGGGGCAAAATCCTCCCGCCCGTTCTATATTCTGGTTTGGATAACAGGCCTGATTGAAACCCATCGGCTGTCTTGTTCGGCTTTTTCTGCCGGACCGCAGTCCAATCGGCTGGGATGAGGAGAAAGCCCTATGGCTCCAAATTTTGTTCGCCGTCGAATGTCCCGGGTCGCCTTTGCTGCGGCGGGCATCGTTCTCGGCGGAATGATCGCGTTTCAACCCATTCAGACCGCAAAGGCACAAGGACCGGTTTCCGTCGCTGACCTTGCGGAAAACCTGGCAGATGCCGTGGTGAATATTTCCACCGCGCAAACTGTACAGGGCAGGCGCAGCGTGCCGATGCCCCAGGTTCCGGACGGGTCTCCTTTCCAGGAGTTCTTTGAAGAATTCTTCAACCGGCAGAACCGTGACGATGGCCAACCTCGCCGCGTTCAATCGCTTGGGTCGGGCTTCGTGATTGACGGCGAAGAAGGCATCATCATCACGAACAATCACGTGATTGAAGGCGCTGACGAGGTCACAGCGAATTTCAACGACGGCACCAAGCTCAAGGCGGAAATTCTCGGAACGGATGAAAAGACAGATCTGGCCGTTTTGAAAGTGGTGCCCGAAACGCCTTTGAAGGCCGTCCAGCTTGGTGACTCAGATGCCATACGTGTTGGCGACTGGGTGATGGCAATCGGCAACCCGTTCGGCCTGGGCGGAACGGTTACCGTCGGAATTGTGTCGGCAAGAAACCGCGACATCAACTCCGGTCCTTATGACAACTTCATTCAGACCGACGCATCGATCAACCGGGGCAATTCCGGCGGTCCGCTGTTCGACATGCAGGGCAATGTCGTCGGTATCAACACAGCAATCATTTCTCCCTCCGGCGGGTCGATCGGTATCGGCTTTGCCATTCCGGCGAAAACGGCCACGCGCGTGATCGATCAGCTCAGGGAGTTCGGTGAAACACGGCGCGGCTGGCTGGGTGTGCGCATCCAGGAAGTCACCGACGAGATCGCTGAGAGCCTTGGTATGGACGAGGCGATGGGTGCACTGGTTGCCGGCGTGACTGAAGATGGCCCTGCCTCGAAAGCCGAAATCGAGCCGGGAGATGTCATCATCAAGTTCGATGGCAGTGAAGTTGAAGCGATGCGCGAACTTCCGCGCATGGTTGCCGAAACAGCTATCGGCAAGGATGTGGAAGTCGTCGTTCTTCGTAAGGGTGAAGAAGTGACTATCAGCGTCACTCTGGAGCGTCTGGAAGAGAACGACGTTACCGAAGCCAGCGCGACAACTGAAGAAGAGCAGGAAGAAAAGCCGGTTGAGAAGAGCGAAGTCCTCGGAATGACGCTCTCTGAACTCGACGATGAGCTTCGTGAGCAGTTCTCCATTGAAGCTGATGTCACCGGCGTTGTTGTGACTGAAGTCGAGGCTGGTTCTTCTGCAGAAGAAAAACGGGTCCAGGCGGGTGACGTGATCAAGGAAGTCGCTCAGGAACCGGTGGAAACACCGGCAGACGTCGAGGCCGAGATTGAGAAGCTCAAGGAAGGCGGGCGCCGGTCTGCCTTGTTGCTGCTGGCCAACCCCTCAGGCGATGTTCGCTTTGTTCCAGTGCGAATTGAGGACGAATAGTCTCATCAGGATTGCCCTGAACAAGAAAAAGGCGCCGGTGACGGCGCCTTTTTTTGATCCAGTGGGCTCGGGTCAGCTCAGTACGAAATCTTTTTCGGCGTATCCCTGAAGATAGAGAAGGGCCGTCAGGTCACCGTAGTCGATGCGGAAGTCGGCGGCAGCGGCAACGGCCGGTTTGGCCCTATAGGCAACACCTGATCCAGCACGCTCGATCATGGCAAGATCGTTCGCACCGTCACCAACCGCCAATGTATCTTCGAAATCCAGGCCGTTTTCGGCAACCAGATATTCAAGCCGGGTTCGCTTGGCATCCCGGCCCAGGATCGGCTCGCCGACTTTACCACTCAGTTTGCCATTCGATTCAAGCAGGGTATTAGCCTGATTTTCGTCAAAGCCGATCATGGCGGCAATGGCTTTGGTGAAATGTGTGAATCCACCCGACACAAGCGCGCAATAGGCGCTGTCAGACTTCATGGTCTGAACAAGTGTCCGGCCACCGGGCATCAGCTGAATGCGGTTGCTCAGCACCGTGTCGATCGCGGAGACGGGTAAACCCTCCAGAAGGCCAACCCGTTCCCGTAATGCCGGCTCAAATTCAATCTCGCCACGCATTGCGCGCTCGGTGATTTCGGAAATCCTGTCTTTCAGACCGAGTTCAGCTGCCAATTCATCGATGCATTCCTGCCGGATCATGGTGGAATCCATGTCAGCGATCAGCAGTTTCTTGCGACGTTTGTCAGGAGCCTGGACAAATACGTCAACAGGTGCCCGCCCGATCACATCGCGAAGCAATGTGTCAGCGGCACTTGCGTTCGGCCCTTCAAACCGGATATCGGCTGCAACACCCGGATTGAGCACCGTCGCGGAACCGGTTACTCCAAGAGCAGCCTCCGCCTTGCTGATGAGATCCGCGTTCACCGCAGGAGCCGTTGGAGTGGAAACCAGGGTGGCGACAAGAGACATGGATGAAGCCTTGGAAGACAAGAGAAAGAAAACAATCGGGTGGCGCGCCATTTTGATAGCCGGACCCACGGCGAGCGGCAAGTCTGCTTTGGCCCTGGATCTTGCCAAAAGACTGGATGGAGTGATCATCAATGCCGATTCCATGCAGCTTTACGAAGACTTGCGCCTTGTGAGTGCAAGACCGTCCCCGAGCGAGGAGCGCGACGCCGAGCATCGCCTCTACGGTGTCTTGCCAGCTTCACAGGCTTTTTCCACAGGCGCTTGGTTGCGAATGGCAAGTGCAGAAATGGAGGCTGTCTGGTCCGAAGGACGCGTACCGATTTTGGTTGGCGGTACAGGCCTTTATTTCAAGGCTTTAACGCAAGGGCTTGCGGAGCTTCCGGATATACCGGAGGACATTCGCGAAAGAGCTCGCGATCTGGCGGACAGGGAAGGGGTCGAAGGGCTCAGAAAAGCGCTTGCGGACGCTGGAGACATTGTCGCCGCTGGTGAACTTGCCGATCCGCAACGGCTTGCCCGTGCTCTTGAAGTCATTCTTGCGACTGGCCAACCGCTCAGCGTCTTGCAAAAAGCTCAACATGCAACGCCCTTTCTGTCACCCGAACACGCTTTGCGCCTGGTGCTGGCTCCGCCAAGGGCCTGGCTTCACGAACGTATCGCCAGGCGCGCTGCAATGATTGTGGGCGAGGAAGGCATTGATGAAGTCCGGGCATTGCTGGGCAAGGGTCTCTCGCCAAAACTGCCCGGTATGCGCGCCATAGGAATCGCCGAAATCCGGGACTTGTTGTCGCAGCAGGCCAGTCTGGACGAAACTATCAACAGGCTCACTGTTGCAACGCGGCAATATGCAAAACGACAGGAAACCTGGTTCCGAAACCAGATGCCCGATTGGCAAAGGATTGATCCTTCAGTTGGAATCGATTTGGAACGGTTGCCGGGTTTCGCAGAAAAATGATCCGTCAACCTGTGGGGTGTGCGCTGCAGCGAGCACTATTTCGCTAACCTGTTGGTAATGCGAATATATTTTTGCCATTATTGACATTATACTTTGGTCTGTCTTCGGGGCGTCACAATCTAAAGTTACATGGCAATGGCTTGTTGTCAGAAGTATTTCAGTCCCGGGATATCGCCGATAAAGGGAGGACACGGTGCAGACGATTTTTCTCGAATGCGGTTCAGTGCGACTTGTCCCATTGTCTCCCGCCGATATTAATCTCGTCAAAGACCTTCATTCAGACCCTTACGGCAACCTTTGTACTGATACTTCCACAAATTGCGTCGTGGTTGATGCGGCGGAACTGGTCCGTAATGCATTGCAGAACCAGACGGATCATGGCTTTGCCAAATGGAAGGCAGTGACGGAGGAGGGCAAGTTTATCGGTTGGGCAGGGTTTACCCCACTCGCCGAAACTTCAGAGATCAGCTTGAACTATTGCCTCTACACCGACGTGCTTGAGCAGGATGAAGACCTTGCCAAGCGCCTCTGTAAAGGGCTCTCCGACTGGTTTTTCCAAAATACCTATTTTTCGCATCTGGTCGCGGTCGTTCGTACGGACAACCGAGACATGCGCGAGGCAATTCAGGATGCCGGGTTCTATCACCGGGAAAGCAAGGCGATTGACGGAATGCAGGCAGACCTGTTTCAGATGCTCAGTCCCTCCATGCAATCGTATTTGATGAGTGCCTGACGAGACGAAGTTTTTGACAGCGCGAGTGACTTGAAATGGACCGTTCTTGAACGGTCTTCTTTTTTGTTGGGAGAACGCCTCCTTGTCCGATCCGATATTGGTAACACAACGTCTCAGGTTAACGCCGTTTCTGGAGACGGATTATAAATTGCTGAGAGACCTGCATTCAGACCCTGAGGTCAATCGTTACCATTCGCCGGGCCTTGCACCGATGGCGGAGGCGGAAGTTCAACGGAGATTGACATCCTATGTGGAGGATCATCGACGCACGGGCATCAGCAAATGGAAGCTTGAAACGATTGATGACGACTTTATCGGGCGGGCAGGGTTCTCCTGGCAGAACGAACCGGACGGATATGAACTGGGATACAGTTTGAAACAGGCATATTGGAGACAAGGATACGCAAGCGAAATCGCGATTGCTCTGGTTGACTGGTTCTTCTCGCATAGAGCAGAGGACCAAATGTTCGCATACGCCGCCTCGGAGCACCGAAAATCCTTTGCCGTCATGGAAAAGGCAGGTCTAAGACCGTGGATGGAAATGACCAAACACGGCGTGTCATGCCGCTTCTACCGGATCACACGACAGGAACATGAAAGAGCGCGTGGCGTGGTCATTCCGACAAGCGGGTCTAACTGATTTCACACCCGGACGCTGCCGCGAGCGCGACTGGCAGTGCCGCATTCGCCACTTCTTCTGCCAGTTTCTCGTCAGCCATGGCACGTGCTGTGGTGAGCGCGCCTATGAGGATGCTCAGGAAGGCCCAGGCAGATTTTCGTCTTTCCTCTTCGACCGCACCCGGCAATCCCCGCGCAATCAAGTCTGCTATGCGATCCATCTTAAGGTCGTAGAGTTCCCTCGTGTCTGCATCTGCCCGGGCGACGTCGGGCGACATGGCGGTCATGGCACAGCCGCAGGCGCGATCCTTGCGATGCGCGGCACCCAGGTAGTAACGCGCAAAGGCGTCAAACCAGCCTTTGCCATATTGCCTTTGATAGTCAGGAATTGTCTCAATAACCTCGTCCAGCCCTGCTTCAAGCGCCATTCGGAATGCATCGTTCTTGGATTTTAGATGGGCGTAGAATGCGCCAGATGTTGCTCCGGCAGCATTTGCGATACCGTCAACGCCGATACCGTCAAACCCTTCTTTTTTGAACATCCGACCGGAGGCTTTCAGGAGGGCCTTCCGCGTCTCAGCCTTGCGCGTATTCTGCTTAGTCATTTTCGTTCGGCCTTAAATTATATAACGACCGCAATATTTTTCTTGAAGATATAACGATCGTTACATATATGGAGCTTATCGAAGAATATAACGAACGTTATATTTAAGTAAGGAGACAGATTCTTATGCCTTTGGCTTTAACGTACACAGAGGGCGTCTTCGACGCTGATTCAGGTGCTGCAGCTGGTCGCAAGATTACCCAGGCATTCCTGAAATGGCATGGATTGACGGGTAACACGGTCATGACGCCCAATGTGACAATGCAAATCCAGGCGCTTCCGAAATTCGCTGCTCTTTCGGGAGGCGAGCCCGTGTCAGCTGCGTGGCTGGAGTGCAAAACACCGTCATTTGCGCTTGCGGATCGGGACACCCAGGTCGGCTTCTTCAGGGAAGCGACAGACATCATTGAAAACGCTACAGGTGGAACACTTCCACGAGACCGGATTTACACCAATCTGGTTCACACGGTTGACGGTTCCTGGAACCTCGACGGTCGCGCCATGACCAACAGCGAATTGGGTGAGCGCATAGCGCGAGGCTGAGCCGCGCTAAAAGATGCCGGTTCAAACCGTCGGGCATAAAAGATGGCATTTGTTTGAAAGAGCATTGGAGCCAAACGAAATGAAGGCCTGGCATGACGCCAGGCCTTCATGGTTTTTCTCACCGTTCGCGATGCAGCCCTACGCTGCGGCCACATTTTCCAAGAAGCGGTCTACCGTGAGTTTCAAGGAGGCCGAATTATCGGTGCTGGCCGTTGAGGCGGTTCGCATCTGTTCGATCGACCGGCGCGTGTCAACGACTGCCGAATTCACCTGGGTCACGTTTTCAGAGACCTCAGACGTACCGGCCGCAGCCAATTGTGCATTCCGGCTGATTTCCTTCGCTGCCGCATCTTGTTCTTCGACTGCAGACGCGATGTTCGTGGTGAAGCTGTTCACCTCTTCCATTGTTGTTGCGATCTCGTCGATTGCTGTTGCGGCTTCATTCGTTGATGTTTGAATTCCGGAAATCTGCAGGCTGATTTCCTCAGTTGCCTTGGCTGTTTGTTCGGCCAATTGTTTCACTTCAGAAGCAACAACCGCGAAGCCACGGCCTGCTTCGCCTGCTCTTGCCGCCTCAATGGTCGCATTAAGGGCAAGCAGGTTCGTTTGGCCTGCAATATCGGAAATCAGGTTGACAACATCGCCGATTTTCTGGGCGGCTTCTGCCAGTCCGGAAACCTGATGGTTTGTTGACTGAGCTGAACTGGTTGCCTTGTCGACGATTTCCATCGTGCGGTTGACCTGCTGGGCGATCTCCTGAATGGAAGCGCCAAGTTCCTCTGCAGCGGATGCAACCGACTGAACATTTTCTGACGCATTCCCGGAAGAGGTTGCTGCACCATTTGCCTGGCCTGACGTCAGCTCGGCAATGTCCGCCAGGTCACTGGCCGTGTTGTTCAGTTGGTCCATGTTGTCTGCCACTGAATCGAGCAGCCCTCCGGACTCGTCCCTGAAAGTATCGATCAGACGATCGATCTTGCGTTGCCGTTCAACCCGCTTTGCAGTCTCTTCCGCAGATTCCCCTTCCAGCCTCTGGCGTTCAACGGCATTGTCCTTGAAGACTTGAACAGCCTTTGCCATTTCACCAATTTCGTCTTTGAAGCCGGTTGCCGGGACTTCGGTATCAATACTGCCATCGGCCAACTGCTGCATCGCCGCAGTCATGGAGTGAACCGGTTTGACAATGGATCTCGCAATCACTGTTGCAGCGAAAACGGCGATCAACAGGCTCGCCAGACCGATTGCAAGTTCCATTCGCTCCGTAGCCTGGATACTCGCAACAGCTTCCGGCCCAAGCTGGTCCTGATCGGCTTTCACGCTGAGTTTTACATCTTCGACCGTTTTGGCAATCTGCGGTCCGATCTTGTCCAGCGTTCCGTGGATGATATCGTTTCTCGCCGTAATGTGCTGGACAACCTGTCCAAACGCAGAGCGGTAGTCTTCAAGGCCAGATTGTGCGGCTTTTGCAGCGGCTACCCGAGTGGGATTCTGCAACTCACCAATCAGCGTTCCGAGCTCCTCGGCCGTTTTTTCAAACTCGTTTTGAGTACGCTCCGCAGATGCTGCGTCGTTGACGATCAGAAACTTCTGCGCATAGAGCCTTCCAAGCAAAAAGCTCTCCTGAACACGCCCGGCCCAATAGGTTGCTGTTGCATCACCATCCTCAAAAGCGCTCACGGCGACTTTGGTGATTTCCTTTCGAATTTCAGGACCTTTTTCGTTCAGGATCGCCACATCTTCGTTGCGCTTGGCCTGCAGTGCGATCACTTTATCGAACCCAACGCCATAGTCGCCCAATGCACCGCCGATCGACAGAATACCTTTGGCGCGCTCCGGATCCTGGATTTCGATTTCGGCTTCCTTATGGAAGGACTGCGCCTTTGCGAGGCGCTCCTTGACAACGCTAATCGCTGCCTCGTCGCTCTTGATGACAAAGTCCTTCACGCCTAGCCGCGTCATCAACACGTTTGCCTGCAAGCGTCCCACAAGATTGGTATCGCGCGCCAAACCTCGATATTCCGAAAATGTCGTCTCTGAGTTCGATAGACCGAAGTATCCCGTACCCGCCAGCAAAGCCAGCAAAAGGATGATGACGCCAAAGCCAACATAAATTCTCGGTCCAATCCTGACCGTACTCAGTAGTCGTTCCATGCCCCACACCCCTTAGCACTACGAACCGCAAATCAAACGTGAGGGGATTAGGGGCCTTTGAACTTAACAAATTGATAAATCACATTTTTTTGACTTCATGTGCAACCGTGAAGATACTGGTGCCGTCAATTTGTTATCGATCACCTATCCTAGGATGTAACGCGCTAGGTCGAATTGCCTATGTATTTGCACTTAGGAAAAATTGGGCGTGCCAAGCACTCGCAATCAATCTGGCAAAATCACCAATTTTGCCGACTCATTTCGTGTCAAAATCGAATCAGCTGGGCTGATTGATTGGTGAGATACGTCCAAGGACGAGCACGCAGACACTTGTGACGGTTTTCGCTCTAAGGTCGCAGGAAGAAGCAAAAAAGGCCGCACTTGGCGGCCTTTTTCCGTTCTTTTTTCGTCGACGGCTTAAACAGCTGCGAGCGCGCCGGGATTACCGGTCTGTTGGCGCAGAGCCAGTTTGTTAACGGCCGAAACGTACGCACGGGCAGAAGCCACCAAGGTGTCTGTATCCGCTCCCTTGCCAGTAGCGATACGACCGTCGGCTTCCAGACGCACCGAGACTTCCGCCTGCGCGTCTGTTCCTTCGGTCACAGCATGCACCTGATAGAGCGACAGTGTTGCCTCATGCGGTACGATCGCCTTGATGGCGTTGAAAGTCGCATCAACAGGTCCGTCACCTGTTGCCTCCTTGGTGATGTGTTGACCGTTCACATCCATCGTCAGGATTGCTTTTTGCGGACCACCCGTTCCGGCGATGACCGTCAGGGCAATCACTTTTGTGCTTTCACCCAGGATGTTGATTTCATCCTCGACCAGGGCCTCAATGTCCTCGTCATAAACATGCTTTTTGCGGTCGGCCAGGTCCTTGAAGCGGCGGAACGCGTCTTGCAGTGCGTTGTCGCCCAACTCAAAACCCAATTCTCGCAGCTTGTCGCGGAAGGCATGACGGCCAGAATGCTTGCCCATGACCAGGGATGTTGCTTTCACTCCGACATCTTCCGGACGCATGATTTCGTAGGTTTCTGCATTTTTCAGCATACCGTCCTGGTGGATGCCGCTCTCATGCGCGAAGGCGTTTTTCCCGACAATCGCCTTGTTGTATTGCACGGCGAAACCGGATGCGCCGGCGACCATCTTGGATGCCCGTACCAGGAACTTCGGATCAATCTGGGTCGTATAAGGCAGGATGTCGCCGCGGGTCCGAACGGCCATGACGATTTCTTCCAGCGAGGCATTTCCCGCGCGTTCTCCGAGGCCATTGATCGTGCACTCGATCTGGCGTGCTCCGCCAGCGACACCAGCCAGCGAATTGGCAACTGCCAGGCCCAGGTCGTCATGACAATGGACCGAGAAAATAGCCTTGTCGCTGTCTGGGACACGTTCACGGATCTGCTCGAACATGGCCTTGTATTCATCCGGGGTCGCATAACCGACCGTGTCGGGCAGATTGATCGTGGTGGCACCACACTTGATCGCAGCCTCAACGCATCTGCACAGATAGTCGATCGGAGTGCGGGTTGCGTCCATGGCGGACCATTCCACATCTTCAATCAGATTGCGGGAGCGGGTCACCGTGTCGGTGATGATCTCCATTACCTCTTCTTCCGTCTTGTTCATCTGGAACTTCAGATGAATTGGAGACGTGGAGACGAATGTATGAATCCGGCCCTTTTCAGCATGTTTGACGGCTTCACCACAGCGATCGATATCGGCATGGATCGCTCTGGCAAGGCCCGCGATGACGGAGTTCTTGGAGCGCTTAGCGATCTCGCTGACAGCTTCGAAGTCGCCATTGGAGGCAATCGGGAAGCCAGCCTCGATGATGTCGACGCCCATGTCGTCTAGGATCTCGGCGATCTGCAGCTTCTCTTCCAGCGTCATCGACGCGCCGGGCGATTGTTCTCCATCACGCAAGGTGGTGTCGAAGATGCGGATCTGGTCCTTCTCAGGAGTGGCAGTCATGTCGTTTCGTCCCAGTCTTGGATCGGGCCGTTCTGCAATTGATGGAACCTGGGCGCGCGATCCGGATTTCGTGATGCGTTTTGAAAGTGTCTCCCCTAAGTGCCCGTTCCGCCATTCATACGCGGATCAGCCGACGCTCAGGGGCATCTAAGAAGGAGGAGATCGCCAAGTAGAAGGAGGCCGCGCGTGGACCGCGCGTTAACAGAAGAGCCGGAAATGTCGCTTGCCGCGATCATGGATCTGTCTTTGGCCTTTGATCATCTTCAAATTGCGTCTGTCGAGGTTCGCTTAAAAGCATGACCTGACAGTTAACGAGTTTCGTTCTTAAGGCAGGTTTTCATCCGATGCAACAAGGTTCTTTCCAGATGGAGGCTTTGCGTACGGAACGACTAGCATAAGCCCTTGTCTTTGGTGTGACCGCAGAGTTGGCCCATAATGGAGCCGGGAGAAACCAAACTCATTATCTTTGAAGGACAAAGGATTACGCGAATAGCGTTGCACGATCACCGAGGCTCTGAAAAATGTGACTGATCCAAACCCAAAGGAAATAGGCGATTTTCTGCTTATTTGTCGAACTGCAATTGGTTGGTCGCAGCAAGGTGCCTGGTTCAAGAATGCGGCTTTGGGCGAAACGACAGGATGCCGTGTTCGAAATGCCGAATGCTCAATTCGACGTGGTTACAAGATATGAGTTGTAGTTGGCGCGTGCCATCTTTGTACTGGTTTTGAGGACCTACCAGTGTGTCGGCAGAAACTTTCTGCCGATGTCCACGTAAGGTCGCCGTTCCGGGAAGTTCGTTTTTCGGCGACTCAATAGGTATCGCGCCGTTTTACCCAGGCCTGAGGGTAGGGCAGGCTTTCTTCATCGCGACCGAGATGCGTCAGATCCAGCAGATTGTAGGCCATATTCAAGATGTCGAGACCCCGCCCATAGGTAGAATAGCTGTGGGCGACCCGACCATCTTCGAGCTTGATAAAGGTGCTCACGCCCGGCAACTCCTCGGTGCCAACTGGTTGGCCTTTGTAGTTGTAGCCACGGCCTGCCGGATCTTCCTTGCCGGGGAACGTAACTCCGTAATCATTGTTGAAGCTGGTGCCAAGGGAAGAGACCCAGTCAAACGTCCAGCCCATACGTGTTCTGTAGGCTTCCAGTTTTTCCAGCGGCGCGCTGGAGATAGAAACAAGTGCCGTGTCCCGGGCTGCCAAATGGACATCGAGCCGCTCGTAATTGTCGGCCCAGAAGGAACAGCTCGGGCAGCCTTCCTCCCAGTTCTCGCCAAACATGAAGTGATAGACAACGAGCTGTCTTTGCGGCCCAAACAGGTCTGACAGGCTCTTCGGGCCATCCCTTGTGTCGAAAACGTAGTCTTCATTCACGAGCACAAGCGGCAAGTCGCGGCGTGCAGCGGACAGCTGGTCGCGCTCCTTGGTGAAAGCCTTTTCCTTTGCCAGGAGAGCCTTTCGCGCTTCAAGCCATTCATCCCGACTAACGATCTGTGGTGATGACATTTTCATTCTCCCGGTACGTGTTCCATTTCCTTGACGAAATCGGCAAGCCGCTCAAAACAGCCGTTCCAGCCGCCGCCAACGCCGTGACGCGCGTCTTCGGTTTTGATGGCTTCATGCGAAAGCCGGACTTCGGTGGCCTTGCCGGCAGCGGTGAAAGTTACAGCGACCTTTGACGTGTCAGTCGTTTCGCGCGTGCCGTCGGCAAATTCCTTGACGTGACGCCAACTGAATTCGAGCCGGTTGGGAGGGTCGATGAGCAGATACTCTCCCTCAAAGTGAATTTGCTTTTCGTCGGTCTTATCAATCACAAAGCACCATTTCCCGCCGATCTTCAGATCGATCTCGACTTGCTCAAGCGAACCGGCTTTGGGAATAAACCAGCAACTGACATCCCGCGGATCGGTAAAGGCGCGGAAAACCCGTTCGGGAGCCGCCCTGAAAAGACCCTCGATAATAATAGGATCCCGGCCCGGTTCCGACTTCAAAAACTCTTTGGCAGTCTGCTGAACAGTCATCTTACTCAATCCTCTTTGGCCAGATGGCGGGCAAGGGCATCGAAGCGGTCAATCCAGAAGGCTTCGTATTTCTGAAGCCAGTCGACGGCTTCCTTGATCGGGGCCCCGCGGAGCCTGCAATGCCTGGTTCGGCCGCGTTTTTCGACTTCAACAAGGCCTGCATCGGACAGGACACGTAAATGTTTGGAAACTGCCGTCAGCGACATGTCGAAGGGTTCGGCAAGGTCGGAAAGTGTCGTTTCACCCGTTGCCAAACGAGAGACAATGGCACGTCGTGTGCCATCGCTGAGTGCGGAAAAGGTAGCGTCCAATTGGGGCATCTGAAGCACAGTCATAAAGTGAACCTTTTGGTTGACTATCATCAAGTTTCATTATAGTCAACTAATTGGTTGAGTAAAGCAGTGCAGATTACCGATAGCTCAACAGGGTCAGCCAGAGTGTCTTGAGAGTGGCCCGACAAAGGAGTGGATGAGATGAAGCTTTATGTAACCGACCTGTCTCCCAACAGCAGACGCGTGTTGGCTGCGGTCAGTCATCTTGGTTTCGATGGCGAGACCGAGATCCAGAAATACGATCTGATGAAAGGGGAGCATCGCTCGGACGAACTCAAGGCGGTCAATCCCAATCAAAAGGTGCCAGTGCTTGTTGACGGCGATTTCAGCCTTTGGGAAGCCAATCCAATCATGATTTACCTGGGTGAACGTGCCGGTGCCGAAGAGTTTTGTCCCACACATCGGCAGGGCCGCATTGAGGTGCTGCGATGGATGTCCTGGGAGGTTCAACACTTCAATCGTGCGCTCGGAGACATTGTCTGGGAGACCGTTGCCAAGCAAGCATTCGGCCTTGGCGCGCCCGACACTGTCAAGATCGAGGCCGGTCTGGATAATTTCCGCCGGTTTGCTGCGGTTTTGGAAAACCACCTTGCGGATCGGGACTTCGTCCTAGGTGATGAGTTGACGGTCGCTGATTTTGCGGTCGGCAGCCATTCCGCATTGGCAATGCATCCTCAATCCCAGGTGCCTCTAAAGGATTTTCCGAAGGTCAACGCGTACCTGCAACGCCTCGAAGCCGTTCCGGCCTGGGCTGCAACTGCTCCCAAGCCTCGTGCGGAAGCGGCGGAATAGCTCTTCAGACTGAACGGCCATTGCCGTTAACAAGGCCAGCCCCTAGGCTGGCCTTGTTATGAGCCGTTCCTACCTGTTCGCACTCTTCATGGGCGTCGTCGCAGCATTTCTGCTGGGAATGAATTCCGTATCCGTGCGTTTCCTGACTTCTGACTTGCACGGGCTGCAGATAGCCGTTTTCCGGCTTTGGATCGGCTGTACAACGATCTTCGCACTGCTGATGCTCTCAGGGTATCGGTTCCGGCTGTTTCCCTATGACCGGTATCAATGCCTGGCTATCGCCGGATTTACACTAAACTACATCACGTTCCACATTGGCCTTGAGAAGACCAGCGCCACCAATGCAATGGTGCTCGAAAACACAGCGCCATTCTTTGTGCTTCTGTTTCTTGTCATCACGCGGGTGGAGAGTGTCAGGTGGTCCGACGGTGTTGCCACCGCGATGGCGTTGGCTGGCGTTTACCTGACAGTACGGCAGGATCTTGAAGTCGGCGCCACTGGTCTGGAAGGCGATATCTGGGAGATTGGTGCTGGTATCAGCTGGGCAATGTTCATCGTAGGCAGCGCAGCATCTGTCAAAAAAACGAGGTCCAGCCTGGACCGGATGGCGGTGTTGCTGAAGATTTTGCTGCCGTGCGGCCTGGTTTTGACACCCTCGCTATTCTTCTACCCGCTTCAGGTGACAACGATAGATATTTCCGTCCTCTTGGCGCTCGGTGTCTTTTCGACAGCACTTTGCTACTACCTTTGGTACGAAGCCATGTCCGAGGTTTCCACCGTCACGGCGTCATTGCTGATTGTCCTGTCCGTTGTGTTCGCGTTTGTTGCTGCATTCTTCCTGTTGGGCGAGACGGTCACGCCAGACATGTTGATTGGGGCCACTCTGATTGTCTTCGCCGTTGTCCTTCCTGGACTGGTCGATACCTTTGCCTCCAAAGCAGATGCCAAAGAGCCGGACTAAACGATCTTGGTTTCCCGCCAGAATTCGTTGCGGCGAAGAGAATATGCCGCCGCAATGCGGTTCTCTGGCCATTTTTACAGACTCTGGCCGCCGGAGACTTCGATGCGTTGTCCGGTCATCCAACCCGTTTCGCCCGTTAGAATCGCCGCGACAGTACCTCCGATATCATCTGGCATTCCTGCTCGGCCCATGGCTGTCATGCCCGCGATCATTTTGTTGTGTTCAGGAACATCCCTGACAGCACCACCACCAAAGTCCGTTTCAATCGCGCCTGGAGCCAGTGTGTTGACAGCAATGCGCCGTGGTCCGAGTTCCTTCGCGAGATAGCGCGTCAGTGTTTCAACCGCTCCTTTCATCGTCGCATAAGCCGCATATCCGGGGATTGTGAAGCGTGCAAGACCGGTGGAAATGTTGAGGATCCGGCTGCCGTCCGGGAGCATCGGCAGAAATCCTTGGGTCAGAAAGAAGACGCCTTTGACGTGGATGTTCATGAGGTGGTCAAACTCATCTTCGGTGGTGTCCGCAAAGGACTTGTGAACACCAGTACCAGCATTGTTGACCAGAATATCAAATCCGTCGCGTTGCCAAGTTTCATTCAATACGGCTCTCAGGTCCGAATAAAAACCAGGGAAGGCCGAAGTGTCGGTCGTGTCCAACCCAATTGCGACTGCGCGCTGACCGAGTGCCTCGATCTCTGCAATGGTTTCTTCTGCTGACGCCTTGTTGGAATTGTAGGTCAGGACGCTGTCGACGCCGTGCCGTGCCAAGTGTATGGCCATGTTCCGGCCAAGACCGCGGCTGCCGCCGGTTATCAATGCGATTTTCGTGCCATTGGTCATCTGTTGTCTCCAAACTGCGTTCAGTGGATCTGATGACACTGAGATAGCTTTTCGCCAGTTGTCGTACCTGCCGGTTCCTCCTGAAAATCTGCCTAATTCTCTGAAATGCTAAGGTAGTGTGATTGTCAGTTCAGAGTTTTGCCTTTATCTGCAGAGATCCGGGAGAGCTTGATGCAGACAGACCAATTGACGCAAAAGCTGATTGATTTTGCAGACGAACGAAAGGCCGGAAACGACCCCTTCGACATTGGCGTTCCCGGTGTCACTTTGGTGCGTCAAAGGCAGAGGACACAGGTCTATCCAGTCGTCTTTCATCCAATTTTCTGCCTGGTTCTCCAAGGTGCCAAACAAACTTATGTCGGTAGCCGAACGGTTCGCTTTGCCAGCGGCCAGTCGCTGATCGTCGGTTTGGATCTGCCGGCCGAATCCAAAGTGATAGAGGCAAGCTCCCAGAAGCCCTATGTCGCCTTGGCGCTCGATCTGGACATTGCGTTGCTGCGTGACCTGTCGGGCGAGTTGGACCTCCTGGAGCACGGAAGCGAGAAGACGGTGGCGGTCTCCAGCGGCAAAGCCGATGACGCAATTGTCGATGCCATGCGACGGTTGTTCGAACTGACCGAAATGCCAGAGGCGGCCGCGGTATTGGAGCCCTTGATCAAAAGGGAGGTGCATTTCTGGCTTTTAAAGGCCGAGCACGGCAGCATCTTGAGACAACTGGTCAAACGCGACAGTCGTGCTGCGCGCATATCGACGGCGATTGACAGGATCAAGAGGGAGTTTGCAACGGCTCTGCGTGTCGAGGATCTTGCGCAGGACGCGGCCATGAGCGTTTCAGCCTTTCATGCCGGTTTCAAGGACATTACCGGCACAACACCGCTTCAGTTTCAAAAGAGGCTGCGCTTAATGGAGGCGCGGCGTTTGTTGCAGAATGACAAACTGTCTGTTTCTAGCACCGCGTTTCAGGTCGGGTATGAAAGCCCGACCCAGTTCAGCCGGGAGTATTCTCGGCAATTCGGTCAGACACCGCGCGCTGACAAAATCGGTTCTTCTGACGTCTCGACCCGTTAAAGGAACAATTCGCCGCGGGCGACAAGTGTTGCCTGACCGCCAATTCGAACCGCATGCATGTTGCCGCCGTCGATGTCGATTTCAAGATCGATCAGGGACGGCCGACCCATGATGAACCCTTGTTCGATCCGGATATGGTGGGTGCCGCTTGGAAGGTCGTCGTAATAGTCGACGACGCCGGCAAAGGCAGCGGCAGCTGAACCGGTGGCAGGATCTTCCGGGATGCCCATGTCGGGCGCAAACAAGCGGGCCTGGAAGGCGCTGTCATGCGAGCGAGTTTCCCGGCAATAGACATAGGCATCATTGTGCCCGTCCTTGCCGAAGCCTGCCTTCCACATGGACTGAACCGGTTTCGCGCGCGCCAGCGCATCAAGGTCCCGCACCGGTACGAAGGTGAAGGGAGGTCCTACGCGGAAGCGGGAAGGGGCATGATTTTCAAAGCCAATATCGGTTGGCTCCAGGTTGAGCGCGGCGGCGATCAATTCCACATTGTGGGTGGGACCGGCGGGCTCCGGAAGGCTCGGTACGTCGAATTCCGCGAAGGCTGCAGCATTTTCCCGCAGGATCACCGCACAGCGAACGGTGCCGATATTCTGTTTCAGAACAACGACCGCATCCTGTTCGTTTGAAACTTCACCAAATCTTTCCTTCGCCATCAAAATGGCGGTGCCGACGGTTGGGTGGCCGGCAAACGGCAGCTCTAGCTTGGGGGTGAATATCCGCATGTTGGCGGAGTGTCCGGGGTTTTCCGGTGGAAAGACGAACACTGTCTCCGACAGGTTGAACTCGCCTGCAATTTTTTGCATCTGCTCGTCACTGAGACCTTCGGAGTCCAGAACAATGGCCAGCGGATTACCGGCAAGGCTCGTGTTGGTGAAGACATCCAAGATCGCGTAGCGACGGCTCATATTGTTTTTCTCCCTAGAGACTCACCAGTCAGCTCTTCCTGAGGTGAGCGGACTTTTGCATGTCTCAGCAAGTCCCGCCAGTGATTAGTGCCCATTCTTGGTGAACAAAGGGTTGCCCGGATCTGGCCGTTGCGGGCGTTCATTCAGGCAACAGATGCTCTGCAAACGCACGTGCATAGGACACGACCGCAGGATCATTCAGATCGGCCCGTTCGCGAATGATCCTGATATCTGCCAATTCACGTTCTTCCGTGCTGTCCGAAAAGCGCATGATCGAGCGACGCAATTCTTCGGCGGGCTGATCGAGATCGAATATCCGGGCAATGGAAATACGTGGTCCATCAAAGGCGATCAGAACGTCTCCAGCCGTGACGTCCTTGCCGTTCAGACCGGTTTCTTCTTCCAACTCCCGGTAAATTGCTCCGACGACATCTACTTTGCCTTCTGGTGACAGGTCAGTCGGGTCGAGATTGCCGCCGGGCGGATAGATTGCGCCAGCAGTCGCCGTATGAGCAGCCATTACGCCAAACAACAGAGCACCGTCAGCCGACCTCAGGATGGCTGAGCCAAAGACGTTGTAAGCGGAGGGATCGGGTGCTCCCCAATCGCGCCAGGCAAGAAAAGCGGAATATGAACACTCTGTGCAACTGCCCTTGAATACACCGTCTTCAAAGGAAAAGTTGGTCAGTTTCAAGGTGCGGCCGTTCCAAAGCAGGCCAATTCGCTTCTTTGCTTCTTCAAAGTGTTCAGCGATTGCGGCTTCATTTGCCTGTTCGAAGGCCCAGTTATCGGGGGAGAGGCTCAGATCCACTCCGCGGACGGCATGCACCGGAGACTGCAGATGCTTTTCCATCATGGGTATAGTGCGACCTGGCGACATTTCGCTCGGCCGTTTTGCAATGGTCGCAAAGCCTTGCCGTGCATAGAACGCCTCGGAATGTGTGTCTGCTTCCAGGTAAAGTCTGGATAACCCAAGCGTGCGGGCACGGTCGTGTGCTCTGGTCAGCAGAAGATCCCCGATGCCCTGACGTTGGGCCTGCGGGGCGACAAAGAGATAGTCAACCAACAACGTGTCTTTGTCTTGTGCCGCCAGACCCGAAAAGGCAACCGGGCTGCCATTCCTTTCGGCGACAGTGACATATTGATTGTCGATAATCTCTTCGGTGATGAGCCAGTGCTTTCTGAACTCAGCCATCTTGTCGTCCGGATATCCCCAGGACGCCTTGGCGCTGTGCAGAATGTCGGTGAGAGCCGAGGCATCGGCTCTGGTTGCGGCTCTGAGTTTTAAGGGCATGGCTGTCCGGTTGGTTGTCTACCCGACAGCCCTAGCCAGATAATGTGAACGTTACAAGGCAGGTCGATCCTTATCGAATAAACGTGCCGTTCTGAAGTTCGGAAACCGCTTGCACCAATTCATCGCGCGTGTTCATCACAATTGGGCCGTGCCACGCAACGGGCTCCTTGATTGGGGCACCGGAAACCAGAAGGAAACGAATACCTTCATCGCCTGCCTCAACGCAGATCTCATCACCGCTGCCGAAAACAACGAGTGACCGATTGCCGGTCTGATCCCGGATCTTGAGTTCTTCGCCTCCAAATTCCTTTTCAGTCAATACGCCAAAGGGTTCCGAGGCCCCGTCGAACGTTCCAGAGCCTTCAAAGACATAGGCAAAAGTCTGCTTGTAAGTGTCAACTTTTAAACGTTTCTTTTGTCCCGCAGGCACATGAATGTCGAGGTATTGCGGTTCCGCGGCGATACCATCTACCGGGCCGCGTTTGCCCCAAAACTCGCCGCAGATGATCCGCGCGGACGTGCCGTCGTCGTCAACGACAACAGGTATCTCTTTCGCCGCGACATCCTGATAGCGAGGTTCTGTCATTTTCAAAGACGAAGGCAAGTTGGCCCAGAGCTGAAAGCCGTGCATGCGGCCTCTGTCGTCGCCCGTGGGCATTTCCTGATGCATGATACCCCTGCCTGCAGTCATCCACTGGACGTCGCCCGCACCCAGGTGGCCGGTATTGCCGAGGCTGTCTCCATGTTCGACAGTTCCGGCGAGAACATAGGTGATGGTTTCAATGCCTCTATGCGGATGCCAGGGAAAACCGGCCAGGTAATCCTCAGGCCTTTCATTGCGGAAATCGTCCAGCAGAAGAAATGGATCCAGCATTTCCGGGTCCTGAAATCCGAAGACACGCTCAAGCTTGACACCTGCGCCTTCAAGCGTCGACTGCGTTCCACCGATATGAGTGACTGGACGGACTGACATGATCACAATTCCCGAGTTGAATTTTCTCACACCGAAAATAGAGACAATCGACTGAATTCCCATAGCCGGCCAACGAACGCAGTGTTCAAGTCCAGGAAACAGTGCAATTGCTTGCTGAAGGTACTGCTGGTTTCAGCGGGCTATCGTGTGTCTATTGAACCGTCGGAAACAGAATTCACATCAGGAACTTTTTGTTTTTGATACTTGGGACCATTTGAGATCAAAACGCCTGTTTCAGCTAAAGGGATTGACAATGTCGTCAAGAATGAGGAACGTACCTCATTGCTGACGCTAGGCACGTTGAGTGCATTGCAAATGCTGGCGTCAGATTTCGATTTGCCTGCTAATTCGGTGATCAGAGCTCGCAGCGAATTGATTCTATCGCATGCGTTCAGGCATTGAAGTCACATAGGGGAGGGAAAATGCAGCAATTCTCGGTCAATCCGGATTTCATCGTTCGGGACGAAACGTCTCTGCGCGAGCTCTTTCCCGCAACACACGAGCTTGCCATTCAAAAGTGCCAGACGAGGCTCGACAAACATGCACGAGAATTTATAAGCCGCTCGCCTTTCCTTTGTTTGGGAACGCAGGGCGTGGATGGCAGAGCTGACGTCAGCCCGCGAGGGGATCCCGCCGGATTTGTGAGGGTCCTGGATCAGGAAACACTGGCGATTCCAGATCGACCGGGAAACAATCGCCTAGACAGCTTGAGCAATATTGTGGCGAACCCGAGTGTGGGCTTGCTGTTCATGGTCCCGGGTTTTGATGACACTTTGCGTGTCAATGGCACAGCCACCCTTGTTGTCGACCCTGAGCTGCTCAAAGCCATGAGCATCAATGACCGCGTGCCCAAGGTCGCGATTGTGGTCAAGGTGACATCGGTCTTCATGCACTGTGCCAAGGCGTTTCGTAGATCGCATTTGTGGGATCCGTCCAAGTTTCAGGACAGAAGCGAAATGCCGTCGCTGATCAACATCATAATGGATCAGACAACCGGGGCGCCGGACGATGCTGGGGAAATGAAGGCCTTGGACGACAAATTGGAAGAAGACTACAAAAGGACGCTTTACTAGCCCCGGTCCACATGTGTCAGAGCTTCGGAGCGGTCGGGTTTTCACGTTTCTTCCAATGCTCATGCCCAATCGACGACAGCATTGTATAACAAGCGGGTAGCGCCTTTGGCAGCCGATCATCGAACGGGATGCCTTGCATCTTGCGGAGGCTCTGCCCACATGCGAGGGTGCTTCGTCTTTGGCCATCCGGTCAAAACTGAACTGTTCGTTCCGGTTTAGGTCTTCATGTCACCAATACTCTCCGTCCGAGACCTGGAAAAAACCTATGAGGGTGGCTTCCAGGCACTTAAGTCCGTTTCGCTTGATATCAGTCAGGGCGAGGTCTTTGCGTTGCTCGGACCCAATGGTGCCGGAAAAACAACCTTGATCAGCACAATTTGCGGTCTCGTTCAGCCAACCGGAGGCAGTATCCAGGTGGGCGGACACGATGCGATCAGGGAGTACCGGGCCGCTCGGCAGTTGATCGGTCTGGTTCCACAGGAAATGCCGACCGCGCCATTCGAAATAGTTGGTGACACTGTTGCGATGAGCCGTGGTCTATTTGGCCTGAAAAGAGACCCGGCGCTCATTGAGCGAATTTTGAAAGACCTCACGCTTTGGGACAAAAAGGACAATCCGATCATGGCGCTCTCGGGCGGCATGAAGCGACGGCTGCTCGTTGCCAAGGCCCTTGCGCATGAACCCAAGATCCTGTTTCTCGATGAACCAACTGCGGGTGTCGATGTGGAGTTGCGTCATGACATGTGGCGGATCGTCGGCGAGCTCAAGGAAAAGGGCGTCACCATTATTCTGACCACGCACTACATCGAAGAGGCCGAACAGATGGCCGAGCGAGTAGGGGTGATCAACAAGGGGGAAATCATCCTGGTTGAGGAAAAGCAGGAGTTGATGCGCAAGCTTGGTCGCAAGCTGCTGAAACTCAGTCTTTCCGAACCCCTTGACGCAATACCTGAAGAACTCAAAGGCTACGAACTCGTTCTCGAGGATGACGGGACCAGTCTGACCTACACTTATGACACTCACGCAGAACGCACGGGTATCACGTCGTTGTTGACGGACCTGGCGAGCGCCGGCGTGAGATTTCAAGACTTGCAGACAGACCAGTCGTCACTGGAAGACATATTTGTCGGGCTGGTTAGAGAAAATCGGGACCAAGCATGATGACGGACTATTCTATCCGACGCGCGAAAGCTGAAGACCGGGACGCCCTGACAGATCTTTGCCTGCGCTCCAAGCAGTCCAACGGCTATGACGATGATTTCATGGCGCAGTGTACCGAAGAACTGACGGTCAGAGACAGCTGGATAACCGGCACGGAGTTCTGGTTGGCCGAGGACAGTAGCGGAAAGCTTGCCGGCTGCATTCGTCTGTCCGTTGAAGAGGATGGGGCAACTGGCGAACTTGAAACGTGTTTCATTGACCCGAGTTGTCAGGGCAAAGGTGTCGGCCGAGCGCTTTTTGATGAACTTCATGCCCAGGCGAATTCGCTGAAGCTGGAGCGTATTGGCCTGGATGCTGACCCCTTCGCGGAACCTTTTTATGCGCGCATGGGGTTTAAAACTGTCGGGCGGACACCGTCCGGATCCATTCCCGGACGTACCTTGCCAAGGATGGAATTGGAGCTGCAGAGAGGGCGGGCCAGCGCATGAACTTTGAAGCAGTCAAGTCCATCTACCTTTCGGAAATGGCGCGGACCAAACGGACCGTCTTCCAAAGTGTGATTTCGCCGGTGATCTCCACGGTGCTCTATTTCGTGGTCTTCGGGGCTGCTATCGGTTCTCGCATAACCGAAGTTGATGGTGTCAGCTACGGTGCCTTTATCGTGCCCGGCCTGATCATGTTGTCGCTCATGACGCAGAGCCTTTCAAACGCTTCCTTCGGCATCTATTTCCCGCGCTTTACGGGCACGATTTTTGAAGTGTTGTCAGCGCCTGTTTCTTTCCTGGAAATTACCGTCGCCTATGTTGGGGCTGCGGCAACCAAGTCAGTCATTGTCGGGTTGATCATTCTGATCACGGCCAACTTCTTTGTGGATCTTGAGATCCAGCATCCGATCTGGATGGTGGCCTTCTTCATTCTGACAGCGGTTACGTTCGCACTTCTCGGTTTCATAATTGGTATCTGGGCAGACAATTTCGAGAAGCTGCAGTTCGTACCACTCCTGATCGTGACGCCACTGGCTTTTCTTGGCGGAAGCTTTTATTCCATCAATATGCTGCCGGAGTTCTGGCAAAAAGTGACCCTCATCAATCCGGTGGTCTATCTGATTTCCGGATTCCGTTGGAGCTTTTACGGACAGGCGGATGTCAGCCTGTGGCTGTCTTTGCTGGCAACCATGATTTTTTTGGGCGGCTCATTGGCCGTCGTACATTGGATATTCAAGACCGGCTATCGTCTGAAAGCCTAGGCAGGAAAGCGCCGGTCATGCGTGAGACAAACAATGCTCTGGTCTTCTTTCGTTAAAAAGACATCCGTGGTTCTGCTGGCGGGATTTCTCGCCGGCTGTCAAACCGCTCAGGGGCCGTCATCGCAGGCACCATCGCCTGCAACGAATGCCGCGGCGTCTGCATCCGTCCAGAGCTCCTCGTTGCCTGTCATCAGCTATGCACCGGCAACGGCCGTCGAACGCGGCTTTTCTGCGTTGGTGCTGAATGCGGCAACGGGTGAACAGCTCTATGATGTCGATGCCGACGCGCCGCGGTATCCTGCATCGCTGACCAAGATGATGACGCTGTATCTGCTGTTCGAAGCAGTTTCAGATGGTCGTTACTCCCTGTCTTCTCCGCTTGAAGTTTCCGCAAATGCGGCAGCGCAGCCTCCTGCAAAGATCGGCCTCAAGGCAGGCTCAACGATAACCGTTCAACAGGCTGCACGCGCGCTTGCCGTAAAGTCGGCCAATGATGTTGCGGTTGCCGTTGCGGAGAATATCGCAGGCAGCGAAGCGGCCTTCGCACGGCAGATGACCCAGCAGGCACGTGCGCTTGGAATGGGAAAGACGCGTTTCGTCAATGCAACCGGGCTTCCGGATCCGGCGCAGGTGACGAGTGCTCGTGACATGGCAAAACTCGGGCTCGCTCTCAAGCGAAGGTTTCCGCAATATTCCAGCTACTATCGTCAGAAATCCTTCAGCTACAACGGCCGGACGTTCAGAGCGACCAACAATCTGATTGGCAAGGTTCCGGGTGTCGACGGTTTGAAGACCGGCTATATCCGGATGTCCGGCTACAATCTTGTCGCTACGGCGAGACGAAGCGGAAAGCAGTTGATCGTCGTTGTGATCGGCGGGAAAAGCGAAGCTGCACGTGACCAGGAAGTGACCCGGTTGATCGAAGCCAATTTCTGACGTGTCGACGTCGATAAATTTGGCAGGTCACAGCGCAAATTTGTCCCTTCGCAGGAGGTGAACTTCATCTCGGCATTGCAAGATCCCTCCGTTTTCACGAGGGAAATGCACATGACTCTGGCAGAGCGATACGAGAAGGGAGCCGATCGGTGGGCCTTAACCCTGGAACGACTGGGTTTTCCGGCTGCCTATCGTTTTCTGTTTTCCAAGCTTGGCCTGACAGTGCACGACAAGGACGTATGTGACGTCGGCACAGGCTGCGGCGATTTTGCAGCCGCCCTGTTTGAAGTCTCCGGTCAAGCTAGGTCGCTGACGCTTGTCGACCCGTCATCGACCATGCTGCAAAAGGCACGCAAACGATTGCGATTAGCTGGACGCAAGCAGCGATCATTGCCGGTGCGCCTGGACGAACTGACCTCGGACAAGACCTACGACCTGATCCTCGGTGCCCACGTGCTGGAGCATCTTGAAGATCCCGAGCACGGGCTCAGACACCTTCTTGAACTTCTCAAGCCCGGCGGCCGCCTGGTCCTTTCGGTAAGCAAACCTCACATCTGCCAATGGTTCATCTGGCTGCGGTGGCGCCACCGTTGGTATCACGAAGATGACGTTTGTGATCTGCTTCGTCGCGCGGGGTTCCAGTCCATCGAAGTGCATCGTTTCCCCAATGGTGTTCCGGCGCGCTGCAGCCATGCTTATTCGGCCTGCCGCGTCGTCAATCAGGATCCGTTTTCGGGCCAAATTCTGGAGAGTTGATCATGCTGGTAGCACTAGTTGATTTCACGGTGGATCCCTCGCGCCGACAGGAGGCTCTGCAGGTTTTGTTGGATGAAGCTGAAACGGTCACCGCGATGCCGAGGTGCCGAACCTTTCGACCCTATTGCGACCCTGTCAGCGAAAGTCATGTCGGCATCGTGCATGAATGGCAGGACGAAGCTGGATTTGAGGCTTATCTCAAATCCGAAGATTTCGCGAAGATCGGTGCGGTGCTTCGCCCTTTGATGACTTCAGCACCCTCCAGTCGCCGTTATCGGGCAACGCCTCTGGAAACGTGACGCCTTCAGACTTTCGTGTTCGCGACTTCGCGATAAGGTAGTTTGCATGACAGAGCTTCCAGCCTATTCCGTTGCACAGTGTTTTGGCCCGGCACCGAAACAGCAATTCAAGTTTGACAGGCACTATCTGCTCTACTCCGTGAGCGGGGGACTGAGACTGGAAGCAGAAGGGACCATATGGTCTCAGCCGCCGGCAAGGGCTGCCCTCATCACGGCTGACAAACCAATCGAGATCTCCTTGCCTGTGAAGATAGAATGCCGGTCAGTGCTCTTTGCAAAAGCGTTTGTTCCAGCGCCGCCTAATGTCCTGAGCGTGTTTGAAATGACACCACTGGCACGGGAACTGGTCTTGGAATGCGCCCAATGGAGCGAAACCGAAGACACCCTTTCGAGCTATGCTCAGGGTCTCTTCGGCACTCTTGCCTCTGTCATTTGGAAGCTTTCCGAAACGCCGAGCCGTCTTTCCATGCCGGCACCACGGTCGGCAGCGGTCAAGCGTGTTCTGGATCTGACGGAGCAGTCTCTTACGAACCCTCCGACATTCGAGGAATTGGCTGCCCTTGTTGCGATGAGCCCGAGGACCTTGGCGAGAAAACTGTCTGACGAACTGGGCATGACCTGGCGCCAGTGCCTGCAAAAACTGAGGGTTATCAGCGCGGTTGAAGCCTTGTCTCAGACGGACCTGCCGGTGACGGAAATCGCTTTTGCGCAAGGGTATCAGAGCCTGTCGGCCTTTAATGCTGCCTTTCGGGAGCTGACCGGCAAAACGCCGTCGTCATATCGTGCCAGTTTCAATACGAGCCAATAGGAGGCACAAAAAAGCCCCGCTGCAATCAACGGGGCTTTCTCTTTGGCTGTCGATGGGGCTTTGATCAGTTCTTGGTTTTGTCGACGAGCGCGTTGGACTTGATCCACGGCATCATGCCGCGCAGCTTTTCGCCAACTTCCTCGATCTGGTGCGCGTCGTTCAGACGACGTGTTGCCTTGAACTTGGCAGCACCTGCACGGTACTCCTGCATCCACTCGGAAGTGAATTTGCCGTTCTGGATGTCTTCCAGCACGCGCTTCATTTCCGCTTTGGTTTCGGCAGTCACGATGCGCGGTCCGGTGACGTATTCACCCCATTCCGCTGTGTTGGAGATGGAGTAGTTCATGTTGGCGATGCCGCCTTCGTAGATCAGGTCCACGATCAGCTTCACTTCGTGCAGGCACTCGAAATAGGCCATCTCAGGTGCGTAACCTGCTTCGACCAGGGTTTCGAAACCGGCGCGGATAAGTTCAACGAGACCACCGCACAATACGGCCTGCTCGCCGAAGAGGTCTGTCTCGCACTCTTCTTTGAACGTTGTCTCGATGATACCCGAGCGACCGCCGCCAACACCACAGGCATAGGACAGGCCAAGATCCTGCGCATTGCCGGAAGCGTCCTGGTGGACTGCGATCAGGCACGGAACACCGCCGCCTTTTTCGTATTCGCCGCGCACTGTATGACCAGGGCCCTTCGGAGCGACCATGAGAACGTCAACAGTGGATTTCGGCTCAATCAGGCCGAAATGAACGTTGAGGCCATGTGCAAACGCAATCGCAGCGCCGTCGCGGATGTTGTCTGCGATGTGGTCGCGATAGATATCGGCCTGCAGCTCGTCCGGCGTTGCCATCATCATGAGGTCGGCCCAGGCAGCAGCTTCCGCCACTGTCATGACCTTGAAACCATCGGCTTCCGCTTTCAGCGCGGTCGTCGACCCGGCGCGCAATGCGACCGCAATCTCCTTTGCACCGCTGTCCTTGAGGTTCATGGCATGGGCACGGCCTTGTGAGCCGTAACCGATGATGGCGACTTTTTTGGTTTTGATCAGATTGATATCTGCATCACGATCGTAATAAACGCGCATGGGTTCCTTTCTCCCGTTTGCATTCCGTTTGCTAGTTAAAGCCGGGTTTTGACCCGGTCTTTGTCTTTTGAACTTGTTCAGGCCGAAGTCTGGAGTGTCGCTGCTTACGCTCCGAACAAACGATAGAAGCGGTCGACTGCCGTCTCGGCCTGTGTCTTGAGATCCTGCTCGTCGGGGCTTGCGGTTTCACCGAGCAGCAGGCGAATGTGAACATCGCGGATCGCCAGGCCATAAAGCACCTGATAAGCGTCTTCAGCGCTGTCGAATTTCAGTAGACCGTGGCGCCGACCGCTTTCCAGCATGGTGCGCGCACGGGACGAAATCATGTGCTTCCCGCGCACGAGCAGCAAATGACCGAGCCGGTTGGAGTTGGTGTTGCTTTGACCGATCGAAAGCCTGTTGAGTGCAAGCGATGTTTCGGAAAAGAGCACTCCGAGCAGTGCCTCCACAAAGGAGGAGACATGGGCACGAAAGGTTTCCGCGTCAGCGGTTGCTCCTGCTTCTGACGGAAATTGCACCTGGCTGGCCTGGAAAGCGACAACAGCTGCCAGCAGGCCGTCTCTGTCGCCGAACCACTTGTAAAGGCTTTCCTTGGAGCAGCTTGCCGTCCGGGCCAATCCTGCAGTCGTCAGGGCCTTTTCGCCGCCATCCACCAACAGCGTCAGCGCATGTTGCAACACGACCTGCTGGCGCGGCGAAAATTCTGGCGCGGCGTCCGGGCGGGATGTGGCAATGTCGTAGGCGGCTGCTGGCATGGGACTGAATGTGGCCTTCAGAGGCTCTTCCTGATAGATCCGAGGCGAGAACCGTACGGTACGGTTCGGGTGAGGTTATGGCAAAGCCTGCTGAGTTGGTCAAGAGGGATTTTCACCAATTGGAAACTCAGGCTCGATGGCAGTCAGGTGGTCTTCGCGTGGACGGTGAAGGCACCGGGCGATGATCGTCGACAGGTTCACAAAGACACTGCTTCCGGCCTGCTAAGTCGAGCAAGGTCTTCGGGTTATCGAGTGGCCACTTGCTTGAGCCAGGAAACGACCAGCTCTGCTTTCTCATGGTTGCGGCTGCGATGTGAGAGGACCGCGTGATAGGCGTCTTTCGGGGTGAGTGGAGGTAGTCCGGCTGGTACCAGCAATCCTCTTTCGGAGTAGTCACCCGTGATCGAGCGCCAGCCGAGCATGATGCCATGCCCTGAAAGCGCGGCCTGTGCCGCCTGGACGTAGTTTGAAAACCGGAGGCCTTTGGCTGAACCTGCAGCCCTAAGTCCGGTTCTGTTCAGATAGTCGGGCCAGGAGACCCATCGCCGATCATCTGTCTCCACATGGATCAGGAAGGAAGAGGCGAGGCTGCCATCGTCGGCCTTGATCCGTTCAAGGTATTCAGGTGCGCAGACAGGTTCGATGCTCTCCTCAAAAAGCAATTCCACAGAACCATCACTCCAGGCACCGTCGCCGTAGCGCATGGCAATATCGACCCCCGGACCGAGACGCGGCACTTCCTGCGAAGTTGATTGAACGTTGACGGCTAGGTCGGGGTGATCGAGGTAAAAGGCCTCCAATCGTGGCATCAGCCAATAAGTGGCAAAACCGATCGTGCAGGCCAGCGTCACGGCTTCGCCGGTGGCGTTTGTCAGTGCCCGTATGTCCTCAAGAGCGTCGGTCAGCCTCTCTCTGTTTTCAACAACTGCGTTCAAGAGGATTTCGCCAGCTTCCGTAAAACCTGCCGGCCTTGTGCTTCGGTCCAGCAAAGATGTGCCGACATGATCTTCAAGTTGCTTCAATGACTGACTGACCGCAGGCAGGGAGACATTGAGCTCCCTTGCCGCGCGGCTGGGGCTTCCGGTTCGGTGGACTGTTTCGAAGACGTGCAGCAGTCTGAGAGGTGGAAGTCGATCCATATGTGCCTTATCTTAAGCTACGGATTAAATTAACTTGCATTTTTATCGTCTTTTCAAATCAAATCCTCAAGTGCACCTTTCCCAAGAGTTATGGGAAAACTGAGATTTTCAGCTGCTCCCGTTGTCCGTATGAAGTGACAAGATACCTTAAGTTAAGGAGCGATCGAAATGCTCGGAACCGGCGAAACCGGCGTGTTGCTGAAAGAACGAGGCATGGATGTGCCACTTGAAACCGGCGAAACAGCCTATTTCAACTACTTCTGGCTGCGAGACAATTGCCCGAGTTCCTTCGATCACGAAACCCGGGAACGGGCCTTTGATATTTTCGCGGAGGTGGAAGCACCAAGGGCTGTTTCGGCGGCAATTTCGGGCGGCGTGCTGGAAATTGCCTGGGCAGGAACAGATCATGTCACACGCATGCCATTGTCTTTGTTGGCGAACTACGCCAAGGGTGAAAAGCGGGCAGATGTGGCGAAGGTGAGCAGATCTCCCTGGTTCGCCGATCACTATGGCCGTATGGCCCGATTTTCTTACAGCCGACTGACGGAAGGTGAAACCGAGCTTCGCAATTGGGCCAAAGCCATGCTCACCGATGGCATTGCGCTATTGACGGGGTTGCCCGATACGGATGCGGCTCTTCTGGACACGGCCAGCCTGATCGGTCACGTCCGGCCAAGTTATTTTGGCCAGGTCTTTGAGGTCAAAACCCACATCAAACCCACCAATCTGGCTTTCACATCAAAGGCCTTGCCGTTGCATACAGACCTGCCAGACGAAGACCTGGCGCCCGGGATCCAGTTTCTTCACTGCCGTGCCAACACCGTTGAAGGAGGCAACAGTCTCTTTGTCGATGGCCTGGCGGTGGCGGAAGACTTTCGTCTTGCCTTTCCAGAAGACTTTGAACTCTTGGTTGCGACTGACGTACCCTATTTCTGCGAGCATGAACGGTTCGACATGCGCTCCCGGCAGCGTGTGATCGAACTCGATGAATACGGAAATATTTCCGGCGTTACCATCAGCCAGCATCACGCTGACATGTTTGACCTGCCTCAGCAGGAACTAGACCGGTTTTACCCGGCATTCTGCCGCTTCGGGCAGATGATGCGCCGTGAAAAATACATGATGCAGTTCCGGTTGAAAGCTGGCGAGTGTATCGTTTTTGACAATCACCGGATTGTACACGGCCGCGCGGAGTATTCGGCAAACAGCGGGGACCGGCATCTGCGGGGCTGTTACACCGATCGCGGCGAACTAAGGTCCATCTATCGGGTGCTTGAGGGGAAGAAGGAACGGATGGAATGAGTGTTGTCTCCGATGTCGATTTCAGCGGCAAGGCACGCCAGAGCGAATTGGAACTGCGCGAAGACCTGTCGGCGGCATTCCGCCTTGCGGTCAGGTTCGGCTGGCACGAATCCGTTGGCAATCACTTCAGTGCGGCGGTGTCTGAGGACGGTTCAAAGTTTTTGATGAACCCGAAATGGCGGCATTTTTCCGAGGTGAGTGCAAGCGACCTTGTCCTTCTCGATGCTCATGACGTCACCGTCATGGAAGGGCCCAATGCGCCGGATCCATCTGCCTGGTGCATTCACGGAACCGTTCACCGTATGAACCCAAACGCCCGGGTGTTGTTTCATTGTCATCCGCCGAATGCGACGGCGCTGGCAACGCTGCAGGACCCGAGCATGAAGCCGATTGATCTCAACACCGCTCGATTTTTCGGTAAGGTTGCCATCGATCTTGGGTTTGGCGGGATGGCGGATGAAGCTGAAGAAGGGCGCCGGATTGCCGAAACCCTTGCAGACAAACCTGTGCTGATTATGGGCAATCACGGCATTTCCATATCTGCAATGACAGTTCCCGAAGCATTTGAGAGCCTCTATTTTTTCGAGAGAGCCGCCGAGACGCTGTTGAAGGCATATGCAACAGGTCAGCCGCTGGCTGTGATGTCAGAAAATCTGGCGGCCAAAACCGCAGCTGAATGGGAACCGTATGTTGGAATGGGCTACGCTCATTTCGACTACTGGAAACGGGAATTGGATCGATCAGAACCTGACTATCGGGATTGATTTCCAAGTTTTTTGCAGCCGCTTGGCATTGGTTGCGATGCCGTCTGCAAGGTCCTGTTTGCAAAAAACTGGCGTGTAGTACTCCCGTAATACCCGCACAATTGCTTTGCCTGCTAGCCTTTTTCCATCGTTGTTTGCTGATGGAGGATGAAGCATGAGCGCGAAGAAGATCCTTATGATCACAGGAGACTTTACCGAAGACTATGAAACGATGGTACCGTTTCAGACGTTGCTCGCAATGGGCTATGCCGTTGACGCCGTCTGTCCGGGAAAGAAAGCCGGAGAAACGGTGGCTACCTGCATTCATGACTTTGAAGGCGACCAGACCTATACGGAAAAACGCGGGCATAATTTCACCCTGAACGCCACTTTTGCAGACGTGAACGTTGCCGACTATGACGCACTGTTGATACCGGGCGGCAGAGCGCCTGAATATCTGCGCCTCGAAACTGAGGTCATTGACGCCGTGAAGCATTTTATGGACGCGGCCAAGCCGGTTGCCGCCATTTGCCATGGGGCACAGATCCTGACGGCCGCCAAGGTTGTTGAAGGTCGCACGGTATCGGCTTATCCGGCATGCCGTCCCGAAGTAGAGCTTGCCGGAGCGACCTATGCGGATATTGCCATCGACGGAGCTGTAACGGATGGCAATCTGATCACCGCGCCGGCATGGCCGGCTCATCCTGCCTGGATAGCCCAGTTTCATGCTGTCCTAAGCGGTTCTTCAGTTGGAACACTGGCCGCCTGACAACGGCACAGGTAAGGATCTCAAACACGTCTGCATCAGACGTGTTTGGGATATTTCTCACGAGACAGTACTCTTAGCCTGAAGCGTTGAATAAGTTCCAATTTGGCGTTTGGATTGAGACACCCGCGCGGTGTCAGCCTGAAAGCGTGATTGCAGAGCGAGCTGGAGGAGAATATGTGCAAACTCTTTATTGAAGCCGATCCGGCTCTTTGGGAGAGCAGCACCAAGTCCCTGCGTATTGACGGCATGGTGACATCGGTTCGTCTTGAAACATTCTTCTGGAGCGTTTTGGAAGAAATCGCTGCCAGAGACGGCATGAATGTGGTTCAGCTGATTACCAAGCTGCATCACGAGAGCATCGATGCCGGTCATGACCTTGGCAATTTCACGAGTTTTTTGCGTGTTTGCTGTGGGCGCTACCTTGCCTTGCAACTGTCCGGAGATGTTCCCTCCGACAAGCGACTTCCGATCGCCGCACTGGACGCCGATGGCATTCTGGAAGCGGAAAGTGAAAGAGTTCACTGACGTTCAGTTGAGACGGACTTTCACTTCCTCAGCGATCGCAAGCGATGCCGTCAGCCCTGGGGATTCAACACCGTAAAGCGCAACCAATCCATGAAGACCATGCGATTGCGGTCCTTCTATCCTGAAATCCGCAGCTGGTTCTCCTGGACCGGCGATTTTTGGCCTTATGCCAGAATAGTCGGGCACCAGGGAGCCGTCCGGAAGGTCAGGCCAATAGGAGCGGATGGCTCCATAAAACCGGTCGCCGCGGGCTGGGTCGACAACGTAGTCAAACTCTTCGACCCATTCCACATCCGGGCCGAAACGTGCCTGATGTTGCAAATCCAGCGTTAGGTGAACGCCGAGCCCGCCAGGCTCGGGAACCGGATAGATCAGCGTTGAAAAGGGCGCTTTTCCTTGGAGCTTGAAGTAGTTGCCTTTGGCCAGATAGGCCTTGGGCGGCATGGCCTCCGGAAATGCCTGCATCAGACCTGGTGCGCCATGTCCGGCAGAAACGATCAGCTCCCTGCAGGTGAGGGTGTAGGTTTCCCCGTCTTCGGTTTCGATGTGGACACGGTATCCGCCAGAGAGCTCCGCTTCGATGCTGGTGACATTTGTGTTCAGAACCACCTGACCGCCACTTGCCTCCAGACCGCCCTGCAATGCCAACATGAAGGCATGGCTGTCTATGATACCGGTAGATGGTGACCAGAGCGCCCCGGAACAGTTGAGAGCCGGTTCCCGTTCACGCAGTTCGTCGCGGTCGACAAAAACGAGATCGCGTACCCCGTTCTCCGCGGCTTTCTGTTTGATTTTCCGAAGTTCGTCGAGCTGCGCATCATGCGCGGCGACAATCAATTTGCCGATACGCTCATGGCCAACTCCATTGTCCACGCAGAACTCGTAAAGCTGGTGTTTTCCGTCAACACAAAGACGCGCTTTCACGCTGCCGGTCGGGTAATAGATCCCTGCGTGAATGACTTCGGAATTTCGGGCACTGGTTTCAGATCCGATCAGGCTATGTCTTTCCAGAACCATGACTTCACGGCCGGAAAGCGCCAGTGCGCGTGCTGTAGCCAGCCCGACCGCACCTGCGCCGATGATCAGAGTTTCAATATCTGTCATGACCGGTCCTGTTTTCCAATCGGTACTCAGGCCTGCCACCGGCGGAATTCAGTTGCTGAATGAGAACCCCATAAGGGCCTCCCGAGATGCATATAAGAGACAGCACCGAGAGACCCTCGTTTCAGGTTTGCTCCCGCTAGTTTGAGATCACGAGAGCTGTAGCAGGAATGCCGCGGGCAACTAGCCCCACCATTTTTGCGGTTCGAAAGAACCGGCGGCATCTTCGATGACCTGACCAACCTGGAACAGCGTGCTTTCATCAAACGGTTTGCCGATCAGTTGCAAACCGAGCGGCAGTCCATCCTTGTCGACACCGGCGGGAACGGAGATGCCCGGCAGGCCTGCCATGTTCACGGTTACCGTGAAAATGTCGTTCAGATACATTTTCACCGGATCTGAGTGCAGGTCCTGATCGGCAACGCCGAAAGCAGCTGAAGGTGTTGCCGGCGTCAGGATCGCGTCGACACCGTTGGCCCATGCAAGGTCGAAGTCGCGCTTGATCAGGGTGCGGACTTTTTGAGCCTTCAGGTAGTAGGCATCATAATAACCGGCAGACAACACATAGGTGCCGATCAAGACGCGGCGTTTCACTTCTTCGCCGAAGCCTTCAGCACGCGTGTTTTCGTACATCTCGACAATATCGTTGCCGGGAACCCTCAGCCCGTAGCGAACACCGTCATAGCGAGCCAGGTTCGAAGAGGCTTCTGCCGGCGCGACGATATAATATGCGGGAAGGGCGTATTTGGTGT
Organism: Roseibium porphyridii; assembly: GCF_026191725.2. NCBI lineage: Bacteria > Pseudomonadati > Pseudomonadota > Alphaproteobacteria > Hyphomicrobiales > Stappiaceae > Roseibium > Roseibium porphyridii. The sequence continues at coordinate 2,210,333 of NZ_CP120863.1, forward strand.
GCGGCATGGTGATGTCGACGATTTCAGCACCGGCATCTTTCAACCAGGCAATACCCTTTTGCCAAAGCTCTTCGATTTCACCCGGCATGCCCTCCATGCGGTATTCGGCAGGGATACCGATCTTGAGACCCTTTACGGACTTGCCGATCGCAGCTTCGTAATCGGGCACTTCGACATCAACCGAAGTGGTGTCCTTCGGGTCGACAGAAGCCATGGATTTCAGAAGAATTGCACTGTCGCGAACCGTGTGTGCGATCGGGCCTGCCTGGTCGAGTGATGAGGCGAAGGCGACGACGCCCCAGCGTGAGCAACGACCGTAGGTTGGCTTGATGCCGACCGTTCCGGTAAAGGCAGCAGGCTGACGGATGGAGCCACCGGTGTCCGTGGCTGTCGCGCCCATGCAAAGGCGCGCTGCGACAGCTGAAGCTGAACCGCCCGAAGAACCGCCCGGAACAAGATCCTGGTTGGATCCGTTTTTACGCCACGGGTTGATCACCGGGCCGTAATAGGAGGTTTCATTGGACGAACCCATGGCGAACTCGTCCATATTGAGCTTGCCGAGCATAACCGCACCGTCCGCCCAAAGATTGGACGTGACCGTGGATTCATAGGCCGGTTTGAAGCTGTCGAGGATGTGGCTGCAGGCCTGAGTGTGGACACCCTCTGTCGCGAACAGGTCCTTGATACCGAGCGGGATGCCTTCAAGAACACCGCCTTCGCCCTTGCTGAGTTTCTCGTCGGATGCCTTGGCCATATCGCGGGCCTTTTCGGCGGTGACGGCAACATAAGCGTTGAGTTGGGCGTTGGCTGCCTCGATATTGTTCAGGAATGCCTCGGTCAGCTCCAGCGAGGTGTAGTCCTTGTTCTTCAGGCCTACTTGGGCATCGGCAATTGTGAGTTTGGTCAGATCGGTCATGGATCAGGTCTCTTGGTGGGCCTTGGTCGGCCGGGAATAAAAAACGGAATAAGGACTTTCGGGATAATCGAGCACGGGTCCGCATTCGACAAAACCGGCATTCTCGTAAAGCTGACGGGCAGCCTTGTAGTTGTGTCCGGTCTCCAGAACGAGTTCGGCGAAACCTTCTTCGACAGCTCGAGCGGTGACTTGATCAAGGATTTGCCTTGCAAGTCCGAGCCTCCGGTAGTCGGGACGGACATAGAAACGTTTCACTTCGCCGATGCCATCAGGGTGCCGATAAAGCGCACCGCATGCTGCCGCTTTGTCATCGACGCGAGCCATAAAGACGGTCGTTGCAGGACCAGCCATCTCATCAGCGGTCATGCTGTAGTTGGCTTCTTCCGGCGTCAGCGATCCAAGCACTGCATTCAACTCGGTGATCATGTCTCTCATGTCTGGCGACAAAGGACTTTCCACCTCAATTTTGATGGCGTCTGGCGAGCTCATCCCGAACTTAAGGCCTCTTATTCAACGACTTTGGGAACCATGAAGAAATTGTCTTCAGAAACCGGCGCATTCAGTGTGATGTCGTTGGCCTTGTTGCCGTCGGTGATGCCATCTGCACGCTTCTTCATGGTCTGTTCAACCACGGACGTCAGCGGTTCGATACCGTCAATATTGACTTCGTCAAGCTGCTCGACAAATCCCAGAATGGCGTTCAGTTCGCCGGTCATTCTGGTCGCGTCATCTTCGCTCACTTTGATCCTTGCCAGGCGGGCAACTCTTTTTACCGTATCGGTATCAACTGACATTTTTTCCTCATCGGCTGTTGCCGCGAAGTTCCAGTGTGCTCCTGCACGTGGACGCGGCATTCCGCTCCTCTTTGCTGTCCATCTGCCTCAAAAATCAAGCGGCGATGCTTGTTTCACAATGATAATCTCACTATTACGGTTCCAATGGGTACCGTTTTAACTTGAGTGAGGAAGTCGTGCAGGCAGATTTGAAACCTCCAGCTGGTCGACCGCTCGACAACAGGGTTACGTCTGCCTTGCTTGACGCGGCTCTTAGTGAGGTTTCTGAACACGGCCTTGAGAAGACGACAGTTGCCGAAATCGCGGCGCGTGCCCACACAAGCAAGCAAGCCATTTATCGAAGGTTCAGCGACAAGACGGAGCTTGTCGCAGCTGCGCTTCTGGAGGCTTTTCGCCTGTCGGTGCCGCCTCCGCCACAACGCGCCAGCGTTGCGCAGGATCTTCAGCAGTGTCTTCAATACTACACCGCTTTGCTGCATCAAACCCGGCTTGGCCCCGCGCTCAGGTCGCTGGTTCCCCATCGCCGTGAGCAGCGGCTGGTGGCGGTACTGGATGAAGTTGAGGCATCGCAAAGACTGATGCTGCGTCAAGTGCTGATTGCAACACCCTTTGAATCTGACATGGAGACCAGGATCGATCTGTTGTTGGGTCTCATCTATTTTCGCATCCTCTTGTGCGGCATCGACATTCGTAATGACGACATTGAACGGGCGATCTATCTTGTACTCGGATTGATTGCGCCAAGAGAGCCGATGCCACCAGCGGGATTGCCGGGACTTTGAATTTGTCTACTCACAATTTGCTGTCGTCTGGCTGGCATTTCTGTGATCAAGGGTGATTGGCATTGAGAAGCGTCAAGGGGCATTTTCCGACCAGTGCGGTGCAGAAGTGCGCCGCTCTCCCAATCGCCAAGGAGACGTCAATGCCGCTTTACACCTCCAAATCTGTTCTGCTGGGTCTGACAGCCCTGTTTTCAGCAGTGTCCTTCACAGCTTCCGCTGACGAGATCACCACTTTCACCAAGGGTGGCGCAGCCATCGGCGGCACTGATCCCGTCGCTTATTTCACCGAAGGCAAGCCGGTTGCCGGTTCCGACGAATATACGTTCACCTATGATGACGTGACCTGGAAATTCTCTTCTGAAGAAAACCGCGACAAGTTTGCTGCTGAGCCTGCGAAATACGCCCCACAATACGGTGGTTTTTGCGCATTTGGTGCAGCCATGGGCTTCAAGGTGCCGGTCGTACCGGAAGCCTGGTCGATCGTCGACGGCAAGCTTTATTTGAACAACTCCCTGAAAGTTCAGGAGCGTTTCGAGCAGGATGTGCCTGGTCATATCAACAACGCAACTTTGAACTGGGAAATCATCAAGGACAAAAAGCCGGAAGAGCTGAAAGAGCCGATCATCCGCAATTGATCGCCTTTCTCCTGTTGCAAGAAAGCCCGCCAACCGGCGGGCTTTTTTGTTTCTGATTGCCTGACGGTGTGTCGAAGAAACTTAAACAGAAGCATCTTTAAACGGAGGTGGTTCGATGCTATTTCTTGAGTATGAAACTCAACTTAAAAAAGGTAGTCATGGCACTTCGACCAAAACGCCGTCCCAGGTTTCTGACTGTCAAGTCGGCAAGGTATCTGAGCCCTAACTTCATCAGGGTAACGTTTCAGGGACCCGAGCTTTCTGATTTCCCGTTGGGACACGAAGGCGCCAATTGCAAATTGGTTCTTCCGCGAGAAAACGAAAGCCGCGAGTCTTTCGAGAAACATTTTGGGGCCGAAAAAGCAGGCAAGAAGCTTCATCCGGTTCGAACTTATACGGTTCGTGCCTTCCGCAGCGATCAGTTGGAGTTGGATATCGACTTTGTTGCTCATGGTGACGACGGTCCTGCCACCAAGTGGGCGCAACAAGCCAGTGAAGGTTCCTTCCTGGGATTCTTCGGACCAAGCCAGCCCAAGATCACATCATTTTATGCTGACTGGTATCTTGTCGCCGCAGATCTTTCGGCAATGCCGGTGGCAGAAGCGACGCTGGAAATGCTACCTGCCGAAGCCAAGGGCGTTGCTCTTTTTGAAGTGCCTTCAAAAGACGACATCCGCAACTTGGAACTTCCTGCGGGAATTGAGGTTCACTGGCTGATTCAGGAGGACGTTCACAAGCCCTCCACCGCTCAGATCGATTTTGTCAGGGCGATGCATTGGCCGGAAGGAACTGTTCAAACTTGTATTGCCGGGGAAAGCTCGGTCATTCGGGCTTTGAGAGACTACCTCCATAATGAACGCCGGCTGCCAAAGGCTGATACCTATATTTCCGGCTACTGGAAGATTGGCCTGATTGAAGAGGAACACCAGAAAGCCAAACGAGCCGACGCTGCCTAACGCATCTACCTGCTGCCTGATATCGGTATCAGCGGCTTGCTGAAGCCAGTGCCGCACCGAAACCGACAAACAGGCCGCCGGTCACTCTGCGCACCCAACGAATGCGATTGGCCGAGGTCAGAAAGCGCCTCATGTGATCGCCGGCAAAGGCAATGACCGCGTGGTTGGCGAAGCACAGCAAGGCATAAGTAAAGGACAGGATTGTTGTCTCCAACAGACTGAAGCCTTCTGCCTGCATAAATTGCGGAAACAGCGCGGTGATAACGAGGATGGCCTTCGGATTGGTCACAGACACCAGCAATGCTTCAAGGAAGAGTTTTACCGGCTTCTTGCGTTTGGCCGGAACAGTGTCGTGTATCTGGAAACTTGACTTGTCCCATAAAATCTTCAGGCCGAGATAGATCAGGTAAGCCGCGCCAACGAATTTCAAAACTGTGAAGGCGAGGGCCGATGTGGCCATCAGAGCGCCGAACCCCAAGGCAACGGCATAGCCGATGACAACCAGGCCGACGGCGTTTCCCGCTGCGGACGCGAGAGTGGCGTTGCGGCCAAAGCGCAGCGTGTTGGAAATTGCCAGCATGACACCCGGGCCGGGACTTATGGCAGGTAGGAGAGAAACGGCAACAAACACGAGCCATAAATCAATCTTCATCAGTCAAGTTCCTCAAAAGGCAGGACCGCTATCCGCGGCAGGTGAGGAGAAAGTCAGGGTAGGAGGCGCCCGGTCTGAACCGCATTGGCCAGTAGGCTTTGGGCATATTCCCAAAGTCCGGGAAAAGGGGCAAGACGGGGCTCTTTGGTTTTTCGCAAGACAGCAGCAGAAATGGGTTCGTGGGTGGGGTCGTCAAGACCGGACGCGAACACAAGAACCATTGGATGAAGTGCATCCATGGCATTGGCGAATTTCGCTTCCCGCGTCTCGTTGGTTTCGAATTCGAGCCAAAGATTTCTGAACTCTTCGGCTTGACTATCAGGCAGCAGGGCAAACAACCTTTCGGACGCGCTATGCTCCCGGATCTTGATCGCATCCACATTGTCTTCCGTCACCCAATGATCTCCGGCGTCGATCTCAACGAGGTCATGCACCGTCAGCAGTTTGACAACATGGTCCAGGTTCGTGCCTTTGCCGGCGTGCTCGGCAAACGTCAATGTCTGAAGAATGACGTGCCAGCAGTGTTCTGCTGTCGTTTCCCGCCGGCTTCCGGAGGAAAGCTGATTTAGACGTACAATTTCCTTGAGTTTGTCTGCCTCCAACAGGAACGCGACCTGTCGCGCCAGCGTATCGGGCATTCAAAGTTCTCCCATCGATTTGCGGAACCTTCGAACGCTTTCTGCAAAACCAAAAATCAGGGCATCTGCCGTGAAACCATGTCCGATCGACATTTCGCGAATGAATGGTGTGCGTTCGATCAAAGCCGGAATGTTTTCAACGGTCAGATCGTGTCCCGCATTCACACCAAGCCCGCAGCCTTGTGCTGCTTCTGCCGTCAAGGCAATCTTTTCCAGCTCCTTTTGCGCGCGTGCGGGATCGTCGTAGCAAGCGCCGTAAGGACCGGTATAGATTTCAATCCGCTCCGCACCAAGGCGTGCTGCCTGTTCAGGAGTTGCGGGATCTGGGTCGCAGAAGAGTGAAACGGTGACTGTCCATTCTCTTGCGGCTGCAATCGCCGTCTCGAGTTCTCCCGTGTCCTTTGTAAAATCCCAGCCGTGATCCGAGGTCGATTGGCTTGGATCGTCAGGTACGAACAGAACTTGTTCGGGCCGTGCTTCCTCGACCAGTTGCATGAAGTCCGCGGAAGGATACCCTTCCAGGCAAAGCTCCTTGTTCGGGAAACGGTCTTCGATCAGTTCGGCCAGATCGAAGACATCCGTTTTCCGGATATGCCGTTCATCCGGTCGAGGGTGAACCGTAACGCCTTTGGCTCCGGCCTCCATGGCAATCGCGGCAAGTCCCGTAACGCTGGGCCACGGCAAATCCCTGCGATTTCGCAACATTGCGACGGCGTTGACATTGACTGAAAGGCGCGACACTGAAGACATGGTTCGTATTCCGTAAAACGCGGCTGCGATCTTACTTGAAGAGTTTAGGCTGTAATCGCAACATTGTTTCAAAAGTCATTGATGTCAAACAAGAAATTGTCTCTAAGGACAATGTTTCGAGACGCTTTGAAGTGCTGATTATTTAACAAATACAGACGCCGTAGCTGGACTATCCGCCCTCAGTTTTCGCAAATGCAGGTGAATAGCAACAAGGCAGATCGCCCAGACTGAAAAGGTCAGCGGAAAGCGGAAGGTCCAAAGGGGCATGTAGGCACCGATAAGCGTGCCGGGCCCAGGGAACAGGCACGTTCCTGCGAGGCCGCCGGCTAAAGAAGGAGCGAGCACGGCGGCAAAGACAGACAAATACCATCCATTTCGCCCCGGTCGTCCATACCAGCCGGAAAATACGAAGCCGGCACCCAATCCGCCGATGCCGCCCAAAACGACCGCCAGGAAAGGGTCGATGAGCATCGTTCCCTGAGGCTCTTCCTGTTTGAGCATCCAGGCAACAGAATAGGCGACCAGAAGGCCGGCGAGTGCGCACTCTGAAGCGCCGATCCAGCGCCGATTGTCGTGACGGAACCAGAGCCAGGGTTGAAACGTGTCTTCGGTCATATCTTGCTCCCAGTTGCAGACTGCAGGTCTGTCTATCGGGCAACCTTTGAGGCCCTTGGGAGAAAGTCGGCAGTTTTTCTGCATATGAGCGCAGCTGCCGAAAACGGTCTTCTGCAACTGATGTTGGAGGGTCAGCGCTGATCTGTTTTGGCCGGAGACAGCCAACCCTGGTAGTGAACGAGCTCTCCGAACCATGGCAGTGAGATCTTCACATCAAACCGGAAGCGACCGTCCAATTCATATTCACTGGCTTCGCTGACGGGAAGAAGCCACAAGGGCAGCGGTATGCCAAACACTGTGCCGCGAGAGACCGGGTAGCGAAGCTTTGTTCCGGTGCGCGTCAGGTCGATCTCAAATCGCATCGGTCCGAAGCGCTCGTAAACATGGCCTTGGCCCAATCGGTCTCTTGGCGACAGTACCGATCTGAAGATCTTTCCGCCAAAGTTGCGTTGCCAGACCTCTTTGCCACCGCGTCGTTCAATCGTCACTTCAACAGGCGTTCGGTCATGTGCTGGTGGAAACCCAATGATGTTGCAAAGGATATTGCCTACAAGGGAGCGTCCACGAGACACTTTGGCTTCACCTATCCAACGATGCCGATCAAACACCGTATGAAGTGCCTGAACTGACCCTGGCAAGGAATTGAATTCATTGCCCAACGCCCTTTGAAACACCGTTGGGCTTGGGTCGGCAGCGTTGAAACACCTAACCTCAAGTCCTGCAATGGCAGGTTCTATCTCGTTGAGTTTGATTTCACCAAGGCAGGCGCGCGCGCCCGGTACTACTTGCCTGTCCAACAGGCGTACACACAGAACTTCAGCGGCAATCGCGGGCACTTGAGGCCCGTCTCCTTTTTCTGCGATCAATGTCCAGCTTTTGCTGAGTGGAGCGCCTTGAGGATCGAGACCGGACAATTTGACCTCCATGCCGCCACGATCGGACCCGAAGGGCTTCAGGGTCTTCGCTGCAAGCTGGAGAGGCCGTGCCATTGGAACAAGAGAATTTATGAGTTTCAGCCGAACTCCCAAGGAAAGCAGCCAGAGCCCGAGATGCATGACGGAAAGTTCCAGTCCGGCACGAAACAGTACAGTCCCCGCCTCAAAATGCTTTGGAAAGAGCACAAGGTCGGGAGCGCCGATAAGAGAAGACCAACGGAGAGGAAGGCCGTCTTGCCCGGCGGGACCGATTTTCCGGCGAGACAGTCCTGACCAACCGGTGAAAGTTTCGATCTGTCCTGAACGGGTGACAACAAGCGGATGTCCTGCCTGTGCCAGGATTGCCTGAATGACGGAAAGTCCTCGTGGTGCCTTGTTACCTGGCAACAGTGTGGTTTCGATGAGGTCGAGCCGTGAAAACGCCGACCTCAAGGCGTCAACAGCTGAAGACGACAATGCAGGGACGCTTGAGACGCCGGAGAGCAAAACAAGCTCACGCTTCTTGGCGAGTTCATCGAGGCAAGATATGCCCATTGTAAATTCGGCGTCGTCGGAAAAATCGAGATAGTGGCTGCCTGCCTTGAGAGCGGCTTGGGCACCCCGATAGTCACCTTCCTGGTAGGATTGAAACGGACCAGCAGCATCGACAATCACAAAGGGCAACAGCCTTGCAAGACTGTCTTCAAAGTCCTCCGCAGAGCTGTCCAGCTGAACCGGTTTGCCACCATTTTTCCGACAAAAGGCTTCTGCCTTTGCAAGGCTCCGACCTGCGACAATGACATCAAACGTGTTTTTGCGCAGCAGAGCTGCGGCAAGTTTGCCGCCGAACACCCCATAGCCACCGAGAATGACGATCCTTTTTGGAGAGACGGTTTCAGTCAATCAGCCTGTCTTTCAACTCTTTTGAGGGAAGGGGGCATGCACGGCGTCCAAGACGATAGCGGTTTTGCGCAATCCGGTCATAAAGCCAGTTTCCAACACCGATGGGCAGAAAATCAAAAACAGTCAGCAGCTTCCAGGGCCATCCGATGCTGTGCATGGCTGCGGTGAACGAGGCCATCTTTGTGTAGGCTTGACCGTCGACTATGACGATATTCGTCTCCATGAGGTCGGCATCAAGGCCATATTTTTCGTAAAGTGAGCGGCCGGTTTCAGACTGCGCGTCAACGAACCTGAAATCCGCGGTTTTGTCGTGTCGTGCCATGAAACGCGCAAACCCGGAGCAGACCAGGCAGATACCGTCAAAAACGATCAGATTGCCTTGCGGCAGTTGCCCGGGAATGGTCTCGTCGGAGTGACTGCAAGATGTCATGTTGCCCCTTGAATGCAGGCTCTACGTCTCAGTGTGCTCAAGTTCGCTTGTGATTTCGATTTGGCACAACGCCGCAGCGTTTTTTCTCGCAAAACCCCACTTGCCTCCCATGCTTTTTCAGATTATTTGTAATGTAATAACATTACATATCGGTTGGAGAGGCCATGTTAGATAAACGCTTACCCGTCACCGTGCTGTCGGGATTTCTCGGCGCTGGAAAAACCACACTTCTCAATCGCGTACTCAACAATCGCGAAGGTCTCAAGGTTGCGGTCATCGTCAATGACATGTCCGAAGTCAATATCGACGCCGATCTTGTGCGTGCCGGCGGCTCAGAGCTTAGCCAGACCGAAGAGACCCTTGTTGAAATGTCTAACGGCTGCATTTGCTGCACATTGCGTGATGATCTTTTGATCGAAGTTCAGCGGTTGGCATCTGAGAACAAATTCGACTATCTCCTGATTGAATCGACGGGCATTTCAGAGCCTTTGCCGGTGGCGGCGACTTTCGAGTTTCGCGATGAAGCAGGGCAGAGCCTGTCTGATGTTGCCCGACTTGATACCATGGTTACGGTTGTCGATGCGGTCAATCTGCTGAACGATTTCTCAAGTCACGATTTTCTGCGCGACAGAGGCGAGGTCCTTGGAGACGAAGATGAACGCACACTCGTGCATCTTCTTACCGACCAGATAGAATTTGCAGATGTTGTTGTTCTCAACAAAGTCAGCGCCGCACGGCCGGAACAGGTTGATGCCGCCCGTAAGATCATCCGGAGCCTCAATGCAGACACCCGGATCCTTGAGGTGGATTATAGCGATATCCATCCCTCGGAAGTGCTCGATACAAAACTGTTCGACTTTCAAAAGGCGCACGAACACCCCTTATGGGCAAAGGAACTTTATGGGTTCGCGGAACATGTGCCAGAGACAGAAGAATACGGTGTCACATCCTTCGTCTACAGAGCCCGTCGTCCTTTCGATCCTGTGAAAATCCATAAGGTGCTCAATAGCCCGCTTGAAGGCGTCATCCGTGCCAAAGGGCATTTTTGGATCGCCACACGGCCGGAATGGGTCGCCGAGTTCTCACTGGCCGGGGCACTCTCCAGCGTGAGCCCGATCGGAACCTGGTGGGCATCCGTCCCGCCGAGCCAATGGCCTCAGGATCCGCGGGCGCAAGCCTATGCTCGGTCCAATTGGGTCGAGCCCTTTGGGGACCGGCGTCAGGAGTTGGTGTTTATCGGCTCCGGTATCGACTGGCCAACGATCAAGGAACGACTGGACCAATGTCTGCTTGACGAAAGTGCCGGTGATGATCTGAATTCATTCCAGCAATTGCCGGATCCCTTTCCGCGCTGGCGCCGGGTGGAAGAAGCAGCATGACTATCCTGGAAGCGATGGATGATACGCCCTATCGAGTGGCAAGCGATGTCATGAGTGGGCCTGAACCGGAGATCCTCGCAGATATCCATCTGCGCGGGGTGGCTGCGTCGATCTGGAACAGGACTTGCGAACCTGCATTTGTGGACTGGATTGACGGATTGCCGGTGGAAAGCCTGCCGGAGTTAAGGACGACCGTGCCGGTTCATTTGGCGGAAGCGGCTGCGATTGCCGCCTGCGAACAGGCAAAAATCCCATCAAGTTCTGAACGCGACATCTTGACCGGTGATATTGCCGCATTGGCAATGATGCTGAGCAAAACGCTGGACGTCCGACAGATGCGGATCCGCCTGGATGTATCAGACGAAATGATGTGCCCGAAATTTCATATGGACAATGTTCCGGCGCGTTTGCTTTGCACTTACCGGGGGCCCGGCACGGACTATGTCCCGCAGGAAGACCTGTCCGAACCGTCACGCATCAAAAGTGTGAAACGCGGCGCAGTCGCCCTTTTTCGTGGCAGTGCATGGTCCGGTGAGGAGCGAACTGGGCTTTTGCACCGATCTCCTGCTGTCGATGAAAGCGTAGGAGCAAGACTGCTTCTCGTGATCGATCCGATCGACTGAGATCGGCCCCGCCCATGCAGGCGGGGCCTCATCTGCTTTGCTTGTCAGACGCGGTTGAGCAACCTTGCTCTGATCGTGTTGGGCAGGCTGCGAATTTCTTCCAGGATTTCGACCGGCTGCTCGACCGGCGTGTCGACGTCCAGAACCACATAACCGATGTCCTGATGGGACTGCATGTGCTGAGAGAAGATGTTGAGGTTGTGCCGGGTAAAGAGGTCGTTCAAAGTTCTCATGGCTCCGGGTGCATTGTGGTGCACCTGAATGAAACGCGTCGCGTCCGAGCCTCTTGAGAGCTGCACCTGCGGGAAGGAAACCGCACCGATTGTGGAGCCGACATCTGAGTATTCCACCAGACGCTTGGAGACTTCTTCCCCAATCCGGTCCTGGGCTTCTTCTGTCGAACCGCCAACATGCGGGGTCAGAATGACATTGTTCAGGCCGCGCAGCGGAGAAATGAACTCATCCTTGTTGGATTTTGGCTCAACCGGGAAAACGTCAATCGCAGCGCCGGCCAGATGGCCTGACTTCAGAGCATCGGCAAGAGCGTCAATATCGATCACCTGACCACGGGCGTTGTTGATCAGGAATGCACCCTTTTTCATGGCAGCGATCTGTTCGGCCTTGAACATGTTGCGTGTACCGGGCGTATCGGGAACGTGAAGGGACACCACGTCCGATTCACCAAGCAGCGCATCCAGGCTATCGGTCGGTATGACGTTGCCATGCTGGAGTTTGTCGACCAGGTCGAAATAGATGACCCTGAGGCCCATGGCTTCAGCAAGGTTGGAAAGCTGTGTACCGATATTGCCGTAGCCGACGATCCCGAGCGTCTTGCCGCGAATTTCGTGGGATCCGACCGCGCTTTTCAGCCAGCGGCCTTCATGGGCTGCGGTCGATTTCGGGAAAACGCCACGCATCAGCATGACGATCTCGGCAATCGTCAGCTCCGCGACTGAACGGGTGTTGGAAAATGGGGCGTTGAAGACCGGTATGCCACGGTTCAACGTGGCAGAAAGATCAACCTGGTTGGTGCCAACCGAAAAACAACCGACGGCGACAAGGCTCTTGGCTGCCTCGAGAACGGCTTCAGTTACTTGCGTTCGAGAGCGAATACCGAGGATCTGGACACCCTGCAGCTTCTCGATAAGGGCATCCTGCTCCAGGGCCCCCGGCAGGACTTCCACATTGGTGTAGCCGTTCTTTTCAAGAACCGCGCGCGCTGTCGGCGAAATGCCTTCAAGCAGCAGCCAGCGGATCTGATTTTTCGGCCGGGAAAGACCATGAATCATGGGCGTTTTGCCTTCTCTTGTCCTGAAGTTGCCATGGGACCGAAGCAGCGTCTTCGATGGCATAAATTGCCGGTGTCGTATACGCGCTCGTTTGCGTCGCGTCTAGGTCGGCAAACGTCAATAAGAAGGATGTTCCGGACAAAATTCCAGCTTCAATTCGCCGGGGTCTCAAGGTCTGTGCGGAGCTTCGCCATCAACTCGACAGCGCTTTCGGCATATTCGCCGATCCAGCGGGCATAGATGTCTCTGATCGGCAGTACATTGAGATGATTCCAGCGTTCGCGCCCCTTGCGCTGAACGATGATGAGATCGGCAGCTTCCAGAACACGCATGTGCTGCATGACCGTGCAGCGATCCAGCTCAGGGAAGGCGGAACAGAGTGCACCTGTCGTTTGAGGGCCGCCTTTCAGAAGATCCAGCATCCGTCGTCTGCGTCTATCGGCCAGGGCCTTGAATATTCGGTCTGAATCATCGCTGCTTGACATGTTATAAAAATATAACATGATAGATCGTGTTGCAAGACACATGAAGGCGAGTTGCCATGTCTGTTGTTCAAATCGACCTTGCAAAAGAGTGCCAGGCACCTGCGGAGCACCTTTGGGACATTCTTGTAAGCCCGCGCCTCTGGTGGGGGGCGGGGGTTGTTCTGGACCCGGTTTCCGGCGGCAGGTTTTATGAGCCCTGGAAAGATGTAGCCGGTGAGCACCATACCCACGGGCGCGTTCTTGAGATCAAGGCGCCGAATTTCCTGTTGCTGAAATGGTGGGATGAAGACTGGTCATTTGAGACTGAAGTCAGCTTCCAGATCTCAGCTTTGAAGGCGGGGAGCCATATCAGGCTTGTTCACAGTGGGTGGCAAGCTGCGCCGGAAGCAGAGCAACGAGACTTGATAGCGGCGCACAGGCAAGGGTGGAGTTATCACCTTGAAAACCTGGTGACCTTTGCCGGCAAAAACTGAAGATGTGAAGCGAGGATAGAACCATGTTGTCGTTCAGCGTATCCGGCCGGATATCCAAACCGGTGTCTGAGGTTTTTGAAGCCATCGTCAATCCAGACCGTTTGTCAGGTTATTTCACCACCGGAGGCGCTGAAGGGCGCATGGAGCCCGGAGCAACCGTCCTATGGAGCTTTGCTGAATTTCCCGGTCAATTCCCGGTCAGGGTGAGCGAAGTCGTCAAAGATCGGAAAATTGTTCTTCACTGGGCGTCTGATGAACAGACAGACGGTGAGGACCAAGGCGAAACAACGGTTACCCTGGAACTCAGCGAACTTGATGATGGCAGGACGCTGATAAACATCAGCGAGGAAGGCTGGGGGGAAACTGCCAAAGGCAGCAAGGCTTCCTATGGAAATTGCGAGGGTTGGACGCAAATGCTGTGTTGTCTGAAAGCCTTTGTGGAGCACGGTATAAATCTGCGGGATGGATACTACGCGTAGCCCGCGTGTCGTCCGCGAAGGACAGCGTTAGCTGGTGACAGCAGGCGGAGTCAGGGTAGCGAGACGTTTCGCAACCGCGTCGATGTCGGCATCGTTGTACCCAAGACCGAGGTCTTCACGCATAAATCGGGAGAGGTCGCTTGAGGTTAAGATGGTGCGTGACGCCTTGACGCCGTTTGACGTATAGCCTGCAAGGCCATTTTGAAAGCTGATCCATCCGTCGTCGGTCAACCGGTAGAACTTGATGGAAGACGAAAAGGAAATCTCCGGCCATTTGGCGCAAAGATAGTTGGCAGCCTCCACATCGACCTGCTTGGGTGACACCCGGTCAAACCCATAAAGCGGCACCCAGCCTGCGGCGGTCTTTCGCTCCAGAACCTCTTCGTTTTCAGCGGTGTCAAACCGCATGCGGTAAGTCTGGTCCCGGACAGGCTGTTCCCCGCTTGTAGAGAGGTTGATCGGTTCTGCCGGTGCCTGGCCACCAAAGCCGGTATCCAGCAGCCAGTCGGCTCCATCCATTTCCACGATATGTGCCTGATGTGACCGAACACCGCCTTCCGCTGCGCCCATTCGAACCCGGGCAAGCACACGTTGACTGGGAAGGCCAAGAGCTGAAAGGGCCCTTGCGAGCAAGGCATTCAACTCAAAGCAATAGCCGCCTTTTCGATCCAACACGAGTTTTTGCCAGAGCGCGTCGTCGTCAAGATCCGGTACCTGCCCCAGAAAGGGCAGAACGTTTTCAAATGGAATGGAAGCGATCTGGGCCGCTTGAAGCTTCCGCAAGCCTTCAAGAGTGCGCGGGCACTCGGGAAGACCTATTCGGGCAAGATAGGTTGAAAGATCAAAGGGCATGAACAGTCCGAAAAAGAAACAGGCCAGCTGCATATAGGCAGCCGGCCTTTCTTCTTAAAGCTCTTGGATATTGGTGCCAGGGGTCAGAGCCCTTCTGGACCACGCTGAACAGCAGCAACACCTGTGCGGGAGACCTCAACCAGCCCAAGCGGTTTCATGATAGCGATGAACTGTTCGATCTTGGACGTGCGTCCGGTAATCTCGAAGACGAAATGATCCGTGGTCGCGTCGATCACGGTTGCCCGGAAGGCATCGCCGAGGCGCAGTGCTTCAAGCCGCTTGTCACCGTCACCAACGACTTTGACCAGCGCGAGCTCGCGTTCCAGGGGTTTGTCCTGGTTGGCCCGTCGGGCCCGCACCGTCAGGTCGGTTACCCGGTGAACAGGCACCAGACGATCGAGCTGATGACGGATCTGCTCGATGATCATCGGGGTGCCGGTGGTCACGATGGTGATCCGCGACAGGTGCTTCTCATGCTCGGTTTCCGACACGGTCAGACTGTCGATGTTGTAGCCCCGGCCGGAGAAGAGACCAATCACACGGGCGAGCACGCCCGGTTCGTTGTCGACGAGGAGCGATAGCGTGTGAGTTTCGATCTCATTGCTGACCTCCGCTAGGAAATAGGCGGAAGGCGCATCTACATTTTGTGCGTTCATGTTCAAAATTCCTTTGCCTGGTCGCCTTAGACGAGAGATTTGCCTTCAGCACTGATTGCGTTGGCAACTGCTTCGTCGTTGGCTTCGTCCGGCAGCAGCATTTCATTGTGAGCCTTGCCCGAGGGGATCATCGGGAAACAATTGGCGAGATTGGCGACGCGGCAGTCAAAAAGGACCGGTTTGTCGATTGCGATCATTTCTTCGATGGCACCGTCCAGATCAGCCGGTTTTTCCACCCGGAAACCGACACCGCCATAAGCTTCTGCCAACTTGACGAAGTCGGGCAGGCTGTCGGTATAGGAATGGGACAAGCGGTTGCCGTGCAGCAGTTGCTGCCACTGACGCACCATGCCCATATATTGGTTGTTCAGGATGAAGACCTTGACCGGCAGGCCGTATTGAACGGCAGTCGACATCTCCTGAATGTTCATCAGGATCGAGGCATCTCCGGCAATGTCCACGCAAAGTGCATCGCGATGGGCAACCTGAGCGCCAATGGCCGCAGGCAGACCGTAGCCCATGGTTCCAAGCCCGCCGGACGTGAGCCAGCGGTTCGGCTCTTCGAAGCCGTAAAACTGCGCCGCCCACATCTGGTGCTGACCGACCTCGGTGGAGATGAAGGTCTTGCGGTGCTTGGTCAGTTCATAAAGACGCTGGATCGCGTGCTGCGGCATGATCACGTCGGAATTGGGCTTATAGGCAAGTGAATTGCGCGCCCGCCACGCATCGATCTGCTCCCACCAGGCTTTCATCGCGCTTTCATCCGCCTTCAAGGACGAAGAGCGCCAGATGCGCACCAGATCCTCAAGCACATGACCGACGTCGCCAATGATCGGCAGATCGACATTGATGGTTTTGTTGATCGAAGAGGGGTCGATATCGATATGGATCTTGCGCGAGTTCGGCGAGAACGCATCGGTGCGCCCGGTGATGCGGTCATCGAAACGCGCGCCGATGCACACCATCAGGTCGCAGTCATGCATCGTCATGTTGGCTTCAAACGTGCCGTGCATGCCCAGCATGCCGAGCCAGTTGTCCCCGGAAGCCGGATAAGCACCCAAACCCATCAATGTCGATGTGATCGGGAAGCCGGTCAGCGAAACCAGTTCACGCAGCAGCTGGCAGGCTTGCGTTCCGGAGTTGATCACCCCGCCACCCGTATAAAGGATCGGTTTCTTCGCAGCTGCCATCAATTCGGCAGCATGGCGAATGCCTGCGGCGTCGCCCTTAACCTGCGGACGGTAGCTTTTGTGCGCAGCCGCGGGGTTTGGCGTCGGACCCTGATAGGTTCCGGTCGCAAACTGAACGTCTTTTGGGACATCGACAACAACCGGACCTGGACGGCCGGAAGTTGCGACATAAAAGGCCTCGTGCAGGATGCGCGGCAGGTCGTCGACGTTGCGCACCAGCCAATTGTGCTTGGTGCAGGGACGGGTGATGCCAACCGTGTCGCATTCCTGAAAGGCGTCGTTGCCAATCAGGTGGGTTGGGACCTGCCCGGAAATGCAGACGAGCGGAATACTGTCGAGCATGGCATCGGTCAGTGCGGTGACCATGTTGGTCGCGCCAGGGCCGGACGTGACCAGCGCAACACCTGGTTTGCCGGTGGAGCGGGCATATCCTTCGGCCGCGTGGCCGGCGCCCTGCTCGTGGCGCACAAGAATGTGCTCAAGGCCTTCCTGCTGAACGATCTCGTCATAGATGGGAAGCACTGCACCGCCCGGGTAGCCGAAGATCGTGTCAACTCCCTGGTCTTTCAGCGCCTGTATGACCATTTCGGCGCCGGTCATTTCCCGTGTCATTCGTTCTCGTCCTCAATTCAAGCACCTGAAACAGTCAGGTTTTGGCTCGTCAGTTCTTGTTGTTTCCTCATCCGCATGCAGCGTCAAAGGTCCGGTTGGGTCTTTTTGGAAGCGCTGTCAGGAGGGGGGTACAAAAAAAGGCCCCTTGGGGAGCCTTGGTCGCGCGCCATCCTGTCCGTCCGGGATTATCCCGCCGCGGAGGCGCGCTTTCCTACCACTACTAGAATGAGCGACATCATCATGTCGTCCCGGTCCTTTGATGCTTGCGGGCGTTTGAGGCCCGGTTTTGGACAGTGTGGCACATTTTCGTACCGCCTTGATCAATCGGCCTCTTTCAGCCTCTGGATCCATGACACAAGCCAGGCTGTCCGCCCGGTCTTGATGCGCTGCACCCTAGTGAGGCGGATTTGGCGGGTCAAGCCCCAATTTCGATTATTGCGCTAAAGATCGCAGATGTTTTTGAATGTTACGGCAAGCATCCGATCAGATTGCAATCTTTGCTCAAAGCACCCCGGAGCTTGATCCTGTCGTATCTCTGTCGTCCGTTCTTCAAAAAAGTGTCCCAAATTCCATTGCTTTGATGCAGCACGCCCTATATACAGCGCATCTCCTTGCGAACCGCATATGTGCGGTGAACGCGACGATGGGTGTGTAGCTCAGTTGGTAGAGCAGCTGACTCTTAATCAGCGGGTCTGGGGTTCGAGCCCCCACTCACCCACCAAGTCTTTCTTTTTGAAATAGAAGTGCTTTTCACGAGAATGCGCAATTTGTGCGCCGTGAACAAGGCGGGAATATGTGGATGCGTGTGAATTCGCACGATTCCTCATATTCTGTCTGATTTTTAGCTCCAAAAGCAAGGCGCTCAGTGTAAAGCGCATCTAAAGTGATTTGCCAATACCGCCAAAGATTGATCGCGAGTTGATTTGGGATCCTTTGTTTCGTGTAAATTGAAATTTCACTTTGCTAATGAGGAGCCTAGACGCAGATAACGCCCAAAAATATTGCACGTCAAAAGATCGGATGTTTTCGCCATGAGATTGGCATTGTTACTTTCTTCCTTGTTTTTTTCATCGGCTGCAATGGCGATAATGGATCCGGGGCCGCCGCCCTGGAATTGCAGCCCTCGCGCCGTTTGTAATGGCGACAATGTGTGTTTGACGGTCTTCGGCCCCCCAATGGATTTTGTCCTCCATAAAGTCGAGTTCGAAGAGAACAGTTTCGTTTTAGAGGGAATGCATGGTGATGAACGATTGGCGGCGATCTTTTCGTCAATCGAAGATGCTCAGTTCTTTGTCGAGACCAACCATTCGGACAATCGCTCCCCGATCATCCTCATTCCAGATGATACGGTTTCGGACGCCCACGGCTTTTACGTCTATTCCATAGGGTCTCGCGGTTCTGGTGAGCGTTTCGTCAGCGAGGAAAAGCTCCGTGTTGTCTGTAGCAGGATGCCGAAGAGATGAAACTGCCGCGTTTTTATGCAATTTGAGAAAGCGCAACTTAACAACGGAACCGATCTCGGTCCCGATCGAATAACTTCTTATAGAGAACGGTCCTTAGTTCAGAACAGCTGCAAAAAGTTTATTGGTGGTGTTTATGGGCCGATGGCCGATGCTGGCATGTTGACGCAGCCGCTTGATCCAGCTTCTGAGGTCAAGTCCTTTATGACGGCAAGTGGCATGGATCAGAAAGCCGCAACGGAAGCGCTCACCAACACGGAGGCGTTTGCAACTGGACTCGGCAATTAGCTTAAAGGCGTGCCGGAAAGCATGAAAGCTGATGTCCAGGCACTGCTGGTTTCCTTGACAGATACGGCGGCCGGGTATTTTCTGCTCCAAGGCCTTTCCGGTCGGCTGAACGAAAACGGGATCCGTGTCAGCGGCGAGGGCGGCAGTCAGGGGCAACTGACAGATGACGATGTCAAAAAACTGCATGCGGATCCTCGCATCGATCCGCGCAATCGCAGTCATCCCGATCCTGACAAACGCTATGATCCGGAGTTGCGCAAACGGTACGATGAAGCCTGCAATCGGAAGAAGTAGTACGCTTTCGATTGCTTCAAAAACTGCTATTTGACTGGATCTCTACCAGAAATTACATTTTTATAGTTATGACAGCAAAGTTCAACCGCACATGTGCATTCGAACATTTAATGGTTTTATATATTCAGTGCAATTTTACTGAGTTGCAATTGAGCGCTTTAACTGATCACGGGAGGCAGTAATGATCTCAGTTCAAAAGCTCGTCGACCAAATTCTTTTCTTTATGTTTTTTGTGGTATTTTTCGGGTTCGTCTATCTTGTTTACTACTACCAAGAGTTTGGTGTTCGAGTTGTTGATATTAGCTTTGATGCAAATCACATTGCCTATCGAGGAATTTCCTTACTTGGTAAAGAATTATCTTTCTTTCTTATTTATATGATTGCTGTTATTCTTATTCTTTTACTTAGAATAAATTTTATACTGAAGATACGTCGCCTAAGTATTAATCGCGATTATTTAGTGGTTCCTGCTATGTTGATTGTCTTTTTTGTTGGATGGATCGAGGCCATTGATCGTGCTGTGAAAGATGCGTCGTCAGATATGTATTTGGAATCAACGAGCTTGCAAGAAATACTGGTTTTTCATTCCGCTGATGCTGATAAGTCGAAGTTTTTCCAAAGTCTGAAAGACAGAGGCAGGAAAATACTAATATTGCGGCAACATCAAAGTAAATTGGTGTTATTTGTTGCTCCAAGCATCAAAGCAAAGAGACCCAAAATACCCTTGTACCATGTAGGGTTGTCATCAGGCGACTACTATAGTCATAATAGTCCCATTGAGAGGCTTCGGTAAATGGGGTTTTGCTGTGCGTTTCCTAATTGTGATTATATTCGTTGTCTTTAGTAGTGTGACGTCGTTGGCTGACTTCATCAAAATCGACGACGAAGGTGCGTTCGCAGGTAGAGCAGTAAGCGTCGATTCTCGTGGGTATTCATTTGATATTGAATGCTCAGGTCGGATTATTAAACGGAAATGGCAGGTAGGAGATACGATAGTTTTTGGAAACAACTGCGACTTTCCGGACATTGACGGTACCGGAGGAGACGGTTGTATTGATCCATATTTTGTGCCGACTACTCTAAACAACATTTGGCGCATTGTGGAGCATGATGAAAATGGTGGTTATAAGTATGAGGAAGTAGCAGTATCTATAAAGAAGATAACCAAAAATTACCTACATTATAGACCCTATCAATACAGTGGTTATATTACTGCTCCATTGAGTATGACTTCTATTACTCACACGCCTCAAGAACACTGCATTAGCGAAAAATAGTTCATTGCAGTCATTTGATTTTTTCCAAATTAGTTCAATTGCGACGGTAGTTTTGTAGGTTGACTTTAGCCGCCCGCGCTTAGGCTCTTCTTTGCCAAGGGCGGACCTGCAAGCGGCGTGGCCTTCTCCGATGATCGGACCTACGCGCGTAAGTGGCCTCTCCAGCCCCGGTGTTTTTCAGTTCAATCAACATCGAGGTAATCGCGATGAGTGCGCAGGCACCTGAATGATTCCGGACCCAATATCCAAGCCGGGCCATGCATATCTACCAGGAGCGGGGCAACCGTCTCCGGCCGACTGTTTCACCTGCCGTCAGGTTTAAGGGCTCCAGCAAGGCGATCTTCTATCTTGCCGGCAAAATGAAAGCCGAAAAGAAGGATCGCAACCAGCAGAACACGCCTTCCGGTTCCGCCCGGAAAAAGTTCGAAGTCGACATGTACACCTGGACCGCCTTCGACGAAGTCGAAGAGTGGGATCTGGATCGCATGTCGATCGACGAACGCGAGATCGTTTATGAGACCGGTGCTTTGGCACTCGGCCGTGCGACCGATATCGAAATCTATCAAGTCATGGCGGCAAAACACACGAGTGCTGCAGCCGGTCTGGACTTTTCGGCCGGAGCTTTCAATGCAGCCAATGCGCTGACGCTCTGTTCCGTTCTTCAGCAAGATAAAGTTCCCTGGGACGGCAACGTTTACTGCGGTCTGCCATCGCTGCAATGGAACCAGTTGCTTGGAAACAAGGTGGTCAACAGTGCCTATCATGTCGGCAGCGACATCCCTTTTGTGAAGGCAACCGATACGCGGTTCTGGAACGGCGTCAATTGGTTCTTGTTTGAAGAGGAGGAGGCGCAGGATCTCTAGGCGCGCAAATGGACCGAGAGCGCAAAAAAGATCGTGACTCATAAGGAGCGGATACGAGGCCAATAGATGAAGCTGAGGTCATTGTCAGCTTCATCCTGAAGTACTGCTTTTTGGTTATTCACATCTGAAAGAAGCGGTTGGAAAAGACAGACCGTGTTCCACGGATAGTGTCTATAAGCACAGCGTCTTTACCGTACTTTTGGCACTCTGCCTGTCCCAACTCAGCCATTTTTCTAGGAAAATTCGGATCGTATTGGATCAAAACATTTTTGGGATTCGAAGAAACGACCGTTTGGCACGCAGTCAGTAGACTAATCAAAAGTAAGGCGGTGCTGTCTTTTACAAACCGCATTATATTCCCCCATGTGCATGGCTAAGTTTTGAATGGCAAATTCAGTCGCTGTGCGCGTAAAGTGATTCACCGTATGGTTGCTTTGAGGTGGTAGGTGCACAGTCGGGACATTGATCCTGCAAATTGAAAATTTAACGCACACACCGGACACGACATTTGCTGAACACAATCAAGTTCGGCGGGGTTGGCTGTGTCTAATTAGGAGCCGAACATTATGGACGATGAAGAAGCGCGGAGACGCTGGGATCATGAACAAAAGCGCTCGGTTGCTGAAAAGTTTTTCGACGACGAAAAAGAATATCGTTTAGCGACGGCAAAGGCGGCGACAGACTCAGGTGTTCATGCCTTAAAAGCTGGGTGCTCATTAACGGTGCTGCTGCCGTAACAATGCTAGCCTTCATGGGTAGACTAGTATCAGTAGACGACAAGGTAATGAGCGTTGCTCTAGAAAAGTTTTCTTCTCCGCTAATGTGGTTTGCTTGGGGCGTCGCAATGAGTGCGCTTGGTATTGGAATGGCTTACTTCGCAAATTATTGTGTTGCGACAAGCTCAGCAATGAAGAGCCTTCAATACGAGCACCCTTACGTAAAAGAAACTATCTCTTCTGTGTCTTGGTGGCGTGCAGCGATAGTTTTTCAGATCCTTGCAATCGTGTCGGGATTGTCTGCTTGGGTCCTATTTTTGGTCGGCGTTTACGCAGTGAAGGCTGCTGTAGTGGGTGTTAGCTAATTGCACGGCGTACAGACCAGAAACAAACGTGACTCATAAGGAGCCGACGTAGTGATAACGAGGTCCTCGTCGAGACAAGTCCGCCGAAACCCCAAAGATATCGTGCTAACCAAAGAAGTCACTTTGCAAGAAATTGCAGATTGGCTTCTGAAGATTTTTGGTCCCTTGTCGGAGCATATTTCGAGTGATGTTCGCGATCTCGATATGTTGAAAGAAAAACTATCGCCGGTTTACAGTGAAATGAAGGATGGTGACCAAGTGTGGCTGTGTTGTAGTCAGGTGCGCGGTCCGCTTACGGGACATGAAGGTGTTGCGCTTGTCCGAAATGGACAGCCAGTAATTTACAAAAAAATCATTCAGTATTAGCGAGCGGTAATCTGAGAGCATGGAAATTATTCTCCCAGCCATTTTCCTCGTTTTATTTCTTTTGATTGTTTCGGGATTGACCAAGTTGCTTCGTGTTGGCTCTTTGAAAAGCCCGATGAAGGAACTGGCTTCGTTTGCAGCGTTCGTTGCCGCCATATTGGTGCTGGCTGGCTGCATTTTCTCTGTTTATTGGCTTCTTACAATTTGGGCGTCATAGACTTTGAAATTTTGGTGAAATCAAAGGAGCCGAGTATACGATGGAAAGTTTAGTGTATCTTCTTCTGTTCGGCCCATATTTGTTTTTTGCTATTGGTTTTGTAAATGGAATATTTGCTCGTCGTCAAAAATCTGGTTCGGGTTCAAAAGTGGTCGCGATGTTTAGCGTTCCTATTTCTCTCCTAGCAATTCTGTTTCTGAGTTTTTCTCTCATTCCGGGAAAAAGCGGTCCGAACATGCTGGGTCTTTCATATATTTTTGCGGCTCCGGTGTTTTTGTTGTTGTCCCCCTTGATCGTTCACGCTGGCTGGTTCATTGGCAAAAGTATGCGACTAAACATCTCTTAAAATGAACAGCCAGTCGCCGAGTTACAAAACTAATTGAGAATTCTAAGGAGCGGACACCGTGTTCGACAAGCACACCCTTCTTAAGGGTTGGCACGATCAAACACAGAGTGAACTGGCTTTCGCCCGCTCCATGCGAGACCAGTGGCAGCGCGAGGTTGATCGGCTCGAAGGCAAGATGCCGTCGCTCTGCCTCCGCGCGGACCCGTCAGTTCCAGAGAACGAATTTCGTGCCGTTCATCCTGACGGGCGCGTCGAGCGTTTCGTTATTGTGGATGACAACTGAGGAGCCACCAAACTGCTCAAGGGTACAGGCGGACTTGATCGTATTTTCCGTCTTTGCCGTACTGCAGATACGATCGAACCTTCATGTTCCCGTCATTTCTGTTTGGAAAAGAGAGCCAGCATTGCGGCGCAGTCTGCGTCGCTTGGGTTTTCGGACATCACGGCTGCGCGCGCTGCTTCCTTGCTGACGGCCTGACCTGAGCTTTTTCCCAATTCGATATAGAGCGCGACCAGCTTTTCGCAGGTTAGTTTGGTGTCTGTTTCGCTGGCTACTGAAACCGCGGCGGACAGTGACAGGGTCAGTGCTGCAAGGCACAGCATCTTCATGGTCGTGTTTCCTTGAATGAAATGGATGCTTGCAAGACGTCAGTTCGATTTCGGGCCACAGGAAAGATCACCTGTCTGATAGATCTGAACTTCGCTCACGGTGTCTGCGGGCAGGCGCACAACGAAAGTGCCTCGTTCAGAATCGATCAGCATTTCGCCGGAGCCTTCGACAGAACACACTTGCCGCGCGTTGCCGGCGTCTTCTTCGCACCGAATTTTGCCGTCAGTCGCACGCACCACGATGTCTTTGTATTCCATCAGCATGATCGCCTGTTCCAGGCGTTCATAGTAAAGACTGACGTCGGAAATGATTTCGCATTCAGCTGCTTCAGCAGATGACGCTGGCAGAAGCACAAAGGCAAAAGCCCCGAAAATACCGGATAATATGCCGGGCTGGAGGGCTTTGCGAATTGGGGAAAACACTTTTGTGTTTAAATGAAGCTCGACTTTTGAGCGGTTCTTGACTTGTGTGATCACAGAAAATCCTTCTCTCTGCATCGACACTAACGCGGCGTAAAAAACGCTCAAGCTATGGATTTCATTAGCTGAGCGCCTAAAACAGTCATTTAGTCCGGGAGAAGATCGACAAGAAATGAAGAAACTGGAGCAGTTTGCCGACCAAGTCTTGTCGGCCGATAGCCCACAGGCAGCTTGGGAAAAAACGATCGGTTTTTTTGAAAGTTTCGGTTTCAAGGGAGCGGTCTACGGACAGCGCAGACGAGATGTCGTGCCGACTGCCAATGATATCTGGTTTTCCGATCAGTTGACCGAATGGAAGGCTGCTTACTTCAAGCAAAAAGACTACGAGCGCGACCCGCTCTTCATTTACGCGCCCAATCTGCCCAGCCAGTTCATGACCGGAATACACTTTTTGCCGGATCATGCGTATCTGACCGAGGAAGACATTGCTGTCATTCGCCGGGCCGAGGAACATGGGCTGACGTCCGGGATTGCGCTCAGAATGTCGCGAGAGGACGACCCGGTTGTCAAAGGGTGGAACCTTGTCAGCGACTTGTCACGGCCAGACATTGAGGCGGTCAACGAACAGTTTGGCACACTGCTTCACATCTGTGCGGCGATCGCGCACCACAAGATCGGACGCCTGGAGAACCTGTCGCAAGCCAGCCTGAGCAACCGGGAGCGTGAATGTCTTCTTTTGCTGGCCAAGGGCTTCAGAACTGCCCGGATTGCCGAGCATATGTCAATCCAGGCGGTCACGGTCGATCTGCATTTGCGCAACGCACGGGCAAAGCTCGGAGCGCGTACGCGCGAGCAAGCGCTCGCGACTGCAATCGTCACGGGGCGCATACACCTTTAGCAAGTGCCCTGGCAGGCCTTGTGCGCCGTGCGCCTGTCAGTCGAAACTTGCGTGGGCCGGTCCCATTCTTGAGAAAACGGACAGCTGACTGAACACATGGTCGGTGACCACGGCGGACATCCAAATTCCGATCAATGTCAGCCACGCCGTGACTGCGAAGATGGACGCCCCTGTGATGCCGGCTCCAACGGCGCAACCTCCTGCCAGCATGCCGCCAAACCCCATCAGTGCTGCACCGGTTAGATACCGGGCCATGGAGGGGCCGCTTTCAAAACCCTGCAAGAGGAGTTGTCTTGTCAAAAACGCCGCCAGAAACGAGCCGAGGAACACGCCGGGTACAAGGCCGGTGTTGAAGTCTATTCCTTCGAACGGGGAGGACAGGAAGCGCATCAGCATGTCGGCAGAGGGGCCGGTAAACGTTACGCCGTCAACCGGGACCGGATCAAACGCCTGTCGTGTCATGGAGGTGGTGAACCACAGCGCCAGCGGAACCGTGAGGCCGGCCCCTATGGCCGCTGCCGTTTGCCAAATGGAGCTGCGGTTGCGCCAGGCGAATGCGAGACCGGCTAGGAACCAGAGACTGCCGAAGAGGAATATGGCGCTGTCCGTCATGCCCAGAAAATAGCTCAGATTGTTGCCACCGGTGTCTACCGTTGTCCAAAGATTGGACAGCCAGTCCCGCATTGGTTTGAGGCTGCCGTAAAGGCTTGCCTGGGCGACAACGGCAAATACCAGCCCGGACAGCAGGGCACGCAGGTTTCCAGTCGCAGAAAGCACCAGAAGACGACTTGCGCATCCGCGGGCCATGACCATGCCGGCGCCGAACATCAGCCCCCCAATCAAGGCACCGGAGAGGCTTTGGGGAGAGGCGAGCTGGCGGGTTTCTCCGGTATCGATTTCACCGAAACGTGCCAGAAGCTGTGTGGCAATCAAGGCGCTTGAAAAAGCCAGGAGCCAGATTGGCAGACGGTCTGCGGGCCGGCGCCGTGAAAACTCCAACGCAGCGGCGCGCAAACAGAAGCGGCTTTGCTGTGCGAGCGCACCGAACAGCACACCAACCAGAAGTCCGCCAAGCAAAAGCACCGTCGGTTCTGAAAGTCTGTCAAGGATATGGGTCAGGTCCATGATCAGTCCTCTGCTGCGGGTCGGGTGCTTTCAGTTGTTGAATGTCCCTTCAGTTTTGAGACTCGAACCCGGGTGCGCATTGACCGAACTCAAGGAAGTATAGAAAAATTCGATATTATGAATATGAATATTGCAAGGAACGCGATTGCGATTAACAGGCATTCAAGCGGGATGGATTGGACTATTCAGCCGGAGCAAAGCCGGTGATGAGTTGCTTGAGGCCGAACGCCGCGCCTGCAAATATTGCAAGGAACGTTACCGGAGCACTGAAAGCCAGAACGGAAAACGCGGAAATTCCCTGCCCGACACTGCAGCCGATCGCCAGGATCGCACCCGGTCCCATGATCGCAGCCCCGGTGATCTGCCGGCGCAGTTCGCGCGGGTCCTCGCAGGCCTCCCACCGGAAGTGTCCTTTGGAAAAAGAGCCCAGAAACGCACCGATAATGACGCCGACAACCGATCCGACGCTAAAGGACAGTGTGTTCCCGGATGCGGTCATGCCGTAATAAATGGTGTCACCAATGGGGGCTGCGAATGTGTGTGTCTCGATAGGTTCCGCCTCAAAACCCGTCATGGCGACCCAATAGGTCCCGACCCATCCGGAGACGATGGCAAGGCCAACAACAGCGCCCCAGAAGATCAGGTGCGGAGATTTTCGGAAAGCGGAGCTGCTGAGCGTGAATGCGATGATCAGACCGCCAACAATGACCCCGGTGACGACAGGTGCGACACCGAAACTGGCTTCAAAAAACTGGCTGACCCCTTGCGGCGTTTGAGCGCCCGTTTCGACCGGGAAAAGCCAGACGCGGAAGTGAGCCAAAGGGCCGGACATCACGAAATAGGCGGACAAGCCCATAACAAGGACAATGACAAAGGCTCTCAGATCGCCGCCGCCAAGGCGCGCGAGTGCTCCATAGCCACAGTTGCCGCTGAGCGCCATTCCATAGCCGAACAACAAGCCTCCAATGATGGATCCAAGCGGGTTCCAAACCCTGTCCAGATAGGCTGTGCTCGCGCCTTCAAGGTAACCGGTAGACATTGCGATATGCGAGCCGATGATTGCGATACCGATCGCAAACGCCCACATGCGCAGGCGGCCGTCATCCGACCCATAGAGGAAATCCTCAATGGCGCCGAGTGTGCAAAACCTTCCGATGCGCGCAGCCAGGCCCAGGGCAATTCCACCCAGGAGACCAATGAGCGCAACCAAGTTGGCTTCTCCGAGAACCTCAAGCAAGTCCGGCTCCTCCCATAACCGGGCGCTGCTAACGCGTACGGTTATTCCTCTCGGCAGAACAGGTCATAAACGACTTCCATGATTTGCTTCGGGCGATTGTCTGTCAAGCTGTAGTAGATCGCCTTGCCTTCGCGGCGAGGTGTCACCAGACCCTCCAGACGCAGGCGCGTCAGTTGCTGCGAAACGGCGGCCTGTCGTGCAGAAAGCAGGTTTTCCAGTTCGGCGACCGATTTTTCTCCCGATGCCAGGTGGCACAGGATCATCAGCCTGCCTTCGTGGCTGATGGCCTTCAGGAAATTGGATGCACGCTGGGCGTTCTTCATCATCCTGTCCATGTCTTCGGCGCACATATCGGCGTCGAATACCGGCAAGCGAGAAGCGCTTTTGGTTGAGTTTTCGGGTGTGCCTGGCACGTCAGCAGTCATAATTTGCTCAACCTGTCTGTTCCAGTGGAATATTTGCCCTGCTGAACATCATGCCGAGCAGGCTCCAGAAAAAATCCTCACCGGGGTATCCTTCGATTCGACCGACCTCGACGCCATTTTGCACGAGAATGAAGGTTGGTGTGAAGCGGACCTTCTTGTCAAAGGTGACTTCGGGTTTTTCGCTATACAAATCATAGCGTTTGAGCGGAGCTGTCTTGCCTTCTGCCGTCTTGGGGTAGATATGTGCGATCTCTTCATCCCACTTGGCGCACCAATAGCAGGCGTCTTCCTCAGCCATGAGCAAGTATGTTTCCGCCGCTGCGGAAGCTGGCGCAAACGCAAGCAGCAGAACGAAGAGCGCCTTTATGAAAGTCAATATGTGTCCCCGATTGACGAACCCGCACACTTAATCATAATCTAATTTATGAATATATCAAGCTGAGAAGCAGCTCATTCCATGTTCGAGATTAGCTTTTTTGGTGCTCTGGCAGCAGGTTTCCTGTCATTCCTGTCGCCATGCATCCTACCGATTGTACCATTCTATCTCAGCTACCTGGCCGGGGTTGGAATGAATCAGGTGGACGGCGGGGAGGCGGTCACGGGCGCGGTGAAACTCCGTGCCTTTCTTGCGGCCTGCTGTTTTGCGCTGGGCGTGATCACCGTTTTCATGGGGCTGGGTGCCACAGCCACAACTTTCGGTCAGCTCGTGCGCGATTACTTCGATGTGCTGAGATGGGTGGCCGCCGCGATCATCATCGCCATGGGGCTGCATTTTCTTGGGGTTATCCGCATCGGTATTCTCTATCGGCAACTGCGGGTGGAGACCGGCAATTCAGCGAATGTCGGTCTGGTCGGCGCCTTTGTCGTTGGGCTGGCTTTCGCGTTTGGCTGGACGCCGTGTGTCGGTCCGGTCCTTGCCGCCATCTTGTTCACAGCAGCGGGTCAGGAGACCGCCGGGCAGGGGGCGTCTCTCCTGTTCGTCTATGGCGTCGGAATGACGCTTCCCTTCATTGTTGCTGCGCTCTTCATCGGACCGTTCATGTCCTGGATGGCAGGGTTTCGCAAATATCTGGGCCTCATCGAAAAACTCATGGGCGCTCTCCTGGTCCTTTTCGGCGTTCTGATCGCCACAAACTCCATCAACGTTATCGCTCAGTGGATGCTGGAATACGTTCCCTGGTTCAGTGCCATTGGCTAATCGAGGAGAAATCACGATGACACGTTTGTTTGCTGCGATAAGCGCAATCCTCCTGTCCTGCCAGGTGTTTGCCGCCGAGATTGGAGACGACGGGCTCCACAAGGCAGACTGGATGCGCGACACATTCAAGGATCTTTCTGAAGACCTTGAAGAAGCCAATGCCGAGGGCAAGCGACTCATGGTCATTGTGGAGCAGCGCGGCTGCATCTATTGCCAAAAGATGCATGAGGAAGTCTTCGTGGTGCCGGAGATAGAGCAATACATCGAAGACAATTTTTTTGTTGTGCAGATCAATATGTTCGGCGATGTCGAGGTCACCGATTTCGATGGCACGACATTGCCGGAAAAAGACATGGTCAAGCGTTGGGGTGCGTTGTTTACCCCGAATATCTATTTCTTTCCCAAAGAGGTTTCTGAGGGGGACATGGCAACTCAGGCGGCGGTCGCAAATATGCCGGGTGCATTCGGGCGCTGGACGACACTGAACATGCTGAGCTGGGTGGTTGAGGAAGGCTACAACAGCGATGAACCTTTCCAGAAATATCATGCGCGAAAATTCGAAAATCAGGGCAAATAGCGACCAGTTTCCGTGGCGACATTTTATTCTGAAAATTGCTGCACCTGCGAACAGATAGATAAATTCATTTAATTGAATTTGTTATTGCGTAAAAAGGAATATGTGATGTAGTGTCGCACAAACGGTCGATGAGAATCGTCTGAGGGAGGGCGCATGAAACACCTAATTATCGGCTTCACAGCTATGCTTACCGCATCCACGGCATTTGCCGAAGCGGTTAAACCAACTGACGTTGTCTTCGTTGATGGAGCCGTTGAAACATCGCTTTCCGGAGTGGCCGGAGACCCCGCAGTGGGGGCAGAAATCATGAACAAGGGTGCGGGAAACTGCATTGCCTGTCATCAGGTTTCGGCGCTTAGCCATCTTGCATTTCACGGCGAAATCGGACCTCCGCTCGATGGTGTCGCGGATCGATGGACCGTCCCGGAACTGCGGGGCATTGTCGCCAATGCCAAAGTGATGTTCGACGGCAGCCTGATGCCCTCATTTTACAGAACCGAAGGGTTCATTCGCCTGGGAGACGCTTACACAGGCGAAGCCCATGGAGGCGGCGAAGTGCAGCCATTGCTGACGGCACAACAAGTCGAAGATGTCGTCGCCTTTCTTGTAACGCTCAAGGAACAATGACTTTCCTGAAATGGAGACCAACATGGAACTGACACGGCGAAAAATTCTGGCGCTCGGCTCCAGCACTTTCGCGCTGGCGAGTCTGACAAGCCTGCCCGTATTTGCCAGCACGACCGATGACGAGATCGCGGCGCTGACTGGCGGTGCGGAGCTTGGGGAAGGGGCGATCACGCTGACGGCCCCGGAAATCGCTGAAAACGGAAACACGGTGCCGATCGCATTCGATGCGCCGGGCGCTGTGGAAGTCACGCTATTTGCCGATGGCAACCCGGTACCAAACGTTGCGACCTTCAAATTCGGTCCCTTGAGTGCCTCGCGAAGCGCTTCAACCCGTATCCGCCTTGCAACGACACAGGATGTCGTCGCGATCGCGAAGATGGAAGACGGATCCTTCCAGACGGCGAAAGCAAACGTGAAAGTGACCATCGGCGGCTGCGGCGGCTGATCCCCAGGGTATTAGGAGATTTATCATGGCATCTGGTGTGAAACCCCGGGTAAAGGTCCCGAAAAAAGCCGCCGCCGGCGAGACGATCACGATCAAAACGCTGATCAGCCACAAGATGGAAAGTGGTCAGCGTAAAGACGATGACGGCAACATCATTCCGCGCTCGATCATCAATCGCTTCACGGCAGACTTTAACGGTCAGAACGTGATCGATGTGACGCTTGAGCCGGCCATTTCCACGAACCCGTATTTCCAGTTCGAGGCGGTCGTGCCGGAATCGGGTGAATTCAAGTTCACTTGGTATGACGACGACGGATCTGTCTACGACACGTCAAAGAAGATCACTGTCAACTGATCTTCCGATCCACCATACGTCTTGGAGAGGGAGGAAGGCGTGCACAAAAAGACAATAGCAATTTGCTCGGTGGCCGCACTGGTCATGATGCCGGGGACGGCGGTATCGGACCCTGATGACGACAGCCTGACAATCAATGGTGAGATTTCCATCGTCACGGAGGTTGAAGCACCAGCACACGCTGAAAATCTTTCAACGATCTATTCCGGCTGGCGCTTTCGTTCGGACGAAACCCAGGCCTTTCAGATGGACGATTTCGACAATCCCGGCATGATCGGCGTCGAAAACGCCATGGTCAATTGGGAAACCGTTGACGGAACTGAAGGCAAGTCGTGTGAGAGCTGTCACGGTGCTCCGGAGGACATGGCGGGTGTGCGTGCCGTTTATCCGAAGTGGAACGAAGACAAGGGCAAGGTGACCACTCTTGAAATGGAGGTCAACAATTGCCGCGAAACGCGCATGGGCGCTGAGAAATGGAAATATACCGGTGGCGACATGACCGATATGGTCGCGCTGATATCTTCTGTTTCGCGCGGAATGCCTGTCGATGTGGCGATCGACGGACCTGCCAAAGCCACGTGGGAACAGGGCAAGGAACTCTATTATACGCGTACCGGCCAATTGGAGCTGTCCTGTGCCAACTGTCATGAAGACAGTTATGGAATGATGATCAGGGCTGATCACCTGAGCCAGGGGCAGATCAACGGGTTCCCGACCTATCGTTTGAAAAACACGAAGCTGAATTCCGTGCATGCACGGTTCAAGGGATGCGTGCGCGATACGCGTGCGGAGACCTACAAACCCGGCTCACCGGAGTTTGTGGCTCTTGAACTCTATGTTGCCACGCGCGGAAACGGCCTGAGTGTTGAAGGTCCGTCCGTCCGCAACTAAAGCCAATTGAGGGCCCCAGCAAACAGGTGGGGCCCTTTGTTACACTGTAAATATTCACTTATGCGCATATGTTTTATGGAGCCAATGGAAACATGATTTCGCGTCGCGACTTTCTTCAGGTCGGAATGGCGGCTTCGGCAATTGTCGGAGCGTCCGGTTTCGGCAATTGGGCTCGATTGGCGGCGCAACAAACGCTGACGCAAGACCAGCTTCTTGAATTCGATACCTTTGGAAACGTCTCGCTCATTCACGTCACGGATATCCATGCCCAGCTCAAGCCGATCTATTTTCGGGAGCCTTCGGAAAATATCGGCGTAGGCAGCAACAAGGGGGCTGTTCCCCACGTCACCGGCGCGCAATTTCGCAAACTCTATGGGATCCAGGACGGCAGCCCGAGCCATTATGCCTTGAGTTCCGGAGATTTCGCATCGCTTGCAAATGCCTATGGCCGAGTTGGAGGGCTTGATCGGGTTGCGACCGTCATCAAGGCTATTCGGGCCGAGCGCCCGGATGCCATTCTCCTTGATGGTGGCGACACGTGGCACGGCTCATACACCTGTTTCAAAACAGCAGGTCAGGACATGGTCAATGTCATGAACGCTCTGAACCCGGACGCGATGACATTCCATTGGGAGTTCACGCTCGGCAGTGAACGTGTCAACGAAATCGTGGAAAGCCTGCCGTTTGCAGCGCTTGGCCAGAACATCTTCGATGTCGAATGGGACGAACCGACGGAGTTGTTCCCTCCTTACAAGATGTTCGAACGTGGCGGCACCAAGGTTGCCGTTATTGGTCAGGCCTTCCCATACATGCCGATCGCAAATCCGGGATGGATGTTCCCCGAATACGCATTCGGCATCCGGGACGAGAACATGCAGGCAATGGTCGACGAAGTCCGAGCCGAAGGCGCGGAATGTGTCGTTGTCCTCAGCCACAACGGTTTCGATGTCGACAAGAAGATGGCGACGGTCGTCGATGGCATCGACGTCATTTTGTCCGGGCACACGCATGACGCATTGCCGGAACCTGTTCTGTCGGGAAAGACCATCATCGTACCCTCGGGATCCAACGGCAAATTTGTGAGCCGTGTCGATCTCGATATCCGCAACGGACAGATGCTTGGATATCGCCACAAACTCATTCCGATCTTTTCCGATGTGATTGAACCTGATGCTGAAGTTTCTGCGCTGATTGACGAGCAAAGAGCTCCGTATCTGGCCGAGATGTCCGAAGTTATCGGGAAGACCGACAGTCTTCTCTATCGGCGCGGCAACTTCAATGGCACCTGGGATGACCTCATCTGCGACGCGTTGCTTTCCGAACGCGATGCTGAAATCGCACTTAGTCCAGGTGTGCGCTGGGGCCCCTCGCTGATCCCCGGTCAGGACATCACCCGCGAAGACATCTTCAATGTGACGTCCATGTCCTATGGACAGGCCTACCGCACCGAAATGACCGGCGAGTTTCTGAAGGTGGTTCTGGAAGACGTGGCCGACAACATCTTCAACCCCGACCCCTATTACCAGCAGGGCGGTGACATGGTGCGCACTGGCGGGCTTGGTTACCGGATCGATATCGGTCAACCGCAGGGCAGCCGTATTTCGAACCTGACCCTGTTGAATTCAGGCGAAGCAATTGATCCCGCTCGATCTTATGTGGTCGCCGGATGGGCAAGTGTGAACGAAGGCACTGAAGGACCGCAGATCTGGGACGTGGTCGAAAATCACATTCGCAAACTCGGTACGGTTACTGCGAAACCGAATAACAGTGTGGAAGTCATTGGCGCATAGTTGAGGCAGGGAGGCCTTTTATGGGCATCAAAAAAGAAACATCCCGCAGAAATTTCCTGAAAGGAAGTGTCGCGATTGCGGGGGCGTCTGTAGCTGGCGCTGCAAGTGCCAATAGTGCAGATCCGTTGATTACCGACGTTCAGGACTGGGCATCGATCACTGGAGTTGGCGTCGATGAAACGCCTTATGGTCTTCCGATCAGTTTTGAAAAAGATGTGGTTCGCAGGAATGTCGAATGGCTGACTGCCTCGCCGATTTCGTCAATCAACTTCACGCCGATCCATGCACTTGATGGCACCATTACCCCACAGGGCTGCGCCTTTGAGCGGCACCATTCCGGGGCCATTGAACTGCGAAAGGAAGACTACAGGTTGATGATCAATGGTCTGGTCGACAAGCCACTGATCTTCACCTATTCGGATCTGGAACGCTTTCCCAGAGAAAACCACGTCTACTTTTGTGAGTGCGCCGCCAACACCGGCATGGAGTGGGCAGGCGCTCAACTCAACGGGGCGCAGTTCACCCACGGCATGATCCACAACATGGAATACACCGGTGTTCCGTTGCGCACGCTCTTGAACGAAGCCGGGCTCAGTGCCGCCGGAGACCTGAAAGACAAATGGGTCTATGTGGAAGGTGCTGACGCTTCGTCCAATGGCCGTTCCATCCCGATGGAGAAGGCGCTCGACGATGTTCTTGTTGCCTTCAAGGCCAATGGCGAAGCTTTGCGTATGGAGCACGGATATCCGGTGCGTCTCGTTGTTCCCGGTTGGGAAGGCAACATGTGGGTGAAGTGGCTGCGCCGCATCGAAGTGTCCGATGCCGCAGTGGAAAGCCGCGAGGAAACCTCGAAATACACCGACGTTTACGAAGACGGGACCGCGCGCAAATGGACCTGGGTCATGGATGCAAAATCGGTGATCACGTCGCCCAGTCCGCAAATGCCGATCAACCACTCCAAAGGCCCCATGGTCATTTCCGGCCTGGCATGGTCCGGCCACGGAAAGATTACGCGCGTTGACGTGTCAAGGGACGGCGGCATCACCTGGGAAACTGCGCGTCTCGGAAAACAGGGCGATACCAAGGCTTTGACACGCTTTTATCTGGATACCGAATGGGACGGCAACGCGATGCTGCTGCAGTCGCGTGCGATGGACGAAACGGGATATGTCCAGCCGACCAAACAGCAGCTGCGGGAAATGCGCGGCGAAAACTCTGTCTATCACAACAATTGTATCCAAACCTGGTTCGTAGATGAAAATGGGGTCGTCGAGAATGTCGAAGTCTCTTAATCAGCTTGTTCTACCGATTGCTGGCGGCACGGCGCTTGCCATCTCAGCCGCGCTTTTGGTTGCGAACCTGGACTACGGACAGAACCAGATTGAATCTTTGGAACGGCGTGTTGAACAGGTGTCGTTGCAGGCTGAGGACGCAAGCAAACGCGCCTCGGAAGAAGCGCAGGTCGTCACAGAGCTCAGAGCAAAGATTGAAGAAATCCAGGCGTCTGCAAATGAACGGGTGGCGAGTGGTGAAAACCTGACGGAATATGCACCGCGCACCGATGGCAAATTCGGTCTTGGACGCGAAGCTGTTTCCGAAGAAATCGCAGCATGGGATGTCGATGTCCTGCCTGATGGCCGCGGTCTGCCCGAAGGGCGCGGTGACGCCTATACAGGCGAAGAAGTTTTCGCCGACAAATGCGCTTCATGCCACGGCGATTTTGCTGAAGGGGTGGACAACTGGCCAGTTCTGGCAGGCGGTTTTGACACGCTGGCAGACAAGGATCCGGTAAAGACAGTCGGGTCCTATTGGCCATATCTATCGACAGTATGGGACTATGTTCACAGGTCCATGCCATTCGGCGAAGCGCAGACACTCACAGCAGACGAGACCTATGCGATTGTCGCCTACATTCTTTATTCCAACGACCTTGTGGACGACGACTTCGAACTCAGTCACGAAAACTTCGCCGACTTTGAAATGTATAACAAGGATGGCTTTGTGGTCGATGACCGACCGGAGCTTGAATACACGAAGTGGCGCGCTGAGCCTTGCATGGAAAACTGCAAGCCAAGCGTTGAAATCACCATGCGCGCGACGTTCCTTGATGTGACACCAGAAGATGGTGGCGAGTCGGTCATGAATGATGCCACCGCGCAGGATACGCCGACATTTGTTGCCACTACCGCTGCGCCGGAAGCCGCGGAGAGAGACACAGAAGTTGCCGCGGCCTCTTCAACGGCCATCGATCCGGCCCTTTTTGCTTCGGGTGAGAAGGTCTTCAAGAAATGCAAAGCCTGCCACGCTGTTGGTGAGGGCGCGAAAAACAAGTCTGGCCCTCAACTGAACGGTTTGTTCGGCCGCCAGATGGGCTCAGTGGAGGGGTTCAAGTATTCCAAGGTGTTTGTCGCTGCACACGGTGAAGGCCGGGTCTGGGATGAAGCAGCGTTGGTAGAATTTCTGGCAAAGCCGAGGTCCTACATGAAAGGCACGAAAATGGCCTTCTCAGGCTTGAAGAAGGAAGACGACCTTGCCGCGATCACCGCTTATCTGAAGTCGTTCGGAGAGTAGAGCAAGATGCGCCTCGCTCATCTCCTTTCAGCAATTGCACTTGCCGCGTTCTGTACAACGGCAATTGCCGATGATTTCGGTGATCCCGCAGCGGGCGAAAAAGTATTTAGAAAGTGCAAGAGCTGTCATCAGCTGGGTGAAGGCGCAAAACACCGCATTGGACCGCATCTGAACGGTCTCTTCGGTCGCAGAGCTGCCAGTCACGAAGACTTTCGATATTCCAAGGCCCTGGTACGCGCCGGTACCGGCGGGCTGGAATGGCACGCCGATACACTGGATGCGTTCCTGGAAAGCCCACGCAAGCTTGCAAGCGGCACACGTATGAGCTTCGCGGGCCTCAAGAAGGCAGAAGACCGGCTGAACCTGATTGCTTACCTTCGGGCGTATTCAGACAGCCCAGCCAACATTCCGGAGGCGGATCCGACGGCGAGCCCGACTGATCATGACCTTGACCCCGCCATTCTCGCGCTCAAAGGCGATCCGGAATATGGCGAATATCTCAGCAGCGAATGTACGACCTGCCACCAGGCCGATGGCGGAGATGACGGCATTCCATCCATTGTCCTGTGGCCGGAAGAAGACTTTGTGCTTGCGATGCATGCCTACAAGAACAAGACGCGCGCACATCCGGTGATGCAGATGATGGCAGGACGCCTGAACGCGGAGGAGATAGCGGCGCTGGCGGCCTATTTTTCAGCGCTCGAGCAATGACAGTGCATTTAGGGAGGATAAAATGACACTGAACAGACGGCAATTCATAGGCACAACGGCTGCAGTGGCCGCGACCCTATCCGCGCCCATTGTTAGGGCACAAGGGAAACCGCGGGTGGTGGTTGTTGGCGGTGGCGCCGGTGGTGCGACAGCGGCGCGTTACCTTGCCAAGGACAGCAAGGGTGAAATTGATGTCACCTTGATCGAGCCGACGCGGAAATACTATACGTGTTTCTTTTCAAACCTTTATCTTGGTGGCTTCAAGGAAATTGAAGACATCGGGCACACTTATGGCGGGCTCGCTGCCGGCGGTGTGAACGTGGTGCATGACTGGGCTGTTGGCGTTGACCGGGATGCAAAAACCGTAAGCCTGGCCGGCGGCGGCACCGTACCCTATGACAAGCTTATCCTCAGCCCGGGGATCGACTTTGTCGAAGGCGCAGTTGAGGGTTGGGGCCTCAGCGCGCAAAACGCGATGCCGCACGCTTATAAGGCCGGTTCACAGTCCGAGCTTTTGAAGGCGCAATTGATGGCAATGCCCGCAGGTGGCACGTTTGCAATGGTGGCACCACCCAATCCTTTTCGTTGTCCACCTGGACCCTATGAGCGTGTCTCGATGGTGGCTCACTTCCTGAAACAGAACAATCCAACCGCGAAGATCATCGTTGCGGATCCAAAGCCGAAGTTTTCCAAGATGGCGCTGTTCCAGGAAGGTTGGGCCAACCACTATGAAGGAATGGTCGATTGGATCGGTGAAGACTTTGGCGGCGGAAACGTCTCGGTCGATCCCGATGCGATGACGGTCACGATTGATGGTGAGGAAACCAAGGTCGATGTCTGCAATGTGATCCCGGCCATGAAGGCCGGTCGCATTGCCGAACTGGCAGGCGTAACGGATGGCAACTGGGCCCCGGTAAACGCGGCGGACATGTCGACAAAAGCGGATGCCGACATTTACGTGCTCGGAGATGCGTCAAGTCAGGGTGACATGCCGAAATCCGGCTTCTCGGCAAACTCGCAGGCAAAGGTGTGTGCAAACGCCGTGCGCGGGGCACTGACTGGTTCCAAGGTCTTCCCGGCGAAATTCTCCAACACCTGCTGGTCTCTCATTGCTCCCAACGATGGGGTCAAGGTCGGTGCCACTTACGAAGCGACACCGGAAAAAATAGCCAAGGTCGACGGGTTTATCTCCCAGACCGGTGAAAGCGCAGATCTGCGCAAGGCAACCTACGAGGAGTCTGAGGGCTGGTACTCGGGTATCACCACAGACATGCTCGGGTAGGCCGAAAGCTTGGTGTCCCGGACCGTCGTTGCAACGACTGCCCCGGGACACTGCTCCAGGCAAAGCCTGCCCAACCCGAAAGAGGATCAAGCTATGAAAACTGTCGTTCTCGCTGCAACGCTCGGCCTTGCACTCAGCACCGCTGCCTTGGCCGAAAAACCCTTTACCTATCCGTTCGACGGTTCTTTTGAGGATGCGACCTTTGCGGTCGAAAGCGCGATCGTGGGACAAGGGCTGGTCATCGACTATGTCAGTCATGTCGGGGCAATGCTCAACCGGACCGGATCGGATGTCGGCAGCGATGCGACGATCTTCAAGAATGCAGACATCTTCCTGTTCTGCTCTGCCGTGATTTCACGACAGGTCATGGAAAAGGATCCGATGAACATCACGCATTGTCCTTATGGGATCTTTGTCATGGAGACCGATGAAGGTGTGATGATCGGGCACAAGGATTATCCGGACGGGTCCATGCAGGCCGTGGAGAACCTGATGCAGCAGATCGTTGCAGAGGCTGTTGGCAACTGATGGATTACGGCGCTTTTTTCCGATCCGAGCTGAATTCGCTCCGCGAGGCAGGCAACTATCGTGCCTTTGCCGAGCTTGAACGCCATTGCGGCAGGTTCCCAAGCGCGACCTGCCACAATGGCCCTGGTGAGGTCACCATCTGGTGCTCGAATGACTATCTGGGCATGGGCCAGCATCCAGCAGTGCTGAGCGCGATGCACAATGCACTCGACAGATGCGGTGCAGGTGCGGGCGGAACCCGAAACATATCCGGCAATACGCATGACCATGCGTTGCTGGAAGCCGAAATTGCAGATCTTCACGGCAAGGAAGCCGCACTGCTGTTCACGTCCGGTTATGTGGCAAACTGGTCGGCACTTGGAACACTGGCGTCTCGTATTCCCGATTGCGTGGTTTTGTCCGACGCTTTGAATCACGCGTCCATGATCGAAGGTATCCGTCACAGCCGCGCCCGGAAGGTCATCTGGAAACACAATGATCTGGTTGATCTGGAAGCCAGGCTTGCGGAGCTGCCTGTTGAACAACCAAAGCTCATCGCGTTCGAAAGCGTTTATTCAATGGATGGCGATATTGCGCCGATTGCAGCAATTTGCGATCTGGCGGACCGATATGGCGCCATGACTTATCTTGATGAAGTGCACGCGGTTGGTCTCTATGGCCCACGCGGCGGTGGGATCGCTGAGCGGGAAGGGCTTATGGACCGCCTGACAGTGATTGAAGGAACGCTTGGCAAGGCTTTTGGTGTTGTCGGTGGCTACATATCGGCTTCAGCGGAGCTCTGTGATTTTGTGCGCTCTTTCTCCAGTGGGTTCATTTTCACTACCGCATTACCGCCTGCAGTCGCAGCCGGCGCGACGGCTTCGATGAGACATCTGAAGAACAGCAATGTCGAGCGTCTTCATCAACAAGCCAATGTGGCTCAGGTGAGACGCCGTTTCGATGCCATAGGGCTGCCTCACCTCGACAATCCGAGCCATATTATCCCGGTGATGGTAAGCGACCCGGTCAAGTGCAAGCTGATTTCCGACGTGTTGATGAAAGATCACAGGATCTACATTCAGCCGATCAATTATCCGACCGTGCCCAAAGGCACCGAACGGCTGCGCATCACGCCGTCGCCCGTTCACACCGCTTCGGATATTGATCACCTCGTCTCGGCGCTAGAAGCGTTGTGGACACGATGCGAGCTGGCCCGCCGTCCGGTCGCTGCTTAGGCGGCCAGACTATTCAAACTCCATCTGCTCATAGACGCGGCCGGCGTTTTTTGTCGCAAGTTCTTCAAATGTGTCCAGGTGCGCGTAGGGCGACTGGTCCACATAGTAGGCGTCGGCCAGGTCACCACCGTCTTCAAGATGGTCTCCGATCTTGCTGCGCAGATAGAGCAGGTAGTCACGGGTGTAGCGGCGAACCTGAGCCATATTTGTCGGGTGGCCGTGGCCCGGGATGACATATGTTGCATTCAGTGCTTCAAATCCGTTTTCCCAGGTCTCAATCCAGTCCGCGACAATTGTGTCTTCAAAAATCGGCAGCATGCGCTCGTGAAACGCCATGTCGCCCGCGATAACAAGGCTTTGTTCCGGCAGCCAGACTTGCGTGTCACCAGGTCCGTGTGCCGGACCCAGATGAAGAACCTCGATGCGGAAATTACCCATTTCGATGACGCGTTTGTCTTCAAATGTTTCGGTTGGCGGAGCGACAAACGTTCCTTCTGCCTTGTCCCGGTTGTATCTTTTCATGCCCTCGAGGATCTGGTTGCCGCGTTCCTCGATTTCATGGGCTGTGTCGACATGCGCAAGAATGGGAACCCCTTGCTCTGCCCAATAGGAGTTGCCGAGCATTGCATGCCCCTGGCCGTTTTCATCAATGACAAGCTTAACCGGCTGGTCGGTCACGACGTTGATTTCCCGGTGGAGAGCTTTGGCAAGAATGTAAGCTGCACCGCCGTTGATGACGATCACGCCATCTCCGGTAACGATGAAGCTCAAGTTGTTGTTGTGACCGGAGTTTTCGTAAGTTGGCGGAGCTGTCGCGCCAATGGCCGACCAGACATGAGGTATCACTTCGACCGGCTTTGAATAGAGCGCTGATCCCGGATATTGATCTGGAATGTCTTCGCTGGCATGCGCTGAAAAGGCAAGGCTGGCGGAAAGGAGCAGTCCGACACAACGCATCATATGGCCTCCGGAAGAAAACGATAGCCGCCAGCAGCGCGTTCAACACGCCCGATCCCGCCAGATGGCAGATGAAAGCCTGCCAGTTTCAAATCGTCGGCAATAATGCGGTCCAACAATGCGATACGGGTTGAGGCTGCGACTTCTGCGTCCTGGTCAGAACCACTCGGCCATTCCGGCTTCATGAATGCAACATGGTGGTTGCCGATAGCGTCTCCGACGATCAGCGCAGCTTCAGAACCGCTGCGGACCTCGAAACTCATATGCCCAGGTGTGTGGCCAGGTGTCGAAACAGCCTGGATGCCGGGCAGGACTTCCTGGTCTCCATCAAAGAATTCGACTGAGTCCTCAATGGCTTCGAACCGGCGTTTTGCGCCGACGGCCATCGCAGCTCGTGCTTCTCCAATCGTGTTGACTGTTTCAGGGTTCCACCAATAGTCCCATTCTGCGCGGCTGATCATGTAGGTTGCCTCATAAAACAGAGGATCATCGAATTCATCGAGCAGCCCCCAGATATGATCTGGATGGGCGTGCGTGAAAACGACATGTGTGACATCTTCCGGCGCAATTCCAGCCAGCTCCAAACCTTCCAGAAGCTTGCCTGCCGAAGGTTGGAAATCAGGGCCCGAGCCAACATCGAACAAGACTGTTTTGTCTTCATCCCGGTAGAGCGAAACGTTGCAATCCGGTTTCAATGTCGCTTCGGAAATACCGGCCTCTTTCAAAAGCGGCGCGAGTTCGTCCCAGGGCATAGGCTCGAAGACAAAACTGCCCGGAAGCGTCAGATGCCCGTCGCTTACCGTCGTCAAAACTCCGTTTCCGATGGAGAGTTCGGCCTTTGCCAACCGTTCAAACTGAAGGGACACGGGCAATGCGGCGCAACCTGACAGGAAGGCGCGACGGGATAGGGGCATCATACAAAACCTCTAATTAAATTCTTATATTTGAATATGTATGAAATATGATGCTTGCACAAGCTCAAATGACGTTGAGAAAGCCAAAGATGTCCTCAACGGCAGGCTCTGATCCGGCCAGGCAAAGTCATGCAATTCTGTGAGACGCAGTGCAGAATTTGACCTCAGAAAAGGTCAAGCCTGAAATTGGCGTGAGGCCGAAGGGGGCATTCGGGAAAGTTTCTGCGGACCTTTGTTTGATGCCGCAGATTTGCCGCAAGGACACTCTCTCCAAAGGTGCCGTTAGGTCAGTTCAGGGCTGAGCTCGATCTTTGAAAACGAACCGGCAGCCGAAAGACCGCCATTCGCCAATGAACGTTCGTCTGATCTTGAAATCTGGGTTTTCTTCCGACGTTCCCGAGGGGAAAGGCCGTATTTTTCCCTGTAGACGCGGGCAAAGTGGGCTTGGTCGACAAAGCCGGTTGAAAAGGCAACCTGTGCAACTGCCATCCTGGTCTTGCGCAGCAATTCGTCAGCCTTGTGAAGACGGATATCCATGTAATAGCGCATCACGCCGATCCCGAGATCCGACTTGAAATTGCGTTGCAGTTTCCGAGAACTGACACCCGCCAGCATGGCCATTTGATCAAGCGTCAGAAGATCGGTGACATGGCTTTCCATCAGCTCGACGGCAGCCGTGACGCAGCTGTTGACGCCTGTGTTACTGCCCAGATATCTGGATCGGAGCGGTTCGTCCTGACCACGCATACCGCTGTGTACAAGCCAGTCGCTGACCTTGCCGGCAAGCTCTGCGCCTTGTTCCGATTTCACGAGCGCCAGCATCATGTCCAAGGAAGCAACGCCACCTGCACAGGTGTACCTGTTGCGGTCGATCACAAACAAACGCTGTTCAAGAAAATAAGCATCGGAGAGGGCATTGAGTTCTTCGAAATGTTCCCAATGAACCGTGAACCGCCGGTCATTCATCAGTCCGGCTTTTGCCAATAGAGCTCCGCCCCCGGAGATGCCGCCCAGATCAACACCATGTGCTGCAAGCTTGCGCAGCTGGGCAAAAAGACTGGCGTTTTCGGCATCACCCAGATTGCTGCCGGCGACGACAAGAAGCAGGTCCACCTGATTTGTCAGAATCCCAAGCGGCTCGGTTTCAAAGTAAGCGCCGCAAGTTGCGCGCGCCTTGCCGGCATTGTGCGAATAGTAGGTAACGCTGAAAAGATCTGAGCCACTAAGAAGATTAGCTGCCCTAAGAGGTTCGGTCGCCGAGGCGACGGACATCAACGCATAACCATCGACGAGCAGAAACCCGATCTTTCGATGCTGCTTTTCAGTTTTTGCATCGAACTCGTCCTTGGTGGACCTTCCCTGGGAGCTCTTTGTCAGCGAACAGCTTTCTCGCAAGGACACCCGCGTCTGGGCACCATCACCTTCTCTCAATTCGATTTCGTGGCTGTGGATCGGATTCAGAAAGGCTTCATTCATCTCATGACACCAGTCGTTCTTTGCGCGGAGCGGTTCTCTCCGCTGACAGAGCCAAATGGGTCCAGCTTGTGCCAGGCGGCTCGCTATTCTCTTTCGTCATCTTACGCGTTCTAACAACCGACTGGGCGCATTTCTGCGGTTTCAACGACATCGGACTTTCAACACGAAGACCTGCTTGTGAAATTTTCTCCAATAATTTCACGTGAGAAGATGAAAAAATCAACCGATTTTTCATTTCGCATTTGATTGCTCTCAGCAATTTGATCTCGTTTGTGCCTGAAACGGTCGATTTTCTGACCATGGCACAGATGCAAACATGCGCATAGAACCACAATCCGCCATGGCTAGATTCCAGTTCTGGCGCGGGTGGATTCCCGGACCACCAGATCAGTCTCGAAAAGCCGTTCGGACGGCCTTTTTCCGTGTTCGATCCATTCTGAAATAGCAGTTGCGGTCGCATGGCCCATACGGACGACAGGAAGATGAACCGTCGTGAGGGCAGGGAACGTGTGCGCAGATCCGGGCAGATCGTCGATCCCGATGACCGAGATATCGTCCGGAACGGCAACTTTGTGACGCTTCAGTTCATACAGAACGCCGGTCGCAAGCACATCTGAGAGACACAGGATCGCCGTCGGCCCGTCGTCACGGGAAAGGATCTTGTTTGTTGCTGCGCAGCCGTCCTCAATGGACAGGTCCGCCTCGAAGAAGCTCAGGCGCGCGGTGTCGTGTCCTTCAAGACCTTTGAGACGTGCAAGTGTGCGGTCGTTGCTGTTGAGAGAACCGTGAACGACCGCGATTGCCGAGTGGCCGAGCGACAGAAGATATTCAAGGGCGATCCGGCCGGCACCGGCATTATCATAGCCAATTGTGGGAAGAAGGAAGTCCGGATCGAAATAGGATGTCGCCACAGCCGGCAACTGGCAGCGTTCGATAAGTTCAAACAGTTCGGGTTCATGCGTGATGCCCGAGACA
This sequence comes from Roseibium porphyridii, assembly GCF_026191725.2. Classification (NCBI taxonomy): domain Bacteria; kingdom Pseudomonadati; phylum Pseudomonadota; class Alphaproteobacteria; order Hyphomicrobiales; family Stappiaceae; genus Roseibium; species Roseibium porphyridii. The sequence goes on from NZ_CP120863.1 coordinate 2,254,773, forward strand.
ATCAGTCCTTCCGCGCCGATGTCCACCAGCGTTTGCGCCTTTTGCGCCTCAACGGAGGCATCGCCGTTGGTCGTGGCCACAACAAGCGACAGTCGATATTCGGATAGTTTCTGTTCCAGGGCCGCCAGATATCGCGCGAAGATCGCATGGTCCAGGGTCGGGACCAATGCGCCGACGACCCGAGAGCGGCCCGAGTTGATGGCGCGTGCAGCTGCACTCGGGACAAATCTGAGTTCGGCGATTGCTGCATTGACCACCGCCTTGGTGTTTTCGGCAACACTGTCCGGAGTATTCAGGACACGGGAAACAGTCGCGACAGAAACATTTGCCAGTTTGGCAACGTCCCTGAGATTGGCGCGTTTGCGGTATTTGGGATTGTCCATGCGCCTCCAAAACTGCCCGAATTGAAATTCTGCAACAAGAGAGACTTGACATATGTAACGGGTCTTAACAAGCTATGTAACTAGTTACATATGGCGGAAATGCTCAATATGCGCAGCCAGGCAGTACTTTACGCGTTCAACAACGTCGGTCATGAAACGCCGGGGAGAAAGTTTCCCGGCTTCAGGAAACCGACGCAGATCAGAACTTATGCGCTGTCTCCACGCGAGGCCGTGCATTTGAAGATGCTTCCCGGTGATCTCCTGTCCGTTGATGGCATTGCTGGTGTCGGTGAACTTCAGATTGTCGCCTTTTCAGGCGACGGCGGCGAGGCGCTTCCTGCACTTGGGCTCGCTGCTACCTCCGAGCTCGATACTCAAAGTTTTGACAGCGCTGAATTTTGCGGCTGGGTCGCATCAAAAGGGGGTGGAGAGCGACTTTCCTTTGGTGCCCATCTGCTAAAGGCATCTGTCGAGCCAATAGTCTTGAAAGCGGAGAAGACTGCAGACGTCTGGTTGGTGAGACCTGCAAACACAAATGACCTGATCAATGGCACGGCCGGAGGAGTCCTGTCTGTCAGCCACGCGCCTGCGGCTCCATCAGGGCGACCGTTGCCCCTTCCACTTGGCGACATGCGAGAGGAATTCACTGTTCAAAGGGGAACAGGTGTTGCCTATGAATTGCGAGAAGGCGAGATCGTTCAGATCATCGACATAGAAGGGCAGCAGTGCTCGGATTTTATGGCGTTCCGCTCCGATGGGCTTCAAAGCGGTCAGGAGTGGATGATCGACAGCACCGCGACACGCTCGATGGTGAGGCGCTCCTATCCTGAGCCGGGACTGTTTGATAAATTCTACGATCGTGAAATGCGCCCCATGCTGAATGTGGTTCAGGATACGTGTGGGCGTCACGATACATTTGGTCTTGCCTGCACAGCGCGCGGCTACGAGGAGCGTGGCTTTCCAGGACACGTGAACTGCTCGGACAATATGTCAAATGCGCTTGCGCGGTATGGGGTTGGACGCAGGTCAGCATGGCCAGCCATCAATTTCTTCTGGAACACCTGGGTCGACCCGCACCATCACACCATCCAGACGGAAGAGTCGCATTCGCGGCCTGGCGACTATGTCGCCATGAAGGCGATGGCCGACATGGTCTGCGTGTCTACTGCCTGTCCGGATGACATTGACCCTATCAACGGGTGGAACCCGACTGACATTCACGTGCGTATTTATCGGCCCGATCAACCGGTCCGTAGGGCTGTGGCCTATCGCGAAAAGGAAGATGCTCCGATGACAATCAGTCAGAACTCCGCGTTCCATGAGCGGTTGACGAGTCTGACGCAGCAATTTGCACCTGCAAGAAATCTCTGGGCTCCTGTCAGTTTTCCCTCCTATGGCACACTCGGCGAATACTGGGCCTGCCGGGAAGCGGTCACCGTTCAGGACATGAGCGGTTTGCGCAAGTACGACATCATCGGACCGGATGCTGCAAAGCTGATGCAGCTTGCCACCACGCGCAATGTTGAGAAACTCGCGGTTTGGCGGGCCTATTACACCTTGATGTGTGATGGCAGCGGAACCGTTATCGATGACGGAACACTGCTGCGACTCGGCCCGGAACTGTTCCGCTGGTGCTGTGGATCGGAGGAAAGTGCCCGCACTCTTGAAGCGTTGGCGCGGGAGAGGGAACTGCATGTGCGCATTCAGGACAATCGCGACGCCTTGCCCAATCTTGCACTGCAAGGCCCAAAGTCACGCGATTTGTTGCAAAAGATCGTATTCACACAGCCGCATGTGCCTTCGCTGGACCAAATGAAATGGTTCGGTCTGACCGTTGCCCGGTTGAACGACCGTGAAGGTGCGCCGTTCCTGCTGTCACGCACTGGATACACCGGCGAACTCGGTTACGAAATCTTCTGTGCCAAGTCCGATGCGATTGCAATCTGGGACGCCGTCATGGCTGCAGGTGAAGAGTTCGGCGTAACTCCGATGGGAACCGCAGCGCTCGAGATTATTCGGATCGAAGCCGGGCTTGCAGCCCGCAATGCCGAGTTTGCACCGGGTGTCGATGCCTATGAAGCCGGCTTGGGCTTTGCGGTGGACCTCAAGAAAGAAGACTTCACCGGCAAAGACGCACTTGAAAGAAATGCCCGTGAACCGCGCCGGGTGCTGAAGGGTCTCCTGATCGACAGCGACGACGTGCCGGCACACGGAGCTCCTGTTTATGCCGGCGAGCGGCAGGTCGGTGTTGTGACTTCAGCCACGCGATCACCCTCGCTGGAGCGAGCGATCGCGATGGCTCGGATTGCTGTTGAACACGCAGAAACCGGAACAAACCTTGAAATCGGGCAGCTTGACGGACGCATGAAACGTCTCGGCGCTGCGGTTTCCGACATCCCCTTCATAGACCCGCAACGAAAGCGGGCACGCGCCTGAGAGCGTACACAAAACCTACCAGAGGAACGAAAAATGAAATACGGAACGAAATCTTTATTAGCGGCCACACTGATCATGGGTCTCGGCACGTCCGGTGCCTTTTCACAAGACAAAGTCATGGTGGGTGAACCCAGCTGGCCTGGGGCCAAAATCATGGCCAACCTGATCGGCCAGGTCATCGAAAAACGGCTTGGTGGTGAGGTCGGTTATGCACCGGGCGCCAATGCGGTTATTTTTGCTGCGATGGATGGCGGTCGTGGTGATATCGACGTTCACCCCGACGTCTGGTTGCCGAACCAGTCTTCGTTTACAGACGAATATGTCGACCAGAAGGGCACAGTTGCTCTGTCTGCCGGCAGCTATTCCGGCAAAACCGGGTTCTGCACACCGACCTACATGGCGGAAGAGCACAACATCAAATCCGTGTTTGATCTTGCCACACCTGACGCACAGGGATTGTTTGACGGTGACGGCGACGGAACCGGCGAAATCTGGGTGGGTGCTTCTGGTTGGGCGTCGACCAACGTGCACAAGGTCAAGGTGCGGGACTATGGTATTGAGACATTCCTCGCGCCGACAACCGAAGACGAAACTGTCTTTTATGCTCGCCTGAAAGACGCCGTCGATCAGAAGAAAGGTGTCGTCTTCTATTGCTACAAACCACACTATGTGCACGCACTTTATGACGTCACCATGCTTGAAGAACCTGAACATGATCCGGAGCAGTTCACGATCATTCAGCCCGACCAGGATGCCGACTGGTACAACAAGTCGAAGATCACGACCGGCGATCTCGTCAAGACCGTCAAGGTTGCCTATTCAAAGTCCCTCGAGGACAGAAACCCGGCGGCGGCACAGTTCCTTGCCAATATCAGCATGGATGCGGATCACCTGTCGCAACTGACCTATGAAGTCGTGGTCAAGGGTGGTGAGATCGATGATGTCGTTGCAGCCTGGATCGATGGGAATGGTGAAGTTGTCGATGGCTGGCTCGGCCTGAACTAACACTCTCCCAGGTCACGCCCCGGTGCCGCTTCGCGCCGGGGCTGCGCCTCCTTTTTGGAAAAAGGAGACAGGTGTGTCTGACGATATCGCAATCGATGCAAGGTCTGTGTGGAAAGTGTTTGGGGGTCGGGCAGAGGAAGCTCTGCGCGCCATTCATGCCGAGGGCCTTTCCAAAGCTGAAGTTCTTGAAAAGTATGACTGTGTGGTCGGTGTCGCTGATGCGACCTTCCAGATTAACCGGGGTGAACTCTTTTGTATCATGGGGTTGTCCGGATCCGGCAAGTCGACCTTGGTGCGCCACGTCAATCGTCTGCTGGAGCCCACTGCCGGTCACATCCTGGTCAACGGCCAGGACGTTGTTGAGATGAACCCTGTTGAACTTCGCCGGTTGCGAAATCACAGGGTCGCCATGGTGTTTCAGAATTTCGGGCTGATGCCCCACCGAACCGTGCGTGACAATGTTGCCATGCCTCTGGAAATTCGTGGCACCGGCAAAGCACGGCGCTGGGAAGAGGCTGACAGGGTTCTGGACCTGGTCGATTTGAGCGGCTGGGAGGACAAGTACGCGCATGAATTATCGGGTGGCATGCAGCAGCGTGTCGGGCTGGCACGTGCCATTGCCTCCGATCCTGACATTCTCTTGATGGATGAGCCCTTTTCAGCGCTTGATCCTCTCATTCGCAAGCAATTGCAGGATCAGTTCATGGAGCTGAGTGCGAAGCTGAACAAAACGACCATGTTCATCACCCACGACCTTGATGAGGCCATTCGCATTGGCAACAGGATTGCCATCATGAAGGACGGTCAGATTGTCCAGATAGGTACGCCGGAAGATATCATTCTCAATCCGGCTGACGACTACGTCGCTGACTTTGTTGCCGGCATCTCCAAACTCAACATGATTTTTGCCCACGCGGTCATGAAACCAGTCGCCGAGTTCGAGGCCAAAAACGGTCCGATACCGGAGGGTGCCGGTACGGCGCATCCGGACATGGACTTGAACGACCTGATTTCGATCTGCACCGAAGGAGCCGGAGTGGTCCGGGTCAAGGAAAACGGACAGGATCTTGGGGTCATCGACCAGACGGAGCTTCTGCGCGCAATCCAAAGCAGTCAGGCATGAGGGGCATATCATGAGCGTTGTCGATGAAAATGATATCAAGCCTGAAACCGTTGACAGGCTGAACACGTTGATTGCCACATTCGTTGGCACCGGGCAGGACTATTACCAGCGCACCTTTGCCGTGATGATGAAGGCGCCGGGTTATTGTTTCACCTTGAATTTTGCAGCCGGATTGCTGGGCCCTATCTGGTTCGGAGCTCGCGGCCTTTGGTCGTGGTTCCTGGGTTTTTTGGTTCTGGAGACCTTTGCATACATTCAAATCGGTCTCGGTCTGTTCGGAGATCTGGGTGGGTCACTTAGAGAGCGGGCTGCACAGATTGCGCAGACGTTGGAGTTGCGGCAGCAGCAAATTGCGGCCGCTGAAAAGTCAGGGGCTTCTTCACTTGAGAGCCTCAAACGGGCCGCCAGTTCTCTGGAGACGGCTTTGGCGGACGCACAGGCGGCAGCAGCTGCCGCCGACTCCAGCGGTTTGGTTTATCTTGCTTTCGGTCTCCTTGTACTGATCGGGATCAAGTTCCTGAGCGCGTCTCTGGCAAACTGGACGCTGGAAGAGCAATTCACGCGGTGGCGGTCGGATCAGAGCGTTGCGAGCGGCTGGTCTGCACAGAGGCTTGCGGTTGCCACTGGACTGACCATTGCCGTCGTCGTGTTGTCGGTGATCAGGTTTGCACAGCCGGACGCCATCGCAGCCCTTGCCACTTTCCCGACAGATCGCAATTGGCGATTGGGTGTTGGTGATGGTGTGCAGGCGGTGTTTGATTGGACCAAAACCGTTGGAAGGGGCTTTTTCGACAGTTTGACCTTTGGCATGCGCACGCTGCTCGACGGTATTGAGGTCGTTCTTGTCGGTACGCCTTGGCCGGTTGTTGCCTTGGTCATCATCATGCTGGCGTATCTGTCGGCGGGGCCACGGGTCGCAATCTTTACGGGTGCTGCCCTTGCCTATCTCGGGCTGCTCGATTTCTGGGAAAAGGCCATGACCACGATCGCGCTTCTCGGCGCGGCAGCCCTGATATCGATCAGTCTTGGCATTCCGCTCGGCATCTATTGTGCGCGCAGGCCCAGGGTTTTCGGTGTCATACGCCCGATCCTGGATTTCATGCAGTCCATGCCGTCCTTTGTATATCTGATCCCGGTCGTGGCCTTTATCGGCTCAGGCAAGCCGGCAGGTGTTGTTGCCACGATGATCTTCGGGAGCCCGCCTGTTATCCGGTTTACGGTTCTCGGGCTTCAGCAGGTGCCTGAAACGGTGCGTGAAGCTGCACTCGCTTTTGGTGCGACCCCGCGCTACCTGCTTTGGCGTGTTGACCTGCCGCTGGCGCGCAGAACGATCATGGCAGGTGTGAATCAGACAATCCTCCTCTCGCTTGCAATGGTCGTCGTGGCATCGCTGATCGGTGCCAAAGGCCTTGGCGAGGATGTCCTGGAAGCTCTGCAATATGCAGCCGCAGGGCAGGGTATCCTCGCCGGGCTTGCGATCCTGTTCTGCGCGCTCATCCTCGACCGTATCGTGGTTGGCGGGCGGCACTAGGCCGGTGCAGAAGCGCGAAAGGGCGCCAACAAGATTTCAGCGAGCGGGCCATCTCGCTCGCTGAACTTTTTTGAGAAGCCGACAGCCCCAATCGATCGCTTGCTGGACACTGTTTCCGGAAGCGTCTCTATGCATGTCTGCGAATGTGCCTCGGGCCGCCCCAAGAAGAGTAAGCAAGGCAAAGAGCAAACCTCCAGCGCCCCCTACCGAGCGCTGCCGTATGACATTTGCGGGCGAGTTGGCAATGGAGATAGGGGAAACCGGGACAAAGCTAGGCACGTGCTTATTTCCCGCATGAAGACTGTTCCAGCTCAGCTGAAGAGTGCGATGGAAGTCGTGATGGCGTTCCCGACGATTTTTTCCCACCTAGCCTGAGCCTGCGCAGTGCCAATCGAACCGGGCACCTTGGTCCTGATCACGACGATCTCCGAGAGCGACTGCCTTTATTCAGGCAAAGGTCTGTTAATGTTGATCATCGGTATTTACCACAAGGTTCATTGATACTGGTATTTCTGGCGCCTCTAGACGTATTTTGTTTATCGCTTGAGGCGACGCAGATACCGTGGAAAACGATCCGCTGTCATTTGCTGCCATATTGCAGCTTTAGCGGTCATTCAAGTTGTGCGTCCGATGCAGCGGGGTTGTTCTCTCTTGGACAAGTTAGCGTAACAGTTACCTGGTGGGCACATGGTCAAGCTGAGATCCGAGGTCGATCCAATACGTTTGAAGCGCGCCTGGGGCGCGATCGACAGCGCGTTTGCGAGGCAAGGTCTTACGCTGCACCGAGGGCACGACTTCGATCAGATTGATAGGATGGCCGAACGCAGTGGACTAAAGATTCTCGAGGCACATTTTTCTCCGCGAACACAGACATTCTCCAGTGGACGGGCGTTCTGGCTCGGGGTGACGGATGTGAAGGACAAACTGGTTGGCAGGGTGTGCGCACGCCTTGACCAGATCCGACCTCCACAGACGTTGGCGGACTATTGGCGTAAACACTTTTATCGCTGCTTTCCGGCAGAAACCGGCGGTCAGGTCGAACTGGCAGAAGAACAGCCACGCTTTGCTGAAAAGATCACCGGAGACACGGTCTATATGGGGGGCACTGAAGTGCGTCCTGAATGGCAGAACTCTCATCTCGGCGGCATGCTGAACCGCATCGCACAGATTGAAGCGCTCGACGAATGGGACGCGGATTTTTACTACGGCTGGATGGAAAAGCGCGTTTTCAAGGACGGTTTTCTAAGGTCGTGTGGCTTCACGCGCCTGCATGCAAATGCGGTGCGCTGGCAGGCTGGTGGACCCATCCCGATTGATAACGACCTATACCTGGCCGGAAACGAGCGTGATGATGTTCTGGATATGATAGACCAGATCCTGAGTGCTCCTCCAAAAGCCATAGAAGACAGAATATCCGCTCAAAACCTCCCGGCGTCTGAAACTTCAAAACCAGCCGCTCAAGAGTAAGGTCGGGTGTGCCTTCGCCCATCATGTCACCGGTGCGCTGAATGTCGTACCAGGGCTCTCCACGGATGGCCGCGTGATACCCTGGTGCCACTTTCCGGCGGTAATCCAGCGGCAAGGATGTTGGTTGGTCAGACGGCGGCAGGTAGTTCCGGAATGTCGAGTCTTTTCCGATGAGTGTAACTGGCGGCACGTCGTCGGGAACCAGGTCCGGACGGAACAGCATCAGCTTCTTGGACAGGTGCGTGACCTGGCTGTCTTGCAGGTAGAAACCTTCGTTCTGACGCCAGAACTTGTAGAGAAACTGCGCTTCGTCACCGGCGGCGCCGCTTTCGACCCGGTCCAGTGATAGCTTCTTAACAAAGGAATTCATGTTCTCCGCCCTCGTTAAAAGGCAAGGTTGGCCGATAGCCGTTTTCGATCGCATGTTCGAATATTTCACGTTCCGCCAGTTCCGCCAGGTGCCGGCGTTCACTGTCACTCAGGTCTGTGACCTTGTCGTGATCGAATTCGTTCATGCAGTAAAAGTCCAGGATGTAAAGACAGTCATACTGGGCTGCGATGTGAAAGAGCTGCAGGAATGTCAATTGCTCCGCAGTGAAGTCTGCGTTGTTGTTCATGTAAGGTCCTTAATCTCCAAGGCCTCGGGTGTGCCCTGGACAGTCTTTAGAATGTGAAATGTCTGCTCCAGTCGCTCAAACGCATTTGCGCGCAAGGCTGCCGGCTTTCTGTTCTCCAGATCGCAGACACGGTCATATGCAAAATCAAATAGCTTCTTTGTATCTGTTGGGCGCGCAGGCCTGTCGGAATTGTCGTTCAACGGTATTGATGCGCTGTCAGCTGACCTGACAGTATTGGGAAGTGGAATGCCAAGTCCCTGATGTAACAGAAGCAGTTCGACCGCCTGCAAACGCTGATGGCCGTTTTTCAACTTCCACAGTTTCGAACTGCTTATCCCAAGTAGGGCATTGATTTCCTTATCGGAATGTTCGGCCAAAATATCCAGAAACCAGTCGTGGACCAGCTTTTCCAGGTTTTGGACTTCCTCGGATTCAAGGTTTGTCTCAACTTGAAGCGACACGTGCGAGTTCCTGCATCTAGAATCGATGTTTCGATTTTGGTCAAATTTTGTCCAAAATAGACACAAGTTTTCAGAAAAAGCAACGCAACGTTTCTGTGATCGTGACTTAGAGTTTGATCCGAAGCATCAAGGATTTTCGACCGGACACTCTTTTCAAGGCAAGGTTCGAGTTGAGACTTGCCAACTTTAAACGGCATTCTTGTTGTTCAACGGTCGTAAATACTCATGACAACGCCTGACTGGGTGGCTTCCAGTTTCTTGAGCACAAAACCGCTCAAAGAGCCCGTTTCCTGAAAGAGGCGTTTGCCGGATCCGGCAACGACCGGAAATGTCCAAAGCCGAAACTCGTCTATCAGGTTATGCATGGCCAACAACTGGATGAGTTGCCAGCTCCCGTGCACCTGGAGCAAAGGCCCGTTCGATGCCTTCAGGTCCGCAATTTCGGTCACGAGATCGCCGCTCAGCTTTTCGGAAGGCGACCAGGTCAACTCGTCCATCGTCCTTGTTGCGACAAATTTTCTTGCCCTATTCATTATGCGGGCAGGGCCGCTGTCCTCCGCTTCCGGCCAGTGACCGGCAAAAAGCTGGTAGGTCTTTCGCCCGAACAGCATGTCATAGGGTTCATTCATGGCTTCGCGTTGAACCTGCTCCATGACGTCTTGCCAGAAGGGCGCTGCCCAACCGCCTCCTTCGAAATCTCCAGATCGATCTTCGTCGGGTGAACTCGGTGACTGCATCACACCATCCATCGTTAAAAAAGTCAGAATCGCGAGTTTTCTCATGTCGCCTGTCCTTCGATTAAAGTGTCTGACAGGAGGTCCAATGTGCTTTCCCAGCCCTCCTGGTGCACCGTGCAAGCCGTGTCGTTGGGAATGCCTTCATGCACAATTTTGACTTCAGTGGCCTCGCCGGATCGTTCGAAGTGAAATGTGACACACATTGGTACTCCTGCGAGCGGGTCGGGAGCTTCCCAGACCCAGGTCATCTTGATTGTCCTGTCTCGCTCTATTTCTTCGAAAGTGCCGCTAACCACGGGTCTCCTTCCATCGGGCAAAAGCCAGGCAAGGCGGTATCTGCCACGAACGCGAAATTCGTAAGTCAATATTTCGACAGGTGTGTCCGCATTTGGTTTGAACCATCCGGCAAGTGCGGCAGGGTCAGTAAAGGCTGCGAAAATCCGGTTGCAAGGAGCCGCGATGATACGGCTGACGATCAACGGAATCGGAGCTTCCGTCATTCTGTATCCTCGTCACTTCCGTCCGTTGCCCGAAGCTCTGGTTGCCCATCAGTGACGAAACTTTCCAGGTTCCGAAGAGCGCCTTCCCAGAAGGTGCGATGCCGTGAAATCCAGTCTTCCGCCTGTCTCATGCTGTCCGCAACGAGGTGAAAGTGATGGACACGCCCGTTTACTTCCCGGCGAACAAGGCCGGCGTTTTCAAGTACTTTCAAATGTTTGGAGATCGTGGGTTGCGCAGCATCGAATGGCGCACGCAGCTCTCCTGCGGACAAAGCCCCGCGGCTTGCGAGCATTGAAATCATCTCGCGGCGAGTTCCGTCCCCAAGAGCATGGAAGGCACGGTCGAGACTGTTTTGATAATGTATAGCCATATGGCTATATTATGAACGCGGCCCAGAGTGTCAAGACCAGTCCGTCACCAGTGCAATCTTAAGGTCTAGCCAGAGCAGGCTGGTGTTTTCAATCAGACCGATGTGCTGCGTACATTCTGATCGGTCGAAACGGCTCGGGGCCTCGGAGTTTGTGCGTCCGAGGCCGTCTTGAGCCATTGAATCAGTTGGAAGATGTCAACATCACGGAGGCAAGGTCCTGACCAACGGTGGTTTCTCCTTCAAAACCGCTCTTTGAAACCGCGTCGCGGTAGTCGTCTTCGCTCAGGGCGCCGTCGGGCAGTTTGTAAGGACCCTGACGTGGTGCCCCAACAGGCGGGATCAGATGGGTCAGCATCAGGTGTTTGGCACCGGCCCGCTTGGCGAGATGGCCAAGATCGGTAGCGTTGCTCTGTCGGAAAAATATCGGCGGCGGAAAGCCTGTGCCGCCGTCAGGCCCCATCACAGGGTGAATGGTTGAATGAACGACAATGTCTGCGCCAGCTGCAAGCTTTTCAACCTGATCGGATGTGGAGGTCTTGCGTGGGGGCTTGCGCATGTCATTTCCGGCATCGCCGCCTATGACCACGCTGCCTGCTGGTGTGTCGACGCGATAAGACGCGTGCCCGGCAATGTGGGTGGAGCGGATAGCGCTGACCGACACATCCCCTTTCGACCAGACTTTCTGCGCCTCGTCTTCCGGTTTGAAGTCCTTGACGACAATGAGCTCTGCCGGTCCGCCAGGCAATCGTTTCTTGTTTTCCGCCAGGCGCTGCGCGATCTCGCCGGACTGGATCAGGGAATCGCCAATGTGTTTGGCAAAGCGTGCGCAGCTCAACGAAAAGCCGAGCGGTGATTTCGTCTCCTCGCTACAGACAAGGTCGACCTTCGGACCGCCGGAGTTGAAATGCCAACGCAGTTGCATCATGTCGGCGAGACCTTCGGTGTGGTCTGAGTGCAGGTGCGTCAGAAAGACCGCATCGAGCTGACCGACCGGAACGCCTGCCTGGCTAAGGCGCTGTGTGGTGCCACGCCCGGTGTCGAACTGCAATCGAATGTCATTGCATTTGGTTTCAGCAGATCCGAATTGCACGAGCGTTCCCGCGCCTGCCTGCCCTTTGAATACGGGCGGTCCGCCTTGCGTGCCGGTGAGCGTTACTTTCAGGCAACTCTGTGCCTGTGCGCCTGTGGCAACCAACAGGCACGCACCGAAGAAAACGGCACCAACCAGTTTCCGTGTCATGTCCACCTCCCATCGATTTATTATTTATGGATTCAATAATATCGATTTTTAATTCAAATGCAAAATTACATCGATTGTATGAGGTTTTGTTGCAATGAAATGCTGGACTTAAAGGACTGCCATTATGCAGCTGGTACCTGGTCCTGATTGCTCAAGTCTTGCTTTCTTGCCGTGCCATCCAACGACCGAATGTCCGAACTCGCGGCGATTTCCTGCCGTGTCGCAAAGCCTTCGTGGTTTTGCGGAACTCTTGCAAGGTCATAGAGATAGTTGACCATCACACCGGCCGACTGTGCTGTGCCCTTTTCGGAAAGGTCTGCATCGGCATGGACTGCGTGAACAAGCGCGCCGTTGCCAAGGTGGAAGCGGGCGACCGGATCGAGCGGCAGCCCGTCCTTCCGTTTTGCCGACATGAGATAGTGGGCAGCGAGCAGTTTGAGCTGTTTAGCGTCTGCGCCCTCGAATGGGATTCCGTTGTCGGCCAGCCAGCGGGTGAGGCCGGGAATGGGTGACAGGGTCACGAATGTCTTCAAATCCGGAAGCTCGGCTGCGAGATCCGTGGCCACTTGTTTGATCAGGGAGTTGCCGAAAGAAATTCCGGCGAGGCCTGCCTGGCAATTGGAAATGGAATAGAAGACAGCTGTCCTGGCTTTATCCGCCGTGATCGGTTCGCGGCCCTCGGCCAGCAATTCCTGGACTGACCCTGGAATGTCGCTTGTCAGAGCCACTTCAACGAAGATCAGGGGTTCATCCGGCATCGAAGGATGGAAGAACGCGAAGCACCTTCGATCAACCGGTGCCAGTCGACGTCTCAAATCTTCCCAGCTGCCGATTTCATGCACCGCTTCATAGGCAATGATCTTTTCAAGAATATGCGCGGGGCTTTCCCAGCTGATGGGACGCAGAACCAAGAAACCCCGATTGAACCAGGAGAGGAAAAGGTGCCGAAAGTCCTGATCGAGTGCCTGCAGCTCATGATCCTGTCCACCAAGCCGCAACAGATCCGCCCGCATCTGAACCAGAACTTGTGTTGCCCCCGGTATCTGGTTCAAGCGACGGATCAATTCCTGGCGATCAGGTTCCACTGCCGCCATGAAGTCCCGATATGTCTGTTTGCTCGGGCTGGCTTCATAGGCGTCCAGCGTTTGGCGCACCTGCTCCGGATCAATGTTCATGTCTCCGGCAAGATGATGAAAGAAGGCCAGTTTCCCTTCATCGGTCAGCTCCTGGTATCGCAGCAGGATTTGATCGGCAATTGTCAGTCCTGTGACATCACCTGTTGCGCCAACAAGCGCCTTTATGAGGTCTTCAAGCGAACGGCCGTCGAACTGCGCGGCCGGTCCTCTGAAATACCGGCGCTCAAAGATTGTCGACAGCAAATCGCCAAGAATGGTCATGGGCGGCTCCGAGTGTCTGACAGCTGTGTCTCATAAGATAGGTGTACATGGGCAGCGCGGACACTCCCCCAAATAGGCAATGCCGACACCTGGAAGTCAGGAGAAGCTGACCTTCTTCCCGGACAATCCGACGGAAACCGTGAAACTGCCCTCATTGACCAACCATCGGCGAATGGCGAAGGTTCTGACGCCGCGCTTGTGCATCGGGTCGTTCTCGGCGAGAGCTCTGGCCTCTTCAAGCGAGGCGGCCCTGTAAATGATCATGCCTTCGCCATTCATATCTTCACCCGTGGCGTCGGACACCGGTCCGGCAAAAACCAGTTTCCCGTCCTGTTCCAGCTCGGCCTGATAGGCCAGGTGGTCCGGTAGTGTGCCCGGCAGGTCCGCATCCGGTCCGGATGGTTTGGAATTCACAACAAAGAGTTCAAGCGCGAGTGCTCCGCGTTCCTTGGCAATACGTTTGTAGTCTGCCCATTTCGGCATGATTGATCTCCTTCTTTCCGGCAGTTTAAAAAAATCGATATTATTTGACAATCTATAAGATAGTCGTCAAAGTATCAAAAATTACAGAAACACCGAGGCGTATGATGCGGTTTATTGTAGGGACAGGTTTGTCGGGGCAGGGTGTCTTTCTCGTCGATGGGGAATGGGCCTGGAACCTGACGGCGATTGACGGACGGGTTGGCACGGATCTGAGGCCGCTGATCGAAGGATCGGTGGATCTGAACAGCCTTGCAGGACAAAAGAACAAGGTGGACGCGGAGCCGGTCACCTCTTTAACACCTGGACTTCCGGTCATCCGCCCCGGCAAAATCATCTGCCTCGGCCTCAACTATGTCGACCACATCAAGGAAGGCGGCTATGACGTTCCGGTCTACCCGGCGCTCTTCATGCGGTGCACCACATCCATGATCCCGGCAGGTGCGCCGATGGTCCGCCCGTCGTGCTCCGAACAACTTGACTATGAAGCGGAGCTGATGGTGATCATCGGCAAGGGCGGCAAGCACATCAGCGAAAAAGACGCGCTCGATCATGTCTTTGGTTACACCCTTTTCAATGACGGCTCGGTGCGTGAATACCAGCGCAAGACCCATCAGTGGACACCGGGCAAGAATTTCGACGCAACAGGGCCGATCGGTCCAGTCATCGTAACGCCTGACGAGCTGCCGGAGGGCGCTGATGGGCTCAAGATCGAGTCTCGCGTCGGCACTGAAATACTGCAGAGCGCAACCACATCGGACATGCTTTGGAGCGTTGCCCGCACCATTGCGACTGTCTCAGAATTCTCAACACTGGAGCCTGGAGACCTTTTGGCCATGGGAACGCCTCCGGGTGTAGGACATGCCAAGAAGCCGCCGCGTTGGCTGCGCCCTGGTGAAACTGTTGAGGTCGAGATCGAAGGCATCGGCATTTGCGCAAATCCGATTGTCGCAGAAGAAGATCAGGTGACGACGGAGGCGGCTGAATGAACATGATCGCGTCCAAGGCACCTTCAGGCGAAGCGCTCGCAAAACTGAGGGCGGAAGCGCAAGCAACCATAAGGGACCTGCGTGACCGGATCGAGACGCTGGACAATGACAGCATCGATCTGATCCTGCGCTCGGCCCGCTCGCATTATGCCTGGCAGGACAAGTCTGTTCCGCGAGAGTTGCTGGAAATCATTTACGACATCACCGCTGCGGGGCCGACCAGCATGAACTCATGCCCGGCGCGCTTCTTTTTTGTCGAAACAGCCGAAGCCAAGCAGCGTCTGGCCAAGTCGTTGAAAGACAAGAATATCGACAAGATGATGTCGGCACCGGTTTCCGTGATCATTGCGCATGATGTCGAGTTCTGGAAAGAGCTGCCATACCTGTTTCCTCATGAAGACCGGCGCCCCCATTTCATGCACAAGCCCGAGCATTCCGAGGTGACCGCCTTTCGCAATGGAACCCTGCAGGGTGCCTATTTCATGATCGCGGCTCGTGCTGTTGGACTGGATGTTGGAGCCATGTCCGGGTTTTCCAATGCGATCGTCGATGAAGAGTTCTTCTCGGGTACATCCCTGAAATCCAACTTCCTTTGCAATCTCGGCTATGCCGACGAAACAGCTCTGTTTCAGAAATTGCCAAGGCTGCCGTTCGACACGGCTTGCAAGTTTCTGTGAGGTTCGGTCCGTGGCCTTGAAGGAAAAAACAGTCGTCAAACTCCGGGCAAAGGCAAATGGCCTGTCGCATTCGCGGACGGATATCGGAATTCGCGATGTCAGCTATTCGATTGACGAGCCTGTTGCACGGGGCGGGACCAATCTTGGACCGGCACCGACTGAGGCTGCCCTTGGGGCACTGGCCGGTTGCACCAATGTCATCGGACACAAATGCGCTGCGAAACTCGGTGTTGATATCGGTCATATGGAAATTGAAATCACCTGCGAATTCGACCGCAGGGGCGTCACGCTGGAGGAAGAGATTGACGTTCCCTTTGTTGCATTGCGTCAGGTTGTGAGCGTCGACGGAAGTCTTTCGGAAGACGATCTTCGGCGGGTCGGCGATGAAGTCGCAAAATACTGTCCCTTGTCCAAACTGTTCGAACAGTCAGGGACCAAACTTGAGACGATCTGGCAAAAAGCCTGACCGGTCTCGCTTTCTTTGGGAGGAGAATGCCATGATTGGAAAACTGACAAGACAGAGCGCATTGGCGCTGGCTTTCCTGAGTGCAACCGCAGTACCGTCCTTTGCGACGGAAACGATCAAGGCTGTGGTTATTGACGGATATCCGGCACGAGCGCTCTGGGTGAAGGAGTTCACCAACTTCTTTATTCCGGAAGTCGACAAACGTCTTGCTGAGACCGGCAACTACAAGATGGATTGGCAGGAGAGCTATGGCGGATCCATCGTCAAGCCGAAAGGTGTTCTGGAAGGTGTGAAACTCGGACTGGGCGACATCGGCATCGTCACGACGATTTTCCATTCATCCAAGTTGCCAAGCCAGGCGCTTGCAGCCGTAACGCCGTTCATTGCTCCGGATTCCCGGGCGGTTGCCAAGGCGGTGGATGAGATCGCCAAAGAGTTCCCGACGATGCAGAAGGAGTTCGAGGCACAAAACCAGGTCTATCTGGCAACTGGCGTCGTGCTCGATACCTATCAGCTGTTCTCCAAGGACCCGGTCAACTCGCTGAAGGATGTTGAGGGCAGCAAGGTCGCCGGAGCCGGCATGAACCTGCGGTATCTTGAAGGCATCGAAGGTGCTGCAGGCGTGCGTGGCGGTCTGACCGACTTCTACAACATGCTGCAGACCGGCCTGGTCGACAATGCGATGCTTTGGCCGGAAGCTGCAAAGACATTCAAGATCGCGGAAGTCGCTCCCTACATGCTGAAGGCTGACCTTGGTGCGGTGAATTCCAAGACGATCACGGTCAACAAGGACTATTGGGACGGTCTTCCGGACGAAGTGAAAAATGTCCTGCAGGAAGTGGCTGTTGAGTATCGCGACCACGTTGCCGGCATTGCCATGGACAGAGCCGATGCAAGTCGGTCAGCATTTGTCGAATCCGGTGGGACGGTCGTTGACTTAGACCCGGCTGAGCGGAAAAACTGGGCGGAAGCCATGCCGAACATTGCCGTGGAATGGGCCGCAGAGCTGGATTCCAAAGGTGAACCGGGCAGCGATATGCTGAAAGCTTATATGACGAAGCTGCAGGAAGCCGGGTACTCACCTGTCCGCGACTGGTCTGCAGAGCTTTCTCAGTAAAGCGCCAGCAGCGCACAAGTGGAGCGCCAGAATGTTGCGTCCAATTCTTTCTGGCGTTCGCGCCTTCTCCAGACTTGCCAACTGGGTGGCCATGGGTGCCAACGCAGTTGGTACCCTCATCGTGCTCGCCCTGATCATGGTGGTGAATTACGACGTCGTCGCGCGCGGTTTGTTCAACGCACCGTTTCGCGGCGCTGTCGAAGTCGTTCAGTTCTCCATGGTGCTGATTGTCTTCCTGCAACTGCCCGACGTGGTGAGAATGAACCGGCTCACCCGGTCGGACGGTTTTCTGACAATCCTTCAGGCGACCAAGCCGAAACTTGCTGAATCGATCCGGCGGATCATCAACTTCGCCTCGGCCGTGTTCATGACGCTGGTTGCCTATGCAATCTGGCCAGAGTTTCTGGAAATGTACGAGACACAGGACTATTTCGGCGTCCCGGGCATTTTCACGGCTCCCTGGTGGCCGCTGAAACTTGCCATATTCCTGAGCGCAGCCCTGTGCCTGATCTTGTTTGCTCTCAAAGCCCTGACCGGTGAGAGGTCCACCGACCCTGTCCGTTACACCAAACAGCCAGAGGATAACGCGTGAGCCCTTTTGAAATCGGCATTCTGTCCGTCATCGCGATTGTCGTACTGGTCTATCTCGGTGTTTACATTCCAATCGCGCTTGGGCTGGTGTCCTTTGTCTCGATCGTGTTGATGCGGGACAATTTCGATCTGGCCGTCAATCTTCTCAAGATCGCGATTGGCGACAGTGTGATGGAATACACTTTCGCCA
This sequence comes from Roseibium porphyridii, assembly GCF_026191725.2. Lineage (NCBI taxonomy): Bacteria > Pseudomonadati > Pseudomonadota > Alphaproteobacteria > Hyphomicrobiales > Stappiaceae > Roseibium > Roseibium porphyridii. The sequence continues at coordinate 2,272,551 of NZ_CP120863.1, forward strand.
CGGTTCCCCTGTTTACCTTCATGGGACTGATTGTCTCAAAAGCAGGGCTGGGAGCCGACATTTATGCGGTTATGAATTCAGGTTTCAAGAAGGTCAAAGGTGGCATCGGCATGGCAACAGTCGGCGCCAATGCTGTCTTCGCTGCCGTGACCGGATCTTCGATTGCCTCAGCATCGGTGTTTTCAAAGGTCTCCGTCCCGCAAATGCTGGCCTTTGACTATAACCCGCGATTTGCCGTCGGCGTTGTCGCTGGGTCTTCGGTCCTTGGCATGATCATTCCGCCTTCCGCCATGCTGATCATCTATTCCTTTGTTGCCGAGCAAAGTGTTGGCGACATGTTTCTGGCCGGTGTGGTGCCAGGCCTTCTGCTGGCAGCAGCCTATGTGATTGCCATCTTTCTGATGGGCCGATTTGCACCCAGCTATGTGGGTGGGCGACCTGCGGAGGAAACTGAATGGATGTCTCCCTGGGAAATCGCCGAAAAGACCCTGCCGACGCTGTTCCTGATTTCCGTGGTCCTGGGTGGTATTTACACGGGATGGTTCACCCCTGTTGAAGCCGGTGCCGCCGGTGCGCTTCTGGGTCTGGTTATTGCAGCCTTCCGGCGCCGTCTGTCGCTGCAGTCTCTTTGGAGCACGCTTCTCGAAACGGGGCACATCACGGCATCCATCCTGTTTTTGATTACCGCTGCATCGATCTACAGCCGCATGCTGGGTCTTGCCGGTCTGCCGAATGAACTTGGCGACCTTCTGACTGAAACCCAGATGAGCTTCTTCTGGGTGATGGTCATCTACGTGTTGTTGATGATCTTCCTCGGCACTTTGTTGGACACGGCCTCGATTATCCTGATCGTCGTGCCGCTGTTTTTGCCTCTCGTCGAGCCCATGGGGCTGTCCCTGATCTGGTTCGGCATCGTCACGGTCGTCGGTGCCGAGATCGGGCTGCTGACACCACCTCTCGGCATATCCTGCTTTGTTATCAAGGCAACGCTCAACGATCCGCGGATTTCACTCAAGGATGTCTTTATCGGCGCGTTTCCCTTTGCGGTGGTGATGCTGATCGTCCTCATTATTCTGATCCGCTGGCCTTCTCTGAGCCTGGCCATACTGAACTAGGAACTCTGTCATGCGTCACGTGACCAAGGACAACATTACCGACGTCTTCATGAGCTATTTCGGGCCTGACACGGACCCGAGATTGAAGGAGATTCTGAAGAGCCTCGTCACACACCTGCATGCCTTTGCAAAAGAGACCAACCTGACCCATGAAGAATGGCAGAAGGGGATCGAGTTTCTGGAATGGGCAGGCGATATCTCTGACAAGGAGCGCCATGAATTCGTGCTCCTTTCAGATGTGCTCGGACTATCGTCTCTGGTCGACATGCTTCATTCCAATCCGCACGGCACATCTTCAAGCGTGCTCGGGCCGTTCCACATCACCGGTTCGCCGCCTCTGGCAATTGGAGGGGACCTCAGGCAGGATTTCAACGAGCAGGTTCTTCTTGCCAAGGGAACCATTCGGGATGAAAAAGGCCGACCAATCGAAGGTGCTGAACTCGACATCTGGCAAACAGCGCCAAACGGGCTTTACTCCAGCCAGGACCCGGATCAGGACACCTATTCCTTTCATGGCATTCAAACGACCGGCAAGGACGGGCGTTACGCTTTTACCACCGTCAAACCCGTAAGCTATACGGTGCCAAGTGACGGGCCGGTGGGCGACATATTAACGGCAAGCGGACGCCACCCGTGGAGGCCCTCACATCTCCATTATATTGTCAAAGCGCCTGGTTTCCGGCCACTCGTTACGGAGATTTTCCCCGACGACGATCCTTACCTGGATCAGGACACGGTTTTTGGCGTGCGTGCGGATCTTGTCATGACTTATGTCGAAGAGGCTGCCGGAACCTTTCCAACCGAAGGGTTTGAACTATCCGGAAAAGTAGACGGACCATATCTTGTGGCGGATTTTGATCTGGTGCTGGTTCGCGAATAGGACCGTCAAAAGACAGAGACAGGCTCACACAAAACCCTGATTGAGCTGCAGGGCGCATTGATACTTTCTTTCAGAAAGTGGGATCTTTCGCGTTGAACCTTCGCAGCAGCAGCGCCAGGAAACAAAAGCAAATCATTGCGTGTTTCGCCTATTCGGCAGCTTCGAGCGTGAAGTGTCTTTCCAGGAAAGCGCCGGTCCGCTTGTAGTGATCCAGAAGCAGGGCACAGGCATGGTCCGCATCGCGATCGACCGCAGCGTTCATGATGTCTTGATGCTCCTTGCCGATATCCCGCTTGGAATAATTCAGCGCTTTACCGGCGAGATACCGGTAGCGGATGTTGAGATCGTAGAGCTGGTTGCAGAACTTGAGCAGTACCGGCGAGTTGCAGGCGCTGATGAGGTTCATGTGAAAGGCCTTGTGCAGCTCTTCAAACCGTTCCACGTTGCCGCGTGGTTCACGCATCATCCGGTGATGGCTGATCACGAGTCGATCTTCCCAAGCCTGATCTGCGACAGCCAGGCTTTCCCGCAGAGCCATCTCCTCAAGCTGGCAGCGCAATTTCAGGATTTCGCTGAAGTTGTGCGGGCTGATTTCTGCTGTGCGGAAACCGCGTTGATCGAGGCGTTCCACCAAAAGATCGGAGACCAGCAAGGTCAGTGCTTCGCGAATTGGCGATCCGCCCATGTCGAGGATCTTGCGCAGATTCTCGATTTTCAACTTCTGACCGGGGGGCAGTTCACCTACCAGGATCATACGCCTGATGGACAAATAAGCGCGTTGCGTTGCTGAGGGCTCTTGTGCCGGATCGATGTGTGTTTGAATGTTCATACCTGATAATATCGATATTATGGCTGTTATACCACTTTTAACTAGAAGTATTCCAGGTAAGGTCAAGCAAATTTGATAGGGATATGGCCAATCTGGGCTGCCGAATGCCGATTTTCAGGGCAGATCAGTTTTGAGCCTGTTTCTCAATCAGTGTCTTGATGGCGGCTTTGCGGTCAATCATCCCTGGATGAGTGGAAAGAATATCGGTTCTTTCGCAGGATTCTCCGCAATCGGCGAGGACCTTGTCCAGGAGGCGCGTCACCGCGAGTGGGTCCCTGCCTGATTTCAGCATCAATTCAACGCTGACCCGGTCCGCATCGTGTTCGAACTCACGTGAATAGGCTCTGGATTGCAGGATGCCTGCCTGAGCGACCAATTCATCCAACAGCTGACCGTCATCGCCTGTGACTGCGCCGATCAGCAGGTAAAACCCGGCCACTCGATAAATCTGCTGGAGAGAATGCTTTTCGGTCACATGACCGATTTCGTGGGCAAGCACACCGGCCACTTCATCGAGTGTTTCGCTGAATGTGATCAGCTCATCGGTCACGACGATGGTCCCGCCTGGGAGTGCGAATGCATTGGCGCCAAAGATGCCGCCTTTGCGAAACTCCAGATCCATGCTGTCCGGTTCCAATTCCGCGGTTTGCAGCAGTTCCTCGAAGACAGTCTGAAACTTTTGTCTTTCACTGTCCGGCAATTCGGACGCAGAAAAGACTGATCTGTCGAGAGATTGCAAAGTGCCGTAGTCGAGGATGTCGGAATAAACAGTCGGAGTGACATGAGCCGCAGCATAGGCGGCCAGGGGCAAGCCCCAGCGATAGGCACCAAAAACAACGACGAGACACAGAATGAAGGAAGCTGCAGCCCATTTGAGCGAGCCTTCGAAACGGTTCAGTTGATCGACGAAACCGCCCTTGTGACCGAACAGTTCGTCAATGCCGGCGTCGTCCTCGGTTTCGAACACGGCTCCACCAGCGAAATAAACCTTCCTGGAAAGTCCATGAAGCTTGTCGCTGACACGGTCAAGCTCAAGCATTCTCGCGCTGGGCTGACCGTCGATGTCGACAAGGATCAGTTCTCCGGTTCTCTTGATTTTTGCAGGGAGGCTTTTTGCCTCGCCGCTTTCGAAAAACTTGCCGTTAACGGTCTGCATGATGGTTCGGTTGCCGGCTTGGTTCGGGTCCGGGTTCATAAAATCATACCTTCGAGCGCCAAACAGGCGCAGATCTGCGCGGGAATACCCGCGGAGCTGTGATTTTGCATTGCAATTCTGTCCTGGTCGACCTGAATGCTCGTTTATATGGGCCAGACCCTTTAGAACAATCTGCTTTCATGCGCATTCGCATGAAAGCAGATTTCGGGTTCAGTACCAGTGCGGCAATTGCTCCCTTTGCTCTAAAGGCCGAATTCAATGCCTTCCATGGCGGTGAACTCGGCAGCTGCCGCAGAACCTTCCTGAATGTTGTCACCGACAAACGTGTCCAGTGGCTCCAGCGATTTCAACTGCGTCTGGTCGGCAAAATAGCGCCAGGTACGCACTGCAGCCCAGGGACGCATCAGACCCAGTGTGAACAGGATGACAACGAGATTGGACAGCAGGATCCAGAGGTAACGTCGACGGCTGAGGCTTGAGTGCAGCCGGTGCCGGTTTTCGTTCAGTGTCGTGCTGTTGAAGGCGATGTTGCGGACGCCGGCAGCATAAAAAATGAAGGCGAGAACCGGTGCTGTATAGATCAACACGCCGAACAAAAGGAAGCTGAAGGCAAAACCGGTGGGAACAGCGTCATCACTTTCAAAGGCCGTTCCGATGCCGGAAAAATCGATGCCCGAGAGCAGCGCAACCGCAACGGAAATGATCCCGATGACAATGAAACCAAGGAACATGACAAGGATGGTCATACCCCAGTTGGCATAAAGGTCGCCGAGGTTTGGATCGGTCTTGAACGAGGAGTTTCCATAACGCAGGCGATTGCCGATATAGGCGTTGTGCATGCGTGAGGCCACAGGCGCCAGGACGCCGGCTGTAAACACTGCCACCATCGGCATGACGAGGAAAACAAGAAAGGCTTTCCAGTAAGAAGGTTCAAAATTGAAGCGCAGGTTCCGGTAGCTGGTAACACGTGCATTGAACCTGATGGACCGGTTGAACAACCAGGGAACGAAGCCGAGATAGATCAGGATAAGAATACCGGCCAGGGCAGGGGATATGAACGCTAGCGCCTGATAGATTACCAGCGCGATGATGACGATGATGCGGCCGATCAGAATGTTGATCGGTCGGGCGTGATACTCGAAATTGTGGCCATCAAGAACCGTGTTTCCGTAAAAGTAGCGCTGATGCCGAACTTTGGCCCAGGCGCTGTAAATGCCGAGAGTGACAATCGTGAGCAGCAGATTGACGATCCAGATGCCGAAATACTCGCCCGCCCGGCCGTTGAATTGAAACGGATGGGTCACAGGCGTTGGTTGGGGGGTCGTGTCCATGTCATTGGCCTATTTGAATAGAGAAACCTGAATGCTGAATAATATGCCTTAGCGAGAATGGGCATTAGCACGGAATGATTTTCTGGTATGTGATCTGGATACCAGAATGGTCTGATTAATGGAGTTCAGACCTGAGTACAATCATACGTTTCAGCATGGTTAAGGACACCGGCCTCGAATCCGGTTGCGGTGCCGTCGAACCTGGTATGTCGCGGATTGCATATGATTGGAGCGGGCGAATGCAGGCGGCCCGGAGATCCGCGATACTGCGGACTTTGCAGACTGGCTGTCGAGCCTGTATAGAGAGTGCGAAATGCGTAGCAGCCGCCAGATTTTCTTGCGCTGTACCAGGCACATTCAACAAAAAGAAAAAGCCCGATGAACGATTTCCTCGTTGCTGCACTCTATTCGTTTACACCGCTCGATGATTTCGAAGCGCTGCGTGATCCCCTGAAAGCCTTTTGTGTGGCGCAGGATGTGCGCGGCAGTCTTTTGCTGGCATCTGAAGGCATCAACGGCACAATCTGCGGTCCGGAAAAAGGCGTGCGTGCGGTTCTCTCTCACTTGCGCGCGGATCCGCGTTTGAAAGATCTGCATCACAAAGAATCCTGGACTGACCGTCACGTGTTCAAGCGCATGAAAGTGCGCTTGAAACAGGAGATCGTGCGTCTGGCTGTTGACGGTATCGATCCGAATGAGATCGTCGGGGAATATGTGAAACCCCAAGACTGGAACGACCTGATCTCCGACCCGGATGTTGTCGTGATCGACACGCGCAACGACTATGAATTCGCCTTTGGCACTTTTGAAAAGGCGCTGAACCCGGAGACGCAATCGTTTCGAGAGTTCCCGGCTTGGGTGGAAGACCAGGAAGCCTTGCAGAAGAAGCCCAAGGTGGCGATGTTCTGCACGGGCGGTATCCGCTGTGAAAAAGCAACTGCTTGGATGCTGAAAAACGGATTTGACCAAGTCTATCATCTTGAAGGGGGTATCCTGAACTACCTTGAAAGCGTTCCGGAAGAAAACAGTCTCTGGAAAGGCGAATGCTTCGTTTTCGATGACAGGGTTTCGGTGGACCACCAGTTGCAACCGCGCTGGGGCGAGTGGGTGCCGGAAGAAGCCAAACACATAATCAATGAAGACACGGACTACGAAAAAGGTCTCCGGAGCGACGAGGCCCAGACCGCGCAGACGAAGGTCTGACGGGGGGCAGTCCCGAATTGGCACGAAACGCGTTAACGATTGTTAACTTTTTCGCTTTAACCCATTGATCAACTTCCCTAAAGTCAAAGGGCAGAGCCGTTTCTGCACCAGACTGGGGGAAGTATTATGCGTCGCAGGTTCTGGAGCGCGGTTGCCGCGCTGGTGATTGGTCCATTGATGGGGTCAGCTGCATTTGCTGGCGGCCAGGCGCTTTCCTGCTATGAGCAGGCAACCGTGCCAGCTGTCTACAAGACTGTCCATGAGAAGGTTCTGGTTCAGGCCGCGTCCAGCTACGTGGTGAAAAAGCCCGCGGTCTACGGCTATCAGAGCCGGCGTGTTCTGGTGCAGCCTGAGCGTGTGACCTACCGGAAGAGCCCGGCCGTCTATCAGACGCAGCACCGCCAGGTGCAGGTGCAGCCAGCTAGCATTGGCTGGGAATACCGGATGATCAAAGGCCGTAACGTCTTGTGCAAGGTCAAGCATCCGGCCGTTTTCAAAACCGTCAGTCAGAAGGTTCTGGTCCAGCCGGCATCAAAAGTCGCCGTGCGCCATCCAGCCGTCTACAGCTCGGTCAAGGAAAAGGTCTTGATCCAACCGGCCAGGAGCCATGTGGTCCAAAAGCCGGCAGTCTACAGGACAGTCAGTCGTCAGGTGCAGGTTCAGCCCGCCAGAACTGTCTGGAAACCGGTAAGGGTTCGCGGCTGTCGCTATTGAGGCGCTTTGCAATGATCTCTTATCTGTCCGGAGAAGGCCGATGATTTGTACCTTGATAGCCTCGTCCATTCTTTTGAGTGTGGAAGGCGGCTCCATGGCTGTTCTCATACCGGAAAATCAATCTGTGCGGATCTTCAACGAAACAAATGCCAACGGTGAAAACGCCGTTGTGCACCTATTCGGCGAGACCAAGATCCAGGTGCCGGGCGTTACTGCCGAACAAGTCATTGCAGCGCTGAAATCCTGCGGTAAGGAACAGCGCTGACGGGCTCAATTCGATCCTTTGCCAATCACCAGTCGGTGGCGGTTTCGGAGAGTTTGTCGGCCAGAAAATCAACAAAGGCCCGGACTTTCGGAGCCAGGTTGCGTTTGGAGTTATAAAGCGCATAGACGTTGATGTTGAATGCGTTGAAGTCGGACAGTGCGGTTTCCAGCTGACCCTCACGGCGTTCTCTGGCAATCATATAACCCGGAATGAGCGCGATCCCACTTCCGGCAAGGACGATATCTTTAACCGCTCGTGCGCTGTTGACCGCTAGCGGGCCGTTGACCTGAACGGATCGAATTTCGCGATCTAACTTGAACGGCCAGGAACTGGCGTTTTGAAAGTTTGTGTCGATCACGCATCGATGATGTTCAAGATCAGTTGGATGCGCAGGTTTTCCGTACTTTCTAAAGTAGTCAATTGAAGCGCAAATGTGGATCGGGGCAGGAGCAAGTTTCCTTGCGATTAGCGCGGAATCTGCCAAGTCAGAAATTCTGACTGCCACGTCAAAGCCTTCGTCGACAAGGTCGATATGCCGGTCGGTGAGATTGAGATCGACGGAAATCTCCGGAAACTTTTCGGTAAATGCCGGCATTAGCGGAGCTATGAACATTTCGCCAAATGTTGTCGGTGCTGTCACCGATAAACGGCCACGTGGACTGGCTGCCTGGTTCTGGATCAAGGCCTCCAGTTCCTCAACATCTTCCAGGATCTGCCCGCACCGCCCATGGAAGAGGTGACCGGCTTCAGTAAGACTGAGGCTTCTGGTCGTCCGGTTCAAAAGACGGGTTCCCAGATGTGCCTCAAGCGCCTGTACCTTTTTGCTCGTCAGAGTTTTCGACAAGTTCAGTCTGTCGCCCGCCTTGGTGAAGGACCCAGTTTCAACAACAGCCGAGAAGGCCCGCATGCAGTCGATAAGATTCATATTGTATACTTTTTTGATACTATAAGTTTCTTTTTCGCATATTTATCGCATATTCTTCTTCAATTAAATCTCTGAAGCAACCTAAATCAGACTTCAGGGAATTCACGATGATTGATACCAGGACCGCTCCTTATGCCGCGCTTATGTTGCGTGTTTCATTGGGACTTCTTTTCCTAGCCCATGCCGGGCTCAAGTTTTTTGTCTTTACGCCCGCCGGTACGGTCGGGTTCTTTCAGTCACTGGGGCTTCCAGCGGCCCTGGCCTACGTGACAATTCTGGCTGAGGTGATCGGTGCGCTGCTCCTGATCAGCGGATTGTTTGCCCGCTATGTGAGCCTTGCGCTTTTGCCGATCCTCATTGGAGCAATAGTCTTTGTTCATGCGCAAAATGGTTGGCTGTTTTCCAATGAGAACGGCGGCTGGGAGTTCCCTGCATTCTGGGCGCTGGCGCTGATCGTTCAGTCTCTGCTTGGAAGTGGGGCCTATGCGCTCTCCCTTGAGGGCGGGAGAGTAACTCTGCAACAGGTACCGGCGGCCTGATCACAGGCTCCCTTCAATGCTTATAGAAAGGCGAAATGATGCTTGTTGATGGGAAATGGAGTGCCGACTGGCACCCTTATCAAAAAAACGATGACAAGGGACGGTTCGTTCGTCAGACGTCCAGTTTCAGGTCATGGATTACACCAGATGGGGCTGTCGGACCGGAGGGGCAGATTGCGCACAAGGCGGTTGCCGGCCGTTATCATCTCTTTGTCAATTACATTTGCCCCTGGGCAGGGCGCACCCTCATTGCCCGCAAGCTCAAAAAACTTGAAGACATCATCTCAGTGTCTGTTCTGGAACCTGTGATGACCCGACAAGGCTGGAGCTTTGGCGACTTTCCAGGGTCGACGGGGGCGGACACGGAGATCGGAGCAAAATACATGCACGAGCTCTATTCAATGGCCGACCCAGGATATAGTGGACGGGCTTCAGTTCCCGTGCTTTGGGACAGGGCAAGACAGACGATTGTCAACAACGAGTCGGCCGACATCATCCGGATATTCGACACCGGTTTTGAAAATCTGACCGGAGAAAAGCCAACTCTGACACCTGCCGGAAAGAAGTCAGAGATTCAGGCTCTCAACGAGCTTCTCTATGACACACTCAACAATGGGGTCTATCGGGCAGGCTTTGCGAGAAGCCAGGTTGCTTATGAAGAAGCGGTCAAAACCATTTTCGCAACGCTCGACATGCTCGAGACGCAACTGTCCGACGGGCGTGCGTATCTGACGGGAGAGGATATCGTTGAAAGTGATATCCGGCTTTTTGTGACACTGGTTCGCTTTGATGCAGCTTATGTCGATCTCTTCAAATGCAACTTGAAGGCCATTCGCGAGTATCCCGCCTTAAGCGCTTATCTTGAGCGGCTCTACAATCAGCCGGCATTTGGAGACAGCACGCGAATTGATCACATCAAGGCGGGTTACTACTCAATCGAAGCCCTCAATCCCGCAGGTCTTGTTCCACTCGGACCGACATTGCCCTTTCTCGATGAAGGTTCGGTGGAACCGACAACTCACCGGTCAGCGGCCTGAGGTTTTAAAGCGATAGGTTTTCCGACCCGTTTGGCCATGACCCTCGACGAGAAACAGGCCTCCGGAGAGTGTGTCAGGCTCAATCGCGGTCGGATCTGACGGTTGCTTGATGCTGGTCACGACCAGATGATCCAGATCCGGGCCACAGAAGCAGGGCATAGTCGGCTTCTCGACAGGCATCTTGATCGCCTGCAAGAGATTGCCGTCAGGTGCAAAGCAATTCAGAACACCTGCCGAAACACCTGCGCTCCAATAGTTGCCGTCAGCGTCGACAGTGGCCCCGTCCGGGCGTCCGGTTTCGTTTGTCTGCTGCGCAAAGAGCATCTTTGATCCGAGCGTGCCTGCCACAGGATCGAAAGTATAATATTCAATCCAGCCAGGAGAGGTGTCGGAATGGAACATATACGTGCCGTCAGGTGTCCAGGCGAGGCCATTGGAACATAACAGTTCGTCACGAATTTCCGCGGCCTCTCCGGAGGCATCGACCCGGTAAAGTCCAGCAATCGGATCACGCGGCGAGTTGGTGTCCATGGTTCCGACCCAGAACGCTCCGTCCGGGCCGACTTTTCCATCATTCAAACGTGTGCGCGGCTGATCGGGTTGGATCTCTACCAGCACCTCGCTGTCGCCGCTCTCCGGATCGAACAGCAGCACCTTGTCCCAGACAGCGACGATCAGCCGTTCGTCCTCGGTCAGGCCAAAGGACCCGACCTCATTGTCGAAATGCCAGGTGGTGATGTCACGGCTTTCCCAATCCATGGACTGGATCGTTCGGCCCTGGATATCGGCCCAGAGAAGGCGGTTTTTTCTGTCATCCCAGGTAGGGCATTCGGCAAGCTGGTAGGTCGTGTCGATAAAACGGGTGATCGTGTGAGACACCGGCGCGGGTTCCTTGAAAAACCAAGTCTTTGAATGGAGGCGGACTATAGCGGGCAGGGCTCGCGGCGTCGAGACTTCAAAGGGGCGGCTGTCAGAGGTTGTTGCGAGGGAGGAAACGGTCATTACGAGCACGATGTTGACCGCCAATACCAATGAAAAATGCTGCGTATCATCCTGCAAAACAGAAAGATAAATGCTTGTTTCAAGGCCTATTCGCCGTTGAGTGGTATCGCTGTGCGCCGGACGATCGGACGGATCGCGAATGATGATTTCATGCGCAGAACCCCCGGTAATTGGGCCAGATGATCCCGATGTATCCTCTCAAAATCCATTGGGTCATGTGCCGTCAGGCGCAGGATATAGTCCGCATCTCCGGCCATTAGGAAGCACTCCATGATTTCTTCGGAACGAGCGACCGCGCGCTCGAAGTTCTCAAGGGTTTCCTTGGACTGTCCGACAAGCGAAATTTCGACAAAAACATCCATGTGTCTGCCGAGTTTCTTCTGATTGAGGAGGGCTACGTATCTTTCGATGATCCCTGCGTCTTCCAGGGTCCGCATCCGGCGCAGGCATGCTGAAGGAGAAAGCCCGACCTTGTCGGCAAGGTCTGCATTGGCGATGCGCCCTTCGCTTTGAAGCACATTCAGGATTTTCCGGTCGAGACGGTCGAGTTGCATTATGTTGCACCGCATATATTGCTGTCATGTAATGTCAACTTAGCAGGAAATTTTAAGATTGGGATATTTTGCGCACAAATATTGTGTCGCATGTCATTTTAAGAACAGTGAACGCAAGCACATTCGACAAGAAGGCGCGTAGAATTGAAGGCAATCAAAGAACGCTTTCAGAGGAGATGGAAATGCGTATTGGTGTGCCAAAGGAAATCAAAAACCACGAATACCGGGTCGGTCTGACACCCGACAGCGTTCTTGAAATGACTGCACATGGTCATGAGGTCGTTGTCGAAACGAAGGCTGGTGTCGGGATCGGCGCGAGCGACGCCGACTATGAAGCTGCTGGTGCAAAGATATTGTCGACGGCGAAAGAGGTTTTCGACGCCGCTCAGATGATTGTGAAAGTGAAGGAACCGCAGGCAGGCGAGCGTGCAATGCTGCGGCCAGATCATATTCTCTTCACATATCTGCACCTGGCTCCGGATGCCGAACAGACAGCAGATCTGGTGAAGTCCGGCGCAACCTGCATTGCCTATGAGACCGTAACCGATGCTCGTGGTCGTCTGCCGCTTCTGGTTCCGATGTCTCAGGTTGCTGGTCGTCTGTCGGTGATCGCCGGTGCCAAGGCGCTTGAAAAAGCACATGGCGGCTCCGGTACGCTGATCGGTGGAGTTCCCGGTGTTGAGCCTGCGAAGGTCGTCGTGATCGGCGGCGGTGTTGTGGGCGCTCATGCAATTACCATGGCCATTGGACTTGGTGCCGATGTGACCGTGCTTGATCGCAATACGGCGGTTCTTGGTGAACTTGCTCTCTCATTCGGCCCGGCCCTCAAGACAGTTTATTCCAGCAGGGCGGCGCTTGAGAGCCAGGTGCTGGAAGCTGATCTTGTTGTTGGTGCGGTTCTGGTTGCCGGAGCGGCAGCTCCGAAGCTTGTATCGAAGGATCTTGTCAGCCGCATGAAGCCGGGTTCGGTGCTGGTAGACGTGGCCATCGACCAGGGTGGCTGCTTTGAAACATCGCGCGCAACAACCCATTCAGATCCGACCTACATCATAGACGATGTTGTTCATTACTGTGTTGCCAACATGCCGGGCGCAGTGCCGAAGACCTCGACCTATGCCCTGAACAACGCAACGCTTCCTTTCGCGCTTGCACTTGCTGACAAGGGTGCGAAGCAGGCCCTGCTCGACGATCCTCACTTCCTGCCGGGTCTGAACGTCATCGGCGGTCAGGTTACCTGTGAAGCTGTCGCAACAGCACTTGGATATGACTATGTCGATCCGAAAGTCGCGTTGGAACAGGGTGGTGCCAGCCAGGCTGCCTGATCCAACACAGGCAAACCTTAGAAAGCCGGCTTTTCATGCCGGCTTTTTTTTTGGTCCAGTCATTGCCAAGGAGCGGATGGGCAAGCAGACAATGCGGCTGGGGTCTGAAAAGGCATAACTGATCGCCCAAATCCTTGAGTGACTATTTTGTCGGCTTGAAAATAGTATCGATGGCTTCAAACATGGTGTGGTAGAGGCCGACCTCGTCCTTGGCAAAATCTCCGTGTGGCACGGTCTTCTTGGCCTGGTTGAGCAGATCGGACTTAATGGCTTCCAGGTCGATCCCGGCAGTCTCTGCATGTTTTTCAAGTTCCACATGCAGCCGCTTGGCAATACCGGCATAGGCGACAATTGCTGTCACCATGTGGGTCGGTTCCTCCGGTATCTCGATTTTCATGAAGTCTGGGTCCCTTGCGCTGCCCTGGGGCGTGCCGATGTATTGCTTGTCACTCTATACCTTCCGACATCCATGTCTCCGATCAAATCTTTCTGAATGTGACGCGGATCACTTTCATGGATGCTGTCTCGGAGGAGACTGTTTTTGGAAACCAGATATCCCTTGAGCGAACGTGCCGCAGGCACAGAATGCGAGTGAGTGGTTTGCCATGCTGAACTTAAGATCACCGGAACTAAACGCCGTCGCCGCTTTAAGACAGTTGACGAACAGCAACTATCTGAAGCGCGGCCGCAGAGGACCAGAGATTGCGGCCGCACAAAAAGCGTTGGATCGGTTGGGCTATGACATGACCCACTCAGAAAGCGTTCCGGGCGTCTTCGACGGTGTTTTCGGTGGCGGCACTGAATCGACGGTCAAGCTGTTTCAAAACCATCAGCTTATTGTGGATGACGGATTGATTGGTCCGACCACAATCGGACGGGTTGACATCGACCTTGCTTCTCTACCTTTTCCAACAGCCTCTGAGTTGGACGATACGTTCAAGATTATGGGATCGTCACAGCCCGCCAATTTGAAGCAAGGACATATTTGGCGGCCATCCAGCTATGTGCAAGCCGTGCGGGAGCAAATGGAGAGCTTGTTCAAGACCGGAACCGTGCCGCGCGTTGTATTCCACGCCTTTGGTCCAATGCCGAGGAAAATCCGAGTTATTCCCGAAGGGGACCTGGCAAAGGCAGATGCCCGCTTTAAGCCGGCAGGCGCAGGCCAGCCTCCGCGTTTGTTCTTCACGCCGGGAAAATATGTCCCGGGCTCACCATCCTATTTGGGACCGGGTTTCAAGGCGGGAATGACACTCTTGCATGAGATTTTTCATGCAATGCGTGATTCAAACGGTAAATACACGTCCGATCAGGAGGTTGCGGGATTGCATCCAGCAACCCACCCTCCTGGAGCAGAAACTGGTTCTGCAAAGGCGGCTGATCGGAAGTTCTGGTTCAAGAACCGGGGCGAATTTCTTGCCATCACCGTTGTCAACATCTTCAGGTCTGAGCTCAATCAAGAGCCGCTCGGCAACGGAAGGGTCGTCAGATTCCTGCGAAAGGATCATGGTTCTTCATTCGAATTTCAAAAAATGGCCAGCCCTGAACTGTTTCACAAGAACCCTGAGTTTAAGATCCACCTCAATAAGTTGAAAACCGAGCAAAGTGGTCTCTTTTTCCGTCTGGCCAAAGTGGATGCGCCGTTTAATCCGATTAGGGACTTCGGGTGAACGCGACCTTTGGAGCCTGGGTGCGAAAAAGTCGCTGTGAATGATCAAGTTCTCTAAGTAAAATGGTCACTGCCCGGTCCTACTGAGATTTTCAGCTGCCGCCGTCCAAGGAATTTGCCGCTTGCCTTTCCTAACGAGTTCAGCTGCCATGGTTTGTCCGGGCTGTGCATCCTGAGCAGTCAGAATCCGGATGATCGTGAGCGGTAATTGCGCCATCAACTCCTTCACCGGTTTTTCCTTGTTCATCTCCATCACGTTCAATGCTCCTGTTGAACGCATAATACTATGTTTTTCCATAGGTTTTTATTTGCCCGGTGCTGACCTACGTTTTGTGGATACTAAATTTTTTTTGGAGAGCATTTATGGCTGATGATCCCTGTTATGGCTTTTGGGATGAGTATTGGAACAAGGAAATCTGCAGTGTAATTTCAAACGCAAATGCACTCGGAGGCGAGTTTGAAAATGCAGCAAAGGACCTTCGAACACTCGCGCGGGCTACGAGCGACATTTACGCAGAGAGCAAGCTGAACGCAGCAGCAGACAGGCTCGACAAGGCAAGCAAGGCGCTGAAGCAGCCCAATAAAATCAATGAAGCATTCAAGGCCTTCAATGCGATCAAGGCATTTCACGAGAACTATAAGAAAATCACTCCTCAGTTGATTGAGAATGATCCTGATGCAGCAGCCGATGCATTTGGAAGAGTGTTGGCAGCAGGAGGAGAGGCATTCGACAAGATGGGTCCACCCTTCAGCATCTACAGCAAATATTTGACTGACGCTGGTGAGCTAATCGATGGCGTGTTGCACGGACTGATGCCTGACAAACGCAAGGGCGCTGCCTGGGAAATGTACCGGAAAGCGATGAACGGCGAACTGAGGGGCGACAAGCATTTGCGGTGACTCACAAGCGCACCGTTGCTCTGGAAACCTTGAAAGATATCAAGAAAGTGGAGCAGGGGGTCTGGTACCCGGCTCTGCCAATGGTGGTAAAGACTGTGAGCTGGCTGACTGCTTTCTCATGCTGCAAATCGCAGTTCGTCGAAAGCTTCGAAAAGTCTCGCTGCCCTTGAGGTCTCGGTGACTTCAGAATGTCTGATCCTATTTCCAAAGGTGACCGTCAGGCGGATTGATCAAAGACGGCCTGGCGTTCTGCACCTTTGATGTCGCGCAGTGCGTAAAGTGTAATTGTACTGCTGATACCGTTCCTTCGCAGGCCGATGACATAGTTTAGCACTTCTTCCTTGTGCCACCGCATAAGATCTCTCAAACACCATCCCACCCCAGTCTGCACCAGGTGTTCTGGATCGTTTATCAACGCGTTACAGTTCGCGAGTGCAACATCCTTGTACAATCCAGACTTTGCCACTTTGCGGGTGAAAGTGACGACGCTTGCTCTCCGGAGCCAAAGGTCATCATCGCCGTTCCACGAAACAAGCAGTTCAAGCAGCTCAGTTTTATGAACCTTCAGCACTTCGCTCAAGAGCGCACCGGTATACGCGTCTATTTTGCTCCAGCCGTGAAGACCTCTGATCAAATCCTCCAATAGGTCGAACCGGTCCGGAGAGAAATAGGCGGGAATACGTTCCAACAGTGCCAGTGCAACAGTCTTCTGCTCACCATATCCGGAAAAAATGAGCCGCTTAGCCAGACAAATCTTCTGGTCATCGTCGAGAATGGAAAAGTCGGTTTTCAGCGCTGAGAGCACGCGTTTCATTTCAGGTGCTCTGACCCCATACCCGAGATAGCGTGGATCCGGTTCGTTCGCGTCCGCTCCATATGGTGAAGCTTCTCCGAGCTTCCTGAGCTTCAAAACCACCCGCTGGTATAGATCATCAATTGGTGTGTTCAATCTATGCCTCCCAGCTGGAAATGACTGTTTGACTTAAGAAACGTGCGAGCAATCTTCCGCATCATCCGAACCACCAACATCGTGACCGACTGCAGTGACATTGGAAGTCACTCTGCCAGCAGACAATAGCTATTTGTAAGGACATATACAGTCCGGTTGATGGCGGTGTTCAAAAGAGCGGGCCCGAGTTGGACGCAGATTGCGCTCGTAGTCCCCCTTATTGAAAGTTGTATTCTCGGTTGTTATTTTCACTCTATGGGGGAATTATGGGGCTTTAAGGTTGCGTTGCGCAGCCTGCTAAGACGGTTTGTGTACCGCCTCATCAAACGGGACCTTGAGAAACAAGCTCCCGGGGTGAAAGTCGTTTTGCCCGAAGATGAAAAGCAAGGGCCCAAGGAAAAGCAAATGCCCAGGGACGGCGAAAAGTAGACCTTTTCAGAATAGGCCAAACCGCTCGGTTGCTTGTTGCGAATGAAACGTAATGACAGTTCGGCAGGGTATTGTGAGCGAAACACTGCCGCGCGTTGTCTTTGCCGGCTTCGATTGAAACACCGCCACATCAAGCAAGTACGCTATTCTGTAAGCCGCGATATCGCTGAAGTCCTACGGACACCGCACTTTGTAAGGCGTTCCATATTCATCATGGGCAATGCAGTTTCGTGGGGTGGTGACGACGCCGACAATGCCGCCGCCTACAGCGCCAAGGGCTGCACCTGCGATCGTCGCGTTGACAGTTGATCCGGCAACCGCGCCAATCGTTGCACCAGTGGCCGCGCCGAGGCCGGCGCCGATTAGCATTCTGTCCCGCTGGCTTTCGGTGTTGGCGCAACCAGCCAAAAGAACGGCGAAAGCTGCCGCAGTTAGGATGGGTTTCATCCGGTTTTGCCCCCTGGCGAAATTCAGTCCGCCAAGGGTGAGGATTTATGGTTAACAGTTTCTTACCAGCCTCGGGTTATCCAAGGCCGGATAGGCTGTTATGGGCAAACAACTCGGTAGGGATTGCCGTAACGGTCATAAGCGACACAGTTTTTAGGTGTCGTCGCCGCGCCAACAATCGCGCCGCCTGCTGCGCCGATTGCAGCTCCGGCAAGCGCAGGGCCTGCACCGTTACCAGCTGCGGCGCCGATGATCGCGCCAGTTGCCGCGCCAAGACCACCGCCAACAAGCGCGCGGTCCCTCTGGCTGTCTGACTGGCAACCTGCCAGAAAGGCTGCCGATGCAGCGATGAGAAGCAGTTTTTTCATCATTTCCATCCTACCGGTCACATCACCGAAGTGTTGCCTGCGTGGGCCGTCTTACGGGCAAGCCACGCGGTACGGATTACCGTAACGGTCATAGGCAACGCAGTTTTTCGGTGTAGTGGCAGATCCGACAATCGCACCGCCGGCACCACCGATGGCTGCACCTACAAGCGCGCCGCCGACATCACCAGTGGCCGCAGCACCGATGGCGGCACCTGTTGCCGCGCCAAGGCCGCCGCCGACGAGAGCGCGGTCGCGCTGGCTATCAGACTGGCATCCGGCCAGCGCAAGGCCGACTGCGGCGAGCAGTACAAGCTTCTTCATGGAATTCGTCTCCTTTCCGGCCGCACGTGACGGCGTGTCAATTCATTAAAAGTCTGACCGAAGGTAAGCTGCTTTGCCGCTCGGGGCAATCGTTCATTCTTCCAAGCGAATTGCAGCCACCGGGATATCTGATCAGAGTTCTTCAACGATGTGAACCAGATAGCGCCGTTAGGGCGAAAGTATGGCGTTGGCACGCGTTCCAGCGCACCTGCTGCCATAAACGTTAAAGTGTTGCTTTTTGACCGCCCGAAAGCCGTTCAGCTCTTCAGCGCTGCCAACAGTCCTTTTGTGGAGGCATCCTTGCTGTCCGCACTTGCATCGCCCTTGACCATCGGCAACAGCGCGGTTGCGAGTTCCTTGCCGAGCTCAACGCCCCACTGATCGAAGGAGTTGATGTCCCAGATAACGCCTTCGACAAACACCCGATGCTCATAAAGCGCAATCAGGCGGCCGAGTGCAAAGGGGGTCAGGCTGTCATAAACCAGTGTGATTGACGGACGGTTTCCCGGAAAGACCTTATGAGGTGCCAGGCGTTCGACTTCGTCATCGGCCTGGCCGGAGGCCTTCAACAGAGCCTTTGCCTCTTCCAGCGTTCTGCCCAGCATCAAGGCCTCTGACTGGGCAAGGCAATTGGCAACAAGCAGGTCGTGATGGTGCTTCAGATCGTCTTCATGCCCGTTGGCCGCGATCAGAAACTCACATGGGATCACCGTCGTGCCCTGGTGAAGCAGCTGGTAGAACGCATGCTGGCCGTTCGTTCCAGGCTCGCCCCAGGCAAGAGGACCTGTTTCCCGGGTAACGGGTGTACCGTCCAGTTTGACGCTCTTGCCGTTGGATTCCATATCCAGCTGCTGCAGATAGGCCGGCAGCCTCGACAGGCGTTGGTCATAAGGCAGGACAGCCCGTGCGCTGTGTCCGAGAACATCCCGGTTCCAGACGCCGATCAGGGCCATCAGAACAGGCAGGTTGTTTGCAAGTTCGGCTTCCTGGAAATGCTTGTCCATGGCATGGGCACCTTCCAGAAAGTCCGAAAAGGCGTCGGGACCAATGGCAATCATCAAGGGCAAACCGATGGCTGACCAGACGGAGTAGCGGCCGCCCACCCAATCCCAGAATCCAAAGACGCGGGACTGATCGATGCCGAATGCGGCAACCTTGTCGAGCGCGGTTGAAACCGCTGCGAAGTGGCTGCCGACCGC
Organism: Roseibium porphyridii; assembly: GCF_026191725.2. NCBI lineage: Bacteria > Pseudomonadati > Pseudomonadota > Alphaproteobacteria > Hyphomicrobiales > Stappiaceae > Roseibium > Roseibium porphyridii. The sequence continues at coordinate 2,291,702 of NZ_CP120863.1, forward strand.
ATCTTCGCCGAGTGTGTCGGAGATCCATTTGCGCGCGGTCTGCGCGTTGGTCATGGTTTCAATGGTGGTGAAAGTCTTGGAGGCGACAATGACGAGCGTTGTCGCTGGATCCAGTTTTGCCAGCGTGTCGGCGATGTGCGCTCCATCCACATTGGACACATAGTGAAGTTCAGGTCCGTCGTGATATGGCGCAAGCGCCAGCGTGGTCATGACAGGTCCGAGGTCCGAGCCGCCAATGCCGATATTGACGACATCGGTAAAGGGCGCGCCCGTGGAGGACGTCAGTTCTGCCGATCGAACCGCTTCGGAAAAGTCCGCCATGGCGTCGAGCACCGCACGCACATCCGGCATCACGTCTTTGCCGTCCACGATCACTGGATCGTCCGACCTGTTGCGCAAGGCCGTGTGCAGCACAGCCCGATTTTCCGTGCCGTTGATTTTTTCACCGGAGAACATTGCTGCGCGGCGACCTTCAACATCGGCTGCTTTTGCGAGGTCGACAAGCTGAGCCAAAGCATCGGCGTCGATGATCGACTTGGAATAATCCAGAAGAAGATCATCGGTTTTCGCTGAAAACGCGGTGAAGCGTGCGGGGTCGTTCGCGAACAGATCCCGAAGCGTGGTGTCTTTCAGTTTCTCGGCATGTTGGCTGAGTGAAACGAATTGGGCTTCGAGTGCCATGAACGTCTCCTTAAATCGGTTTAATCACCTGAATTTAACCGTATTTTGGTTTCCGCGCTTCCATTAGCACAGGCTGTTCGGAAGGGGGAGATCAAAATGGAAAATATGCAACTGACGACAGTCTCGAGATTTCCCATCCGGTGCTACCACGCCTGCCTCGCGCGCTTGTGACAAGTAAATTGCGTGTTGTGTCAATTACAAATTTTCTCAGGTGTGACTACCATTGCAACCTGAAGGGGACGTGATTCTCTGCCCGATCTTGCCGGGCGAGACCCGCTTCTCAATGTTTGGCAACGGGCCAGAGCAAGGTTTGTGGCATGACGACGGAAAGCAGCGAGAATACTCTGTTTCACCTCAAGGATCAGCCGGATGCCGAGGAGGAAGTGCTCGTTGTTGACTTCGACAATCTTGCAGTGGTGAATGCCGTCGTCTCAAACGTCAACGAATGGGGGTGCCGCCTGACGTCTGTCGATGTTCAGGAACTCTACAAGAACATCGGCATTCGGGCCAAGGATGCTGGCAAGCTGCTCAAGGCGCACGTGACGTCCGTCAAGGGTAACGATGCTGCTGTCGTTTTCGCCAAGCAGGAGAAACTGGGTGCCGACAAGCGCCGTGAAAAGCGCAACGACGTCAAGATCCCGGTCAAGATCGCTGACCTGGACGGCATCACCGAGATCGAGGGAACCATTGTCGATGCCGGCAAGAACGGGTGCCGTGTCAAGGCCAAAGGCCTGACGGCACTGCCTGAGGAAGTCCTGCTGACGATGAATAAGTTCGACAGACCGGTGGTTGCCGAATTTGCATGGCGAAACGAGTCCTCTGCCGGAATGCGCTTGTTGTGGAACAGAACGCTTGAACAAGACGACAGCACAGCAGGTGGCGCATCCGATGATGCCGACATGTCTTCGGAAGACGATCCCATGCAAACGGCAACCGAATTCTGAGCTTCCCATAAGCGAAGCCCAGACTATTCATCGGATTTCTAGTCGTTCAGACCAGCGGCGGCACGCGCGCGTTCCTCAATGCCCGACCAGTCTTCCGAGGCGATTGCCTTGGCGTCAGCAATCCAGGATCCACCTACGCACAGAACGTTCGGCAGTTTCAAATAGTCCGGTGCCTTGTCGAGACTGACGCCTCCCGTCGGGCAGAACTTGGCTGCTGCGAGCGGCGAAGACAGCGATTTCAGATAAGAAGCGCCGCCTGCCTGTTCGGCGGGAAAGAACTTAAGGCGCTCATAGCCGCGCTCCAGTAGCATCATCACTTCGGATGCAGTGGCTGCACCCGGCAGGAGAGGCACGCTGTGCTGATCAGCTGCATCCAGCAGTGCATCGGTAGCGCCCGGTGACACGATAAAACGTGCGCCGGCCGAAACGGCAGCATCATATTGCCTGTCGTTCAGAACAGTTCCGGCTCCGACAATCGCGCCTTCCACGTGTTCGTTTACGGCGTCGATAGCTTCCAGAGCATGGGGCGTGCGGAGAGTGATCTCGATGGCTGGCAGGCCGCCTCGGACGAGGGCCTTGGCCATTGGTACGGCCTTTTTCGGATCTTCAACGACCAGCACCGGGATCACCGGAGCAGCGCACATTACACGTTCGATTTTTTCAATGTCCTGGGCCATATCGCCTCCAAAGTCTCTATCTGGTCTCTTTGTCGAACACAGCGAACTGGGCCACACCTTTGGGCGTTTTTGCATCGGTTCTGAGGAACCAAATGTGTGTCCTTGTTTTTCGCTGCGGTCCGGCCGGCGAGTCATTTTGTCCAAACCGGCTTTTGTATCGATTTTCCCTCAAGCGCCAAAGACATGGGCGCCGGTATCGGCTGTGCCGACGGCATTGCGAAAGACCGAGAAGAGGTCGCGGCCGACACCGTCCTGGTGTTCGCTCAGATCGGCTGTTGCGAGTGGGCGCGCATTGAATTCCGCCTCATCCACCAGAACAGTCAATTCGCCGCTGATCGCATTGATGCAGATCATATCGCCGTCACGAACTTTCGCTATGGGGCCTCCGGCGGCAGCTTCAGGTGTCACGTGGATTGCGGCCGGTACCTTGCCAGACGCGCCTGACATACGACCATCGGTAATCAGCGCCACCTTGTGACCTCTGTCCTGCAGAATGCCGAGGCAGGGGGTCAACTTGTGAAGCTCCGGCATGCCGATTGCCTTGGGTCCCTGAAACCGGACAACTGCCGCGACATCGCCGGTCAGCTCCTTGTTGTTGAAGGCAGTCAGGAAATCGTTCTGGTCGTGAAAGACACGGGCAGGGGCTTCAATGATGTGCCGTTCCTTGGCAACTGCGGAAATCTTGATGACAGCCTTGCCCATATTCCCGGTGAGCATCTTCAGCCCGCCCGTTGGCTGGAAGGCTTTGGAAACCGGTGCCAGAACGGTTTCATCACCGGATGTTTCGGGCGCTGCTTCGCGTTGCAGATTGCCTTCCGCGTCGAGCTTGGCCTCAACAGTGTAGCCGGAAAGGTCCGTGCCATAGACGGTCTTCACATCCTGATGCAGATAGCCATCGCCAAGCAATTCGCGGATCAGGAAGGCGAGGCCACCAGCTGCCTGAAAATGGTTCACATCTGCCTTGCCGTTCGGATAAACGCGCGCCAGCAGCGGAACCACATCGGAGAGGTCCGAAATGTCGTCCCATGTCAGGCGGATGCCCGCTGTCGCTGCGATAGCAACCAGATGCATGGTGTGGTTTGTGGAGCCGCCAGTTGCGTGCAAGCCAATAACGCCATTGACGATTGCCTTTTCGTCGATGACTTCCCCAACCGGTGTGAACTCGTTGCCAAGCGCCGAGATGGCGAGTGCGCGTTTTGCCGCTTCCTTTGTCAGCGCGTCCCGCAGCGGCGTGCCCGGATTGACGAAGGAAGCCCCTGGCATATGCAGACCCATGATTTCCATCAGCATCTGGTTCGAATTGGCCGTGCCGTAAAAGGTGCAGGTTCCCGGTGAGTGATAGGCTTTGGACTCGCTTTCCAAAAGCGCATCCCGGCCAACCTTGCCTTCAGCGTAAAGCTGTCTGACTTTGGCCTTATCATCATTGGATATACCCGTTGTCATGGGTCCTGCCGGAATGAAGACGGTTGGCAGGTGGCCGAACGACAAGGCCGCGATTGCCAGGCCGGGGACGATCTTGTCGCAGATCCCCAGAAAAACCGCCGCGTCGAACATCTGGTGCGACAGGCCAACCGCAGCGCCCATGGCAATTACGTCGCGCGAGAAGAGCGACAATTCCATGCCTTCCTGACCCTGGGTGACACCGTCGCACATGGCAGGAACACCACCTGCGACCTGTGCGACAGCGCCAGCTTCCCGTGCAGCGTCGCGTATCAGTGCAGGATAGGTCTCATAAGGCTGGTGCGCCGAAAGCATGTCGTTGTAGGACGTGATGATCCCGAGATTTGGCACTACGTCGCCGGACAGAGCGTTCTTGTCGCTCAGACCGCACGCGGCGAAACCATGTGCGAGGTTGCCACAGGAGAGGCGGGAACGTTGTGGGCCCTGGTCGGCTGCCTTGCCGATCCGCTCCAGGTATCTTGAACGGCTGTCATGGCTGCGTTTGACGATCCGTTCGGTGACGGCGCCGATGCGGTCTTGGATGGTCATTGCTTTGATCCTTTGCTAGCCGACTTGCGGCCTGGCTGTTCTCTTTCCAGCGATTGAGGAGGATTGTCTCTGGCAATCCTCACAATTCGCGGTATCTCACAAGGCGTCTCGGCAGGCAGTTGGCCTGCGCATGTCCGTATTATTCGCTGTCGTCTTCCGACCATGTGCGGCCGTCGCGTTCCACCAGCGCGATGGAGGCTGATGGGCCCCAAGTCCCGGCCGTATAGCCCTTAGGAGCTTCCTTGGAGGCCGCCCAGGCCGCCAGGATCGGGTCGATCCAGGCCCAAGCGGCGTCGACTTCGTCGCGGCGCATGAAGAGCGTCTGGTTGCCCCGGATCACATCCATGATCAAACGTTCATAGGCGTCTGGATTGCGCACCTTGAAGGCTTCGGCAAAGCTCATGTCGAGCGGGACCTGACGCAGGCGCATTCCACCCGGGCCAGGGTCCTTGATCATCACCTGCATCTGCACGCCTTCATCCGGCTGCAGACGAATGATCAGCCGGTTGGCCGTGATGGTTCCAGCTTCCACGTCAAAGATGGAATGCGGGATCGGCTGAAACTGCACGACAATTTCAGACACGCGCTGAGCCAGCCTCTTGCCGGTGCGCAAATAGAAGGGAACGCCGGCCCACCGCCAGTTGGCGATTTCCGCCTTCAGCGCCACAAAGGTTTCCGTGCGGCTTTCGTTGTTTCCGAGTTCTTCCAGATATCCGGGAACTGCACCTCCTGCGGAGGCGCCTGCGCGGTACTGTCCGCGGACTGTCAGTCTATCGGCACTTTGCGCGTCGATTGGGGAAAGCGCTTTCAGAACCTTCAGTTTCTCGTCACGCACGCTGTCCGCGTTCATGGATTCAGGCGGCTCCATCGCCACCAGACAGAGCAATTGAAGGATGTGGTTCTGGACCATATCCCGCAATGCGCCGGCCGTATCGTAGTAGCCGGCACGTCCGCCGGTTCCTAGGGACTCTGCAACCGTGATCTGGACGTGGTCGATATGAGCGGCGTTCCATAGCGGTTCGAACAGGGCGTTGGCAAAGCGCAGCGCCATCAGGTTTTGAACTGTTTCCTTGCCGAGATAGTGATCGATCCGGAAGATCTGGTCTTCGGCGAAGACAGCGCCGACAGTGTCGTTGAGCGCTTTTGCCGAAGTGCCGTCCTTGCCGATGGGCTTTTCCATGACCACGCGTGAGTTGCTGTTGACGACGCCAATCCGCCCGAGGTTCTCTGAAATTGTGCCGAAGAGATCGGGGCCGACCGCGAGATAAAAGGCTCGGATCACTTCAGGGCGTTCTTCGAGAATGGTCTTGAGATCTTCAAAGCCCTTGGCGGTCGCAATGTCGATCTTCACATAATAGAGACGCGCCAGGAACTGCTTGAGATGTGCGTCGTCCAGGTCTTTGACGTGTTCCTTGAGTGCTTTTTCGGCATAGTCACGGAAGTCGTCGTGTGTGTAGTCGCGGCGAGCACTGCAGATGATGCGCGCTTTTTCCGGCATCTGGCCGTCAGCATCGCGATGATAAAGAGCCGGCAACAATTTGCGGTGTGCGAGATCACCGGATGCGCCAAACACGACCAGATCGAAATCTTCAACTTCAATGACGCGTACCGCCATGGACAAATCCCTTCTAAACGGTCGACCGATTAACAGGTAACGGGTTCTCCGGCCGATTTCGGGTGTCTTTTAAATCGATTTAATTAACTTGTCAGCCCCTCATTTGAGCGCTGCCCATTCTTTTTCCAGTTCGGCCTTTCTCGGCAGGTTCGCACCGCGCCGCGCGCAGGTAACGGCCGCTGCCTGGACCGCAAACTCGACAAGTCTTTTTAGCTGGCCTTCATCCAGTGCGGCAAGAGCGGAACGGTTTGTCGCGCCGAGTTCCTTCAAACCTGCCAGAAGCGCTGCCTGGAAAGTGTCTCCGGCGCCGACCGTGTCTTCCACAGCAACCTTGATGCCGGGCACGGTAAGTTCGATGCCGGGTGCAAAGACCGAAGCACCTTCTCCGCCTTTCGTGACAATGACGAGCGCAGCGCCAGATCGTAACCAACTGCGAGCTATGTCCTCAATGCTGGTGTCTGGTGTGATCAGCGCAAGATCCTCGTCACTGACTTTAACAACATCCGTCAACGGCATGAGCGCTTCTGTGTTTTTTCGCCAGAGCGCCATGTCGGCGACGACGGTTGGGCGGATATTCGGGTCGAAGGAGACAAGCGTCCGGTCTCGCTCGCGTTCGATCAATGCTTTTAGCGCACCTGCTATTGGTTCAACGAGCGCGGTGTAGGAGCCGATGTGCAGGAAAAGCGGTGGCGTGTCGAAGGCAGGCAGGTCGGCTTTCGTGACCATGCGATCCGCGGCATTGGAGCCGTAGAACGTATATGCCGGAGAACCATGTTCGTCCTTTTGGACCAGACTCAATGTTGTCAGGTAGTCCGTTCTGAGGATGTAACGATCCGAAACACCCTCGGTCCGGAACTTTTGAACCAGTCTTTCCCCAAGTGCATCCTTTGAAATCCCGCCGAAGAAGGCGGATTCCTCACCTAGGCGCGCCAGGCCCATGGCCACATTGAAAGGGGATCCGCCAATGCGGGCGTCGAAACCGATGCTGTCGTCGTTGGATGCCTCGCCGAAGAGGTCAAAGAGGGCTTCGCCACAAATCAGAAACATTCGCTGTCCATATCATTCATTGTTTTCCAACCGGACCGGCCCGGCGTTGCCGAGAGGGCCCAGTTGAAGCTTCAAGAGGCCGTTCAGGCGGCCAGGTTTTCAGGTGGATCCATCGCGCCGGTCATGATGGCAACGGCATCCGACATGGAAAAATCAGACGGTTTGATCACACAGGCGCGTCGTCCGAGCCGGTGAATGTGGATCCGGTCGGCAACCTCGAAAACGTGCGGCATGTTGTGGCTGATCAGGACAATAGGCAGACCGCGCGCCTTCACGTCCTTGATCAGGTCCAGAACACGCCGGCTTTCCTTGACGCCGAGGGCCGCTGTCGGTTCATCCATAATCACCACTTTCGAGCCGAAAGCAGCTGCACGGGCAACCGCAACACCCTGGCGCTGTCCACCGGACAAGGTCTCCACAGCCTGATTGATGTTCTGGATCGTCAAGAGACCCAGCTCGTTCAACTTGTCCCGGGCAATTTCTTCCATACGGGCCCGGTCGAGCTGACGGAGCCACTTGCCGCGAAATCCGGGTTTCCTGAGTTCGCGTCCCATGAACATATTGTCGGTAATCGACAGAGCAGGCGACATGGCGAGCGTCTGATAGACGGTCTCAATACCAGCCTCTCGGGCGTCTATCGGTGAGTTGAACTGAACGGTTTTGCCGTCCAGCAGAACGTCGCCTTCATCGGGAAACACCGCCCCACTGAGAGCTTTGATCAAGGTGGACTTGCCAGCGCCGTTGTCACCGATGACGGCCAGGATTTCGCCAGGGTAGAGTTCGAAATCGGCATGGTCCATGGCCACCACACGGCCATAGCGTTTGACCAGATTGCGTGCTTGAAGAACGGGTTCCATCAGACCGACACCTTTCTGATCCACTGATCAACCGCGACCGCTGCAATAATGAGCAGGCCAATGAGCAGGTAAGTCCATTGTGCGTCCGCGCCCAACAGGCGCAGCCCCAGGGTAAAGACCCCGACGATAAGAGCCCCAAATAGCGTGCCGACGATTGAACCGCGTCCGCCAAAAAGGGAGATGCCGCCAATGACGACAGCCGTGATGGATTCGATGTTGGCAAGCTGACCTGTGGTCGGTGAGACAGAGCCGATCCGGCCGATCATGGCCCAGCCCGCAAAGGCGCAGATAAGTCCGGAAAGCATGTAGACCGAAATCAGGACCTTCTTGACCTGCACGCCAGAAAGCTGCGCGGCTTCGGGGTCATCTCCGACCGCATAGACATGCCGTCCCCATGCGGTTTGTCGCAAAACGTAAGCGAGTACGACAACGAGCAGCACCATGAAGATAACGCCATATGTGAAGATTGCCCCGCCGATATTCACCTTGCTTCCAAAGATCTGAAGCAGGGGTGCGGCCTTTGCAATTTCCTGTGACCGAATGGTCTCGTTCGCGGAATAGAGGAAGTTGGTGGCAAGAACGATCTGCCACATGCCGAGCGTCACGATGAAAGGCGGCAGTTTCACGACGGCGACCAGAAAGCCGTTGATGTAACCGCAAAGCGTACCGCAGATGAGACCGCAAACAACGGCGACTTCTACAGGCAGTCCGTAGCGGAAAGTGAATTGCCCCATGACAACCGACGACAACACCATGATTGCGCCGACGGAAAGATCTATGCCGGCGGTCAGGATCACGATGCTCTGCGCCGCAGCCACGATGCCGACGATCTGAACTTGCTGCAAGATCAGTGTCAGGGCGAATGGCGAGAAGAATTTCGAGCCCAGCAGGAGCCCAAACACGATGATGGAAAGCACCAGCACAATAAGCGGAACCAGCGCGGGGGTCTGATGAAGCGTGTGCTGGATCTTGTGTCCAAATCCGCGATGTTGATCGTCGAATGAAGCGACGGCTTGCGGACTGGACGCGGCGGCGGCTTCGAAATTGTCCGCTTTCTTGTCGTCAGTCTCAGTGTCTGAGGTCATGCCCGTTTGTTCCTCTGTCACAAAAAAGAAGGGGCAAGGCTGCCCATGCCCCTTCCGTAGTCGTGTCTTGAGACCTTAACCCCAGCAGAGCTCGGTACCCTTGGTCGTGTCGATTGATTCAACACCGTCTGCCGGTTTGTCTGTGACAAGGGCAACGCCGGTATCAAAGAAGTCCTTGCCAGGGGTCGGCTCAGGCTTCGCTCCGCTGTCGGCCCAGGTCTTGATCGCCTCAATGCCAAGCGATGCCATCAGCAGCGGGTATTGTTGGGATGTCGCGCCGATCACGCCGTCCTTGACGTTCTGAACGCCCGGGCATCCGCCATCGACGGAAACGATCAAGACGTCATTTTCGCGCCCGATAGACTTCAGCGCTTCATAGGCACCAGCGGCTGCGGGCTCGTTGATTGTGTAAACGACGTTGATCATGGGGTCCTTCGCCAGAAGGTTTTCCATGGCCTTGCGGCCGCCTTCCTCGTTGCCCGCGGTCACATCATTGCCAACAATGCGCGGGTCGGTCTCGTCTCCCCATTTGTTCGGATCGCCAAGATCGATGCCAAAGCCCTGCAGGAAACCCTGATCGCGCAGCACGCCCACGGTCGGCTGGCTGATGGCAAGATCCAGCATGCCGATCTTGGCATTGGCTGCATCGTCGCCCAAAGCGGCTGCGGCCCATTTTCCGATCAGCTCACCAGCAAGGAAATTGTCGGTCGCGAATGTCGCGTCAGCTGCATCAATCGGAGACAGGGGCGTGTCGAGGGCAATCACCAAAAGACCGTTGTCACGAGCCTGCTGGACAGCAGGCACGATGGAAGACGTGTCTGATGCAGTCAAAAGAATGCCTTTTGCGCCATCTGCAATGCAGGTTTCTATGGCGGCAACCTGGGTCTCATGGTCGCCGTCGACCTTGCCGGCAAAGGATTTGAGTTCAATGCCAAGTTCCTCCGCCTTGGCAGTCGCACCTTCCTTCATCTTCACGAAAAACGGGTTTGTGTCCGTCTTCGTGATCAGGCAAGCGGAAATGTCTGCTGCGACTGCCGGTGTGGCAGCCATGGCGGCGAGAACGGAACCTGTAGCAAGTAGTTTGCGGATCATTTGGTTTTCCTCCCTGGCCTATTTCATGTCGGACGATTGGGTGTGGCCAGATGTGACCCCAACCGTGCTGCCCTTGCCGGAAAACTGGCTCTATCTTCCGTGCTGCCACTTCCAGCGGGTCCGGTGTCTTTCCCGCCTGTCAGGATCGTTGCCCTTGGCGAGAAATTGAAGAATTGCGGCAGACTGGCGGCGCCGATAGCACCTGCGTCATGCCTGAAACTGCCGATCAAAATCTGCGGCGACTGCCGTTTTTCCGGGGCTGCGTCTTCGACGGCCTTTTGCAGTGCCTCCTGGAACATTTCGGGGAACGCTCCACCCAGATCACCGTCGATTACCACCAGTGGCGCATCGACAAGGGCATAGGCTGAACGCAGAGCCAGTGCGAGTGCGGAGGCGCAATCTGCCATCCATTCCTGGAACTTGATGTCATTGTCGGCCACTGCTGCCTGCAGATCCGATCTGTTCAGGCTGGCAAAGTCACTTGGAGACATGTGGCGAGCAAAAGCGACAAGCGACGCCCGGGTCAGCAAGAGGTCCCATTCTGTCCGCGATTTTGGTGCCGTATCGAGTGTGCTCGGTGGAACCGGCATCATGGCAACGTCCCCGGCATTGCCTGACACTCCGCGGACAACGTCGCCTTTCAGGATCAGCCCTCCACCGATTGCCGGACCCAAGAACATGTAGAGAAAATCGTCGTTCTGACGGCCGACACCGTAAAAGAGTTCCGCAACCGCAGCAGCAGTGCCATCGTTTTCGCTGAAAACGGGCATATTGGAGACTTCTTCAAGTGCTTCGGCCAGATCGAATGCGTCCCATTTCTTGAAGTCGGCTTCCGGAAGTCCAAGCTCATGGAGCCAGGCACCAAGGTTGAAAGGCTGCGCCAAGCCAATTCCCGTGATGCGAGCTTGCTCTTCTTCACTCAGTTGCGCTTTCAGGTTTTTCAGGTCTTCGGTCAAGATCTGGACGGCGACCTCAGGGGCTGGCAGGATCCTGTCGTGAACCCGGCGATCGATGATTTCGCCGGCGAAATCCATCAAAACGGTTTCCATGTTCGTTCGGTCCAGCCTGACACCGAAGGAATACGCTCCGCCGGAAGCTAGCCGCAAGATGGTGGCCGGCTGTCCTCGGCTGCCGTCATGGCGTTTGCCGGCTTCGATGATCAAGCCTTCTTCGATGAGGTTCTGGATGATGGCGCCTATGGCGGCGTTGGTGAGCTGAACGGCTCTGGCAAGCTCGGCTTTCGAAGCTTCTCCGGCACGACGCAGGATCTGCAACACGATACGTTCGTTGTATCTGCGCAATTGTGCGGAATTGGAACCACGGCCACTTTTGCGAGTGTCCACCACCTTCCTTGCTCCTCCAGAGGCCACCTTCTGCGGGTGGTTCATAATAATTTATTTTGATGAAATTATTTGCCTGATCAACCGTCCTGTCAATTGGAATTCGCTGCTGCAACGCATGGGTTTTGTGTTGTGATGCGGTAACTGACTGTCACGCATGAAGAATGTTCACCTAAAGGAAAGGTTGAGTCAGTTGCCTTAAGGGTACTTTCTGGCTGCTCCCTCTCTCCGGTTAAGTTATTTCCTGATTTTAATGCGGACTCTGCCGATTTCTGAAGCGGGCAGAAACGAAGTCATTGTCGCGTCCTGCAAGTTGCGTATTGTCGGAAAACAATAAGAATCGGAGTACAGACCCATGCCGGTAGCCCACGATGAAGCCTTCCTTGCGCGTGCAATTGCAGCAGGCGCTGGAGACGAGCCAGCTGATCTGGTCGTGAAGGACTGCACTCTTTTCAGTGTCATCGATGGCAGCAGCGTGAAGTCCGATATCGCGATTGTCGGCGACCGTATTGTCGGCACGCACGGGAGCTACTCCGGCAAGGCGGCGGTGGATGGGCAGGGGCTGACCGCGGTGCCCGGATTCATCGACACTCATCTTCATGTCGAAAGTTCATTGGTCACGCCATTTGAATTCGACCGGTGCGTGTTGCCGCACGGTGTCACGACGGCCATCTGTGATCCGCATGAGATTGCGAATGTGCTGGGTATTGAGGGCATTCGGTACTTCCTGGACAGTTCCCTGCAGACCGTTATGGATCTCAAGGTCAACCTGTCTTCCTGTGTCCCGGCAACCGCGTTCGAAACTGCGGGTGCAAAGCTGGAAATCGAAGACCTGCTGCCGTTTAAAGACCATCCGAGCGTCATCGGCCTGGCTGAATTCATGAACTTTCCGGGCGTGCTGGGCAGAGACCCCAACGTGCTGGCAAAACTTGCGGCGTTTCAGGATGGACATATAGATGGCCATGCGCCTTTGGTCGTCGGCAACGCTCTGAATGGATATCTGGCAGCCGGCATTCGAACGGATCATGAGGCAACAACAGCTGAAGAAGCACTTGAGAAGTTGGCCAAGGGTATGACGATACTGATCCGGGAAGGCTCAGTTTCCAAGGATCTGGAAGCGCTTGCTCCCATCCTGAGTTCAGACGTTTCCGCCTTTGTCGCGCTTTGTACCGATGATCGAAACCCATTGGATATCGCCGAAGAGGGTCATCTGGATAGCATGATCCGGAGATTGATCGCGAAAGGTATCCGGCCGGTGGATGTATACCGGGCAGCCAGCTGGTCAGCCGCCAATGCCTTTGGCCTCAGGGACCGGGGGGCAATTGCACCTGGAAAGCGGGCCGACATTGCACTCTTGAGCGACTTTGAAGACTGCCGGGTGGCGCAGGTCATCAGCGGTGGTGTTGTTATCGGCAAAGACACTTTCGAGAGGCGGACCATCGTGCCGCCGGTCGGTCTGGACAGTGTCAAGGTTTCATCGGTCGAGGCAGCGAAATTCGACATCCCCGCCCGTAACAGCGAAGCTGACGTCATTGGCGTGGTGCCCGGAAAGATCATCACGGAGCACCTGAAACGGACACTGCCTGTGACCGGTGGTAAGACACTTGCTGACCTGAACCAGGACGTGCTCAAGGTCGCCGTTGTCGAGCGCCACAAGGGAACCGGCAATATCGGTCTCGGCTTCGTCAACGGGTTCGGGATGAAACAGGGCGCGATTGCTTCGTCTGTCGGACACGACAGTCATAACATCTGTGTCGTAGGCGCTGACGAACAGGCGATGGCACATGCGGTCAACAGGGTGATCGCCATGAAGGGCGGATTTGCTGTTGCAGATAGCCAGGGCGTGAAAGCGGAACTTGCCCTCCCGCTCGCGGGATTGATGAGCCTGGAGCCATTTGAAACCGTTCGCGAAGACCTGGAACATTTGCGCGCGGCGGCCAGAGACCTCGGTTGCACACTTGAAGAGCCGTTTCTTCAAGTTGCGTTCCTGCCGCTACCCGTGATTCCTCACCTAAAGATCACCGATTTCGGGATGTTCGATGTGAACAAATTCGAGTTGGTTGATCAGGGGTAATGACGCGAACCAGTCAATAGCCACGAAGTCCTTTTCTAAGGCGCGCCCATTTTTGCCAGGAACGGGCTGCAAGCAAGGTGATGATCAAGCCTGCAAGTAGTGACCAAAGGAGAGCTTTTCCGTCTATCGCAATTCTGTCCATATTGCGGGAGGTATAAGCAATCTTAGGGTTGATTGGCAGGTAGGTTACCAACAGGTCGCCAGTGTGCTCGCGATGAATGTCCTGAGGCTTCATTGTAAAGCTCAAGATCTGAGTCGTTGCGTCTACGAGTTCAATTTCAACGACGACGGTTGCACTGTTCCACGGTCCGGTGTGCGCCTCTGTATTTTCAGCACTATTTTCCAATTGAGGCGTCGAATCTTCGGATTTTCCGGTATTTTCGGAGATACTCAGGATGGTGCCAGGAACGGTTTCCCCAAAGCTGCCCAGCAGCCAATATTTCAATCCGGTATTGAAATGAACGAGCATTGAAATCAGGACGACAGCAGCTGCAATGAAAAGGATGGCCAAATGCTGGGCATATCTGTCTTCGGCAGCTTCTTTTGGATTGAACATAGATTCAGGTTTCTGATTTTGTCTTCACATCGGAAATGCACTTTATGGTGGTAGACATTCACATGGCAGGGTCTTGGTGCCAATGATTCTTACGCTCGCGGTTTCCGGATATCGCTCCCTGCGGGACATCGTTCTGCCGTTGGATCAGATCACGCTGGTCACCGGCGCGAACGGCAGCGGTAAGTCCAGCTTGTATCGTTCGATCCGGCTGTTGGCCGAAGTTGCCCAGGGTCAGGCAATCGCATCGCTTGCTGCCGAGGGTGGCTTGAACTCGACCCTTTGGGCAGGCCCGGAAGCATTTTCGCGTGCGATGAAACGGGGAGAAGCGCCTGTTCAGGGGACCGTTCGCAAGAATGTGGTCAGTCTGAAACTCGGATTTGCCGATGAAGACTACGGCTATGCAATTGACCTTGGATTGCCTGCCGATGCGGGCAGGTCGCTCTTTTCTATGGATCCGGAAATCAAGGCAGAAGCCTTGTGGGCCGGTGAGGCGTTATCCCGTTCCAATGAAATTGCCGGGCGCAACGGACCGACAGCACGCGTTTTGAATGCCCAGGGACAAAGGATCCCGGTTTTTCAGAACCTTGCCAGGTTCGACAGCATGATGACCCATGCAGCCGATCCCAAGGATGGACTTGAGTTGCTGGTGATGCGCGAGCGTATGCGGGCCTGGCGGTTCTACGATCATTTGCGCACCGACCGCGAAGCACCGGCGAGGTTTCCTAGGATCGGGACCAGAACACCGGTGCTCAGTGCGGATGGATCTGATCTCGCCGCAGCCCTGCAGACTGTCCAGGAAATTGGCGATGAACGTGAACTGGCCGATGCGATAGACGATGCGTTTCCTGGAGCTTCCGTCGAAGTTGCCGTCAATGACGGGTACTTTGAGCTGCTTATGCAGCAAAAAGGACTGTTGCGACCGCTGAAATCGAGCGAATTGTCGGATGGCACGCTGCGCTACCTGTTGTTAACCGCGGCACTCCTGTCGCCGCGACCGGCACCGCTCATTGTGCTGAACGAGCCGGAGACAAGTCTCCATCCGGCGCTCCTGGAACCGCTTGGCAGGCTGGTCGCCAAAGCGGCTGAAAAGACCCAGGTCATCGTGGTGTCGCACGCTGCTGAACTTGTTGAAGCTCTTGCATCACAACGAGGGTGTCTTCGCTATGAATTGCGCAAGGAACTGGGTGAGACGGTTGTGGACGGGGTTGAAACACCCAAATGGAATTGGCCAAAGAGATAATGGCCCTTGGCCTGGTGATTGCGAATTAAGTTTTTGAATTTCTTTTACTATTGCCATTTTTCCGGGGCGCATTACCTAAGACTTATGCCTCGTGCCTGCGAAAAAAATGAAAAGGTGTCGTTACGTCGCGAGTTGACGTGAACGGAAGGTTGCGTCATGTCAGGAGAGCCCTTTAGAGGCGGCGCTAAGCTGACTGACGGAGCCAAATGGGAAAAGAGATCTTCAGGAGAGCCCTGCTTTCGCGAAGGTTTCGGGAAACGGCCCGCATATGCAGCAGCGCGACAAAAATGCGTTGGAGAACGTTATGACGACTGCGGAGGAGTGGAACGAGGCATTTACGCCCCGTCCGGTACACGAATATCTTGAAAGCACTGTCGCCGAGTTCGGGTCGCGACCGGCCGCCGATTTCATGGGCAAAGTCTGGACCTATGCGGAGCTTGGCGAGTTGGTGGACGAAACAGCCGCGGGTCTTCAGGCCATGGGCGTCGGGCCGGGTGTGCATGTCGGATTGTGTCTTCCAAATACGCCATTCTATACGATTTTTTATTTTGCGATCATGAAGGTCGGCGCAACGGTCGCCAACTTCAATCCGCTCTATGTGGAGCGTGAAATCGCCTTCCAGGCCCGCGATGCAGATGTGCGCATCATGGTGACGATGGATCTGAAAATCATCTACGACAAGGTGGAGGAAGTCCGGAAGGAAAAGATCCTCGACAAGATTATCGTTTGTCCGATGTCCTTCTGCCTGCCAACCGTAAAGAAGGTGCTGTTCAGCCTTTTCAAGCGCAAGGAACTGGCAGACATCCCAAATGATGCGGCTCATATCCGCTTCAACGATCTGCTTGCAAAGGGACAAAAGCCGAAACCTGTCGATATCGATCCGGCTGAGTCCATCGCTGTCCTTCAGTATACCGGAGGCACCACAGGCGTTCCGAAGGGAGCGATGCTGACGCACAAGAACCTGTCTGCGAATATCGAACAGATGCGATGTGTCTTTGAAAAGGCACGGGCAGGTGAAGAGAAGATGCTTTGCGTTCTTCCGTTCTTCCACGTCTTCGCCATGACGGTTGCCCAAAACCTGTCGATCATTCTTGGTGCTGAAATGGTGCTCCAGCCGAGATTTGAGCTGAAATCTTTGCTGGATGCGATCAAGCGCAAGAAAGTGACGCTTTTCCCGGGTGTTCCAACGATCTATACGGCGATCAACAATTCGCCCCTCACCGAAAACTATGACCTTTCCAGCATCAATCTGTGCCTTTCCGGCGGCGCCCCGCTTCCGGTCGAGGTTAAGGAAAGCTTTGAAAAGCTGACCGGTTGCATCCTTGTGGAAGGGTATGGTCTGACGGAAAGCTCACCTGTTGCTGCTGTCAATCCGCTGGACGAGAACAGGCGCGCGGGCTCCATCGGGCGCCTGGTTCCCGGTACGTCGTCCAGATTTGTCAGCATTGAAGATCGCCACAGCGAGGTTGCTGAAGGCGAAAAAGGCGAATTGCTCCTTCATGGACCACAGGTGATGAAGGGGTACTGGAAGCGTCAGGATGCCACCGACGAGGCCATTACGCCTGAAGGGTATCTGCATACCGGTGACGTCGGATATCAGGATGAGGATGGCTTCATTTATCTTGTTGACCGGATCAAGGACCTGATCCTGTGTTCCGGTTACAATGTCTATCCCCGTGTCATCGAAGAAGCGATCTACCAGCACGAAGCGGTTGACGAAACCATTGTGATTGCCATTCCCGATGAGTATCGCGGTCAGTCTCCCAAAGCGTTCATCAAACTGAAGGATGGGTTCTCAATGACCGGGGAGGACGTCAAAACCTTCCTCAAGGATCACCTTTCTTCCATCGAAATGCCCAGGGATTTCGAGTTCCGGGATGAATTGCCGAAAACCATGGTTGGCAAATTGTCAAAGAAGGAACTGGTTGAGGAAGAGGCTCAGAAACGATCTGAAGCGCAGGCAAAAAGCGCCTGACGTCAATGCACTGTGCTCTGCCGTTCAAGTGGTGCTTTCAATTTGAATATCCGCGCCCGTCCGAGGCGCGGGCGAGTTTCTTGCCTCTCCGGGCCTCCCGGTGGACGGTATAAATGGATGCAGCGATGATGATGCCTGCGCCAACCAGTGTTTCGGTGCTTGGCCATTGGCTGAAGACAACTGCTCCGAAAATGGTGGCATAAAGCAGCCTTGTGTAGTCCAACGAAGCAATGGCGGTTGCTTCGCCAGCCTTGAACGCCTTGATGTTGGCCAATTGGGCTGCCCAGGAGATGCCTCCGATCATGACGAGTAGAAGCCATTGCTTCGCCGTCGGCGGTTGCCAAGTCAGCACTGCCGGTATGCTCATGATCACTCCAACACCCAACGCCTGGTAAGTCAGGATCGTCACCGGTGCATCGGTGCGGGTAAGGATGCGAACGACGATCATCACCATGCCGGCACCGGCCGCGCCGGCTATTGCGAGCGCGGCGTAAGGATCGACAAGCGTGTCGCCTCCCGGGCGCAGCATCAGCAGAACGCCCAGAAATCCGATAATGGTTGCCCCCCAGCGATGCAGTCCGACCGTTTCACCCAGCAGCCAGATCGCGAAGATCGTGACGAAAAACGTTTTGGAGAAACTGATCGCCGTCGCGTCGGCCAGGGGCAGCTCGATAATTGCGGTGAAGCCGCAAAGCATTGCGGTTGAGGCAAAAGCGATACGGGTGATTTGCAGCCAAGGCCGCTGCGTCGCCAATGAATTCGGCAACCCAGTCAGGATCGTCGGGGCGACAATTGCCAACATGACAAGCTGACGAACCAGAAGGATCTGAAAGACGCTGAGTTCCTGACCAACAAATTTGATCAGTGTCACCATGATGGAGAACAAAAAAGCCGCCAACAATATCCAAAGTGCCCCGATTGTGTTCGAAGGCAGCCCCTCGGTGAGTTTGGTCAGTCTGGCTGTCAGTCTGGTCATCGTGCCGGAGCGCGATTGCCCTTCACCCTCATCGGGCGCTGGGTCTTCTGGGGACTTGTTCATACCTGGTCCTGAGCCGCATCTGCCTCAAAGGGCAATAGGAAGGGAGCAGGGTGCTCCAAGAGGATGGGCAATTGGTTTCGTTTGCAACAAGACTAGCCAGATTTTGGCAGAAGAAAAGGCGCAGGTTTGAATTTGCGGTTCGGTAAAGCATATCTTGGGACATCGCGGAATGGATAGGGGAGGATATTTTGCGCAAGATTCAGACGCAGGGCGTGCACCACATCACGCTTGTCGGAGCGGATAGACAAACCTCCATCGACTTCTGGGAGGGATTGCTTGGGATGCCATTTGTCTTTGAGCAACCCAATCTCGACGACCCCAATCAGAGCCATCTCTATTTCGATCCGGGTGATGGGCGCTTGATCACCATTTTCACCAACGAAGACCGAAAGCCTGATGCAGAAGCTGCACCGCAGACGATCGGCTGCGTGCATCATCTGGCGCTTGACGTGTCCCAGGCAACCTTTCGGCAGATTGCTGGCAGGTTGGACGCGCTAGGAATTTCTCATAGCGGTCCGAAAGACCGCGGCTTCATGGATTCAATCTATTTTCGCGATCCGCTCGGGTTGTTGATCGAATTGGCCAGCTATCGGTTTCGACCACCTGCAGGAGTGTCAATGGGTGAGGTTATGCTCGAGGCTCACAAGCTTCGTGTCGCACGGGGAGATTACAATATCCAGGAAGTTCATCTTGCCGACGCAATCGAAAACCTTACGCACGAAACACGCAGGAGCCTTTCTGAAGACCGGAGCGCAAATAATCCTTACGAACGCCCATGATCCTGCTTTTTTGTGTGACGTGTGAGGACTGTAGTTTCGTTGGCTTTGTTGACGCAAACCAAAAGCTTGGTGCACACTGACGGAAGTCGAGTGGTCCAAAAGGGTTGCTCAGAGCATGTTCGATTCAACCGAATAAGCAGCACAATTCAAAGGACACAAGGCTCGCGGGCTGACTGTCCCTCTGGCATCCACCGCTTATGGGCACTATGTTCTAGGACAGAGCCACCTTCGCTGCGCGGCAAATTCTCAGGGAAGTTCTTCCCAAAAATACAGGTCCAAATTCATGAACCAGATGGTCACTCCGAAATTCGGTGTCGGCGCTCCATTGCGTCGGAAAGAAGACGAACCGCTGATCACAGGCAAGGGGATCTATACCGGCGACTATATGCCGGACGGCTGTCTTCATGGCGTTGTCGTTCGTTCAGCGATGGCTCACGCCAAAATCAAGATCGAGAACGCTGATGACATCCGCGAGATGGACGGTGTGCATATGGTTCTCACCGGCGCGGACGTTGCGGGAAAGTCTTTGTCGACGGCCGCTCGTATCAAGCAGCTGGATGGAACCCACTACGAAGCGCCACCTCAACCGCTTTTGTGTGAAGACACGGTTCGTTTCGTCGGGGATGCTATTGCGTTCGTCGTCGCCGACGATTTGAACCTTGCCAAAAACGCTGCAGAGATGCTCGAAATCGACTATGAACCGCTCGATGTGGTCATCGGCATTGAAAACGCTTTGAAGCCGGATGCGGCGAAGGTCTGGCCGGAGCTGGGAACCAATGTCTCTTTCACACTTGGACATGGTGACCAGGCCAAGACAGAAGAAGCTTTTTCCAAAGCTGACAAGACAGTGTCGATTGAAGTTGTCAACAACCGGATTGTCGTCAACTACATGGAACTGCGCGGCTGTGTCGCCGAATTCAACACGTCGGATAAACGTTTCAAGCTGACGCTCGGGACGCAAGGCGGTCATGGTGTGCGCGATATTCTCTGCAGCACGCTCGAACTTGAGGCAAGCGAGATCCAGGTAATCACTCCGGAAGTCGGCGGCGGTTTCGGGACCAAGGCCTTCTGTTATCGCGAATACCCGCTGGCGATGATTGCTGCCAGGTCACTGGAGCGTCCGGTGCGCTGGGCAGGTGAGAGAATGGAACATTTTGTGACGGACGCACACGGCAGGGACAATCTGACCCATGCCGAGCTCGCACTCGATGAGAACAACCGTATCCTGGGCCTCAATGTGCATGTGAAAGCTGCCATGGGCGCTTACCTTAATCAGTTCGGTCCGTTCATCCCCTATCTAGGTGCCTCGATGGCATCCGGGCTTTATGACATTCCTGCGGTCTTTGCGAAAATCGATGGTGTCTATATGCATACGGTTCCGACCGATGCCTATCGCGGAGCGGGGCGTCCGGAAGCAGCCTATGTGCTTGAGCGTCTGATCGACAAGGCCGGCGAAGAAACAGGTCTCGGCCCGATCGAATTCCGCAAGCTCAATTTCATTCGGTCGGATCAACTGCCTTACACGACCCAGACAGGGCGCCTTTATGACACCGGAGACTTCGCCGGCCACCTCGACAAAGCACTTGAAGTGGCGGACTGGGCGGGCTTCAAAGCTCGTCAGGCAGAGAGCGCTCAATCAGGCAAATACCGTGGTATCGGGATCTGTTCCTACGTCGAGGCATGTGCCTTTGCCGGCAGCGAAGAAGCCACTCTTGAGCTTGATGACAAGGGAAGCCTGACACTCCTCATCGGAACGCAAACCAACGGTCAGGGCCACGATACGGCGTACAGCCAGGTTGTTGCCGAACAGTTCGGCGTCAGCATCGAGGATGTCACCCTGGTTCAGGGCGATACAGACCGTGTCCGCAAGGGTGGTGGAACCGGTGGTTCCCGATCCATTCCGATTGGATTGCCATCTGTGCGCGACGCCAGTATCTCGTTGGTCAAAAAGGTCAAGGAGCTGGCTGCAGACAAACTTGAGGCTGGCATTGAAGATCTTGAACTTGAAAGCGGTGTGGTACGCGTCGTCGGGACGGACCAGCAGGTTACTCTTGCCGAGATCGTAGCAAGTGCCGGTGAGACGTTGTCCGCTCGCGAAGAAGTTGCGCAGTCAGAAAACACTTATCCGAATGGCACGCATATCTGTGAGCTTGAGATCGATCCGGAAACCGGCGACATCACTGTTGCAAACTACGTCATCGTGGACGATTTCGGTGTGACCGTGAACCCATTGCTGCTAACGGGTCAGGTGCATGGCGGTGTGGTCTCGGCCATCAGCCAAGCCTTGTGCGAACACACGGTTTATGACGAAGAAGGACAATTGTTGACCGCGTCTCTGCTGGACTATCAATTGATCCGGGCGGCGGACCTGCCGGAGATTCACTTTGAAACGCGCAACGTTCCATCCACTACGAATGCCATGGGTATCAAGGGTGCGGGCGAGGCCGGAACAATCGGTGGCCTGGCTGCGGTCATGAATGCCATTCAGGTAGCGTTGAAAGACGGAGCAGGCGTTGAAAAGGTTTTCGATATGCCCGCGACGCCGTTGCGGGTCTGGGACGCAATCCAGGCGGCCCGGTAAAGTTGATTGTTGTTCATCAGAAGAGGCATCCAAAAGATGCCTCTTTTTTTGTGCAAGTCACAGCGACGCCACACAGGAATTTGAGTGTTGTTGTGTCACCTGGGACTACGGCTAGACGCTGTAGTGTTTATAATTGTGTGAATAGTGTTATTCAGCTTCTTGCTTGATTTCGTCGTTACCAAGCACAGTTTGACTATCTGGCGGCTCTGATCGTCACTCATTAAACCGAACAGTCAGGAATTTACTTGTGTTTCAATCCTTCTTTCCGAAACCAAAACTGTTTTTCCTGTCTGCCGCGATATGGTCGCTTGCTGCAGTAATCGTCTGGTACGGATTTGCCAGTGACCTTGGTCCAAGCCTGGGGCTTGGAACTGCACCTGAAGGTCCACCCCCGATCGATCTCAGGTTTTTCGTGACACCCGACTTCTTGTGGTTCTACATCTACTACGCCGTTTGCACCGTGCTTTTCGGCGGTTTCTGGTGGTATTTCGAGCGCGATCACAGATGGCATGTATGGTCCGTCTGGGGTTCTTCTCTGATCATTTTCATCACCTATTTTTCGGTTCAGGTTTCGGTGGCGATCAACAACTGGCGGCGACCCTTCGGGGATACGCTGCAAAATGCGCTGGAAGGCGACAAAGGCGTTGTTGCCGCCGATTTTTACATGCTCATGCTGATGTTCGCGCAGATTGCAGGGCTGTCGATGGCACTGTTTGTGATGAACAGGTTCTTTGTCAGCCACTATATCTTCCGCTGGCGTACCGCGATGAACGACTATTACGTCGCCAAGTGGGGCAATGTTCGTCACATTGAGGGTGCTTCGCAGCGTATTCAGGAAGATACGATGCGCTTTGCCTCCATCATGGAAGGCCTGGGTGTTTCCATGATCGATGCCGTCATGACGCTGATTGCGTTCCTTCCTGTGCTTTTCAGTCTGTCGACTTATGTCAGCACCTTGCCGATTGTTGGTGAAATCCCCGCGCCTCTCTTCACCGCAGCCATTTTGTGGTCATTGTTCGGGACCGTTCTGCTTGCCGTGGTCGGGATCAGGCTGCCCGGACTTGAGTTTCACAACCAACGGGTTGAAGCCGCGTACCGAAAAGAGCTCGTCTATGGTGAGGATCATGAGCACAGGGCTCAGCCGCCAACTCTCACCGAGCTATTCAGCAATGTAAGGAAGAACTACTTCCGTCTCTATTTTCATTACCTCTATTTCAATCTGGCGCGCGGGTTCTATCTGCAGGCCGACAACATGTTCACGTATTTCATTCTGGTACCAACGATTGTCGCCGGTACGATCACATACGGTATCGTCCAGCAGATCCTGACGGCGTTTGGCCAGGTCTCGAATTCCTTCCAGTATCTGGTGAATTCCTGGTCGACGATTATCGAACTGCTTTCCATCTACAAACGCCTCAAGGGCTTTGAAGTGTCCATCGCCGAGCGCGAGACGATGCCGCCGGAAGAACTGGCGAGACTGCTGTCGGAAAAAGAGGCTAAGCTCTAGGGATTGGCAGCCTGAAAGAACAATTTCAGGCGTCAAACAGGCAGAGATTTGCGACAAAAGAGCTGCAGGGCTGTGCTTGTGCATGGCGCTAAAGCTATGACGATGCAGACCAAAGTCCGATTGGCAGAAGACATTCTGAGTGGTTCCAGCGATTTGAAACCGCGTCGCCGGATGGCGTCTGATCCCGCTTGCGCTCGTATCTCCTGATGACGAATTTCAAGAGCGGCGTTGCAAATGATGCGCACAGGACAGATACTGTTCAGGCTACTCATTTAAGACCCCGCCCCAAAACTGCCTTTTCAAGGCGATCCGTTTCTTGATGCGGCTGAGCTTTCAGTCGATGGCAGTTTCTGTTCAACGTCACGTGATTTCCAGTCCGGTGCATCACGGGCAAGACGTTTTCATTGCGCCGGTTCCTGGAATTCGTCATGACGCTTGCAAGCGTGAAAACCCGATTGAAACGGCAGCCTGCACCGACCGGCATGACGCGTCATGCGCCCATGCTCGGTATTTCACTGAAGCTGGCCTCGACAATTGCGTTTTTCGTCATGGCAACCGCGCTGAAGATCGCAGCTGAAACCGTGCCAATTGGTCAACTTGTTTTCGCACGAAACTTTTTCGGTCTGTTCCCGGTTCTGTTGATGGTTGCTTTTCGAGGCGAACTTGGGCTTGCCTTTCAAACACAGAACCCAAAGGGCCACCTGACGCGCGCTGCCGTCGGACTATCAGCAATGGTGTGCGGCTTTACTGCGCTCTATCTGCTGCCATTGCCGGATGCGACCGCGATCGGTTTTGCCACACCCCTGATCGTGGTTGTTCTCGCGTTTTTTCTGCTTGGCGAACAGGTGCGCATCTACCGTTGGAGTGCGGTCGGCGTCGGCTTTTTAGGCATTCTCGTCGTCTTGTCTCCCCATCTGGGGGAAGGGCAACTCGACAATGCTTCGGCGCTTGGCGCGCTGATTGGTGTGACGGGTGCAGGTTTTGCCGCGCTGGCCATGATCACAGTGCGAAAGCTGTGCGAGACGGAACGCACGTCAACCATCGTCACCTGGTTTGCTGGTGCTGCCACCTTGCTGTCTTTGCTGACCTTTCCCTTGGGCCTGCTTGCGTCTGGGCAAGCCTGGGTCTGGCCGGATGCATCGACTGCGGGACTGCTGGTTCTGATCGGGCTTGCCGGTGGGGTCGGACAGATTTTTCTGACGCAAAGCTATCGCTACGCGGAAGCCTCAACCATTGCTCCGTTCGACTACGTCAACATGCTGTGGGCGATTATCGTCGGCTGGCTGATCTTTTCCGAAGTGCCGGTTACAGAGGTGGTGCTCGGAGCGATGATTGTCATTGCTGCCGGCATTTTCGTGATTTACCGCGAGCACAGGCTTGGCCTCGACAGAACCAAGGCACGAAGAGCGTCCTCACCGTCAAAGTCGTGACCGCAGGGTCAGGCTTTGTGCCAAGTGTCGTTGGTCATTGTGGCTTGTAGGGGAAGGTCTCGACCGTGCTTTTGGTGCCGTCCGGAAAGACAAGCTGAACGCTGATGGATTGAACAGAGCCGTCCGGCATTTCCAGATACGGCTTGTCTTTCAAAACAGCATTCGGATTGTCCGGGTCACACGCATCCAGCTCCCAGATTTCTTCCAACGGACTTCCATTCAGGCCGAAGAAGACGTAGTCGATGCCACATTTCCAGGCTTCAAGGTGGGTAAAATAGATGAGGTCCTGGCCTTCCCAGTCCCGGAAGGCCACCCAGCTGGTCTTGGTGACTTCAAGAATTTGCTTGATCTGTTCCGGCGGCATGCCTTGTGCCTTTGCCGGTACACTCGCGGTGACTGGAAGAATGCAGAGGGTGGCGGATAGCAAGGCGGATTTCATCATGCGCATTTTTCGGCTCCTGCTTGCAGTGCCTTAAAAGGCTTTGAAAGTAATGATCGTCTTGGTGTCCTGAATCCCATCGATAGGATGCACCTTTTCATTGACGAAATGGCCGATATCCGCGTCGCTTTCGACATAGAACTTGACCAGAAGATCATAATCGCCACTGGTGGAATAGACTTCCGACGCGATTTCTGCATCTGCGATAGCGCTGGCAACCTGATAGGTCTCGCCCAGTTGGCATTTGATCATCACGAAAAACGGGGTCATACGGAGCTCCGGACGTTTGGCGCGTTGGATTAAATTGCTCTCAAGGACATCGCGCATCTCCTCGCCACAGTCAATTGCAGATGCCGACAAGCCTTTGGGCAGGTACTTGCAATCCGTTGTCAGCCTTGTTAGCAGTGCAAGCATCTCATGGGGGTGCCCGGCCATTGTGGCGCGGGCTGAGAGGCGACTTGCCAACTCCTTGAACCTGATCCGGCTGGTACCGGCGGAGGGATTTGAGATGACGATGTCTCTGGCAATAGCCTTTTTCAATCCTGCAGAATTTTCCGGCCTGAAACCGACGATGCCCGGGGGGAACACATGAGCCTCTCAATCGCGGCTTCAACGCAAGATCTTCAACCCGAGACGGTTTTTGATCTTCTGCAGCGTGTGCGCCGGCGAACACCGCGCGTTCACGCAATAACCAATGCCGTTGCGCAGGGTTTTACCGCCAATGTGCTGCTCGCACTTGGTGCCATTCCTTCCATGACCATTGCGCCGCAGGAGGTTGCGAGTTTCGCCGCCGGTGCGGATGCGCTTCTGGTCAATCTTGGCACGCTTGACGAAACCCGCCGTGCAGCCATTCCGTTGGCCGTGGCAGCCGCGCGGGAGAACAATCATCCTGTCCTGATCGACCCGGTCTTTGTGAACCTGTCGCCGGTGCGATGCGCTTTCGCCAAGGAGCTTTTGGCTTTTCAGCCGGATCTCGTTCGCCTGAACGAGGCTGAACAGAACGCTCTTTTTCACGACCGGGCAGATGTCGAGGCACTGATTGCGCAGGGAACGGTTCTTGCCGTAACCGGAGAACGGGACAAGATCGAAAGCCGCAAGAGAGATTTCCATCTTCTCAACGGCGATCCCCTGATGGCGCGCGTGACGGCGACCGGGTGTGCAGGTGGTGCCGTTTTGGCAGCATTTGCCAGTGTCGAGAAGGACACAGCATTGGCGGCTGCGGCCGGTTTGTCGGTGTTCAACATTGCAGGTGAAGTTGCTGCCGGTCAGGCAGCGGGCCCGGGCACGTTCGTGCCTGAGTTGCTCGATGCTCTTTACAGCCTCAGCCTCAGCGATATCGAAGCCCGTCTTCGCAGCGCTTAAGCATCAGAATTCCAGATTTTCGAAGGAGGACACCATGACCGCGATTGCGGTGACGATTGCAGGCTCTGATTCCGGCGGTGGCGCCGGCATTCAAGCTGATCTGAAATCCTTTTCGGCAAACGGCGTGTATGGGGCCAGCGTCCTGACCGCCTTGACTGCGCAAAACACCCTTGGCGTGAGCGCCATTCACGATATACCACCCGATTTTGTGCGGGCGCAGATGGATGCCGTCTATTCCGATTTGAATGTCGGGGCGACCAAAATCGGGATGCTCTCAAAGGTGCCGATCATAGAAGCTGTTGCTGAGGGGCTTGGAGCCCACTCAACCGGACCAGTTGTCCTTGATCCGGTGATGGTTGCCGCTTCAGGCGACCCTCTGCTCCAAACCAGCGCTGTCTCCAGTCTAATCGAGCTTCTTGTACCTCTCGCGGAGGTAATCACGCCCAATCTTCACGAAGCGGCCAGAATGCTTGAAACGGATGTCGCCGAAACAGAAGCACAGATGCAGGAGCAGGCTGAGCATCTTCTCAAGATGGGCGCGCAGTCCGTTCTGCTCAAAGGCGGGCATGGAACCGGTCAGGAGAGTGCAGACCTTTTCCTGACACCGAATGGGCCGGCGATCTGGCTTCGTGACGTTCGAATTGCCACGGGCAACACGCACGGAACCGGTTGTACCCTGTCATCTGCGATTGCCGCAGGGCTTGCCAAGGGGCAGGGGCTTGAAGCCTCGGTCAGATCAGCAAAGAGCTACATACAGGCAGCTATTGCCGCGTCTGATTTGCTCAACATCGGCCAGGGACACGGGCCAGTGCACCACTTTCATTCCCTTTGGAGCTAATGAGATGACGGACATGAAATCGTCAGAAGGACGTCTCATCAACCGCCGGTCCTTGCTGGGAGCATCGGCCCTTTCAGGCGCTTCCGTGCTCGCAGTGCCGGCAATCGCGGACGATGCTGATCCCATCGAATGGAAGATGGTTACCTCCTGGCCGAAGAACCTGCCGGGCCCAGGTGTGAGTGCACAGAGGATAGCCGATCAGGTCGCGGCTATGTCCAATGGCCGTTTTCAGATCCGGCTTTATGCAGCGGGTGAATTGGTTCCGGCGCTCGGCGTGTTTGATGCAGTGTCGGCCGGAACGGCTGAAATGGCGCATACGGCATCGTTCTTCTGGCAAGGCAAAATCCCGGCTTCGGTGTTCTTTACGGCCATCCCCTTCGGACTGTTGCCATACGAGCATATCTCCTGGATCGAACGCGGCGGCGGACAAGCACTTTGGGACGAGCTTTATGCCCCATTTGGACTGAAACCTGTCATGGCGGGCAATACGGGCGTCCAGATGGGCGGCTGGTACAAAAAAGAGCTTCAAGGGCTTGATGACCTCAAGGGACTGAAAATCCGGATGCCGGGCCTTGGCGGCGAAGTGATGCGTCGTCTCGGGGCAACGCCCGTGGGACTGCCGCCTGGGGAACTTTTTCAAGCACTTCAATCGGGTGTTCTCGATGCTACCGAGTTTCTTGGTCCCTGGTCCGATCGGGCAATGGGTTTTCAGAAAGTCGCCAAGTCCTACTATTCGCCTGGCTTTCATGAACCCAACGGCACTGGTGAAGCCCTTTTCAATCAGGATGCATTTGATCGGTTGCCTGAAGACTTTCAGAGTGTCTTGCTTGAAGCATGCCGTGCGGAGAACGGACGGGCACTTGCTGAAAGTGATTGGGAAAACGCGGGCTCATTACAGCTGCTTCAGGACGAAGACGGCGTCAGCGTGTTGCCTTATCCCGATGACATCATGAGTGCGCTGAAAGAAACCGCGGGAATCGTCCTGACAGAGTTTGCCGAGAAAGACCCCTTGGCGAAACGCATCTATGAAAGTCACCAGACGGCGAAGCACAGACTTGGTCCCTGGAGCAGCGTGGCAATGCGCAGCTTCATGACAGCCAGAGACGACAGTGTGTGAAGTGACTTTCGGCAGTGCCGTCCCGTCCCGGTCTGGCACTGCCGGTTTCGCAACTGCATATCAGGCAGTTGCGTCAACAACCACATGGATGTGCAGGGCGATGACACACACAGGTTGTGCCCTTGAAGCAGGTGATTTCTTGGAAAATTCGATCTGAATTCGGGGTGATTTCGGCATCTCGGAGACCTTTTGAGGTCACCAAACGGGGCACAGTCTTCAAATCTGCCTTTCTATGGATTGTGCAAATTGCCAGTGTTTCTGCGGAAGTTTGTCCAACAAGGGCGGCATATTCCCTTGGGGTACGTGTGGCAAAGCCGCAACGTCCACAGGTTAATTGACGTTATCGGAAGGTTGTCTCTCGATTGCCTATTTTCTAGGCAATCGTGTGAAAGTGTGTCGCCAACGTGACAAACAGTCTCAGAAGCGAACCTTTTGTCAGTGTTATGATCCTGCCTAAGAGAATAACCTGTCTGATTAAGGCGTATTTCGCGCTGCAGCAAAGTTTTTCTTAAAGCTGATTGAGTTTTTTAACGTGTTGAATCGGTCTTCGTTCTCCGGGAAACCTGTCTAGAGATGTCACGAAACATCCTTGGGCATGAGGACGGGAGAAAACGTAATGCCGTGGGCAGACAAAAGAACACTACTACTTACAACTTCTGCAATTATTCTATCTGTAGTTGCGACCAGTGCGCATGCAGGGGGCTTCGCTCTTCGTGAGCAAAGCTCTTATTATCAGGGGCTGTCATTCGCAGGCTATGGAACTTCGGGCGGTGGTATATCCTCTATGTACTGGAACCCGGCGTCGCTGATAGGTGCGCAACAGGGCCTGACTGTCGAGGCGCACAACACAGGGCTTTTCCCGGTCTCGGAAATCGATGGAACGCTCAGCGGGGGAGCGCTTGGGACATCATCTATCGGAAGCGGCGACATCGCGTCTGATGCTTTTATTCCGGCATCCTATGCCGCCTATCGGCTGAACGACCAACTGATTTTCGGTGTCGGCGTCAATGCGCCCTTCGGATTGTCTACCAAACCGGAGCAAAACTGGGCGGCTCAGTTCTATTCAAGATCGTCGTCGGTGTTCTCGCTAAACGTCAATCCGGCTGTTGCGCTTCAGATCAACGAGATGTTTTCGTTGGCCGTCGGTATTCAGGTTCAATATCTCGATGTCTCGCTGAAGTCGGCTGACGCGACCTCGGGAGCAGGGTTTCCGCGTTCGAACGAAATCTCGGGCAGCAGCATCGGCTATGGTGTTACGGCCGGTCTGACGGTACGCCCGATGGAGGGTACGGAAATCGGTGTCGGTTATCGTTCCGGCGTCGGTCATGACCTTGATGGTGACCTGATCGTTGGAGGTGTGACCCGGGCCATCGGCCTTGGTGTCGTAACGCCCGATATGGTCAACATTTCTGCCCGGCAAAAAATCACTGACAAAATTCGTGTATTGGGTACCGTTGAATGGACAAACTGGAGCCGGTTGAAATCGCCGCGTGCAATTTCCGATGCAACCGGCGCAGCGCTGACCACGCTTCATTTCAACTATGATGACGGCTGGTTTTTCTCGCTTGGTGGGGAATACGACTACAACGAGAAGCTGACCTTTCGCGCTGGTCTTGGCTACGAAATCTCACCGATCGACGAGGATATCCGCTCGACCCGTTTGCCGGACAACAATCGCTGGTGGCTCTCCGCAGGTGCAAGCTACAACTTCAACAAGCATCTGTCTTTTGATTTGGGGTACACGCACATCATCCCGGAATCGACAAAGATCAATATCGATTCCAACCACCAGGACTTTAACGCGACCTTCGGCACCTACACTGCCGATGTCGACAGCCATGTGAACATCATTTCAGCGTCGCTGCGTTACAAGTTCTGATCAAGTCAAAGTGGGAATGCAATGGGCCGGGGAAAACCCCGGCCTTTTTATTTGAAGGAGCGGTCTCTTAAAACGCTGCTGGATAAAGGCCGCCGTCAATCAGGAGGTTCTGTCCGGTGATGTAGCCGGCATATTGTGAGCACAAGAATGCACAGGCCTGACCGAACTCCTCCGCGTTGCCAAATCGCCCTATCGGGATGCCGGCTGCCTGTTCCTCGCGGACCGCGGCGACGCTTTTGCCGGACTGTTTTGCAGACAGTTCAAAGCCGCCTTTCAGGCGGTCCGTATCCATCTTGCCGGGCAGGATGTTGTTTACCGTGACGCCGTGGGGAGCCAGTTGACGGCTTACACCGGCCAGAAAGGCTGTGAGACCCGCCCGCGCTCCGCTGGAAAGATCCAGCCCTTCAATCGGCATTTTGACTGAAAGGGACGTGATGTTGACGATCCTCCCGAAACCGCGTTCCTTCATTGAAGGCACTACGGCCTGGATCAATTCGATTGGTGTGACGAAGTTCTGAACCGTGCCTTCGAGCAGTGCTTCCCGGGTGAGTTCGGTGTAGTCCCGGCGAGGTGGACCGCCGTTGTTGTTGATCAGAATGTCGGGTGCTGAGCAGGCCGCAAGCAAAGCGTCCTGACCCTCACGGGTTGAGACGTCGGCAGCGACGCTTTGGACGCTTACATCGTAGCGTTCCTGAATGGCGGATTTGGTCGCGGCAAGCACGGATTCGTTGCGCCCGTTCAGAACAATGTCGCATCCCGCTTCTGCCAAGGCTTCCGCACAGCCCCGACCCAGGCCTCGGCTGGATGCGCAGATGATGGCCTTTTTACCGCTTAGACCCAGGTCCATTTCTTGTCTCCTCTTTGGGCAATCGTGTTGCCTCTTTTGGCTGCCTACGAATGTGCCGTCAATCTGATAGCTGAAACAGGCTCTTGCAGGTAGGGGATTGGCGTAAGGTCAGGTTGTTTCAGCTAGAAATCTTGACGTTTTGCGGACTGATCCAACGTTAATCATAATCGCCGGAAATCAGAACCTCGGCGGTATCCCTGGCGTTTTGTCACAATAGTGATACCTGAATCGCGTCTAAAGCGCTCCAAAAGGTATTTGGAGAATTGCTATGTCTGTCTCGGAGGCATCGCGCCACTACAGGGCCCTGTTCATCTCGGATGTGCACTTGGGCACACGTGGTTGCCAAGCTGAACTGCTGCTGGACTTTCTGAAGGAAAACGACGCCGAGACGGTATATCTCGTGGGAGATATTGTCGACGGTTGGCGGTTGAAACGGTCCTGGCACTGGCCACAACTGCACAATGATGTGGTCCAGAAAATCCTTCGCAAAGGCCGAAAGGGCGCACGTGTTCTATACATTCCCGGCAATCACGACGAGTTCCTGAGAAACTTTCTGGGCACTCATTTCGGAGGTGTAGAGGTTGCCGATAGCATCGTGCATGAAGCGGCGAACGGAAAACGATATCTGGTCATACATGGAGACCAGTTCGACGTTGTGATCCGACACGCCAAATGGCTCGCATTCTTCGGAGACAAAGCCTATGTGACGGCGCTGAACGTCAACACCTGGGTTAACCTGGTACGCCGCCGCCTGGGCCTGACTTACTGGTCGCTCTCTGCCTGGGCGAAGCTGAAGGTCAAAAATGCGGTAAGCTTTATTGGACGGTTCGAAGAAGCCCTTTCCGAAGAGGCAAGGCGCCAGGGTGTTGATGGTGTCATTTGCGGGCACATTCACCATGCTGCCAACCGTGATATGAACGGCATTCACTATATCAACACCGGAGACTGGGTGGAGAGCTGCACTGCGGTTGCTGAGCACCATGATGGGACGTTTGAGGTGATACGATGGGTGAACAGCGCCCGGTTGGGAGCCGTGCCGGTGGAGGCGAAGGAAGCTTCGGTCGCCGCATGAGTTCCATTCTGATTGTGACGGATGCCTGGCATCCGCAGATCAACGGTGTTGTCAGATCCCTGGAGCGAACTGCTGAGGAGCTGGAAGCGATTGGCGTTCGTGTTGAGGTCTTGTCGCCTCAGGCCTTTCTAACGCTGCCATGCCCCACCTATCCTGAAATCCGGCTATCCCTTGCGCATCGGGGCATGGTTCGCCGCAAAATCGAGGAATATGACTGCGAACATCTGCATATAGCAACCGAGGGGCCGCTCGGAGTGCTTGCTGCAAGTGTTGCCAAAAAGACCGGCCTGCCATTCACGACGAGCTACCACACGCGGTTTCCAGAATATGTGTCTGCACGTCTGCCCGTTCCGTTGAACTGGTCCTATGGCTGGCTTCGCCGGTTCCATAACGCAGGGTGCGGTTGCATGGTCGCAACCCGGTCTCTTGAGCAGGATCTTCGCAAGCGCGGGTTCAAGAACCTGATGCGCTGGTCCCGAGGCGTCGATGAGCAACTTTTCAAGCCTTATGAAGGGGCCGTTCTTCCAGCCGACTTGCCAAGGCCTGTCTTTATGTATGTCGGGCGTGTCGCGGTTGAAAAGAACATCAAGGCGTTCCTGGACCTCAAGCTGAAGGGCTCAAAGGTCGTTGTTGGCGGCGGCCCCCAACTTGAAGTGCTTCGCCGTGAATATGCTGACGTCCACTTCACAGGTGCAATGGTCGGTGAAGCACTTGCCCGGCACTATTCCGATGGCGATGTCTTCGTTTTCCCATCGCTCACCGATACATTCGGCAATGTCATGCTGGAGGCACTTGCTTGCGGAGTGCCGGTCGCCGCTTATCCCGTGATGGGGCCTCTGGATGTCATCGGTGATACCGGCGCGGGCATCTTGTCTGAAAATCTGCAGGAGGCAGCTGAAGCGGCGCTTGATATCCCGCGTGAGCATTGCCGCAAGATTGCGATGAATTACACCTGGGCTGCGAGCGCTCATCAGTTTCTGGACAATTGCATTAGGGCGCGAGACTTTCACAATACCCAGTTTGCCGAAGCGAACGCAGCTGAATGAAGCCGGGAAGTTGCGGTGTTTCTCCCAAGTGATGTGGTTCATTCTTGCCGGCTTGTTGATATTGAGCCGATTTCTCACTAGTCATCGGACTTCCCTAAAGTGACTGAGGTGAGTGTCGATGAACAAGACTGATGCCATGCCCTCCGATGGAGAGTCGGCCGCTTATTCCGGAAAGGCCTTATCTTTCTTAGACATAGAAGCAGCGGCTGAACGAATTCGTGGAGAAGCGCTGCTGACACCAGTTCTTCGCCATCCGTTGCTTGATGAACTCACAGGGGCGACTGTGCTGATCAAGCCGGAGAACCTGCAAAGAAGCGGGTCATTCAAGTTTCGGGGTGCTTTCAACCGGCTCAGTCTCATTCCTGAAAATGACAGGCCAAATGGGGTCGTCGCGTGTTCATCCGGCAATCATGCACAAGGTGTTGCTGCAAGTGCGCGCTTGCTTGGGATGCCGGCAACAATCGTCATGCCGAAGAACGCACCTGCGATCAAACTTGCTCGCACGCGGGAATTCGGTGCTGAGGTCGTGACTTACGATCGCGAGAATGAAGACCGCGATGCCATCGCTGCAAGGATCGGTGCGGAAACCGGGGCAACCTTCGTTCACCCCTTTAACGACCCAGCGGTCATTGCGGGGCAGGGAACCGTTGGACTTGAATTGGCTGCTCAGGCGACCGCATTGGGATTGCGCCTGGATGATGTTTTGGCCTGCACAGGCGGCGGTGGACTTTCAAGCGGTATCGCGCTTGCTCTTTCACACACGGCGCCATCCGCCACATTTCATACGGTCGAACCTGAATTGTTCGATGACTATAAACGTTCGCTGGAAGCTGGCGTCCTACTGTCAAACAGCCGGAAAACCGGCTCGGTCTGTGATGCCCTGCTTTCCGAAAGTCCGGGGAACGTCGGCTTTTCAATTCTTCGTCAAATGGCCGGACAAGGTGTCACCGTCTCGGACGAGGAAGCACTGGATGCCGTGGCATTTGCCTTCAGGGAGTTGAAACTCGTCGTGGAGCCTGGTGGCGCTGCGGCACTGGCTGCAGTCTTGACCGGTAAACTTCCGCTGCGCGGCAAGGTCGTTGGGCTGGTGCTGACTGGCGGGAACATCGATATGGATATGCTGTTAAAGGCGAATTCGCGCCAACACCCTTGAATAGAGGGATGCTGCGGTCTGACAGATACAAAAAAGGCGCTGCACAATATGCAGCGCCTTTTCGTTACTTAAAGCATTGGATCAGTTGAAGAGAGCCTGACGCTCGGCTTCTGACAACTGTTCCAGAGGATCATCGCCTTCGGCTTCGGTCGTTTCAGCCGTCAATTCCCATTCGGCGTCAGCTTCTGCTTCTGCTTCCGCGTTAGCGTCAGACAATACTTCAACGTTGGTTTCTTCGCTCTCGGCAACCTCGTTGTCGAACAGCTTCTCAATGGCAGCTTCGTCCAGCGTGGCGTCAGGATCCGCGCTTTCAAGTTCATCCTCTTCGACGACTTCCGGTTCATCTGTCTCAGCAGGACCAGCTGAAGCGAACATGTCGTCGATGGCGGCGGCATCCATAGGCTCAGTGCCACCAGCCATAATTGCATCAACATCGGTTTCACTGGCCATTATGGCGTCGACATCTGCTTCGCTGGCCTGCGTTGCCGCCGGTTCTGCTCCAGGTGCTTCGGCGGACACTTCGGTGCTGTTTTCCTTCAGCGCGGCATCGAAGACATCGTCGCTTGCCGACATCAGTTCGTCGACGTTGTTTTGGGAAACGCCGCTGCCGGCACGTTGCGGTCCGTTCAGAAGATGGGCATCCGGGCGCGAGTCGACAGGGCCGGCGAGAGCATCGGGCTGAACATCTTCAATGCCCCAGATGTTGATCATCAAATTGATGCGGCTCTCCAGGTAGCGCAATACCTGGACCACCTTGTTGGTCCGCTGACCGGTCAGGTCCTGGAAGGAGCACGCCATGAAGATTTCGGTGGCCTTTGCGTCGATATCGTCGCAAGTCGCGTCGTCGGCACCGTTTTCACGAAGAACCCAGGCCTTTTCCTGGATTTGTTCCGCGGCTTCGAGGATCGATTGGGTCGCGCCTTCGGTCTGTGTGACGATCGCATCCAATTCGTGAGAGGCATCGACAAAACGGTTGCTGTCGTCCTCTTCCTGCTTGATATTGGCAATCTCTGACTTCGTTCGTTCAATGGCCTCATGCATGTCTGCAATGTCGAGACGAATCTTGTCGAGGTCAGGTACCTTGCGCTGTCGGGTCACGACTTTTTCAAGTCGTTGAATTGCGCCAAGGATCTCCGTTGTCTCCGGAGTCTTTTGTCGTTTGAGGAATTCCTTGAGAAACCGACGCCCGCGGTCGGATTCCATCAGGGTTTGCTCAAGAGTCTGATATTCAGCGTCGCTGATCAGCTCTGTTTGTTCCTGTTTTGCTTCCGCTTTCATGTGGACGCGAATCTCAACTTGCCTAAGGGTCGTTGGTTGCCGTAACACGGTCAACTTCGCCCAAAGAGTAAGATGAAAATCGTTAACATCTTTTTGCGGTGACCTCTTTACCGGGTTTTCATGTCACACATTTCTTTCCCTATTGGTGCAAGAGTCTCTGCACTGTTTGCTTGCCATTTTTTTGGATTTGGCCTGTTCCTGCCGTTTTTCCCGGTTGTTCTCGGTTTGAAGGGCTTAAGTCCGGTTGAAATCGGATTAATTCTGGGAATCGGTACGATTTCTCGTATTGGAGCAAGCCCGATCCTTTCGAATCTGTCCGACAGGTCTGGCCAGCGACGTTTCTCGGTTATGATCTACTCTCTTGTGGGCGCGGGATTTCTTGCACTTTTCTTTCTCCCGGGCGGTCTTGTGATGCTCGGTGTCGCGGTCATCGGTTTTATGGTGATGAACGCTCCCATCGTTCCATTGAGCGATGCCTACGCGCTGGATGTTCAACGCAACACGGGGGCCGACTATGCGCGCATGAGACTTTGGGGATCAGCAGGATTTGTAGTTGCAACGCTTGCTGGTGGAGCGCTGACGTCAGAAGGGTCGGCCTGGCTGCTGGTTGTCGCGATTTGTGGCGCAAGCCTTGCCACATGTGCTGTGGTCATGAGCTTGCCAAGACAGCGACGCGATGAACACGCCGCCCAAGCGGATAGGGAGGACGCTCCGACACCATTTCGAACGGTGTGGTTCTGGCCTGTCTTGATTGTTCTGGGGCTGTTTCAGGCCAGTCACGCCGCGTTCTATGGTTTTGGGACGCTCTACTGGCAAGCGAAAAATGTGCCCGACCTGGCAATCGGAGGGCTCTGGGCCATTGGCGTTGTTGCAGAAATCGGTCTGTTTGCAATCGCCGGCAAGTTGGCGCAGCGTTTTGATCCTCCGGTTTTCCTGTTTGCAGCCGGCGCGGCAGCGGTGGTCCGGTGGGGCTTGTTTCCGTTTGCCGAGACGCTGGAAACAATGGCGGCACTGCAACTTCTGCATGGATTGAGTTTCGGCGCAGCACATCTTGGGGCCGTGGCTATTCTTGCCAAGGTCGTGCCCAGCCGGTGGGCTGGAACCGGGCAAGGTTTGTTGGCGACTTCGGTCGGTATACAGATGGCCATTGGACTAAGCGTCTGCGGGGCGCTTTATGATCTCAATCCAGACTGGCCATTTTACCTAATGGCTTTGGTGGCTCTTGCCGGTACGCTCTTCATGCTCGCGCTGACGCCGTTGGTGCGCCGACGCACGGAATTCGGCTAGCCCCAGAGTTCAGGCTGTGGCGGGTAAAGCGTACTTCCATCAAAATGAAGACCTGGAGACCGGTCACGGGCCAGAAGAAGAGGGCCATCCAGGTCTACAAAATCAGCACCCTGTGCAATCAGCACCGCTGGCGCCATCGCAAGGGACGTGCCGAGCATGCAGCCGATCATGACCTTGAATTCCATTGCCCTTGCTTCCTGAACAAGCTGAAGCGCTGCAGTCAGTCCACCGGCCTTGTCGAGCTTGATGTTGACCGCATCGTATTTCCGGCGGAGTTCGTCAACGCCTTTTCCAGGATGAAGGCTTTCGTCGGCGCAGAGGGTCACAGGATGATTTGCGTCTGCCAGCAACTCGTCACCTTTGGCGGGAAGAGGCTGCTCGATCAGGGCAACGCCTGCCGCCTTGCAAGCCGACATGTTTTTGTCAAAGCAGCTTTCGTCCCAGGCTTCATTTGCATCGACAATCAAGGTGCTGTTCGGTGCAGAAGCACGAACGGCAGCTATGCGTTCGTCGTCTCCCGCACCTGCAAGCTTGACCTTCAACAGCGGGCGATGAGCAGCTGCTGCGGTCTTTTCCGCCATGATGTCGGGTGTGTCGACACTGATGGTGAAGGCCGTCGTGACAGGCTTCAAAGTACCCAACCCGGCAATCGTGGCAGCGGATCGGCCCGAACGTTTGGCCTCAAAGTCCCAGAGCGCGCAATCGACAGCGTTTCTGGCAGCCCCAGCAGGCATGGTCTTGAGCAAAGCCTCTCGCGACAACCCTTCTTTCAGAAGAGGGGCAATCTCCTCGACTTGCGTTTGAACGCTCTCAAGTGACTCTCCATAGCGAGGGTAGGGAACGCATTCGCCGTGGCCAGTCGATGTGCCGTCGCTGACGGTGACCATAACAACTTGTGCATGCGTTCGCGTTTCACGCGATATCTTAAACCCTCCGGCGATTTCAAACCGCTCGGCGACCAACTCAACTGACAAACTCATGGTGCACCAAACTCGGCAGAAACCTTGTCGACAATTGCTTCCATCCCAAACCGGACTGGGTCTGTTGCTGGCAGACCGTGTTTTTCGCCGATTTTCGCGAGATAGGCCTGTGCTTCGTCTTCGTCGAGCGCGGCTGTGTTTACCGCTATCCCGACGCAGCGGATGTCCGGATTGGTCAATCGGCCACACTGGATGGTCAGGTCAATGACGTCCTGAATGCTTGGCAACGGGGTTTCGACCCCGCGCATTTTCGTGCGGGTCGGTTCATGGCACACGATGAACCCGTCCGGCTGTGACCCGTGGAGGAGACCGAGCGTGACACCGGCAAAGGAAGGGTGAAACAGGGACCCCTGTCCCTCAATGATCTGCCAGGCGTTGTCGTCTGTTTCAGGCGAAAGCCATTCTGCGGCACCTGCGATAAAATCTGCAATCACCGCATCCAGCGCTGTGCCTCGGCCGGAAATGAAGACGCCAGTCTGGCCGGTAGCACAGAACGAACTGTCGTAACCGCGGGCATTCATGGCCTTGTCCATTGCAAGGGCGGTGTATTTCTTGCCGACCGAGCAATCCGTGCCCACAGCGAGAATGCGCTTGCCAGAGCGTTTGGTGCCCTTGCCGGTAGCAAAAGTCATGGTGTTCAGCCGGACATCGTGCAGCTGGCGACCGTTTCTTTCTGCCGCCTCTTTGATGGCTTCAATATCGCCGAGCCGCACATGGAGGCCGGAAGCAACATCAAGACCTGCATCAAGAGCTTCAACGATGGAGGTCACCCAGTGATCCGGCAGCCGGCCCCCTGCGTTGACGGCACCTATTACCAGTGTCTGTGCACCGGCAGCCTTGCCTTCACCGATCGACATGTCAGGCAGGCCCGTATCGGCCGCGCAACCTTGCAATCGCACCTGACCAACGCACCAGTCTTTACGCCAGTCAACAATACCAGTCGCGGTCTTCGCCGCCAGGGCATCGGGAACGTCCCCAAGAAACAACAGATAAGGCCGGGCAATTTCCATGTGTTACGCTTTCAGGTGGCTGTTGGTAGAAATCGAAGCCTCCTTTATGAGGCCGTGACCTGATCTTTTCAATCAGGTATACGGAGGATGATTGAGTAGCGGCAAGGGGGCAGCCATCCGCAATGGCATTCCTGGAAAAGAACATTGCACCGGATATGGAGTTTGAAGCGGATGGTCCGGAGCACCAGTTTCTGGCGCTGTCGGGCGACTGGACCGTCAGCACAATCGGCGACGCTGAAAAGCTCATTGAAAAACTGAATGTCGGCAAGGATCGGCTGACCTGTATAGATGTTTCCAAAATTGAGCATCTGGATACGAGTGGTGCCTGGCTCATTCACAGGACGCGCGGCAGACTGGAATTTGAGGGACGCAGGGTCGGTTTGACGGGCGTTACACCCATTCGCCAAACGCTTTTCGATGAGATTGATCGTCACCACCCTCCGAGCTACCGGCCTGAAAGAAGTGTCTTTTCGATCGCCGGATTTTTGGAAGCCACCGGTCGTCAGATGGTCGATGCCGGCAAGGACGCCATGGCAATGCTCCACATCCTGGGGTCGCTCGGCTTGGTTCTGTCAACGGTACTCTTGCATCCCAAGCGTCTGCGCAGCAT
This sequence comes from Roseibium porphyridii, assembly GCF_026191725.2. Lineage (NCBI taxonomy): Bacteria > Pseudomonadati > Pseudomonadota > Alphaproteobacteria > Hyphomicrobiales > Stappiaceae > Roseibium > Roseibium porphyridii. The sequence goes on from NZ_CP120863.1 coordinate 2,331,128, forward strand.
TTCAATTGCTGTCCAGTTCGACCGAAGCTGTATCGGCGCTGTTCCGATCGTTGCTCTGATGAGTTTTTTGATCGGTGCCATTATTTCCCAGCAGGGCGGTTTTTATCTCAGGCAATTTGGCGCAGACATCTTTGTGGTTGATCTGGCCGGTATTCTGGTGCTCAGGGAAATCGGGGTCATATTGACCGCGATCATGGTCGCAGGCCGTTCCGGTTCCGCGTTCACCGCGGAGCTTGGTGCAATGCGCATGCAGGAAGAGGTGGATGCGCTCCATGTGATCGGCCTCAGCGTCACGGAAGTGCTCGTTTTGCCACGTATTCTGGCGCTCATGATTGCGCTTCCGATTCTGACCTTTGTTGCCGACATGTCGGCGCTATTCGGATCCGGGCTGGTGACATGGGCTTACCTCGATATCCCGCCAGCAGCTTTCCTCACGCAGCTTCAGGCCGCGATCACAACTGAAACGCTTGTTGTTGGACTTGTGAAAGCGCCGTTTATGGCGTTGATCGTTGGCCTTATTGCCTGTGTCGAAGGCCTGAAGGTTGAAGGATCTTCAGAATCGCTTGGCCGCCACACCACCATGTCCGTCGTGAAGGCGATCTTCCTCGTTATTGTTGTGGACGGGTTCTTCGCCATATTCTTCGCTGCGATTGGAGTATGATCCAGGCCATGACGCTGACTGCTCCTGTAAGTACTGAGAATACGCCTGCCGATACGAGTGAAGGCGCCGGCAATGTTCTGTCCGTTCGGAACGTCACCGTGGGGTTTGGCAGCAAGATCATTCTGCAGGATCTCGATCTCGACGTGCGTCGCGGCGAAGTGCTGGGCTTCGTCGGGGGATCGGGAACCGGGAAATCGGTGCTGATGCGCACGATTTTGGGTCTGAACCGCAAAAGATCCGGATCGATTTCTGTATTCGGCCATGACCTTTCTACAGCCAGCGTGAATGAACGTAAGGCTATCGAACGCCGATGGGGTGTACTTTTCCAGCAAGGCGCGTTGTTTTCGTCTCTTTCCGTCAAACAGAATATTCAGGTGCCGATGCGTGAGCACCTGAAACTGTCGCCACAATTGATGGACGAGTTGGCGACATTGAAACTGGAATTGGTTGGTCTGCCGCAGGATGCAGCCGACAAATTACCTTCCGAACTGTCCGGTGGCATGGTCAAAAGGGCCAGTTTGGCCCGTGCTCTTGCACTTGATCCAGATTTGGTGTTTCTGGACGAGCCGACGTCCGGTCTCGACCCGATTGGTGCGGCGGCTTTTGATTCGCTGATTGCAAACTTGAGTTCGACTCTCGGATTGACCGTTTATATGGTCACACATGATCTCGACAGTCTTCATTCTATCTGTGATCGCATTGCTGTTCTTGGGAAAAAGCGTGTTCTGGCCATCGGGACACTGGACGATATGATGAAAAATGACGATCCCTGGATTGAGGCGTATTTCCGGGGGCAGCGGGCGCTGCGCCGAGTATAGGTTGAACTGAATGGAAACCCGCGCGAACTACATCCTGATCGGTGCCTTCATGGTGGCCACCCTGATCGGTGCGTTCGGCTTCGTGTACTGGCTCGCCGTAACTGCGGAATCCAGACAGAATGTTGAGTTGAAGATTGTTTATCCCGGTCCCGTGACAGGATTGCCTGTCGGTGGTCAGGTGCTTTTCAACGGCATCAAGGTCGGTGACGTCAAATCCCTCGATTTTGCACCGGGCGACCCAACAAAGGTCGTCGCCACTGTCCGTATCAACCCGAATACTCCGCTGCACGAAGACACCAAGGCAACGTTGAATTTCACGGGTCTTACCGGTGTTGCCTATGTCGACTTGAGCGGTGGGTCGAGTTCTTCGCCATTGCTGCTCAATCAGGAAAGCGAGCAGGTACCGGTGATTTATGCCGAACGCTCCTTCTTCGATGACATCGTCGATGGTGCCCGCGACGTTTTGAAACGTGCGGACTCGACGATGAAAACCATCGACGACCTGTTGAAAGAAAACCGCCCGGCGATAACCGAAATCATCACGAACGCCGAGACATTTTCAGCGGCACTGGCAGCCAATTCCGACGGCGTGAAGGATTTCATGGCCAGTATCGGAAAAGCATCCGATGCCTTCTCAAGTCTCGCCGGTCGCATGGAAGGGCTGGTTGACCAGGGAGAACGGTTGTTGGCCGCCGTGCCCTCCGACAAGGTTACGGCCATTGTTGACGACCTCACGGAGTTTTCCGCCAGCCTCGGCAAAGCCAGCAAGGATATTGACCTGTTGATGGCTGATGCCCAGGGAGCGGCCCAGGAACTGGAAAACTTCACAAAAAAGCTGAACGAAGGCCTGGATCAGGTCCACCAGGTTGTCGAGGCCGTCAAGCCGGAAGAAGTCGAGAAGGTCATGAAGGGTGCGGCCGCACTTGGCGAAGTGCTTGAAAAGCGCACCGGGGACATTGAAAAGCTGATCGTTTCGACCAGCGAGACAATGCACAACGTCAACGCAATCGTCGAAACCATTCAAAAGCAGGATGGTGCCATCAAGGAAATCATCGAAGGCGGACGCGACGTGGTGGTGAAAGTGGATGCCATCATGACACGCGGTGTCGAGATTGCCGCTGCTATTGACCCGCTCCAGATTGAAGAGGTTGTCAATTCCGTGAGTTCCTTCACCGAAGGCATGAATGCGTCTTTGGTGCGTGTTGATGAAATCCTGGCAAGCGTTGACCCGGAAACGGTTGAAAACGCTGTCGACGGTGTGGCCAGCGTGATCGACAATTTCAACAATCAGCAGAGCCAGATCAACGAGATCATCGCTTCCACCAAGTCAACGGTTCAGAATTTTGAAGCCGTCTCTGCGACTGTACGTGGTCAGGATGACCGGATTGCTGCATTGATCACCGATGTGCAGGCTGCTGCAGAGCGCTTTTCCACGACGCTTGAAACCGCAAACGAATTGCTGATTGCAGTGGATCCTGAAAAAGTCGCCAACATCGTCGGTTCCGTCGAGACGACCGCCGCCGGTCTGGCCAATCAGGAAGACGGGATACCGGCGATCCTGGAGAGTGCTCGTCGGGCTGCAGACAATGTCGAACAGATGACCGCCAACCTTTCCAAGCGCACGCCTGATGTTGACCAGATCATCACCGATGCCAAACAGATGACGGCGACTTTGAACTCAACGTCAGTTCGGGTGGAAAGCCTGGTTGAGAAAGTGTCGACAATGGTGGACGGCGATGGTGAAGGCCTCATCAAGGAAGCAACGCTTGCCGCGCAGGCCATCCGGAAAGTGGCCGTGGCGTTTGAAAGCCGGGCTGATTCCATCGCGGGCGGTCTTTCAAAATTCGCCACCCAGGGTTCAACCGACTTTGCCTCCGCACTGGCGCAGCTCAACCGGACGCTGGTTTCCATTCAACGAGCAGCAGAAAGCTTTGAGCGCAGTCCCAACAGGGTGATCTTTGGCGGCGAGGATGTGCCGACCTACTCAGGTGGCCGGCGGCGCTGACAAAAAGATAAAGAAGGCGGGGTAAATGACAAAGGCAACCACAGACATAAGCCGTAGGCGCGTACTTGGCGCGCTCGGGCTTGGTGTGCTTGTGTCCGGTTGTACAAGCTCTGCACCTTCAGCGTTTTACAGCATCGAGGCTGCTGATGTCGGTGGTTCGGCTGGCCGCTCGAGCAGGGTTCAGGTGCTTGTGGCTGCTCCCAGAGCGCTGAAGGCGCTCGATACAAGTTATATAGCGGTTGTCGACAAGGGACCGATCTACAGCTATTTCCCGAACAGCGCATGGGCTGACACCTTGCCCAATGTGGTCCAGTTGAAACTGGTGGAGACGCTCCAGAATACCGGCCGTCTGCGAGGAGTCGGGCTGCCCGGCGATGGTCTGTTGATCGACTACCAACTGCAGACGGAAATCAGGGCATTTGAACTCAAGGTCGAAGGTGCCAATCGCGGTGTTGTGGAGATTTCGGCCCGGGTGGTGAACGATCGCAATGGACGTACTGTCGCGACCAAGGTTTTCCGCGCGGAGACCCCGTCTGGCAGCACTTCGGTCGACAAGGCTGTTGAAGCCATGAACTCGTCAGCCGATCGCGTTTTTGCAGAGATGGCTGCCTGGACGCTTCGCAACGTGTGACGAGGGTATTCAGTTCTCGATATTCCGCTTCAGCGAACAAGCTCACGCCTTCGCAGCCAGAAGCCTGTGTCATCTACAAGCGATCAAGTTGCAGATGTAACTAAGCCGCCTGTAATATGACTGCAGAAAACAACCGAGCTTAGTGGACAGCAATGAAAAGGTCACGCGAAACTGACGCTGACAAAGAAGGCAGCCTGACGAAAGGTCCCTGCAAAGATCAACAGCAATCTTCAGAGTTCGATCTGGAGAGTTTCTTTCCCTATCAGGTGCGTGTTTTTTATGCCGATGTCACAAGAGCACTGGCAGCAATTTACCAGCGGGACTATGGCATGATGCCCGCTGAGTGGCGGATTATGGCGATCCTCGGTTCCGCGACGACTGGCTTGCAGGCAACAGAAATCGTGACGCGCTCCAGTATGGACAAAGTCGTTGTAAGTCGAGCTGTCAAACGCATGGAAGAACGCGGTTTTCTGACACGTGAAACCAATGCTGCCGATGGCCGAAGTTTTCTGCTTGAGCTTTCCTTTACAGGCAGGGAGGTCTTTCAGGCTCTCGCTCCGAAACTCAAAGCCGTCGAGAGACAGATGCTTGCTGGTTTGACCGATCAGGACATTGCAGATTTCCTGAGAGTGATTGATCGGATCAAGAGCAATCTTTCAGACCCGTCCGAAGGTCCCATCACCTGATTGATTGAACAGCGACATCCGGTGCTTATCAGCGCTTGGCGAACTGATTTTGTTGCCATACGGGCTCATAGAAAAAGGGCGGCCACTGGCCGCCCTTTCTTGATATTCGAGGCTACAAGTTGATCAGTCGAGACGACCGCTTGCATGTGCCAGCATTGTATAGACCTTGCCGGTGTCGGAGGTCAGGTATGTCTGGCCTAGCATGTTGTCACGGTCGTTGCGGGAAACCTGAGCCAGCAATTGCTCGAAATCCGCAACATAACGCTCTACTGCAGTCCGGAATTCAGGGTCGCGGGAATACTTCTGACGAATTTCGTCGAAGGTCTGCTGGCCCTGAAGGGTGTAGAGGCGGCGTGTAAACACGTGCCTTTCACCAGCGCGATAGCGGTTCCACAAGTCAATGAATGTCTCGTGGTCAATTGCACGTGCAATGTCGACGGAAAGCGAGTTGAGACTTTCAACAGTCTGCAGCGGTGTCCGGCTCAAGTCTGTGTCAGAGCCGGCATCGTCGTCACTCGAGGCACGGCGCAAGAGATCCGCAACCCATCCTTTGCCGCTTGAACCGCCACTGGCAGCCGGGGCCGGTTTTTGACGGCGTGGCTCGGCCGGGCGTGTTTGCTGCGGGCGCTGCTCGCTTGCAGGCGCTATCGGAGCAAAGCTTGCCGGGGCAGCTTGCGGAGCTGGCTGTGGAGCCGGTTGCGGGGCGGGGGCCGCACTCGCCGTTGCTGCCTGAGCCTGGGGCTTAGAGATATCCAGAGCATTGGACTGTTTTGCGACAATCTCTGAAAGCTCGGTCAGGGCGCGAATCTGCTCGTTGACCACCTTGCGGAGGGCTGCAGAAGACTCTTCCGCTTCATCCGGCAGATTAAGAACGCCCTGTTTGAGTTCGCTGCGCGTTGCCTCCAGCTCGTGATGCACTTCGCGTGCAACGTCACGCATGCGGCCGGCAGCATCGTTGAAGCGTTCGGAAGCGTCGCTGACGGTGCGGGTCATCTCAGAGATGATGTCATCCTGAGCCGACCGGATGGCGTCTCTTGCCTTCTGGCCTTCCATACCTGCCGTCAGGCGCATCGATTCAAACTGCTCGGCAACCTGTTTGGATGCAGCTTCTGCTGCTGCACCCAGCATGTTGGCCGCATCGCGGGCCTTGTCGTCAGCTGACTCAAGCGTTTCCGACAGCGTCTGCGTAAAGGACCGCATCAGCGTATCAACCGCCTCCGTTTTTGCCAGCAACGTGTCGGCAACATCCTCAATGGCTGTGCGACGTTCGGAAACACGGCTCTCCACGGAGCTGTTTGTGTCTTCCAGGTGACGTGCAGCCTTGGTCAGTTCTTCTGACTGGTCGGTGAAGCGGCCGGTCAGGTTCCGGATATCGGCAAGGGTCGTGTCTGTAACATCCCGCAGATTGGAAACCTGTTCGCCGATCAGCGATGTTGTGGAGTTGGTTTCCTGTACGGCGCGATCGACGGCGGAGCGGAACTCGCCTGCACGACGTGCCAGATTGCCTTCCACTTCCGTCAGGTTCTCGCCAGCGACACTGACGATTGTCTGGAGGTTGGAGTTGGAGTCCTCGATCTTGTTGAGGATCTCGGTCACATCCGCTTCCAGCCTGCGCTTTGTGTCGGTAAGCAGCGTCGTGGCCTGATCGCTGCGCTCGTTGATGCTGGCAACAATCCGGTCACCTGCTTCGACGAGCGACCGGGTCGCGTCGAGGCCAGTGTGGGCAAATGTGTCAGTGACATCGCGACCCTTGACGGTGATGGCCTCAAGGATGGCGTTGTGGACTTCCGAGAGACGGCCGGTGAGGTCGTTGGCACGGGTTTCGATCGCGTTGATCAACTCGTTGCCATCCGCGCCAACAATCTTGGCCAACTCGCCGGAACGTGCGCCAAACGCCTCGTTCAAGCTGGTGGCCTTGCTCAGCAGCTCGTTCGCCACTTCGTTTCCACGGCCAACCAGAAGATCGGCGGCTTCCGCAACCGCGCTGTTGACGCGGGCGCGGACCATGCCAGCTTCGTTCGACATCTGGCCACGGATTTCTTCCAGTGTCTTTGCCAGGGTCAGGCGTGCCTGTTCGCTTTCCGCCGAAAGGTTGCCGGAGATTTCGGCAATCAGACCGGACAGTTCGCCGCGAACTTTCTCGCTTTCGCCGGTGAGGGATCCTGTGAATTCGGCCAGCGTACCGGCATAGAGCGTGCGGGCTTTTTCGCTCTCGGCGCCCATGGCCCGCGCTGCATCGGTAACTGCGGCCAAAACCAGCTCGCGGATCTTGCCGCTTTCGCCGGACATTGCCCCGGTCGCCTGCTGCATCGCTGCTGTAACCGCATCAGCTGCTTTTTGGCTCTCGCCGGCCAGCACACCGCGCGCTTCGCCAACGGAGCCCAGAACGATCTGACGCATGCGATCGCCTTCGCCGGTGAGCTTTTCGGTCGCCTGGTTCAAGGCGCCGTCAACAATCTCGACGGTTTTCGTGCGCTCGTCGGCAAGTGTCTGAACTGCAGCTGTGACCGCTTCCTGAACCACATCGCGCAGACGTGTGCTCTCGGTGGACAGGGTGGCGCCAGCTTCGGAGATCACGGCCGTCAGGATATCCCGTGCACGCTCACTTTCTCCAGTGAGTGTGCCCGAGATGCTCTCCAGGCGTTCGTTGAGGAGTGTTTCCAGCTGCGTTGCGCGGCTGTCGAGTGTTTCAGCAACTTCGAACACCTTGGCACCGAGCGAAACGTTGATTTCCGCAATGCGCTCAGAAAGGGACTCCGTCAGTTGTTCACTCTGCTTGCCAAGGACGTTGCCGGCTTCAGCAAGTCTGTTGTCGAGCGCCGACGTCATTTCGTCCTGACCTTCCACAAAGGCCTGGGCGATTTCCTTTGTGCGGGAAATAAGCGTTTCGGAAATCTGACGCGCACGTGCATCCAGAGTTTCATCGATACGATCGGTGCCGCTGGTCATTGAAGCCGAAATGAGCTCTGCCTTGTCGGCCATTGCCGTCGCGGCACCATCAACACGGGTCGACAGGTTCTGACCGATTTCCTCGGCGCGGTCGGCAAGCGTATTGCCGGCAGATTCGATCCGCTGACCGAGTTGCAACGTGATCGCATCGGAGCGGTCCGCCAGAACGTCGGTGATGTTGCGGGTCTTTTCTTCCAGCGCTTCGCTGATCCCGGTCGTCCGGTTCTCGATGGCGTCGGACAGGATCTGGGTGCGGGCTTCGAGGGTTGCTTCAAAGGCAGCTGTGCGCTGATCCAGCGTCAGGTCCAACGTGTTGATATGGCTGCCGAGCGAAGAGTCCATCGTGGCGATACGCTCGCTAAGCGAACTGTCCAGAGATCCGACGCGCTGTTCCAACGATGCATCCATGGTGCTGATGCGGTCGGTGAGCGTTGCGTCCATGGTTGAGAAACGCTGGTCGAGAGAGGTGTCCATCGCGGTGAGGCGATTGCCGAGCGATGCGTCCATCGTGTCGATGCGCGATGCGAACGTCGTATCGAGTGTGGACAGGCGTGAATCGAGCGCTTCGGACAAAAGAAGCGTCTTGGTATCGAACGCGTCGACCAGTTGACCGCCCTTGTCGGTGACGATGGATTCCAGTTCGGTAAGCCGTGTTGAAAGGCCTTCTTCGAGGGCCAGTCCGCGCACTTCCAGTGTTTCTGCGATCTTGCCGCTGATCTGGTTGATATCACCTGCCACGCGGTCGCCGCGGCTGCCGATGAGTTCAGCCAGCTGTGTGCCGGTTTCAGCCAGTTTGTGTGTCAGGTTACCAGTCTGTTCGCCGAGGCTTGCAGCAAACTGAGTGGAGACGCCTTCCAGCGTGTCGCGGAAACCGACCGTCTGCTGCTCGAGCATGGTCGCCATTTCGTTGCTGCGAGCGGTCAAACGCTCATCAAGCTCGGCGCCATTGATCGAAATTGCGGTGTAGATCCGCTCGGAAATCGTATCGAGCTTCTCCGCCAATTCACCACCGCGAACGGAAATGGTCTGGGTGAGAGAACCGGCCGTTTCATCCAGCTTGGATGCAATCTCACCGCCGCGCAGCGACAGATCGACCACAATGCTTTCGCCTGTCCCGCGCAGGATTTCAGCAACCTCGGTTGAGCGGCTGGACAGCGTTTCGACGATTTCAGCGCCCCGGATGGAAATGGTGTCGGTGACTGCCTGACCTTTTTCGGAAATGCTGTCGACGACCCGGGTTCCCGTCTCCGCGAGAGACTGATCGAGCGTGTTGACGCGTGTGTCGACCGTGGACACCAGCTCTTCAGTGCGGGAAGTGATTGTGTCGATCAGGCGTCCTGACGTCAGGGACAGGTTTGCGTTGATCTCTTCACCGCGTTGGGTGATCACTTCGCCGACGGAATTGCCGGTTGTTTCCAGAGTAAGCCGGAACTCGTCCGCCTTGCTGCTCAACGTGTCGATCACCGACGTGCTGGACGTGGTCATCGTGTCGTTGATTTCGGTGCTGCGGGCGGAAAGTGTCTCAACAAACGTATTTGCGGTATCGGCAAACCGGTCGTTGACTTCGTTGCCACGTGTCGAGAGCGTTTCCCACATTGTGGAGCCGGTTTCGGCCAGGTTGTCGACCAGTTCATTGCCGGTGCTGGACAGGCGGGCAACATAGTCTTCTGCGCGCACTGTCAGGCTGTCGACCAGTTCGTTGCCGGAGGCATTCAGGGTTGCACCAAGAGATTCAATGCGCGAGTCGACGGTCGCGGTAAGCTCTTCCACGCGATTGTTGACTGCGTCAGTCAGGCGTTGAGTGGCCTGATCGACCGTTGTTCCCAGTTCACCGGATGTGTCGGACAGCTGCGAGGAGAATTTCTCATGCGCTCCGGCAATGGTTTCACGAACGCGCTCGGCATTCATGACGATGGATTCGCGCTGGCTGACCAGTTCCTCGATCAGGCCGCGGATTTTTAGCTCATTGTCATTGTAAGAGCGCTCGAGTGAGGAAACCTCATTGTGCACGAGGACTTCCAGCTCGCTTGCGCGGGCAATCGCCCTTTCGATGCCGTCGCCCATGGCCGCTACTTCGCGGCGGATGGCCTGGCCGACACTGAGAATGGATTCCTTCGCCATATCTTCTGGTTCAGCAAGGCGCAAGGCGACTTCGGTCATACCACGGGCGACGATGCGCATTTCCTGCGCGCGCCAGATCATCATGGCCATGACAAAGAAGAAGATAATGGGGACGACAATTCCGACGATGGCCAGGATGACTTCCGGTGAAGACGTTAGTACCTGCGGATCAGTGAGCGAAGAGACCTTGTCGGAAAAGGCGGTCATGAAGAGACTGCCGCCGAGCGCTGCCCACACGGCACTCAGGGCGAGAGCGCCCCAGAACGGTGCCGAAGAGGGGCGGCGCTGAAGTGCATAGATAAGACTGCCGATGTTCCGACGATCGTCATTGGCTGCCGGCGGTCGTCCGCCGCGACCACGCCTGCGGGACTGGCGCTCCTCGCGCTGGGATGACCGGTTGTCCGCCTGCTGACTGCGCGCTGGCTCTGCATCAGCTGCTGCGCTCGCCTCAGGTGCCGCTTCCGCAGTCCCGGCTTCAGGGCCACCGAAATCGAGTTTCAGGGCTTCTTCAACCGCAGACAGTGCCGCTTCCGCCGGATCTTTCGCCTTTGTCGGATTTGCCATTTAGGATCGCCTCACGTCCGTACTCATTACACACCGGTATTTCAGCGAAGCTGCAAAAGCAGCTCCAAACAGTACCTACCGGATGCGTCGCTTCTGGGGCTGTTACACAGAATGCAACGCCACAAAATCTGTTCTTAGAGGAGGGCCGCCGCTGACCGACCGCGAACTTTCCGTTCGACGGTTCACTCCCCATCTTGCCGCATCAGTTACTGTAATGGCACAATCTCTCCTAACGAACAAGAAACGGCAATAGCGTGAGTCACTTAGGGGGCAGTTTGAATGCCGGAATCGAAGCAGGTCAGAGTCTCGAAAGACACTGGAAAAGGAGCAGTTTCCGCTTCGCTTAAAGCGGGTAATCTGACGGCTCCCCAAAAGCGTTGGTTGAAAAAAGGCCTTTCGCAACCGGGTGGCAAGCTGCCGCTCTTCGACGATAACGGGCGGGAAATTCCAGCCCGCACCATCCGTGCCTGTATAGAGGCAGGCTGGGCAGAGCCTTGGTTTTCCAACCCAATCAAGCCTGACTGGCTCGTTTGCAAGCTGACGCCTGCCGCGATTGATGTGCTTTCCGCAAGTCAAAAAAAGGGAAAAAGTTAACGGCGGAACCTGAATTCAGGAAATTGCAACTTCGGGGAAATGACGGAATTGCAAGGACTTTTTTAATCTCTCTTTAAGTGCTGACTGAAACTGCGTTAACCAAGATTTCAATTTTTTGGGGACATCAGCCGCTTCTGCGCCTTTGACGAGCTGATTTAACCCGGTGTTTGCGGCTTGGAGGGCACGCTCAATACCAGAAATTGCTTGCGGCCGGGTGCCGTCAGGCAGGTATTGAGTATTTTGGAGCACCCCTCATGGCCCCTTCATCCATGGCCCGCGTTGCCGGCCGGGTCGCACCGGAAGCACCCATCGATCTGGTGCAACTGGCGACCAACACCCTTGGAAACCGTGATCTGGAAGTCCAGGTTCTGCATCTTTTCAAGTCACAGTCATGTTCCACGCTGGAACGGCTCGCTCAGGAAACGGAAAAGTCGGTTCGCCTCGACCTTGTGCATACCCTTAAAGGATCCGCCCGTGCGATCGGCGCCGATCGCGTTGCCACCGTTTGCGAGAACCTTGAGGGCAAGATGCAATCGACAAAGGATGCAGCCACTGAAGGTCTTGTTGCAGCGGTGGACGAGGCCAACAAGTACATCAGGGATCTGCTGGAAGGGTAGGCGGGAGCCCGCCAAGCGCTGAGCACGATCCAAGCGGTCGATTTCGTCGCATGCACACCTCTGAGGTCTGCATGGTCCTTGACCTTTTGCACGGAAGCTTTATTTCGGGGCAGCTGGAACCGCAATCTAGGGCTTGGACGCGACATATGCCAAAGATCACTTTTATCACCGCAGACGGAAACCGGACCGAAGTTGAAGCCGCCGAAGGCTCCACGGTGATGGAAAACGCTATCAAGAATATGGTGCAGGGCATCGAGGCCGAGTGCGGTGGCGCGTGCGCCTGCGCAACCTGCCACGTTTATGTCGATGATGCCTGGTCTTCAAAGACCGGTTCTCCGGAGCCGATGGAAGAGGACATGCTGGACTTTGCGTATGACGTGAAGCCGACTTCGCGCCTTTCCTGCCAGATCCAGGTGTCTGCAGAGCTGGACGGACTGGTTGTCCATGTCCCTGAACGGCAGGCCTGATCGTTCGTCTTCGCGCGATCTGTTTTCAGTGTTTGATTGACGATTTTCGGGTCACGGGGCTGCGATAGACGCAGCCTCGAACTCGCTGTTGGTGTCAGCTTGTCCCAGGTGCGTTATTCGGCCGGCTGGGCTGATTGCTTGCGAAACCAGAAATCGACCTCATTGCCTTCATCCGGATTGCTCGGGATCATCGTGGCCAGGAACAGGCTGATTGCAGCCATTGCGGCACCGGCCAGGAAAACGGCTGCTGGCGAAATGAGCCAGATGAAACCGAACAGCACCGGTATGAACACCGCTGCAATGTGGTTGATGGTGAAGGCAACACCGGCGGTCGGGGCAATATCCGCCGGATCACCGATCTTCTGGAAATAGGTCTTGATCGCGATCGCAATCGCAAAGAACGCATGGTCGATCACGTAGAGGCTTGCCGCCAGTGTCGCGTTGGTCACGAAGGCGTAGCAGACAAAGACCCCGATCAGACCAATATATTCCAGAATCAGCGCCTTTCGCTCTCCAAAACGTACAATCAGCTTGCCGATCTTCGGGGCCAGCACCATGTTGAATGCGCCATTGAGCAGAAACAGAGCAGCCACTTCGTGGACGTCATAGCCGAAACGTTCGACCATGAGGAAACCGGCAAAGACGGTAAAAATCTGCCGGCGGGCACCGGCCATGAAGGTGAGGGCGTAGTAGAGCCAATACCTTTTTCTCAGAATAAGCTTCTTGTGCTGCGGCACGCCTTCCCGGAAGTGCGGGTAGGCCATCACCAGGAAAGCAAGCACAATAAGGGTCAATCCACCCGCTATTGCGAAGACGGTCGCAAACGACAGATCGAATGTCTTCCACGCAATGAAGATCAGGCCATAGGCGATTAGCTGAGCAAACGCACCGACTGAGATTATCTTGCCCAGGCTTGCTGCTGCCGTGGCCTTGGGCAGCCACTGCAGAGACAGCGACTGTGCCATCGTCTCGTAATAATGGAAGCCGATCGACATGATCAGCGTGGTTATGTAAAAGCCCATCGCTGTTGGGAAATAGCCGGTTATGGCAACCCCGAACCCGAGCAAAAGCAAGGATAAATAGGCAAGTGTTTGCTCGCGCATGACGAAGAGCAGATAAACGGCCAAAAAACTCAGGAAGCCCGGAATCTCGCGGATGGATTGCTGAATTCCGATCTCGCGGCCAGAGAAGTCCAGCTCATTGACCGCAAAATTGTTCATCAGGTTCCACCAGGCAGCAAAGGAAAGCTGCATGGCCCCGGCCATGATCATCAACAAGACAACAGGAGAGCGCCAACCCGTGATTTCATTTGGGTGGGCATTTTGCGTGAAATAGGTCATTCAGAAACCGTCGAGGAGAAACTGTCCATCAGCGAAGTGACTTGCTTCTAACTTCAAAAAGAAACTGCGTGTTAGCGCTGTTTTGTCATGATATGTTTCCGAGTTGCCAAAACTGCCGCATGAAACGAGCTTCGCGACTGCCTCAACCACAAGGAAATGAGGTGTCAAGACGTGTTCGGGCAGCGCATTCTTGAAGCTCACCGATTGATTGGAGATCGTACATGGCCATTCATCCGGAGTTGTCAGAGTTTCCGGTGGGAGCTGTTTCGGGTCCGCTCATTGGTTATGCCAACAACGCCCCCGCCGGCATAGGTCACAATGGCTGGCATTCGCACGACAGCGCGCAATTGTTTCACGTGGTCAAGGGATCGATTGCAATCGACACCGAGATGGGCACGTTCTTTGCGCCTCCAGAGCGTGCGGTCTGGTTGCCTCCACGTGTGGAGCATCAGACGAGATACCTCACCGAGACCGAGATACGGTATGTTTATGTTCAACTTGATTACGCAAGAGATCTGCCGACCACACCTCAGGTGATACAGGTGACCACGCTGCTCAGAGCCTTGATTTTGGAGTTCATGTCCTACCCGAGATCTGAAACCGAAGGCGGTCCGGCGGGCCGACTGGCAGCGGTGATTTTGGATCAACTCAAGATGCTGCCGGCCGCCCCCTTGCAGTTGCCGATGCCGCAGGACGCAAGGCTTCGGGATTTGTGTGAGGCGGTGGTCCGTTGCCCGGCGCATATTCCTTCGCTTGAAGAAGCTGCCGGCCGTTGCGCCACATCCGTTCGCTCTTTTGAAAGGCGGATCAAGACAGAGACCGGCTTGAATTACCGGACCTGGTGCCGTCAGGTGAAGCTGTTCAGAGCGCTCGAATTGCTTGCTGCAGGGCGCAGCGTCTCAGATGTTTCGCATAAACTCGGCTATGAAGGGCCGAGTGCATTCGTTTCAACATTCAAGAAAGCTTTCGGGGTAACGCCGGGCCGCTATTTTGGGGACCTTTCAGGGGATTGATCTGCCTCATGGCGAATTGTGCCATGGAACGCCAAGAGTATGGCAACACCACTCTTCAGGGAGACTTGCCATGTTCAAGAAAATCCTCGTTCCCGTCGATCCCGGCGAACCCGCATTTGCAGAGCAAGCGCTTGCAAAAGCTGCACAAATGGCGCGCGACTATGGTTCCAAGATCCACTTGATGGCGGTCTGTCCGGAAGTGCAGAGCTTTGTTGCCAGTCAGCTCCCGGATGGCTGGCAGGAGAGAGAATTCAAGGAAACTGCAACGGTACTTGAGCAGATCGGTTCGAAACTGGATGTCCCGGAAGGAACAATCGACCTGATGGTTCGAATGGGGTCCGTCTATCATGAGGTGATTGAAGAGGCGACGAAGTCGGACTGCGATCTCATTTTGATGACGTCGCACAAGCCTGGCTTGTCAACATACTTCATCGGTTCCAACGCAGCACACATCGTCCGTCATGCGCCATGTTCGGTGCTGGTTTTGCGCAGCAGCTGACGACCCGACACCAGCTTAATGATGATGACCCGGAGTGCGCCGCTCTCGATGAGAGAGGCGGCGCATTCTTCGTTGGACAGGTCTTTCCTTCATACTTGTCGATGATGAGGAAATTACTTTTGCTGTGTAGTACACAGAAATGAATTGTTAATGATAATTTCGATGGTTTTGAATTTTTAGGTAAAATTGTCACCTTCATTTTCAGCGTTACATAAGTCAATTTTAACAACTTTAAGTAAAGCTCCGTGCGCTGGTATGGAGTTAAAGATGCGCATGCGTTCGGCTTTTCGTTATTCAATCACCGCCAAATTGTTGGGTATTGTCGCGATCTGTGTCGGGTTTGTTGTCGCCGCGTCGGGTGTTGGCGTCTATCAAATCCGGAAAATCGGCCAGGAAATCGAGTTCATCGCAGAAGCCGAGGTTCCGCTGACGGATGCAATCGGTCACGTTACGGCCCACAGGCTTGAGCAGACATTTCTTGTCGAACGTCTGATGAGAATGAGTTTGATTGGCATTGAAGGCCGGGAAGTCGGAAGCGAAGAGGAACGGGCCCAGACAGAAGCCAGGCTCCTCTACCTGGGTGGGAAGATAACCAGCGAATTCGCCGACGTTGCCGAAATTGCCGAGCAAGGCATTTCACTTGCGAGCACAGAGGCACAGGTCACGGAATTTCAAACCGTTCTGAAAACCATCAGAGCGATCAGTCAAGAGCATGAAGACTACTCCGTTGCGATTTCCAAAATACTGAGCAAGTCCAAACGAGGTAACAGCCTTGAAGCGGAGAACCTGCTGCAGCAGGTGAGCGGAACTCATTCCAAGTTCAATATGGAACTGGAACAACTTTTGTTCCGCGTGCAGGCGCTTGCCGAAAGCGCAGCAAAAGCGGCGGCTAAGCACGAGCAGAATGCCATACGTTTCACAATTCTGATTTCGTTGGGCGCGGCCGGATTTTCCGTCCTGTTGGCAATGTGGCTCGGAAGGTGGGCAATTGGTGTGCCTTTGCTTGAAGTCGTGAATGCCCTTCGCCGACTTTCCAGAAATGACTTTGACGCTGAATTGCCCGTGGACCGGAATGATGAAATCGGGGATATCGGCCGCGCTTTCAAGGCTTTCAAGGCGCATCTGATCAGAGTCAAGGAACAGGAACGCATTGAGATTGAAAGACAGACGGAGCTGACGCGGGAAATTCGCCTTTTGTCCGAGCTGAACGAATGGCTGCAGTCGAGCAGCTCGCTGGACGAGCTGTTTGAAATGGTCAGCCTGTTCATGACCAAATTGCTGCCGAGCAGTGCGGGCGCCGTCTATGTTTACTCAAACTCGCGCGATGTGCTGGACGGAGCTTGTACCTGGAATGGCGGTATCCTGGAAGCGCATATTCGCCCCAACTCCTGCTGGGGACTGCGTCGTGGCAGGCCCTATATCTACGGCGACAACGAAGTCAGTTTCCGCTGTAGCCACGTCGCTCCAGATCTTGAAGACGATGTGTATCTTTGCTTGCCGATCCTGGCACATGGAGAAACCGTTGGTTTGATGCATCTTTCTCCGGCTGCTGGCGCTAGCGATGAGGACTTTCTATCTCAGCGTAAACTTGCCCAGATGGCCGCAGAGCAAGTGAGTCTTGCAATCGCGAATACGCGCATGCGCGATGAACTTCACAACAAGTCGATAAGAGATCCTTTGACAGGCCTCTTCAACAGGCGGCATTTCATTGATGTGTTGAGATCAGGGCTTGAACGCTCTCAGCACAATGGACAACCGATCTCACTGGTTTCGATTGACGTCGATCACTTCAAGAAATTCAACGACAACTATGGTCACGATGCAGGTGACATGGTGTTGCGTGCGGTTGGATCGACGTTGGAAGAAGTCTGTGATGGCGATCAAATGCCGTGCCGTTTGGGCGGTGAGGAATTCATGGTTCTTCTTCCCGAGACATCCCTGTCTCACGCCGAAGACGTTGCCGAAATGGTCCGGGTTGCTATTGAAAAAATCGTGGTGCGTTACGGCGAAAAAAGCCTGCCGAAAATCACGGTTTCATGCGGTGTTGCGGGGTATCCAGACCATGGGCGCATACCTCAGGATCTTATGAAGTCCGCAGATGATGCCTTGTACCTTTCCAAAGACAATGGCCGGAACCGTGTCACGGTCGCCAGATCTGATTTTGATGAAACGGAAGACGATCTTGAGCTCCTGAGGGAAGATGCTGCACAAGATCAGGAGACCGTTGCAATGAAACAAGGCGATGTCGCACACAAGGAAAATGCTGCCTAGGCTTTCCGAGTCAGCAGCATGGCAACCCCAATGTAGCGGAACGGATATGCGTCCGGGTTCGCCATCAGCAACTCCAGCGCCTTGGTGTAAACCTTGTTAACGAGCTTGTCCCGCCTGGGGCTGTCAGGCAGGGCATTTATTAAAACGGCTTCGGTAAAGGCGCGAAAGAAATCGACGTATTGCGCTGCGTACTCTGTCAGATTGCCGTTTCGCTGAAACGCTTCGTTGAATGGAACCGGCACTTCATAGGACATGCTTTGGTCGAGCTTGAACAAGTCTGAAACCGCGTATGAGGGATCGGTTGCAGGAGCGGTCAATTCTTCCAGCGACCTCATGTAAACGGGCTGGTAATAACGCGCATAGGCGTCTCTTGAGATTTCACCGTTTTCAACGAAAGCAAGAACCGCGTCATTGAGCAGGTCATAGATGCCGTCGCTGGTGCTCGCATCACTGTCACGTCCAAAGACCTGCACAATCAGCTTCCCGCCGGGAGCCAACTCACGAGCACGGACTTTTAGGAAACTGGCGACGTCCTGTTTGGCAAGCTCGGCAAATGCTTGACGATCGGTTTCGGAAACCTTCCCGTTTGACCGCACGGCGCTTGGGCCATTTGGAAAAATGTAGTCAGGCAACTGTGACAGGGGACGGCGCGAGAGGAAGCCAATCGCATTGAAAGTTGTTGCCAGATGAAGAGAGCCATCGGGAACCAGCTGGTCATACATGGAGCCCGCCACAACGCAGGAAAAGACCTTTTCGCTGCCAAATACGCTCCGGCCATCTGAGCGAATGTTCAAGAGCAGCTTTGAGAAGTCGTTTGTCGGCAGATCCGAGTGGATCGTCTGGATGGAACGTGTTGTGCGAGGCAACAAGGTATCGAGCGCTTCAGCCATGACCGCAATGGAATTGTGCCCTTCTGAGCAGCCGAAGTCGGCAAGCCTGATCGTCCCTTCACCTTCAACTTCAAGAGTTGCCATTGCATTTGTGATGAGTGGAAAGACAGCTTCAATCGCACGCCATTGAGGCGCTGAGTTCGCATCATAGAAGCCGCCGCCCACCATCCCGGTTGTCGTGGCATGCGAGGCTTGTGTCGCTTTCGTGGATTGTCTGTCCGTTTCCGTCACGCAATTCACTCCACTGATCTGCACTATGTGTGTGTGCCGGCAATGAGACCCGTCAAGGACTTTTGGGGGCAAGAGCAGGACGCTATTTCGAACTTGCGCAAACGATGCGGATTTGTTGATCCATCGACGCGGAATTCGTGAGGCTTTTGGCGCAGTGATCAACGCGCCAATTCCTTCATGGCCTCCGAGAGACCCTCGACGGTCATCGGGAACATGCGACTTTCCATGAGTTCGTTCAGCATTTGTATGGAATGTGTGTAGGTCCAATGTTCTTCGCGCACGGGGTTCAACCACACTGCACTTTTGTAGAGGCCTGTCACGCGCTGCATCCATGTCGCCCCGGCTTCTTCATTCCAATGCTCGACAGACCCTCCCGGATAGGCAATTTCATAAGGGCTCATCGATGCATCGCCGACAAAGATGATCTTGTAGTCGGCCGGATATTTGTGCAGCACATCCATGGTTGGAATGCGTTCCGTGTGGCGGCGGCGATTTTCTTTCCAGACATATTCATAGAGGCAATTGTGGAAATAGAAATGCTCCATGACCTTGAATTCAGACCGCGCCGCTGAAAACAGTTCTTCGCAAACCCTGATGTGGTCGTCCATCGAACCGCCGATATCGAAGAACAAAAGCACTTTGACTGCATTGTGCCGTTCCGGACGCATCTTAATGTCCAAAAGCCCTTTATGTGCGGTAGACCGGATAGTGTCATCGAGATCAAGCTCATCTGCCGCGCCTGTTCTTGCAAAATTGCGCAGGCGTTTCAGGGCGACTTGAATGTTTCGTGTGCCGAGGAGCTGGTTGTCATCCAGATCCTTGAAGTCTCTCTTGTCCCAGACCTTGACCGCACGCCGGTGCCGACTTTCGTGCTGACCGATGCGCACCCCTTCGGGATTGTAACCATAAGCGCCAAAGGGCGACGTGCCGGCGGTGCCGATCCATTTGTTTCCGCCCTGATGGCGCTTTTGTTGCTCTTTCAGGCGTTCGCGCAGAGTTTCCATCAATTTGTCGAAACCACCCAAGGCTTCGATCTGCGCTTTCTCTTCTTCGCTCAGGTGCTTTTCTGCCAGGCGGCGGAGCCATTCTTCGGGAATGTCTTCAGAGGGAACCTCGCTCAGAAGATCAAGACCTTTGAAGACGTGTCCAAAAACGCGATCAAACTTATCCAGGTTGCCTTCATCCTTCACCAGGCAAAGGCGCGCCAGATAGTAGAAGTCTTCGACGCTTTTTTCCGCAAGATCATTGTCCAATGCTTCCATGAGCGTGAGATATTCCCGCAAGGAAACCGGAACGCCGGCAGCTTTCAGCTCAGAAAAGAAATTGATGAACATTTCAGGAAATTATCCGGCTACCGGGGGCATGTCGAGCCAATGCGCAACAGGGCCGACAGGCAACACTGTTTCAACGGGGGAGGTTATGAGCAACCTTTGGGCGGAATCTAGTTGGTGTCTTGTGGGTCTTCCTTTTTTGCCAGAGACACCAATTCACCCATGAAGTCGGAAATTGAAGGTCCGGTTCCGGAGACGAAAGGTGCAGGTCTGCAGACATCGATTGCCGCGATGCCGATGCGAGCAGTCAGGAGCCCGTTTACGACACCTTCGCCGAGCCGTGCGGACAAGCGCGCGGCCAGTCCGTGACCGAGAACCTGCGAGGCCAGGCTGTCGCCAGCCGCCATGCCTCCTGTCACCGCAAGGTGCGTGAGAACCTGCCTTGCCAAGCGCAGGAAGCCGAGTGTTCCAGGGCGTCCGCCATAAAGTGCAGAGAGGCGGCGTATGGTTCTCAGATTTTCAAAAAGGACTGCAAGGAGGTCGACCAGCGCGCGTGGGCTGACGGCCGTGACGATGGACACCCGTTTGGCGCTGTTCATCACAATACGCCTTGCTTCGAGGTCGAGCGGACCTAAGAGGTCCCGCTCCGCAAGTTTGATCAGGTCCCGGCCATCGATCACTTCACGCATGTGACCGGCCAGAGCCTTGCGACCCTGCGCCGTTTCCGGTCTGTCGCGATAAAGAGCCAAGAGTTCTTTCAGTCCACTTGTCGCGGCGCTGGCATTGTCGTTTTCAGCAGCTTCGGACAGTCTTTCACGCAACTTGTCGATTTTTCCAAGGCGCATCAGTCCGGCGACTTCACGCAAAGCCAACCCCAACAAACCGAGTGCGGCAAGCGTTGCGAGTGCAACGCCCAGCCATCCCAGCCAGTCAGTGCGGGCAAAAAGATCCCGGATCAGACTATCGACAGCCAGACCGATTGTCAGCGATACGAGGCCGGACAGCCCGATTATCAGCCACTTGCCGAATTTGAAGCCGGACTTGGGTGTGCTGGCAGTACGTGGCAGGCGCGGTTCGTCGTCTTCCAGAAAGGCCTGGGTAATGAGTGCCTCGTCAGCTGAAGGCATTTTGTCTTCGTCGTCGGTCAGGCGAACCTTGCGGTCGTCAAGTCGAAACGCTGTCGGACGACGTCCAGCAGGGGGAGGGGTTCCGGTCATGCGAGTCGATCTCCGATCAGGAATTCCAGGGCACGGTCCAATCGAATATGCGGAAGCGACAAGGTGAGACCCTCTGCCGTCGTGTCCAGCTCCGGTGGTCTGAATCTCAGAAACTGAAGATCTGCCTGAGCAGATTGAAAGCTTGGTCGAACCCCTTCATGCAGTGATTCATCTTTGTCAAAAAGTGATTCAGGATCCTGGGGTAAGTCTCCGGGAAACATCGCGATTTCGGTTCTGCCGTCATAGGTGTCTCCGTTCAATCGCTCGCCAGGCAGGGGTGTTCCCAAAATAGCAGGTAATGCCTCGCCGCGGTGTTTGACCGTGGCTTCGCGTGTCGCGCGCACTGCAGCCATGGCCAGGACGTCGACTTCAGCGCCTTTAAACCTGGCTTTTTCTTCAGCCCTTGAGACCAGCCTCTTCAAAATTGCCTCGAGCCGGTCGTGGTCTGAGCTGTGAAGGTGATCCGCTTTGGTTGCGGCAAACAAGATCCGGTCGATGCGGCGCGTTAGGATTGACGACAGCCAACTTCGCTTGCCTGGCCTGAAAGCGCCAAGCACTTCGCTGAGCGCGACCTCTAGATCTGCCACCGCGTCTGGACCGGCATTAAGGGCGTTCAAAACATCGACAAGCACGATCTGGCGATCCAGTCGGGCGAAGTGGTTGCGGAAAAAGGGGCGAACGACATGGGCTTTGTAGGCCTCATAACGCCGCTCCATCATAGAACGCAACGTGCCGGTCCGCGCTGCACCGGCGTCTGCGGGAAAGTCCAATGGTGCAAAGGTCAGGGCTGGGGAGCCGTCCAGATCGCCGGGCATGAGGAAGCGTCCTGGCGGCAGCATGGAAAGAGCGTGCGTGTCGGCTCTGCATCCGGCAAGGTAACTCTTGAATGCCGCAGAGAGTTCCTGGGCTGCCGGTTCGTTTTCCTCCGTGTCGGGTGACATTTTGCCGACGACTTCCAGAAAAGGAGACGCGATTTCAATGCGGTTTGTTGCGCGGGCGCGCTGTAAGGCTTCTGCCGAAAAAGTGGCGTAATCCTTGTTCAGCAGCGGCAGATCCAGCAGCCATTCACCGGGATAGTCGATCAAATCGACATGCAGGCGACCTGGACCCAGCTTGCGATAGAAATAGGACGCGCTCTCATAGTCTATTGTCAGCCGAAGCTCAGCAACTTGCCGAGTCGAATCCGGCCAGACCCGATCATCGACCAGGGCGCGCACGTGGGCTTCGTAGTCGAAGCGTGGAACTGCGTCATCGGGTTGCGGCTGCAGGCGGGCACCGGTCATCCTGTGTCCGGCAGCTGCGCTGAAGACAGGAAGCCGGCCGCCGTGGACCAGATTGTGGACAAGAGCCGTCAGGAAAACTGTTTTGCCCGAGCGGGCAAGTCCGGTCACCCCGAGCCTTACGCTTGGAACTGCAAGATCGGTTGCAGCATCCGCCAGGTTGGCCAAGGTAAGACGGGATTCCTCCGTCAATGTGGTCAATGGGTTCAAAATCGCCTCCAGCGCGTTCATGTAAGCGCGGGCAGGGGTCGGATCAACGGGAAATCAGTTGGAAAAGGGTCTGAGACGACACCCTAATCTGGTTCGTCCTTGAGGTCTCTCGGTTTGACAAATCGTTCCAGGTGACCGGTTTTCGGCCCCAACTCTGACCAGTCGGCAATATCAAAGTCCAGAACAGAGAGCGCTGCGGTCGGATATTTTTCTTCAAGATCAGCCAAAGCCTCTGGCGCTGCCGTGCCTGTCAAACTGAGGGCTGTGTCCTCGGTGGCTGGATTGTGACCGATGACCATCAGGTTTTGCGCTCTGCCGCCATACTTGCGTATCAGCGGCGTGTAGTCGTCTTCGCTTTGTCGGTAGAGATCCGAGATGAGGTGGATCTGCGCTTCCTGCGGCAAAAACTGCAGAACGCGTGAAAGTGTTTCTCGAGTGCGCTGCGACGTTGAGCACATAATCTGATTGGGCAGAAGGCCGTTTTGTTGAAGATAGCGGCCCATTTTCATGGCTGCAGCCTTGCCGCGGCTGTTTAGCGGACGATCAATATCCTCCAGATCGTCGTCGCCCCAGTCCGACTTTGCATGTCTGAGAAGAAGTAGCCGCATGACGCTTCCAGTTGTTGTTTTGCCGTTTGGTGCCGCGCGTCAGTTCTGATCAGCCAGTGCGCTTGTGAAGACTTCGATGGCCGGTCCGACTTCAGCTTCTTGAGTCGGCAGTGTATAGGAAAGCCAGAGCGTATAG
Organism: Roseibium porphyridii; assembly: GCF_026191725.2. Taxonomy (NCBI): domain Bacteria; kingdom Pseudomonadati; phylum Pseudomonadota; class Alphaproteobacteria; order Hyphomicrobiales; family Stappiaceae; genus Roseibium; species Roseibium porphyridii. The sequence continues at coordinate 2,354,207 of NZ_CP120863.1, forward strand.
TCAGCGTCTGTCCCGGAAAAATACCACAAAGTCTCGCAAAGACTTGTCGGCGTCCAGTTGCGGGTACGGAATGAAATACCTGTAGAGGCTGCCCCGCTCAACGTGATTGGCTCAAAACCTGCTGCCTTGTAGCTTCTGGAAAAGGTAAGGGCTTCGCGACGCCCGGTGCCTTGAGTGTGTTTGCGCAACACGGCGGTGATGCCATCGCGACCTGTGTAGATGCAGCTTGCCTGACTGACGGCATCGCCTTCCATGACTTTGATGCGCGAGAACGCACCGATCGTGTCAGGACAACGCAACCCGGTAAAATGACGAAGTCCACTGACATCACTCTGCCACCCGGCATCCTTTTCCGGTGGAACCTGTGCCACAGCCGACCCTTGCGTCACAGCGATCGCCAGAGCCAGGCCTGAAACCACACGTAGGACTGAATGCCGTTTCGACAAAAAGGTCTCCTAGGATCGTTCGCGCCGTGCCATGAAGGCAAGACGCTCGAATAGATGCACGTCCTGTTCGTTCTTCAAAAGTGCGCCGTGCAGCGGTGGTATCAGTTTGGAGCTATCTTGTTGACGAAGGGTTTCCGGATCAATGTCTTCATTTAGCAGCAATTTGATCCAGTCGATCAGTTCGGAAGTGGATGGCTTTTTCTTTAGTCCCGGCACGTCCCGCACATCATAAAAGAGACGCAAGGCTTCCGATAACAAGCGCTGCTTGATGCCTGGAAAATGAACCTCGACGATATCGGTCATGGTTTCGGCGTCCGGGAACTTGATGAAATGGAAAAAGCACCGGCGAAGAAAGGCGTCCGGCAGGTCTTTTTCATTGTTGGAAGTGATGATCACGACCGGACGCTGCCTGGCACGAACCGTTTCGCCTGTCTCATAGACGTGAAATTCCATCCGATCGAGTTCGAGGAGCAAATCGTTCGGGAACTCGATATCTGCTTTGTCGACCTCGTCAATCAACAGCACGGGTTTTTCAGGCGCTTCAAAGGCATCCCAGAGTTTGCCCCTTCGAATGTAATTATTGATGTCCTTGACCCGCTCGTCCCCAAGTTGGCTGTCGCGCAATCGCGACACTGCGTCGTATTCGTAAAGACCCTGCTGAGCCTTGGTTGTCGATTTGACGTGCCATTCTATCAAGGGCGTGTTGAGACTTGCCGCCACCTGCTGTGCGAGGACGGTCTTGCCGGTTCCCGGCTCACCTTTGATCAGGAGTGGCCGTTCAAGTGCTATCGCAGCATTGACCGCGATCCTCAGATCCTCGGTCGCGACGTAGTTTTCAGTTCCCTCAAAGCGCATTTGGTCGTCCGTTCAACTTGAATTTCCGGCGAAAGTGACAGGACGTTGAGAAGGACGCAAGCCCGCAAAAGGAATGCAATGGGCCCGGCTTCATGCGGACAGACTTGCCCATTGCGGGGGGAAGAAATTGCCTTCCTGTCCGATCCTTGCCGGGGTGACGGACTGCCGCTTACACTATTGAAATGAGTTAAATTATTGTAAAATATATATTTTTCTTGATGTGTGTGAGTTGGCACGTCCCTTGCGGGTATGTGGCGGATTATGGGCGCAAGCCCGCGTCAGCAGTGCCCGAGCTATCAAGAGGACCGAATATGGGTATTTATGGGGCTATCAACTCAGCCGTTTCCGGACTGGCTGCGCAGGCAACAGCACTGGAAAACATTTCCGGTAATGTTGCCAACTCGCAGACCACCGGTTTCAAGCGGTTGGATACTACCTTCTCCGATCTTGTGTCCGGTGGCGGTGCCACGCAGGCTGCGCAGGTTTCCGGTACGACCTTTGCCACATCGCGCGCAACCAACACAGTGCAGGGCGATATCACGTCTGTCGATGTGGACACCTACATGGCGATTAACGGCGAAGGCTACTTTGTCGTGACGCAGGCATCGGATGTTGTCGATGGGTCGACAACCTTTGCCGATGAGACCTATTACACCCGCGCGGGCGACTTCGAGCGGGATAAGGAAGGTTATCTGATCAATGCGTCAGGCTATTACCTTCAGGGTTTCCCGCTTGATCCGGACACTGGCAATGCCATTGGCGACAATCCAACAGTTGTCCGAATCGAGAATCAGCCGCTATCGGCATCTGCGACAACCACCGTTGAATATCAAGCCAACCTTCCGCGCATTCCGGACACGACCGACTATGACGGCACTACTGATGCGTCCGCCCTTTTGGATGCAGGTGTCGGTACCAGTGACATTGCTGTGGCGGATGAGCAAGACTTTCTCGATACTTCCGTTTCTGGCGGTTCGATTACCATTTATAATGAAAATGGTACTGCGATGAATGTCGAAGTTCGCTATGCAAAAACGGCGAACTACAACTCAACCGGTCCGGTCTTTGATGAGTGGACGATGTATATCGGTTCCGGAGGCGATGCGACCAACGCCTGGTACGACGTAGGTGATGTCACCTTCGATACAACAGGTGAGCTGAACGGTATGACAGCTGGCTCTATCGGCACTGTCAACGGTACCAGCGACGGCTTCACAATTGCGTCTCTCAATATCGGCGGAACGACTGCAGCGAATGTTGAGTTCTCCTTCGCTAATGGGTCGTTGACGCAATATTCAGATCCCGATGGAACGACGAGTTCTGTGTCCCTCGATCAGGACGGCTATCCTGCCGGTGAACTGACCGGCGTTGCGGTGGACGAATCCGGCCGCGTTATCGCCAGTTACTCCAACAGTCAGCAACGCGCGGTTTATGAAATCCCATTAGCGACTTTCGAAGCTGAACAGAACCTTCGGCGTGTCGACGGTGCCGGTTTTGCCGCCACAACGTCCTCCGGCGAGGCAGACTTGACCGGTGGTGGTCAGATCCTGGCCAAAAAACTCGAACTTTCCAATGCCGACATTGCCGATGAATTCTCGAAGCTGATCGTTACTCAGCAGGCCTATTCGGCAAATTCGCGGATTGTTACGTCCGCGGACGAGATGTTGGACAGCGCGCTCAACATGGTCCGGTAAGACCATCAACGCCGGCGGGTCTGCCCGCCGGCTTTTCTGGCTAAGTCGCAGCGTTTTACGAAGGAGAAGCCGCCATGGGTCTGATGAGTGCCATGAATACCGCGGTCTTCGGGATTCAATACAATCAGCGTCAGTTGGATGTAACGGCAACCAACATCGCAAACGCGGATACAGCCGGGTATTCCAAGAAAACGATTTCAGCCGAGGTTTATTTCGATGGGCTCGGCAACGTAGCTGGTATGAATGCGACGGAAGTCCGTCGCGTCATGAACGAATATGTTCAAGCCGACTACTTCAATTCTTTGTCGGATACGAACTACGCAAAACAAATCAACGACTTCACAGACCGTCTCGACGATATTTTCGGTACGATCAATGACAGCAGTAGTCTGACATCCCTTGCCGGACAATTGTCCTCCGCATTGTCTGTCCTGATCAATGATCCGGGAAATTTTGCGGCCCAGAATGATGTTGTGTCGATTGCAGATTCCTTCGCAAGGCAACTCAACAGCTCATACGAGCGCATTGACGATCTGCGTCAGGAAGCCGACAACGCACTTTCAACACAGACCGACACCGTCAACGGGCTTTTGAAGAGCATCGAAGACATCGATGATGCCATTCGAGATGCCTATCAGTCCGGCATTTCGACCGCTGACATGGAAGACGAGCGGGATCGGCTGGTCGAGCAGCTTTCAGGGTATCTTGATGTCAATGTCTCCAAAGGCGCAAACGAGACCTTGTTCATCCAGACAGCTGATGGGCAGCAGCTTTATGCGGACAACCAGGCCTCCACACTGAGCTTCACACCGTCCCACATCCTGCGGCCGGGAGAACCCGGCAACACGGTAATGGTAACGACACCTGGCGGCACGTCGTACGATCTGATCGCTGCCTCGAACTCTGGCGCAATGGTGGCGACGGCGGAACTGCGTGACGACATACTTGTCGAGGCTCAGGCGCAGCTGGACACGATCGCCGCGGAAATGTCTCTGGCATTTTCCAACGTGACCGTTGAGAGTAGCGACGTCACCGTTGGCCTGGACAGCGGTTTTGATTTGGATGTCTCTGCGCTTCAGTCAGGCAATACAATAACCCTGGAGTACACGGACACTGGCGGTGTCGCCCAAACGGTAACATTGGTTGCTGTTGAAGATGCGTCGCTTTTGCCGCTCGACAATTCAGCAACCGCCAATCCGAATGACACAGTATTCGGGATAGACATTTCAAGCGGAACACCGTCGACCTACATCACCAACATCGTCGCCGCACTTGGCAGCACAGGCTTGCTGGTCAGCAACAACGGTTCCGACGAGTTGCGTGTCCTTGGCGATAATACAGGTCCGACCACAGTTGAAAGCCTGAATGCAAATGTGACTGTGACCGCCAATAGCGATCAAGGCCTTGGACTGGCAATCTTTGTCGATAGCCGGGATTCCCCTGTTGAGTTCACCGACGCGCTGGAAGACGGTGGTCAAAGGCTCTCCTACGCGAACAGCATCGCGATCAATCCAGATCTCTTGGCCGACAGTGCACTGCTGGTCAATTACCAGACGACCCCGACTGCAAATACTGCCAATGATCCGGCGCGTGCCCAGTTTCTCGCTAGTGCCCTGACATCGTCATCGACCTATTTCGATCCTGACACAGGCATCGGTAGCGGCTCTACCCCATTCCAGGGCAGTGTCATCGATTTCGTCAATCAGACAGTTTCGTACCAGGGAAACCAGGCTGAAGACGCTGCGACCTATGCAAAGTCAAAAGAGACGCTGACCATGAACCTCGCGATCCGCTACGAAGAGAGCTATGCGGTCGATCTGGATACAGAATTGGCCTTCATGGTTCAGCTGGAAAACGCCTACGCGGCCAACGCCCGCGTGATGCAGACCATCAACGAGCTCTTCGATGAGCTTCTGAATATCGTCTAAGGTTTAGTGTAATGCCTGTCTCGTCCATTACCACATCCCGGACTTACCTGACCCAGCAGCTGGGTGCGCTGAATGACAAGCTTGCGGAAAAGACTACGCAGCTTGCAAGCGGCAAGGTGGGATCGACCTACGGAGAAATCGGCGACCGGCGCTTGCTCGATATCGAGTTGACCCAGAAAGTCAGCATGATCGAAACCTACCAGCAGACGATCACGGTCGCGAACCTTCATCTAGAAACGGCGACGATGTCGCTGGAACGGCTCGAAGACATCCGGCGAGACGCCAAGTCGGCGCTCGATACCAACGACTTCGTCATTCAAGACGACGGGCAGACGCAGACGCAATCCCGCGCCGAGTTGCTGTTGAGCGAGACCCTGAATATTCTGAATACCGAGATCGCTGGCTATTATGTGTTTGGCGGCACGGATGCCATCAACGACCCTGTGGCGCCGCTCGATGACATCTTGAACGGGTCAGGGTCGCTGTCAGGACTGCGCGACTACATGGACGAGTTTGCGTCGGCCAACCTTGGGTCTGCCAACACCGGCAGAACGACGACCTCCGCTTTGACCACGAATTATGCAGGTCTGGTGCCGACAGATTCCACCTTCACGATCGCTGAGGACGGAGCGCACGACTTCGGATTTGATATCGCCTCGGTGACGTCCACACTATCCAATGTCGCTATCACCGGTCCGCTGGCAGCCGATCCGGACAGTTTCGATGTCCAGTTTACCGGTCAACCGGCCTTGGGCGAAACAATTTCCGTAGAACTGAGCCTGCCGCCCGATCACACCGAGACCATCTCGATTGAGTTCACTGCCGCTTCAAATACGGAAGAGGAGGGGACCTTTCAGATCGGTGCCGATCTTGAAGAAACTGCCCAGAACCTGCGAGACGCGCTGGCTACCGAGATCGAAGCACAAGCGCAAACAACGCTGCGGGCTGTCTCTGATGAATGGGCGGCAGAAGAGTTTTTCAGCACCTACAACGGTGAGGAGCCCCAGCGCATCGACGGCCCGCCCTATGACACGGCAACCGCACTGACTGCGGGTGGATCGACAACGGTGGAGTGGTACACCGGTCGCAATACAACAACAACAGACCCGAGAACCGACAAGAATGCTGTCGTCGACCGCAATCTAACGGTTGAATACGGGATGCGCGCGAACGAAACGCCTCTCAAGGAGTTGGTGCAGTCCCTGGCCGCATTTGTCGCTGCCGACTTTTCTGGCGGAACCCAGACTGACGAGGAATACTACAACGCGCTTTCTTCGAAACTTCGGACCACGCTGCAACCACCAGGTGTCGATCAATCGGGGATCGTCGATATGTCGACAGATATTGCCATCTCCTACCGAACCGCATCCCTGACCAACGACCGTCACGTTCAAATTAAAAGCAGTTACGAGGGAACGATTGCAGAGATTGAAGGTGTCGACAAAGATCAGCTGGCGGCGGAAATCCTCACGTTGCAAAACAATATCGAAGTTTCCTACAGGGCATCGTCGATTGTATTCAATCTGAGCCTCTCCGATTACCTCTGATCAGCTGTTCCGGGATCAACGGACAAGTCTGAAGCAAACAGGAATCAAAAAAGGCCGGTCGCGATACGCACCGGCCTTTTTTGATTTCGAAACTGTTTGCCTATTCGGGTTGGGCTCTTAGGCCTTCTGCAATGGCTCTGTTGATGCTGATAAGCGAAGAAACCTTGTTAGGGTCATCTGAAGACATCACACTCACGGTTTGCCTGAAAACGAAAACGCCCAGTGATGCGATGTTGTTTTTGATGTCCTGAGGCAACTGACTTTCAGCACCAGTCGCAGAGGTTACCAGAATTGTCCAAAGCTTTCGATTATAGGTGAGCACGTCGTCCTTTTCCGCGAGGGAGGCGTCTGCCCATTCATCCTTGATCAATTGAAGCCGGGCTGCGGCTTTCATCAGCAGATTCGCTTCCAGTTCCCTCGGTGACACTGCCACCTGGCTGGTCTTCTGATAAGCCTGCGCTGCCTGTTTGTACATGACCGATCAGCGTCCCTTCATACTCAATGAGCTTGCGTGCTTCTTTCAGTGCTTTATAGAAGGCGCCGGTTAGGATGGCGTTACTAATTCTTGTAACGTATGGAATCGTACTCGGTGCGGCCTTCACGATATCGTTGACGAGGGTGAAGTAGTTCTCCTGAATCCTCTCCAAGTCGGTAGACAGATACATCAGCTGCACGGCCAAATAGACCCGTTTGGCTGGCGTATCCGCAGTGGCCGGCGTGAGAATGTCCTTTTCTCGCAGAATAGGTGCCTGGCCTTCGATAAAAAGGCGAGTCCGCTGGTTATCATTCGTAATGACACTGTCACCAATGATAATTCGCTCGCCCGGTTTTAGCTCGACCTTGAGCGCCATTCTGTGACCTCCACACATGAGTATCGCCATGAAACGTTAACGAATTGGTTAACGACCATCACTGATACCTTAATGAAATTTACCAACTGTGTTAACCAAACAGGCTCAATACGCTCTGATCTGCCTGGTTCGCGAGGGACAGAGCGGTCGAGGAGAGCTGCTGGCGTGTCTGCAGAGCCAGCATGTTCGCACCTTCTTCGTTCATGTCGGCAATGGTGAGCTCACCTGCGCCGACCTCAAGCGTATTGATCAGATTCTGGGTAAAATCGGTTCGTACTTCAACAGTCGATAATGATGTACCCATTGCCCGAGCAGCCGATCTGAGTTCATCCAGTGCCGCATTGATTGCCTGAAGCGTCCTGTCGATATCTGTATCAGTTTTGAATTCAGAAGCTGCCGCAGACAGTCCAACAGTTCCCACAGTGCTTGCGAGTGTCGTCCTGTTGAAATCCGAATTGCTGCTGTCAATGTTGAACGAGACTTCACCAATCAGACTGATGCTTCCTCCAGAGAAAGAAGCATCTAGACCTTTGACATTGTCAATGAATGTCACCAGATCGCTGACGGTTGTTTCGGCGTCGATTTCAAGAGACGCAGGTTCAAACCCGTTACCGTCTGTGATTGTTATCGTATCACCAGCTTGAAAACCGCCGGAAACCACGAGAGTGGACGTGGAACTCAGGGCCGAAACCGACAGTGTCGAAGTCGTTCCACCGGTAGCGCTTCCGTCCGTAGCGGTGCCGCCGCCGGCATTGTCTTTCGAGATGGAGATCGCGTTATCAAGACCGGATGTAATCGATATTGAATCGGTTGCTTCATCAAAAGTTGCGTGCGCACCATTCAAATCATTTACAGCGTCAACGTAGTCTTGCACGGTCGTAATATCAGTACCGACAGTTAGCGTTGTTGTTCCTGAACTATCGGTAATTGTGACCTGATCACCGTTCGCCCAGTCACCTAAATCAGTCAAATTTGACGAAGCTTGCAGCCCAGTCATGGCCAATGTTGTTGAGCCACCGAACAGGTTGAATGAAGACGTCCCGGTTCCGCCGGGGTCAAGATCGTCCAGATTAAGACCGTCATCAAGTGATGTGTCTGTAAAATCGACTGGTTCGACTGTCAGATTGGATGTGCTGTCCTCGTTGAAGATAACTTCAAGTTCGTTGCCAGCGCCTGCTAGCAGGTTTTTACCTTTGTAGCTGGAATCACGGGCCATATCCTCGATCTGCTCGAGGAGGTCGTTGTACTGGCTTGTAAACTGCTTGCGTTCGTACTCACTCGACGTTTGGAGCGCTTGGTTGGCGATCGCTTTGGCCGATTCAACCAGTTTTGTGATCGATGTGATGCCCTTATCCGCAGCGCGAATAGTTTGAACGGCCTGTCCCATATTGTCCAAAAGATTGGAAAGATCGCTGGCTCTGTCGTTTAATGACTGCGCCGTAAAGAACGAATTGGGATTGTCGAGTGCCGTGTTTACTTTCAGGCCTGTGGCCAGGCGCGTTTGCGTGACTGATTGAAGATCGGCTGTTTGCTTCAGCGACAGGAGGTTGTCCCGGACCGCGCTTGAAAGAACAATATCAGGCATGAGACTTCACCGTTTTTCCTATTCAGTACTCTCAAAGGGGCGTACTTGTTGTTTCAAGATCAGGACGCTCCCTCGTCGTAAATCTAAATGGAAAGTTAAGCGGTCGTGCACTCATTAACCTGCTGTAAATAAAAGTTACCAAAAGCTTTCTTTTAACATATTGATTTTTCGTGTGATTTTTTTGAGTCGAAATTCAGTAATCGAGAATAAAAACAAAAACGGCGGACCGAGGGCCCGCCGTTTCTGATTGTCAGCTTGTGAGTCGTGCGTCTGACTGATTCTCTTTTTATTAGAAGAGAGATAGCACTGTCTGATCCGCCTGCGATGCGAAGGACAGTGATGTCGAAGCCAGCTGCTGACGGGTCTGAAGAGCCAGCAGGTTTGCACCTTCTTCGTTGGTATCAGCCAAGGTCAAGAGACCTGCACCTTCCTGCAAAGTATTGATCATCGTCTTTGTGTAGTCTTGACGGATCTCAACAGTCGAAAGGTTCGTACCGAATTCAGAAGCCTGGGATCTCAGGTTTGAAAGCGCAGTGTTCAACCTGTCTACAACCCGGTTGATGTCATTGTCAGTGGCAAACCCGCTGTCGCTGAGTGCTGAAACTGTGACGCCGGACGTGTTTGCTGTGAAGCCGCTGCTGGCGAAGTCAGTGTTGTCACTTGTAAGCGAGAGGTCTGTTTCTGACGTAATGTTCAACCGACCGGAGCCAGAGTCGAATGACGCGCTAACGCCGTTGAAATCATTCACGAAACTTTCGAGATCATCAACCGTTGTGTCGGCTTCAATTTCAAGCGATCCAAGCTCAAAATCGTTCCCGTCTGTCAAGGTCAATGTGTCGCCAACTGCAAATGATCCTGTTTCGGCAAGCAACGCACTTGTTGTTGCCAGAGCCGTTGCATCAACTGCAAATGTCGACAGCGCTGCTGAGTGTGTCGATGCATCGTCGGAGATATGAAAATCTTCGTCGCTATAGATCGTAAGCTCGCCACTTGTGTCGTCAAATTCTGCTCGCACACCTGCGACGGAATTCAATCCGTCAACTAGATCCTGTACAGTGGCGCCGCCAGTTACCGTTGAGCCCACAACTACATTAGGAGATGCCGCAGCATCAACAAATTCAAGTGTCATGCCCGCTGTGATGACGTTCGAATCTGAGAGTGCCGAACTGGAGTTGAGGGTCGATGTACCGTCGGTAAGAGTGATCGTTTGTTTGCCACCTTGCAAATCAAAGGAAGTCGCGCTTCCCTGACCTTCAGCCAGGTCCGAAAGGTTGAGACCGGTCGATAGGGCCGTATCGGTATAGTCGACGGCTTCGATGGTCAGCTTGGAGGTTGCATCTTCGTTGAAGATTGTCGTCAGGTCGTTGCCGTCGCCAGCGAGCAGGTTTTTACCCTTGTAGGAGCTGTCTTTCGCAACATCTTCGATCTGCTCAAGAAGATCGTTGTACTGTTCTGAGAATGTCTTGCGCTCATACTGACTTTGGGTCTGCAATGCCTGGTTGGCTTTGGCTTTCGCAGTTTCGACCAGGTCAGTGATGGTTTGAATACCTTTGTCGGCCGCCTTGATGGTCTGAAGCGATTGGCCCATGTCATCAAGCAAGTTGCTCAAATCGCTGGCACGTGAGTTCAGGCCGGATGCGGTGAAGAAGGAATTCGGATTGTCCAGCGCAGAATTCACTTTCAATCCAGTCGCCAGCTTGTTCTGGACGCCGGACATCATGTCTGCGGTGGATTGAAGTGTGAGAAGGTTCTGCCGCACGGCAGCTGACAGGGTGATGTCCTGCATCTGATAAATCCCTTTCCTGGGTCACAATGTACTTCTGCTCGTCCTGAGCAGGTTGATTAGGATCATCTCCTGTTAACCCTAATCATTGGTTAATTGGATCGCATTATAGGGTTAACGAGGTGTTAACGCCTTGAAGTCGATAGCGATTTTGGAAAGGGGCGGGGGAGAGGGCAGCTTTTGCGAACAAAGCGCCCAAAAGCAAAAAAGGCGAGCCGAAGCCCGCCTTTTCAGTGATGTTTTTGTGCCTGACTTAGAACAGTCGCAGCACGTTCTGGTCTGCCTGAGCTGCCAGAGACAGCGAAGTAGAGGCAAGAGATTGCTGGGTCTGCAGAGCCAGCAGATTTGCACCTTCTTCGTTTGTATCCGCCAGGGTCAGTTTGCCAGCACCTTCTTCCAACGTGTTGATCAGGGCATTCGTGAAGTCCTGCCGATTCTCAACGATGGAAAGGTTGGTACCAAACGTGGAAGCCTGTGCACGAAGCGTGTCCTGAGCCTTTGTCAGCGATGACAAAGTGCTTTCAATGTCCGAGTCGGTCGCGAATCCATTTGCCGTGGATGGCGTAACAGAAACGTCTGACTGTGCACCATCTGAGGACAGAGTGACGCCAATGTCAGCTTGAATAACAACACCTGTTCCAACGCTGGCGGAAACGTCGCTGCTGGAGTTGCCAATGAAATCAGACACGTCTTGAACCGTCGTCGATGCCGTGATTTCCAACGTACCAAGTTCAGTGCCGGTAGAATCAGTCAATGTCAGCGTGTCGCCAGCCGTAAAATCATCATCGGAGACGACAGTAGCATTTGCTGTCAACGCGGCAGCACCAGCAGTTCCGTTTGTCAGGGCCAGAGTAGCGGTTCCATCGGCAGCTGTTGCCAAATCTGAAAGATTCAGACCGGTAGAGGAGGTGGTGTCCGTATAGTCGATCGAAGAAATCGACAAAGAAGAAGTGCCATCTTCGTTGAATATGACCGAAAGGTCATTTCCGGTGCCGCCGAGCAGATTTTTGCCCTTGTAACCAGCATCCTTGGCCAGATCTTCGATCTGAGTCAGGAGCTCATTATACTCCGCAGCAAAATCCTTGCGTTCAGACTGACTGGACGTTTGCAGAGCCTGGTTTGCTTTAGCTTTTGCTGCATCTACGAGATCGGAGATCGCGCTGATGCCTTCGTCCGCTGCTTTCAGGGTTTGAACCGATTGGCCCATGTCATCAAGCAAGGTGGACAGATCGCTTGCACGGTTCTCAAGACCTTTTGCCGTGAAGAACGAATTCGGATTATCAAGAGCCGAATTCACTTTCTTGCCCGTTGCAAGTTTTTCTTGCACGGAGCTCATCAGCTGAGAAGTGGATTGAAGTGCGTTAAGGTTCGAGCGCACAGCACTCGAGATAGTGATGTCTGGCATTTTGTTTCCCTTCTAGGAATACGCGATAAAGAACCCTTCCTGGGTTCGACAGACATCAAGACGCTCAACAGGAAAACAACCTGTAAAGATATATGGTTAGCACACTTTAACCTTAATGATTGGTAAGCAAAACGAAGGCGGCGAACCGGTTGGTCGCCGCCTTCGTCAGTGTGTTTCGTTCCTGTGAAGGAGAGGGCTTAGAAGAGCCGCAGTACGTTCTGGTCTGCCTGAGCTGCCAGAGACAGCGAAGTCGAGGCAAGTGTCTGCTGGGTCTGAAGGGCCAGCAGGTTTGCACCTTCTTCATTTGTATCCGCCAGGGTCAGTTTGCCAGCGCCTTCTTCCAACGTGTTGATCAGGGCCTTGGTAAAGTCCTGCCGGTTCTCAACAATAGAAAGGTTGGTACCAAATGTGGATGCCTGAGCACGAAGAGTGTCTTGCGCCCGGGTGAGCGATGACAAAGTGCTTTCAATGTCCGAGTCGGTCGCGAATCCATTTGCCGTGGATGGCGTAACAGAAACGTCTGACTGTGCACCATCGGAAGACAGTGTGACGCCAATATCGGACTGGATAACAACGCCTGTACCGACGCTTGCAGAAATATCACTGCTAGAGTTGCCAATGAAATCAGACACGTCTTGAACCGTCGTCGATGCCGTGATTTCCAACGTACCAAGTTCAGTGCCGGTAGAATCAGTCAATGTCAGCGTGTCGCCAGCCGTAAAATCATCATCGGAGACGACAGTTGCATTTGCCGTCAGCGCAGCAGCACCAGCTGTACCGTTTGTCAGGGCCAGAGTAGCGGTTCCATCGGCAGCTGTTGCCAAATCTGAAAGATTCAGACCGGTAGAGGAGGTGGTGTCAGTGTAGTCGACTGCAGAAATCGACAGAGAAGACGAGCCGTCTTCGTTGAAAGTCACTGACAGGTCATTTCCGCTGCCACCAAGGAGGTTTTTACCCTTGTAACCAGCATCCTTTGCCAGATCTTCGATTTGGGTCAGGAGTTCATTGTATTCTGCCGAAAAGTCTTTGCGTTCAGACTGACTGGACGTTTGCAGAGCCTGGTTGGCTTTGGCTTTTGCTGCATCTACGAGATCGGAGATCGCGCTGATGCCTTCGTCCGCTGCTTTCAGGTTCTGAACCGACTGGCCCATGTCATCGAGCAGGGTGGACAGGTCGTTTGCACGGTTTTCAAGGCCTTGGGCCGTGAAGAAAGAATTCGGATTGTCCAGAGCCGAATTCACTTTTTTGCCGGTTGAAAGCCGTTCCTGCACGGAGCTCATCAGCTGAGAAGTAGCCTGAAGAGAATTGAGGTTCGTGCGCACCGCGCTAGAAATGGTGATATCACCCATCACAGAGTTCCTTCTGTAGTATTGACGCCATTCTTCCTGAATGACTTGGGAACACTGTCAGTTAAACTTATATCGAATCCTAAGTAATTTGGTTAGTGCGTTTTAACTTTAAGTATGTGTAAAAAAATATAGTTAATTTGCTTGGTTAATTCTTATTTTTTACTTATAGTTAAGGTAGAGTAAACCAGCTGATTCATAAGAAGAATCAGGGTGTTTTATTCTTAATTCAAAAAGTGGGGGGAGGGATTTGCCGGAAAGAGTGCTGTCAGATTCAGTGCCGAGATAGTCTTGAAACCGACTAACAAGCGTCGATGTACGCACCTTTCCGCGACTTTACTCCCGCGGAGAGCAGCTCTACACAGTGCTGTTAGCGTGACTTGAGGGCGATAGAATGCGCGCGAACTTCTTGTTAGGCCGTGCGTTCTAGGATCTGAGATCTCGGGGAGGGCTGCTGCTGATCTATTGTTTCTGCGTATGCGCGCAGCCTGCGAAGGGTTTCGCTTGGAACCTGGCGTACGACTTCACCTGTGTCGATGTTTGTGGCGACATAGATGAAGCTGCCGCTTTCCGGATCGGCAACATTTCGTCTCTCGAGCCGTTGAGCCTTGTCCTCAAACAAAGAACGCTCATTCTCATAAGTCGCAGATCGTTGACTGCCGGAAGATTCGCTAGACGGCGTAACTGTCTCTTCTGCAGGCAATTCGGTTGCCGCAGCAGATTGGTTTCTTTCCGGAGCCCGCGTAGCCGGCGTGATCGCCGTGTAGGTCGGCGATGGCGGCCGGGCAATTCCCGTATCCAACATCTTTCCCTCCGGGTTACGAAATACAAATACCCGTTACCTATGCAAGATAACGTATGGGAATGAATCCTCCGTTAACGGAATGATTAGATTTGGATAGACCTTTGCGTTGCAGGTTGTAGGTGTTCCTGATTCGTTGCCGTGCTTGGTTGCAGAGGAAAGTGCGCCTCAGGGAAACCTTCTATCCACACGCTTGAACAAAAAAGGCTCTCCGTAAGAGAGCCTTGTATTTGTTTGCAATTTTTGTTTCGCAGCGACGTGCTAGCGGCCTATAGCGCTTGATTGACTGCGATGCCTCGCGCTGATTGTGGGCCCTCGGGAGCTGCGCCGGTTCGGCCATATGTGGTTGGAGCCGTGGCGTTTTTAGCTCCCGCTGCCTTGGCAACAGTCGCGACCAGATTGGTGGCGACGTCCCGTGCCGTCGACAACACAGCCAAGTTTATTCTGAGAACCGGCTGAAACTCCCCATGCTGTCTTCTCAGTGACTGAGTGGCCGCCGGGGCGAGGTTGCCAAGAGCTACGGCATGTTCCTTGGCGGTCATCATTCCGCGCGTATATTCGTGGATCAGCCGTGCCTTGTCCGCTTGCAGCTCACCCGCTTCTTTCAGTTTCCCGGCTCTGACAAGGTCGGTTTCCATCTCTATCACCGACAGAAGTGCTTCCATTGTGCCAGACAATGCAGAACAAAAGCCTTCGGCTTCTTGAGGATTGCTCGGCCGATCAAGGGAAAACGGGAAAGAAGTGTTGTTCGGTTGAGCTGTCATCTGGACCCCTCCTGCAGAGCAATCAGTTCGCGTTCGACACTGTCGGCCAGCCCGATGCCGCCGGATTCAGCGATCGTACGAGCGTATTCGTCAATCAAGAGGCTTTGCCACGCATCTGCCCCATGACCCTTGCCCCAGGTTCCACCTTCGCCGAGCCCGGTGAACATGTTCTGAAGCATTGTGTTCAGGAACACGGCTTCGAATTCTTCAGCCGCCTGGCGGACTTCCGTCTTGTCAGAGGTAACGTTGTTTTGAGGATTGGTTTGCGGTGGCAGCTGGTTCAGAGCGGTCGAAAAAAGTTCCATGACTACAGCACCTCGATATCCGCTTGAAGAGCACCAGAGGCTTTGATTGCCTGCAGGATTGAAATCATGTCGCGAGGGCCGATGCCCAGGGCATTCAATCCGTCAACAAGTTGCTTCAAAGTGACTGTTTCAGGAACGATCGCGAGCTTTGTTCCATCCTCGTCCACACCAACCTCCGAGCGCGGCACAACTGCTGTCTGACCGTTTGCGAAGGGAAGAGGTTGAGATACTTGCGGCGATTCTGCAATCGTTACAGTCAAGTTGCCCTGTGCGACCGCAACCATCGAAACCTTCACATCCTGCCCCATCACGATAATGCCGGAGTTTTCATCGATCACGATCCTGGCTGCCAAATCCGGTTCGACGATCAACTGTTCGATGTCGGTCAAAAGATCGACAATGTTGCCATCGTATTGACGTGGAAGATCAAGGCGAACTGTCGATGGATCCAACGGTTCCGCCGTTGGCATGCCGATGAGTTCGTTGATGGAAAGTGCGATCCGGCGCGCCGTTGTCAGGTCGGGATTGCGAAGGGCGAGACGCAGTGTAGTCAGAGACGCGAGCCTGAACTCCAGTTCCCGTTCAACAAGGCCGCCGTTTGCGATCCGGCCAGATGTCGGCACGCCGCGTACGACCGACGCTGCATCGGCCTGGGCGGAGAAACCACCGATTGCAACAGATCCTTGTGCAATAGCATAGACTTCGCCATCGGCACCGACCAGCGGCGTCACAAGGAGCGTTCCACCTTGCAGCGATTCAGAATCGCCAAGTGCACTCACATTGACGTCTATCCGGGTTCCCTGCGTGGCAAAGGGCGGCAGGTTTGCCGTAACCATCACTGCCGCGACCGTGTCGGTATTCAGATCCACGTTTCTTGTGTTGACGCCCAACCGTTCAAGCATTGCCTGCAGGCTCTGCTGGGTAAACGGGGCATTGTTAAGCGAGTCGCCGGTGCCGTTCAGGCCGACAACAAGACCGTAGCCGATCAACTGGTTTTCACGAATTCCCTCAAAGTCGGCGATATCCTTGATCCGGGAAGCTGCTGACGCCGGCGTCAAAAGCCAGACGGTCACTGCGCAAAGGACCATAAACAGCAGCGTAAGCTGCGTTTTCCATCCAGAATGTGTTTTGCCCGTCTGTCGCATAAGCTGTTTCTGATCCGTCTCGTAAACCCTGGTCAAACCTGGCGGTTCGCTTGTTTGCCAATTGCGTAATGCGAGAGCCGTGCCAGTTTTCCAAGTGTGTTCGGACATGGATAAAAAATGACGGGATTCTGCGCCGGATGCTGGTATGTTTGTGGCGATATCCACGCAAACTTCAGGTATTGAGTTGATGAAACGCCTTGTGGGCCCGGCAAATATTGCCTGATGTGCAAGGACTCATTTACCCTTACCGGCAGAATCTGACAGGCTCCGGGAACGCGCAATCAACTTGGTGCCATTTGTGCCGCAAGGCGGACTGGAAGAACCAATATGCGGATTACAGGCAATAAACCGATCACAGGCGTGCAGGGCAGGGGCGCAAAAAAGCGAACCGACGCAGGTTCGGATAGTTTTGCGCCTGATTTGGGTTCTGAGGTAACTCAAAGCGCGCAAACTGCAGGCGGCGCGGCAATCCAGGGGATGGACGCATTGCTCGCCTTGCAGGAAGTCGATGCGCTTTCAGAGCGGCGCAGGAAAGCGGCCAAACACGGACATCAGCTGTTGGATAACCTTGAAACTCTTCGGGCCGACCTTCTTGGAGGACATCTATCTGAAGACCGCCTGGAGCTGCTGTCTCGTCAGGTGTCGGACCGCCAGAACAGCGGCGATCCGCAGGTCGATTCGGTTCTTGAAGAGATCGAATTGCGAGTGAAAGTGGAACTTGCAAAGCTCGGCCGATTCCCGGATTGAAGCCCATCGTCCCAAATCAAAATTTCCATCTAAATGCGTGCAATTCGGTGCAACAGGTTGAAAGTTATTAACTTTCTTTAATCTGTGTTTTCGCAAATGAACCGTTGTCGACTGGAGGAACCGGCTATATATTGCGCCCGGCATAACGGTAAACCGGAGCTATCGATGACGGTTGAAATTGAGTCTGAATATCGACCCTCGGAAGACGAGCCGTTCATGAACGACAGGCAGCGTGAGTATTTTCGAAACAAGCTGCTTGCCTGGAAGGAAGAGATCCTGAAAGAGAGCAAAGAGACGCTCACAAATCTTCAGGAAGAAAGCCAGAACCATCCCGATTTTGCTGACCGTGCGTCGTCTGAAACGGATCGCTCGATTGAGCTGCGTGCCCGGGACCGTCAACGGAAACTGATTTCGAAGATCGATGACGCTTTGGAACGTATTGCGGACGGGAGTTATGGCTATTGCGAGGAGACTGGCGAACCGATTGCAATTCGGCGCCTGGAAGCTCGACCGATTGCGACCCTGTCCATTGAGGCTCAGGAAGCGCATGAACGTCGGGAAAAGGTCTATCGCGACGACTGAATTCCGGAAAACGGCCGATCCGCTGAACTACAAGGCGGATCCGAAAGACTTTCAGAACCTTCCCTAAACGGGAAGGTTTTTTTTGTTCTGATGTCCGAATGTCGGACCCATGGCACGTGGCAACTGAAATTGCTCACGTCGCACAGGAAAGCCCGGGCGGGCCTCCAAGCCCGCCCAAGTGGTCTGATGACAGCTTGCTCAGAAACTGAGAGAGCAAACCTACAACTCTCCAATATCAGAGCTTGATGCGATACTGAGCGAAACCGTCTGTTCCGTCGCCAGCAGGCTCAATGCTGACACCTTCAACGGAACCGGCATGCTCAGTACCGCCCGGGCCCGTTTCGAACAAAACCGTGGTGTCCGGCACAGGTTTGAACGACCAGTTTGCGTCCGCAGACGGGTTGATGGTGCCCTGTTCGACGATAAAGCGCACGAGAACGTCCCGGTTGGTGTCCGGTCCAACGAAAACGACAACATCGTCATTGATGCCGGGGAAATTTCCGCCGCCGCCAGCACGGTAATTGTTGGTGGCGACAACAAATGTGTCGTCCATATTGAGCGGTTCACCATTGAATTCAATCTTGACGATGCGGTTGGCGTCCGGATTGATCAATTCACCATTCGGGTCGTATTTCGATGGCTGGGTAAGGTCGATCTCGTAAGTGATGCCATCAATGACGTCGAAATTGTAGCTCGGAAATTCCGGGTTGATCAGCGGCTGATCTTTGCCGCCTTCCTCTACCTGCTGGAAAATCCCTGCAGATCTTTCAAGCCACTCCTTGACCGTGCTTCCCTTAATGGCAACGGCGCGCACCGTGTTTGGGTAGAGGTAAAGGTCTGCAACATTCTTGATGGCAACGTCGCCGACAGGAACATCGGTGTAATAGTCCGGACCGCCGCGACCTCCCGCTTTGAAGGGAGCTGCTGCGGAGAGGATTGGCAGGCCTTCCCACTCCGTGCCCTTCATCATCTGATCAATGTACCAGGTCTGGGCTTGTGAAACGATCTGGACACTCGGATCATCTGCGACGAGTGCAAAATAAGAGTGAAGCGGTGCAGATGTCTTGCCAACCGGTCGCCTAACGTAGGCAAGGGTTGCTTCGTGATCTTCCTTGACGGCGTCGAGAACGTCCTGCTGGCTTTCGACCAGAGGCGTGACCTTGCGACCTTCTTTTTCGTAGATCGGGCGTGCTTCTGTCATGAAGTTGGCGATCCGCCATCCATTGCCGTCCCTTTCGACCATCAGATCGATAACGCCAAGATGCGAGCCCCAGAAGCCACCCATTGCGGCCGGTTTCCCGAAGAGCGTGCCTTTTTCAAAGTCGACACCCGGGAGACCTTCGTAGTCGGGACCTGGGAAAACGCGGTGATGGTGACCCGTAAAGACCGCATCAATGCCGTCAACCGCCGCCAGGTGCAGCGATGCATTTTCCATGCCTTCGGAATAGTCGGTTGCATCAATGCCCGAGTGGGAAAGTGCTATTACAAGGTCACAGCCCTGTTCACGCATCTCCGGAACGAATGCCTTGGCAGCGTCGACAATGTCGCGTGCATTGGCATTCCCCTCAAGATGTCGCCTGTCCCAGTTCATGATCTGTGGTGGAACGAAGCCGATAAAACCGATCTTGATCGGGTGGGACTGACCGGCACCGTCGGTGACTTCCTTTTCGACGATTACGTAGGGCTTCAGGAACAGGTCGTCTCCACGTGCATTTGAGGCAAGTGTCGTACCCTTGACCAGGTTGGCACAAACTATGGGGAAATTGGCGCCATTGAGGACTTTCATCATGAAGTCCAGGCCATAATTGAATTCATGGTTGCCGAGTGCAGCCGCGTCGAAATCAAGGACATTCATTCCCTTGATTACCGGATGCATGTCGCCTTCGCGCATGCCGCGCTCATAGGCAACAAAATCACCCATGGGGTTGCCTTGGAGAAAGTCTCCATTGTCGACCAGGACAGAGTTGGTTGCCTCGTCGCGGATCTGCCGGATCAATGTGGCTGTCCGCGCCAATCCTGCCGTATCGATTGGACGATCGCTATAATAATCATAAGGAAAAACATGAACGTGGAGATCCGTTGTCTCCATCAGGCGGATATGGGCAGTGCCTTCTTTGGCCAGCACGGAGTAAGGATGAAGTACAGCGGAGAAGCCCGTTGCCGCGGCGCCCATAAGCAATGTACGGCGGGATAAGGATAGATTTTTGATGCTGGACATCTGGAGGCTCCTTGTCGGCTTTGAGGCCGGTCTTTTGGTTTGATGCAATCAGAAACAACGGCAGAAACCTGGGGCATTCTTCCCTTCAGGGTCCAAATACCCCAGCTCCTGGCTGAACCCGGTTTTGCGCTGCCGGAGTTACAACTTTATGACGGCAAAACTGCGACTGTCACTCGCGAAATGGCCGGACGCCAAAGATCAAGTCAACTGCCGATCTTTTCCGCCATAACCGAGATCGTCTGAACGTAGACGCTGGCTTTGTTCCACTTCTTCAGAACCCGATAGTTCGCCGTTCCAGGTCCCCATGGTTGACCGCGGCGCCAACCGTGTTTTTGGAGGTAGTTGGCGGTGGAAGCCAGTACATCGGGAATTGAGCGAACGAGGTCCCGCTTGCCATTTCGGTCCCAATCGACTGCGTATTTCATGTAGGAAGAGGCGAGAAATTGGGTCTGACCGATTTCTCCGGCCCAGGCGCCTTTCATTTCGGCGGGGGTCATGTCACGGCGTTGAACAATCATCAAAGCGTTCACAAGCTCGTTCGTGAAGAACTTTGACCGCCTGCAATCGTAAGCAAGAGTTGCCAACGAACGCAGGACCGACATGTTTCCGGAAAAGCTGCCATAATTGGTTTCCAGTCCCCAGATCGCCAGGATCACTGGTGCCGGGACGCCGTATTTGCGCTCAATCCCATTGAAGATACGGGCATAAGTCTTGCCCAGCTTCTGCCCGCGCTTGATCATCGCATTGTTGACCCGCTTGGCATAAAACTGCTTGAAACTCAGCTTGAATGACTTCTGGTTCCGGTCTAGCCGGACAACCTTTTTGTTGTAGGTGAGGCCCTGAAGTGCCTTCTTCACGACACGCTCTTTCAAACCATAGCTTGAAGAGTTTGCGATGAAGGATTGTTTCCAGGCTTCGTAGCCACCCGGCCCATTGCCACACGTGGCGCTCAAGGCTGGCGTGACGCTCATGAAAAGGATTGTAAAGAGAGAGAATAGAGCAATGCGCATGGGGACCCCGTCGAGCCGATAAACTTATGGTCTTAGTGTAGCTGAAATTACCTTCACGTCATCCCGACAATCGGGCAAAAGCGATCACATCATTTTTGTTTCCGGCAGAATGTTTGGGCAGTCGAACACTGTCAGACTGTTATTGCCCAAGTTGTCGGAGAGCCGGAAACTAAGAGAACGGGCATGGCGCTCAGGGAGCGAGACGCCATGCCCGTCATCAGCCGATATCTGCAACGCTTCTAGAACACGTCACCGACAGCCGGCCGGGGGACTGAAGAAGCGATCAGCGTTAGAACGGCAACAAGATGTCCAAAACCTGATTGCCGACGCGTGGTTGCTGAACCGTCGTGATCTGTCCGCGGCCACCGTAGCCAATGCGGGCTTCAGCAATTTGTTCGCTGGCAATGCGGTTGTTTGCAGTGATGTCTTCCGGCCTGACGATGCCGGCAACGATCAACTCACGAACCTCGAAGTTGACCCTGACTTCCTGACGGCCTTCGATTACCAGGTTGCCGTTCGGCAGAACCTGGGTCACGACGGCTGCGATCGTTGTCTCGAGGGTTTCTTCTCTGTCGACGCTGCCTTGACCCTGGAATGTGGAATTGCTGTTCACGTTCGCAAGATCGCTTGCCGCGGTGGTCGCAGGCATAAAGATTGTGTCGATTGCGGTGCCAAGAGCGCCTCCAACACCGGCGCCACTGGCTTCTGTGCGGCTGCGTTCGGTCTCGTTGTCGATCTGCGCTTCGTCGTCGATGGTGACAACGACTGTGAGAATGTCGCCTACCTGGCTCGCGCGCTGATCCTTGAAAAACGCCCGGCTGCCGGATTGCCACAGGGAATTCGGATTGTAGTGGGCTTGCTGGGGTTCAGGCATCGGCATCTGCACGGGCCGATAGCCAGGCTGTGTTGTTGGGTCTTGAATGGCATTCAGCGAGGGCTGTTTGCCCACTTCGGCAAGCTGATCTGCGGTGCTGCAGCCTGCGGCGAGGGCGGCGAGCGCAATGCCCGCCAGCATTTTTTTGTGAGAAGTGCTCAACATCAATTGGTCTCGCTGTTCAGGCTTGCAACGATGGGATTGGCGGCATGTACACGTACGTGGCCGCGTGAAGTGATGGTTGCAGGGACGATGCGCCGTGACTGCAGGTTCATCACATCGATGACGTCACCTTTTGCGCCTTCATCGATGGCCTTGGCTCGTGAGGTCAGCTTCATGCCGGGCATTTCGAAAGTGACTGTGACTTTCTCTCCCCGGTCCACGAGGATCGGGCGCTGGAAGTTTCTCCGGGCCAGAGGCACATTGGCGCGCAGGTTCACGCGTGCTGCCATCCCGACAATGCTGTCAGCATCGATCAGTGCTCCGGACGGAACTTTCGTTCTTGCCATGCGGATTGTGACCAGATCCTCTTCCCTGAGGACGTCCTCCCGCTGCAACGGCTGGGCGAGGGCAGCCACATGCACCATCTCGATTGCAGTCCCAAGAAGGATCAATGGTTCGGTGCCATGTTCCACAGCCACTGTTGCGCGGAGCTTGAAGTGTCCTGTGGTTTGCGACCAGTCGAAGCCATCAACGCGAACCGGATCCTGAACCTTCGGGTCAGCAAGAATGCGATCCGGCGCCTGGGTCAGTTTGATCTCCAGGTTTTTCGGATCGATGCCGGCAACCCGCGCTGCAAGAGCGGAGCGAACGAGCCCGGACAGCTGATCGCGGTTCAATGTGGTTGCGCCCCTATGAACGACCACGGTGCGCAAGCCATCGGTTCCTGCATTCTGTAGTCCGGCGGCGCGGGCGCGATCAGCAACCTGCTGAGCCGGTACGTTGCCCGATGTTCCCATATCTGGAGACCGGAACAATGGTTTGGAGGCCAGGAGACCCGCATTTGAATAGAAATCGCCAACTGTCACGATCTCTGACAAGGTCATGACCTGAGAGCGCAGCACCGGGCGGTCATCCGCTAAGGATGCGGCGCTGGTGATCGCCACCAGTAGAAAGCCGCCGATGGCCTTTTTCAGATATTTCATCATATCAGCCATCCCACTTAGCGGAGGTTCGTGGTGGTGGAGTACATCTCGTCAGCGGCCTGGATGATCTGTGAGTTCATCTCGTAAGCACGCTGGGCGGAGATCAGGTCGGCGATCTCGGTCACAGCGTCGACATTGGCCATTTCAAGAAAATACTGCTGAACGCTGCCAAACCCCTGATCGCCGGGGTTTCCATTTTCAGCAGCGCCACTGGCGTCTGTTTCGAGGAACAAGTTGTCACCAATGGCTTCCAGACCGGCCTTGTTCACGAACCGGGCCAGCTGAAGCTGACCGAGCTGGACTGTGTTGCCGCCCTGGTCAACACCCTGGACAACTCCGGTGTTGGATATCGTGATGTCCTGCGTGTTCTCCGGAATGGTAATGCCTGGATTGATCGTGTAGCCATCAACGGTCACCAGCTGGCCGTTTGCGTCGCGCTCAAAGGAGCCGTCGCGTGAGTAGGCGGTCGTACCGTCCGGAAGATCAATTTGGAAGAAACCTTCTCCGCGAATGGCAACGTCCAGTTCCTTGCTGGTCTGTTCCAGAGAGCCCTGGGACATGATGCGTGCGGTTGAAGCCAGCTTCACGCCGGACCCGATCTGAATGCCGGTCGGAACGATCGTGCCGGCTTCTGAAGTCTCCGTGCCCATGCGGCGCAGGTTTTGGTAGAGAAGGTCCTGAAAGTCGGCGCGCTGTTTCTTGAAGCCGGTCGTGCGCATGTTGGCGACGTTGTTCGAGATGACCTCGACGTTCAGTTCCTGGGCCTTCATGCCCGTTGCGGCGATATGGAGTGCTTTCATTTTTCTGCTTCCCTAAAGCGCGTCAGGCCTGAAATCTGCCGAGTGTGGAAATGGCTTGCTGTCTCAACTCATCGAGGTCTTTGACAACTTTTGAAGTCGCGTTGTAGGCGCGGGTAACTTCGACAAGACGCGTCACCTCGGTGACGCCATAGACATTGGAGTTTTCGAAAGCACCCTGAACCATGCGTGGTGCCAGAACAGGTTCCGCATCTTCGCCCTTGAAGAGCGTGTCGCCGATTTTTTCCAGCTCACGTACATCTTCAAAATCGACGACGCGGATCTTGCCACGAATGCCAAGCTCGGTTGCGATTGTTCCGTCTTCCGTGATCTGTACGCCGCCATCTTCAACGGAGAAGGTGATCGGACCGCCTTCGGTCATGACGGGCTCGCCGCCCGCAGTCACCAGTTGCCCGGTGTCATCGAGATGGAATGTGCCGCTGCGTGTGTAGGCTTCAGTGCCATCAGGCATCTGCACAACGAAAAAACCGTCGCTGTTCAAAGCAAGGTCAAAGTCGTTGCCGGTCGTCTTGATCGAGCCGGGTGTGAAGTCGGTCCGCGTCGTGAACATATCGACGTAGGATATGGTCTGGTCCGCCGGCTCGAAGGCGGACCCTTCGGCGATCGGCATCAGGTATTCTGTAAAATGCAAGTTCTGCGATTTGAAGCCCGATGTGTTCAGGTTCGCCATGTTGTTGGCGATCACATCAAGATGATTCCGCAAGATCGATTGCCTTGATAAGGCGACTAACTGAGCGTTCTCCATGGTGAACGTATCCCTTCATGCTCCCCGATGAGCCGGCCAAATCTCCCCAGATCTGCGGGCTCGTTAAGGTTAATGCACGAGGCGTGCCAGTTTTTAAATCCTTGGGAAATCTGGGTAAAAGCCAAACGAGGCGGATGCGTGCGGCAAGAGATTCCGGCAGAAATTAACCGCTTGGCAATTTTTGCCCGGTGACTCGCGTTAATGGCTTGGTAACCTTTCGTTAACCATTAACTCTTTAGTAATAAATAGACGCGCGCGTGACGCCCGCTTGAGCGGAGTTCCGGATGACTGATGAAAACGCCGCAGCCGATGACGAAGGCGAGAACGAGGCGGAATCTGCCGGTGGTGGCAAGAAAAAGCTGTTCCTGTTCGGCGGAATCGGTCTGGTCGTTCTGCTGGCTGCAGGCGGTGCCGCATATTACTTCCTGATGGGAAGCAGTGCGCCAATGGTCATGTCGGGTGATCCTGAATCACCGCAGGCCGTGCAAAAGCCGGTTGTCTTTTACGACCTTCCGGAAATGACAGTGAATTTGGCGACTGACGGGCGAACGACCTACCTGAAGGTTCGCATCGCTCTGGAAGTCGAGAATCGGGCAATGATCGATCAGATCCAGCCGTATCTGCCACGCATTCTGGATGCGTTTCAGATCTATCTGCGAGAACTGCGCCCAGCGGACCTGGAAGGGTCTGCCGGTTTGTTTCGTCTGAAGGAAGAATTGCTCAGACGGATCAATTTGTCGGTCTATCCGGCGAAGGTGGAAGGGGTGCTGTTCAAGGAAATCCTTGTTCAGTGACAAATTGAATGGCTGATGTCGACGACGAAGACGATCTGTCCGAAGAGGATATGGCCGACGCTTGGGGTGCTGCCCTGGCGGAGCAGGGCGCAGGCGGTGACGATGACGAAGATCTCGCCGCAGCCTGGGGCGCTGCTCTAGAGGAGCAGGGAGCCGGCAGTTCCGATGACATGGCAGCCCAATGGGCCGCGATGATCGACGACAGCGAGCCTGATCTGGAAAACGCGACCCGCGGCGCTGACCGTGTGTTGAACCAGGAAGAGATCGACAATCTCCTCGGATTCAACATCGAAGATACAATCGCCGGCGATCAGAGCGGGATCCGTGCACTGATCAATTCGGCGATGGTCTCCTATGAGCGTCTGCCGATGCTGGAAATCGTGTTTGACCGCCTTGTGCGGCTGACCACGACGTCCTTGCGCAATTTCACCTCGGACAACGTCGAAGTTTCACTCGATTCAATCAGTTCCGTACGGTTTGGGGACTATCTCAATTCCATTCCGCTGCCTGCGATTCTTGGCGTATTCAAAGCCGAGGAATGGGACGGCTTTGGATTGATTACCGTTGAATCTAGCCTGATTTACTCGATCATTGACGTTCTTCTGGGCGGCGGTCGCGGAACGTCCGCAGTGCGTGTTGAAGGGCGGCCTTACACCACAATTGAAACCGGCCTCGTTCAGCAGATGGTGGCACTGATCCTTCAGGATGCCGAGCAGGCTTTTGCTCCGTTGTCCCCGGTCCATTTCAATCTGGAGCGGCTTGAGACAAATCCGAGATTTGCGGCCATTTCCCGGCCGGCCAATGCGGCGATCCTCGTGGAATTGCGGATCGACATGGAAGATCGCGGCGGTTCCGTCGAGATCATGATGCCCTATGCAACGCTGGAGCCGATCCGCGATCTGCTGTTGCAGATGTTCATGGGCGAAAAGTTCGGCCGGGATCCGATCTGGGAAGGTCACCTTGCAACGGAAATCCACGCGGCAGAAGTCGACATAGATGCCGTTCTTCACGAGACCTATCTGCCACTTGGCCGCGTGTTGAGTCTGGATGTTGGGCAAACGCTTGTTTTTGATGTTGAACCCTCGGATTCGGTCACCATCAAATGCGGCAATATTCCCTTGACGGAAGGGACGCTTGGAAAAGTGGAAGACGCGATTGCAATCCGTGTCGCAAAGAATTTGCGCAAGCCGAAAATGACCCTGGCTGCTTTCGAGCGTGCCATGCAAAACGAAATGGACCAACCATGAGCACATTGCCACTCGGAATGATCATCGAAGGGCTGGTCGCCGTACTTTTGCTGATCACGATCGGATACTGCTGGATGCTGAACCGCAGACTGCAGAGGCTTCGCGCCGATGAAGAAGTGCTTCGGGCAACCATTTCCGAACTCATGACGGCAACAGAAATCGCTGAACGGGCAATCCTGGGGCTGAAGACTACGGCGGCCGATGCCGACAAAACCCTTGGTAGCCGCCTGAAACAAGCAGAAACAATGTCCAGTGCGCTGGTCTCGCAGATCGGTGAAGGAGAGAAGATCTTCACCAGGATCACCCAGATTGCCGAAGCTGCGCGTTCCGCAAGTCCCGGTCATGCGATGGGTGGGCGAGGCGAAGCCTATCCGGTGCGCGCTCCGTCAGAGCAAACGCAATATGGCGGGCCTACACCGCCAGCATATACTGATCCATATCAAGCGCCGATGGCGCCGGCGGCTGAGCCGGAACGCACCAGAAACAGCCGAGCTTCGGACATCAGAAGCGCTGCGGCGGAAGCAACAGCGCGTCTTGAACAGTTCCGCAAACGCAACGGTGCCGCTGCATGAACCTGAGATTGCTTCCATTGCTGGGGATCTCTGCAAGTGCTTTGCTTGCGCTCAAGCTTCTCGGGTTTGTCGCGGGACCTGAAAGCGCAAGTCTTCCCATCAATGCCGCGCTTGCTCAGGAGACCGAAGGTGCCGAGGCTGAAAATGCAGCAGCCGATGCACCAGCGCCGCCAGCGCCACCTGGCGGAGGAACCCCTCCGGACCAGCCTGTCTTGCCGGACAGCCTGGAAATCGGTGGCTCAGCAGCCGAGCGAGCAGTACTGGAAAGCCTGGGCAAGCGTCGCGAGACGTTGCAAGAGCAGGAAGGTCAACTTGATCTTCGCGAAAAACTTCTACAGGCGACCGAAGAACGCATACAGAAGCGTCTTGATGAGCTCAAGAAGCTTGAGCAACGCATCGAAAAGACCGTCGGAAAGAATAAGCAAAAAGAAAAGGATGAGATCGCTGACCTTGTGACCATGTATGAAAACATGAAACCCAAGGATGCAGCGCGCATATTCAACCGGCTCAGTCTGCCCATTCTCATGAAGGTCGTTCAACAGATGAAGCCGCGGAAGATGGCGGCGATCCTGGCGAAGATGTCTCCGGAAGCTGCTGAAAAGCTCACTGTGGCGATTGCCAGCAATTCGACGAATGTGCCTGAGCCAGAGAAACAGATGCAGGCAAAGGCTCCAACGAGCGACACGCTCCCAAAAATACCGTCAAATTGAGCAGGAATGAGCGGATTTAAGAGGATCGCGTAAGAGCACGTTAAGGACAGCTCATTAACAATAGCGTGTTGGCGTCGTTTGAGGACAGGGCAACTTGCGGGTACCGTTCTTGACATTGCAGAAGAATGACGGATCTGTCGGGCTTGGCAGTGCAAGCCCTTTGCTGCGTCTTCTTCACGCTGCACTTCTTTGCTTGATACTGTTCACCGCAGCGGCGAGCGTAACAGCCAATGCTGAAACGCTCGAGCCGGTGGAACTCGATGCCATTCAGGAAGAGCGCTACGGGCGGATCGTCCTGACTTTCAAAGACCGTACGCTGTTGCCGATCTACGATGCGGTGATCACGGGCGGCGTTCTCAGAATATCCTTCGAAGAACCGATCGACATCAAAGTTGATGATGTGCCGCTTGATCTTGGCGATTATGTCACGATCGCCCGCCGGGACCCGGACGGCAGCGCGATCCGTTTTGCGCTCAAGAATCAATTCCAGATCAACACGCTGGAAGCGGGCGAGAAGCTCTTTGTCGACATTTTGCCAATGGATTGGCAGGGGCTTCCTCCGGGGCTTCCGGACGACGTCGTTCGGGAACTGGCCAAGCGTGCTGAAGCTGCAATGCGCAAGGTGCGTGCGCTTGAACAAGCCCGGCTGAAAGCCCAGGAAGGGCCGGAAGTTACCTTGCACGTGGGAGAACATCCGACTTTCACACGCCTTGTGTTTGACTGGTCAATCAAGTTCGACACCGCTTTCGTGCGGGAAAACGACATCATCAAGCTGACGTTCAATCATCCGGCCCAGCTCGACATTGCTCACTTGCGCGCTCACCTTCCTCAAGGTGTCATTGATGCAACGTCTTTTCTGGATAAGGGCAAGCTCAAGTTTCTGATGCGTGTCGAACCCTCGGTCGATATCCGTGCTTTCCGCGAGGAACAGACCTACGTTATCGACGTCACGCCTGAGAACATGCAGGTGAATGACCCGGCCAACGCGTTGATCAACAAAGAGCTGTCGGTTGAAGACAATCAAAACCGTAAGAACATGATCAGCGCGCCCGGTTTGCGCGATACACGTGAAGTCGACGATCCACGAGGTCTGCCTCCGGCACAAACATCAAGCGCCAGTGGCGGTGTTTTGAAGGAATCGACGGCGGACGACTCGCCGGCCTATACCGTTGTTCCAATCGAGCGCGGCAACAATGGAGCGGCGACGCCAGAAGCGGCGGTCCCGCAGGCACAGCAATCTGATCAGGCCGCCGCGGTGTTCCCCGAGGTGCCGACTGATGCTGAGGCGATCGATGTTCCGAACCAGCAGATTGCCATGGTGCCACGCACGAAACCCAACCTTGAGGAACCAGCCCCGCCGCAGCTGACGGCAGAGGCGGGGCCACCGGCCAATGTTCGATCGGCTGACGCGCAGATCGACATCCTTCCGCAAGTTGCCACAACGACCGCTCCGGCGGTCGAAACGCTTCCTGCACCAGAAGTTGTTGCATCTGGTTTGCTTGTTGCCGGTAACGCACAAGGCGAAGACGACGACCTGACCACAGCGACAATTGCCAGCACTACAGAGGCGGACAATGAGCCAGCACCGATGGTGTTGGCGCAGGCCGAGACTGGCGCTCAGACAGGGGAGGAAACGCCGACCGGAGACGAAGTCGTCCGCAAAGCGCCTATGTTGGACCTTTCCAAGCAGAAGCCTGGTCAGACGCAAGCCACGCCCGTGAGCAATGGCATTCCAACATTGGAGCCTGTCGAAGCCGCTGTGCCGGACAGCCAGCCTGAGGTGCCCGTTCCAAATGGAGCTGTGCAGGTTCAGGAGCAGCGCACGTTTGGCGGCGGTGAGGTGCCTGCAGGTATTCAACTGCCTTCACGCCCGGAAAACGCACCAGAGGTCTGGCGCGCCCAAGGCGGCCGCGAGGCCAACGAGATGCCTTCACCGGAAACGCCGCCAGCGAGTTTTGCGGCAGAAGCCCGTAAGATCGTGTCTGCCGAAGCGCGCCGGATCGGCAACACGGTAAGAGTTGTCTTTCCGTTTTCAGAACCTGTTTCCAGTGCAGTCTTTCGCCGCAATGACAGTATCTGGTTGGTTTTCGACACCGATGCCACCATCGATACACGGGGCATGGCGGCAGCGCTTGCCGAGACGGTGGACGCCATCGCTGTCAAGCACTTCGAAGACTACCAGATCCTCCGCCTTGACATGAACGATCCGGTTCTTGCGACTGTTGGCGCAGACGGAAATGCATGGTCGCTGGTTATCGGGGACATGATCCTGGAACCTTCCCGGCCTCTGCAGCTGGAACGGACCGTGCGCGGCGATGGCGGTTCAGTGCTCCGCGTTCTCTATCAGGACCCTCAAAATATTCGTCAGGTTGTCGACCCGTTTGTGGGAGACAAGATTTCACTTGTCACCGGCTTCGGACCTCCCAGAGGTTTGTTGAAGCAGCAAAGCTTTGTTGAACTCGATGCACTGAGTTCCGCGCAGGGTATCGCCATCGTCGGGAAATCCGACGAATTGAAGGTGAAGATCCTTGGCGACGATGTGATGATTGAAAAAGAAGGCGGTCTCTCGCTTTCAAATCGGCATTTGCGCGGCGGCACTGGCGCTTTCAATTCAATCATTGCGCCGGATGACAGCAACAATGTCGAATTCGTCTCGTTGAGCACGGAAGGTCCGGGTGCGTACCGGTCAAGGTTGCTGGAGTTGCAGGCAAAGCTTGCAAGATCTCCGGAAGGCAAGCGCCGCAAACCTCTCATGGCGCTGTCGCGTTTCTATCTGGCGCATCAGTTTGCACAGGAAGCGCTCGGGTTGATGAAGCTGGCGCTCGAGGAAGAGCCTGCACTTGCCGAAGACAGCTCGTTCAATCTGATGATGGGCGCGGCCCAGACAATGGCTGACCGTCCTCAAGAAGCCTATATGCACCTGAACCGGCCAGATCTGAAAAACAGCCCAGACGCTGCGGTCTGGCAGACAATTGTGGACGTCAAGCTCGGCAAATGGACACCGGCACGGATCGCGATGCCACGTGGCCGCGCGGTTGTTGGCAATTATCCATCTGCGATACAGACCGAATTCAAGCTTGCAGCTGCGCAGGCGATGGTCGAGGTCAACGATTTTGGACTTGCCAACGGTATTCTGGCTGAAATTGAACCGAGTGAAGTCACCCAGGCGCAGGCCGCACGCTATGACATTTTGCGCGGCCGGGTCGCCGATGCCTCGGGCCGGTCCCAGGAAGCGCTTACGGTGTTTGACCTTGTCACGCGATCTGACGACCGTCCACGCTCAGCTGAGGCAGAGTACCGGGCCTTGAGAATCCGGTACCGCGACGGTGAAATCGACAATGATGAAACGATCGAGCGGCTTGCCAGCCTCGCCACTTCCTGGCGCGGGGATGAAATCGAGCTCAAGACGTTGCGTTTCCTATCGCAGCTTTATGCGGAACGGGGGCAATATCGGGAAGCCTTTGAGGCCATGAAATCGGCTGTTCAGGCAGAACCCGACTCCGACACAACGCGTCTCTTGCAGGAAGAGATGAACGGCCTCTTCAATGCGCTGTTCCTTGACGGCAAAGCAGATGAGATGCAGCCCGTCAAAGCGCTGGCTCTTTACTACGACTTCCGCGAAATGACGCCGATTGGGCGCCAGGGCGACGAGATGGTGCGCCTTTTGGCCAAGCGACTTGTCGAAGTGGATCTGCTTGATCAGGCGACGGAACTGCTGCGCCATCAGGTGGACAATCGCCTGAAGGGAGCAGCGCGTGCACAAATTGCTGCAGACCTTGCGGCCATCTATCTGATGGATCGGAAAGCCGACGAAGCACTTCGGGTCCTGAACAGGACCCGGCAAGCAAGTTTACCCTCGACGCTGGAGCGGCAACGCAACATCGTCGAGGCGAGGGCACTCACCGAAAATGGCCGTCCTGACCTTGCATTGGAGCTGGTCCGCAACATGCGCGGGTCTGATGTCGACCGGTTGCGCGCAGATACGTTCTGGGCCGCGGAAAGCTGGAGAGATGCGGGCGAACAGCTGGAGGCCATGCACGGTTCACGCTGGTCTGACAATATTCCCCTGGGCGAGCTTGAGCGCCGTGACATACTGCGCGCCGGTATTGCTTACTCCCTTGCTGGCGACCAATTGAGTTTGGAACGCCTGCAGACGAAATACATGAAGAAAATGGCGGACAGCCAGGAAGCGATGGCCTTTGAGGTCGTGACCCGCCCGGTTGAGACGCAGGGTGTGGAATTCCTGGAAGTGGCCAATGCTCTTGCAGATGTCGATTCACTTGAAACCTTCCTGAAAGAGTATCGCCGTCAGTACATGTCGCCAGACAGCAACAGGGGACAGGCGGCGGCCGGCCCCGAGGCTGAGGAAGCAGCGGGCTGATAAGCACTTGGATTTGTGATCTTCTAGCTCGCTAAAGCCAGGTCAATTGCCCTTCACGCACCGACAGGCGCACGAAACAAGTTCTCTTAAATCTTGAATTGAAAGTTAGTTGGCAGCGCGTTGCAATTGCGGTGCGGCCTGGGTATGGCGCGGACTTTTGAGCTCCGCCTTGTATCGCATGACCAGTTCAGGGATAGATCGGCTGCTACGGTCCAGCCAGCCACATCTTGCTTTCAGGAAATCGCGATAGGTTTTGTCGTCGATGCCTGTCTGCAACATCAGCCTTAGAATTGCGCCGTCTGCGTCCGACTTCAGAGTGTCGGCCACAACATCATCTGCCAGATTGATCTTGCGGCTGATCAGCCAGATTGCAGCATCCATGCGGTCCTGTTCAAACAAGGTTCGCAGGATTGCATCAAAGGACAGCTCGCCGTTGGCTATCTGGATGCTGGCCTCATGCCTGGAATAGAGAAGCCCATCCAGTTCAATGTCACCTTCGCGTTCCGGATCGTCGATCCTGGACGCCAGTCTTTTCAGCTCGCCTGACTCCAGCGCCTTTTTGAGAGGCGCAGGGATGAGCGGGCAGTTGGTTTCCAGAATATGCATCTGGGTTTCCAGAAACTCTTCATCCTTGATCGCGCGCTTTGCGATGCCTGCAAGGATTTCCGCCTCTGTATTGGCGAAGATGAGCAACGCCAGTGTTCCGCGTACGGAGAAAGGGGCATCCAGATTTTCAAGGAGCGCATTGACCACATTGCGGCTGCTACGGGCAATCAATGTGTCGGTGATCTCTTCGCTGAGATCCTGACGTCGTGCAACGGACAGCCGTTTGTTGTTCCCGCCGGCTTTCGCGATCTGCATCAACTCTCCCTGACTGATCATGGGCGAGCATTCAATGACGGGCTCAGAAAGCTCGTAGTCTTCTTTTGCCAGACGGTCAGCGAGATCTGGAATGATGCGATCTGTTTTGGCAAGCCGAACGACAAGTTCGTATCGTGCCGAGCGGTCAAGTTGTTCAAAGACGGACAGGACGATCCGGGAAAACAGTTCACGCTCCGTTTCCGAGGGGTCGTGATCCTCAGAGCGGGCATATTCGCCAACGAGCGTTCTGATGAGCCTTGACCTTGCTTCCGGCTCTCGTATCCGGGCAAGTTGCTCAAGTTGTTCCTGTATCACCGATCTTCCAATAGATTACACGGGCGGAACAGCCCGAAGATTAAGAATAATAGTTACATTACTATGTTAATTTTCTTCTACTTTTAAAGTTAGCCGTCTGTGCCTGGATTTGCGAAATTCAGGCACTCCTTTGAAGACGCTAACCGCCCCCGAAACTCTTCACCAAAGAGCCGGCAACCAGGTTCCAGCCATCAACCAGAACAAAGAAAATCAGCTTGAAGGGTAGCGAGATAACAACCGGAGGCAACATCATCATACCCATGGACATGAGCACTGAAGCGATTACGAGATCGATGATGAGAAAGGGAAGATAAAGCAGGAACCCGATTTCGAAAGCCCTGCGCAACTCCGAGATCATGAAAGCAGGAATGAGCGTTGCCATCGCAAGATCATCCGGGCTTTCGGGTGCATCGCGCCCGGAGAGTTCCTGAAACAGGGCAAGGTCCTTTTCGCGGACCTGTGACAGCATGAAATCCCGGAAAGGTTCCGACGCGCGTTCATATGCCTGGTCAAACTCAATGTCGCCATCGATCATGGGCTGAACGCCGGCTTCATAGGCAGCCTGCAATGTTGGCATCATGATGAACGCGGACAGAAACAGCGCCAGACTGACCATCACCATGTTGGGAGGCGCAGTCTGCAGACCAATTGCCGACCGCAGCAGCGACAGCACAACGACAATTCGGGTAAAGCTTGTGACCATTACGAGAATGGATGGTGCGAGCGACAGTATGGTCAGCAGTATGACCAGCTGAACGGCGCGTTCCGTCAGTGTCGCGTCTTCGCCGAAACCGACGGAAATTTCTTGTGCGGCTGCGGGAAATGCAAAGACGGCCAAAAATACGGCCGTCAGCATTGCAACCAAAGACCACCGGTTCCACCGCATCGTGCGACTGAGTCCTGACATCAATTCGGCTGTCCGCCCAGTTCATCGAGAATTTTAGCCATCTCGTCTTCGATCGGATTTTTGTCGCCAAGTCCTTGCGTGGGTTTTGGTGCCGGCCTTACAGGCGCGACGGCAGGGCCGGTCGCCGGCTCTTTTGGTTCCTTGATTGCCCGCAGCGTGTCCAGGCTCTGGGACTGTTCCTGAACCTGGTCGTCACTCTTTGCCTCAACGACCGGTTCAATCAGGTCATCCATTTCCAGTTTGATGTCATGCGTCTGTGCCGCTTCACCGGGGGTTTCAACAGGTGGCACGTCTGTCGAAAGCTCATTATCCGATGCTTGCGCAGTCACCGTCTCAGACGCATCGGTCTTCTCAGCGGATTCCTGATCATTGTTTTGAACTTCATGCGATGACATCTCATCAGCTGCTTCGGTGTTGTTCTCAACAAGCTCTGCGAGGAGTGCCGTTTCCGTGACCTGGCTGCCGTCATCGGTCGACACAGAAACTTCAGGTGTATCTTCTGAACTCTGTTCGATTACGGTGATCGAAGGAGCAGTGTTTCCCGGTTCATCTAATTTGACTTCGATTTCGGGCATCTCCGACGCTTCGTTTGTTACGTCGGTCTTTACTTGCGGCTCTACCGGTTTGACCAACGCTGTTTTTGCTCGTGCAGCCGGACCAGATGCAGGCGGTGTAATCGACTGGGTGCCGTAGGATGGCCTGTCCTTTGGCGAAAACGGGCGCGCCAGTGTCTTGAAAGTTGTCGGGGTCTTTCCGGCGGAAGGTGCGGCTTGTTTCGAGGTCTCAGGTTTAACTTCTGGCGCTTGAGTGGGGGCTGCCGGAGCCGTTGGTTCCGTCGCTGCTGCTTCGCTTCCAGGGGGCTGCGACCGGGAAAAACCGTTTTGCGTCGCCGCCTTGAGCAGGTCGGCCGCGCGGTTCTGGCCTGATACGGTTTCTGATCTGGGTGCTGGGTTAGGCGCAGAAGGGTTTCGTTGAGCCGAAAGCGATGGCGTTGGCGACGCGGTCGTCGTCTTGCTTTCCAAGGATGCTGCTGGGGCCTTGCCTTCATTGACGCTGGCCGGTTTGGATATCGGAGGCGAGACTGCCGGTGTTGGAAGAGGGGCTCGCGCCTGAGGCGGTGCTGCAGGAACCGGCTCCATGTCAGGCATCAGTTCGTCGGGTCTTGCCGGTATGTCTGGCCCCGGTGCGCTTGGTCCCTTGACCTGACCGTTTCCGCCATGGGCAGGATACCCGGCGGATCGGCCGCTCGGAAGCGGACTGTTGCGGACGATATTCTGTTCTACTACGACATCGCTTGGACCACCGACCAGTATCAGGTGTTCGATATTGTCTCTCCGGATTAGGATCAAGCGACGGCGTGCATCGACGCTTGCGCTGTCCATGACCGCGATCCGGGGTTGCCTGCTCCGGTTCTGCGGGGCTCGTGCACCCATCAGTCGTTTCAAGATGAAAATAAAGAGACTGAACAGCAGCAAAACGACTGCGAGAGCGAGCACGACGGCAATTGCCTGCGTAACGCCTCCGCTCACGTTGAAAGTCGATTCAATCCAATTGTACATTTTACCCTCGTGCCGCCCCGCCAGCGGGATGATTGCGATTTCCGGATAGTTGGTGTTGCTGTCTCAATTGAGGAAAATTGGTTCTTATCCCCAGTAATTCAGTTTCCGGCATTCGGACTTGTTCGTCGCATCAAGTCACTTAGTTTTCTAAGGTTTCGTGTGACTGGATGTTCTTGTTCGCTTCCTGCAATTCCTCGTATCCGGTTGCTGATCCCTCGCGAATCTCCCTAGGAATCAAAGTTAACAGAAGCAGGCAATTTTTGCCTGCTGGGGGCAGCTCGGATTTCGCGAAATGCAAAGGAAATTGAGCTCTTCCACTGGTTTTTGAAGGGTTTCAGGCTGTCGGGGTAAGGGTCTGTTAACTTTTCATTAACCAATTGAAAGGCAATCATTGCCTACTTGGTTAACGATTGGTGAATGCCATGACGATGACGGATCTGCCGCTGTTTCAGGCGATCAAATCAAAGATGCGATGGCACCAGACCCGCCAGGGAGTTCTGGCGGAAAACATCGCGAATGCGGATACGCCTGGTTTTGGTGCCAGTGACGTCAAAGCCTTCTCGTTTTCGGATCACATCGGCCGAGAGACATTCGGGCTGGCGACCTCAACGACGAAAGCCGGGCACATATCGACAAGCATATCCGGGGTCGGGTCTGCCAAAATCGTGAAAGACGACGGTTTTGAAGTCACTCCGAGCGGCAACAACGTCAATCTGGAAGAGCAAATGATGAAGCTCACTGAAAACCAGATGGACTACCAGGCGGCGACAACGCTCTACACCAAGAGCCTCGGTCTGATCCGCACCGCGCTGTCGAAAAGCGTTTGAACTAGAGGACCGTTGAGATGGACCTGATCAAATCCCTGTTCGTTTCCGCCAGCGGGCTTAAAGCCCAAAGCGGACGCATGCGGATCATTTCGGAAAATATTGCCAACGCAAATTCCACTGCGCGAACGCCGGATGAAGAGCCTTACCGGCGCAAGGTTCCGACCTTCAAAAGCCAGTTCGACAAGGAACTGGGGGCAAAAACAGTTGAGCTTGGCAAGGTGGAGGAGGATACGTCTGACTTCAGATCGACCTTCATGCCAGGGCACCCGGCAGCTGACCAGAACGGGTATGTGCTCCAACCGAACGTAAACACATTGATCGAGACGACCGATATGCGCGAGGCACAACGGTCCTACGAGGCCAACCTCAATGTGATCGACACCACCCGCAAAATGCTGCAACGGACCATCGATATTCTGAAAGCCTAACGGTTTCAGGGGCTGACAAGGGGAAGGGACCCGTCACATGTCTACCGCGTCAATTGCCAACAACGCCTATCAGATGGCTGCTAAGCTGCAGCAGCAGGCACGCGCAGTCGAGGACACGGCGCCTCAGCAGACCGACATGGTCGATTTCGGCCAGATGGTGAAAGAGGCGGTTGATACCGTCGTTGACAAGGGGCAGGCAGCCGACAGTCAGGCGCTAAACATGATTGAGGGCAAGGCAGATGTGGTCGATGTGGTGACGGCTGTTGCCGAAACCGAAGTTGCCCTGGAAACAATGGTCGCCGTTCGTGATCGTGTCATTTCAGCCTACGAAGAAATCATGAGGATGCCGATCTGACCGAATTTTCGCAAAGGATGCGCCATGACCGGAGGTGAAGTTCTCGATATTGCCCGGGAAGGTGTGTGGACGATGATTCTGGTGGCAGCCCCGGCCATGGTCATTGGGCTGCTTGTCGGTGTGGTGATCGCGCTTTTCCAGGCTCTCACTCAGATCCAGGAAATGACCTTGGTGTTCGTTCCAAAGATCCTGGCGATTTTTGTAACGATCCTTGTCACCTTGCCTTTTATGAGCCAGTTGCTTCAAGCCTTCATGAGCCGCGTCACCGAGATGATCCTGAATACCGGCTAGGACACCAGGGTCAATGACGATACAGCTTGATTTTCTACCCGACATGGCCGCCGCATTCATGCTTATGTTTGCGCGACTCGGGACGATGGTCATGCTGCTTCCCGCGCTTGGGGAGACGACAATACCAACACGCTTTCGTCTGACGATCGCTCTGGCGCTCACCATGGTCCTTTATCCGATAGGAGCCCCGCTCTATCCGGCCAACCTGACGGCGAATGCCCCGCAATTGCTGACGCTTCTTGGCGGTGAGCTCGCGATCGGGTTCGGCATCGGCCTTTGTGCCAAACTGATTACGTCGGCGCTTCAGACCGCAGGTGTCATCATCGCCAACCAGTCAGGGCTGGCCTTCGCCCTTGGGTCCGATCTTGCCAATGATGGGCAGCAAGGTGCGCTTTATGGAAACTTCATGTCGCTGCTCGGCATCACAATGGTTTTCGTGACCGACACCCACTATCTGGTGATCGCGGCCCTTCATGACAGTTTTTCCGTCTTTCCGCCTGGAATTGCGCCGCCTGTTGGCGACTTTGCAGCAAATGCCACGGAAACCGTGGCGCATGTCTTTTCCATTGCCGCACGGATGAGTGCGCCGTTTCTGGTTGTGGGTCTGGTGTTTTATTTCGGCCTCGGACTTTTGAACAAGCTGATGCCGCAAATGCAGATCTTCTTTATCGCCATGCCCGTGAATATCGCGATTGGCATGTTTCTTCTCATGGCGCTGATTGCGACGCTGATGATGTTCTATCTGGAGCATTTTCAGGAATCGCTCGGCAAGTTCATCGTGGGGTAGTGCCTTCAGATGGCTGACAATACCGACGACTCGGAGAAAACTGAGGACCCCACGCAAAAGCGCTTGAGGGATGCGCATCAAAAGGGGGACGTACCGAAATCGCAGGAAGTAAGCACCTGGTTCACGCTGGCCGGGGCGACGCTGATGATTGCGATATTTGCACCGGGAACCGCAGTTTCGCTCGGAGAATTGCTCAAAGGTTACATCGAACACGCTCACCAGATTCCTATGGACGGGTACGCGCTGAAGGTCCTTTGGCGGGACACCGGACAGTCGGTTGCCTTGATTGTCGGTTTGCCTCTGATTGCGCTCGTTCTGATGGCTGTTGCCGGAAATCTGGTGCAGCACCAGCCCTTGTTCACGGTGGAGACCATCAAGCCGAAACTATCGAAAATCTCGCCAATTTCCGGATTTAAACGCCTGTTTTCGCTGGACAGCCTTGTGAACTTCGCCAAGGGCATGGCGAAGATCTGCCTTGTCGGGGCGATCATGGTGGTGGTGTTATGGCCGCACCGGGATGAGGCGGACATCATCATATTTGCTGAAACGTCCATCATCTTGCCCGAGGTGAGGGTGCTGGTCTTGCAGCTGCTAGCTGCGATTCTTGCCCTGATGACAGTCGTTGCTGCGGCCGATTTTGCGTACCAGAAGAACAAATGGTTCAACAAACAGAAGATGTCGCTGCGCGAGGTCAAGGAAGAGTTCAAGCAGACGGAAGGTGACCCGCAGGTCAAAGGCAAGATCCGTCAGCTGCGCATGGAGCGCTCGCGCAAACGCATGATGGCTGCGGTTCCGCAGGCCACAGTCGTGGTCACGAACCCGACCCACTTTGCCGTTGCGCTCAAATATGAAGATGGTATGGGCGCGCCGCTTTGTCTGGCCAAAGGCACGGATGCAGTTGCACTCAAGATGCGGGAAATTGCCAAGGAGAACGAGGTTCCGGTGGTTGAGAACCCACCTCTGGCCAGGGCGCTTTACGCGACTGTGGACATCGATCAGGAAGTGCCTGAGGAACACTACAAGGCCGTGGCGGAAGTCATCGGCTTCGTTTTCCGCATGCGCAAACGTGCGTCTTGGCGCGCAAATTAAGCCTTCGTTTGAAGATCATCTGTCAAAGAGTGCGCAAACAGGTGAATTTCAACAGGTACAGGCTTCATATCAGTTGAAATTAGCTAGTAAGCACAGAATGCTTAAGCGCGGCCCTTTTTAGAAGCGAATCGGGCCTGGGAGACACAATGGATGAGTGACATGGACGGAGCGCCAAGCGGGCCCATGATCAGCCGGCCCGAGCGATCCGGGAATATCGGCCTGCTGATTGGTCTGGCCCTTTTGCTCGTCGGAGCGGCAGCAGCCTTTGCGGTCATGGACCGTGAAGTGGCGCAGCCGTTCATCCTCGCACTACTTGGTATTCTTGCTGTTGTCGGTGTCTTCTGCCTTTTTGCAGGGGCTATCGGCTTTCTGCGCCTGTCCGCGCGGCCTGGCGAATCCAATCCACTTGCGTCTGCCTTTGTCGATACGCTTGAAGACGGGGCCTTGATCACGGATGTCGAGGGCCGGCTCGTTTATGCCAACAAGTCCTATGCGGATCTGACCGGTGCTGAGACGTCCGCCGATATCAAGGTCGTGGAGCGTGTTTTCTCCTCCGACCCGGATGCAGCCGATGCGATTTTCCGTCTGTCGCAGGCCATGCGTGACGAGCGCAAAGCCCAGGAAGAGATCCGCATGCCGTTTCCTCTCGGCCGTGCTGAGGGAACAGCCCGCTGGTACAGGGTTTTGATACGTCCGTTGCAGGTTTCCAAGGATCGTGGCGGTGGCAAGCCGATGGCGGTCTGGCAGATTGCCGACATCACGCGAGACAGGGCAGAGCAGGAAAACTCCTTCCAGGAACTTCAACGGGTAATCAATTTTCTGGACCATGCACCGGCAGGGTTCTTTTCCTGCGACGCCAACGGTCGCATCGTCTACCTGAATGCGACACTGGCCGATTGGCTCGGTTATGATCTTGCCCAGTTCGATGCCGGCGATCTGGACCTGTCTAGCATCGTGCGCGGAGACGGTACCGAACTGATCCGTTCCATCAAGGGGCAGGCGGGTGAGGTCAAGAGTGAAACCTTTGACCTCGACTTCGTGACCCGAAACGGACGCGGGCTGCCGGTTCGCTTGCTGCACCGGGTCCCGTTCGGTGAGAATGGACAGCCCGGCGACAGCCGTACGCTGGTGCTCAATCGTTCGCGCGGAGAGGAAGTCTCCGAGGCACTGCGAGCGGCTGAAGTGAGGTTTGCAAGGTTCTTCAACAACACGCCGATGGCGATTGCCTCGCTCGACAAGGAAGGCCGTGTACTGCGCACCAACGCTCCCTTCCTCAAGCTGTTCGGTGCAGTCGATACAGGAGACGAAGCTCCCAAGCTGGAAGCCTACGTTGCCGACAGTGGCCGGGAAGACCTTTCCAAAGCCCTGTCCGCTGCAGCCCATGGGATTGGTGAAATAGCACCCGTCGATATTGCGCTTGTCGAAGGCAATGACCCTCGCTCGGCAACCTTTTATGTTTCGGCCGTCCAGGAAGGTGAAGGGGACGGCGAAGCGGCGATTATCTATGCGCTCGAAACGACGCAACAACGTGCGCTGGAAGCTCAGTTCGCCCAGAGCCAGAAGATGCAGGCGATTGGCCAGTTGGCAGGTGGTGTCGCCCACGATTTCAACAACGTTCTGACCGCCATAATCGGGTTCTCCGATCTTCTGCTGGCCAGCCACAGGCCAACCGATCCGTCCTTCCAGGACATCATGAACATCAAGCAGAATGCCAACAGAGCTGCCGGCCTGGTTCGTCAGCTCCTGGCCTTCTCCCGGCGTCAAACCCTGAGGCCCCAGCAACTTGAACTCAACGACGTTCTGGCGGATCTGTCGATCCTGCTCGATCGCCTGCTTGGCGAGAAGGTCGAGTTGAAGGTGATCCATGGCCGCGACCTCTGGCCGGTAATGGCTGACCTGAACCAGCTGGAACAGGTGATTGTCAATCTGGCTGTGAATGCCGGTGACGCAATGGCCGACGGTGGCCGCCTGACCATCCGCACTCGCAACGTGGAAGAGGCGGAAAGTACTCAGTTCGAAAACACCCGTGGTATGCCCCCTGGCGAATATACGCTGGTTGAAGTGGATGACACCGGACACGGCATGCCGCCCGATGTGATGGAAAAGATTTTCGATCCGTTCTTTTCCACCAAGGAAGTCGGCAAGGGTACCGGGCTCGGTCTTTCAACGGTTTACGGTATCGTCAAACAGACCGGTGGCTTCATATTCTGCACTTCCGAAGTAGATGCCGGAACAACGTTCCGCCTGTTCCTGCCGCGCCACATTCCGCAGGTCGTGGAAGAGAAAAAGCCGGAACCGAAGGAAAGCGAGCCGGAAAAGGTCGCAGACCTCACTGGATCCGCGTCCATTCTGCTGGTTGAAGATGAGGAAGCGGTCCGAGCCTTCGGCGCACGGGCGCTGGCGTCGCGCGGGTATACTGTCTACGAAGCCGGGTCGGGCAATGAAGCGCTCGAGGTCATGGAAGAGACGGACGGTGAGATCGATCTTGTGGTCTCTGATGTCGTCATGCCGGAAATGGACGGGCCAACACTTCTAGTGGAATTGCGCAAGACCCGGCCGGATCTGAAGATCATTTTTGTCTCCGGCTATGCTGAAGATGCGTTTGAAGAAAACCTGCCGCCAGGTGAAAAGTTCTTCTTCCTGCCAAAACCGTTCACGCTCAAGCAGCTTGCAACCACCGTGAAGGATGTCCTGAACGGTTAGCGGGCACACGTCCAGAGAAACAATGATCCGTTGCGAATAGGCTTGCTCCGCGTTGCCGCAACATGCAAATCTTGTCGCCTACAATTCAGCTTTGGGAGTGGCAAGCGCAATGGAATTACCTGAATTCATAAAGAAATTTCCGGCGCTGGATATCCCTTTTCCCGATGATGTGGTGACGTCTCATGCCATTCGCTCGGATGCCGGGTTGGTGGTCTTCTTCGACTTCGTAAAAGACATGGTGCTGCCGCCACATTCTCACCTTGCACAGTGGGGAACCGTGCTCAGCGGTGAAATCGAATTTACGATTGCCGGTGAAACCAAGACACTTGGACCGGGTGCGATTTATGACATCCCGAGCGGGGCAGAACATGGCGCGGTGATCAAGGCGGGAACCAAGGTAATTGACGTGTTTGAAGAGCCAGACAGGTATCCCTTTAGGACCTGATCGTTCTGTCGTCGGGGTTTCGACCCGTAACGGTTTTCGTTTTGCGCTCCTTGGAAGCAGCGCTGGCCATCAGCTAACGATGCGCTACCATCCGACCATCGCGAAGTAGAACACATAAAACAAAATCCAGAGCGTCAGACAAAGCGCAAGCATTGCGGCGTTGGACATATGCCCGCGGGTCAATCGGCTTAGGCTCCAGGTGACAAGAACAATTACGGCAAATCGCGGCAATCTTGCGAGCGGCGACAGCAGCAGGAAGAGCACTGGGTTGAGGTTTGTGCTTCCGGCTTCAGCAGCAAAAATCTTGTATGGTACACCCGTGAAGGCGCCGATCACCATCCCGGAATAGGTGCCGTTCGATAAGAGTTGGCCCACTTTGTTGAAGGTGGTTTGCGAGATGCCGGGCACCCATAAGAGTACGGCCTTTGTTTCCTGCGGATAGCTACTGATCATCAACCAGACCGTGATGCCGCCGAAAGCTGCTGCAAGTGATGCCCATATACAGGCGAGAAGAGCCTTTTTGAGCGATGTCAGGGCAAGGCTCGACAGAAGCACATCCGGAACAATGAAGAACAAAGTTGCTTCGGCAAAACCCCAGATGGCCGCGTAGGTGCTACTCCCAGGGCGCAAAGTTCTTTTCAGATGAAAGTTCATTAAACCGGTCTTTCAACGTCGTCATAAATTGAATCCGGTCTCCGGTCCAAGTGATTGGTTCTCCAACGAAAATATCACAGAAGAAGGGAACCAGAAGAAAGGATCCCTTCGGCAGTGCCTTGCCGAGGCCATGCGTGAAAACTGGAACGGTCGGCGCATCCGGAAAGCGTGCCGCCAGATAGGAGACGCCCTTTTTCAGGTCCGTCATCTGTTCCGGTTCGCCGCGCGAACCTTCTGGAAAGAGGACGAGCACTTTGCCTTCGGACAGTGCGTCGTAGCAACCCTGGAGCGGATCGCTCGATTTGTTGGTGCCGCCTCGCTCAACGGGGATGATGCCCAATATGTTTTCAGACAGCCATGCTTTGAGGGGAGAGGAAAAGAAATAGTCTGCCGCTGCGACCGGTTTGATGTCCTGGAGCCTCGACAAGGGCATCAGCGCCATCAACACCATCGTATCCAGATGACTGTTGTGGTTGGCCACCACTATCGCGGGGCCTGTCGAAGGCAGGAGCTCCTTGCGCCGGACATTTAGTCCGAGCAGAAATAGCACCGCAATCTTGATGACTAAGTAAAAGGCCTTCTGGAGCATAGCGGGCTCAATAGTAGAAATAGCGGGTGAAATGGAAGAACAGGGGGGCTGTGAAAGTCAGGCTGTCAATGCGGTCGAGAATGCCGCCATGGCCTGGGATCAGGCTGCCCGTATCCTTGACCCCCAGATCTCGTTTCAAGGCTGACACGGTGACATCCCCCACAAACCCGGCAACGGGAATGAGAAGACCTGCAGCTGCCGCATGAAGCATACCGAAAGGGGTCACCAGGGGAGCGGTCACCAGGGCCAGAACGAAAGTCG
Organism: Roseibium porphyridii; assembly: GCF_026191725.2. Lineage (NCBI taxonomy): Bacteria > Pseudomonadati > Pseudomonadota > Alphaproteobacteria > Hyphomicrobiales > Stappiaceae > Roseibium > Roseibium porphyridii. The sequence continues at coordinate 2,398,577 of NZ_CP120863.1, forward strand.
TTGCAACCCCTCCCAGAAATCCTTCCCAGGTTTTGTTCGGGCTGACACCTGGAATAATTTTGTGCCGACCGAAGAGTTTGCCCCAGGTGTATTGGGCAACATCGTTGAACTGGGTCAAAAAGATCAGGAAGAGGAGCAGTCCGGCACCGCCGGACATGTTTTCCGGTGTGGGTGGAAGGATCAAAAGAAATGCGGCATGGCTGATCGAAAAGACGCACAGCATCAGGCCCCAGTTCAGGGTTCCGACAGATTTCAGGAACCCGTCCGTCTGCTGTGACAACAGGCTGGCGAACGGCAAAAACAGGAACATGTAGACAGGAATAAACACCGCAAACATGCCGTAATAGCTGTCATAGACCCAGAAATACTGCACGGGAATCGAGAGGTATGCCCAGAAAAGGACGCGCCGGTCGGTGCGCCTGGTCGGGATCATCGAAAAATATTCCTTCAGTGCAAGGAAGCTGATGAGTGCAAAAACAATGATGGAAATCGTTTTGCTGACCAGGAAGGCGAGCGTGAAAATCGCCACCATGACCCACCAGCTCTGGGTCCGCTGAACAAGTTCGCTCATGTCCTTGTTCGAGCGCTTTGCGACGGCAAAGACAATGACACTCGCCAGCCCCAGAATGCCCCAGATGCCAATGATAACCCAATGAATTGTATCAAGTGTCATGCGGAGGCCCGCTCCTTCAATGCCGCTTTGGCGCGGTTCCAGATTGTCAACGCGGAGAGCAGGAGACCTGCTGCAAACAGCACCAGGAACAGAATGCTGGACTGAACGCCCAGCCCTATCAAAAATCCGCACAAACCGAAGAGTACCGCCCGGTCGCTCTTGCCAAACGGACCATCATATCGCCGGCTTGCGCCGATCTGCACACCTATGACGCCGGTCATTTCGCCGATAATGCCGAGCACCACCAGTCCGACAACAAGTTCGCCCGATACAAAAGCCAGAGCGGCAAACGGGAGATAAAGCGCTGCATCGGCCAGAACGTCGCCCAATTCATTCAAGATCGCGCCGAGATCCGACTTCTGGTCGTGCTCGCGGGCAAGCATGCCGTCAATGGCGTTTAACCCCATGCGTAAAAACAGGATCAGAGGCAGAAGCAGGAACGGCAACGCTGATCCTGGAAAATACCAAAGAGCTGCGCCTTCCATAATCGACAGGACTAGGGCGGCAAGTGTCACTTGATTTGCAGTTATTCCGGCTGTTGCCAGTTTCTTGCAAAGAGGGCGGAGAAGATCCTGAAAACGTGATTTCAGCTGATAAACGGTGGGCATTCTTAAAACCGATTGAATGTGTCTGTTTCATATAAGCATGGACGACCGAATTGCACACAACGAATGACAGAGGTCACCTTGCAGAAAGACAGACCCTCCATCAACAGCTTGCCAATCCGTGCGTTCGACGCTACTCTTGATTGGTAAATCTTAATACAACCCGTTATACGCTTATTGGTGGTATTTCCGGATAACGGTTCTTCAAAATCGCCCGCTTTGATTTGTGCGGGCTTGCATTGCTGAAAATTCGTGGGCCGAAAGTTGGTGGTCGTAACAGGTTGATATTGTTGCTGTTCGTCCATCGGATTTGGCAGTGGTGTTGATGACCTCTGCCTTGATAGTTCGCGAAAGTTGTTGGTTTGACTGAAGTCGTTGTCCTGATATCCGCCTCGCTATTGACTGAGCTTCGCAGTGGCAAGCCGCAAGCGGCTTCTGCCGTAGCACTTGAAAGTGCATGCAATCAATTCAGCGCGGTTTTCAATCATGACCTTGCGACCCCTGATCCGGAGTCGTCTGACAGCTTTTTTCTAAGTTTTTTTCTGGACGAACAGGCTGGTGAATTCACAGAGAAGATCAAGGACTTCGACGGTGTTTTATCCGTCTATGTCAAAGCGGGTTTAGAGCTTCCCTGAAGCCGGCCGGTCCGTCCCACATTGCCAGGGAGGATGTCATGGCCAGGAAGTCCAAGAAAGTCAGTGCAGGCCCGGCCCCAGAGCCGGAATTGATTGCTATTTCCAAGGCAGATGCCGGACTGCGCACAGGCGGCCTGGAAATAATCTCGCTTGCTGGTGCGCCAACCACGAAGCTTGAAAAGACACTCAAGAAATATGGTGGCACCGCCATACCGCTTTTCGGTCCGACGGAGGAAAGGGTTGCGGCATCGGTCGGAGCATTGTCGGAAGCTGCAATGGCTCCACTGGCAAGTCTGACGGAGTTTTATCGATTGAAGGCTCCCGTGTCCGATCTTGAGAGTCTGCAAAAGGATCTTCTGGAAAACGACCTGTTTGAAGCTGTTTATCTGAAACCGGCTGTCGAGCTTCCCGAGGAAGCAGTGGTTGAAGGCGTGAACGAGATGGTGGCCGCGCCGGACGTGCCGCCTCCAGCTTCACCGAACTTTGTCGCAAGGCAGATCTATCTCGACCCGGCTCCGGCTGGCATCAACGCGCGCTGGGCCTGGACTCAGGCCGGTGGTCGCGGCACGGGTGTCCACATAACCGATATTGAGGGCGGTTGGCGCTTTACACATGAAGACCTTGTCGAGCGGCAGGGCGGCGTTGTTGGAGGAACGGAATACAACGATGTCAGCTGGCGCAACCACGGCACAGCCGTTCTTGGCGAATATGGCGGGGACATCAATGGTTTCGGTGTCACTGGCATTTCTCCGGAAGCGATCTGCACGGCTGTTTCCCACGGGTCGCTGGGATCGGCTGGCGCCATCAACCATGCGGCTGCGCGCCTGAGTGCAGGGGATGTGCTGCTTCTTGAAATGCACCGTCCCGGCCCCCGGCATAACTTCCGTCTGCGGCCGGACCAGAGAGGTTACATCGCAGTCGAATGGTGGCCCGATGATTTTGCCGCAATCCTGAACGCTTCCCGACGCGGGATCATCGTGGTTGAGGCCGCCGGCAACGGTGCGGAGGACCTCGATGACGTCCTTTACGAGACACCGGGCTTCGGGTTCCCGGCCAGCTGGAGCAATCCCTTCCGCCGGTCGAACCGGGATTCAGGTGCAATTGTTGTTGGAGCGGGCGCGCCGCCTCCTGGAACCCATGGCCGCAACCATGGACCGGACCGGTCCCGTCTTGGGTTTTCCAACTATGGATCGATTGTCGATGCGCAAGGTTGGGGCCGCGAAGTCACGACATGCGGTTATGGCGATCTTCAAGGGGGTGCCAATGAAGACCTTTGGTACACAGACCGCTTCTCGGGAACGTCCAGTGCATCACCTATCGTGACTGGCGCAATCGCATGTCTCCAAGGCATGGCGCAGGCGCGAGGACGACCTGTCTTTTCGCCGGTCGATCTGAGAGATGCTTTGCGCACGACAGGATCGCCTCAACAAGATGCTCCCGGCAGACCTGCAACCCAACGTATCGGAAACCGTCCGGACTTGCCGGCGCTTGCCGGTGCTCTCTTCGGCGGGAGTGGTGGTAATTTGCGCCCGGCTGCCTTCCGGCGGGTGGTTGAACAATGGCGCCCACTTGAAGTGCGGGCCCTCATAGATATCAGCCCTCAACTCACGGCGGCACACACAACTTCCGTGCTGCAGCAGGCTCTGGTGTCGGCTCAGCCGGTGACCGCAGATGGTGATGGAATTCTGGCTAAAATGGCGATCATGTTCCGAGTTTCAGCTTTGGCCGGTCAAGCGATTGAAATTGCAGGACCAGTCGGTGGCGGCCGTTACCGCTACTGGGGCCGCATCGCAGCAGATGGCCTTGGGCAGCTTTATATCGATGAAGGACATTCATCGACCGGGAGCGACAAATACGATCTTGTGGCCGAAATTCAGGGCGTCAACACAAGGTTCGCCTTTGATGAGAACTTGTTGCGATACGTGGCTGTTTAAGTCTCAGGCAGGCTGGAAGCGGTAGCGGCCGGTAATCCGGTACGAAAAAAGCCGATCTTCCAGCTTGGTTCCTGAGCCGATGTTGTGAACGAGCATTGGCCGTTGACCGTCGGGCGATTTGCGGTGCGTGACAATTGCCATGTGCGGTAGATTGCCCGGTAGCAATTGCGACACGATATCGCCGGGCAGATAGTCTCTCGGGTCGTCGCTAACAGGAAGCCCGGCGCCTTTCCGGGTGAAAAAGGTCTGCAGGTTGGGAACACGGCGATGGTCGATGTTTTTGTCCGGCCGTTTCAGACCCCAGTTTTGCGGATAGGCGCTGAAATGGTTCTTCATGTCCACGTTGACTTCACGTTGAAGATCAAAGTCGAACGCATCGCGGTAGGCGCGGACGATAACGTCCGTGCAGACACCACGTTCCCGCGGAATGTCTCCGTTGGGGAAGGTCAGCCCGACATAGCCGGGGTCGTAGAGTACGGTGACGCCGATCTGGTCTTCTGCCGCGGTTATCAGTTCTTCCGCCCAGGAATCGGGATTTTTCCAGATGATGTCCGTGGAAGACTGATCGCCGCTCAATGCGTTCAGTTTTACTGAACCAGATGCGCCGTCCGTGCCGAGTTTTTGTGCCGGAACGCGAGAGGCCGCCAACAGACCGCCGCCTGCAAGCACCAAACCACCAACCAGAAAACTCCGCCGTTTCATGAGTGCTCCCTCTTGTCTGTTCTATTTTTCCGTAATCGCAGAGTGAGTCAGCAATGCGGCGAACCTCGTAGGGCAACAACTCTATGTGGAAACTCAGATCTGAAAGATCTATTGCCTATGAGTTCTTTGGGACTTGCGAGCCCAGTCTTCCCATGAGCGGGCCAAAGCCCAACAGCCAGTATAAAAATGCGAATGACCAGGACACCGTTGCAAGTCCATGAAAAGGGCCAGGCAAGTCGTATCCAAGGTCTGGTGCAATTCTCAGCAATGCGGATAGGCATAAGAAAACAGCACCTGTTTTGACCAGCCAGCTTTGGCCCAATGGATGCCCTGTATGAAGCTTACCTGCGATGCAATAGACCGCGTAAACTCCGAGACCCAGACCGCCCAGAAATGCAAGGTGAAGTCCGGTGATATCGCTCCAGGGCGCACCAAGCCTCGCGCAGCCGGCAAGTATCAGGCCCACACCGGCAAGTGCTGAGGACCCGCCCAGCATCAATATTTCGGAATGAAATGTCGCCCGACCAATAAAGGCTTCAGCGACCCTATCCATGAAAGCTGCGCCGGCGGCTAGTATCAGAAATCCGGTTACCGCCTGGCTCAGACCAAAGATTTCTCCGGCAAGTGCAACGAATACAAGACCGGGCGCAAGGTGCAGTCGGCCAGGATGTGGCCGGAAAGGGGAGGTGGCTTCGGTAGGGTCCAGGATGAGGTTTGTGACAGGAACAGTGATCCGGCCAAGGGCGAGGCCCAGCAGTCCGAGAAACGCAAATCCAACCATGTGAATGGATTTGGTTGCAAGATCCAGCTGACCAGTCAGAAAGCCAAGACGGGCCATTGCGGCACAGGCCAAAAGGATCAGCAGCCAGAATGCGAAAGACAGCAATCTGTCTGTTCTTTGCCGCCAGGATAATTGCAAGATGTAGATGAGCAGTATCGAAAGCCAACTGACATCGGCGATTGCGCCGATGAGACCCAATCCGTCCCACCCCAACAGACCCACAACCCTGCCGATGAACCACAGACCAGCGAGGGCCCATAGGTGCCAGCCTCGTAGGGGCTCGCTGTCTGTCCATTCAGGGGCTGCCGTTGTCAGAAAGCCGATCAAGGCAGCACCGAATGCACCTATGAGCATTTCGTGGGCGTGCCAAAGGGAAGGTGGAACAGTTTCTGCAAGTGGCAGATCGAACTCGAACGCCAGCACCCAGAGCAGTGGCCAAAGAGCTGCATAGGCTGCCCCAAGCGGAAAAAACAGCCGAAACCCTTCGTCCGACAGGGCGTCCCACCAACGAATACTCCTGCTCTGGTTTCGATTCTGGACAGCAGGGCCGCAGCTCATGCAATCTGCCTTTCGTCAACATCATGAATGTGCCGGAACAGCGGGTCTTCTTTCAAAGCAGATTGCACCCATTTGAAGATAGTGACGTCGTCGCGTTCTTGTGGTGGCAAGGGAAATGAACGGATGCCCAGAACTCCGTGTCCATGGCTATCCAGGACCGCAATTCGGTCCGCCAGGCGAGCGGCCTCCTGCAGATCGTGCGTGATGAACAATCCTGAGAGTTGACCGCCCGCGCAGGTGTTGATCACCAAGTCCTGCATGCGCCTGCGCAGCGCGACGTCGAGCGCCGTAAACGGTTCGTCGAAGTAGATGAAATCGGGGTTTGTTGCCAACGCCCGTGCGATGGCGACGCGCTGTTTCATCCCGCCTGACAGCTCAACCGGATACTTTCTCAGGTCCTCAGAAAACAGTGCGACGCGTTCTGCGGCGACGGCAACTTTTTCTCTGCGTTCTCCGCGTTTCACACCGGCAATTTGCAGGGAATAAGCGATGTTTTGAGCAGCTGTTGCCCAAGGCAACAACGACGGTTCCTGAAAGATCATTGAATGGCGGCGATAGCGCCGATCAATTTTCCCTGCCCGGGGTTCGACAAGATCTGCAGCGATGTGTGCGAGCGTCGATTTTCCGCAACCGGAAGGTCCAACCAGAGCGACTATTTCTCGCTCCTCAATTTCGAGATGGATATTTTCAAGAACGGTCCGACCCAGATATGCGTGTCCGATATCTTGAAGGCTCAAGGCACTCATCGTTTGATACCCCACGGTTGCGCTGCCCGGCGCCAACGGTCGATCTCGCCCTTAACCGGGTGGATCAATGAGTATTCCACGACGATCAACAGTCCCACCGCAACAACCACCCAGGCAAGAGCCGTTGCAATATCAAGATTGATCCGTGCGTCTGCCAATGCGCCGCCAATGCCACCGGCATTGGCCAACAGTTCGGCCATCACGGCGACTTTGAAGGAGGTCCCGAGCGCAAGCGCGAGGGCGGGAAAGAGCGTTGTCGTGGTCTGGCGCAGGCCGACGGACAAAAACCGACTTATTGGTCCTGCCCCAAAGGCTTTGGCCATCCGATCCAACCCGCGATCACGTGTTGAAATGCCGCTTGCCGCACCCAGGAAGACCACGGGTAAGGCAGCCACAAGAATTACAACGCGAACAGTCGCATCGGAGCCGCCGAACCAGATCATGGCAAGGACGATCCAGGCGATGGGAGGTACCCCGAGAATGACGGTGATCAAAGGCGAAGCAATTCGCATTGTTGCCGGTGAATAGCCGGCAGAAATCCCCAGAAGACAGCCTGTCAGAGCGACCAGGACGAACCCGGTTAATGCGCGCTGAAGTGTGAGCAATGCGATGCCCCAGGCGTTCCGATCCTGCGCCAGTTTCCCGATTGCCTGGAGTGTTTCCAAAGGTGAGGTGAGAATAAATGGACCATAGGCCTCATGTCCGATTTGCCAGACTGCAGCCATCAGGCACAGAGCTGCAAAACCGGCCCAACCAGACCACAAGAAATCCAGTACGCGCCCAACCCGGTCGAGCAATCGCATTGCGAGATTGCCTAGCATATTCATGCCTTGTTGTATTGCCTGTCGCAGACCTGCCGAACGTGTGAGGCCATCCGACAGGCCCGTAGGTCATGTGTAGAACTTGTTGTCGGGAAGCTTGCCGCCAATGCGGGCCATGTCCTTGCCTGCCATTGCTTTCAACATGCGTTCTATGTCCGCGCGAGCCTCGACAGCGTTTCGTGCAACGAGATTGCAATGCGGAACCGATGCGGCAAGCAAAGGTGCCGGCAATCCGAGTGCTCCGGTCGCCTGTTCAGCAGCCTTGCCCGGATCTTCTAGGACTTCGCTGGTGGCGGTTCTGAGCACTTTGAGAATGTCTGGAATCATTTCCGATCCCGTCTCCATAAATGCTCCCGTCACTGCAAGACCTGCTTGGGGCAGAACAGGCGCAGCATCCGTCATCTCGCCCCAGGCGTCCTGGATATTGATGACCCGTGCGATTTTCTTGCCCGCCTTGCGTCCGCGCAGGATGCCGGCGGTTGTTGACGGCTCTGCAGTCAGGGCCGCTTCGACCTTACCTGCCAATAGCAATTGCATGGCTTCGATTGGCGACCCGGCATATGTGATTTGCAGGTCTTCTTCAGCGTTTAGCCCTGCATGCGATACAAGCTGGCCAAAGATGATTTCCGGTGTGTCACCGCGAAACGGTACGGCAATACTTCTTCCCTTGAGGTCTGAGATCGACTTAATTTCGGGAGCTTCGCTGATGATGTAGAGCAACCCATCAGTCATAATATTTGCAAGTCGGATCGGAAAGCCGCGATTGTAGAGATTTGCGGCGGCCTGTACCGGGACAACCGACAATCCAATGCTGCCCGACGTCAGCCCTGCGCGAAGTTCGTCCGGGTTACGCCAGGCCGTGAAAGTTGCATTTGCGGCCAATGCGCTGAAACCTCCACTCGCGACCGCATGGGCAAGAGTTACGGAAGGCCCTGCCGGAGGTCCAAACAGGGCAAGAGTGTCAGTTTTGTCCGCCAATGTCAGGGATGGAAGCAACGGTGTTGCAGCTCCGCCTGCCAGAAGAGAGAGCGCGGATCGCCGAGTCAAATCATGGATCTTGCTCATTTCATCTGCTCCAGAATTGCAGGGACGGGTTTTTCGTCATCAAGGACAACAAGCTGGACACGGAGCGCACCACTGCGGGCGGCGAGCCAATGATCCACTCCTGAAGGGATCGTCAGCAGGCTGCCAGCGGGATAAACGGTTTCTTTTTCCACATCGATCGCGCTTCCATCACCCCAGGACAACTCACCTGAAAGAACGGTCAATAGCCGTAGCCCACTCTTGGCCGCGTGCGGGGGTACGACATCTCCTTTGTCCAGATCCAGAAGAACGACGGCAGGGGTACCTTCTGACGTAACAGCGAGCGGTGTCAGCTGTGCAACGTCATAGACCTCCTTGGATGGAAGTTTTTCAGTTGCTATCAGAGTTGTTTCGGCGGCTGCCGCCGTGAAAAACGATGCAAGCAGCAACGAAGTCAGAAGCAATCTCATGAGATTTCCCTTTCTATTTCGCTTCGAGAGCGGATTTGTTTCTGGCTTGCGAGAGGCTGGCTAAGGACGTCAAACAGCAGTTCCTGGTCTGCTGAGAATGAAGAGTGAAGCAGCAGCAATGGCGACTGCCTGGATCACGAGAACTGTCGGAGAGGCGTTCAAGATAACACTGAGCGTAAGAAGACTCGCCATCATGCCGATTGATACGACTTTGTATCGAAGCGCTATTGCACCGTTTCGACGCCAATCCAGGATGATCGGCCCAAACACGGCGTTGGTCTCAAGTATGTCCTGCAGATATGGAGAGCTTTTTCCGAAGGCAAAAGCAGCCAGGATAACAAAAGGTGTGGTTGGTAAAACCGGCAAGAAAGTTCCAATTGCACCTATCAGAAGCGATACGACACCGATGCCTATCCACACAGCCCGTTTGGCTGCCGGTGCAAGATTTTTGAGAATGCTTTTCAAAGCGGACTCTCTTTAACTGGAGTTTAATATTCAGGTTTTAACTGACCAGTCACCGGCTGCACTTGATTTTTATCAAGACACGTGGGTTTCGAGAAAAAAGAGGGAAGGTGGGCTCATCTGAGGTGGCCCGGCCTAGAGAGATTTTCCGGAGAAAAGGCAGGTGGAAGCTCCAATTTTCACCTGCCTTTTCATGTTTGCCCCACGGAGTGAAGTGACGCGAAAAGTGCAGACTTTTTCGTTATCAGTTGCAAAGATTGCCAGAACATCAGTCTGTGGACCTCCTTGGTTCCTGACAATGCCATGACACCTTGCCGGGACACGCTTACCAAGCGGTGATAGGTTTGGTGCGAGTTGGTTTGAACTAGGCAACCATTTGCTCTTGTCCGGAGGCAGACATGGAAGTGCTGCTCCTTTGTGCCGGTTCGGGCCGGAAATCCTGGGAAGGAGAAAGCTCGAAGCGGCCGCTGCGCACAAAAGGCAAACGACAGGCACAGAAAGTCGGAGCGTGGATGGGGCAATGTCACCTTGCCCCGGATATCGTGTTTTCAGCGCCGTGTGAACGCGCTTTTGTCAGTGCTCAAAAGGCATTGAAGGCTGGCGGTTGGACTAGCCGAAATATCGAAGTTTCGCGAGCCGTTGGCGATGGCAGACTGCCTCGGCTTCAAGGCAGCGGTTTGTCTATGCTGGTTGCGCAAGTATCGGCCATGCGTCAACTCATTTCAGGCTTGCAGTTGGATATGGAGCCGGGTCTGGCTCCAGGGGTTCTTCTCCGTCTTTGCTTGACTGAAGGAGTGTGGCGGGTGCTGTCACGGATTGACCCGCGAGACCTTCCCGAGCTTTTTCCGTTTCCGGGGCCGGATGGACCCGAGCGCCGAGAGCGACCATCTTACTACTACACCCAGTCTGCAGTTGTGCCCTATAGGAGGACACGAGACGGGGTTCAGATCCTGATTGTCGGCTCCAGCAGTGGCCGTCATTGGGTGGTGCCGAAGGGAATTGTTGAACCCGGCCTTGATCCCGGTGCTTCTGCGGTGATTGAGGCACGCGAGGAAGCGGGCGTTGTGGGGAATGTCAGCGACGAGCCGATTGGCACTTACCACTACGAGAAATGGGGCGCGCAATGCCATGTCGTTGTCTATGCGTTGGAGGTAGAAACTCTGATCCCGGACGCTGACTGGGAGGAGAACCACCGTCAACGGCAATGGGTTAGTCCCGAGGAGGCCGCCAGTCGCATGGTGCAATCGGCAATCGGCAGCTTGATTCGTGGATTCGCAATTGAAATTTCCACTGGCCTTTGAGGGTTGATCGAAGCTCAGAGATCACGACGGAGTTCGGAGTTTCGGTTTGTCAGATCGCGGATTTGAAGGCCGAGGTGAGCGCGTTGAGCGTGTCTGAATGACGACCGTTCTTGATGCGTGTGTGCAAGATTACCGGCAAGGCCGGCAACGCGGGCAGTCCGAGTCGAGGACCAACATCCACGACACCAAGAGGAAGCATGCGCCGAGACAGTGCAGACACACCCATGCCAGCGACAACGGCCGCGGACACAGCTGTCACGCCACCGCCAACGAAGACCTCCCGCCATTCAATTCCTGCACGATCAAGCAGCTCTCCAGCCAAGCTCCTGACACCGCATGGTTCCGGCATGGTTGCGATCGGCAAAGGCTCATCTTCGCTAGGCCGCCAATTCTGGGATGCGAACCAGGAGAATTTTTCATTCGCGATGGTCTGGCCGCCGTCTCTTCCCTTGTCAAACCGAACGATTGCGGCGTCCAGAAGCCTGAGATCGTAGTCTTTCAAAAGATCCAGTGAAGACCCTATCCGGATCTCGATGGTGAGTTGGGGATCTTGCGCATTCATACGCGCGACCAGCGCTGGCAGTTCCGGTCCAGCAACATGATCGCTCAGACCGATGGTCAGTTTCTGTCGCGGCTCGGCAAGTGTCGTGAAGGCGCGGTCATGGACCTCAAGCAGTTCTCGCGCGTGCACCAGGAACGCAGCGCCGCGCGCTGTCAGTTCAACGTGTCTTGGCGTTCGCTGAACGAGTTTACAGTCCAGCCTTTCTTCCAGGCGCTTCAGTTTCAATGACATCGCCGATTGGGTCATCCGGGCCATGTCTGCAGCTCGGGTAAAACTGCCAAGCTCGGCGATCCGGACGAAGGCACGGACACAATCAATATCCAGGGCGCGATCAATCATTATGAATGTTTATCTCTGTAATAACATATCATTTCAATTTGTAATGATAGCTTGCGCAAGTCAGTGAGTTCAAGCCTTTCTGGAGGACCAAATGCCAATCGTTCATGTGTCTATGTGCGCCGGGCAATCGAAGACTTATCGCGCAGCCGTTCTGGATGGCTTGTATCTTGCCTTGCGTGACGCCTTGAAGGTTCCCGAGGATGATCGTTTCATGACAATCACCGAGCACGCGCCTGAAAATTTTCGCTTCGGTTCGGCGTTCGGGGTCGAACGCAGCATAAATGTTCTTTACATCACGATTTCGGTTTTCAACACGCGTACTGCGCAGCAGAAAGCAGCTCTCTTTCAGCGGATCGCGGAAGTGCTGACCGAAAATCCGGGTATCCGCCCGGAAGATCTGTTCGTGACGGTGCATGATCTGCCGAAAGAAAACTGGTCGGTCGGTTATGGGCGTCCATTTGCCTGAGGTTTCAAGAGCAAGAGACCAGTTGTGTCCCGGCTTTTTTGGGCCGTTGCTCAGTGGAGCGAACGTTCAGCCCCAGGTCTGGAGCTTTGCCGAATAGCTTGACAGGTCACCAAAGTGCTCCTTGACCCAGTCCGGATTATAATAGGTGTCCAGATACCGTTGTCCGCTGTCGCACATCAGCGTGACGATCGAGCCAACTTCGCCCTGGTCCATCATCTTTCTGGCAATTTGAAGAGAGCCCCAGAGATTGGTGCCTGTCGAAGCGCCGGCCTTCCGGCCGATCAGTTTTTCAAGCCAGAAAATGGTTGCGACGCTTGCAGCGTCAGGAACCTTGATCATGTCGTCGATCACATCCGGTAAAAAGGAATGCTCGACCTTTGGGCGGCCAATCCCTTCTATCCGGCTGGATTTTCCTGAAGTGAGGGTACGATCCCCGCTTTGGTAGGCATCATAGAAGACCGAATTTTCCGGATCGACGACAGTGAGTTTGGTGTCATATCCCTTGTAGCGGATATATCTGCCGAGGGTCGCGGACGTGCCGCCGGTGCCGGCGCTCATGACCAGTCTTTTCGGCGTCGAATGCGGTTCCCATTCCAATTGCCGGAAGATGCTTTCGGCGATGTTGTTGTTGCCACGCCAGTCGGTTGCCCGTTCCGCATACGTGAACTGATCCATGAAGTAACCATCGATGGAGGCGGCCAGCTCCACTGCTGCGCCGTGCATTTCCGGTGCGGATCCAACAAAATGTGTTTCGCCCCCGTGAAGGCGGATCTGTTCGATTTTGCTGTGCGCAGTGCTTCTGGGCACAACTGCGATGAACCTGGCGCCGATCATGTTTGCAAAATAGGCTTCCGACACAGCGGTGCTGCCTGAAGATGCTTCAATGACCGGTGTGTCTTCCCGGATCTTGCCGTTGCAAAGTGCATACAGAAAAAGGGATCTCGCAAGGCGGTGTTTCAAGCTGCCGGTCGGATGTGTGCTTTCGTCCTTCAGATAGATGTCGACGCCTTCCAGCGAGGGCAGGGGCAATTTGAACAGATGCGTATCGGCTGAACGATGTGCGTCCGCATTGATCCTGTTGATTGCCTCTTTTACCCAAGTGCTCATAATCCGCCTTTCCCATCACGCACTGTGCAATTTCAACTTGATGCGCTCTTTAGGATCGGTTGTCTCCGATCAATTTTGGAAGCCGCCAGATAACCGGCAATGAAACAAGGACAGCGACGATCACATAGTAGACAGGCGCGAAATCGTCGCCGGTTCGGTTGACCAGGTAGGTTGCAATCATCGGCGTTGTGCCGCCAAAGATCGCCATGCAGGTGTTGTAGCCCAGTGCAACGACACTGCAGCGCAAATGATCCGGTGCCATCAACGTCAAGGCCGAGACGGACAATGCCCACCCTACGGTGCTGGTAATCGTCAGGCCGAACTGACCGAGGAACACAATGCCGATGTCGGGTCGGTGCATCAGCCACCAGCTTGGGATGGCCACCAGTAGCGTGCCGACTGCACCGACCAGAAAAACCGATCTTTGACCAAACCTGTCCGCGGCCAGGCCACAAACCGGCACAAGCAGTGCCATGACAATCAAGTTGACGGTGGTGATGTCGAGCGCGGCGGCGGAGGTGAAGTGCATCTGCGACGTCAGGTAGGAGACCGCATAGACAAAGATGACGAAGTAGATGACCGCACTCGGGATCAGCAGCAGCACCATCTGTATCAGCAGTCGCCAGTGGTGACGCAGACTCTCAATGATGGGAGAGACTTCGTTTGTCTGCGCATCGCTCGGCGCGCTTTCAGTCAGGCTTCGCCGCAAGACAGCGCTGAAGAGTGCAACCATCGCGCCAAGGGCGAATGGGACCCGCCATCCCCAAGACTGCATGTCTTCCGGAGACAGGGTAGAGCTGACTGCTGCAGGCACGGCAGAGCCCAGGACACAGCCCCACATCATGGCGAAGGCAACCCAGGCTCCGGTGAGAGCCTTTCGCCCGGGTTGGGCCTGCTCCACCAGCAATACACCGGAGGCCGTGTATTCACCTGCAACGGAAATACCCTGGACGACACGGATAAGAACCAGCAGAACCGCAGCCGTGACGCCGATTTCTTCGTAGGTCGGCAAAAGCGCAATTGCGAGCGAGCCGGCGCCCATCAAAAGAACCGAAATCATCAAGGCTGTCTTGCGCCCGATCCTGTCGCCGATATGTCCGAATATCACGCTGCCGATTGGCCGGGCAGCGTATCCGACTGCAAGAACCGCAAAGGCGGACAACAGGGATGCGAACTTGTCTTCGGAGGGAAAAAACAGGGTCGCAAGCGTCGGCGCCAGAAAGCCATAGACCGTGAAATCATACCATTCCAAAACATTGCCGCTTGCCGCGGCGAAGATGGAACGCGGTGGCAGTTTTGCTTTTGTAGTGGTCATTGTTGCGCGCAAATGCCTTTGGAGTGCAGATCGGTTCGGACGATTTTAGCCGTGTTGGGAGACACGGCTGAAAGGCGAATTTGCATCAAAGGCTCGCATAAGCGCAGACCACATGAAACCCTTTTTGACACGTTTGCCGTGGATCAACCAGGGCTACAACAAAGGTTGTGCCTCCGGTCAGGTCCTTTTTTCTCAATCTCAGGCGAGCTTCATTGTTACGATGCCCGCGAAAATCAAAAGTGCAGCAATCAAGCGCTGGGCGGTTACTGTTTCGCCAAGAAACCAGATTCCGACCACAAAGGCGCCAACGGCACCAATCCCGGTCCAGATCATGTAGCTGGTCCCAAGCGGAAGGCTGCGCATCGAAAGCGAAAGAAGACCGAACGAGGCGACCATGGCACCAAGCATGATCAGTGTTGGTGTCAGACGCGTGAACCCCTGCGATTCCTTCATCGCGAACGCCCAGACAATTTCAAGGAAGCCTGCGGCGAGCAAAAAAAACCAAGCCATGGATTTTCTCCCAGCCGGGCCGTCCCGTTGATTTGATGAAAGTTGGAGGTCGTCCTCCGGCTGATCAGATGGGGTGCCGGCTTGCCGGTTCAAATGAAATTTCCTTCATGTTGAAAAGCACCTTAAGGCGTTAAAGCGGAATGCCGCTGATATGTGCCACAAGTTCAAGACTGTTTCTGACGCCGAGTTTTTTCATCAGCCGGGCTCTGTGAATATCGACCGTCCGCGGTGAAATCTCCAGAACACGGGCAATTTCCTTGGATGTCTTTCCTTCAACCATGAGAGTTGCTACCTGCCGCTCCCGCAAGCTCATATCGGTTATCGGCCTGTCTTCGGAAATATCGGCAAAGGACCAGACTGCTCGCGCGAAAGGTGCCGAGGGGTCCAGCGATTGGCCGCGAACACGGCACCAGAACAACAGACCATCTTGTCTGCGCATAATGCGCTCGTCCCGGTACCGACCGGTTCCCAACATTTTCTGGGCACCAATCTGGCCGATGCGGGCAAATTCCTCGGAAGAGGGGTAAAGGATCGACAAGGAGGCGTCTGTCAGTTCGGCGCGGGAATAGCCAAACATTTCGGCAAAAAGGGTGTTGCACTTCTTTATGCAACGGTTCTCTGAGTAAATCAGCCCGACTGGTGCGTGTTCAAAGGCGATTGTCTCGCTGTCTTCCATTTTTATCCCGTTAGGTAAATTGACGTAATTCCCCGAAAGACCTGGCAATAGTATCTGAAAGGACGAATTGGGAGGCAAGAATGAACCCGGCAGAGTGGCTTTATAGAAGCGCGGCGAAAATGCCCGATGCTCCTGCTCTCCATAATGGCACCACATGCACGGCCAGCTATGGCGAGTTCGCCAATCGAGCGGGCTCCATCGCCTTGGCCTTGTCCGATGAAGGCGTTGGCAAGGGGGATCGCGTAGCGTTTTATTGCGCCAACCGGACCGAGTATCTGGAAGCACTCTATGGCGCATGGTGGATCGGGGCATCGGTTGTACCGATAAACGCGAAATTGCATGTCAAGGAAGCTGCCTGGATGATTGAAAACTCCGGCACGGCTCTTGTTTTTTCGGATGATAAATCCGTCATGCAGCTCTCACCTCTCGTCGATGCAGGCGTGCGTGTTGTCAGTCTTACTGGTGACGAATTTGGCGCAATGCGCGGCACCCAATCGGACACTGTCCCGGTTGCAATGCAAAAGGATGAGCTTGCCTGGCTGTTTTATACATCCGGAACGACCGGCAAGCCCAAGGGCGTCATGATTACTTGCGGAAATATCCTCTCCATGACGCTGACTTACTTTTCGGACGTGGATGAAGTCAAAACACAGGATGCCATCCTATATGCAGCTCCGATGAGCCACGGGGCTGGCCTCTATAATTTCATGCATGTTCTGAAAGGTGCACGGCATGTTGTGCCTGAAAGCGGTGGTTTCGATGCCGAGGAAGTCCTGACAATTGCTCCTTTGATAGGTTCTGTTTCGATGTTCGCGGCCCCGACGATGGTCCGAAGGCTTGTCGATGAAGCCAAGGCAAAGGACCTGTCCGGAAGAGGGCTCAGGACCGTCGTTTATGCCGGTGGACCGATGTACGAGGCGGACATTCTGGAAGCTGTCGATCAAATGGGGCCTCGCTTCGTTCAAATTTACGGTCAGGGAGAATGCCCTATGGGCATTTCGGCGCTGTCACGTGAAGAGGTTTCCGATCGTGACCATCCGCGTTGGCGAGATCGTTTGAATTCAGTCGGTACTGCGCAGTCCGCTGTCCTTGTTGCGATTGTCGACGAGGCGGGCAACGAACGTCCACGCGGCGAGGTGGGGGAAATTGTGGTCAAAGGACCCACTGTCATGAAGGGATATTGGAAAAACCCGGATGCAACCTCAAAGACTCTTCGAGACGGCTGGCTGTGGACGGGAGATCTCGGGCGCATGGATGACGCCGGTTATGTGACCCTACAGGATCGGTCCAAGGACGTTATCATTTCCGGGGGGGCCAATATCTACCCGCGTGAAGTGGAAGAGGTGCTGCTGAGCCATGATGCCGTGCGTGAAGTCGCGGTTGTTGGCCGGACGGACCTGGAATGGGGTGAAACCGTGGTTGCCTTCGTTGTTTGCGACGAAAACCGGACCGTCACGACACAAGTACTGGATTTACATTGTCTAGATCAGATTGCACGGTTCAAACGGCCAAAAGAGTATCTGTTCGTTTCTGAACTGCCGAAGAACAATTATGGAAAGGTCCTGAAGACGGAGCTGCGGGACAGAGTGAACAAGGAGGTACGGACATGAGCGAACTGACCGGGAAAACTGCGCTCGTCACGGGATCGGTGCAAGGGATCGGGTTGGCCATTGCCAAGGTACTTGGGCGGGCAGGGGCCCGTGTTGGCGTGCACGGCTTGGCAACGGACGAGCAGGCAAAATCAACCGTCGACGCCGTGTTGGAAGCCGGTGCTCCCGAGGTAAGGTTTTTTGGCGCAGATGTGAAAGATGTGGCCGCGATCGAAACAATGATGGCGGAGGTCACCGATTGGGGCGGTCCAGATATTCTGGTCAATAACGCAGGAATTCAAAAGACCGCCAGTCTTGCGGAAGCCGATCCGGCAATCTGGGACGCGATCATCGGCGTCAATCTTTCGGCAGCTTTCCACACCATGCGTCTGGCTTTACCTGCAATGGCAGCCAAAGGGTACGGCCGGGTAATCAACATCGCATCGGTTCACGGCCTGGTCGCTTCCGTCAACAAGGCACCATATGTAGCGTCGAAATTCGGTCTGGTGGGAATGAGCAAGGTCGCCGCTCTTGAATATGCGACGGCGGGTCAGAAGGCGACTGGCGGCGTCACCATCAACTGCATTGCGCCCGGTTGGACGGAAACTGCCATCATCGAGCCCCAAGTGGCGGCCCGTGCCGAACAATTCGGCGGAGATCGAGACAAGGGAATTGCAGACCTGCTGGCAGAAAAGCAACCAACCCGACGCACGTCGGACCCTTCTGAAATCGGTGAGCTCGCTCTTTGGCTTTGTAACCCGATTGCTCACAATGTGACGGGTGCAACGATCCCCGTCGACGGTGGTTGGACGTCGCAATAGGCTGATCAGCGTAGCGAAAGACTTAAAGAACCACGACCTTGGTTCCGAGCTCAACGCGATTGTAGAGATCGATGATGTCCTGGTGCCACATACGGATGCAGCCGCTGGACGCATTGGTGCCGATGCTGCTGGGCTGGTTTGTGCTGTGGATGCGATAAAGAGTGTCTTTATTACCCTGCCAAAGATAGAGACCCCGTGCACCGATCGGGTTGCTCGGGCCACCTTCCTGTCCGTCCTTGTATTTCGCCAGGCGCGGTTCGCGCTCGATCATTTCGTCGGGCGGAAACCATTTCGGCCATTTGCGTTTGAAACGGATCACGGCCTCGCCATTCCAGGCAAATCCGGCACGACCGACGCCAATGCCATAGCGGATGGCACGGCCACCAGGCTGGATGAGGTAAAGGAACTTCCTGTTCGGGTCGACAACGATTGTGCCAGATGGGTATTGGGACGGATAAAACACCGATTGGCGCAGATATTTCGGATCGAAATTCTGATATTTGATGCCGGGCAGTGAAAAGCCACCGTCGCGTACAGGCGCATAAGCGGTCGCATAATCAGGCGTTCCGTCGGAGAGCGGCGTCAGGCCCGCTTGAACTGTAGCGCCCTGTTTACTTTGGCAGGCGGCCAGCAGCAGCGGAATTCCAGCAACAAAACTCCGTCGGCTCAATTTTATCGCCATGCTCGCGTCCTTTCCCGGGGGGCCGCCTCTTAGCGGATATCGGTTGTTGTCACCTTAAAACAGCTTTGCGGTCCGCAATCTGGATAAACGGAATACTGAAACGGTCCTCGAAAGCAACACAATTATGGTAAATGACCGATTAACGTCGAGTCCTAAGAGGCTGTTCCAAAATCACAAAAACGCTATTCAGTCCGCCAAAATTCCGGCCAGAAGCTTGCGCGTGGCGGTCTCATAGGCGGTTCTGTCCTCACCTGCTGCAATGGCGAGTGCCGCACGGTCGAAGGCTGAGGAAAGGAGATCGGCTAGCGGCTCGAGCTCGATGCCTTTCAAGTGTCCGTGCTTTGCGCTGTGCTGCAGGCCTTCCAAAAGCGTCGCACCGCCGGTCTCCTTGTCGATTTCCGCCATTTCCGCCACGCCGAGAACGGCGGGCCCTTCCAGCAACATGATTTTGGCGCGACCAGGAACGGACATTGCGGAAAAATAAGCACTTGCACCGGACATGAAAGCGTCGAGTGGGGATTGTCCGGTATCGGTCTCGGCATCTATTTCGGCCGCGATGGCGGCCGCCTCGTGATGGACGAGGGCCCGCATGAGATCCGCCTTGTCCGCAAAGTGATGATAAAGCGCGCCTCTGGTAACGTCCGCAGCCTTCACGATTTCCGGTGTTCCGGTTTCAGCATACCCTTTTTCGACGATCAGAGCACGGGCAGCCCTGAGAAGTGCGTTGCGCGTTTCGGCCCGGCGTTCGGCTTGAGTTCGCCGTGATTTTGCTTCTTGCATACATGCAGCCTGTATGTTAATTGAATTTTACATACAAACTGTATGTCTTTTTATTGATGTTGAAAAGGCCACTCCAATGATCGTGTTTTCGTCGACGTGACGGCGCATTGGTCAGATTGGCAGCGGATACCAGGCAAGGAGATCGGAAGATGAAGTGCACGCAGTATTACCCGGTTCTGATGACATCGAATGTTGCAGAAACTGCGCGGTTCTATCAGGACAACTTCAAATTCAAGGCGGCGTTCGAAGCCGACTGGTATGTCCATCTGCAATCCGAAGAAGACGAAAAGGTCAATCTTGCGGTTCTCAATCAGGACCACGAGACAATTCCGAAGGAAGGAAGGGGCAAAGGAGCAGCTGGAATGCTGATAAATTTTGAAGTGGAAGACGTTGATGCTGTCTATGAAAAAGCCAATGAAAACGGTTTGCCCATCCTGCAGGCCCTACGCGACGAAGACTTCGGTCAGCGCCACTTCATTACCCGTGACCCTAACGGTGTTCTGATTGACGTTATCAAGCCCATACCGCCCAGCCCCGAATTCCTGAAGCAGTTTGCTCCTGAAGCCGTGCCTTCATGACCGATACGGCACAAACCGGAGTTACCGGTCAATCGCATTGGTTTTGAACCAAAGCCTGGTGACAAGAAAACGGCGTGACCGGGGATCGGTCACGCCGCTTTGATTAAATTTCCCTTGGCCGTCAGGACGAAACGGCAGGACAGGAGCTGTTCTGCTCGGCGCGTGACTTCAAGCCCTGGAGGCTTTGCATCGTGTTCGGGTCACCGGGCAAAACGAAACTTTGTTCAAGCGCTGTACGCACGTTGTTTATGACTGCAAGATCCTGAACGGCGAGTGTCTGGCAGGGCGTACCGGTAAATCGGACCCGAATACGAATGACGCGCTGACCGTTGTCTGACGGTCCAAATTCAGAATCGAGTGCCGGGTTCGGACTGGTCATTGGCCTTTCCAGAACAACCATGTTCGGCTGATCCTGAAGCACGACCGTACCCCGTTGCTGTGCGCTGGAGACCAGAGCATTTCGCACGGTGGGCGGGTCGGCGGCAATCGTTACGCTTTGTGCGCCGGCCGGAACGCTAAGCTGCGGTTGGTCAGGCAAACTCGCACGCTGCGAGGATCCTGACTGGCATGCGGCAAGACTAAGCGCGCATAGGCTGGCTAAAAGAAGATGTCGCATGTTCAGTCCTGCATTCAATAGAGCAGCCGATGGTCCCGGCTTCGTCATCACCTAAATCAAGTCATCGCTGAACACAATAAAACTGCGTGTGAGCAACGGCATTCTTGTTTCAACACTGTGTCACAACACTCCTAACGAAGCCTTGTGGCCGGACATGGGCAAAAATGGCAGTCTTTTGAAAATTAGAAACTGTCACCGGTTTTAAATCCTCCGCTGCCAAAGCTTTTGCCGGTCTTGAAACCTCCCTTGAAGGGATCTCTGCGTTTCGTGCGGCGGCCAAAGTCACCACCGAAGCCTCCCATGGATTTTGGAAGTCCGGACCCACCTGGAAAGGCAACGCGGCGGCCTCGCGGTTTGCGGCGCTTGTGTGAGCGCTCGGCTCTCGCCCAGTAATCAGCGCCGGTTATCGCGCCTTTGACCAGCTCACCGAGCAGAACTGTCGTCAGCTTGTCGTCGGAAAAAGTGGATTCCCAGCTTCCATAACCTTTCGAGCGGAACCGTTTGATGACGTCGGAGAGCTCAGCCCGGCGGCGGCTGATGTCGCGTTGCAGCTCGCGGTCCTGCCGGATTTCTCGGGCAACCTGCTCAATCCTGTCCTTCAGATCCTCAATGCGTTGAACAATTTTTTCATCCTCAGGCGAGGGTGTTGCAATTGCTGCCCGCCAGAGGTCATTCAAATCGTCGGCCTGAAGTGAGACAGACAAGTGTTCTTCGGCCTTTTGAAAATCCGCGTCTTCACCGCTGGAAAACTCGGTCAGCGCAGCGGACAGTGTTTCGATCTGACGATCCAGTTTGTCGAGTTGAGCGTCGATCCGGTCAATGTCCTCACTTTGGGTCTCAATCGCCCCGACCAGATCGGTTCCAGCCGCATCCGTCATGGCGTTGCGGCTCATTTCGGCAAGCTTGGTCTGCTCTTCTACGGCTATATCGGCGCAGTGTTCCGCATGGCGGGCCATGCGTTCAGGTATGCCGGTCAACATTGCGTAATTGGCGCGCGCGCCGTCAAACTTGATCAGCCCGGCGACCCACCGGTCCAGTGAGCGCACAAGACCCCGGTGGGTATAGTCTGGAGTTCCATAGCCGCGCTGCCAGAGGTAGATAAACAACGGATCGTCTTCATAGGCCTTGCCCTTTTGCTCACGGTCCGCGTTGGAAGTCTCGGCCTTTGAGGCCGCAGCTTCCGCGGTCGCCTCTGCGGTTTCTGCTCTTTCGCGCTGGGCAAGATACGCCTTGTCGTTTTCCAGGCGGCCGTCGATGGCTTCCATCAGTTCGTCCATCTGGCTTTCTGCCGCATCTCGGGCTTCGTCCAGATCCGACCGTTCCTTTTGAAGCTGTCCACGCTCCGCCTCGCAGCTGCGCAACTGATCAGTCAGCACCTTGTAGTCAGCGTTTCGTTTGTCCAGAAGGCGGCGGGCTTCGCGGGCAGCACTGTCGAGGCGGGTGTTCAGCGCGCCTGCTGCATCTGTGTCCATCCGAAAACGGGCCAGGTCGCGATAGGCCTCGCTCTGACGTTCTTGCAGGTCTGTCATGGCACGGGTCGCGCGTTCGATCCGCTTGGTGAGTTCAGCTTCTTCGCGGCGCAAGTCAGCAAGCGATTGCTCGATCGTCCCCAGGGTCTGACGTCCTGTCAGCATATGCGTATCCCCATCAAGTTCCGATTGACCGCTACCATTGGGTGATTGCTCCGTCCTGTACGCCGCTGCGCCACTTGATATTCAGTTCACCGCGGCGTTTCTCGCCAAGCTTGCCGTTTTGAACGATGCCGTCTTCCAGCTTGTCCTGCCGCACGGCATCATAAATATTCTGCGATACCCGTTGTCCCCATTTGTCGACTGAAACCGCTTCGCTGTTTTCTTCAGAAACGATGCTGCGATTGATGATGTTTCCGTCCGGATCGATCGCTTCAACGACAATGTAGTAGTTTTCGGTCTCCGGATTGGTTTCCGGAATACGGGTGATGCCGGTCGGTACGCCCTGACGCGAAATGATGCGGACTTCAAAGACTTCCTGCAGATTGGCAGCCAGTTGACGCAAGTCGCTTTCGGCCTTGAAGGCGGCATCGTTTTTGCCATCCGACAGGGCCAGTCGACCATCCTCAGCTAGACGCGCCGCTTCTGCCTCGATGTCGGCATTTTCGGTCAAGGCATCAACGCGTCCAACCAGTTCCGAATAGGTTTGGGGAAGCGCATCAATGCGAGCCAACAGATCCGCTTCTGCGCGTTGTTCAGGCAATTTGACCAGGAAATACCAAGCTGCAATGGCAACGACCAGGACTGCAAAGACCCCGACCATCCATTTCGACCAGGTACTGCGGGAGATATAAATCATCGCCAGGGTGCGCGAAAACCCAGCAGCCGGAGGTGAATAGACAAAGCGGTCGCGTTTGAGGTCCTCGACACCTTTTTTGAGGATATGGTCTGGAACTTCGATCCCCTGAGCTGCATAGACCTTGCGCAACCGGTCGATCATTGCGGTGTCGCGTTCATCCGCTTTCAGTTCACGGGCCACCTGACCTTCTTCATGCCGAAGCGTGTCCACCACGTCCATCGCCATCATCAGATCGTCGAGCGGAGCCTCGGATTTGCCTGCCATACGATTGGTTCTTCTTGCGTTGGGCAGGCCGTTTGACCGGCCTGCCGATGCCTTGCGTGTTAAAGTCCCTGGCCCTGGGCCGTCAGTTTCGCCAGCCGCCGTTTTCCGTCCTCGACCGCATTGCGGATTTCTTCGGAGTTCTTGGTCGACATGTCGCGCATTTCCGTAATGATTTCACGGGACTGAACCTGGAAGTTCACAACCGAATCCACCAGCTTTTTGACCGAGGCGGCAGCTACGGTCGGGCCATAACCGGCTTTCAGGGCTTCCTTTTGAACCGCATCGCCAATTTCCGCCAGAGTCTCAAGGCTCTTGTTGATGCCGTCCTTCATGGCATTCAGCGTTTCGGTGGATTCATGCAGGCCTTGAAGACCGGTAAAGGAGGCGTTGAGAGCAGTCAGGACGGATTCGTTGGTCGAAAAGAAGCTGACCGACTGGGCATAAACGCGTTCCTTCGCGTTTGTGGTCTGCACCAATCGAGCCATGATGACTTCGGACGTATTGTAACCAATCGTCAGATTGTCGGAGAGATCCTTGGCAATCTGGTATCTCTTTTCTTCGTCCTGCATCTCGCGCAGTTTTTCATCACGCGTAAGTTCCAGCCAGGCTTTCTGAGCCGGGTCGTCACCGGTATAGGCCTCCACTTCGCTGGAAGACCCCTCAAGTGCGGATTTGGCGACCGACAACTTTTCAGTTGCCATGTTGAGCAACTCAAGCGCCGTTACCTCTGCCTGCTTCAGTGCCCCGCGGAAATCGCGGTAGGCCTCCAGGATAACCTGTTCACGTTCGATCTGGTCTTTGGTTGCGCTGGCCACTTCCTTGTAGGTTCCGCGAATATCGGTGAACCGGTCTGAGATGGTGCCGCGGCGCATGTCGCGCCATTTGTTGGAAAGATTTTCAGTGAAGGAAATCTTGCCGTCCGCAAGCTGGTCAACCAGTGTCTTGGCATCGTCGCGGATCGAGTTGAAGGCCTCGGTGATTTCCTCATAACGCTCACCGATATCCATCTGCTGCACCTGGTTGCGGACCACCTCGTTGAAGTTGGAGGCCTGACCGAGGGTGCGGGAAATTATCAAGACCTTGTCGGGCGACAGGTCGGAGATCTGCTCAAGCAGTGCATTGATAGGCGCATCGCGTTCCGTTTCCGGTGAGATACCGATATCGCGCAACGTTGAAAGCGCGCGATCCAGATATTGAAGGGGGGAAAACCCGCCGGCCGGCGCCGCTGCATTTTCCGGAGTTTCAGGTGCTGCCGCGTCTGTCATATTTGACCTCCTCGAAGGACGGCGTCGATTTTTCTGGTCCAGCGCCGCTTCGTCCTGTTTACGTCGTAAAGGGGCATGTTAGGGCAGGCTTACGCCGCTCTGTCAACGGGTTGGCGGTGGAAACTGGCCAAGTTTGCTCGCCGGGCCAGACCCGTTTGATCCTTTCCATAGGCTGCTTTTGCGACAAGTATGTTTCGTGGATCAGAGTTCCTGCATTTTCACGCTGTGCCGTTCTTGACCTTGTGCTCATGGCTTTGCCACAGAAGAATGCGGTAACAAGTGGTCAGGAAAGACTTTCGGTCTTAAACGGAACAGGTACGCGTTGGCATGGCAAGGTGATGAAACAGATAAAGACTATTGGTTTCTCGCTCCTGTTTGCCTTGCTTTTGGCACTGCAATTATCGGTCTTTTCCAGCTATGCCCAGGAAGCGGGCAGCGACCCGGTTCCTGCTGAACCTTCGGTGCTTGATCTCTTTGAGCGTGCCTCGAATGCGTTGGAGCAAGGTACGGTCTCGACCGCAACACTTGAGCTCTTACGGCAACAGCTCGTCGAGGTGCGTGATAAAAACTCACGCATTGTCGAACATGGCAGCATCGACGCGCAAACACTTGCCGCCCAGTTGCGGGCTCTGGGATCACCTCCTTCGGATGGACAGGATGAAGCTGAGGAGATTGCCGAGAGGCGCAAGGAACTGACGAATGCGCTGGCCGAGGCCAATGCGCCGATCCGCGAAGCAAGGGAAATCACAAACCTTGCCAATGTTCTAATTCGCGAGGTCGACCGGCAAATCAGGTCGATGAAGATCGACAGCCTGTTGACCAATTATCCTTCGCCGCTTGTTCCGGCAACATGGACCAGCGGTTTCCAGGAAATCAACCAATTCTGGCGGCGGTTGCATCGCGACATTCAAGGGGAACTTGAACGCCCCAGCGTTTCGAAAGCACTTGGACAGACTGTACCGACGTCACTGGCACTCGTTGCCTTTGGAATATTCTTCCTTGTCGTTGGGCGCATGCCTATCCATCGCTTCCTGTTGAAACTGAGCGTGCGTCAGGAACGTGGCGGGCGCGCGCTTGCGCTTGCGGTGGTCTACAATCTCAGTTTCCTGGTTTTGCCGGCAATCGGCGCCTTGTCGATCCTCCTCGTCATACCGGTCCTGGACATCTACCCCAACAGCGCTCGAATTGCGCTTACAGCAGCTCCGGTTGTGGCGCTTTTCATGATTATCGCCAATTGGCTGGGTCACACGCTGTTTGCGCCGGGGCAGACCCGTTGGCGCTTGTTGGAGCTTGAGGAACGCGAGGCAAAGCTGGGCTTGCGACTTTGCCAGGGGCTCGGAGCCTTCATGATGGTCGAGGTTGCACTGGAAACGCTGCAGCTTGACAATGCCTTTGGCGACAGCGCGATCTCGGTCTTGTCCGTGCCGCTCATTGTAACCGCTGCGATATTGTTATGGGCATTGGCGGGGATCCTCAGAAACAAGGGTGCGGAAGTTCCCGACGAGACTGAGGAGGCCGAGGAACCGGATGAAGACGAGGAAGCTGAAGAAGCTTCGGTTAAACCACAAGAATCCGGATTTCTGTTGTTCCTCTCCCTTTTGATGAAAGCGTCTGCTTTGCTGGCAGTCAGCGTGACCCTTGTGGGTTATGTGGAACTGGCAAGGGCTGCCATTATTCCCATGATCATGACGGTCGCCCAGTTGGGACTGGGCTTCATGCTCTATCACCTTGCGCAGCTTTTGGTGAAAACTGCGACGGACCGGGATGACGCGGCCCCAACGCCCATTTTGGTGACCATCGGACTGATTGTTCCGCTGGTGGCGATCTTTACGCCGCTAATTGCGCTGACCTGGGGTGCCAGGGCAACGGATATCGCCGATGCCTGGCGATTGCTGATCGGAGGCGTTCAGTTCGGAGACATCCGTCTGTCACTGGATTCTCTGATCGTTCTCGGGGTTGTTTTCGCAATTGGCGTGTTGATCACACGCTGGTTGAAAAATCTGCTGAGGACATCGGTTCTGCCGCAAACGCGCATGGATGTCGGCGCGCAGACCGCGATCGTGACCGGGACCGGATATGTCGGTTTGACGCTCGCGATTCTGGTGGCGGTTTCGACCGCGGGATTGAACCTCTCCAGCCTTGCCGTCGTGGCGGGTGCGCTCTCGGTTGGCATCGGGTTCGGTTTGCAAACCATTGTCTCGAATTTCGTCTCAGGCATCATTTTGCTGATAGAGCGGCCGATCAAGGAAGGCGACTGGATCGAGGTTTCTGGCCATATGGGCTACGTGCGCGACATCTCCGTTCGCTCAACCAGGATAGAAACTTTTGATCGGCATGATGTCATCATTCCGAATTCGGATCTGATCGCCGGCACGGTCAAGAACATGACCTTGAGCAACAAGTCCGGCCGATTGATGCTTCCAATCAGGGTTGCTTTCGGTAGCGACCTGGAGCGGGTGAAGGCCATTTTGATCGAAGCGGCCAGGGGACACTACACCGTTGCGCGCTATCCGGTGCCGTTTGTCCTCTTCATGGGAGTTGGCGAGAACGCATTGAACTTCGAACTGAGATGCTATCTGAAAGACGTCAACAACATACTGACGACGCAATCGGATCTTTACTTCGCAATCTATAATGAACTCGGCAAATCAGGGATCGAAATTCCGATCCCGCAGCGCGATCTGCACATCAAGGATATCGACAAGGTGTTGAATGCCCTGGATGGAAAGGCAAAAACCGATCCATCCCCGGCATCCTGATCGTCTAGACGAGTTCGGCCGCGATACGGGCCGCCAACCGGGCGTTGTTGCGCACAAGGGCAATATTGGTGTCGAGGCTGCGTCCATCAGTCAGGTCGAGTATCGCACCCAAAACGAATGGGGTGACGTCCTTCCCAGTTATATTCCGGGCCTCAGCCTGCCGGATAGCTTCGTCAATAAAGCCCGCCATCTCCGATCCGGGAATTTCATCTGTTTCCGGTACAGGATTGGCGATCAAGACACCGCCATGGTCTGGAAAGTTTTGCCGCATCTTCAGGAGTTGTCCGATGTCAGCGGCAGAGTTGAGCGTATAGGGCGCTTGAAGACCACTGGTTCTGGACCAGAATGCCGGCAATTCCTCGGTGCCATAAGCAATAACCGGGACGCCCTTGGTCTCCAGCACTTCCAGCGTCTTTGGAATGTCCAGAAGAGCCTTTGCACCTGCTGAGACAACACATACGGGTGTGCGTCCAAGCTCATCGAGATCCGCCGACACGTCGAAGGTTGTTTCCGCGCCCTTGTGAACACCACCAATACCGCCGGTCGCGAATACTTTCAGACCGGCAACATGCGCTGCCATCATCGTCGCAGCAACGGTCGTCGCGCCATAGAGGCCGGTGCTGAGCGCAAATGTGAGATCTGCGCGCGAACACTTCATCACGTCTTTGGCTTGCGCCAGGCGATCCAGGTCGCTGTCGGACAGGCCGATCATGATCTTGCCGTCCATCAGTGCGATGGTAGCCGGGACTGCGCCTTCGGCACGAATGTCGGCTTCGACCAACCGAGCCGTTTCGACATTTTTGGGAAAGGGCATCCCGTGCGTGATAATCGTGGATTCCAGAGCAACGATCGGTTTGTTGCTGGCAAGGGCATCCCGGACCTCCGCGCTGTAGACAAGCAGGTCTTTGACTGAGGTGTTAACGTCTGGGCGTGTCACGGAAGTGGCCTCTTGCTGTTTTCGCGGGCGCAGAGCCCTTTTTGTTGTTCGCCGCTCTTATAGGCCCGCACCGATTGCGCGCCAAGTGGGTGGTTTGTCCATTTGGTCAAAAATCTACCAGTGTTTCCCAGGAAAGCGATTCAGCCAACGCGCCAGTGCTTGCAAGGGTCAAGGTGGCTGCCTTCAGGCCAAACGTCACTGCCTCTTCAAGAGCATGTCCCTTGGAAATTGCGGCCAGGCTGGCGGCCGTCAGCGCATCGCCTGCGCCAGTTACATCGGTGACATCCGTTTTTGCCGGTGCAAGTCTGGTAATCAAACCCTTGTTTGAAACCGTAATGCTGGCAGGTCCGTCTGTCAGGACGAAGGATTTCAAACCGGCCTCAACGAGGGCGGAAGAAGTTTCATCCGGATCTGTCGAGATTGGCAATCCGGTCAACGCAGCGGCTTCTCCACGATTGAGGAACAGACAATCAAGGCGAGAGAGCAGGGGGGTCAGTCGCTGGGACTTGGCATTCGAAACCGCATTGGCCATCAGCATGCCCGTCTGGATTTGTGAGGCCAGCGACACAAGCATTTGAGTGGGCAGATTCGCGTCGAGAAACCAGATTGTCCGGTCGTCTGAAATTGCCGCCAGGCGATCAACGATGTCGGCGAAGAGATCGACCGGAGCTTCGGAGAGAATACGGTCATCAACACAGGCGGCCTTCAGCGAACCGTCCGGATCATGGAGTGCCAGATACTGCCCGGTTGAAAATCCCGATCTGTCGACGGTGAAGAGTTTGATCCCTTCGTCACTCAATTGCGCCTTGAGGAGTTGGGCGGGAGCGTCGTCGCCGACAGTTCCGATAAGCTTGGTCTGAACACCCAGTTTTGCAAGATTACGGGCGACATTGGTTGCCACTCCGCCGGGCTTTGCGTGAAAGCGGGCCGGGGTGGACGTTTCGGGCCGGATCGCTTCAGCTCCGTGCGCAATCGTATCGTAGTGAATTGCACCAAGTGCAATAACAGTGCTTTCGGAGGACGAGGACACGCCGGATTACTTCTCCAGAGATCGGCCGGGATGGCGGGTGATGAGACACTGGACAAGCGGGCTAACAGATCGAACCTGATGCGGCAACTCCTGGCCGCAGGATCAATTGATTCTCCAGGCTCAAGGGCTCACAGCAGCGGGAACTGAAATAGTTACGTAGCGTTAGTTTTAAAGGCCGTCATGAGAACATATTGGAAACAAACATGCATTTCTGTTTTAATACCAATCGGTTTCGCCGACTTGTCAAGTGAGAACAAAAAGTGTACAAAGCTCTCATTGAAACGGCACGTCCATCGTGGAATAAGGAGCGTGAACCATGTCACAAAGTACACTTCGTCTCGTAGAAAGCAGCCAGATGGATAAGACAAAAGCGCTGGATGCAGCGCTGAGCCAGATCGAAAGAGCCTTTGGTAAAGGCTCCATCATGCGTATGGGTCAGAGGCAAGCTGTCGAGATACAGTCTGTCTCAACCGGGTCGCTCGGTTTGGATATCGCGCTGGGTATTGGCGGGCTGCCGCGTGGACGTATCGTTGAGATCTATGGTCCGGAATCGTCCGGTAAGACCACGCTTGCACTTCACACAGTTGCCGAGGCCCAGAAGAACGGCGGCATTTGTGCCTTCGTTGATGCAGAGCACGCGCTGGATCCTGTTTATGCCCGCAAGCTCGGTGTCGATATCGACAACCTTTTGATCTCCCAGCCAGACGCTGGTGAGCAGGCGCTTGAGATCTGCGACACGCTTGTCCGTTCCGGGGCAATTGATGTTCTGGTCATCGACTCCGTTGCAGCTCTGACCCCCAAGGCAGAGCTGGAAGGGGAAATGGGTGACAGTCTTCCGGGCATGCAAGCGCGCCTGATGAGCCAGGCGCTTCGCAAGCTGACAGCATCGATTTCCAAGTCGAACTGCATGGTTATCTTCATCAACCAGATCCGGATGAAGATCGGTGTCATGTTCGGCTCGCCCGAGACAACGACGGGCGGTAATGCATTGAAATTCTATTCCTCGGTTCGTCTTGATATCCGTCGCATCGGCGCAATCAAGGATCGGGACGAGGTGGTCGGAAACCAGACGCGCGTCAAGGTGGTCAAGAACAAGCTTGCGCCTCCTTTCCGGCAGGTTGAGTTCGATATCGTCTATGGTGAAGGTGTTTCCAAAACCGGTGAACTGATCGACCTTGGTGTTAAAGGCAATATTGTCGAAAAGTCCGGGGCCTGGTTCTCCTATAACAGTCAGCGGCTTGGCCAGGGCCGTGAAAATGCCAAACAGTTTCTGAAGGATAATCCGGAGATTGCTGACGAGATTGAATTGGCAATTCGCCAGAATGCGGGACTTATCGCAGAAGCAATCATCGACCCGGAAGGCGGTGCAGAAGAAGACGAGGATTGAGTTTCCTTTCCTCTGCTCCCTGAAGCCTTTCGCAGTCGGGACTATGTCTGATAAGCAAAATGTGGAACCCCTCCTTGACGAACAAGGAGGGGTTTTGTTGTTTCGTCGTTGCATTTGCCTTCAGCACGGTCAGAAGATTTCCGGTCGCGACGTTCAAATCCGCCGGTTCTCAGAGCGTGCGTCCTCGCAACTGCTGGACAGGTTTGTAGGTCAAAGTTAAAAGGCTGTTCCGGCCGGTACCCCAATCTGGGGGCCTGCAATTTTTGAAAGCCAATTAACTGGCCCGCATCCCCGGGCTCAGACCGATGTGAGACCCGTATGACCGGCGTAAACGAAATTCGCACCGCCTTCCTGGACTACTTCAAGAAGAACGATCACGAGGTGGTCGCCTCCGGTCCGCTGGTACCGCGGAACGATCCGACATTGATGTTTGCGAACGCGGGAATGAACCAGTTCAAAAACGTTTTCACAGGTTTGGAAAAACGGGATTATCAGCGTGCAGCGACATCGCAAAAGTGTGTGCGCGCAGGCGGAAAGCATAACGACCTCGACAATGTCGGGTATACCGCACGCCATCATACGTTTTTCGAAATGCTCGGAAACTTCTCCTTTGGTGACTATTTCAAGGATCGGGCTATTGAGCTGGCGTGGAACCTGATCACCAAGGAGTATGGTCTACCGGCGGACAAGCTGTTGGTGACGGTTTATGCCGAAGACGATCAGGCGTTTGATCTTTGGAAGAAGATTGCCGGTCTTGGCGACGACAAGATCATCCGCATTCCGACCTCTGACAATTTCTGGTCCATGGGCGACACCGGCCCGTGTGGTCCGTGCTCGGAAATCTTTTACGACCACGGCGACCATGTCTGGGGCGGTCCTCCAGGAACACCAGAGGAAGATGGCGACAGGTTCATCGAGATCTGGAATCTGGTTTTCATGCAGTATGAACAAACGCCTGAAAAACGTCTCAACCTGCCGAGCCCGTCAATCGACACCGGAATGGGAATCGAGCGCATTGCAGCGGTCATGCAAGGTGTTCACAACAACTATGACATCGATCTTTTCAGGGCATTGATTGCTGCCTCCGAAAACGCGACCGGTGTTGATGCGGAAGGGGATGCGCTGGGCAGTCACAGGGTAATTGCCGATCATCTGCGCTCGACCAGCTTCCTGATTGCCGATGGTGTTTTGCCATCCAACGAAGGCCGCGGATATGTGCTGCGCCGGATCATGCGCCGTGGAATGCGCCATGCCCATCTTCTGGGAGCAAGCGAACCGCTGATGCACAAGCTGGTGCCAGCTCTTGTACGAGAAATGGGTCGGGCCTACCCGGAACTTGGCCGGGCAGAAGACCTGATCACTGAAACACTGAAGCTGGAAGAAACGCGCTTCCGTAAAACGCTTGAGCGGGGCCTTGGCTTGCTCGACAGCGCTACGCAGGATCTCTCAGCTGGCGGTGAGCTCGATGGGGAAACGGCATTCAAGCTCTATGACACTTATGGTTTCCCGCTTGATCTGACCCAAGACGCTCTGCGCGCAAGAGAAATTTCCGTCGACACGGACGGGTTTGACACAGCCATGGAGCGCCAAAAAGCAGAAGCGCGTGCTGCATGGTCCGGTGCCGGCGGTGCGGCGACAGAGACGATCTGGTTCGCCATGAAGGAAAAATACGGCGCGACCGACTTCTTGGGCTACGAGACCGAGATTGCCGAAGGGGTCGTTGCGGGCCTTGCGTCTGAGGACGCTGAGGTGGCTGAACTGACAGCTGGCCAGAATGGTTTCATGGTGCTGAACCAGACGCCGTTCTACGGCGAAAGCGGTGGACAGGTCGGCGACACCGGCGTGGTTCTGACAAATGGTGTCAGAGCAACCGTCACGAACACCCAGAAAAAAGCCGACGGCCTGTTCGTTCACTCCGTTACGGTGGAAGAGGGGACGTTGGTACCCGGTCTTGCGCTTGAGCTGAAGGTGGATCACGGCCGACGCACCGGGATCCGCGCCAACCACTCGGCAACGCACCTTGTCCATGAAGCACTGCGCGAAGTCCTGGGAAATCACGTTGCACAGAAAGGTTCGCTGGTCACACCGGAGCGGCTTAGGTTTGATTTTTCTCATCCTAAGCCCATGAGTGATGAGGAACTGTCGACTGTTGAGACCTATGCCAACGAAATCGTGCTTCAAAACGCGTCGGTCGACACGAGGCTGATGGCAGTCGACGATGCGATCGAGGCCGGCGCCATGGCCCTGTTTGGTGAGAAATACGGCGAAGAAGTGCGCGTTGTTTCGATGGGGACAGCGCTGCACGGTGCCAAGGAAGGCAAACCCTATTCGCTTGAATTGTGCGGTGGCACCCATGTGAACCGCACTGGTGATATCGGGCTGGTCACGCTCGTCTCTGAAGGAGCGGTTGCGGCAGGCGTGCGTCGGATAGAGGCACTGACCGGTGCTGAGGCAAGAACCTACCTGGATGCACAGGACAAGCGTATGCGTGAGGTTGCCGGTATCCTGAAGACGTCTGCCGATGACGTGCCCGGCCGCGTAGCGCAGCTGGTGGAAGAGCGTCGGCGCCTGGAAAAAGAACTGGCCGATGCCAAGAAGAAACTTGCCATGGGTGGCGGTGGCTCGGAAGGCGCGCCGGTCAAGGACGCTGGTGCCTACAAGCTGATGGCGCGCACGGTCGAAGGCATCAACCCCAAGGATCTGAAGGGCATGGCTGATGATGCCAAGGCTCAGCTCGGTTCGGGGGTCGTTGTTCTGATCAATGTGGCCGACGATGGCAAGGCTGCAATTGTCACAGCGGTTACAAAAGACCTGACCGACAAGGTCAGTGCTGTTGATCTGGTGAGGCTCGGATCAGAAGCCCTTGGCGGACGCGGAGGCGGCGGACGGCCCGACATGGCACAGGCCGGTGGGCCGGATGGTTCCAAGGCGGAAAGCGCAATTGGTGCGATTGAAAGCCATTTGTCGGCTTTGTAGGTCTTGCCGGAACGACTGCTGAAAATGAAAAAGCGTGCCAATGGGCACGCTTTTTTCATGAGAAAAAGTCTTGTGATGGGTTTTAGTCAGTGAACCATTGCAACAGCTGCAAGAGAGGCGGCTGCCAGCAAGGTGGATACCAAAAGCATTTTCAGTACGACATGGTGCGGCGAAGTCTCCGCAGCTCTAGCCTTGTCAGTTTCGATAGTCATGTTCGTCTCCTTATTGAGTGTTTTGCTTACCCTTCTAAAGATGGGGGCTGCGACAAATTTGCCCAATCACGTTGATACCATTTTAGCTCACGGCTTCGCGTAGTCTTCGTGAAGTGGTCGGTGAGCAAACAGCTGCGCAAGCAAGAGCGCTTTGTCTGAAACCATTCTTCGGCTATTCCTTTTTCAGGATCGCAAAAGACACCGGAGTACGCGGGTGACGCGCCAAGAATTCAAGCGAGCGCTCTATGAAGTGCTTGAAGACACAGGCAAACGAAAGCTTGCGGCTCGTTTCTTGCGCCATTTTCTCGTTTTTCTGATCATCTTCAATATCGTCTTGGCCGTGTTCGAAACCGTGCCGCAGGTAAGGCTCGGTTTCGGGGAACATCTGCGGTTTCTCCAACTCGGAAGCGGCTTTATCTTCCTGGTCGAATATATCTTGCGTCTCTATGTTGCCGATCTGCATCCGCCGCTGCGCCGTTACGGGCCGATCCGTGCGCGCCTTCGCTATGCGGTTCACCCCGATGCGCTGGTTGATCTGATTGGTGCACTGCCGCTTTTGTTTGTGCTGTTCTTGCCCAACCAGGCGGTGGTGGTTGTCATCATTTTGCGTCTGCTCCGGTTCCTGAAACTGGCGCGCTATTCGCCCGCACTCAGATCGCTAATTTCTGCCGTGGCCAATGAGCGTCGGGCATTGCTCGGTTCGACCATGATCATTATGGGGGTTATCCTGCTTGCGGCGACCACCATGTACCTGATCGAACACGATGATCAGCCAGAGAAGTTTCGCAGCATCCTTCATGGCATGTATTGGGCCATCACCACCGTCACCACGGTTGGCTATGGCGATGTTGTGCCTGTCAGCAATCTAGGAAAGATGGTCGGCAGCTTCGTCATGCTGCTTGGTTATGGTCTCATTGCCTTGCCGGTGGGCATCATCGCCTCAGCATTTGCGAGGGAAATACACAGCCGGGATTTCGTCGTCACCTGGTCCATGGTGGCGCGTGTGCCCCTGTTTGAAGACCTCAAGGCGACGGAAATTGCGGAAGTTTCCAAGCTTCTTCAGGCACAAAGCGTGCGCAAGGGCATGACAATTGCCGATCGGGGCGACGTCGCCGACAGGATGTATTTCATTTCTGATGGAGAGGTTGAAATCAAGCTGCCCCACGATACGGTTTACCTCGGTGAAGGAAGCTTCTTCGGCGAACTCGCTCTTATCAATCAGACCCGGCGGACGGCAACGGTATCAGCCTACAGCGACTGTCAGCTTCTTGTACTGGAAGCTGAAGCGCTGAGGCAGCTCATGGACCGGGATGAAGCGCTTGCCAAGAAGATCATGGACGAAGCGCGGGAACGGGCACTGGCGGGCAAAAAGGTTCTGGGAGAACTTGCCGAAGAAGAGCTCCAGCAAGCTGGCGTCTTTGCGGCAGGCGAGGATGCGCGTACAGAGCCGGAGCCTGAGCTTTTTTCAAAAGATGAAGCCGGGCAGGACAAGGATCCTGCTCAGTAGGGAACCAGCCCTTGGGGGAGGCGGCCATAGAGTGGATCGCCGTGCCAGAACACGTCAGTTGGGCCGACGACAAAGTCAATCAGATTCCAACGGTTGTACTGAAAACGGAGTAGCGCGAATGTGGCAAGTCCGTCCATATATTCGGCCTGCTGCGCATATGTGGTGCTTCTCAGATCAATGGTGCCTCCACCCGGTCTTTGCGGGCTGACCTGGACAAATGCCCATCCGTTGCCGGCGCGCATCCAGTCGACCACAAACTCGACAGGTGGCCCGACCCGTGCCTCCAGCATCGGGCGTACCGCATTGAGAATATCGCCGCGTTCCGGAGTGCCCCGGGCAGGCTCGTAGACGGACTGGGCTCCTGCTTGGATACCAAGGCAAACGAGAAGAACAAGACTTGCAGAAATCTTCGTAACCAATTGCTTTAGTTTGAAAAAAGAGATTTCTTGAGAAATTGATTCAAGCACGGCAGTCTCCGTCTATCCAGAAGATTAGAAAGCAGGCGAGACGCTACCATGAAAACCATCGGTTTGCTCGGTGGAATGAGCTGGGAAAGCACATCCATCTATTATCAGTTGCTCAATCGCCTGACGCGAGAACGGCTGGGTGGCCTGCATTCTGCGGAGTGCCTGCTGTGGTCGTTCGATTTTGCAGAGATTGAAGCCGCACAAGCGAGGGGCGATTGGCAGCTGGCGACACAAATGATGATCGCGGCGGCGGAACGGCTTGAAAGAGGTGGCGCGGAGTGCCTGGTGATCTGCACCAACACAATGCACAAAATGGCCGATGATGTTCAGGCTGCGAGCGCTGTGCCGCTTATTCACATTGCAGATGCAACAGCCCCGGCCATAACTGAAGCGGAGTGCCGGACACCGCTTCTACTGGCAACCGGTTACACGATGGAACAAGACTTTTACAAGGGCCATCTGCGAGAGCGCCACGGCATCGAAGTGCGCATTCCCGAACCGAACGACAGGGCTGAGGTTCACCGGATTATCTATGAGGAACTTTGCCGGGGAGAAGTCTGGGCCGATTCCAAACAAACCTTTTTGGATATCGTTGAAAAGGAGGTCGGCGGCGGAGCTGACGCGGTCATATTCGGCTGCACGGAAATCGGACTACTCGTAAGACCAGAAGACTTCTCCATTCCGGCCTTTGATACGACCGTGCTTCATGTCAGGGCTGCCCTTGATTTCGCTCTGTCTCAATCGACTTGAGATCAATGGTTCGGGCAGCAGAAAGACCGGGAACAGTGCTTGCAACCGCCTTGGTCAATCTGTCCGAACAGGAGCTGTTGCCTGAAAACTCGCTCTGGATTTGAAGAAGGATAGCCAGGCCGCCAGTCGAGGAGTGCTTTTGAGCAGCAAGTCTCCTTCTTCTGCGATCTCGAACAGGGATAGCATTGGCGCTGCATGACAATCGGCGAGACTGGGGAGCTCACCAAGAAGGAACGGTTCGCCCTCAATAAGCGTTTCAAGGGCGGCCAGCACGGTTCTGGCCGGACCAAGCGCCGACGCGATTTTGACCTCGTCGGCAGGGGCTCCATCGCGTGTCTTGACCACCCGTTCCACGTAAATGTCCCAGACCAGCGTCCGATAAGCATATGCATCCAGGATAGACAGGATCTGTGTCATCCCGGCGCGGAGCTTCGGGGTCGCAGGCTGAAGGGTAGGGCCATCGAAAGCCTCGTCCACATAACGCAGGATGGCCGTTGTCTCATAGAGATGAAAATCACCGTCCTTCAACAACGGGATTTTACCGAACGGGTGCAGTGACTGATACTCCGACGATGGCCCCTCGGAGGCAAAGATATCGATGGGTGTCAGGTCGTAGGACAGGCCCTTTTCCTCCAGCGCCAACCGTGCAGAACGGACATAAACGGAATAGTCTGCTCCGAAGAGTTCAATCATGATGTTCCTCCGCTTAGTCGGTCGAGCCTAAGCCTGTGCCGTGTGTCGGTCAGCCGCCAAATACTGCCATATGTAGCCCCGAGTACGCCGAGACCGGTTGCCCCTCCCAACAAGAACATGACCAGGAGCTGGTACTTTACCGCTTCTTGCGGATCGACACCCGAAAGGATCTGACCTGTCATCATTCCGGGAAGGGACACAACGCCCGTCGCCGCCATTGCGTTGATAATCGGCGTGAAACCTGACCGAAGTGCCTGCCTGGCGAAAGGGCGTGTCGCTTCCCAGCGGCTGCGACCGAGGAGAAGCTGCGCCTCAACTTCACGCTTGCCTTTGGCCAGTGCTGTATGAAGCGTATCAAGACCAAGGCTGACGCCTGTCATCGTGTTTCCGAGGATCATTCCGAAAAGAGGGAGCGCATATTGGGGTTGCCAGACGGGGTCAGGACGGATCTGCCCGGCAAGACCGTAAAGTGTAACAAGTGCTCCGGATATCAGCATTGCACCTGCCCCAAGGCCTGGGCCCCAAAGACCCTTGAGGCGACGATCCTGGCGGACCCATATCTCGCGCCCTGCAAAGACGCCCATGACAGCCGCCACCAGCATTGTCCAGTACAACGACCCGGCAAAGAAGATCAGCTTCAACACCAGCCCGACCAGAATCAACTGCACGGTCATGCGCAGCGCCGAGACCAGCAGGGTCCGGGTCAGACCCAGGTCGAGGAGTATGGAAAGGATGGCATTCAGCAGCAGGAACACCGAGGCGGCCACGAGATCCCAATAGGATAGAACCTGATAAGTGTTCATGAGGCCTCCTCGTGGAGGTCACGTTTCAACAATCTTCCGCCCTCCATATGAACGCAGTCAGCCTTTAGACGGATCGATTGCTCGGGGTCGTGCGTAACGAGCAAGATGGTGCGTCCAGCTGCGACCCTCTCTTTTAGGAGCAGTTCCACCTTGGCAACCGACGGCGGATCGAGGGCGGATGTTGGTTCGTCAAGCAGGAGGATTTCCGGGTCAATCTGCAAGGCGCGAACAAGTGCCAGACGTTGACGTTCACCCGTCGACAGCCTGGAGACCTCCCAGCCTGAAGCTTCTTCCAGGCCGACGGCAGCAAGTTGTTTGACAAGTTCTGGGGTGGGTTGAAAATGATCTGCTACGCGTTCCGACCACCAGCCGCTCTCCGCGGGTACATACGCCACTTTGCGTCGCCAATCGGGTGCAGAAAATCGTTCACGATCTCTGCCATTCAGCGTGATTGTTCCGCTGCTTTCATCCAGATCGGCCAGTGCCCTCAAAAACAGAGACTTTCCGGCACCGGAAGGACCGGAAATGGCGGTGCAGCTCCCATCTTCCAGCACAAGGTTGATTGGGCCAATCAGAGATGTCTTCAGCTCGTCAATGATTAGCACCAGTTACGTCCTCTCTCGAGCGCGCAGCCTATCCCGGGTGGTGGAAAGGAGCAATCGGACACGTTGCGTTTTGACTGACCTGGAAGGTATGTGTGGGAGACCTGTTGATCCTGAGATTGGCGACCTTTGATTGAAGCAATTCCGGCTGGCGCGAAGGGACGCTGCTGCTATGCTCCGCCCGAGAGGACCGGACCGCCCTTTAAAAAGGTGGCCGTTCGATGAAAATTGCACTTCAGAACTGGGCAGTCCATGACATTGGAACACACGACACTTCGCAAATATCTTCTTCAAATGCAGAAGGAACATGGGCTCGATCAGGACCTGACGCTACTTGTCGAGGATATTGCAACGTCGTGCCGGATAATATCGCACCAAATCCGCAATGGCCCGTTTCTCGACATCCTGGGCGCAACCGAAACATCCAACATTCAAGGCGAAACCCAGAAACAGCTGGATGTCATCGCAAATGACGTGTTCCTCAGTCATTGCTCGAATTGTCAGCGTGTTGCGGCCCTCGTGTCAGAAGAAATGGACGATGTAATCTGGCTGAAGGAAACTCCCAAGGCCGGAGACTATCTGGTTTATTTCGACCCGCTTGACGGTTCCTCGAACCTGAATGTGAACCTCTCCGTCGGTTCCATATTTTCGGTTGTCGAGCTTGAGCAGGACATAGAAACGCTGACGAACGAAGTGGTTCTGCTGAAGGGTACAAAACAGGTCTTTGCCGGATACTCGCTCTACGGCCCTTCCACATCGCTCGTGTTTTCGACCGGCAAGGGTGTCCAGGGGTTCACGCACAAGATGGGAACGGGTGAGTTTCTCTTGACCTTCCCGGATATGTGTCTGCCAGACTCGACCGAGGAATTTGCCATCAATGCATCCCGTTGGCGTCATTGGGACGAGACAATCCGGCGATATGTCGAGGAATGTATCAAGGGTGAAAATGGCCCGAGACAAAAGTCGTTCAACATGCGTTGGACAGCCTCGATGGTGGCTGAAATCCACAGGATCCTTACCCGGGGCGGGGTCTTTCTTTATCCCGTTGACGCTGAAAACGAACAAACAGGCGGCAAGCTCAGGCTATTGTATGAAGCCAATCCCATGAGTTTCATTGTCGAGCAGGCCGGGGGACGCGCATCTACCGGCAGAGAACGTATTCTGGGTGTTCAGCCTCAATCCCATCATCAGCGCATTTCGGTGATCATGGGCTGTCGAAACGAAGTCGAATTGATTGAAAGCTACTACGCGGAACAGACCTGAGGCCTGTTCCAAGCTGGCGTCCGAACTGAAGACAACCAAGGCAGTTGCTTCAAGTTCGGCGTCACATGGCTTTAGCAAGTGATGACGCCTCTGGATCATGTACCTTCGGCAGAGGGAACTCAAAAAGTCCTTTAAGGAGTGCGTGATGAAAGGGTCAGCCTGTGTCAGAGCGCTTTCCTGTATACCACCTTGTCGTCTCCCGGTGCCCAGAAGTCGCGGATGCGTGCTTCTTTGTCGTAGCCATTTTGAACATAAAATTTCCGGGTGGCTGCGAAGTCATCTGTCCCTGACGTTTCGACCACCAGGATGCGTTGACCTTTGCCTTTGAGATGACTTTCAGCGGCCCTGACAAGTGCTGTTCCCAATCCCTTGCCCTGCAAGTCCGGACGAACAGCGAGTGCCAGCATGTTCCAGGTTCCATCTGCCAGTTCTTCTGGAACCGTGAAGCAAAAACCCACAGGCTTTCCGTCAAGGTGACATGTGAGCCAAAAGGCTTCCGTGTCTCCCGCCAGTGAAGGG
Source organism: Roseibium porphyridii (assembly GCF_026191725.2). NCBI lineage: Bacteria > Pseudomonadati > Pseudomonadota > Alphaproteobacteria > Hyphomicrobiales > Stappiaceae > Roseibium > Roseibium porphyridii. The sequence goes on from NZ_CP120863.1 coordinate 2,439,091, forward strand.
CCAAGCATCTCCGGGAGCATTTCACTTGGAAACAGCTCGGTCTGGTCCAGCACCAATTGCAGTGCCGGAACGTCGTCTTTTGTGGTTGAGCTGATCGATGGTTTTGTCATTGTGCGTGATCTCTCGCGAATGGTGTTCTGTTCATTTGGAGGAACTGGTTCCGGGCCGAGATGCACGGCTAGAATGCTCGTACTTTTGATAACCCGAAGAGATCAAAATTTCCCGAAATTTTTCTTTGCAATGTAATGTTATAACGGATACGCATTGTGGCATCCGTCAGTCATGTTTTATTCTGGAGTCGATCTTGCCAAAGCGGAAAAACAAACTTGCAATTGCAGCCTTTGTGGGCATGGGAGCCGTCGCAGCGATGGCCGTTGCAACACCTGCTCAAACAGCTCTTGCGGCCGACAAAAACCTGCGTATTGCTGTGCCTTTCGGCCCAAAGAGCACCGTGCCGGACCCCAGAGCCCGTCAAAACGGATGGCTCAGCAATCGCGCTGGTGTTTCCGAAACGCTGATTGGCCTGGCGCATGACATGACCATGCAGCCAAGGCTTGCCGAGAGCTTCGAAAACGTTTCCCCAACAGAGTGGAAACTGACACTTCGAACCGACGTGAAGTTTCACGATGGCACGCCTATGACAGCAAGCGATGTCAAAGCGTCGTTTGAAAAAATGGATGTGGAGGGTCACCCGGGCCACAATCCGCGCTTGTCAAAATTGCTTGGGCTGGAAACCATTACGGTGGAGAACGAGAACACATTGGTGTTCAAGACCAAGTCTCCAAATTCCGCATTCCTGTGGTCGCTGACTGAACCTTCAGCTGCCGTGATGAAAGAAGGCACTGATGAGTTGCCGTTGATTGGCACCGGTCCATTTGTTTTTGTTTCTGCCGAAACGGAAAAATCCTATCAGACCAGGAAGTTTACAGACTATTGGGGCGGAGAGCCTAAGCTCGACACCATCGTTATGGACGCTCTGTCTGATCCCTCTGTTGCAGCACTCGCCCTGCAAGCCGGAGACGTGGATCTTGTAACCAATTACCCTGAGCCTGACTTTGCCAAATTGAAAGAGAAGGGGGAGGGGCAGCTATTTTCCAACCCGACCACCCGGCTGTTCTTCTTTCAGGTCCGGACCGCCGATGGTCCACTTTCCAATGATGCCCTTCGCAAGGCGATTTCACTTGGTCTCGACCGTGAAACGATCGTTGCTGCCTCGTTGAGCGGTGTCGGTGGAGAAGTGGCCAACAGTATTTTTCCCGCGTCCATGGCATCTTGGGCAAACACCAATCTTTCACTGCCCTATGCCCCTGAAGAAGCTGCGACCCTGCTGGACGAGGCTGGCATCAAGGATACCAATGGCGACGGAAACCGCGAATTGGATGGCGCCGAGATTTCCCTGAAAATTCGCTCCTACGAGGGCCGTGCTGCCCTGCGTCCGACGCTGGAAATTGCCCAGGCCCTGTTGCAGCAGATCGGGATCAAGTCCGAGATTTCCATGGCTGAATATGACGCCAACAACGAGGCACTCAAGGCAGGTGAAATTCAAATGCACCTTCAAGCCTGGGGGACCGCACCGCTCGGCGATCCAAACTATTTCCCAAGTACGCTTGTTGAATCAGGGGTTGGATACAATTTTTCCGGCTACTCCAACTCAGAGCTTGATGAGCTTCTCAAAAAGGGCCGGGAGAGCTTCGACGACGAAGTGCGCAAAGGGTATTACGACCGCATTCAGGAAATCATCAACGAAGACCTGCCGTTGATCCCGGTGTTTCATAAAACTCAGGTTTCAGTCGGAAACGGAAAAGTGGAAGGATACAAGATCCACCCAGCCGAGACTTACCTCGTTACCCCGGATCTCACACTTGCAGACTGAAGCAAAAAACCTTCTGAAAGTGCAGAACCTGTCGGCCCGTATCGGTCGGCAGGTGGTGCTTGATGATGTGAGTTTCGATGTCGAAAAGGGCGAATGCGTCGCAATTGTCGGAGGTTCGGGAGCCGGTAAATCAACACTTTTGCGTTGCCTGATGGGGTTGCGACGCCCGGCGGAACCAGTTGGTGGGTTCTTGACCTTTGATGGAGTAACGAGGGAATTCGGGTCCGCAGGCCGCACCGGAAAGCCGAAGGGCATCGCCTATGTCCCTCAGAACCCGGACCATGGTTTTGACCCGCTCAAACGCCTCCAGTGGCAATGGCGCCAGACTGCCCGTGCCGTTACCGGAAGCAAGGATTTTTCCGCCTCGCAACAAGAGCTCCTGAGAGAACTTGGGCTTGGCTCCTTCCATGGCCGGTTTCCACATCAATGGAGCCGTGGCATGCAGCAGCGTCTGCTGGTGGGAATGGCACTTCTCGGTGAACCGAGTTTGCTGATCCTCGATGAGCCTACTTCGGCATTGGATCCATTGATTGCCGCCCAGGTTCTGCGGTCAGTCATGGCTTATGCCCACAAGCATGAAGTTGCGCTTTTGATTGTCACACATGATCTGGCGTTGGCAGCGCAACATGCAAACCGCACAGCGATCATGACGTCTGGTCAGGTTGTGGAATTCGGTGAAACCCGAGAATTGCTGCGTGCGCCAGAAACAACGTATGGGCAATTGCTGGTAAATCATCGCGACTGGAACTTTTCCGTACACCAAAAAGCGGCAGATTCCGTCGCCGCCGAATAAATTAGTCAAATGCTTCGTGTCGAAAAACTGCAATTGCAACTGCATGGTAAATCGATTTTGGAGGAAGTCTCCTTCGATCTGCCGCGTGGACAAACACTTTGTGTTGTCGGCGAAAGCGGCTCAGGAAAGAGCAGCTTACTGCGTGCCGTGAACGGACTGATGCCTGCGACGTTCGACAGCCTTATGTTCCGGCCGAAAAATGGTCCTTCCATTTCGCTTAAGGAATATTGGAAGGGGCGTGTGGGATTGCCCGGCAGTCGGTGGGTGATGCAGGACCCGCTCTCCGCCCTTAATCCGAAGTTGCCGCTTGGCCTCTCGATCGGCGAGAGCGTTTTTGCTCAAAAGCTGAAGCCCCTGGAACTCAAGGCGGCCATATCGGCGGCACTTGCCGATGTTGAACTGCCTGCGGAAATGGCAAAGCGACGTCCTGCACAGGTTTCCATGGGTCAGGCACAGCGGGCGTGTCTCGCACGCGCGCTGATTGCTCGCCCGGACCTGATTTTTTTCGATGAACCACTGAGCGCGCTTGATGCCATTGTACAAAAGCAGATCGCCGCGACAATGAAGCGGATACAGACACGGTTTGACATCACCTTTGTGATTGTGACTCACGATCTTGGGTTCGCTGCAGCTTATGCAGATCACATGCTTGTTTTGCGTGGCGGCAAGGTTGAGGCCAATCAGTCTGCCGAGATGTTTTTCCAAGCTCCCGAAAGCGACTATTGCCGAGAATTGATTGCGGCTGCCCACGAATTGGGAGGTTTGCCGGAAACCGTTGCGAAAGTGTCTGGATCAAAGGCCGCAATATCATGCTGAATACCAGATCGAAGGTAGTCGCCTTCATTCTTGCGCTGGGCCGTCGTCTTGCAGGGCTGCTGTGTGTTCTGTTTGGCGTCAGCCTCATCACTTTTACCATGACGTATTTTGCGCCCGGCGATAAAGCCTCAGCGATTGCACATGCTCGCTACCCGGATGTGCAAGGGTTTCCGCCAGAAATTCTGGATGGAATCCGCGAAGAATTCTCGCTGAACGAACCTTTTTTTGTCCAGTTCTTTCAATGGCTTTACCGTTTTATCCAAGGGGACTTCGGGAACTCCTTTGCTTCAAATACGCCGGTGTGGGACATATTTGTCGGCAATGCAGCTGAAACACTTTCGCTGACGGCAACAGCGCTTGTTATTGGGCTGTTTTTCGCGTTCGCTCTGAGTTCGATCGCAGTCTGGCGACCTGGCAGCATGTTTGACAGGGCATCTGTTGCTTTGGCATCGATCGGCGCGGCCATGCCGAATTATTGGCTCGGTCTGTTGTTGATCTTGCTGTTTGCCGCACATCTGAACTGGCTTCCAGCATACGGAACCGGATCGCCATCGCATTTGGTTCTGCCGGCTCTCACGCTTGCATTCTGGATCACTGCATCACAGACACGGCTTCTGCGTGCGTTTTTTCTTGAAGCAAAAGCTGCTCCCTACATCGAAACGCTTCGACTGCGCGGCGTCAGCGAAGCCGAAATCTTCTGGCGACACATTCTTCGCCACGCGTCGGTTCCGGCGCTCACCATGATCGGCTTGGATATTGCCAGTCTCCTTGAGGGGACGGTCATCGTTGAGTTGACATTCGCGCGCGGAGGCATCGGATCGCTTCTGGCGGGATCCGTTTTGTCTCGCGACTACCCTATGGTTCTGTTCCTGGTGCTGTTTTCGGCGCTGGTTTATGTCTTCATCAATTCAATGATTGAAATCCTTCAAGAAATCATGGACCCGCGAGTTTCCATCTGGTCCCATCAACAGTCTGTTCCTTCCGGTGAGGCACGATCATGACGGTGCAGGCGGATGTGGGTTTTCTGGAAGCAGTGGACACTCTAAAGTCGAAACAGGAACTGGATCTGAAACGGTTTCTCATCCGGCTTGGACTTTCACTTCTGATCTTTCTGTTTGCCGTTGCCGCAGGCTTCTTGTTGTCGCCCTACGCTCCGAATGAACCCAATTTTCTGGAACGGCTGTCACCACCGTCCACAAGCCATTGGCTAGGCACGGATCAGCTTGGAAGAGATGTTGCGACAAGACTGCTTTATGGTGGTGTCTGGTCGATAGGACTGGCATTTCTCATTACGATTGTCGGCGCGATTGTGGGAACAGCAATCGGTCTAGTTGCGGGTCATTTCGGGCGGGCTGCCGATGTGACACTGATGCGGGTCACCGACAGTTTTTTTGCGTTTCCGGAATTGATAGCAGCGGTCACGATCGCAGGTGTTCTGGGACCAAGCACCACAAATATGGTGTTGGCGCTGATATTGGTTGGCTGGATGAAGTTTGCCCGTTTGGTACGCAGTCTTAGCGTTGATCTGGCGCACCGAGATTTCGTTGTGCAGGCCAGGCTGAACGGACTGCCTTCCTACCGAATTCTATGGCGTCACATCTTGCCGAATATCGGGCCAAGTCTGCTGGTGCTTTGGACCAATGCCTGGTCCAGAACCATTTTGTCCATTTCCGGACTGAGTTTCCTGGGATTTGGAGTTCAGCCTCCGAATGCGGAATGGGGGGCAATGTTGCTGGATGGCAAGGCCTACATGCAAACGGCTCCGTATCTGATGATCTTTCCGGGACTTGCGATCCTCGTCGCCGTTCTTTCCATCAATTTAACCGGGGACCGGTTGCGTGACCTCCTGGGCAGCAACGGGGTCGCAGCGGACTAGCCATGACCATGGATTTCAAGGGAATTGGCCTGCGGGTTGGAGCAACCGTGTTTTTCACGCTTATGGTGCTCTTCATCAAATGGCTTTCTGACGCTGTTCCGGTTGGTCAGGTCGTTTTTTTCCGCAGTGCATTTGCGTTGATCCCTTTGGTCCTGTTTTTGATGTGGACACGGGAATTCCCGTCAGGCCTTAAAACCAGGCGTCCGGGAAGCCATGTCGCACGTTGCGTTCTGGGCTGTCTTGCGATGTTCGCAAGCTTTGCCAGTCTGAAATATCTGCCTTTGTCCCACGCTTCGATCATCGGCTATCTGGCACCTGTCCTCGCGGTAGTTCTGGCTGCAATTTTCCTTCGCGAGGTTGTCAGCAGTGTGCGCTGGTTCGGCGTTCTGTTCGGCTTTGTCGGAGTGCTTGTTCTCGTTCTTCCAACGGCTTCTGCTGCCGACCTGGACAACGCTTATCTGCTCGGCGTCGGCCTTGCCTTGGCAATGGCGGTGCTGACAGCTGGCGCAAAGGTTCAAATCAGAAGTCTGGCGTTGACTGAAAACGCAGGTGCGATCGCATTCTATTTTGCGCTGACCTGCACCATTGCCGGTCTTGCAACCCTGCCACTGGGGTGGACAACTCCGACCTGGAACCAGCTTGGGCTTTTGGTTTGTACGGGATTTGCAGGTGGTATTGCGCACATCATGATGACCCTCAGCTATCAATACAGCGAGGTTTCCAAGCTGGCCGCGTTTGAATACCTGTCACTTGTTTTTGCCGTCATCGCGGACGCACTGTTCTTCGATATCCTGCCTGCTCCGGCATTTTATGCCGCTGCAGCCTTGATCATCGTGGCGACATTTGTCGTCGCTCTGAAAGACGGACGCCGGAAACTGGAGGCCGCAGCAAGGTGAAATGGCAAAGGGACTAATGCCGTCAGTCCTCAGGTTTTCGATGCATGGTCATTCTGCCGTAAATACGCGCAAAACACTCGGTTGATCGACTGTTTCAGAGAGAGCGCCCAATGCAATTGTGTCGACTCGGCAGAGATCTTTCATACGACCGGTCAGGAGCCGGATCTGAGGCAGGTTCTTTGATCTGCACCGCGAGTGCTGGGCAAGCAGTCTTCCGGAAGAGCCTGAGTTCAGACTGTTGGCATGTCCGAATGTATCAAACGAGACTTTGCTGCTTATGCGTGGTTTGTTGGTGTCAAATCCCGTACTCGACCCTAATAGAATGCTGCAACTGCTGTTTCACTTATGATGTATATTGAAGATTCTGACGGGCTGTAGTCAATTTCATATTATGATTGATATCTATCTCATATGATGCTTTGTTGCAGTCAGGAACATCAACAATAATTGGCCACTGAAATTCTCTGGGAGGGAGAACAATGAAGAACCTGCTAAAGTCGTTGGCATTGGTATCCGTTGCCGCAACGCTTGCAACGTCGGTGTCTGCACAAGAACGTATTACCTACAAGTCCGCGAAAACCACTTCATCCTATTACCAGATGGGCGTTCAGATCGCGGAGGCGATGCAAGCGGGTACCGATGGTGGAGTTGTCGTGACAGTTGAAGAGAGCCAGGGCTCTGTTCAAAATGTCATGGAGGTTCGTGCGCGCGGTGGCGACTATGTGTTCACCACACCCCCAGCTCTGGTCGGTCTCGCACAAGGCGGCAAAGCCATGTTCGAGGGGAAGGGCGACCCGTCGTTTGACACTATCCGCGCTCTCTTCCCAATTCCGTCTCTGACCATGCATTTTGTCATGTCGGCTGATAGCGGCGTTGAGACCTTTGAAGACCTGGAAGGAAAGACAATCCTGCTCGGGAGCGGGTCTTTTGGCGCGCGTGAAGGTGAAAAATACCTCGGTCTCTTTGGCCTTGAAGGCAAAGTCACGCTTGCAGATTCCGAGCTTTCCAATGCAGTTTCGGCTTTGAAAAACGGGCAAATTGACGGGTTTGTGACCGCCGGCTCTTACCCGGCTCCCAATGTGATTGAGGCAGCCGCTTCAACCGGCGTGCGTGTTCTGTCATTGAGCGACGAACAGGTCGCAGCAACCAAGCGAACGCCTTTGACCATACCGGCTGGAACTTACGCCGGTCAGGATGCGGATATTTCAACAACGTCCTTGCCTGTTGTTGCCTACACAACCACCGCGATGAGCGACGATACCGCCTATCTCCTCACAAAGACCTTCTGGGAACAGAAGAGCGAATTGGGCAGTGCGGCAGCGTGGTGGAATGGCATCAGCCCGGACATGATCTCAAACATCACCACGGCAATTCATCCTGGTGCCATTCGCTACTACGAAGAGGTCGGTGCACCGTTGACCGACGCCCATCGTTAAGTGAAACAGCGCGCCCGGTCTCCTTGCCGGGCGTGGCTTCGAAGCACATCCTCTCATGACATATACTCGTTCACACCTCGTCTGGGCTGCACTCGGACTGTTGATGATTGTTGCTCACCTGGGCCTGATTTTCTATGGCCTGGTGCCAAATCTCGTCGCCAGGCCACTGCACCTGGCTTTGATCCTGCCGTGGGTGTTTCTTTATTCCGCCCAGTCAAGATTTGAAGTCTCCTTGGGAGCCGTTCTGACCGTCCTGGGCATCGGGTGTTGTGTCTGGATCGCATTGAATCATCAGGATCTGAAAAACCAATACGGCTTCCTTGAAGGAACCGGTCAGAAAATCATGGCTTTCCTTCTGCTTGGCCTCGTGCTTGAGGCGGCACGACGCATGATCGGCTGGCCATTGCCAACGGTTGCCGCACTGATGCTTGCCTATGGTCTTTTTGGCAATCACATACCCGGACAGTTTGGCCATTCCGGCACACCTCTGCCGAGTTTCCTCGGCACGCTCACCATCGCCGAAGGCGGGCTTTGGGGCAGTCTTACCGGCGTTTCCGTTGGCGTTGTTTCGGTTTTTGTGATTTTCGGTGCGGTTCTGAATGCCGGCGAAGCCGGGCAGGGGTTCATGAACCTTGCAGCTGGTGCCGCCGGACGTCTGAAAGGTGGTGCTGCTAAGGTGTCGGTACTGTCTTCGGCACTTTTTGGATCAATTTCCGGATCAGCGTCGGCAAATGTCGCTTCAACCGGTGCCGTCACTTTGCCGGCGATGACTAAGCTGGGCTATCCGAAGCGACTGGCAGCCGCCGTCGAGGCCGTAGCTTCTTCAGGTGGCCAAATAATGCCTCCGCTCATGGGAGCGGGCGCATTTGTGATGGTTGAGCTGACCGGTGTGCCATACACCGACATCATGTTTGCGGCGCTCTTGCCCGCGCTCCTCTTCTTCTTTGCCGTGTGGGTCGGCATCGACGCCTATGCCACGCGCTACGATCTGAAGGGCATCCCGGATGATGAACGCCCCAGTCGGCGTGACATCTTCATCACGTCGTGTTTCTTCGCCGTGCCTTTTGCCGTGTTGCTGATTTCGATGTTCGCCCTGAAATTCACGCCGCAATATTCGGCTGCCCTCGCGATTTTCGCAGGTTTGTTTGCTCTTCTCTTCAACGGGAAGACCGGGCTCGATCTCAAACTGGGCACAGAACGGCTTGGCAATGCCTGTATCAATGCGGGCCGACAAATCGCCATGATCGGCTCCATTATCATTTGCGCTGCCATCGTCATCGGTGTGCTTGGTATCACCGGGCTTGGCGTAAAGCTCACCTCCTTCATCGTGTCAGGTTCCGGCGGGCTTTTGTGGCCGTCGCTTTTGCTGACTGCCCTTGCGTGCCTGCTTCTGGGCATGGAAGTGCCGACGACCGCCGCCTATGTCATTTGTGTTTCAGTTGCCGGACCCGCACTGATCGATCTCGGGCTTGAACCGTTGCAAGCCCACCTTTTTGTCTTCTGGTTTGCGCTCTTGTCGACCATCACACCACCTGTTTGTGGCGCGGTCTTCATTGCGTCCGGGATGATCGGCGAAAACTGGCTGAAGGTTGCAGCCTGCGCGATGGCCTTGGGTATCGGCCTCTATTTCATTCCTCTTGGAATGATCGCAAACCCCGAGATCATTGCCTTGAAGCTGAATATGGGCGGCGCACTGGGCGCACTGGTTCAAATGGGCATCGGCCTTGGGTGTTTGTCCTTCGCGATTATCTCAAAATTCAACATTGCGATCAGAGCAATCCTGCTGGTTGCGGGGCTTGGCATCTTCTTTATTCGCTTGTTGGCGTGAAAAATTGCAGGCTTGGCCAGCTGACTTGAGTGCGACGTCTGCTGGCCTTGCTTCGCTCAGGCTTCATCCGCCAATCGGGCGTCTGAGATCACATGAAGAGCTGCTTTGGTGATGTGGCCACGCAAGAGGTTCTGGCCGGTCTTTGTGTCCCCGGACAAAACAGCGTCTTTCAGTTCGTTATGCTCATTCGCGCTTTTTTCAACCCAGCGACGTCTCGACACTTCGCTGCGATCATTGGCATGTGCCATCAACCTGTAGCGACGGCTTTGATCATATTGCACAGAGATCAGCTCAATCAGTTTCGGTGAACCACAATTGCCAGCGATGGCCATGTGAAAGGTCTTGTTGCGTTCATCCCACTCCAGAGCCGCATTTATGGGATCGGTCGGCATTTGTCGCTCAACTTCAGACAAAGCGTAGTGGGTGGCAACGACTTCAGAGCGCCAGTCCACGGTCGACCGCTTTATGGCCCACTCCAGCGCCAAGACTTCGAGTTCGGCCCTGACCCGGATACTGTCCTGGAGCTCGTCTCGCGAGGGATTCAGAACGCGAAAGCCCTTGGATTCTTCGAAGCTTACATATCCCTCACCAACGAGAAGAGACAATGCTTCGCGGACTGATGGATGCGACACTGAGTAGGTTCGCTTCAGCCCTTCAATGTTCAGTTTTACGCCAGGCTGTATTACCCCGAGAGAGATGTCGAGACGTAACTGATTGGACAGGGCAGCAATGACTGAGCCTTGTTTTTGCACTTTCACTTACCTCCCACATCCAACCAATCAAACTGTATCGTCAGCCTAGGATACGGGTTTGACCATTGCAACAATTCAATAATATGCGATATTTAATCATAATATGATTTATATGCAGGCAAATTTGCGGTGGGCAGGAGTGGTTCAAACTGATGCATGATCGGGATGCCTAGTTTCAGACCTTTAAGATCCATTGTGACCGGCGGTTCCGGTGCGCTCGGCAGTGCCATTGTGCGATCCTTGTGTGAACGAGGCGACCAAGTCGTTTGTCTGGACCAACACGCTCCGGCCACATGCATGGCTGAGTTCGTCAAGGTCGATGTTACCCAAAGGCCATCGGTTGATCGCGCGATCAGACACGCTGTCGAGCACATGGGCGGTTTGGATGTCCTGGTCCATGCCGCTGGCATGATCAGGGCGGCAAGGTTCAGTGATCTCACTGAAGAAGATTTCGAATGCCACCTCAACACCAATCTGCTCGGTGCGTTTCGAGTGGCGCAACAGGCCAGCATCCACATGATGGAAAACGGCGGGAGGATCGTCTTCATTACGTCAATCCATGGACAGATCGGCGTGACGGGGCGAAGCGCCTATGCCGCTTCGAAGGGCGCGGTTGCGTCATTGGCGCGCGTGATGGCCGCAGAACTTGCCAAACATCGTATTCGCGTCAACGTATTGGCACCAGGCGCTGTGGATGGCGGCATGATGCCCGATCCGAAGTCACGTGATGGTTGGATTGCCGCGACACCCAGTGACAGGGTCGCGTATCTGGAAGAAGTCGCGGCTGTTGCCGCAATGCTTGCCTCCGATGAGGCAAGCTTCGTCAATGGTCAAGTTCTTGCCGTTGATGGCGGCGCCAGCACTGTGCGTTCAATTGGAAGATAGCTGGGCAATAGCTCGAGCGAAGTGTGCCGAACAACAACAATAGTCCATTAGTGAAATCTGAGTGGACTGTGCCTGTGTCAGCTCAACCGGTAATTTTCAAGATGGCCGGTACAGGGATTTGATTTCAAATGCGACCAGATTTTCTGCACGAGCGGAGAGGGTGCGTCGCGTTTCTTGAAGACCCAAATTTCCAGGTTGGTGTCGTATCGACCTTCCCCTGCCAATGCCAGCCTCCCTGCCTGAACGTCTTCATAAGCGCTGCAGGCAGGCAGCCAAAGCATCTTCTGGTCGAGGTGGGCAAGCCGTTTCATGAACTCGCACGTGCCGCTTTGCGAGGTGCACACGAAGTCCGGATCCTGCGCGGTCATCGATGAAAACAGAAGGTCTTCGACTTTGGAGAAGTAACCGGTTTGGCCGTAGCCAATATATTCAAGACCGGTGCTTGGCGGCTTGTCGACGTCGAAGGCGGGACGTCCCTTTGCATCAACGGCAGTACAAAGATGCATAGTGTCATCGCCGAGTTTGATTGAATCGAATTCCTGATGCTCAAAAAATGCCGGGACCTCTGGCTTAAAATAGAGCACCAGCAGATCCATCTTTCGATCACCGAGCAATTCCACCATTTCATAGAAATCGTAGCTGTCTATTGAAACGGAAAACGAACCACAGCCCTGCTTGATTTGATGAAGCCACTCCGGCACGAAGCTGAGCGCCAGCGACGTTGAGGCCGCAAGGCGAATGTCCGGTGTTGTCGCGGAATTTCGTCTTTGGAATTCAACGCGGTTGAGTTCCAGTTCCCGCAGTACATTTTGTGCCGAAGCGTGAAAGATTTCACCTTCTGGGGTGAGCGAAACAGGGTAGCTGCTTCGGTCGAAAAGTTCCGTGCCAAGCCAGGTTTCGAGGGCTTTGATCCGTCTGCTGAAGGCGGATTGGGTGATGTTGCGCTCGTCGGCTGCCTGGGAGAAGTTTCCGCGTTTGCTCAGAACCAGAAAGTCGGCCAGCCAATTGGTGTCCACCTCGTTTTTCCTTCTGAGACACTGCCGAATAAATAAGCAGTACGTGAAACTATGCAAAATTTGCATAACAAGGCTGTTGGTTGAATTCAAGCAATCGATATAAGCTTTTGCTTCAGGTGCGGATAACTTGCTCATTCAACGAAGCGACACCGCACACGATCCCGCCGGTTTATACCGGCTCCGACCCATTCGAATTGTTCCAGAGGGGGAATGATCGTGAAATTTACAGCTCCATTGAAAGGCCTGTCACTTGCCGCAATCCTGGCGACTTCAGTTGCCTTTCCGGCAATTGCAGAAACGCCAGCAGACACGTTTGTGATTGCCCGCAACACCGCAGATGCGATTACGCTTGATCCCGCCGAATGCTTTGAATTCACCGGCAGCCGGATTGTCGCAAACATCTATGAGCGACTGTTTCTGTTCGAGCCGGATGACCTGACAAAACTTGTTGGCGGCATTGCAGAATCCTATGAATTTTCCGAAGACGGCAAGAAAATCACCGTCAAGCTGCGCCCGGGCCTGACGTTCCATTCGGGCAACCCTGTCACCGCGGCTGATGTTGCCTATTCGCTGAGCCGGGCCGTGAAGCTGGACAAGACGCCGGCCTTCATCATCAAACAGATCGGATGGACTGCAGACAATGTCGACGAGGCAGTCGTTGCCGTCGATGATGGTACCGTTGAGATCAACATTCTCGCTGATTTGTCACCCGCGCTCGTGCTGAACCTGTTGTCCTCCAGCGTCGCTTCCATTGTCGACATGAAAGAGGTCCAGAAACACGAAGTCGACGGTGACATGGGCTATGCATGGCTGAAAGACAATTCCGCTGGGTCCGGTCCTTTCATGTTGAAGAACTGGAAAGCCAACGAAGTCGTCATGCTGGAAGCCTTTGACGACTATCGGCAGGGCAAACCTGCGATGAACCGCGTCGTCATTCGCCACGTGGCGGAGCCTTCCGCGCAACGCCTCCTGCTTGAAAAGGGTGACGTTGACGCAGCGATGGAATTGACAGCTGACCAGCTCAAGGGACTTGCCGGCAATGACGATGTTTCTGCCGAGAGCTACCCCAAGGGTTATCTGATGTATCTGGCGTCCAACATGGAGCATCCGGTTCTGTCGAAACCGGAAGTTCGTGAGGCGCTGAAATACATGGTCGATTATGACGGCATGGTCGGATCGTTCCTCGATGGACAGTACAAGATCCATCAGAACTTCTGGCCGTCAGGCATGTGGGCTGCGGCCACGGACACGCCGTACAGCCAGAACATGGACAAGGCAAAGGCGCTGATTGCGGATGCTGGTCTTGATGCCGATACCAAGATCACCATCGACACGCTGAACAAATCACCGTTCACGGAAGTCGCCCAAAGCGTTCAGGCAAGCCTGAAGGAACTCGGCATCGACTCGGAAATCATCTTGTCCGACGGTGCAACGCTCTGGCCGAAATACCGTGCACGCAAACATGAGTTGATCGTTGCGCGCTGGGGCCCGGATTACTCTGATCCGCATTCCAATGCCGATGCATTTGCTCACAACCCGAACAACGACTTCGAAGCCAAGCTGACCGGCAAGCTGACATGGCGAAACGCCTGGCCTGCTGAAGGTTTGACCGAATTGACCGATCAGGCCGCGGCCGAATCCGATCCGGCCAAGCGCGAAGCCACCTATGCCAAGCTGCAGAAGATGGTTCAGGAGGATTCTCCGTTCACCATCATGTTCCAGGCAATCGGCACATTTGGCCAGCGTGCAAAGGTCAAAGGCTTCGTCAATGGCGTGACCTCTGATCAGGCGTACTACAAAACAGTGACCAAGTAAGATCTGGTCTGATGGTTCCGTGCACCTGACAAAAGATGTGCGGACCATCGACGATTTGAGATGCGCGCTCCCGCGTTTTTTGCAGCATGGGAGCGCGATTTTACTTGTTCAAGGATCGGCCGACTTGCTTGTCACTCCACCATCTATTCGTCTTCATTCCAAACCCGTGCAGCTAAGACGCACCGTGCCGGGAAACACCGGGCGACAGAGGCTCTGGACCCAGTTTCAAAAGGCGCTTTTGAATGACTGACAGCGCCGCGACCCCGCGCCCTGCGGTGGATTTCAAACCCTATCTGAATGTCGCCCGAAAAATCGGCGGCGGCATTCTCATGTTGGCCCTGACTTTCATCGGGTTGACCGCTGTCACCTTCGTCATAGGGCGTATCATGCCCAATGACCCTGTTGTCGCCATTGTCGGAGACAGAGCGTCGAAGGAAGTCTATGACGCGATGTTCCTGCAGCTCGGCCTCGACAAGCCGATCTGGCAGCAATACCTGATATTCTTGGGTGACATCCTGCGCGGCGATTTCGGCAACTCGGTGATGACAGGACAGCCTGTTCTGGAAGACATCAAGCGGTTTTTCCCCGCGACGCTGGAACTGGCCACGATTGCAACGGTTGTCGGCGTGATTATCGGCATACCTGCCGGTGTTTTTGCCGCTGTGCGCCAAGGCACGCTCATCGACCACTGCGTTCGGGTCATAGGTCTTCTAGGCCACTCCATCCCGATTTTCTGGCTCGGCATGGTCGCGTTGTTGGTCTTTTATGCCAAGCTGGACTGGGTGGCCGGTCCTGGCCGTATTGATTTCTTCTATGACGGTATCGTCGATCCGGTGACAGGTGTCATCATGATCGACGCAGCGATTGCCGGGGAATGGGATGTGTTTCAAAATGCACTGTCCCACGTCATCCTGCCGGCTTCTATGCTGGCAATCTATTCACTGGCCTATATTGCCCGCATGACGCGGTCTTTCATGCTGGATCAGCTCAATCAGGAATATGTTCTGACAGCGCGCGTGAAGGGGCTCGGCGAGGGGACGGTGATCTGGTACCACGCCTTCCGGAACGTGATGGTTCAGCTGATCACCATCATCGGACTGACCTATGCCAGCCTTCTCGAAGGTTCCGTTCTGACGGAGACCGTATTTGCCTGGCCTGGTATTGGTCAATACATCACCAATTCGCTGTTCAATGCAGACATGAACGCCGTGATAGGCGGGACGCTCGTCGTCGGTATTTCCTTCGTTTTCATTAACATGCTGTCTGACATGCTTTATCGCATTGTCGATCCGAGGGCGAAGTAATGTCGGAGCACACGCAAACCTCAAGTTCCGTTGTGTCCTGGTTGCTGGCAGACTCGCCGGACAATGCTTTCCAGGCCCGTTGTCAGCGCGCCTATATCAGTTGGCTCTCTTTCAAATCCAACCCGATCGCGATGCTTGGCTTCTTCATCGTGCTCTTTCTCTGTCTCGTCGCGCTTTTCGCACCACTGCTGACATCCGGTGACGGAACGACGCAGGAGCTTTCCAATCGCCTTGCGCCGCCGAGCGCCGAGCATTGGTTTGGTACCGACGAACTCGGACGCGATATCTACGACAGGATTGTCTGGGGCTCGCGGGTGACGCTCTACATCATCTTTCTCGTGTCGATCATCGTGATGCCCATCGGCCTTATCATCGGTACGACGGCCGGGTTGTTCGGCGGTGTTGTCGACGCGACTTTGATGCGGATCACCGATATTTTTCTGGCGTTTCCCAGACTGATACTTGCGTTGGCATTTGTCGCCGTTCTTGGCCCCGGACTGGAGAATGCGGTACTTGCCATTGCCTTGACGACCTGGTCGCCTTATGCGCGCCTTGCAAGGGCTGAAACACTGACGCTGCGCAACTCCGAATATATCCTTGCAGCGCAAATCATGGGTGCGTCGCGCATAAGGGTTTTGCTGGCCCATATCATGCCAATGTGCATGTCATCTACAATCGTGCGTTTGACGCTGGACATGGCCGGGATCATCCTGACCGCCGCAGGGCTCGGCTTTCTGGGTCTCGGTGCGCAGCCGCCGCTTGCCGAATGGGGGGCGATGATCGCCTCTGGCCGCGATTATCTCCTGGATCAATGGTGGGTGCCGACTATTCCCGGCATCGCCATTCTTGTTGTCTCGCTCGGCTTTAACCTGCTGGGTGACGGTCTGCGCGACGTTCTCGACCCGCGCAGTTCAGGGGGGCACTGACCATGAACGGAAGCTTCAAAAAGGAGCCTTTGCGTGAAGAACCGCTCTTGTCCGTTCGTGACCTTCACGTGCGCTTTTCAACCTCCAAAGGTCTCGTTCACGCTGTTCGCGGTGTCAGCTTCGACCTTGGCCGGGAACGGCTTGGAATTGTTGGCGAGTCCGGATCTGGCAAGTCGCAAACCGGACGTGCGCTGCTGCGCCTGACAGCCGGCAATGGGCGCATTGATGCGGAAAAACTGATGTTCAGCGGCATGGATCTGATGCAGGCGAACGGAAAGACAATGCGAAACATTCGCGGTTCGCGCATTTCCATGATCATGCAGGACCCCAAATATTCACTGAACCCGGTTCTGACCGTTGGTGCGCAGATTGCCGAGTCCTGCCGACGGCATGAAAACATCCCCCGGGCGGAGGCAAAAAAGCGCGCACTTTCAATGCTCGACACGGTTCGCATCCGCGAGCCGGAAAAGGTTTACTCCCTTTATCCGCATCAGGTGTCGGGCGGGATGGGCCAACGCATCATGATTGCGATGATGCTGATAACCAATCCGGACGTGATGATTGCTGACGAACCGACTTCTGCGCTGGACGTGACGGTGCAAATGCAGGTGCTCTCCCTTCTCGACGACATGGTGCGTGAACGTGGCATGGGTCTCGTGCTCATCAGTCACGACTTGCAGCTTGTTTCCAGCTTCTGTGACCGGGTGCTTGTCATGTATGGCGGACGCATCATGGAAACGCTGGACGCCAAGCATCTCGACCAAGCGCAGCATCCCTATACGAGAGGGCTTCTCAATTGCCTGCCGAGGCTCGACGGTCGTCACGACGATCTTCCTGTTCTTGAACGGGATCCGGCCTGGCTCACGCAGCCAAGCGATGCCAGCGGGGTGTTCGAGCAATGATCGAAATCAGCGACTTCAGCATTGCTTTCGGCTCGGGCAAAAATCAGATCCAAGCGGTCAAGAACTTCAATCTTTCGGTCGCGGAGGGGGAGAGCTTTGGTCTGGTCGGTGAATCGGGTTCCGGGAAGTCGACCGTACTCAGAGCCATGGTCGGTATCTATTCCCACTGGACCGGGACCATCAGAATTGACGGGCAGCCTATTGCCCACAAACGAACACCTGCCTCCCGCAAACACATGCAGATGGTGTTCCAGGACCCCTATGGTTCGCTTCATCCACGCAGAACCGTGGACGCCACTTTAAGTGAGCCGCTGGTCATCCACGGATTGGACAATCGCGAAGAACGGGTCCTGAAGATCCTCGCCGAAGTCGGCCTTGGCCCGGAATACCGGTTTCGCTACCCCCACCAACTTTCTGGTGGTCAACGGCAGCGCGTCGCCATTGCGCGCGCGCTCATTCTTGAGCCACGGGTCATCCTGCTTGATGAGCCGACGAGCGCGCTGGACGTGTCTGTTCAGGCTGAAATTTTGAACCTTTTATCTGCACTTCGGAAGGCGCATGGCCTGACCTATGTGATGGTCAGCCACGACCTTGCTGTCGTCGGGCACCTCTGCAGCCGGATTGCCGTGATGAACCGCGGCGAGGTTGTGGAGGAGATGAGTGAGGACCAGATGCGCACGGGTAACCTCAAGCATGAGTATACGCGCCAGCTCTGGACCGCATCGCATGGCTACGATCGCAAGGCTTTGGCAGGGTTCAAGGAATTTGCATAGTAAGGGCGGTTGAGACCCGCCCGATGATGTATCGCCATTGGTTCGCAAGGTACCGCTCATCGCTACCAAGTTTCGTAAAGTGCATAGGTGCCGATAGCGCTTTTTCCGGCAACCAGCGGACGAAATCTATTCGCCAGCGGTTATATCAGTTGTAAGATGGTATGCTAGGCGTTTAGCGCGTCGCGGACGACGTGCCAGCTTCGAACGGAAAGATACTCGAAAGACCATTACTATCGGAAAAATGGATTTCTATTCAAAGACATAAACGCAGGTCGTGGGCAAAACGGAGGACTTGTACGATGTCGATAAGTCGGAAGATTGCCATGACGGGCGCATTTGTGTGTTTCGTTATCGGTATCAGTGCTGTCTATGGAGAGGAGCACCAGAGCGGAAGCGATCGGCCTTTATGCGGTCCGCACCGGGCTACCATACTTGACCTTGCCGATCGCATCATTTCAGACCGCCCACAGGCCAAAAGGTTTTCACAACGGCATTTTGGAACTGCAGCCAGCTATTTGAAGCTGCGCTACGACGACCTGGACTTTGCTTCTGGACTGGACCTGATGGATCGCGTTCAAGGCGGTACTCAACGCCAGGCTCATGGCCTGAAGGAGGTACGGTTAGCCTTTGCGATCTCAAAACTGGGTGTGGTTGAAGGTTTGAAAACGGATGACCGACCAGCTGTCGAGATCTTTGCCGATTTCTCGCCCATCGTTATACGGCAAATTCTGCTGGCGGATGCTGGCGCAACCTTCCTCGAACTGCTGGCGGCAGTGCGGAGCAGCCCTGACCTGGTCAAAGGCTTTGACGCCCGGTATTTCAATGGGCTTGGCGTTCACAATTGGGTTGTCGACCAAAGCGATGACTTCAAATTGACATTGGCCCGAAACGCGGAAGCGGCCGGAGAATTGGGTGTTGCGGCCATGGTCCTGGGTTCGCGCCAGGACTTGTCAGCTTATGATGCTTTGCTTGAGCGGCACCAGGAACAAAACCTGGCGAAGAGGGCGGGACCGGACAAGCTTTCGATCTATCTTGCTTCGGTTAACAATCAAATTGCTCCGGTTCCTGTTCCCGGAGACGATGAGGAAAGCCGTCAACGCCGTGCGCGCTATCATGAAATACTGCGAGCTTCTTTCCAGATGGGGGGAATGGCGTGGCTGAGCATTCTTTTCAATCAGACAGGGGCCGAGGGCCCGATTGCTGATGCATCGCGTGACTTTCTTGCTGAAATCGAAGCCGGACGTCTGCAGCCAAGAACTGAACTCGATCCTGCCTGGGTCTATCTTTACGGGCGTTTGTCCGAGGAAATGGGTGATGAAAACCTGAACCAGCAGATGACAGGATTTAGCTTGGGAAAAACTGTCCGCCACTATGCGGATACGGCGCAAACCACCTTGAATTGGATGATTGCGCGGCAGGCTATGGTCGCCTATCTGACCGAAACTGATACTGGTCTTCCATCGCGACCTTCAGCATTGCCGCCCGATTTCGATTGGGAGGCATGGACTGCGGCAGCGTCGGCTCTTCGAAGTGACAAAGACGATCTGCCTCTGGGCGTCGATCGAACCATTTTCCTGGAACTGCTGCTTGCTAAGGGAGATGTGACGCAAGCAGTGGAGTTGGCGAACAAGTTTCTGCCACCAACGGATCGGCTCTGGTTCTACCGTGATGTCATGATCCGGCTCGACCATCTTTGTGAAGGGTACACGGTTTTTCCAGGCGCTGAGTTGAGCATGGGCGGCGACATTCTTTACCGCTTTGATGGGAAGTAAGTTTTCGGGTCTGGGTTTGGCGTCCAGTTCGCCAGATCCGCAAACGAGACCTTTGAGAAGAAGCAAAGGCGAAAGAACTGAAGGACTTTCCGAATATCAGTGCTGAGCTTAACAGGGGCACTGGGCTTCGGCCAACGGCTTGAATCCAAGTGCAACCCTTGAAAACCGGCAATCTGCCGACGTGTCGTTCTACCCGGATGCATCAACAGTAGCGTTCGGGCCCGTTCCACTGGTCAACTGAATACCTGTCACCATGTGCCCAGCCCACAGGCAGAACGGCTTCGATGCGTTCAAGATCCGCATCTGAAAGGACCAGATCTGCTCCGGAGATGCATTCGCGCAAGTGGCTCACCGAGCGGGTGCCCGGAATTGGGATCACATGAGGCCCGCGGCTGAGCAGCCACGCATTGGCCAGCCCTGCAGCGGTCGTACCCATTTCAGCTGCAAGCTTTCGGAAGCCTTCGGTGAGACGCAGGTTCTCGGTCAGGTTCGGTTCCATAAAACGTGGGTTCCCGCCGAGAAAGGGCAAGTTCGCAAGCGCTTCGCGCGAGATCGGATTGTCGGTCAGGAGCGAACGGCCGACAGGCGAGAAGGCCACCATGGCAACACCAAGTTCGGCGCAAGCCTGCACAAGCCCAAGATCGGGGAACCGCGTGGAGAGCGAGTATTCCGATTGAACTGCTGCGACTGGAAAGGCTTTCATGGCGCGGCGCAGTGTCGAAGGCGCGATTTCCGAAAGGCCGATCGCCCGGGTCTTGCCCTTTTCAACCAACCTTCCAAGGTTCGTTGCCGTTTCTTCCGGAGTGAAGCGCGTGTCGCGACGATGCGCGTAAAACAGATCAACGCAGTCGACCCCGAGCCGTTGCAACGACTTGTCAAGTTCAGCTTCAAGGTGCTCTGCGGAATTGTCGAAGACGCGATTGCCGTCTGGATCTCTGGTTATTGTGGCCTTTGTCGCGATGACAAACTCGTCCCGCGCTGAGGGATTGGCCTTCAGGTAGGTTCCGATCGCGTTTTCCGATTTCCCCATGCCGTAAATATTTGCCGTATCCAAATGCGTAACACCCAACTCGCGACATGCATCCAGCACAGCATGGCTCTCGGCCTCGTTGGTTGGTCCATACATGTCGGAAAAGGACATGGCGCCATAGCCAATCGCGCCGACCTCAGGACCGTCGGCACCCAGTTTGCGTTTTTGCATATGTCCCTCTGAGTGTTGGGGAAGTTGGAGAGTTCTTTCGGAATTCATTGTTTTAGTGCCCAAAGGCGTTGAAGTCCAAGGGCAGAGTTTTTTCAGTAAAGCCGCCGATCACGCAATAAGCTGTTGGGAACATGCTGACGCCAGCGAACTAGGGCTCCCATAGAGGTGGTTTGCCAGGTTCCTCCATCAGGAAATCAACGGCTAGCCACTATCGTCAATAGCAAAGGCCACCCGCTGATGCGGGTGGCCCTTCTCTTTAGCCAGCACTTGGCGCAATCGGGATCAGCCAGGCCCCTGACGGATGTTTGCTGGAAGCCAGGTGGCAATTTCCGGGAAGGCGATCAAAACGAAGACCATCAGGACCATGATCAGGAACATCGGGATACTGGCCCGGGCGATGAAACCCATCTCGTGATGTGTCATGCCCTGAAGGACGAACAGATTGAACCCGATCGGCGGTGTGATCTGAGCCATTTCGACCACCACGACAATGAAAATACCGAACCAGATCAGATCAATTCCGGCCTGGCGGACCATGGTCTCGACGACAGCCATGGTCAGCACCACTGAGGAAATGCCATCGAGGAACATTCCCAGGATGATGTAGAAGACCAGAAGCGCCATCAAAAGTTCGAACCGTGACAGTTCCATTTGTGCGATCAGGTCGGCCAGACCACGCGGCAAGCCCGTGAAACCCATGGACAGTGACAGGAAGGCGGCACCGGCCAGGATCAGGGCGATCATCGCCGATGTTCTGGTCGCCCCCATCAGGCTTTCGGCAAAGGTCTTCCAGCTCAGCGACCCCTGGCTGGCGGCCAGGAGCAGGCTGCCGATAACGCCGAAGGCCGCTGCCTCTGTCGCTGTGGCAAAGCCCAGGTACATGGACCCGATCACCAGAAGTATGAGCAGAATGACCGGGATCAGAAAGCGGGAATTCTGAATTCTTTTCGCAAAACTCATCTTGGGTTCCGGTGCCGGATCCCAGTTTTTCGACACTTTCGACATGATCGCCACGTAAGCCATGAACATGGAGGCGAGCACGAGACCCGGCAAAATGCCTGCAAAGAAGAGTTTTGAGATGGATTCGTTGATTGTTACGCCATAGACGATCAGTGTCAGCGAGGGCGGGATCATCAGCCCTAGCGTAGCTGCACCGGCAAGCGTGCCAATCACCATGTTTTCGGGATAATTGCGTTTTCTGAGTTCGGGGATCGACATCTTGCCGACAGTCGTCAATGTGGCTGCGCTGGACCCTGATACCGCGGCAAAGACGGTGCAACCGACAATGTTGGTGTGCACAAGGCCACCGGGCAATCCTGCCATCCAGGGGCTCAAGCCACGGAACATGTCTTCAGATAGCCGCGTTCGGTAAAGGATTTCACCCATCCAGATAAAGAGCGGCAAGGCGGTCAGCGTCCAGCTTGAGGACGAAGACCAGATCGTGGTCAGCATCACGTCACCCACGGGGCGGGTGGTGAAGAGCTCCATGCCGACCCAGGCAACGCCCATAAGCGCCAGACCGATCCAGACACCGCTGCCCAGAAGCAGGAGAAGGACGAAGATAAACAGGATGATGATCGAGAAGTCTTCCATGGCCTTACTCCCCGAAACTCTGGTCGACCAGATCGCGCTTGATCCGGTGTTTGCCGTCAAACAGCAGATGAACGAGATGATCGGTCAGGGCTATCGCCATGATAATCGCACCGGCCAGCATGAAGGATTGCGGGATCCATAGGGGAGTGCGGTCCTGACCCTGGCTGATGTCGTTGATCATGATGGAGAAATTGACGAACCGCCAACCGAACCAGACGAAATACCACATCACCAGCGCGCCGATTGCGAAGCACCACACGTCGATCCATCGCGCAACAGTCGGCGGAACCGCGTTCAAGAGGATCGAGACGCGGATATGGCTGCCGCGGTTGAGAGCGTTTGCGAAAGCCAGGAAAGAGGCTGCCGCCATGAAGTAACCTGCATATTCCGGAATGCCCGGCGCCACTTCGCCAATCCAGCGGGCAAGCATCTGCAGGACGATCAGGACGAGGATCGCAATAAGGCATAAGGCGGCGAGCACGCCGGATGCTAGATAGAGAAAGTCGAGACCGGTCCGAAGTTTCCTGAGCGCTGTCATAACGTCCCCAATAGGTTCTTTTCATAACCTTCCACGAACACCCGCCAAGACCCCGGCAGGTGCCCGGGCTCTCAGAGGTCGTCCGAAGAGGCATTTTCAGGAACAGCGGACGGCCAGACGGGCCGTCCGCTAGGTGGCGTTACTGCATCGATTTGAAGGATTCGACGATGGCTGCGCCGTCATCGCCGGCAGCTTCCAGCCATTCGTTGGTCATGGTGACACCGATGTCCTTCAATTCGCCAACCATCTGGTCGGAAGCCGGTCCAACCGTCATGCCGCCGTCGCGCAAGCCTTGCAACGTGAAACCGGTATATTCTTTCGAACGCCAGTTGCCCGCATATTCGGCCATTTGTGCACAAGCGCGGATGACATTCTTGTTCTGATCCGAAACACCGTCCCAAACCCCTGAATTGACCATCACGTAGTTGCGTGGCAACCAGGCATCCACTTCATAGAAATAGTTCAGGGATTCCCATACCTTACGGTCATAACCTGTG
The DNA here is from genome assembly GCF_026191725.2 of Roseibium porphyridii. Classification (NCBI taxonomy): domain Bacteria; kingdom Pseudomonadati; phylum Pseudomonadota; class Alphaproteobacteria; order Hyphomicrobiales; family Stappiaceae; genus Roseibium; species Roseibium porphyridii. The sequence goes on from NZ_CP120863.1 coordinate 2,462,583, forward strand.
GAACCGGATGAGACCATGGAATCCGCAACGCCAGTAGCGAATGCCTGACTGATTTCAGCTGCCTCGATCGTGACCGGCAACATGCCTGTCAATTCGGCAAGCCGTGATGTCGCGTTGTTGTAGCTGCGGAACTTGATGCCTTTCATATCTGCGACCGAGTTGACTTCGTTCTTGAAGTACAGGCCCTGCGGTGGCCACGGCACGGCATAGAGAAGCGTCAGGTTCTGGTCGGCCAGAACTTTTTCAATGGTTGGCTTTGCAGCTTTCCAGAGCTTTTCGCTGTCGTCGAACGAGGTGGCGAGGAACGGGATTGAATCAAAGCCGAATAGAGCGTTTTCGTTCTGGTGGCCGGAAAGCAGACGTTCGCCGATCGGAACCTGACCGGTCTGGATCGCGCGCTTGATCTGCGCACCGGGGAAAAGTGACCCGGACGGGTGCGTCACAATTTCGATTTCACCACCGGTGCCGGTGGTCACGCATTTGGCAAATTCAGCGCCGGTTGCGGAGTGGAAGTTGCTTGCCGAATATGCCATCGGCATATCCCATTTTTCTGCAGCCAGCGCCGGCAGTGTGCTTGCGGCGACCAATGCTGTCGTCGTGAGTACCTTGGTCAAGAATTTCATTTTAGTGCTCCCTTCTGGTTGGGTTTGCAGCCGGTTCCTGCTTGCTGTGCTTATTGTTGGAACCGTGCAGCGGAAAATGGCGAAAGATCGAGATTTGTTTTTTTTGCCGAGATCATTTGCGCCAAAAGACGGCCGGTTTTTGGTCCTCCTGTCAAACCGATATGATGATGTCCGAAGCCGAGCCAGGCACCTTTGACGCCTGGTACGGGGCCGATTGCCGGAATGGAATCCGAAGGGGCAGGGCGATGCCCCATCCATTCCACTTCCCTTTTCCATGTAAGACCAGGCATTGCCGCACGGATATTGCGTTTCAACAATTCGATGGGCGCTTTGGAAGGTGATGCTTCCAGGCCGCCGAATTCGACAACACCTGCCAATCTGATCCGCCCCTCCATGGGCGTGATGACGAACTTGCCGCTGGCGACCATCACAGGTGAGCGCGGCATGAAATTAGGCTCCCAAAGTTCCAGATGGTATCCGCGTTCGCTTTCCAGGGGAACATTGAGACCAAGTTGATCTGCCAATGGTTTCGACCAGGCTCCGGTCGCAATCAGAATGTCGTCCGCTTCGATCTGCCCGCTGCTTGTCTCCAGCGAAGGCGGACCGTCTCCATTCCGGTTGATCCGGTGCACCTCCGCCTGAATGAATTCTGCGCCGTTGGCGACCGCGTGAGCTGCAAGAGCCTTGACGTATCTGCCGGGATCCGTGATGCGGCCATGATTTGTGAGCTTGGCAGCAAACCCTATGTCGGGCGAATAGCCACTGTCATAGTCAGCAACGGCGGGACCCTCCAGCTCTTCCCACTCAAAGCCACAGTCGGCCCTGATTGACCAGCCGAAAGCATCTTCTTCATAGTGCGCTCGGTCCCGGTAGAGAAAGAGGTAGTCCGCGGGCACGATAAAGTGCTCCGCGCCGGTTCCGGCTGCGAGAGCCTGATGTTCGGCGAGGCTGTCGCCGACGATCTCGCCCACCGCCTTGGCGATCCGTTTCACATCCCGTTCGTTGGCATGGGACAGGTATTTGGTCAGCCATGGCAGGAGCTTTGGCAGATATGCCCATTTCAGGAACAGCGGCATATCGGGCGAAAACAGCATTCGCGGTGCTTTGCGCAGCAAGCCCGGGACTGTAACCGGCACCATTGAACAGGAGGCGAGTACACCCCCATTGCCGTGGCTGGCTCCTTCTCCGGGAGCTGCCTTGTCGATCAGGATGACTTTGTGTCCCTCACGCTGCATCCAGATCGCGGTTGAAACGCCAACAATTCCGGCACCTATAATGGCGACTGTTTTGGTCATGCAGCCACCTTGGTCACGGCAGCGTGGTTCAGGCGGTCGATGTCCGGTTTTATGCCAAGGCCCGGATCATTCGGTACGATGACCTGCCCATCCTTAACCGGGAATGGCGTTTCGAGGATGTCCTGCTTCAGAAAATACCGAGCCTGGTAGAATTCGCAGCCAAGCGTGATTTCCGGTGTCGCGGCAATCATGTGTGTACCGGCAAGGTGAGCCAGTCCGGCCTCGAACATGTCGCCGCCATAGGCTGACAGCCCATTGGCTGCCGCCATTTTTGCTACTTCCTGTGCCCGGGACAAACTTCCGGCCTTCATCGCCTTAATTGAGACGCCATCACAAATGCCTTCCTGGACGGCCCGCGTCATGTCTTCGGGGCCAAAGACGGATTCGTCCGCCAAAAGCGGCACTTTCAGCATCTCGCGCAGCCGCGCCATCATCGCAAATTGAGTGTGACGCACCGGCTGTTCGATGAAGTCCGGCTCAAATTCGGCAATATCTGCGACACGGGAGGGAGCTTCATCGATCGACAGGCCTTGATTGAAATCGACCCTGACACTCAGTGTCGGGTAGTCCTTGGCAAGAGCGTTGAGCCGCATGGTGTCAAAGGCATGATCCTTAAAGCCGGCCTTCAGCTTCACGATGCCGACACCGTCTTCCACCAATCGGTCCAACAGGCGCCGGTCGTTGTCGAAGTCCGGGTCTGCGATTGAAACCGACAAGGGAATCGTTTCGCGGCACTTGCCGCCCAATAATGCCCAGGCCGGGGTGTTGAGAATTTGTCCTGTCAGGTCAAGCAAGGCCGTATCAACAGCCGTTTTTGCTTCTGTTGCGTGGGCGACGGCGCGTGCGGCATCGCCCATAATTGCGGCCCGGTCGCCAATTCTTCTTCCCACGACCAGCGGACGTATATATCGGTCGAGTGCTGCAAAGCTTGCTTCGGGTGAGCCGGTGAAGACCGACCAGGGGGATGCTTCGCCCCAGCCAACGTGCCCCCCTTCGCTCGTGAGGGATACGACAATGATCTCACAGGCACCTTCCACCGTTCCGATCCCATGGTCGCGGCGCGACAGGACTGGAAGCGACAGATGCCAAAGCTTCATCGCCGTGATCTTCTGATCAAGATCCATCAAGTTCCCCTTCGATAGCGACAGTGACGCCTGATAATCATCATTTCAAATACAAAGACTTTGATGTTCCATCATTTTTTGTGATACATGGGCTCAAAAGGACGCGCGTATGGCTTTGAGATTTCGACAACTTCAGGCATTTCACGCCATCTTTGAAACCGGGACGGTGACAGGCGCTGCCGAGCAGTTGGGCATCTCCCAACCGGGTATTTCCAATCTGCTTGCCCAATTGGAGCGCCAAACCCGTTTGAAGCTCTTTGAACGGACCAAGGGCCGTCTCCAACCAACGCCGGTTGCCGACGTTCTGTTTCGCGAAGTCGACACGGTGGTTCGCGGCCTTGATCATGTCGGACAGGCGATCCACGACCTGCAAAACAAGCAGGCGGGCCAGCTTCAGGTGGCGGCACCACACCTTTTGTCGTTTGGGTTCATGCCCGGTGAAATCGCCCGGTTCGCCGAGACGCGGCCTGATTTGCTCATTTCGTTCCAGTCTCAGTATTCGTCCAAGATCCAGGAATGGGTCATGGCCGGATTGTTCGAGATTGGCGTTTGTGAAATGCCTGTCTATCACGACACGCTTGCGCGGGAGGTGTTTCACTTCGAAACCCTCGCCGTTTTGCCGAAGGACCACGAGCTTGCGCGGTACCCCCGGCTCACGCCGGAATTGCTGGACAGTCAGCCGTTTATCGTCATGGGGCCGGAGCACATGACCCATCGGCGCACGCGGGAAGCTTTTGAAAGCCGCAACGCCGGTTGGCGGCCGCAAATTCATACCCACTTGTCGGAAAACCTCCTGAGTTTCGTCAAGCAGGGGATGGGAGTGGCCCTGATCGACCCCTTCACGGTGCATTTCGACAAGGAGCCTGGTTACGTCACGCGGCCCTTTGAACCAGCAATCATGCTCGACCTGGCTCTCATCACCTCGCGCAATCGTCCACTGACACCGGTTGCGCAGACGTTTCTGGCGCAACTGCGGGACAGTCTGGCGGCCTTTGCTGCCAAGACCCATCGGAATGGTGTCTAGGCCACCCATTCGGAAACCGGAGCGGCAGCTTCGTGAAGGGGCTGGGAAATCACATCGACCAGCGTCGGGCCGTCATGGTTGACAGCTTCCGTGAGGATTTTCTTCAAGTCAGCCGGATCCTCAACGCGCCAGCTTTTGACCCCAAAGGCACTTGCGACAGCCGCATGGTCCGTTCGATTGAAATCGACGTTATAGAACCTGCGACCGAAACCTGCGTTCTGCCCCGCCTTGATCCAGCCATAGGTTGAATTTGAAAAGACAATGGACGTGATCGGCATCCGGTAGCGGACCATGGTTTCGAACTCGCCGCAGGAGAAACCGAAACTGCCGTCACCCATTGCCGCAATGGTTTTTACGCCCGGTCGGCCCACATGTGCACCCATGGAAGCTGCGAGTGCATAACCAAGGGCTCCATGCGCCCTGTTGGTGATGAAATGACGGCCAGGTTTGCGCCATCGGTAGTGAGCACTGAAATAGGGACAAGGCGTGCCGGGATCGGCCACGATTGTTGCATCGTCTTCCAGAATGTCCATCAGCGCGGCGATGACGGCTTCGGGGCGGATCGGTCGATCCGTTGATGCTGCGAGCAAATCGAATTCGGAAGTTTTTGCACTCCAGGCAGCTGCAGCGCGGGCCGCACCGTTCTGCGTTGCAACGCCTGGCAAAGCGGCAAGTTCTGCAGCCAGCGCGTTGAGCGCCGATCGGGCATCGGCATTGATGGCAACGGCCGTTTGATAGTTTGCGCCGATCACCATCGGATCGCTATCAATGTGAAGGATGGTCTTGTCCCGGCCCGGCGAGCGCCAGCGCTCGGTTGTCACCGACCCGGCTCGGCAACCTACGAACAAGATCACATCGGCTGCGTCGACGGCAGCCCGAGTGGCCGGATTGCCCCCATTGGAACCGACAACACCAAGCGCAAGAGGATCGGTCTCGGCGATGCTGCCCTGGCCCGACACCGTCGTGGCTACCGGTGCTTGAAGCATTCGGGCAACATTTGCCAAGGCATCTTCAGCTCCCGACAGAACCGGGCCACCGCCGCAAATGACGATGGCGTTTTGTGCGCCGGCCAGCAAACGCGCAGCCTCTTCAATTGCCTCCGGGTCAGGAGCGGCGCGCTCGGCTGGAAACGTTCGGTGGCGTGGATCGGCCCAAATCTCGGTTTCGTCCACCGGCGCTTTTTGCGTGTCGAATGGAAGAGCCAGATGAGTTGCCCCTGGTGTGCCCGTGGTCATCGCGCGGAAGGCTGCACGCACTTGCGCGGGTAAGCGTGTTGCGTCGTCCAGCGACGTGTTCCATTTGGCGAGTGGCCCGAAGAGGGCCACCTGGTCAAGTTCGGTCAATGGATAACGGCCGCGGCTTGTGGTGGCCACGTCGGTTGTAATCGCAAGGATCGGGACAGAGCTTTCGTTCGCTTCGACGACGCCGGGCAGAATATAGGTTGCGCCGCCGCCAGATGGGCCTTCGCAGACACCAGGTTTTCCTGTGACGCGTGCATAGCCGTCGGCCATGTAGGCAGCGTGACGCTCGTCGCGGGTCAAAAGGTGGTTGATACCATGATTGAGCCGGGCCAACGCATCATAGAAGGGCAGTGTGGTGTCGCCGCACAGACCGAAAATCTCGGTTACACCGTGGGCTTCAAGCATGCGCACCATGGCCTCTGCGCCGGTCAGTTGATTGCTCATCAGGTTTGCTCCAAGTATGAATACATATCTGTATACAGGCTTGAATATTGCAATCAAGCCCCGAATGTGTCACCACCCAAAACAAGCCTCGGATTTTGTCGAGCTGAACTGCGCTGACCGAAGACTAAGCCGAACCCAAGACAAAGGATGCCATGTCGGAGACCTATGATCAGATTAAGTCGATGGTTGTGGGCTTCGCCCTGCGCCCCGGCGACAGGTTGAACGAAAGTGCCTTGTCCAAGGATCTAGGCGTATCGAGGACCCCACTGCGTGAAGCTCTTAACCGGCTTGTCGCCGAAGGCCTGATCGATGCACGACCGGGGGAAGGGTTTTTCTGCCGGAGGCTCGATGCTGAAGGTGTGCATGACTTGTACGATCTGCGCGAAGTACTGGAAGTGGCTGCGGTAAAACGGGCCTGCGAGCGCGCAAGCGACGCCGACCTCAAGGAGCTGGCAGACTGGCTGAGCGCCAAAGGCCTCAAGGTGGCCGGACTGACTGTTGCCGAAGCGTGTGAGCGCGACGAAGCGTTTCATGTGAAGATTGCGGAACTTTCAGGAAATCCTCTGTTGGTTGCTCAGTTAAGGGCGCTGAATGAGAAGATCCGCTACCTGCGATGGGTCCAACTTGATGAAGACAGGCTCAAGACGACAAAGGCTGGGCACCGCAATGTCATGAGTGCGCTGCTTGCCCGCGATGGCACGGGGGCGACGACAGCGATGCGCGAGCATATTTCCTTGCGAATGGATCAGATCAACGATGCGGTCAGTAAGGGGATTTCAAACATCTATCTGGACCGCACGGATGCGCTAACCGGACATATCCTGAGTTCGGAGGACGCAGCATGATCGCAACAGGCGGCAAGACTGTTTATGGAGCATCCGTGGGCATCTTGATGCTCGAGGCGCGCTTTCCGCGTATCCCGGGAGATATGGGCAACGCGCAAAGCTGGCCGTTTCCTGTCCTTTACAAGGTGGTGCGCGGCGCTTCGCCTGAGCGCGTGGTCCGTCAGCAGGCAGGTGGGCTCATCGATGCCTTTATCGATGCGGCGCGGGAGCTTGTGGCTGACGGTGTGGACGGCATCACCACGAATTGCGGGTTTCTGTCTCTTGTTCAAGATGAGCTTTCCAAAGCCGTTCCGGTTCCTGTTGTCACCTCTTCCTTGCAGCAGGTATCCATGGTCAATCGACTTATGCCAGCCGGCAAGCGTGCCGGTGTCCTGACCATTTCCGGTTCGACACTTACAAAAGCCCATCTGGACGCTGCTGGAGTGCCTTCCGAGACACCGATCGGTACGACTGAAGGATTGAGCGAATTCACGCGTGCGATCCTGGACAATGAACTCACCTTGAATGTCGACGCGGCGCGCAATGACAATGTTCAGGCTGCATTGGCTTTGAAGGACACTCATCCCGACCTTGGGGGCATCGTCCTTGAATGTACAAATATGTGCCCCTACGCGGACGATATTGCAAAGGCAACCGGCTTGCCTGTCTGGTCGATGATCAGCTTTGTCGAATGGTTTCAATCGGGGCTGTCTCCGCGACGTTTTCCGATTTAGGCGGCGCGGGTTCTGCGATGCGGTTGAAGGTGTGTGATTGCATGAACAGCCAGATCAAAAAGTTTGTTCTTTGGCATTGCGAAGATGATTGATCATGCGCTCCGATTGCGGCTTGGCTGACTGTCATTGACCCGTTGAGTAATTTGCCAAATAGGGTGTTCTTAAAGTCAAATTCCTTGGCAGAGCCAGTCCAGATGCGCTTTTTTTGATCAAATAGTTTCAGTCTTTACGGAGATCATTTTTTGGTTTTTTAAATTTTTCGATTGAATTGGTTGTGCGTTTGTTAATAATATCGCTCTGGGCATAAATAATTTTTCATTTTCATTAAAAATTTATCTGAATATTTTTCACCAATGCGTGTATTTGCGTTGTGTATCAATCGTATAATATTTAAATAAGATCTACACAGCTAGAAGTTTTGCTTCTAGCGAAATACTTTTATTCGTTATCTCAAGTATATTTGTCTGTTATTGTTATTAGTTGTTCCTCCTGTGCCGTCGCGTTCAGGTGGTATTTTTAATGTAAATAATGACCGTTTTATGGAGTTTATTATGAGTAATAACGAATATGAAGTTGTCGCTACTGTGTCGCCGCGTTCACTTGGCCCAACATCTTTATTTGACGCAGAGGAAGCTATTACCAGCGACAACGTGCAGCAGTTCAACTCCGACCCTTCGGATATCAGAGATTCAAAACGTGCCTTGAGCCGGGCCGGCTTTCACGTCTTTGAGGAAGCGTCGAGCGATACCACGATCTCGATCGGTGGAACGGCGAAACTCTTCAAGGAGTTTTTCGGCGCGAAACTGACCAAGCAGAAGACGGAGATCAGGCCGGATACGACGATCGAGTTCATGGCGACGAGCGAAGATCCGTCCGAAGCGCTCATGAATGCGCCAGACGAATTCAAGCAGCTGATCGAAGGAGCGGTCATTGCAAGGCCGCCAACCTATTTCGCCCCGCACCCAATTCCGCCGCTCGCCTCCGTTCATGCCAACGCCTATCCTTACATGATGGTGCCCGATGGGGTTAGCGTCGTGCTTCGGGCCTCTCGCGTTCACCGTCTTGGCGTGACAGGCAAAAATGTCGTCGTCGGAATGCTGGACACCGGTCATTACCGGCATGCGTTTTTCAGCTCTCGCGGGTATCGTCTTCTGTCAACGCTGCTGGCACCTGGTGCGAGCGACCCGGCGGATGATGCAAATGGGCACGGCACGGGTGAAAGCGCAAATGTGTTTGCCTGTGCACCTGATTGCCGCTTGCGCATGATCAAGATGGGCAACGACACAGTCGGTGCCATCAACGCTGCGCTCAACTCCAATCCCAAACCCCAGATTCTGACCAACAGTTGGGGCTACAGCGCAGACACGCCGGGCTCTTCCATTCCCAATTGGCTGAAGCCTTTGGAGGCAGCTGTTGCCAATGCAGTTTCTCAGGGCGTTGTGGTCTGTTTCTCGGCCGGAAATGGTCACTACGGATTTCCAGGAAGCCACCCCGATGTGATTTCTGTCGGCGGTGTTCATGTAAACCTTCCTGACGAGAACGATCTGGAAGCTTCCAGCTATGCGTCCAGCTTCAATTCTTCCTGGTATCCAGGGCGCCAGGTGCCGGATCTTTGTGGATTGACGGGCAAGAGCGTGAATATTGGCGGGGCGAAGGCACCGAGCCTGATGCTGCCGGTGCAGGCAAGTGCCTCACTGGATGGCATTGCACCGTCGACAGGTTCAAATTCTGACGGTTGGGGCCTTTTCTCGGGAACTTCGGCTGCCTGTCCTCAAATCGCGGGCATCTGCGCGCTTATGCTGGAGAAGGATCCGACCCTGACCCCGGCTGAGGTCAAAGACAAGCTGAAGAAAAGCGCAAGGGACGTGAAGAAGGGCACAACCCAAATGGGACATACGGCGACCAACGGCCCGGACCTTGCTACAGGGTCCGGACTTGCGGATGCCAAATGGGCCTACATCAACACAATGGGGGACGTTGCGGCAACCTTCTTCAGCGGTACCAAAGAGCAGCAGCTGGCGATGGTATCTTCCGGCGCGATGCCGGAGTTCTCAAAGGAATTCATCAGTGACATGATTGATACCTTGCGTTCACGCTAAAGCTGGCGACAATTCGATAAGGAATGGACATGCGCTGACAGGCGCATGTCCTGTTGTTCTCGCGGTAGAAACTTAAAGGGCATGGCCGATGGCGGATGAGACCGAGATATTCGGTGCGCAAGTCGTTTTGAAACAAAGCGACGGCTCATCGATCCTCGATGCGACGGAATCGCTGACCGCGGCGACAATCGAGCGGTATAGACTGCCGGCGGAAACAGTAGGAGAGGCACGCAAAGCTTTGGAGGCGCTCGGATTTCGAGTGGTCGGCGACGACGGTACCACGTTGTCGGTTGAAGGATCGCGCGCACATTTTGCTGACGTGTTCGGCCTTGAAGTCGGCGCAACGCAAGCCGGTGTGGCAGCTCATGCGACCAGAATTCCCGACGATGCTCAATCGTTTGTTGCCGATGTCATCGTGCCGCCGAAACCGAGCCTCTTTCCCTGATCTGCCAGTCACCGGTGGGGCTCCGGCCTCCGTCCTGCAGCCTTGAATGGCGGGGCGGGGGCCGGTTCGCGTTGGGTAAGCGTTTGCCAGGTCAGCGCTCGCTCATCGCTCGGGCAAGGTTCTCATCAATTTTATCGAGGAAACCCGTGGTGGTCATCCAGCCCTGATCGGGGCCGACCAGAAGTGCCAGGTCCTTGGTCATATAGCCAGACTCCACCGTTTTGATGCAGACGCCTTCCAGTGTCTTGGCAAATCGGGCAAGCTTGTCATTGCCGTCCAATTTGGCTCGATGAGCAAGACCTCGCGTCCAGGCAAAGATCGACGCGATTGAATTCGTCGATGTGCTTTCGCCCTGCTGGTGCTGTCGGTAGTGACGGGTGACTGTGCCGTGGGCAGCTTCTGCTTCCACCGTTTTGCCGTCCGGGCTCATCAGAACCGAAGTCATCAGGCCGAGCGAACCGAACCCTTGAGCAACAGTGTCGGATTGCACGTCGCCGTCATAGTTTTTACAGGCCCAGACATACCCGCCCGACCACTTGAGTGCACTGGCAACCATATCGTCGATCAGACGATGCTCGTACCAGATACCTGCATCGGCGAATTTGTCCTTGAATTCAGCTTCATAGATCTCCTGGAAGAGATCCTTGAATTGGCCGTCATACGCTTTGAGGATGGTGTTTTTGGTGGAGAGGTAACAAGGTACCTTGCGCTGAAGCGCATAGTTCAAGGATGCTCGGGCAAAATCCCGGATGCTGTCGTCAAGATTGTACATGGCCATGGCGACGCCGGAGGAGGGAGCATCGTAGACCTCGTGCTCGATGACCTCGCCATCTTCGCCCGTGAAGGTAATGGTCAGTTTGCCCTTACCGGGGAAGCGAAAATCTGTTGCGCGATACTGGTCTCCAAATGCGTGGCGACCGACGATGATGGGCTGCGTCCAGCCGGGAACGAGGCGCGGCACGTTCTGCATGATGATCGGCTCACGGAAAATCACCCCACCCAGGATGTTGCGGATGGTGCCGTTGGGTGAACGATACATGCGCTTAAGGTCAAATTCCTCCACCCGTGCCTCGTCCGGTGTGATGGTGGCACATTTGACACCGACGCCGTGCTCCTTGATGGCATTGGCGGCATCGACAGTGATCTGGTCATCGGTCTCATCGCGTTTCTGAATCGAGAGGTCGTAATAGAGAAGATCAATGTCCAGATAGGGATGGATCAGCTTGTCTTTGATGAAGGCCCAAATGATGCGGGTCATTTCATCGCCATCGAGTTCAACAACAGGATTGTCGACTTTGATCTTTGCCATGGGTGTTCGGCCTCGCTGTTCCGTGAAATCTGAGTGTCAGAAGCAGGCATTCTCAATGTTATGAGTTGTACCGGAATTCTATTGTGTGCGCTTGTATACAATAGTTGCGACTGCAGCAAGACAGCATTTCGAAAAAGGCCGTGAATTCAGTTCCTTTGCCGTCACCAGATGGAATCCGGTCTGTTCAAGTACCAGAGAATTAATCGATCAATTTGGCTTGCTTTTGGTGCTTGCGGATTTTTTCCGCGTGTGGGCGAACGAGATCGGCCACAGCGACACTGCCAAGTTGCTGTTGAAAGGCTTCTTTCGCTGCATGAAGCGCCTTTGACGTCGCCTCGTTTGCTGAACGTTCCAAAAGACAGGTAGGGGCATCATTTGATTGGCCAACAGCAAAGAGTTGGGGTGAGCCCAGGGCTGCGTATACGTCTGCCAAGGTGATTTTCTCCAAACTCTTTGTCAGCTCCCAGCCACCACCATGGCCTTTGGTGGAGTTCACGAAACCTGCTTCACGCAATCCGGCCATGGTGCGCCGGACGAGCGACGGATTGGTGTTGAGCATCCGGCTGATCGCTTCCGATGTTACCGGTTCCTCGGTTTGTTCAAGATGCAAAAGTACGTGCAAGACGCGGGGCAGGCGGCTGTCGGTTCGCATGACACTCCCTTTTTTGAAAGCCTAACGCGCGAAAGATCATGTGACAATAAAAAGCACATGAGATTGACGAGCGATTTCATGCAACTTATTAAGTAACGAATTAGATCTCTATCTCGGAGTTTCAAATCATGTCGCTTGCAGGCACCAATATGCGGCGAAATCACCGCTGGATGGCGGTTTACGCGTTGTATCTGGCAATGTTCATGAACATTCTCGACATGACGATCGTCAATCTGGCGCTCCCTGCAATTCGTTCAGAGCTCAATGCGACCGACACCCAACTTGAATGGGTCGTCGTAGTCTACATTCTGACCTTTGCCGCCGGGCTGTTGCCATTTGGCCGGTTTGGAGATGTTGTCGGTCGTGACAAGGTCTTTCTTTGGGGCGTTGCAGGGTTTACTGGCAGTTCGCTGGCCTGTGGATTGGCTCCAGACATACATTTCCTGATCATAAGCCGGGCTGTTCAAGGGCTTTGTGCAGCCGCGATGGTGCCGCAGGTCCTTGCGATCGTACATGTCATGTTCAACGACGCGGAAAAGGGAAAGGCAATTGGGCTATTGGGGTCGGTTTCCGCACTCGGAGCCGTTGCCGGACCGCTTGTTGGCGGTCTCATCGTCACTTTGGACATGTTTGATCTAAGCTGGCGACCGATATTCCTGATGAACCTTCCAGTTGGCCTGGTTTCGATTCTTGGAGCTCTCCGGTTTCTTCCACCTCTCCAGGCCGGCAGGCGTGTTGATCCGGATTGGGCTGGAACCGCGCTTTTTCTCCTGGCGGTTACGCTGGTGCTCTTTCCGCTTGTCGAGGGCCGGCAGTTCGGATGGCCCCTTTGGTGTTTTGCCTTGATGGCGCTGGGTCTGTGCGGCGGTGTCTTCTTTTACCGGCTGCAAGTGAGAAATTGCGAAAGCGGCCTGCCGGAGTTGTTGCCGGTTTCCATTTGCCGGGACCGGCTTTTTGTTTTGGGCGTGGCGTATGTCTCGATTTGTTTCTCCGCGCTCGCCGGAATGTTTTTCGTGATGTCGATCTATCTCCAGACCGGTCTCGGACTAACGCCGCTTTTCGCCGGCCTGATACTGGCACCGCATCCCATGGGTGTCATGCTGGCTTCAACACTCACAGGGCGTTTGGGCGCAAGAGCACAGGAGTTGCGTGTCCTGACCGGTTCGAGTGTCGTTCTGGCGGGCGTCACCCTGCTTTGGCTGGTCACCAGCTACGGCTTGGCCGCCACAGCTGGCTTTTGGCTGGGGCTCCCGCTTCTTGTTATCGGGTTGGGCACGGGTGTGCTGATACCGGCGCTTTTTCAAAGGGTTCTCTCACGCGTGTCGGGCGTGGATGCGGGCGCGGGTTCAGGTGTGCTTCAGGCGTTTCAGCAATTGGGAATGGCTGTCGGCATTGCGCTTCAGGGACAGATATTCTTTCAGGCACTTGAAAAGTCGCCTGCTGGTTATTCGAGCGCAGCCAGTCTCACCCTGCTGTATCCGATGATATTTTTCGGAGTGCTCGTAGCGCTTTCATTTTTCTTCTATCTAGGAAGGCAGAGTGATCGGACACCCTGAAGGCTGGAAATGAAAAATGTGCACGGCCTGCCGGGTGGGAGGGGAGCAGGCCGTGCACGTTGGCCAGAAGCTGTCAGGCCTCGGGCGTATCAGCGGTTCTTTTCAAGTGTAACGGTCACTTCAACAATTGACTTGGGGTCATGACGGCGGGCTTCCGGGTCATGATAGTCGATGATGATCGTCGCTCCCGGAACTCGGACCCGAGAAGGCGGGTTCTCCAGACCAGAGCCGATGTGTTGGTGCACGTTGCCCAAGGCAAAGCCGAAGAGACTTGAGCATTCTTCCAGCGTTGTCCGCGGGTTTTCGAAGATGCTTGCCGCCAGTGAGCGGTAACCGTTTGCCTGCAGCGTTGCCACTGTCGGCGCTGATCCACTTGGCGGTGTGCTGCTTCTTTCAGGTATGGCAACAGCCTTTTCAAAACTTGAGGGGATTTGCAAAAGGCGCCGGATCGTGAACCGGACCTCTTCGTTGGGGCAAGCGATCGTGTGCGGATAGCAATCGTGATAGTAGGCGTTTACCAGGGAGCTGCGCAGGTTCTGCTCGCTCAGCCAACTGGCACCCATGCCGGAATAGTGCCGTGTGCCAAGACTGTCCTTGCCCATATACATGGCGTTCAGGCCCTGCCAGAAACCATTGGGCGCCCATTTCAGATAGTCGTCCTTGTTCTTGAAATACATATAGTCGCCTGGGATCGGCGGATCCTGCAGGGACGCGTTCTGAGCCATGAAATCGGTCGCCGGGTTATCGGTCCACGGGCCCACCAGCATAGTTCCGAACTGATCGGCAAGTTTGGTGAAGGTTCGGGTGCCGAGACCGTCCAGAAGGCCCCAGAAAACGGTCAACTGGAATGCACCGGCGCACTCGCCACGAAAGGGCAGGGAATGGCCGTCAACCGGTTTGACCACCTCAGCAGGGTTGAAGCCGGTCGTCTGCTGCCAGTCCGCTTCGTTTTTGCCGGGATCCAGGAATTGCCAGTACTGAGAAACTCTGGTCGCCCCACTCGTTCCAAGTCTTGGCTCCGGGCCGAGCGTCGGATCGTAATAGTCGCCATCAAAAACACCAGCCGTCAAAGACGTCATTGCGGAGATTGCACCCAGGCGAAACAGGATATTTTCCCAGAAGTGTTGCAGATCGTCGAAGGCGACAGGTTGGGATGACGCAAGTGTCGCTGCGAGGATTTCGCTCGTCAGGTTGCTCTTAAGAAGGTGTTTGTCTGCGTTTTGCGCCAGGTTGGTCAGGTCGCTCTGAAGCTGACCGATATCAGCAATTGGTTCGCCACCAATATGCAGACCGCTTTGTGTGCCAATCTCTTTCAGCATTTGCTTGCCCCGTCAGAATTCCTGGCGCCTTCCGGGCCCCTTTCATGGGTGGGGAAAGACGCGCTCCCTCATAGAATGCATGATGGCATACTTGCACTTATTGGTTTAAAAACCGTGACTGGGTTGCAATCTCAGATTTTATCGGGTTTTTTGAGAGCAGGCTGGGCTCGCAACAGGGCGATTGACGTGTTCAAATGCAGCTCGGCGCCAGTCTGCTGTGCAATGGCAACCGACTCCTCAAGTAGTTTTCGGACCTGGGGATGTTCTGCGGAATGCAATTGTGTGGTCGCGACGGCTGACAGACGCATCAGTTCCGCATCGAAATAGGCTTCCCCGGTCGTCTCGGTAAACCGTCTGACATCATTGAGTTTGACCAATGCCCCCTTGGCATCATTTTTTTCAAGAAGAGCTTCTGCGATCCAGGCTTCCGCATAGGGTCGTGCAAGGATTGCACCTGTCGAGAGATAATCTTCCAGCCCCTTTTCCATGAGCGGCAACGCGCTGGTGTCGCCGGAATTGAACCGGGCACGGCCAAGGTTGATTGCCGCCTGAGCCGCCTGTTGAGCGAAATCCTGGTTCCCGCACAGTTCCATCGCTTTAAGGGCATGCCGCTGGGCATCTGCACTCTTGCCGCAAAAGTTGTTGGCGGTGGCCAGAAAACAACTTGAGAAAGCCTGACAGAAAGCATGATCAGAGTCCGACGCCATCTGTTCAAGTTCTTCAGAAACTGCCTGCAACTTTCTGGGCTGATCGGTGAGGGCATAGCACCAGCAAAGGTAGGACCTGGCCAAAATGCCAAGGTCCAGGCTGTAGTTGGTGACCATGTCTTCAAAGTCGGCACGCTCGGCATCTGATACGGCTGCCAGAAAGGCCTTCTCGGCACCTTGAAGATCTCCCACATAAAACGCGCCGACACCGGTCATGTAGTGACCTGCGGCAAGCTCGAGCGCTGTCTGAAGCTGTAATGCGATTTCCAGGAAATCAGCGCTAAGCTCCTGCGCAAATGTGATGTCGGCCTTGACCATATGGGCACCCCAAAGGCCCCAGATCATCTGAAGGTTTTCAGATGACCTGTCTTGAGGTTTCTTGAGTGTGCGGGCTTTGGAATAAACTTCCTGGACCTCTTCAGATGCAAACCCGTGATTGGTGATCATCTGCGGCCCCAGCAGCAGCAGAAAGCGGCTGATGGTGCTGTCGCGTTTCTGATGACTTTCGATCCCGCGTGCAAGTTCGAGCGCTTTTCTGAAGTGTTTTCCAGCGTCTTTATGCGCTGCAAGGCGCACGGCCTGCAGGCCTGCGATCTCAAGATAGTCCAAAGACGCAGCAACGTTTCCTGCTTGTTCAAAGTGATGTGCGATGACTTCGGCGGCCGCCTCGGGCTGGTTCTCCGGGTCGCGCGTTAGGGCCGAGGCGATCCTGGCATGAAACTCTTTTCTGACTTTCGGTCCAATTGACTGGTAAGCCAGATCCTGAACAAGGCCGTGCTTGAATTCGTATTGGTTCTTTTCTTCGTCTTCTCTGGGAAAAATCAGGCCGGATTTTTGGAAGGCGGCAAGATGCTTCTTGACTGCTTTGCCGGGGAGGCCGGCGATATCTGTCAAAAGCTTCTGGTCGAACTTTCCGCCAATGGCCGATGCCATCAAAAGCAGGTCTTTGTCGTTGCCCAAGTGCGAAATCCGCGCTGCCAGGGTTTCTCGCAAGGAAGCGGGAATAAGCGTTTCCCTGCGCTCTTCGAAGAAGTCGCCTCCACGATCAATTGCAATGTTCATCAGCTCTTCCAGAAACAGCGGAATCCCGTCTGATTTCCGTACAACATGCTCATAGTGAGCGTCAGTCATGTCGCGTGGCCGCAATTGACTGGCCAGGAAGCGGGTCTGCTCCCGGGTCAGCTGCTGCATTCGGCACGTGCTGTCTGCAAGGTCTGCGAGTTCAGTCGCACCCGGACCTGGCCGTGTGCTGACAAGAGTGAGAACACGGCTCTTTGTCAGTGTTTCTGCCAGATATGCGATCAACTCAAGCGAGCTGCTGTCCATCCAGTGCGCATCTTCAAAAACCAAAACGACCGGATGAATCTGGGACAGCTGGTGAAAGCAGTCTTTCAGGGTCTGCAGCGGCGCTTCGGCGGAGATCTTTTCTTGCGGTGGGTGGCTGTCGAGCCCGCCGCTTTTCAGGATCGCTCGCAGGTTTGCGTTGTTGCGTGGTGTGTCAAGCTTCAGGTCCACAAGAAGTGTTTGGACAACGCTGCCGATCAGGCTCGGGCTCTGCAGCCCCTTAAGGCCCAGGAAACTGTAGAGGCCTTGAGCGACAGGAAAAAACGGTGTTCGCCTGTGATGCACTGAACCGCTGAAATTCAGAACCAACGCCTGGTCGGATCCCGCTTTTTGCAGAAAAGTGTGTATCAGGCGGGACTTGCCTATGCCTGGGTCGCCTTCAATCAGGATCAGTTGGGGCTTGTCATCTTTCACCGCGCTCCAGTTGAGGCGCAGTGTTTTCAACTCGTTCGTTCTGCCTGCAAAGGCAGAAAGCGATTTATCACGCGCATTTGGCAAGGTGGTGGAAGGCGGTGCAATGCTTTGCAGGACCTCAAAGGCAATACCCGCACCGTCTGACAATTGCACTTGCCTGTATTCGAAATTGCTTCGGAACAGCGAGCGGGTGTTGCCGGACACAAGCAGGGTGTTGCCGCACGCGTTTTTTTCCAGAAGCGAGGCCTCATCAAAGACTTTGCCTGAGACATCCTGCGGCGACAGGCTAGGTCCTTCGCTAGGGACGACAAAACCGACACCACTGGCAATTCCACAGCGCAGTTGCGCCTGAAAGGTGCTGTCGTCGTTTTTGAAAATTCTGAGAATCTTTTGTGCCGCGAGCACTGCGCGTTCAGCATCCAGTTCCTTCAAAACCGGCACACCGAACACCAGTAGCTTTTGTCCGTTTGGCAAATTGACCAGTTTGCCGCCAAACTCGGAAGCGGTGACCGCACAGATGGTTCCCAGCTTCGCGAAAAGCATGTCATATGTTGCATCGGGCAGGGGCGCGTGTGTTGACCCGGCTGTATTGATCCCGAAAACAACCACACTCAACTCTGACCGCAAGGGTATTGTGCCTGATGTGGGGGAGGGCTTTTCGTCAGGCGTGGGGCTGGATTGAGCCTTGCCTTTGTTTTTTCCGGACTTTCTTGACGCAGGCAATTTGGCTTCCACCTGGGATTGTCGATACCGCGATCTTCAGCAATATCGGGCATTGTCTCGACATTAGCAATTTAGAGTTGTTGCGCCCAGATTTATTCACAAGGATTACCAGGAAACTAACAGTGTTATTTTTTGCGTTGAAAGGTATTTCCCGCACGAACATTAAATCCTTGCAGGGTAATGCGTAATTTTTACAATACGGATAAGTTCATAAATGCTGAAGGCGACAGGCTCAGTCAGTCTTTCAGCCATTCAAATGGGCACAACCCAGATTTAAGACTGTCTCGTTGTTCGAAGCATATCACTGCTGTAGCGAGGCCAAGAACAGGTCGATTTTGCTGTTCAAAGATGGAAGGTTCTGGCGCAAACGATCCCACATCGCTTCTTTTGAGCTCTCTTTGGAAAACGCGAGATAAATGTCGGCCACCCCGATCGGATCTTCGAATGGAGCGACTGTCTTCATGCCAATTCGGTCGGCTGTCCAAAGTGTCATTATGCGCGGCGCGACAAAAGCATCGATGCGGCCGTGATGCGTGGCCATCAACAGCTGTACGACGGTGTCTCGCTGTTCAATCTTCGCCTTTCCGCTTTCCTCAAGAGCGCGGAAATTGGGATGCATTCGACCCTTTGCGATCTTTCCGATTGTCAGACCGTGAAGCTCTGCGGCTTTTCCGGTGAATGCGAGGCCAGAATCCTTGCGTGCAAAGATTGCCATTTCGAACTGGACAATGGGTTCTTGCGGATAGGCGAGCCACTCCTCACGCTCGGGCGTGTGAACGACAGGGAAAATCAGGTCCGCCCGTCCTTGCTGTGTGGCAAGCTGGGCGCGGGGCCAATTGGTCACCACGAATTCAACACCGACACTGGAAGTCTTGGACGCATTTTGAAGCAGGTCGACCAGAAGCCCTGCAGCCTGACCATCCTCGCCAGAATAGAGGTAAGGCGGTGCTTGAAATCCTGTGACTACCAGATCGTTGGTCTCAGCGTTCGCCGGTTGGTTGGACCCTGGGAGCATGAGGCCTACGAAGATGGCAGCGAAAGCTGCAATTCTGGAAATCTGCAATTGAATTTTACCGCGTTTCAAAAGAAACAGCATTTCCCTTGGACCTCTTGTCGAATGCCGCGCTGCACGAAGACTTCATTAGCTCTGCAAGCAAGTTAAAGTCGTGCCAATTAACAAATCAATTTGTATTTTACCTTGGGTAAATTCTTAGTAAAAAGGTATATTGTTAATTGTTTAGCGAATTTCGCTCGGAATTTATTTAATTTATTAGGAAAAGTGTCAATTTTAGTATGTTGAAAATGCGTTCTCAGTTTCACGGTCACTTCATGCTTTGCTCAGGAAACAAGTGCATTATTTGATCGTGCGGCTTCTCAAACCTTTGGATTGTCAGTCTCTAAAGCGCCAAACACATGCAATTTTGTCTGCTGGAAGCAGCCTTTTCGATTGTCGGCAGACAAGCGAGATCGGACGGGCGCTTCAACGCGTTGCCTCCAACCGCAGGTTTTGGTCATAGAGGCCAAGTGCACGATATCTCGCAGTCAACGCTGTCCGTTGCGATGTTATTTTTTTTCCACCGACCGACTGATCTCGGTGATGACACCGAAAGCGACGGCGGCCAGGATTTTCATGATACCGCTATCGATTGCCTGTTCCGTGGTGGCCTGTCCGAGAAACAGACCGGGACGCGGTTCAACAATAGCTCCCATTGCAACCCCGGCAGCAACTGCTATTTGAATGCATCCAAGGAAAAATACAACTCCAGCGATTAACGTACCCAACTTAGTAAAAGGCATTGGAATGTCTCTCGATGTATTTGGTAGTTGCTGAAGATTACCTTGCGCTATGCTTCCTTCAAGTCATTGTTCAAAATACCCTAAATATCGAAAGTTTTAATAAAAGAAGCTCGAAATCAGCCAAACAAAGAGGCCATGTTTCGAAGTGAGAGTTCGCCCGTTCAAACAAAGACCGACTTGAACGAGCCATGCGCCGCATGGCGCTCGATTGCTTGGTTGGCATTCTGCCAACCGATTACCAACAAAGCATCAGGGATCGCATGACTGTTCTCCTTTGTTTTTCAACGGCGTTCGGTAAACCGTTCACCTTTGAATATTCTGCAAGGATTGCCCCGTTCCAATTGTTTATGGAGTTGGTTTTGGGCAGACTTTTCCCGCGCGATACCTTCTTCGCGTTTCAGAAACAGCTTTGACTTCAGCCTCTCCAGAGCAACTTGCCGGTTTCTGTGCTGTGAGCGTTCATCTGTCGATGTGGCGGTTAGTCCGGTCGGCAAGTGGGTGACCCGGACCCCGCTGTCAGTTGTGTTCTGGTGCTGACCACCGGGACCGCCCGAGCGAAACGTTTCGGTTTTCAGCGCTGAGGCCTCAAGGTCCGGAACAGGCCGTGTTGCGGTTCCAACCGCAAAAACACCGACAAACCAGTTCTGCCGTTTATGATGAGGACGAAACGGGCTTTTGCAGGTCCATTGCACAGTACCCGTCCAACTCAAGGAGAGTGTCCCAGAGGCTGCTCCCGTCAAGGTGACAAGAGCTGAACTTGGATCCTCGTTGTCTGCTTCACTCGCAATTTCGGCTTGGAACTGAATGCCGGCCTTTTTTGCTTCCCTTTCGATCTGGCGAAGAATGTGAGACACAGCTCTTCTGCATTCGCGCGGACCGTCCCCGCTTGTGACCAGCAATCTGCTTTGTGGGTGTGTGGTCATCGTCTGCTCCTTCGATCCAGCAAACGGCGTTTCTTGTCCTGGCGGGCTATTGATTGCGCCTGTCTAGCCGCTTTCTTGAAAGTCAGAAGCGGTTTGAGGGAAGCAACGTTCGTAGCAAGCCCCGCGTTGACAAGCTCCTCTAGAACACGCTTCGGATCCTTGTAGGCATTCGGTGCTTCCTCGATCAGGAGCTGTCTGTCTTCACAAACAACAAGTCCGCCAAAGGAGGTCCGAGCAAGCTCGTTTCGTTCGGAACGTGTTGCGCCCGCACGGCCTATCATGGACCGGCGATCATATTTCCGCCCGGCTCCGTGAGCCAGAGAAGCTAGTGCATCCGGTTTATCGCTCTTGGTGACAAGCAGATAGCTCAATGCGTCCCTGGAACCAGCCAAGGGAACCAAAGGGATATCGGCCTTTGCAGCCCCCTTGCGATGCAGAAAAGCGCCGTCCCAAATTTCAATCATGTTGTGGGGCGCGTCGGTGACCAATGTCAGCTCGCAGCGCAGAGCCTCGGCAGCTCGTTCTGCGATAAGGGTTCGGTTCAGGCTGGCCCAACGAATGGCCTGACAATGGTCCTGCCAATAGACATGGCCTTCAGTACTATCAGGATCCAGTCCGGCAAATCGGTCGAGCACGGTGCTGAACACAGCCGTACCCAGGGAGCGTGACCCTGAATGAACCAGAAGCGCGAGATCTCCTTTCTTGAGCCCGAACGTTTCAAGTGCGGTACTATCAGCGTTGGCGTCAACGACCTGCAATTCACAGAAGTGGTTTCCGCCGCCGATTGTTCCAAGGGCTTGAGCATGCAAGTTTTCCCGCAGGTCCAAGGCCTTCAGGCGTGCCGCGCTTGCGCCTTGCCAGCTGCCTTCCAGCATGCGGAGTTTTTGCGCTGCCTTGTCCAGACGAAGCTTGCGAGCCGGCAAATCGAGCGCAAACAGGCTCATCCCGCAGCCAATGTCGTTGCCGATCAGCTGCGGATAGATCCGGTCAGCCAGTATTGCGCTGCCGACAGGGCCATATTTGCCCGGATGAAGATCCGGGAAGGCTGCAATGCTGAGAACGCCTCGCATTGCAGCCACTTGCTCGAGCTGGTCTTCAGCTGTGCCTTCAATCCAGCAACGGTCGGAATAGAAACGATGAATAAACGCCGTGCGATCAGGTCGCACGGAGCGTTCTTTTGTAGAAGTGCCCATTTGGGAACCTTTTTGAAAACAGGATAAACGTCAGGTGCAAGGATTGCTTGCCCTGGTTTCCTCCGACGCACCGCTATCGCGGTTTAGCGAAGGATTGCCGCCCTTTTGGGCGTGCGGTGCATGGTCATCATGTCCGGCGTCCCGTTTTCAAAAAAACAATTAGTGCCGCTTGTTGCGGTGGCAGAGACATAGGCATTGGTCCGGAACATTGCAACCAAAGACGTTTGTGGACTGACAATTGTCCAAATGGTGTGGCGAGTGAGCAACGAAGACAAGGCTGGCTGATAGCTCCGGTAAAACGAAGATCAGGCGCGCTTGCGGCGCACCTGATCTGCTTGATTGGAGGGCTTTTTAACGAGGCTTACAGCTCGTTGGCAGCGGTTGAGCGGATCTTTTCCCAGTTCTGAGCGGCCTTGGCGATGGTACCTGCTTCATCCTTCTGGAATTCGCGAAAGATCTCCTCATTCAGGAAGAGATACAGCTTGTCGTCAACAACCGCGGCAAACTGAGGGTCGCCGTCGAATTTCTTGCCGACCGAAACGCCAAAAGTACAGAAACCACCGTTTTGCGGAAGATACGCGGCCGGGTCGGCTGTGAATTTGTCCATGGTTTCCTTTGAAGAGAAGTAATAGGCAACGTCATCATGAACGGCTGTATGACGGGCCGCGCCATCGATCCGGTTGCCAAGACTGACGAATGCGACAGGATCGACACCATGCATTCCAAGGGCGGCTCCGGCGGCTGTCAGACCACTGGATGTGTTGTACTCGTCTGCCGAAAACGCGGGGCTGGACAGATTGGCAATGCTCAGAAGCGCTGCTGCAACAAGTGTCTTGGACAAGGACATTTTATATTCTCCTGACTATGGGTTTGAGAGTTGGTGGCCGATTTGCGTTGTGACCAAGAGCACTTTGCGTTCGGGCCGCTGATTGATCCATGCGCAAAGATCCCTTAAAATTTGCAGATCGTCCGGCGGGTCGCTTAAATAGAAAACACCGGCTGTAAACCGGTGTCTTTCGCTCAAAGATGTGGGCAGGATTGCAAGCAGGTCGCTGCGTCGAGCGCATTCACGCAGCCTGAGGTTCGGCAACATCCGGTTTGTGAAGAGAAACCACGGTCAGAACCGCAATGGCGTTGACGATGTAATAGGCAAGATCGATGCCCTTGAAGCCAAGGACGAGCGGCGCCGCCAGGAAGACGACACCTACCGCAAAATCAACGATCAAATGGAACGAATAGGGCAGGACCCGGATCAGACCTGTCTCGTGATCGGTCAACAGGGTGAGGATCAACGCCGCGACACCGGTGACGACTGAAAGCCAGAAGGCAAGGGGATTGGACTGGCCCAGATTGAGTGCCATTGGCAACGCAATGAGGCCAAGTGCGACCGGATAGTCCAAATAGGCATGGATGGATTTGGTGACAAAGCGAATGTTCATATCAAGCTCCTAATTAAAGACTGGATGGAGGCGGATACCTCTCGAGACTTAAGATGATCCGGGTGGGCCGATTGATCCATGCGCGAAAATCCTCGAAAATTGATCGAGCGTCCGGGAGGCTTGCGACTTTTGCCTGAAAGCTGCAATACAAGATTTGAACAAGCCTGATGACGGAAAGCCATGAGACACGATGCACTTAGCCAGATCCTGGACGCGCTGAAGCTGCGCGGGTCGATCTATTTTCACACCAACTTTTCACCGCCCTGGGCAGTTCAGGTGCCAGCCTTTGGCAACGTTGCTCGGTTCCATATGGCGATGCGTGGCGCCTGCTGGCTCCAGGTCGAAGGGCATTCTAGTCCCATCTATCTTGCTACCGGGGACCTCGTCGTCATTCCGCATGGTGCAGCACATGTCCTTTGCGATGAAGTTGGAAGGGAGGCAACGACCGTAGACCAGGTTCTTCAGGAAACCGGGTATTCAGGCGAAGGAGCGCTCTATTTCGGCGGGCCCGAAGAAGAACAAAGCTGCAAGCTGTTTTGCGGTCATTTTGAGTTTGAGGACGGATCCGTGCACCCGATCCTGGAGGCTTTGCCTGAGGTTATCCATGTCCCCAATACCGAGACAATGAACGCATTCTGGCTGGAAACGGTGATGCGTTTCGTTGCCAGTGAAGTCCGCGCGACCCTGCCAGGTTCAGATGCCATCGTGCACAGGCTGACGGAGATCATCTTCATTCAGGTGGTGCGCACATTCGTCGATCAACAGGGGGACAGGGCAGGGTGCCTCGCAGCCGTCCTCAATCCAAGGCTCGGACGCTCTATGTCCCAGATCCATCTGGCACCCGAGCAACCCTGGACGGTTGAAACGCTCGCTCGCGAGGCCGGCATGTCGCGCACTGTGTTTGCCGAGCGTTTTACCGATCTCGTCGGGATGACACCGCTCGCCTATGTCACGCATTGGCGTATGGAAAAGGCGCGTCGGGATATTCGGGAAACGGACCTGCCACTTATCGATATTGCGGAGAATATCGGCTACAGCTCAGAAGCCGCCTTCAACCGCGCCTTCAAACGTCAGTTCAACCAGACGCCAGGTCAAATGCGGCGTGTTGGCGACGCGACTTCCCTAGGTCAGGCATGACAGAGGCACACCTTGGCCGGTGATCAAAGCCTGCTCTTGCTGCAACCGAGAGCACCAAATGCGCTTATCTCATACGATCGAAACTCGTTTGCCGTGCCTAGTGAGTTCGTGTTCCACCCTTCTGGAAAAGCAGAATATCCAACAGAAACGGAACGTTGACTGCGCCCAGGAATGTTGGGGTCACCAGCGTTCCCTTTTCCACGAACTCTATGACACCCAATTGCGAATACAGTTCGAACAACCGCCCAGAACCTTCCGTGAAATTGCTTTCAAGCGCATGTTTGGGATCTGAGAAGAAGTGGCGCAGCATCATGAGCGTTTCGATAGAAAACGTTTCGTGGTGGTCCCAAAGGGGAGAAAACGTCACGGTGAAATCGCGGATCGGTTCGATATCGCCACCGAGATGGTCCATCTGAGCGGATTGTGCATCATAGAAATCGGGCAGAAACTTGATGCCATAGTCGGTGAGCGTATGGGCTTTCAGGATCTCTTTCAGGTTCTCAGGGACACCATCCGGATCCTCTTCGGTGTAGCCCAGATAGGACAGACGCGTATAAAGTTCGTTTGTCACGGATGTCACACCCGTCATGAACACAGGGGTTTTGTCCTCTGCCAGAAGGTTGATGCAACCTTGCAGATTTGATCTGTCACCCTTGCTCAAAGCATGAAACATGAAACAGGTCTCGGCCCACCAGTGCAAATGCTTCGGGTCGTCCGATACTGTATGCAGGACGAATTCCTCGTCAGCACCGTTGGTCACGGTTTTCGAAAACGCACCCTGCTTATCATTCATTGGTTGATCCGGAAGTGTTTGAGTTTGAAACAAAAAAGGGCGGCCCAGGCCGCCCTTTCAAACACAGGTTTAAGTATGCGGTCAACCAATGATGCCATTCAGCGTTGCGCTCGGGCGCATGACCGCATCGACTTTCGCCTGGGGCGCATGATAGTAGCCGCCAGTGTCGGCCGGGCTACCCTGAACGCCATTGAGTTCGCTGACGATTGTCGCTTCCCCGTCGGAAAGTGCGGCTGCAATCGGTGCAAAATGTGATTTCAGGTCTGCATCCTGATCCTGGTCGCTGAGTGCTTTTGCCCAATAAAGCGCGATGTAGAAATGGCTGCCGCGGTTGTCGAGGCCGCCGACACGACGGGCCGGGGACTTGTCATTGTCGAGCAGGCCTTCAATCGCCTTGTCCAGGGCATCTGCAAGAACCTGGGCCTTGTCATTGCCCTTGGCGTTGGCAAGGTGCTCCAGAGAAGCCCCGAGAGCACAGAATTCACCGAGCGAATCCCAACGCAGATAATTTTCTTCCTGCAACTGTTGAACGTGCTTTGGAGCTGACCCGCCGGCGCCGGTCTCAAACAGGCCACCGCCGTTCATCAGCGGGACAATCGAAAGCATTTTTGCCGAAGTGCCGACTTCAAGGATCGGGTAGAGATCGGTCAGGTAGTCGCGCAGAACGTTGCCGGTGATGGCAATGGTGTCTTCGCCGCGGGCGATGCGCTCGGTCGAGTATTTGGCGGCCTCTGTCGGTGCCATGACTTTCAGATCCAGACCGGATGTGTCGTGATCCGGGAGATATGCCTCGACCTTCTTGATCAGTTCCGCGTCATGTGCACGGGACTTGTCCAGCCAGAACACGCCAGGCATGCCAGACAGGCGCGAACGGGTGACGCCAAGCTTGACCCAATCACGGATCGGTGCGTCCTTGGTGCGGCAGGCCCGCCAGATATCACCTTCTTCAACACCATGTTCGATCAGGGGTGTGCCTGCGGCATCAACCACCCGGATCGTTCCGTCTGCAGGTGCCTTGAATGTTTGTGGATGGGAGCCGTATTCTTCGGCCTTTTGGGCCATCAGACCGACATTTGGAACAGTACCCATCTTGGCCGGATCGAGTGCGCCGTTTTCCCGGCAGAAGTCGATGACAGCGGAGTAGACGCCGGCATAAGAGCTGTCCGGGATCACGCATTTGGCGTCATGCTCATTGCCGTCCGGACCCCAGCCCTTGCCACCTGCGCGGATCAGGGCCGGCATGGAAGCGTCGATGATGACGTCGGAAGAAACATGCAGGTTGGTGATGCCCTTGTCTGAGTTCACCATGTACATGTCCGGACCGTTGCTAAGGGCTGACTTGATGTCGGCCTGGATTTCTGCCGCCTTGTCCGCGGGAAGGGTCGCAACTTTTGCTTCCAGATCGCCGATGCCGAGGTCAGGATTGACGCTGAGATCGGCAAAGGTTGCAGCATGCTTGTCAAAAACGTCTTTCAGGAAGGCTTTGACACAATGGCCGAAGATGATCGGGTCGGAGACCTTCATCATCGTTGCCTTCATGTGCAGAGAGAAAAGGACACCCTGGTCCTTGGAATCCTGAATTTCCTGTTCGAGAAAAGCTGAAAGCGCTTTTGCACTCATGTAGGTGGCGTCGATGACGTCGCCTTCTTCAAGTGGCCAGTCGCCCTTCAGCGTTGTCGTCGCGCCATCCTTGCCAACAAATTCAATCTTCGCGGTGCCAGCGGAAGCAGCAGCAATGGTTACGGACTTTTCGTTGGACCGGAAGTCGTCTTGGCCCATCGTTGCCACATGGGTCTTTGAAGAAGGTAGCCACTCGCCCATGCGGTGCGGGTTTTTCTTGGCATATTCCTTGACGGCCTTCGGGGCGCGACGATCGGAATTGCCTTCGCGCAAAACCGGGTTCACTGCAGACCCCTTGATGGCGTCATAGCGTGCCTTGACCGATTTTTCTTCATCATTCTGGGGATCCGCTGGATAGTCAGGCAGTTTGTAACCCTGATCCTGCAGTTCCTTGACCGCTGCGTTCAACTGCGGTTGAGACGCTGAAATGTTTGGTAGTTTGATGACATTCGCGTCCGGCTGCTTGACCATTTCACCGAGTTCGGCAAGTGCGTCGGACTGTTTCTGCTCGTCGGTCAGATATTCAGGGAAATTGGCAAGGATACGACCGGCCAGCGAAATGTCCCTTGTGCCGATGGTCAATCCAGCGGCTTTGGTGAAGGCGCGGATGATGGGCAGGAATGAGGCGCTTGCCAGTTCGGGCGCTTCGTCGACCTTGGTATAGATGATATCGGCCATTTCTCTCACATTTCCCAGTGTTTGAAGTGCGATCTGACGGACCGGCGGATCGCCGTTCCAGAGTGAATTTCGTGTAGCGTATACAATTGTACGCAATCAATTGCCAGCCCTACGGAGGGAGAAGGCAGGGGATGTTCGGGGGAGTTCTAACAAACGGCTGCGAAAAGGCAATCGGGGCAAAAACGGAGCAGGGAGTCAGTCCTCCATTGCCGGAGAATGATGCGCAGTTGCGTATTCGGCTATGATGTTGCTGAAATCGCTGAAACTGACTTTGTATCCGACAGGATTGAGGCAGTGACCTTTCGCCCCGACGAGGCGATTTGCGAACTTGTAGGCCCTGTAAAACTTCGACTGGTTCAGGCTCTTCGCGAATTCCGGCTCCAGTTCCAGCATGATCATCGATGAGCCGCGGCTGCTCCAGGTCGTGATCTCGATGATCTTGGACCACGGGATGGTCCTATCGGAAATCCTGGTGTCGGTGATGCCCTCCGGCCCGATTTCGATCGCCTGCCGTGGGTTCTTGATCAGACGGATGGTGCCGTAGATCCCTAGAAACCCGAAAAAGGCTACGCACAGGAGGCCAACAATCAATCCGTCGCCTTGACTGCCAGGTGCATCGAAGGCCCCGGTTGCCACAAACAGGCCGATCATGACGAAGGGCAGACATAAGGACAGGATGAGCAAGGATTTTCCAACAGACCTTTGAAAGGAAATGTGCTGGCTCGGGTCAATCTGCACGTGCGTTTGCCTTGAAGTTCAAGAAAGAGCGTCAGAATTTAACAGCCGACCTGCTGGTGCTTCAAGCGCGTGTGCGAGCCCTTCCTAACCGCATTCTTTTGGGTCAGAAGACCTGGCGCGTGTCACGACTTCCAGAACTCCGTCGCACCTTCGGGCAAGATAGCCAGAACACGTTCAAGGTCCTTTGTGTCAATGGAAGACCTTCTAAGTGCTGCAGCAACGTCTTCTATGGCGCTGTCAGGCGCAAGATTGTGATCCTGCCGTACGGACTTCATTTCCATGATCAAT
Organism: Roseibium porphyridii; assembly: GCF_026191725.2. NCBI lineage: Bacteria > Pseudomonadati > Pseudomonadota > Alphaproteobacteria > Hyphomicrobiales > Stappiaceae > Roseibium > Roseibium porphyridii. The sequence goes on from NZ_CP120863.1 coordinate 2,491,066, forward strand.
ACCGGACGGTCCGGAAATGGCGCGGGTGGTTCCAATGGTTCCCAGTTTTCAAGGAAGATTGCACGCGTCACGGCTGGCAGAATGTCAGAAAATCGGAGCGCATCGCGGACGGTCAGATGCGAGCGAAATGTGTGCAACACTGCCCTTAGCGTATGATAGGCCTGATGGTGTGTCTGCAGCATGCAGGTGTCACGAACATCTTTGATAAAGGCATCGAAATCACGTGATGCATGAAAATAGGTTTGCGGCATGGGCATGGCTGAACCTGAGCGAAGATTGAGACGGGATCGTTCTGGTCTCAATGGGGCCTTTCTACCGACAGAGGCAAGGTCAGAACGTTTCGATTGATGAGTTATGATATTCGCGAGACGGTGGAGCATGAAGGCGCAATATGATCGATAGCGGCAAGCTTGATGACCTGTTTTTGTGGATGCTGGATGGTGCCCGGCCAAGCGCGGATGCAAGAGCGATTGTCGGCGGTATTTGCGACGGCCTTCTTGAAGCCGGTCTGCCTTTGGAACGTTTTGCTCTGTTCATCTATACACTTCACCCCAATCTTCAGGGCCGCCGGTTTCGATGGTTGAAGGGTGAGGGCGTCGACCAATCTGATGCCGACATGACGGCATTCGATGGTGCTGAATATTTAAACAATCCTCTGCCAACAGTTTTGAAGACAGGCAAGATGCTGCGTCGGAAACTATGTGATCCTGTGTGTCCGGACGACTTTCTGATCCTCAAGGAATTCCGAGGGGAGGGAATAACGGATTATGTGGTCCAACCGCTCTTTTTCACGACGGGCGAAACACACCTGGTAAGCTGGGCGACAAAAGCCGACGGTGGATTTGACGACGACATGATAGCGGCGCTTGAGAAGATCCGCCTGCCGTTGGCGCGTCTCACGGAAACCTACATGCTGCGGCTCAATGCAGCCAATCTTCTGTCCGCCTATGTCGGCCGCGACAGCGGGTACAAGATCCTCTCCGGCCGGGTGCACCGGGGCGACCTTGAAGAGATTACAGCCTGTGTGGTGTTTGCAGACCTTGTCGCCTTCACGAAGTTCTCAAATTCCGCCTCAGCGGCCGAAGTGCTTGCCCGGCTTAACCGCTTCTATGATTGTCTGGTGCCACCAATCGTTGCGCGTGGGGGCGAAGTCTTGAAGTTCATGGGAGACGGTCTGCTTGCAATCTTTCCAATCTCCGAGAAACTCGACGACCGTTCAGCTTGCGAGGCTGCGCTTGAGGCACTCAGGGAGGCCTCGGGAGGCGGCGAGAAACCGGTGTTTTCTGATGCCGTGCCGCCCTTCCGGGCAGCTGTGCATCTGGGGCCGCTGCAATATGGCAATATCGGTGCTTCGGACAGGCTTGATTTCACGGCAATTGGCCCGACGGTCAACCTTGCTGCGCGGATCCTTTCCTCCGCCATTCTGGTCAATGGCCAGACGGTCGTGTCTGAAAAAGTCGCCGAGCTGAGCGGGATCTCGACCATCGGCGCACCGACCTTCGAGCTGAAAGGATTTGAACGAACACAAGTTATTGTTCCCGTTCGTCATATGCCCGCGCATTAGCAACTCATAGCGTTGAGCTGCCTACTGAAATCGTCCGCCGCTTTCAATCACCTCAATTTTGTAGCCATCCGGATCCGTTGCAAAGAAGAAGCGCGCAACACGTTCACCTGCCGGCGCAAAGTCGACGATATCGCCGACTTCGATGCCAAGCATTTTTAGTCGGGAATGGTCATGGTCTAGATCTGCAACCGTAACGGCAAGATGCCCATAGCCGTCGCCGAGGTCGTAGGGAGTTTTGCGGTCCTTGTTCAAGGTGAGTTCCAGTTCGAACCCGGTCGTCTCGTTTTTCAGGTAGGTCAAGCGAAACGCATCGAAATCCAGTTGGTCTGTGATTTCGAGGTCGAATGCTCTTTTATACCAGTCTGCTGACCTGGCGTCGTCCAGAACCCTGATGCAGGTATGAACCATCTTTGCCATTGATAATCTCCATGAGGCGCGCGCTCTCCGAAGAGCGCACGCCGGTTTCTTTGATGGGAAAACAGAATACCGAACTAAACTATCGTCCGCTTACGGCAGTGCTCAGCGCTGGAAACCTGACGATCCTGTAGGTGCCGAGCGAGGCATCTTGACCACCGTTCAAGACTGGAGAGCGGTGCAATTCGTTAATGGTTGCATAGACATATCCGTCAGCGCCGATTGAAAACCCGTCGGGCCAGGGCAGGTCCTCATCGGACTGAAAAAGCTCTTCGTAACTGCCGTCCGGCTTGGTGACGCCGATCGCATTGTCGGTCATTGCGGTGATATAGACATTGCCGCCTGTGTCGACGGTCGAGCCGTCGGAGATCGGCTTATCGCCATAGCGCTCCACGCGCGCGACCAGTTCGTCTTCACTCAGACTTTCGTCAAGAAGATCCTTCGTTTGGACACGGTACATTGCACTGGCTGTCATCGGTGCGAAATAGACCCAGGTGTTGGTCGGATCGATCGTGATTGGATTGACCCCGATCTTTGCTGGATTGCCGCCCAGAAGAATTTCGCGGCCATCAATGATCATAGGTGTGTCTTCGGGAGTGGTGAATTTCGATCCTTCCAGGACACGGCGTGCGCGCCCTGTTTCAAGATCTACAACGATCAATGCCGAGTTCGCCCCATCACCGGTGTCGGAGATGTAGATCGCCTCGTGGTCACGGTCGACCGCAAGATCGTTCAGGAATGACGAGGGTCGAGATACCGGCGCTCCGATATAGTGAATGGCGTGCAGCGTTTCAGTATTTGTGTCCCACCCGACGATACGTCCGGTCCGGTTTTCCCCCTGTCCGTCCAGCATCCACAAAATACCGTCGCGGTCGGCTCGAAGACCCAGAACGCCGTTCAGCCCGTTGCCGTCTTCTTTCGGGGCTCGTGCCCAATCCTCAGTCGGATAAGGTTTGGTGCTGCCGTCGCTGAAGACTTCTACCACGCGCAACTCCGGTCCATAAAATTCATGCACTGACATGAACATGCGGCCGTCGGGGCCAATGGCCAGGTTTCCCGGCGGCATTGACTTTTCAAAGCTCAAATAGGTCTCAAGACCTTCCGCACTTGCTGGAACGGCGAGGCTGGCAACAATGCCTGCGGCGGCGAGTAGCTTTTTCATAATGTCCTCCTCATGTGGATGCAGAGGGTTTAAATGTTTTATTTTTTCTGAAAAACTGTCCAAAAAGCGAAACCAGAATTCGAAAAAATCAAATGTATAGTGTGCCCGATCTTCAGACGTTCGTGACCGTTGCCAAGTGTGGCGGGATAACCTCCGCAGCTGCGGAGCAGGGGCTGTCGGCCGCCACGGTCAGTCATCGGATTGTCAAGTTGGAGAGCGCCCTGAACGTCACACTCTTTCACCGCAACAGCCGTAATTTCCGACTGACAGACGAGGGCCAGGTTTTTCTTGAACGGGTCGAGGCCATCTTGGAAGACCTGCAGCAGGCAGAGATCGAAGTCGGTAGCAGAACGCCTCACCTGCGTGGCCATTTGAGGGTGACATTGTCGCCATGGATCCTGTCTCGATTCGTCTTGCCTCAATTGGCGGTGTTTCGAAAACAACATCCAGACCTCACGCTGGAATTCCTGGCCGTCGACCGCTTTGTTTCTCTGGTTGAAGAAGGGCAGGACTGCGCGATCAGGGTTGGAAAGCTGTCCGACAGCGCTCTTATCGCGCGAAAGCTGAGCGACAATGACCGGATCGTCTGTGCCTCTCCCGGATTTCTCGCTGATCATGGCGAACCAACGTCGATTGAAGAGCTTCGCGACAAGCCTTGGGTTTGCCTTCCCTGGCAGACCCAGCATGACGTCAAGGACATCAGGGGCCGAAAACGGCGCATGTCTGTATCGCGCAGCATTTTTGTGTCCAACTCCGACATGCTGACAAGCGGCGCGCTTGAAGGTCTCGGACTTGCTGTCAAATCGCGCCTTGCTGTCAAGGAAGAGCTTGAGAGCGGCCGTCTTGTGGAAGTGATGCCAGGGTGTCTAGATGCACCCGATGCGCCAATATCGTTCGTCTATGCAGCTGAAGGGCGGGCTGGACGGAAGATCAAGTCGTTCTACGAGTTCACGAAGGAGGCATTCCGTCTTGGCGCAGGAGACTTCTGTGCGAGGACGAATGAATAGTCTCCAAACCTGAGGAAGCGAGTGGCCAGTCTTTCCAAGTCGATCCGGTTCGGTTACATCCCCGCAGTATGAGCAAGAACGCAAATATCAGAGAAGAAGCCAGGGCGGTGACCGCAAAACCGCCCGCGGTAATCCTTTGTGAGCCGCAGCTTGGTGAGAACATCGGAACGGCTGCAAGGGCCATGGCGAATTTCGGTCTTGTGGATCTGCGGATCGTAAATCCACGTGACGGATGGCCGAGCGAAAAGGCACGGGCTGCCGCGAGCCGAGCTGACCATGTCATCGAAAAGGTTCAGGTGTTCGAGAGTGTCGAAGCCGCGATCGCAGACCTGCGATTTGTCTATGCGACAACGGCGCGATCGCGCGAAGTGCCCAAGCCAGTGCGCGGACCGGACGAAGCGGCGCAAAAGTCCGTGTCACTTGGGGACCAGGGGCACGCTACCGGCTATCTTTTCGGACGCGAACGATGGGGCTTGAACAACGAGGAAATAGCCCTGGCGGACGAAATTGTCACTTTGCCGGTCGACCCCGACTTTGCATCCTTGAATATCGCACAGGCTGTGCTGGTCTGCGCCTATGAATGGCGCAAGACGGCAACATCGGGTGCGCTGCCGTTTCTCCTGTCCGAAGAGGAACATCCGCCGGCAACGAAAGACAACATTCTCAGGTTCTTTGAGCATCTTGAAGGTGCATTGGACACGGCCACTTTCTTTCGTCCACCCGAGCGTCGTCCTCACATGGTGCGAACTTTGCGGAACATATTTCAGAAAGCAGAACTGACTGAACAGGAAGTTCGTGCATTGCGCGGGGTGATTGCCTCGCTCGAAGGACGTCAGACCCGACCGCGCAAGGAGCGCGGAGACACTGGCAACGAGGAGTAGGGGGCTTTGCGGGCGTGACGAGGCCGGTTCTGATATTCGATTCAGGTCTTGGTGGGCTCACGGTCCTGCGCGAGGCGCGGTATCTGTTGCCAGATGAGCCCTTGCTCTACGTCGCAGACGATGCCGCGTTTCCCATTGGCCGTTGGCCCGAACCAGAGCTCAAAGCCCGCCTCCTTGCTCTTTTTGAAAGGCTGATTGAGGCGCATCAGCCAAAAGCGGTGGTCATTGCCTGCAACACGGCTTTCACGCTTGCCGGCAGCGATCTTCGCAGCGCCCATCCGGACGTGCCCTTCGTCGGCACGGTTCCGGCGATCAAACCAGCGGCGGAGCAGACGTCTTCAGGTCTCATTTCCGTTCTGGCGACACCCGGCACGGTCCGCCGGACCTATACAAGAAGCCTCATCGACAGTTTTGCCAGCCAGTGCCACGTACGCCTGGTTGGTTCCGATCTTCTTGCCGAGTTCGCTGAAAGGCATCTGCGTGGTGACACCGTCGGCGATGGTGACCTTCTGACAGAAATTGAAGACTGCTTTCTTGAACGCGATGGCAAGCGCACAGACATCATTGTGCTGGCCTGTACGCATTATCCATTTCTTGCGAACAGATTTCGCAAGATTGCCCCCTGGCCCGTGGACTGGCTTGACCCGGCAGAAGCCATTGCGCGGCAACTGATGCGGGTCGTGGGTGATGCACACCCGCGTTCAGCTGGCCGCATTCAAGACCGAGCGATCTTCACGTCGCAGCCTGATAATCCAGCCTTGGAACGGCTTCTTGCCGGGTTTGGACTGACCTTGCTGAAAGGCGGGTCTCCTGCTTTTGACTGAGCTGGTAAAGTCAAATTTTGGGCATGTCTTCGGCAATGAGTTGAAAGATGGCAGGTGGGTCGCCTTGAGATTCAGGCCGCCAGAAACTTGACTGCCAGACCGTCGTCGGACCGCTTGGCCGCACGTTTCAGAGCGATAATCTCGGTATTCAGCTTGTTGGGCGGGATCCTTAAACCCTTTGGAAGGGTCAGGATTGAAATCGAACATTGCAACAAGGGGAATTGGCGAGTGGTGCCGAAGCGGTCCTGCGCCACCATAAAACCTTGCGCGCGGTGTTCAGCGTCATAAAAGCTTTCAACATCTACCTGGAAGGCTCGTTTGAGCGCCAGCATACGTGCCGCGACATCGGTCTGATCCGCGTTCATGAAGCCTGCGAAGAAATCGTCGCCGCCGAGATGGCCATGAAACGTGTCTGTTCCGGATACGTGGCGCTGCACCAACTCTCCGAAAAGGATAATTGCCCTGTCGCCCTGACGATAGCCGTAAGTATCGTTGAAGGGTTTGAAATTGTCGAAATCCATGTAGCACAAGTGCCGATCGTGTGTGCTCTTGCGCGCGCAATCCGAGATGAACTTGGTGATTGCACCATTACCCGGCAGCCGCGTCAGCGGGTTTTGATCCTGAGCTTCCTGCAAACGCTTGGCATGTATGATTTTCAGAAGAGATGTCGCCGAAAGGAAACCGCAATAGCGGAAATTTTCAGTGATGATGATCCCATCTGAATTGATCGACGAGGCAAAGGTCACCAGAAGCATGTCGGCGTTGCTGTCAATATCGGCAATGGGGCAGGCGCGCACAAATGAGCGCAAGGGAAAGTCGAGCGCTGCCTTGGCGTCGTCATCATCCGGTCCACCTGAATACAGATAGGCTTTCAGATCCCGCTCATGGATAAGACCCCGCGGTTCGTTGTTGGCATCAAGAACAGGGATGACGCTGGAGTCCTGATTGTGCACGACCATGTCGAGCAGTTCATTCATCGAAGCGTTGAACTGTATGGTCGGCAAGTTCAAGAGCTCATTACGGATCCTGTCTTGTTCCTCCCGCCGTTTGCGTCCGATGCCAGGGGCCCGGACATGTTCATAGAACAATTTCGCGTGCGCAGCCTTTTGAAAAGGTTTGGCGACGAACTGGCCCTGGATGAGATCGCAGCCCGCTTCCCGGCAAGCCTTGAATTCCTGTTCAGTTTCCACGCCTTCCGCGATCACTCGAGAGCCCAGAACATGCGCAAGATTTGCCACGGTTGTAACAAACAGCTTCCTGCGGGCGTCACTGTCGATGTCGTTTAGGAAAAAGCGATCGATCTTTACATAGTCAGGCGACATGTCGTGCAGCAGGCGCAACTCGGAAGAGCCCCGGCCGAAATCGTCGAGTGTGATGAGGAACCCGAGCTGGCGCAGATCATTCAATGCGTGATGTGCAAGGTCGGTAAAAGCTTCCTGATGGCGTTCGGAAAACTCCAGGCAGATCTGATTGGTGCTGAGACCGAGCTCGGACACGATCTCACCCAGGCCAAGACGAGGGTCGCCTTCCTCACCAAGATTGCGGCCGTCCAGTTTGAAGTAAAGCTTGGTTCCCTGCGCTATTCTAAGGTCTTGAAATCGCAGGAGCGCCTTGCGGAAGAGTTCGGTTTCCAACTGGGCCAGAAACCCGAGCGCATGGGCTTGCCTGATCAGGTCTCCAGGTGAGGGAGCATGGCCGAATTCGGCGTTTCGAACTTGAGCCTCATAGCCGTAAACGACGCCGGTTCCGATATCCGCGATCGGTTGCAAAGCGAAGTCCAGAACACTCAGCATTTCATCACGCGTCCGGAAAAGCACGTCTGTGCTTTCCAAATCAGCCTGTTGAACTGAATGGCGATTCGCTGACATCCGAGATCCTATACTCAAGGTCCAACTTCCCAAAGGTACGTTAAGTTTCGAGGAAGTTAGGACCGTGCGTTACTGATATTATTCCCAAGGGTTGTAACGTTGATTGTATAGTGAAAAACTGCAATTAAGATTTTCTAAATGTATGCATTAATTTGCCTGTTTTATGGGCGGCCGGTCGAAAATCGCAGTTTGTCGTCAATTGCCGGTTCGATATACGCCTGATTGTCCCACAAATTCTTGGGTTTAGGGTCTTTTTGAACGAGTTTGACCCGTCGCACATTGACATTCCAGGGACCTGCCTGTACATCCGCGCGGTCCGGCGGGTTTTGCCTTCCGGCACTACGCACCCGTGGGTATTCCGGCCGGCGCCGTCTAGCCGGGTCCCTGTCGATCGGAGCAGAGCGCTTTGCGTTGTGTGAAGATAAAGGAGGGCGCGTTTCCTTTTTAGAACAACAACGCGAATTCAAAGGAAACCGCGATGTCAAAGCGCCACAGCGTTAAGTACAAAATCGACCGCCGGATGGGCGAAAACATCTGGGGTCGTCCGAAGAGCCCGGCAAACAAACGTGAATACGGCCCGGGTCAACACGGACAGCGCCGCAAAGGCAAACTGTCTGACTTCGGTGTTCAGCTCCGCGCAAAGCAGAAGCTGAAAGGCTATTACGGCAACATTTCCGAGAAGCAGTTCCGCAAGGTCTACAGCGAAGCATCACGTCTCAAGGGCGATACTTCCGAAAACCTGATCGGCCTTCTGGAGCGCCGTCTTGATGCAATCATCTACCGCGCCAAATTCGTCCCGACTGTTTTTGCTGCTCGTCAGTTCATCAACCACGGTCATATCAAGGTCAATGGCAAGCGCGTCAATATCCCGAGCTACCAGCTGCGCCCGGGTGATGTGATCGAAGTTCGCGAAAAATCCAAGCAACTCGCACTGGTTCTGGAAGCTATCCAGTCCGCAGAACGCGATGTGCCGGATTACGTTGATGCAGACCACAACAAGATGACTGCTACCTACAACCGGATCCCCGGTTTTTCCGATGTGCCTTACCCGGTACAGATGGAACCGAACCTGGTCGTCGAATTCTATTCGCGCTAACAGTCGTCGAATATTCGATTTCGGAAAATTTGAAAGGCCCGCCAAACCGGCGGGCCTTTTTGTGTTTGGAGATCGTCAATACTTCGCGTCTGAATACGAAGTGTACCAACTGATATCGGCTTAGATGTCGTTTCGTGGAATGCGTAACAGCTGACCCGGAAAAATCAGGTTGGGATCGCTCAAGATGTGCTGGTTGGCCTCGAAAATCGGCTGAAAATTGGAGTTGCCATATTGATCCTGGGCAATTTTTGTCAGCGTATCACCGGGCTTTACAGTATAGGGCTGCCATCCTCCGTAACCCGGCATTATCTTCGGCCCGAAAAGGACCGGAATAACGACTGAGGGGCCGTTTTCGTTCCCGGTGTCGTCGGCAAGTGTCAGGAACAAACGGTTCAGCTGGAAACTGTTGGTGTCCGGGATATCTATGGATCCCTGAAATTGCCTCAGACCAAGCGCGCCAACCGTTGTGAAGGATGAATACTCATCGTGTCCTTCAGAGACACGGATACTCAAGGTGCCCTCAAACGCTGCAGCGTTTCCGGCGATCATGATTTTGGAGCCTACAAGATCAAATGGTTGAGGCTGCTGAATGTCGAGCGTAACAGTCAAAACAATACCCTCCTCCTGAGTAACCTCAGGACCTATGTGTCACCCCCCAGCAAGCACTCATCACACTACAATGCTTTCGCGGGTAAATGAAAGTTACAACCTTTGGTTCTATCCTGCATTGCAGCGCCGGTCGGCACATTCCGTTGTCTGCTTCAGATTGAAAGGAAACCAGAGATTGAAATTTTCGAAAGTTAGCCAAATTCTTGTGTTTGGGTTAAAACCATAGGCGCAACTCAGCCGTGCATCTTTTGACGGTTTATGGAGGGGGAAAATCATGAGTGAAAAATTGGAGGTTGTTAAGTCCTGGTTTGAACGCGTCTGGGCGCAGGAAGATGAGGGAGCTATCGAAGAGCTCTTTGTATCTGACGGACCTGCGAGAGGGCTTGGCACATATGTTCGAGATGATGATGCGCGTTTCGCTGATCACGCGAGAATTGGCCCAGAGGGCTTCAAGGAATTCCACCGTTCCTTGCTCAAGCTGGTTGGCAATGTCGATATTTCAGTCACCATGGATATGGAACAAGGTGACTGGCTCGCGTTGCTCTGTGTTTTGAAAGCAACAAAGCGGGGCACGGACATGAAGGTGCAGACGACTGGAACCATTTTCATCAAAGTCGCAAACGGGCAAATCATTGAGGCCTACAATCACTTTGATTTCATGAGCCTTTTTGGACAGCTGGGCCTGCTGCCTGAAAACACATTCGGTGAATGCCTTTGTGGAGAGCGCATCGGCGTTTAAACAGCACGCGCGCGAAGGCAAAAGACAGTTGAGAACCTTCTCTTGATGGCAAGAGCCTTCGGGCGCTTTTTCTTGGCCTTGCCGTAACAATCCGCTATGTCAGCCGAAACAACGATGTTTTCCAGGCTGCTCGCATGAATGATATTGCAAACGACACGGATACAGGCGTTCCGGCGCTCCTGCGCAACGTGCCTTCCAGTGTTGACTTTAAAAAACTGCGCAAGCGCCTGCTTCGTCAAGCGCGCGAAGCGATCAGCGATTTTGGAATGCTGCCCGCTGAGGCCTCGCAGGAAAAGCGCCCGAAATGGCTTGTCTGCTTGTCCGGCGGCAAAGACAGTTACACACTTCTGGCGGTCCTGATTGAGTTGAAATGGCGCGGCCTTTTGCCCGTGGATCTTCTGGCCTGCAATCTGGATCAGGCCCAGCCGGGCTTTCCTGCCGATGTTCTGCCAAGGTTCTTTGAGGAAAACGGCATCGAACATCTCATCATTCGCGAAGACACTTATTCCATCGTCACTGACAAGATCCCTGAAAACCGAACCTACTGCTCGCTGTGCTCCCGCCTTAGGCGGGGGATCTTGTATCGGGTTGCGAGAGAGCAAGGATGCGAGGCGATTGTTCTGGGGCATCACAGGGAAGACATCCTTGAAACGTTTTTCATGAACCTCTTTCACGGTGGCCGGCTTGCATCGATGCCGCCGAAGCTGATCAATGATGAGGGCGATCTACTTGTGCTGCGCCCGCTGGCATATGCGGCAGAAAGCGACATCGCCAAGTTCTCTGCACGGATGGAGTTCCCGATCATACCCTGCAATCTCTGTGGCTCTCAGGACGGGTTGCAACGTGAAGAAGTGAAACGCATGCTTCAGGGATGGGAAAAGCAGACACCCGGGCGCTTGGGAGTGATGGCAAGGGCACTTGCGCACACACGCCCGTCGCATCTTATGGACAGGTCGATCTATGACTTCGTCAATCTTCGCCCTGCCGATGGAGCAGGGGACGCGCAAGGCGGCGAGGCCGAAGAACCCTGTGGGGCCAGCCTTGCAATGACGGCAAAGCTGTTTGCGGCAGAATGACTTGATCGCACTATTGGAACAGCTCTCTGAGCCATGTTTCAACTCTTTGTGCTGAAGGTTTTCGCATTGAAGATCCTTCCCGGTGAAGCAGATAGTGGGTCTGCAGCGCGGGAATGGTTGTCTCAAAGGGAATGGCAAGGCGTCCGCTTGAGGCCAGCTGCCTCGCAACGCGCCCCAAGAGCAGTGCGACACCTCCCTTTGCTGCGGCCCATTCTACGGCAGCAAGCGAGGTGTCGACGGTGATGCCTCGATCTTCAGGCATAGATATTCCCTGTGCTTCAAAAAATCTGACCCAATGGTTTTCAAATCCAAGAATGTGGATCAACGGGTATTCTGACAGGTCTGCGGCCGAATGCAGGTTTACTGCAAGGTCCGGGTGACAGACAGGAACCATGACCTCCAGGCCAAGCGCCTCCGCGTGAGCGCCTGGCCAGTTTCCTGTCCCCAAGCGGATTTCGATATCAATACCGGTTTCAAGAACGGTGTCCGCCCAGATTGCAGACAGCAACCTGATCTCAATCTCGGGGTACTCGTTTTGAAACGAGGCGAGAGCCGGCGCAATGATGAGAACGGCCTCGGAAATAGGTGCTCGAATGGTAACCGAGCCCGGAGCGGTTGTTCCAAAGAGCCCTGTTGTTGAAACGGCGAGGTCTGTCAATGCCTTGCGGACAGAAGGCAGATAAGCCTTGCCGCTGGCCGTCAGGTCCACATTCCGTGTGCTGCGAATAAGGAGCTGATGTCCAAGCTGCTGTTCCAGGGCCCTGATGTGAGTGCTGATGGCAGCCTGGGTCAGGCCAAGTTCTTCTCCGGCAGCCGTGAAGCTGCCGTTGCGGCTTGCGGCTTCAAAACTTCTAAGCCATTGGAGGTTCGGGACTGACAGCATTTTTCCAACTCATAAAAAAATCGATGCAATCAACCTAAATTATATCGTTTCTCTTTTCCAGACTCGAGCGACAAACTGAAGGCATGTTCAAACGATTGCCGAAAGGGCACCTTTCATGCGTGTCGGTTTTATTGGTCTAGGAAATGTCGGCGGAAAACTGGCCGGAAGCATCTTGCGCAATGGTTATCAGCTGGATGTTCATGATCTCAATCCGCTCCCTGTCGAAAAGTTCGTATCTCTGGGAGCGAACCGGGCCGCCACGCCCAAGGAAATGGCCGGTAGATGCGACGTTGTCATCACCTGTCTGCCGACGCCATCGGCCTGTGCATCGGTTGTCGAAGGGCCAGAAGGCCTTCTGGAAGGCATGGGGCCAGGCAAGATCTGGGCGGAAATGTCCACCACTGATGCCGATGAGACAAGACGCCTGGCAGGACGTGTCATCGCCGCAGGCGGCGAAGCGATCGAATGTCCGGTCTCCGGTGGCTGTCATCGTGCTGCCACCGGCAACATTTCAATCTTTGCAGGATGTAGCCGCGAGACGTTTGAAAGGGCCTTGCCTTTTCTGACTGTGCTCGGTCGGCGGGTTCTTCATACAGGTGATATCGGCTCGGCTTCCGTCTTGAAGGTGGTCACAAACTACCTGGCGACGGCGAACCTCGTCTCATTGGCGGAAGCGCTGGTGACCTGCAAAGCTGCCGGATTGGACTTGAACACGTCATACGAGGCCATTCGGATCTCGTCCGGTAACTCCTTCGTTCACGAGACGGAAAGCCAGGTGATCCTCAATGGCTCTCGAGACATTTCCTTCACGATGGACCTGGTTGCCAAGGACATTGGACTGTTCCAGAATTTGGCTCAAAGTCACGACGTGCCCTTGGAAGTGTCACCCTTGCTGAACCGCATCTTCGCCGATGCGATTGACAGATACGGAGAGCGTGAGCTTTCACCCAATATTATCAAAAGGCTGGAAGAGGCGACCGGACTTGAGGTCCTTGCTAACGGATTTCCACCCGAGATGATTGACGACGAACCGGAAGAGCCTGGATACGAGGTAAAGCCTACGCAAGATGTCTGCATTTACGATGAACGGGAAGGTGCGGACGGATGATTGAAAAGCGCCAATTCTATATCGGTGGAAGGTGGGTTGAGCCGCTTGGTCCTGATCAAATGGACGTGGTCAATCCTGCAAACGAAGAAGCGGTTGGCATAATCTCGATGGGCACGGCAGCCGACGTCGACAAGGCTGTCTCGGCGGCAAAAGATGCGTTTCCTGGCTGGGCTGAAACGTCTATTGACGAACGGGCGGCGCTCATCGAACGGATCATCGAGGTCTACAAGCGGCGAACACCTGAAATGGACGCAGCGATCCGGCTGGAAATGGGGGCTCCCCAAACCTTCGCACGCGAACAGCAGACGCCAGCCGGTATTGGCCATTTGATGGCAACGCTGGAAGCATTGAAATCTCACCGTTTCGAGAGATCGTCGCCGCGTGGAGGAAGCTTGATTGTGCACGAGCCTGTCGGGGTTTGCGGTCTGATCACACCCTGGAACTGGCCAATCAATCAGATCGCCGCAAAAGTTGCTCCAGCGCTTGCCGCGGGATGCACCATGGTTCTGAAGCCAAGTGAAATAGCGCCTCTTTCCGCGCTGCTTTTTGCTGAAATGCTTGATGAAGCAGGCTGTCCTGCCGGTGTTTTCAACCTGATCAACGGCGATGGCCCAACTGTCGGTGCGGCGATGTCGGCCCATCCGGACATTGATATGATGTCCTTCACCGGTTCGACGCGGGCAGGGGTTTCTGTCGCGCAGAATGCAGCTCCCACTGTCAAACGTGTTGCGCTCGAACTTGGCGGCAAATCGGCAAATCTGCTTTTTGCCGATGCGGATCTGGAATCCGCTATCCGATACTCACTGGAGAGCTGCTTCCTGAATTCGGGCCAATCCTGTGATGCGCCGACCAGGTTGCTGGTAGAGGCAAAGGTCTACGATCTGGCCGTAGACCTCGCAGCGAAGTTTGCCGGTCAGACCAGGGTGGGTGACCCGGCACGGGAAGGAGCGCATATCGGGCCCGTCATCAGCGGTCTGCAGTATGAAAAAATCCAGGGTCATATTGAACGTGCCATTGCCGACGGAGCCAGACTTGTTGCTGGAGGTCCCGGCAAACCGGACGGGTTCGACAGGGGCTTTTTTGTCAAGCCAACCGTTTTCGCTGACGTAACCAATTTAATGGCCATTGCCCGGACCGAAGTCTTCGGCCCGGTTCTGGTCATGATCCCCTTTCAAACCGAGGAAGAGGGGATCGCCATGGCAAACGACACGCCATACGGTCTTGCCGCCTATCTGCAAACCGGTGATCAGGAGCGCGCGAACCGGGTTGCGCGAAAGTTGAGGGCGGGAAGCGTTTACATCAACGGCGGCAGTCCGGATTGGGATGTGCCTTTCGGTGGCTATAAACAGTCGGGGAATGGTCGCGAATATGGCGAGTTTGGCCTTGAGGATTTTCTGGAGGTGAAGGCCATCACGACTGCTTAGGTGCGCTCATTTGATCAGGCGAACACATCCAGTTTTTCGCGAATTGGACCAATGCAAGAATGCGGGCGCGGCATTTTGAACGCTTAATACGATGCGTCGACAAGTCTTGGACGAAATGAAACGTCATTCAGTCGCGAAGAGTTGGCAGTGCGCTCTTCAGTGCTGTGCCAATTCCCGACCCATATCCACAGGCCAAAGCTCAACTTCGGTGCTTGGCTGGAGGCACGGTATCACTGTCTGCAAGGCCGGGTTCAGTCAATGAACCCAAAATGGATGATGATGATTAGATAGCTATCTTTTGCTCTAAATGAGTATATTGTGTAGAATTCAGTTAACAGCCTACAAGCCCGTGAACGGGTCTTGAGTTTTCAGACTGGTGAAACTCCCTACGGTGAGGCAGCGACATGGCAAAAAGTTTTGATCCTTCAGATCTCTGGAGCCCTTTTGGTGCCTTTTCTCAGAGTGTGATCGCTGGAGAAGGAAAAACGATCTACTTAAAGGGGCAAGTTTCGCTCGGACCAGATGGTGAGGTTGTCGGTGAGGGGGACATGGCGGCTCAAGTTGCTCAAGTCTTGAAAAACATCTCCTGTGTTCTGGGCGCTATGGGTGGACGAATGAGCGACATTGTTTCACTCCAGCAATTTACGACAGATATTCAAGCCTTCATGCGCTGTGCTGAAATAAGGTCACGTTTCTTTGACGCGCCTTATCCTGTCACAACAACTTTGGAAATCTCATCGCTTTATGACGCAAGATTGCTTGTTGAGATAACCGCCATTGCTGAAATCCCTGTAAGCCGCTTTGTCATGCCAGATGCCGCGTTGGAAAAGCACCAATAACTCAATTGTACAGCGCACTGTTCGACCGCCAGGTAGAGCTGAAGGATGAACACTCTTTAGAACAGTGTTACGCCTGAGCGAAATGCGTCTTTAAGATGCCGACGGTAACGGTTTCAATCCAAATCGAAGGAAGCCCAAAAAGTCACAGCGGGGTAAGATCACGCGGGAGCCTGGCGGGATCGTATCTTCGTCCATATGTGGCCTGTCCAATGCTTGCCGCGGCTGCGAGACCAAGCAGCCCAAAGATGATGAGACCGGGACGCACGAACCATTGCGCGTCGGCGCGCATGTTCGTCCAGAGGAAATCAAAGAGTGCTAAATCGACGGCAGCGCAGACAGCGAATACCGTCCATCCTTTGACTGGAGACCCCTTTGCAAACCCTCGCAAAAACCGGATTTCTGTTTTTTGCGTGGTATCCAGACAGCGATGCAGGTGACGCAGGAATTCGAGATATGTCCGTGCCCGGACCCTATCTGGAGCACCGGTCACAGAGGCTCCGCTGACTTTTATTGTCTTGCCGTCAGCAAACCTGATCAAAGCCCGTCCCGCGGGGTCAGCGATCTTCGGCTTTTCCGCCCAGAGCCTGATTTCTGTAATATCGGCAAGCGGTCGCGCTTCACGAACCGGGTCCTTGCCCCACTCAAGTCGTAAATCACCTGTGATGCACAGTACCAGATCGCGAGACTGCAGTGCTCCATCAATTGATGTATTTAGCGAATAACCATCCATGGACACGATACCAAGCGGTGCGCTCCTTAATGTGCGATTGATAACTCCACCAATTAAGCTCTGCTAAAGCTCATCTTTGGGAAGAACGCAGGAGTTCCTCATTGTTCGTGCTGGAACGGTTGCCCTTCACCTTTTTCAAGATAGGGTTTCAAGCTTTCCAGAAGGAAAAAATTCCATCCTGCTTCGCAGATATCCCAGCATTCCATGCTTTCAATGAGCCCTTCATGAGTAAACTCAAGTCGCGTTCTGTTTTCGTCCAGTTCTATCAAATTCCACAATATCCTTGTTCCGGTCCATTCGTCGTCCCGCTTCAAGGTATCGTTTGCATGATAGTGTTCTAAAATGTCCCACTCGATGCGTTCATTGGGTACCAACTTGGCGACCTTGATGTGGTTGTATGTTTCTCCGAAGCGAGTGGAAAAAACCATCCCCACTTCCGAAGCATCGCCAGAGCCAGTCGTCCACCAGTTTACTACGCCGCTGGTTATCGCTGCATAGATGGCACTGGCAGGCACATCGACTTCGACAATTCTTTTGTATCCAGCCATGGTTTCTGATGCCTCCTAGCATTCAAGATTGAAAAGTAACTCTTTGAGCTGGCGAAGTTTTTGAGGCCATCCCGAGGACAGGCTTTCGATGTCTTTGCGAGTGGTCGTTCCGGTATGACGCAGCGAGAGTTTGGTGCCGCCTTGGAAAGACTGAAGTTCGAATGAAACACGCGTAGGTTCTTCAACGTCAGTGCTTTCCCATAGCCACTCCATCAACGTGGGTGCTTCGAGTGTAAGTACTTCACAATGAGTGAAGCCGCGCCAGTTCTCAGTGGCGTTGCCGCGAATAGTAAACTTATGACCAACAACAGGCTGAAAATCACATGGCATCAGCCATTCGGAAATTGCAGCAGGATCAGTCAGTGCCTGCCACACACGTTCCAGGGGGTGTGGGTAGAATTCTTCAAGATTCAGATTGAGGATCTGGCTCATTCCTGTCCGTCACCCTCTTGTCGGTTTAAATACTCGCCAAGGCCCTTGAGGCGATTTTGCCAATACGGCCGGTAGAGGGCCGTCCAGTCGTGAACTGTTTGCAATGGCTCAAATCGTGAGCGGTAGAGCCGTTTTCTGCCATGAGTTTTGCTCTCAACCAGTCCGACTTCACGCAGTACACTTAGATGTTGCGAAACTGCCGAGTACGTAATCCCGAGTTCCTCAACACAATCTCCGACAGGTCTCGATTCATGAGCGAGAAATCCAAGCAGGGCCCTGCGATTGGGATCCGCTATGGCATGAAAAACGTCTGATGTTGCTTTTTGTGGAGGCATGTCATTCATTATTTAAGTATATACTTAAATGTCAAGAATGATTTTCACGCCGGGTCAATCAAACCGGGATGAGTATTCCTGAAAGTGAGATGCAGCTCTCTGACTTTGAATGGCACTTGATCCAACCAAATGGTCCTTGAAAACTCTTGGCGCACCTCGAGTTCACGAATGTTGTATCCTGAAAGGCGTTTTGCGGGCCTTGCGCTCAGGAGTGCCGAAACGAGACTTGCCAGAGTGGGGCTTCATCCGGATCGGGTATTGGCCACCGCATCGTCACGCGGTCCAAGAGATCAGCTTCCTGGTATTCGCAAACACCAACAGTGACACGGCTGCGGCGCGGTGCCAGTGGGTTAACCGTCTAGCTTCCGGTGAGTAATTGCTGTCGATACAACTTAAAGGCTTACTGTAAAGAACTCTAAGTTTAATTCCTGGTTGTGTATTCGCGGCAAATCTAAGTGCATTCACTTATGCACGTTTGCATTGAAATACATTTTGGATCATTATCTCTGGTGGTTTTACTTGGCATTTTGCGGAAAATATGTCGTGAAATGCCAAAACTCGGTGCTCATTTAATATCTCAGCAAGATTTTTGCCTCTAGGTCATATCTCTAGATTTCCTGGGGGTGGGAAAATTTTGGGAAGTTTTGGTAAGTTATTCTGTCTCTTTGTGGGCCGGATAACGTTGCCAAAATTTCATTTCGTTTCCCTGTCGTTTTTCAAAAAGCAACTCATCAGGTGATCTTTGGAGGAAGTCTTTAGGACTATTGCCTGCAAGGGAGATTGATGTATGGCCAAGGATGTAATTGTTACCGGTGTCGAGCAGTTTTTCGGTGATGATGAAATCATCGTCAGTAAAACGGATCTCAAAGGCCGGATCACCTATTGCAATGATGTGTTTCTCAGAATTGCCGGATACACCGAGAAAGAATGCCTCGGCGAACCGCACAACATCATTCGTCATCCGGACATGCCGCGTTGCGTTTTTGATCTCTTGTGGGGACATATCCAGGATCGACGCGAGATTTTTGCTTACGTGGTCAACCGCTGCAAGAACGGCGACCACTACTGGGTTCTCGCCCATGTGACGCCGAGCGTCGACAACAACGGAGACGTTGTCGGATATCACTCGAACAGGCGGGTCCCGGACAGAAATATTCTGGAGGGAGTTGTCGCTCCTCTTTATGCCGATTTGGTTGCCGAAGAGCGCCGTCACGCCAACAGAAAAGACGGTCTCCATTCCTCCAGGGAAATGGTTGCCGGCATCCTGCAGGAACGAGGCGTTCCCTATGACGAGTTCATTGCCGGTCTTTGAATTGGCCAATTCTCGAATGTCATTTGTCAGTTTTGAAGGTTGGAAAAAATGATTGGCGACAACAGATCAGCGGTAAAGAAAGCGCTTGAAGTCGTGGAAGCCGTTGCAGACGGTGATTTCGAGCGCCGCATCCTGAATATTTCCGAAAAAGGCGATGCCGGCAGGCTGCTTCATGCGATCAATCGGTTGATCGACAGGTCTGACGCTTATGTGCGTGAAACCAAGGCTTCTCTGGAATATGTTTCCGAAAACAAATACTTCCGGCGAATTTCGACCAAAGGCATGACAGGTGCATTCGGTGTTGCCAGCGAGTCGATCAATATTGCCATGCAGGCCATGGAGGAACGCGTCGGTTCTTTTACCGGGGTGGTGGAGAACTTCGAAACAAAAATGGCAACAGTGGTTGAATCGGTCACGACGGCTTCGGGCGAGCTTGAAGATAGCGCCAGGTCAATGGATCAGTCCTCTACTTCGATGGACGAGCAAGCAACGGCAGTGGCATCGTCTGCCGCCAATGCGTCGTCCAATGTCAGTTCCGTTGCGGCAGCTACCGAGCAGATGACGCAGTCGGTAAGCGAGATCAACCAACAGGTCAGCTATTCGGCGCAAATCGCCGGCGAAGCCGTAAATGAGGTGGAGAAAGCCAACCACGATATCAAAATGCTGGCTGAATCTTCCGACAAGATCGGCGAAGTTGTTTCGCTTATCACCGACATCGCAAATCAGACCAATCTCTTGGCGCTCAATGCGACGATCGAAGCAGCTCGGGCCGGCGAAATGGGCAAAGGCTTTGCCGTTGTTGCATCCGAAGTCAAGGAACTGGCCAGCGAAACGGCCAAGGCAACGGACGAGATCGGTGCGCAGATCAAGTCCATTCAATCGGCAAGTTCGCAGGCAGTTGAGTTTATTGGGTCGATCGGTACAACCATTTCCAAAGTCAGCGAAATTGCATCTGCAATCTCTGCGGCAGTTGAAGAGCAGGGCGCTGCGACGGCGGAGATCGCTCGTAACATCGAGCAGGCTTCGGCTGGTACGAACGAAGTAAGTTCCAACATCGGCATGATCACCAACATGGCCGGGTCGACGAAAACCGAGGCCAATCATGTCTTGCATGCTGCCTCAGGATTGTCGGAGCAGGGTGAGATGCTTCGCCATGAAGTGGACGGTTTTTTGAGCGAGGTGCGTCAGGTCATCTGACGCGGTCCAGTCCTATCAAGGTATTCAGAACCGCAGATCGGATAAGCAACCGGTTTGCGGTTCTTGCATTTAAGGTGCCTTGTGTGATCGGGCAAGCTCTTTCGGCAGATGATTTGCCTGGAAACCTTGTTGGTGTGGGCTGGAGCACCCGTGGAACGTTCTGGACAGTTCCCGCCGGGATGCCTATTTCTTTGAGATGACAGTGCGCGCGCAACGAACGGCAAACGATTATGGTGTCTTGGTGGAGCCGCTCACCGGCGAGGTGACTGCCTGGCGGAACAACGTCGTTCTGGCAAGATCCACCAGGGCCCGTGTCATGTATGAAACCCGGCTTCCTCCCGTGGTTTATTTTCCTAAGGACGACATTCGCGCAGATCTGAAACCGGCACCTGATTACCGGACATTCTGTCCGCTCAAAGGCACGGCCTCATACAGCGATGTTCAAGTGTCAGGTGAGACGATTGAAAATGGCGCCTGGCATTACCCGACCGCCTTGCCTGAAGGGCAGGCCGTTGACGGGTTTCATGCGTTCATGCCCGGTGTTGCCTCTCGCATTGAATATGACGGCAAGCAACTGGACACGCCCTTTGGCGGCAATATTTCCGGGCCGATTGTCGATTGGCTGCTGCGCGAGGCATGGACGGCACGGACGGCTGAGGAGCTCATTTCAGCTTTGGGCAAAAAGCTTGTCGAGGACGGTGTCGCCGTTTGCCGGATGACCGTGTTGATCTGGTCCCTTCATCCGATGATCGCTGGCCAGAATTCGATCTGGCAGCGGGACACAGACGAGGTTACCAGCCGCTATCCTTCGTACGAGCTTCTGGAAAGTCCGATTTTCAAGAACAGTCCGCTGCAGCATGTGGCAGACGGGTTGGGCGGCGTGAGGCAGAAACTCGATACCAACCCAGACGAATTCAACTTTCCGATTATGGATGATTTGAGAGAGCAGGGTGTTACCGACTATGTCGCGATGCCGTTGCCCTTCTCCGATGGTCGGATCAACGTGTTGACGTTGGCCTCTGACCATCCGAATGGTTTTACGACAGCCAATCTGGGATTGATTTTCGAGTGCTCTGCGCTCATCAGCCGCTTGTTTGAGGTCTTTGCCCTCACGTCGAATGCGACAACGATCCTGGAAACCTATCTTGGCAAGAGAACCGGCGCACGTGTTCTGGGCGGGGAAATTCGCCGTGGCGATGGCGAAGTTATCGACGCATCGATCCTGTTCTGCGACCTGCGTCATTCGACGCGGCTGGAAACCGAACTCGGGCGCGATGCTTACTTGTCCGAGTTGAACAGGTTCTTCGAAGTGACGACCGAAATTGTCAACGAGCATGAGGGCGAAGTTCTGAAGTTCATTGGCGATGCGGTTCTTGCTATTTTTCCCGCAGGTGGGGATCGCGACAAGGCCTGTCGACAGGCCGTGGCCAGTGCAGATCAGATCGTGCAACGTTTGGCGGTCCCCGAAGAAGACGGCAACGGCATTCCCCTGACATGTGCCATCGGCATTGCCTTTGGTGAAGTCACCTATGGAAATGTAGGCTCAAAAGAACGCCTGGATTTCACCGTGATTGGAAGCGCGGCCAACATTGCCGCCCGGCTTGGCGATCATGGCAAGGTTGTCGGTCATCCAATCGTTGCGTCAAAAGATGTTGCCGACGAGGCCGATTGCGGAGCAACGCCACTGGGCGCTGTTGAATTGCACAATGTTGCAGACCCCGTCGAAGCCTTCGCCGTTAGTGTCTGCCCGGCCGAGACTGCTTCGTAGCTTAAGTTTAGTCCAATTTTGGCGCACCGCGTTGGAGTGTGCGATCAATGCCTCTCCAATAGGCGAGCCAGAGCAATGGCAGAAAAGCGGCCAGGGCCGCAAGCAACATCGGCAAGGTGCCCTGATTGTTGTCAATCAGATGTCCGAATAGGGGCGGACCGATCAGCGTTCCGGACAAAGTGGCGATCAATAGCAACGCCTTTGCTTTGCTTGAAAACTTTTCCGACAAGGCAGCCATGAATGAGGCGGACAACAGGTTCAAAAACAATTCGAATGCAACAAAACTGAATACAATGAAGATGAAACTCTGTTGAGTTGCGATCAGGATCCCTGAAGACGCGAGCGCTGCCGAAAAGAGAATTTGAAACCAACTTCCGTGCCGGGTGCCGCGCATGGCAACCCAAAGGATCACGAGTGCAATCGTAGTTTTTGAGAAGCCTATGGCCAACGACGTATTGTCCAAACTGAGATCGTTGCTCGCTGTGAAATGGGCGGTGTTGGATAAGAAGCCAATTTGCCCGCAAAAGAATAGAAACAGCAAAGCCAAGCCAAAGCCGTCCAGTCCTGACAGGTGTCCCTTTGCTGGCGGCGCATTGTTTGCACTATGCGTTGGAACTTTCCGCCAAAGCACCAGACCACTTAGAAACACTGCTATCAGGCCCAGCCCGAACAATGTGATCAGAAGTCGGTAGGTCTGATCCGTCTCAAACAGGGGAAAGCAAAGTGCGATCAGGCCGGAAATAAAAAGTGCGAAAGAAAGCCGCCACGCAAAGGCCTGGAGTTTCATATTGGATTGGGCAGCTGTCATGATGCCGAATTGCATCAGAAAGCCACATGCCAGTCCGATCGCGAACCAGCAAAGAGCAAACATGAGAGGCGCGCTCACCCATAGAGACAGGAAAAGCGCTGCAGCATATACGCAAAAGACGAAAGCCAATGCAGGTCGCGCGAGCGTTTCATATCGAATTCTTGCGGCCAGGAACGCGGCTACGATCTGACCCGCCATGATACAACTCACAACGCTTCCTGCTTCTGCATTCGAAATGGACCGCGTGGCAAGCAGAGTTGCGATGAGCAAAGGAGCAATATGGAGGGGGATGGATCCAGCCGCAGAAAACAGGGCTGCCCCGACTGTGCGCCTGGTTTCGCTGGAGTTCACTTTTGCCGACATCTGTCGAAGCGAGCTTTGCAAGAGAATGCGTGGCTTGAAGCGAAGCCATTCGGCTCAAATTCGCGTTTCATTCCTCAGTGCCTGCCTTCTTGCGACGGCGCGTCGCAGCGCCATATCCACCAGGACGATGACTGTCACGCTGTGTCATGTCGCGAACGGTTCCACGAAAACCATTCCAGTCGAAGGGTTGATCGGGTCTGCCGAGAGTTTCCTGAATTTCTGTCTTGAGCGCGGCGTCCTGGTAGCAGGCTCGCTCAATTGGCTGGACTTGAAACAACGGCTTGAAATGCGGAATGTAGATTTCTTGCCCCGTCGTCAGGAGCTTGATGTTGATGAAAAGCGGACAGGGTTGAAAGAGATCGGTCTCGACAAGGCCTTCATAGCAGACAAAAGCGCTGCGCGTGTCATAGTTGACCGGAGGTCTAATGAGCGTACTCCAGCCAGCTCGAGAACTGACAAAATAGCCAGACCAAATCTGAATCGAGCCGGGAACGAAGAGTTCAGATAAATAAGGCGGGTCCAGATCACGCAGGTCCTCAGGAGCATTCTCCTCCCAATGTTGCCTGAAATCCTCATCCTCGAAGTTGGTTGATTTAACCGGATACCATTGATCGTCTTCGTAAAAGAAGCTCTCTTTTCCATCGAAAAGAAGGTGGATGTCCTTTGGAGGATAAACATACCATCCAAAGGAGGAAGCTTCCCGCATGGCTTGGCAGTATTGAAAGGCCGCTGCAGGCATAGTGCCTGCTGCGCTCTTTTCCGCTCGCCGGATATCCGGCGCTGATGGGAAAGCCTTCGTAAAGCGGAGCACTGCCTCGCTTTCTGTTTCCGGTACAGATCCTCCGACAGTGGTGGAAACAGTCATGGTTTTGTCCATTCGCCGGAGGATCCGTTCAATCAGATACGCACAGGCGCGACACCGCCACCCATTGAGCTTCGGGAACTCATTTTGACTTTAACAGGTGCCAAGCCCCCTCCGATCGATGCCTTTGCAGATGGCTTCACTACAGGCGCGATACCGCCGCCCATGCTGCTGCGCGAAAGCGGTTTGAGAGTAACCGGCGCGACCCCACCACCCATGGAGGCAGGCGCTGCGGTTTTGACCTTTGTAAGTGGCTTCGTTGTTCTAATTGTCTTGTGCATCAGAGAATTCCCCTTCTGGTAGCGTCAATTAAAATTTACACTTAACAAAATTAACTATGTTTCCAGCAGGAAGTGCTGTCAATGGTTGAATTGTTTTTCGAAAGTGCACGGCTGAATTGTAGAAGGCAATTCGTGGAGAGCGCTTGATCTGTCAAAGGCGATCGGCGTTGAGAACCGGTTTGAACAGCTCATCAAAGCACCGTTGGCCAACTATCCAGATTGTATGGAGAGTGATTTCCTGACTGAGACTACAGAATAAAAAAGATCTTTTTTCCGGTTCAGCGGACGGTTTTCTCGCCGTGGAAGCCGCCCATTGGTTGGTTGCGTACCAGAATTACCAAGCCTTGCTTGCTAGGCTCCGCGTCGTTCTGGGCAACACCACCGTAATTTGCGCAGAGTTCTTCGGCGCTTTTGTTTTGGGTGGGAGTGAACATGGTGATGGCCTGGCAGTCGACACGCCGCAGCTCGCTGTCGGTGATCGACCCACCCGACAAGCTAAAGCCAAGCCCGGCCAGAGCCAGCGCGAAAGTGGTGGTGGTTGCAAAGGCAAACTTGTTCATAATCCCCGGTCCCATTTCCCGGCCCACCGTTTCGGCAGGCCCTGCGATATGGTCGGAAAATGGCGGAACACACCTGTACTCTCACTGAAATCCCCATTCACCTGACGTTCAGCTTAGGTGATTCGCTAACATTTGCCGAACAATCGGCCAAATTTGGCCAAATTCGATTCGGGTTTGCGTTGGATAACGTGTGATTTTTCGCGGTTTATCGCCAAACGCGAAGTCGAGCCGACTTAGGTCGGTGGCCCGGGAAATCTTCATTTCCCTAGAGCGGAGATTGGATTTTCTTCAAGAGTGCGCGTAGCTGCTCCTGCTCGCTCTTGGAGAGCGGCTCCAGAATGTCTGCAAGCGTGTCGGCAACCGCCTGCTGCAGTTCGGCAACCGCTTCCTGGCCCTGGGACGTCAAAGAAAGGACGCTTGCGCGGGCGTCGCTCTGGTCCGGAACTCGGTCGATTAGTCCCTTGGCTTCCAGAACCTTGACCGCGCGCGTCATTTGCGACTTGTCCCGGTTCATTCGGGCAACCAGTTCATGCAGCCGCACAGGTTCCATCTCGGCCAGTGTGAGAAGCAGAACACCTCCCGCAGGGCCCAGCTGATGACGATCAAACTCAGATGAGCGTGCATTCAGTGACAGGTGAATGCGGCGCATGAACCGGTCCGTGAGATTTGCAATTTCGATATCAGGCATACGTAATTTGTTGACTAAGTCCACTAATTATAGTTGATAATGACAACTTAATTGAGAGGTTGCCCACTGATGCCAAGGCGACACATTTGGCTCGGGCTGTTGTTGCAAGGCGTAGGATCATGACTGAGACACAACGAATTTTACTGAAGTTGGCTGCGGTCCTTTGGATCGTCTGGGGTCTTGTACACGCATTTGCAGGTGTTGTCGTGCTCACCACGGATGCATCTCAAGGATTTGCCGCGATCGCCGATGCGGTTCAATCGGGCCTGTTACGTTCCAGTTATCACCCGGCTGTTGAGGGGATACTCAACCAGCATGGCTGGAACCTGCTTTGGTTCGGGTTGGTCACAATTCTTGGATCATGGTTCATATGGCGTGGCAACCTCACGGCCATCTGGGTCACTGCGCTGGTCGGTGGTATGGCCGACATAGGTTACTTGCTGTTCGTGGACATTCCCGGCTTTGTTCGGTTTTTCCCCGGCACGCTCATGACGATTGTTTCAGGGTCGGCGGTCCTGTTGAGCTTTTGGGTTTGGATACCGCTGCGGCGAACCGTCAAAGGTGTTTGAGTAAGTCAGGGGAAAAACAAAAAAGGGACGGAAAATCCGCCCCTTAAGGTCAGTTCATCAGAAACTGATTTAGCTTATGCCGTCTGCTGAGTGGTCTCAATACCCTTGTCGGTGAAGAGGCCTTGCAGTTCCTGGTTCTGGAACATTTCGCGAATGATGTCGCAACCACCAACAAACTCGCCTTTGACGTAGAGCTGCGGAATGGTCGGCCAATTGGTGAAGTCCTTCACACCCTGACGCAGTTCGTCGTCTTCAAGAACATTGATGCCTTTGTACGGGGCACCGACATAGTCAAGGATCTGAACAACCTGGCCGGAAAAACCACATTGCGGAAAATTCGGTGTACCCTTCATGAAGACAACAACATCGTTGGTGTCGACTTCGTTCTTGATCCAATCCTGGATGCTCATATTCGTCAGTCCTTTTGTTTCGCCGGCGCGACCAGTTGACGGCCGGTGCGATAAATCAATCCAGTCACGGCTCTCCAGATACGAACTTCCATGATCAGCATCGCCAGAAGAGCGGTTGCGAGAAGAAGCCAGATCATTCTTTCTCCGTCCACTTTGCCGTCTATCTGTCGTCGACAGGCGGTAAATTCAAGGGGCAAACCAATTAAGCGGCAATCGTTCCGATCGGTTTGCCATCAAACCTAGTCCGGGGCCTTTGTCTGCAGGGCAAGAGCGTGCAGCGCGCCGCCCATGTTGCCCTTTAGGGCCTCGTACACCAGTTGATGCTGTTGAACGCGGCTTTTGCCTCTAAACGATTCAGAGACAACATTTGCGGCGTAGTGATCGCCGTCGCCAGCCAAATCCCGGATCTCAATCTGAGCATCGGGCAATGCCTCTTTGATCAGTGTTTCGATCTCATTTGCGTTCATCGGCATCGTGCATCAGTCCTTTTGTATTGGTTCCTGAAACTCAGGCAATATTAAGCTGTCGCCATGTAATCGGGGAACCAATCTTCGTGTGCTTTTTTCAAGTTTGCAACGGATATGGTGAGAACACCCTCAACAGTCAAATCATCACCACCAGTTTTCCCGATTTGCTGAACCTCAATACCGGCATCGATAATGTCTTCAAGCACAGCTTCGACCTTGTCTGGTGCAACCGTCAGCACATAGCGTCCCTGATCTTCGCCGAAAAGGGCCGCATGGGCTGGGCCATCGATCCTGACATTTGCGCCAAGTCCACCTGCAATTGCCATTTCTGCAAGGGCAACACCCAGGCCGCCGGAAGAAATATCATGAACTCCGGATAGCCGAGCTGCACCGATGAGTTGACGAACAATCGTTCCGCGCCGCTTTTCCGCAGCCAGGTCAACTGGAGGAGGTGCTCCTTCTTCGCGGCCCAGAACATCGGCAAGATATTGTGAGGCACCCAGATGAGTGCCAGGCCCACCTACGACAAGGATTGCATCACCTTCCTCGGCAAAGGCTGTACCGGCGCGCACGGTGACGTCCGGCAACAGTCCGACGCCGCCAATGGCAGGGGTCGGCAATATCGCTTCGCCGTGGGTTTCGTTATAGAGAGAGACGTTGCCGGAAACGATGGGAAAATCCAGTTCTCGGCATGCTTCGCCAATGCCTTTGATGCAGCCGACGAACTGCCCCATGATTTCAGGCTTTTCAGGGTTGCCGAAATTGAGATTGTCGGTTGCGGCAAGCGGCTCGGACCCGACGGCAGTCAGATTGCGCCAAACCTCCGCGACGGCCTGCTTACCACCTTCAAAGGGGTCGGCTTCGCAATAGCGTGGGGTAACATCGACCGAGAAAGTAAGACCCTTGCGTGATCCCTCAACGCGAATGACACCGGCATCGCCACCAGGCGTTTCGGCCGTGTTGCCCTGGATCAGCGTATCGTATTGCTCATAGACCCAGCGACGTGAAGACCCGTTGGCGTTGCCGACCAAAGTGGTCAGCGCTTTTGCATAGTCTTCCGGTTCTGCAATGTCGGACGCATTCAAAACGGGTCGTTTCTTCGGTTCGATCCAAGGGCGGTCGTATTCCGGCGCTTCATCGCCCAGTTTCTTGATGGGCAGGTCAGCCACCACGTCACCTTGATGTTTGACCACGAAGCGGAGCGTGTCGGTGGTGATGCCGACAATGGCAAAGTCCAATCCCCATTTCCTGAAAATGGCTTCGGCTTCATGCTCCTTTTCGGGCCTCAGTACCATGAGCATGCGCTCCTGGCTCTCAGACAGCATCATCTCGTAGGCGCTCATGCGCTCTTCGCGTACGGGAACCTTGTCGAGGTCAAGTTCGATGCCAAGGTCGCCACTAGCGCCCATTTCAACTGCGGAGCAGGTCAAGCCAGCAGCACCCATATCCTGAATGGCAATGACGGCACCTGTCTCCATCAGCTCCAGACAGGCTTCCAGCAGGCATTTTTCCGTGAAAGGATCACCGACCTGAACAGTTGGGCGCTTTTCATCAATGGTATCGTCGAATTCAGCAGATGCCATTGTTGCACCGCCAACGCCGTCCCGGCCGGTCTTGGCACCAAGATAAACGACGGGAAGACCGACACCTTCGGCCTTTGCGAGAAAAATCGCGTCAGATCTGGCAAGACCCGCAGCAAAAGCATTTACCAGGCAATTGCCGTTGTAACGGGCGTGGAATTCGACCTCGCCACCAACTGTTGGAACGCCGAACGAGTTGCCGTAGCCGCCGACGCCCGAGACAACACCTGACACCAGGTGCTTTGTACGCGGATGATCCGGTTCACCGAAACGCAAGGCGTTCATGGCTGCAACAGGGCGCGCTCCCATGGTGAAAACGTCCCGCAAGATACCACCGACGCCTGTCGCGGCCCCCTGATAAGGTTCGATGTAGGACGGGTGGTTGTGGCTTTCCATCTTGAAGACCACGGCCTGGCCGTCGCCAATATCGACGACACCGGCATTTTCTCCCGGACCTTGAAGAACGCGCGGTCCATCCGTCGGCAGTGTCTTCAGCCATTTCTTGGAGGATTTGTAAGAGCAATGCTCGTTCCACATGGCGGAAAAGATGCCGAGTTCTGTGAAGCTCGGTTCCCGGCCAATCAATTCCAGGATGCGCTCATACTCATCCGGTTTCAAGCCGTGGGAAGCAATCAGGTCGGGCGTGATCTTGATGTCGTTCGGGATCATGACGTTCCAGTATTTTGGGACCGCAGAATCTGGGCCGCAAGGACGCGGGCAGGCGTTGATGCCGCCGTTTAGCAGATTGTCCAGGAAATGGGGAGAGTGCGCGCAAAACTTTGTGGAGGATAGCCTGATTGATCCCCGGCAAGGCAATCTTTGGCACAAAAATCGTGTCTCCAGACCGTCAGGCCATGCCAAGGCCGCTCTCGATCGCATTGGCGAGGTTTGAGCCGTAAAAGCTCAGCTTGCGGGTAGCACCTGTTTCGGGATCCTTGATCTCAAGCCGGATGGCCTTGGTAATCAGCAGATCGCTGCGCCGTGCGCTGGCAATGGCGTGCCAGGGGATCAGGATCGGGGTATGGCCTATTCTGAAGAAGATGACCGGCCGCAGATAAATGCCCGCATTCGAGAGCGTGATGTCCAGACAGTTTCGGTAGCTTGCAAACAGTCCGAAACTTGCGCTGCCCCAGCGCCAGCTCTGCCCTGGCGGGGGCCGATTGCCCGGATAGAGCCGGGACAGGCGTGACCACCCACCAAGCCGGCTGATCAGAAAGACAATAAGCGACCAGAGCAGCCCGAAGCACAGGAAAAAACCCGGCACGATCAGAATGAGAAGAGCACTGTCGGTCACGCTTGTCCTATCCGTCTTGGAGTGAATTCGTGTCCGGGTTCCGGTGATATCCGGGCCCGATTGTGAGCGGTCTGGAAGGCATGGACCTTGGCGCAACGCTGCTTTTTAAAGACGTTTGGTGCCGCTCGATTTCCGCACCTGTGGTTCCGTCAATCACCGTAAGGACAGCGAGATACTCGCGGTCCGCAGCCACGTCCGTAAGAGACGGTGTTTCGAACTTGTAGTTCCGCTTTGCAGCGGTAACCGTCTGTTCCAATTCGATCGTTCCGCCCGCAGGGTCCTCAAATTCAGCCAGAAGGCGTGTCCCGGGTGGGAGCGGTTTGACAAGCCCCACGGTGATCCCGCTGCGAATGTCGGCAATCCGGTAGTTGTAGATGAACCCGCCACCGGTGATTTCAGCGAAATCCGCCTTTGCCAGAACGGTCTGGTTATGACGATAAACAGCAGCAAAAACGCTGGCGCAGTAAACTGCAGCAGCGACAAAGGCAAAAACCGCCCAACGGTGAGATGATCCTGACCGTGTCACTGCTGTCCCTTCTTGTCGAGCACCTGAGTGGATAGGGCTGCAACGGTCCCGGCCGCCTTCATCAACCCTGCCTGAACCTACTCGAAGCTATCGTAGCATGCACCGTTGTCCTCAAGGAGGTTCTGCAGCGACGAGAGCCCGGCCTCCGTTTCCTTGCGCGTCAAAGGATTGGTGAAACCGACCCTGGCGCGGTGATAAACCTGACCTGAGCGACCGGACTTGAACTCGTCTTCATCGTCGATCAGCACACCAGCGGCCGCTGCCGCTGTCTTGAAGGTTCCGGAGAGCCAGGGTTCGGGCAGCTTGAGCCAGAAAAACGGCGCATCAGCGCCTCCTTGAAGGCCATATGATCCAAGATACTGATGCACCAGTGCGTGGCGGGCAGCAATCTCGGCCAAGACTTTCTTGCGGAAGTCATCGGCGGCTCCGGACAGGACGAGACGAGATGACAACTCTGCAAGCAGAAAGGAAATACCGCCAGTCAGCATCTTGTGGGCTGTGTAGATCCGCTGGGCATGAGAGAGTGGACTGGAGACCCAACCGCCTCGGACACCTGCAGTGACAGATTTCGACAAGGAGCCCACATGGAACGTGCGCTCCGGCGCAAGAGCGGCGAGGGGGCTTTGCGAGGCTTCCCGCAATGAGCCGTAGACTTCATCCTCAATGATCCAGAGATTGAACTGGCGGGCAATGGCGACAATTTCCTGCCGCCGGTCATCTCTCATCAGTGCAGTGGTTGGATTGTGCATCGTTGGCATCAAGAAGATGACTTTGGGATGCTTTTGAGCGCACACACGTGCGAGGTCATCCGGGATAGGGCCTTCGTCATCGCGTGCAACTTGAACAGACGGCCTACCGGACAGAGCGGAACCGCGCGCGATGGAACTGTAGGTCAGGTCCTCAAACACCACCTGGTCACCGGGGGCGGTGGTTGCCGCGATGATAGCCATGATTGCAGCTTGTGCACCTGTCGTCGGGACAATGCTGCCTTCCGGGGGCTGCCAGCCGCCGCGGGCAAGCCAAAGGCAGCCTGCCTGACGCCAACTGTCCGGCACCGAGCGTGTATAGCTCGCAATTTCGTAAGGCTTGTCTTTGGCGATGCCGGTGGTCAGCCGCTGAATGGTGTCCGCCTGACCGACTTCCGGTGCTGACGTGCTGTCAAAGCGAATTGTTTCAGGTGCAGGAACCGTAATGCGCGTTCCTGCGAAGGCTGTATCGATTGGGGCTGCCATAGCAGATTGCACCCAGGATGCACCCTGCGACGACGGTGCGGGAGAACTTGGGCGCCCGTCGTCGGCAGACAGATCGGGTTTGGTGTTTTCCACGAGGATCTCTGAAGGACCACTGCCGAGCACAAAAGTGCCTCGACCGACTTCTCCGCTAACCAGTCCTCGCTGCCGTATTGTCGCGTATGCGCGACCGATGGTGCCAACGGTCACGCCCAGATCATAGGCAAGGTTTCTTTGTGGCGGCAGTTTAGCGCCGGCACCCAGCACACCAGTCGCAATGTCGTCTGCAATCTTGTCTGCAAGGCGGATGTAGAGAGGGCCACGGCCATCTGGGATTTGAGGATGCCAATTTGTCATGGTGACAATTTTCTATATTGCATCTCAAAAGGAGTCAATTCATATGATTGTAGCGCTACAATACAAGAATTAAGTGGAATTGTTACCCTTAAGAGGTGTCAAATGAGTTCAATAGAGACAATTTATGGACGACCAATCGTTTGGCAGTCGTTTGGAAGGGGAATTGCAAAGGCTGTGAAAACCAGATTGTCACTCTGGTTTGAAAGCTACCGGACGCGTCAGCAACTTCAAGATCTTCCAGATTCGGCGTTGGTGGATCTGGGCCTCAGCCGGGAAGCGGTCCGCGCGGAGGCTGGCAGGCCCTTTTGGGATAGCGAGCGTTTTCCACGCTAGTTGCAGGTGCTGAGATCGAGACCCGATGGTCGCTGCCCCCGGCGGTCACGATATGGTCCCGAACCCAAGGTATCTGCAAAAATGCCGGACACGGTGCAGCCCACGTGTCCGGCATTTTTTTGTCAAAGATCTGTGTGTCAGACTGCGCCGGTGTACTCACCGCGTGCCGGGTAGTCGTTCTTTTGTACGAAGTCGAGTGCGCCGACCATTTCCTGGAAATGCGGTCTGACGAACGGCATCGTCTGAACCGATGCGAAATAGAGAGTGTTGTCAGGCTTCACAAGAAATACGCCCGGCTCGGAGAAGAGTGCGGGCTCTTCAATGCCAATTGAGGTTTTGCCCCGGCTTGTGGAGATATAAAGTCCCCATTCATTGGCAACGGACAGCGACAGTCCGTAGCCGAACCGCAGATCTGGTGTGCCGACCTTGTCGGCCATCTGCTGCGCGCGCTCTTCGGTGTCAGAAGAAATGGCGATTGTTTTGACGCCCTTTTGTGCGAATTCAGGCGTCAGGCGGCCGAGCTCTTTCAAATAGGTGGCGCAGATCGGGCAGTGCAGGCCACGATAGAACACGACCAGTGTCGCGAATTCTGAACCGTCTGCCGCGAGATCGAAGTGGCCGGAAGTCAGTGTTTCTACTTTCAACTCCGGAACGGACTGGCGTGGAATGAGCATTCTTACCTCTCTTAGGGTAGGGGCAAGACTTCACATCTGCCCTTGGATACCGTAAACATAGTGAACGATTGAAAAGAAAACATTCCGAAAAGTTGATCAAGAGTACGGAAATGGCTGTTCCTTATCGCACTTCTTTCAATGGCAAGCTTGATCGGCTGTCTTCTTTGATCGACAGACTTCGGGTTCAGGTCAGCAATGCGCTTGTCGGTGGCTCCGAAGAGCAAAGCGCCAATTTCAAGATTTTTGTAAGCAAGGATCGCTCGTTGCGTCTTGTCTTCAGTCCATTGGTGGAAAATGAACCCTGTGAGCCTGCGGAACTGACTGCCCGTGCCGGCGAAACCCCTCTGGTGGCCGCGAATATTGCGATTTCAGGTGTTGGAAAGCAGCTGATCAACGCCCTGCCGGACATTATTTCCGTACCACTGAGCGAAGAGCCTTATCTGACGGCCGTGGTCATGCCGCTGATTGAGGAGGCAACTTTACCTCGCTGCGGGGGGCAAGCTGCGTTTGAGCGTCTGTGTGAAGTTGTGGTGATCAGGCTGCTGCGCCACGCAATGGAGCAGGGCAAAGCCGATACGGGTCTCTTGAACGGACTTGCACATCCGCGCATTGCCTCGGCGCTTGTGGCAATTCATGAAGCGCCAGGTGAAGGCTGGACGCTTGAAAAGCTGGCGGAAACCGCCGGAATGTCCAGGACGCAGTTCGCTGTCACCTTCAAGGAACTGGTGGGTGCCACACCAATGGGGTACCTGGCTACCTGGAGATTGGATATTGCCAGAGCGGAACTTGAAGCAGGGCGTCAGGTCAAGTCCGTTGCCAACATGTGCGGCTTTGCCAGCCCGGCTGCGTTTTCCAGGGCATTTTCCCGCCGGTTCGGCTATCCGCCCAAACAGCGTCGCAGTCAGGCGGCCTAAGAGCGCTTAGTCGCGGTCCTTGACGGGCTTTTCCATGGCATAAAGCTCATCGGTCACATCGTCCGCCTTGCGGGCAAAGAGCGCTTGGGCATCTTTGAGGCCCTGATTGTAGAAGTGAGCGCCGAGCGTCGGGACAAGAAAGCCGACCAGCTGATCGGCATCCATGTTGCCTATATCCGTGTCGAGCTCGTCGTTGAGATAGTCCCTTATCAGGTCCGCAAGGCGCGACCTGGTGTCATTGTCCAGTTCCAGATCGCTCATACCGGTCTCCCTGCTTTCGGATCAGGCTGCTGTCAGAAGACTTTCGAACAACAGACGCCCGTCCAACCCACCGTGCAAGGACTCTACCAGGTTTTCGGGATGCGGCATCATTCCGAGCACATTGCCGGCCGCATTGGTAATGCCTGCAATGTTGTTGATCGATCCGTTGGGGTTTGTTCCTTCGGCATATCGGAAGACGACCTGATTGTTGTCTTCAATTGCGCTCAGTGTTTCCTCGTCAGCAAAATAGTTGCCGTCATGATGGGCGACAGGGCAACGCCAGACCTGTCCCTTCTGGAACTTGGACGAGAAGCGAGTCGCGTTGTTGACCGTTTCCATCAAAACGTCCTTGCAGACGAAGGTGAGACCAGCATTACGCATCAACGCGCCAGGCAGCAGACCTGCCTCTGTCAGGATCTGAAACCCATTGCACACTCCAAGGACGGCAACGCCGCTGTTGGCTTTGGCAACCAGGTCTTTCAGGATGGGGGAGCGGGCGGCGATTGCACCGGAGCGCAAGTAGTCCCCATAAGAAAAGCCGCCGGGAACGACCACGAGGTCAACATCTGGCAGCGTGCTCTCGGTGTGCCAGACATGCTGCGGACGCGAACCGGTTATCAGCTCCAGCGCGTGAAACATGTCGCGGTCGCGGTTGGAGCCCGGAAAAACAATGACGGCGGATTTCATTTGGCAATCCCGATATCTAGAGCAGGACAAGAACGGCGATGATGGCAGCAAGAGCTGGCACCAGGATGAAGATGGCAGCTTTTACGGCCATGAACATTACGGCCTTGCGCGTGTCTTCATCCATGGGCAAGAGCTCTTGCTTCAGGCGATCTCGATCGCGTAGTTCTCAATAACGGTGTTGGCAAGAAGCTTTTCACACATTTGTTCCAGCTCCGCCTTGGCAGTGTCCTCGTCGGATCCGCTCAGCTCAACGTCAAAGACCTTTCCTTGACGCACGGAGCCGACGTCGTCAAATCCAAGGCCCCCAAGAGCACCTTCGATAGCTTTTCCCTGAGGATCGAGAACACCGTTTTTCAAGGTGACGATCACGCGTGCTTTCATTTTTCCGAACCCCACTTTGGGTAATGCCTACTACGAATGTTAAGGGCTCCCCATACACGAGGAGCCCTGTGAGTGAAAGTGCTGAGGCTCGAAAAGCTGCGAATTATGGAAGACGTTTTATTGTTGTGTTTGCCATGAATTTTCTGAGGTTTGCTTTCGCCTTGGTTGCAGAAACCGCATAGGAACTCACTTGCATGCCTTTGTCTCTTTGGATGATAGAGCGTGCAGCCATATAGAGTGGTTTTTTTCCGGGTGCTTGAATCCGATATACAAATTCAAATCCGCTATAGGTCCGGGTTGCGATCTTTCGCCTGGACTGGACCTTGATAGCGCCCTTGCTAAGTCGCGCAACGCTCTTATCGATTTCGGACAAAAGACCCACGCTTAGAATATCCGCGCGAACTGCGCTTTCGGCATTTCCGGTCACTTTGGCCGGCCCAGTCACGATAATCTCCAGTGATTTGCAGACCGTGCAAACATAGATCGTGTTGCTGCCTCGTTGGGCCTTTTCCCAACCCGTAACTGGAAAACGCGTTTCGACGCTACCGGGCGTCAGACCAGTTGTTTGACACGCAGCCAGGAAGCCGCAAATCAGAATTGCACTCGTAACTCGTTTAACTATCTGAAAATTCATAAACAAAACGCCCCCGTTGTTGCCAAGGGGGCGTAATAGTGGGCTTCTGGTTTTGATGCAACCGTGACGCTAGGTCCGATTGTGAATTTCCAGTTTAACCTGTGCCAAATTTGCAGCAGGTGTTATTGAACCAGCGTTGGGCCGGAGCCGACCGGGCGTTCATTGCCAAGCATGATGCCGAGGCGCTTGGCGACTTCCTGGTAGGCTTCCAGCATTCCGCCCAGGTCGCGGCGGAAGCGGTCCTTGTCCATCTTGTCGTTGGTCTCGATATCCCAGAGACGGCAGCTGTCGGGAGAAATCTCGTCCGCGACAACAATCCGCATCATGTCACCTTCGAACAGCCGCCCGCATTCGATCTTGAAATCCACAAGACGAATGCCGACCCCCAGGAAGAGACCGGACAGGAAGTCGTTGACCCGGATGGCGAGCGCCATCATGTCATCCAGTTCCTGTGGAGTTGCCCAGCCAAATGCGGTGACATGCTCTTCGGCGACCATCGGATCGTCCAACTCGTCATTCTTGTAGTAGAATTCGATGATGGACCGCGGCAGTTGGGTGCCTTCTTCAAGACCAAGGCGCTTGGCGATCGAACCGGCTGCTACATTGCGAACAACCACTTCCAGCGGAATGATTTCCACTTCACGGATCAACTGCTCGCGCATGTTCATGCGGCGAATGAAGTGTGTCGGAATGCCAATGGCATTCAGATGATTGAAGATGAATTCGGAAATACGGTTGTTGAGCACGCCTTTGCCGTCAACAATCTCGTGTTTCTTGTTGTTGAAGGCCGTGGCGTCGTCCTTGAAGTGCTGAACCAGTGTTCCCGGTTCCGGACCTTCATAGAGAATCTTGCCTTTTCCTTCATAAATGCGCCGGCGGCGGTTCATGAGCGATTCCGTATCTTCTTGAATTTCCATCGGAAAGGGGACCAGCGAACCGGGTCCATCATCTTGCCGGGACGATTCCCGTCAACCGGCTGGTGTCGCCGGCCGCAATCCCTTTTTTGCGGCGCGGAACTTACCCGAAGAGGGCGAAAAGTACAATCTTATGTTTTTCGCCCTCAGCTCAGGGCTGTTATGCTTTTGACGCAGGCGTAAAGGTACTGCGTTGATTTGCTCGCCCTACGGGGATATGCAAGAGACCAAATCAACCCCATATGGGTAGAAGAGCATAAGCGCAGTTCAGGAGACGATGAATATGAACACATTCGACAAGCGCGAGCAGGGTTTTGAAAGCAAGTTTGCGCATGACGAGGAGCTGCGGTTCAAAGCAACCGCCCGGCGCAACAAGTTGCTGGGTCTGTGGGCGGCAGGGCTCTTCGGGTACGAAGGCGAAAAAGCAGAGGAATACGCCAAGGAAGTTGTTCGTGCAGATTTTGACGAGCCGGGCGACGAAGACGTGTTCCGCAAAATCCGCGGTGATTTCGACAGCAACAATGTCGAACAGTCCGATCATCAGATTCGCCGCACCATGGACGAGTTGATGCATAAGGCAATTGAGCAGATCCAGAACGAAGGTTAAGTCCTTCGCGGAAGCCTGCAATCGATTTAGAGCGTCTGCCCGACACGGGCGGGCGCTTTTTCTGTTTAAAGCGGAATAAAAACTACGACAGTTCGGGTCTTTGCACTTGGTGCACTTGCATGCCGAGGGAGGCGTGGCTTTGATGGTTGCCAAAGAGGAGGCCACCCGTGACTGAAGCTACATCGCTTGCTGAAAAACTGCGTTCCGGAAATCCGGTGATTACCGCTTGGTCCGTGCTGGCTGCGCCAATGCTCACTGAAATGTTTGCAAGGGCCGGTTACCCGGCGGTGACGCTTGATCTTCAGCACGGGATGTATGATTTTGGCGTTGCGTGTGACGCCCTGGCAGCCATTGCGCTGGGTGGTGCGCACCGGATCGCGCGCATTCCGGTTGGTGATAACGCATTGGCGGGCCGGCTGGTGGATATGGGCGCTGAATGTGTCATCGCACCGATGATCAACTCGCACGCTGAAGCCGTCGACTTCGCCCGGTCGATCAAATACCCACCGGTTGGCGATCGCAGTTGGTCTCCTTATCGCGCGGCTGCACTCTCCGGGCAGTCTTCTGACGAGTATCTGCAAACTGCCAATTCAAACATTGTTTCGCTTGCTATGATCGAGACACTCGAAGCAATCGACGCATTGGACGACATTCTTTCAGTTGAAGAACTTGATGGAATTTTCGTCGGACCGAGCGATCTGTCATTGTCGCTATCAAAGGGTGCAGCTCTCGATCCGAACGGTGATGAGACAGCCGATGCCTGCGCCGAGATTGCACGCAAGGCACGCGATGCCGGCAAGATTGCCGGTATCTTTTGTTTGAGTGCTGAAAAGGTAGAGGAAGCCGTAGATCAGGGTTTCCGGCTCATTTCGCACGGTATCGACCGAACTTTTGTCGGCGAAGGTGCAAGCGCCGCGCTCGATGAAGTCAGAAAATATGTTTCTGCCAGCTCGGATGATTTCGGTTATTGAGAAGTAACCTAGCCGAGTTTTTTCATGAAATGCGCGAAGGACATCATGCCTTCAGGCCAGGGGCCATGGCCGCTTTCCAGGTTGATATGACCGGCTTCACCGGCATCTTGAAAAGTGGTCCCCCAGGCTTTGGAAAAATGCTGCGCCCGCTCGTAGTCGCAATATGGGTCATTCCGGCTTGCTACCAGATGCGTCGCAAAGGGCAGGGGATCTGACGGGATCGGTTTGAAGTCGCCGCCATCAAATTCATCCACAAGGCCCTTACGGTCCCAATCCGATGGAGCCACAAGATAAGCGCCCTTGATCTTGTCCTTCAGGACATGTGCACCGTGGGCCACAAGGATACAACCGAGCGAATGCGCAACGAGCACGACTGGCTTTTTCGCGGCGTCAATTTCACCCACCAACGTATCCAGCCACTCTTTTTTGCTCGGTGTGTGCAACTCGGCCTGCTTGACTAAACGTGCGGTCGGCATCTTGTCCCGCCAACGCAACAGCCAGTGTCCGGGGAGCGTTTTGCCATAACCTGGAATGAGCAGAATATCGGTTTCTGAAATTTTCATGGATCGTCCTGATCGCCAAATTGCTGCTACGAAAGTGGGCCGAAATAACCTTGCTGAAAGGCCTGTGCCCACCCGGATCTGCCGTTTTTTTCAGCTTCCCGCGCAGCAGTGTCACTGTCATAGGCTAGGTATTTCTGTTGGAATGTCCAACCCTTGGCGTTTCTGGTCATCAACGCATATTGCGCGCGCCTGTCGCCAACTTCTCCTGCGAGGTAGCGCGGGTGCTGACTGTCGAAAGACGGGAACCCGACGGTGCCGGGATTAAGCAGTGTCTGTCCTGACGACTGCAGGGAGATGATGCGCGGAATGTGACTGTGGCCGGTACAGACGACCTGCGCCTGCTCACCATTCAGTTCCGCCAGCAAGGTTTTTTCATCCGGTTGATGACCTTTCGGTCCTTCGTTCTTTTCCGTGAGATAGCGATCGTCATCTTCCGGCGTTCCGTGGACCAAAAGAACCTCGTCGGTCATTCTGATCGTCGAGGACGTTGTTCGGAGCCAATCAAGGCTTGGGGTGGTGAGCCGTTCAGCGGCAAATCGGTCAGTCGGCCCCATTTTTTCAACCGGGTCATCCAGAATGAAACGATCATGGTTGCCGCGAACGGTCGGCCACGCGGTTTCGCGAAGAATGACGGCCGTCTCTTCGGGCCACAGGGGGCCGGCAAGGCAGTCGCCAAGATTGACGACGCAATCGGGCGTTTCCTTTTTGATGTCTGCGAGGACGGCTTCCAGTGCCAGGACATTGCCATGAATGTCTGAGACTACGGCGATTTTCATCTCGTCGCTCCGTGGGTCTTGTGAACCACCGTAAATGACGGCCCGGTCACAGCGCCCGGCGCTGCCCGGGCTGCGCAAAGGCCGATCCGATTTTGAGTGGTGTTAAAATGACCCTGGTCTTGAAAAGCGCAAGCCATGACCTTCTTTGTGGACATGGCCCGCTGAGGTTCCAACACCCCTGTCTGGTTTACGCTTCGCCAAACACCCGTTCGAAAATGACGTCGACATTCTTGGTGTGGTAGCCAAGGTCGAAGCGGTCGCGGATTTGCTCTTCTGACAAATAGCCGCGCACGTCTTCATCGCTCAGGAGTTCGCTCAGGAAATCGACAGACGCGGCCCCGGCGACCTGGTAGCTGTCCCAGACTTTCATCGCGTTGCGCTGAACAAGGCGGTATGCGTCCTCACGGGAAGAACCGGCTTGGGTCAGTGCGAGCAGAATACGCTGGGAGTGAACAAGCCCGCCCAGACGGTCCATGTTCCCAATCATGCGCTCCGGGTAAACCATCAGCTTGTCGATAACTCCGGTGAGGCGGGCCAATGCGAAATCTAGTGTAATCGTCGCGTCTGGACCGATCATGCGTTCAACAGAGGAATGCGAGATGTCGCGCTCGTGCCAAAGGGCAACGTTTTCCATGGCTGGAATGGAATAGCCACGTACAAGTCTGGCCAAGCCGGTCAGATTCTCGGTCAGAACCGGGTTGCGTTTGTGCGGCATTGCCGATGAGCCCTTCTGGCCTTTGGAGAAGAACTCCTCAGCTTCCAGCACTTCGGTTCTCTGCAGGTGACGGATTTCGGTCGCAACACGTTCAATCGAGGACGCGATAACGCCGAGCGTCGCGAAATACATGGCATGCCGGTCACGCGGGATAACCTGCGTCGAAACAGGTTCAGCCTTCAAGCCCATCGCCTCTGCAACGTGCTCTTCGACGCTTGGATCGATATTTGCGAATGTTCCGACAGCGCCTGAGATGGCGCATGTGGCGATTTCCTCGCGAGCTGCTTCAAGACGTGTCTTGCAGCGGTCGAATTCGGCATAGGCTTCCGCCATCTTCAGGCCGAAGGTGACCGGCTCGGCGTGGATGCCGTGAGAGCGGCCAATACAGACGGTTTCCTTGTGTTCCATGGCACGGCGCTTGAGCGCTTCAAGCAGTGCGTCCATGTCGTCCAGCAAGATGTCTGTGGCCTTGACCAGCTGAACATTGAAGCAGGTGTCCAGAACGTCGGACGAAGTCATTCCCTGGTGCACAAAGCGTGCATCCGGGCCGACGATTTCGGCCAGGTGGGTCAAAAAGGCGATAACGTCGTGTTTCGTTTCGCGCTCGATCTCATCAATCCGATCAATGTCGAACGTGGCGTTGCCGCCCTTTTCCCAAATGGTCTTGGCAGCTTCCTTGGGGATCACGCCCAGGTCAGCCAAGGCATCGCACGCATGGGCTTCGATCTCGAACCAGATCCGGAATTTCGATTCCGGCGACCAGATGGACACCATGTCGGGGCGGGAGTAGCGCGGGATCATCGCTGGCAGGACCTCATTTTCAAGAAATATGGCGCCGGAATAGCAGAGGGGGGCGGCCCCTTCAATGGAGACAACCGGATTTTGCTTGCAGGCCGGGGAACAATATGGATTTTACCGTTCTGAAAGGCTGCAATCGGGACTAAGGAGAACGAGATGGCGATCTGGCGACCGGCTAACGCCATATCCGTGAAGGCGCTCGCACTTATCTGGCAGGATGACGCATTGCTGATGTTCGATGTCCATGACGATGCCGGGCGCGTCAAGGGGATGCGCCCACTCGGCGGGACAGTCGAATTCGGCGAACCTTGGCGTGATGCGCTCCAGCGAGAGTTCCTGGAAGAGCTTGGCGCCAGGATCGACCTTCTCGACAGCTATTTTGTGATGGAAAATATCTACGAGCATCACGGTGTGCTCGGCCACGAGATTGCTTTTCTGTGCCACGCCCACTTCGTGGACAACAGCTACTACAGGAAAGATACAATTGCGTTTGAAGAGAGCGATGAGACCGTCGCGACCGCCAAATGGATCACTCTGGACGAACTGGATGCCAAACAGTTGGAGCTTTATCCCACCGGATTGAGGGAAAGGCTGGTGAAGCCGGAGGACGCACGCAAGTCAGGCCGCCTATTCAGCTGATTTGGATCAGAACCTGAACTCCGAGCGCTCGGCAGGCCCGTCTTCGGGGTCGTCATATTCGGAGAACTCGTCCAACTCTTCCTCTGCGATGTAATAGTCGAACTTTTCCTTGTTGAGCCGCGACCGAAAAGCATAAACGAAGACCGCCCCGGAAAGCAGGCTCACGGCAACAATGTCTGGCCCGACCGGTATAACGCCGGTGCCACCCCCGAAAGAGCCGAGATACGACAGAGTGAACAGCCCGATGATGAAGGGCGCCAGCCACCGTGCTTCACGCCAGTCCAGAGTTTCAAATCCAAGTTTGCTGCCTCGATACACCAAAAGGATAAGCCCCAAGAGAAGGCAAATGCTGAGATGCAGCATCGTGTCCCAGCCACTCCAATAGATGATCAGGCTGGCGATGATGAAAGCCATACAGCTTGTGATCGGTGCAGCGGGCAGAACAAAGGCTCTGGGTGCTTCGGGAAGCAAGCGGCGAAATGCCAGCACAGCCACCGGTCCGACCACGAAGGAAAAGACGATTGATGACGTATTGAGCGCCAAGATTTCCTTGAACGGCAAAGCGACAAAAAACAGGGACGCCACGGCAAAGTTCACCAGCAGGGAAAAGAGAGGCACTCCGCGGTTCGACAGTGTTTCCATGAATTTTGGGAACAGTCCGTTCTGAGCCATGGCTAGGCCCAGCCTTGCATTGGATCCGACTGAGACAAGGGCGGAGGCAAAGCTTGATATGCGGGCGCTTGTATCCAGGATGCTGACAACCCAAAGAGCACCGATCGCCGTGGCCAAGGCCGCCAGCGGACCCAATTCGCCCGAGAAATGAAGTTCCGGCCAGCCCTTTTGCAATTGTGAATGGTCCAGTGCCCCAAGAAAGGCCAGCTGCAGTCCTCCATAGATGATCAAACAAATCATCAGACTGAGAACAAGTGCCAGTGGAATGTTCACTTTGGGGTTTTTGGCCTCGCCCGCCAAATCAATGACATGGCGAAAACCGATCAGCGCAAAAATGACGCCCCCTGTGGAGATGGCGGATAAGATGCCTTTGAGGCCCTCTGGTGCAAAACCTCCATATTCGCTGAAATTGGAAATGCGGAACTCGGAGGTGAGAATGACCGCAGCAAGAGACAGCGGGACGATGATCTTGACCCAGGTCAGTGCCGTGTTGACCCTGGCAAAAAATCTGACGCCGAATGCATTCACGACTGTGAAGATCAGCAGAAGCAGACAGGCGACGGCAAGACCGACCGCCGACAGGTTGCTGTCGGGCGCATAGAGCCAGGGAGCCATGCCCTTGGAATATCTCAGAACGGCTTCCACTTCGATGGCCGCTGCGGTGTTGTATCCAACCCATGCCGTCCACCCCATGGTCATGGAAACGACAGAACCATGCGAAAAGTGCGGCACCCGGCCAATTCCGCCGGCGACCGGCAGAATTGTCGCGATTTCGGCAAATGTTGCAGCCAGCAACAGCATGGAAATTCCGCCGATCAACCAGGCGATCAGGGCGGATGGCCCTGCAGCCTGTGCAGCCAGCAGCGGCGCGAAGAGCCAGCCGGACCCCAAAATTCCGCTGATCGCGACAAAGGTAAGACCGAGCAGGCCAATGCTGCGTTGCATATGCGCCAAGACGATTCCCCCAATCTTAGGCCTTGAAGGACCTTAGCCGAGGAGTTGCCGTAACGGATAGACGGTTGACGCAAGTTATAGGGAACTATTTTGGCGAGCAGGGATGCCGCTCTACCAGCAACTTTTTCTCAGCCAGAACTGGTTCCAAAAAGCTCAATACGGCTCAGGCGTTTTTCGCTGCCGTTCTGATCGCAGAAATATTCTGCGAATAGCTCTCAATGGAACCGCCTTTGAACACTGCGGAACCGGCTACAAGAACATTTGCGCCAGCAGCAGCAACCAGCGGTGCTGTTTCCGGCGTGACGCCTCCATCGATTTCAAGATCGATTGGCCGGTCTCCGATCATTTCCTTGATACGTTGGGTTTTTTCGACCTGTGATCCGATGAATTTCTGCCCGCCGAAACCCGGGTTGACCGTCATGACCAAAATCAGATCCAGCCGGTCAAGCACATATTCCAGAACGCTCTCCGGTGTTGCCGGGTTCAAAGACACGCCAGCTTTCTTGCCAAGACCACGGATGGCCTGAAGGGACC
Source organism: Roseibium porphyridii (assembly GCF_026191725.2). Classification (NCBI taxonomy): domain Bacteria; kingdom Pseudomonadati; phylum Pseudomonadota; class Alphaproteobacteria; order Hyphomicrobiales; family Stappiaceae; genus Roseibium; species Roseibium porphyridii. The sequence goes on from NZ_CP120863.1 coordinate 2,534,903, forward strand.
GGTCCAGGTGCTTGGTTGCTTCCGCATGTACAGTGATAATATCGGAGCCTGCCTTGGCGAAGGCTTCCAGATAAGGATCACACGGTTCAATCATCAAGTGGGTGTCGAAGACCTTGTCTGTGTGAGGCCGCAATTTGGCGATGACATCCGGACCAAAGGTGATGTTGGGAACGAAATGGCCGTCCATGACGTCAAGGTGGATCCAGTCGGCTCCGGCCTCGACCACGTCGCGGACCTCCTGGCCAAGCTTGGAAAAGTCGGAAGCAAGGATTGAAGGGGCGATTTTGATGTCGCGCGGCATGGTGGTCTCCCAATCGGGTCAAGCGGGGTCACTTGGCCGGAAATAGTCTTTGATGCCGCGCTAGCACTTCTGTTGCGCTTGAGCAAGACAGGTGCCGTTGCTCAATCGGTTTAGACGCTCAAAGACGTCCGGTAATCGCCAGGTATCTTCTGTCCGGACCCTCAAACCCGAGGCTGTCCATCTGAATAAGGATCGCGAAGACCGGCGGTGCCTCATCCGGAAAATGCGTGACAATCCGTTCGATGCGGTAGCCGAGTGGGCATTTGCGGCTCTTTGGAACACTCGCGTCATTGTTCAAGGTACGGGCAACGCCGTTATGGAGCATCTCCAGGCGGAACCCCTTGGTTTCAGCACCATAGGAAGCGCATTCGCCGGAGGGCAGCGGATATTCTGTAAGGGTCAGGCGAATGGCGTTTTCGTTGGAAGCAAGAAACTCACGCGGTGCGACGAGCATGTTGTGTGGGTCGGAATTCAGTTCCGTGCGGGGATTGAAGCCAACGGTTCTGCCCTTGCCCGCAATGCCTTGCGTTTTCAGAAGTTGCTGTGCGGCTGCCCGGTTTTTTGCGCGCGTCTCGTTGAGAGCGGCATCCGCAGCGTTGCCAAGATCAATGTCGAAATCGTCCCGTAACCGAAAAGGCGAGGGTTTCACCCAGCTGTCGCCGATGACATCGACCACGAATATCTCCGAATAAGGAAAGCCTGAACCGTCCTGAAAACCGTATTGTTCAAAGGCAAAAAAGTCGCCGTTCTTGGAAAAGCCAAGGAGTTGAAAATCCGCGGTATCGCCTGCCGATGCGGCCGGTGTGACGAAAAGCCCTGCGAGAAGTGCCACCAGAAAATGGCGAGCCTTGCCCCGGGGCGAAATTCTGAACCAGTTGCGGTTGGACACGACATTCTCCTTACGTCTCAACACTGTGTGTGTTCGGAAATAAGGATAACAGACGCAGCTGTCAGGTCTGCTGCGTCACAGTTTTGGCGTTCTGCCGGCAAAACACGCGGACAAACGGTTTCATCATCAAAGGCAGCATGTAGATCGGGAATTGGCCGACCGCGAACCAGAGAAATGTAAACTCCGGCAGGGCACCGCCGAAGGCAGCCACCATCAGACCCATGTTTCGCGTGCCACAGGTATGGGCAATGGCGTAGGCGTCTTCCCGGCTTGCAGGAGAAAACAACAGCAGCGTAAGTGCGATTTGAACAATGGCCAGACAGAAGGTGAGGGCAGTGATACCTAAGGTGAACAAGGGCCTTTCAATGAAACTCTGAGCGACACCGTCCATTGCTGCGATCGCGAAAAAGAGCATCAGCAGCACATTCAAGCCGCTGATATGATTGGCGGATCTCGCGAGGCGCTCCTTGCCGGCAATTTTTCGAAACAACAGCGAAAGCGCAAAAGCGCCCACAAGCAGCAATGAGAGCTGCGTTGCCAACCCCCCGACGCTCAAGGGCAGGGATGGCCCGAGCATGAGTTCGCCAATAAAGGGGGCGGTAAGCGGCGTGACAATCAATGCGGCGACCGATAATGCGAGACTGAGCGTTCCGTCGAGACCGAGAAGATAAATGAAGGCCGGTGCAGCCATAACCGGCGGAGCGGCAGTGGCGATGTAGAGAGCAAGAGCAACGTCGGAGCCGTGTTCCTTGAGGCCTGAAAACTCGATAAAGGCATAGGTCAAAAGCGGTGCGCCAAGCATCATCCAAAACAGTGCAAGCAGCAAAAGGGCCGGTTTGCGAAGTCGTTGGCGAATGGCCTGTTGATCAACTCGCAAAAAGGCGAGCGTCAACAGACTGAAGACCGCAAATCCGAGATAGGGACGCAAGGTGGCGGAAAGCGCTGGCAGGGCCATGCCAATGAAAATGGTTACAGTGAGAGCTGCCGATCCATGGCGGCCAATCCATGCCAAAGCTGCCCCCAGCGGTCGAATCATTTTAGGTTGTCTCCTGAAACGTGTGTGGGCAGGCAGTCTTTGCCTCTTAAAGGATCCGGCGTTTCAACACCAGCCACAAGGTTGTGCGCGGGTGTGGCCGGGACAAAAATGACAAAGCAGGCAGGACAACTCCAGACCTTTGATGTCGTTGTACTTGGCGCCGGGATCGTCGGTGTCTCGACAGCACTGCATTTGAGACGACTTGGTCTCGACGTTGCCTTGATCGATCGGCGGCATCCGGGTGAAGAAGCGTCCTTCGGCAATGCCGGCATCGTGCAATGCAATGGGTTCGTGCCTCACGCCATACCGAACAGGGCACTGCAGCTGCTGTCGATCCTTTTCGGACAATCGACAGCTATATCCTATGACCCGGCCACCTTGATCCGACTGGCGCCCTGGCTGCACCGCTATCGGCTGGCCAGCAGTGGACGGGGCATGGAAATCTATTCGCGGGTCATGGCGCCGCTGAGAGCGCTCGCGGTTCAGGAACATCTTGATATCGCGGCGACGACCAATGCCGACCGGTTTTACCGGCATAGCGGTTGGCTGCATCTGTTCAGAAGCGATGCTTCGTTCCAGAAAAGCGAAAACGAACGCCACTATGCGCGTGTCTTCGGCGTCGCCTTTGATGAACTTGCATCCGGGGACATGGCAGCTCTTGAGCCGGGTCTAAAGGCACATGGCCTTAGAGGTCTGCATTGGACGGACAGTTGTTCCGTGTCCAGTCCGGGCGCTGTTCTCGATGCTTTCTGGCGTGGCTTCGTGCATGAAGGCGGAAGGTATTTTAGAGGAGACGCGAGAGCTCTCAAGCGCCAAAGCGGTGCCTGGAATCTGGAGGTTGAACGGGGAATGATATCGACGGCAAACGTCGTTGTTGCCCTTGGTGCTTGGTCCCAGGATGTCCTCAGCCAGCTTGGTGAAGACTATCCACTGGTGGCAAAACGCGGCTATCACATGCACTACCGGCCTGCGCATGGAGCAGGCCTATCCAGACCGGTGGTGGACGTTGAAAACGGATTTGCCCTGACACCGACGGACAATGGCATTCGTTTGACAACAGGGGTTGAGCTGGCGCCGCGGGATGCACCGGCCAACCCGGCTATCATAAAACGCGCCAGACGGCGCGCCGAAGAACTTGTTCCGCTGGGCAAGGAGCTTCTGGAAAAGCCCTGGCTTGGAAGCAGGCCGTGCTTGCCTGACTCCCTGCCGATTGTCGGCGCGTCTCCACACACACCGGGTCTGTGGCTCAATTTCGGCCACGCACATGACGGCTTTACCCTTGGTCCCGTTACCGGGCGGCTTCTGGCCTACATGATCGTGGGCAAGACACCTTTTCTGGATCCATCTGGACTTTCCGCAAGCAGATTTGCCGAATAAGCCCAATTTCTTGCCATTAAACCAATCCTAATCCTGCGCAGCAAAGCCATAAACCTTGGTTGATAGGCCGGTTTATAAGCCTTTGAGCAATGGTGTTGAGACGCTTCCGAGGCCAGATCAGGGCCAGCCGACGGGCACAGCGTCGGTTGCTTTACCCCGATCCAATCAGACCCTTTCTTTCTTCAATCAAAGGAACTTGCATCATGTCCCGGTATTCAAAATCCGTCCTATTCGCTGTCATCGTCACCGCCAGCTTTGCACTGCCTGCAGGCGGCGCTTTTGCCGCCGTCACCGTTGGAGACAAGGTCGGAACGACAGAAGAGGACATACGCGCGGCCCTAACGGACGAGGGATACGTCGTTGAAGAAATAGAGATCGAAAACGGTGAAGTTGAAGCCGAGGTCTCAAGAGACGGCCAGGAGATCGAAGTTGTTGTTGACGGTGAGTCGGGCCTCATTCTGGAAATGGAACTGGACGAGGCTGACAAAGACGAAGACGAGGACTGATCAATCCTGCGCCTGCCCCGGTCGGCTCGACCAACCCACCGGTCGGCCGGGGCTCGCTTGCATTTTCTCTGTTTCAACTACTGAGGAAACATGTCTCTGCCGGTTTGACGGGGCATAGCGCGCACCTTAGGACACTGGTCGGAGATCTGCTCGCCGCTCTGACCGGGAACCTTGTGAGGAACTGAATGCCGCCTTTCACCAGTTGGAAAACCGCCTGGCCCTGGATGCTGTTCGGGCTACAGTCGCTTTGCGTTGTTTATCTGGTCATCGAAGAAGCTGCAGACTTCCTCTGGGGGGAGACGCCAGGTGGGTTGATTGAAAACGACCTTCTGGAAAACTTGGTCATTGCCGCTCTCGTTGCAGGCCTGGTCGCGTCCGGATTTGAGATCAGAAAAGCCATGACACGCCAAAAAAGACTGGAACAGCAGATCAAAGCCGCCTCCGGTGCATTTGCCAACCTGATGGAAGAACATTTTGAAACGTGGGGTCTGACGCCGTCAGAATGTGATGTGGCGCTGTTTGCACTGAAAGGGTTTTCGATTGCTGAAATTGCCTCCATGCGCAAAACAGCGGAAGGAACCGTCAAAGCGCAATGCAATGCCATCTACCGTAAGGCAGGCGTGAGTGGCCGGCCGCAGCTTTTGTCGCTCTTCATCGATGAATTGCTTCACGGCGCACTCGTTCCGGAGAAAGCGTCGGCTTAGTCGATGGGTGGATCGAGCGGATCGGGACCCTTCATGACCGAAGTTTAATTAGGTATTTCCAGCCCAGTTCCCATTTCGTCTGTCAATCCCGAAGGTCCGGGGCCAATTGACAAACGGAGCGACGAAATGAACATCGCAAATCCCACACTGAAAATGGGCGTTCTGGCATCCGCTGCGGCTATTTGCATGAGCAATGCTGCGCTGGCCGACATCCGCCAGGGTGACAAGATCGGTCTTTCAGTTTCCGACATCGCCAAAAGCCTGGAGATCAACGGCTACGAAATCCGGGAAATCGAAGTCAAGGACGACCGCATCAAGGCAGAAGTCACGCTGGAAGGTGACCGGCTTGAAATGAAGATCGATCCAAAGTCAGGACTGGTGACCCGCGTTGAAGATGACGACTGAGGGAGCTGAGCTGGGGGGCGCGCGAGCGTAGTGTGTTGTTTTGCGCGGCCCTTGAGCGCTGCTGCCGTGCCTCGGGCATGTCTTTCCTAACCTCTAAAACGATAAGGTTCTCGGTCTCCAATTTCAAAGTCGAATATTGTCATACAGTCGTTACTTGAGCTCACTAGATTGCGCTTTGCACACGTGTGCAAGTTCAACACGGAGCAAGCCCGGACAATGGCAGCTCCAAGGTTTCAGGCGAGACTCAGATGACTATTCTTGTTTCAAAACTGCGCCAGTCCACTGCGGCTGCTGTACTCACACTTGCGGCCACAGCTCTATCGGGCGCAGCCGTTGCGAAAGACGTTACGATAACTGTTTGGGCTGGCGGGTCCAATGACAGTGATGCATATCGCTGGGAAGCCATCGAGATGGCTGCAGACATTCTGGAGCGGGAAGCGGCGATCGAAGGGGAAGAACTCAACATCACCGTTGAGTCCAAGGGACAGTTCGGCAACTGGCAGGAATTCAAACAGGCCGTCACTCTTGCAGCAGAAGCGGGCACGGCTCCAAACATCGTCGTCACGTCCCACCTTGATATCGCTCCCTGGTCTGAAGCTGGCTATATCGTACCGGTTGAGGAATACCTTGACCTCGATGCGTGGCCGTTGAACGACATCTACCCAAACCTCCTGGAAATCGCAGCGTTTGACGATGTTCAGTGGGGCTTGCCGCAGGATGCAGAAAGCCGGCCCTTCTTTTTCTGGAAAGAGACCATGAAGAAGATAGGTTACAGCGACGAAGAGATCGCGGCGCTGCCAGCGAAGGTCGAATCCGGCGAATACACTCTTCAAAACATCCTGGAAGACGCCAAAAAGGCCGTCGACATGGAAGTTGTCGAAAAGGGCTATGGCTTCTATCCGCGTCCTTCCAACGGCCCGGACTATGCGCAGTTCTATCAGTCCTTTGGCGGCGAGCTGATTGATGAAGAGACAGGCAAACTGGTCTTAGACAAGAAAGCCATGGAAGAATTCTACCAATTCTTCGCTGATGCAGTTGCAGCTGATGTGACCCGTAAAAACCATCTCGGCACCGATTGGGGACAATGGTACAAGGAGGTTGCCAACGGCAAGGCAGCGACTTGGCATGGCGGCACCTGGCACTTTGGGCGCTATGCACAGGAAGGAAACCAGGATTTCTGGAACACAATAGAGTTTTCACTCATACCGGCAGGTAACGAAATCGGTCGCCCAAACACCATCACACATCCGTTGGTTTACCTGATTACCGACAACACGAATGATGATGTGGAAGAAATCTCGGCGAACCTTGTGAAAATTGCTTCCGAGCCGCGCATCAATTCCCTGCATGCCATTCAGTCGAACCATCTCGGCATTGCCAAGCAGCAATCCAACATCGAACTCTATGCCAACAATCGTTGGGCAGATGAGGCAACCAAACGTCTCCTTGGTCATGCAAATGCGCAGCCGAACCATGTGAATTACGGTGCTTACTCCGAAGCGTTGTTCAAGGGTCTTGAGGCGGCATGGACCGGTACAAAATCTCCAGCGGAAGCTGTTGAGGAAGTCGAAGTTCAGATGAAGGCCACACTCGGCGATGAATTGATCATTCGATAGTCCTGACTGAACGGGAAGGGATGAAAGGGGCAGCCACTGTCCCTTTCGATCTCTAAGGAGTGTAATTCATGCAACGCTCGAGCTGGCTTGGTCTGGCGTTTTTGTCGCCAGCCTTGATAGTCGTTCTATTGTTTTTTTTGGTACCGGTTGTCCTTACGGGCATATTTGCTTTCACCAACATGAGTACGGCCACAGGCGTGAAGGGAGGAAGCTACGTCCTGAACGCCAGCAGCCTTCGAGCGTTGGTTGATGCAGGTCTGCCGGAGGTGACACGCAACCAGATTGAAAGCGCGGGATACCGGATCGACGAGAAGGGGCTCGCAGCTCTTGCCGGAGCCCACGGTCAGGACGTTGCCGAAGAACTGTCGAAAAACCATGCGGGTGAAGTTTTCACCAAACGCCGCGACGTAGAGCGGGCGCTGAAAGACCTCAACAGCAATCCCATCCGAAAAACAAGAGACCGCAAAGCCGCGGCCGATCTGTTTAAGCGCTCAATACTCAATCAACGGTATCAATCGCGAGAAGCCTTTGAAACAGCGTTGAATGAAGCGGGTATTCCGAAATCAGATAGGCCGCTCATTACCGAAATTGCTTATACGGGTTGGACTTGGACAACCGCAAATTTCGATTTGCTGCTTTCGCTCGATTCGACATGGCAATATGCCAAGAACACCGGCATCTATGTCACATTCACGCTTGCGTTTAATGTAATCTTCGGCCTGTTTCTGGCTGTCACAACCTTTTATCTTCCTGCGGCACAGGCAACCACATTCCGGGCAATCTGGTTTCTGCCACGCATTCTGCCGCCGGTGCTTTACATTGTTCTGTGGCGCTGGTTCACCTGGGACACAGGCTTTGTCTCGACGGTTCTCTCCGGATTCGGTTATCCGTCGAAGAACTGGATGCTGGATACTGAGTACCACGCTTGGGTGACTGTCGTCTTGATCAATGGATTCGTCGGCGCATCCATGGGGATGATTGTCTTTTCTTCTGCAATACGGGCAATCCCTACCTCAATGCTCTATGCGTCCGAGGTTGATGGTGCGAGCCGATGGCAACAGGTTTGGCACATCATCCTGCCGCAATTGCGCTGGCCGATCCTGTTCATCACATCCTACCAGACAATGTCGCTGCTGACCTCGTTTGAATATATCTACCTCTCTACGGATGGCGGCCCTGGTGGATCGACGGAAGTCTGGGCACTCGCTGCTTTCCATACGGCACTCAACAACTATGGCGGCAATCTGCAATACGGCCTGGGTGCAACCTATGCGCTCCTTCTGGTGATAATAGGCGTGTTGGCCAGCCTGTTCTATCTGCGGCTATTCAACTTCAAAAATTTGCTCACGAAGCCTCGAATTGAAGGGTAACGGCCATGAAACACAATTTCAGAAATTGGCCGGTTCTATTGGTCCTTTTCATCTTCTCACTACCTCTTCTGATCATGTTGACCTTTCTGGTTGTGGACACGTTCACCACCAAAGTCCCAGGCACGCTTGTTCCAAATGCGTTCACACTGAACCATTTCCGGTTCTTGTGGACTGATTTGGATGACGGAAGTTGGGGGATTTACGGGGTCACACTGAACACGTTCATCTTTGCTGCAAGTACTGCAGCCATTGTAACCGCAATTTCAGTGATGGCCGGTTATGCGCTTTCAAGGCTGAGTTTTCCGGCACGAGGCTTTTTCCTCGGAAGTCTGATTGTGTTGCACGCCTTTCCAACAGTCACTCTGATCATTGCAATCTTCCTGATTCTGCAGATCCTCGGGCTCTACAACACATTGATCGGTGTCATCATCGTCAAGACTGCACTGGAACTTCCCTTCGGTATCTGGGTCATGAAAGGCTTCTACGACACCGTACCGTGGGAGATCGAAATGGCAGGTGTGCAGGACGGCGCGAGCCGCTTCACAGTCTGGTGGAAACTCATCCTGCCTCAAGTTCAACCGGGTTTGATGGCCATCCTGATATTCTCGTTTTTGTCGGGCTGGTCCGAATTTGTGCTGCCGATGGTGCTCAATCCGGGCACTGAAGCGCAGGTTCTTTCCACTTATCTAGCCACGTTGTTGCTCGATACCAACGCAAATTCCGACTTCAATCTCATCTCCGCGGTTGGTCTGTTTTATGCCCTGCCGGTGGTGATCATCTATCTGATTTTCCAAAATAAACTCATGAACATCTATGGCGGAGGCACGAAGGGCTGATGCGTATCTCGATCAAAAATTTCACGAAGACATTCGGCGACACGACCGTCATCAAGGACATGTCCCTTGAAATTGAAAGCGGTGAGATGCTGGCGCTCTTAGGTCCATCCGGTTGCGGTAAGTCGACAACGTTGTTCTCGATCTGCGGTATCCATCGAATGAATGCCGGCCGACTGCAGTTCGGTGACAAGGATGTTTCCAAGCGGCCACCTCAAGAGCGGAACGTTGGCGTCGTCTTTCAGAACTATGCGCTTTATCCGCATATGGACGTTCATGCGAACATCGCCTTTCCGCTAAAAGTTCGCAAAGAACCGCGAACCGAGATTGAACGGAAGGTCCGTGAAATCGCCGCCCTTGTGCATATCGAGGAATTGCTGCAACGCAAGCCCTCCCAGCTTTCCGGCGGCCAACAACAACGTGTGGCCCTTGCTCGTGCATTGGTGAGGAAGCCGGACATTCTCCTCTTGGATGAACCCCTTGCGAATCTGGATGCCAAGTTGCGTCTGGAAATGCGGTCAGAAATTCGCCGTATACAGCAACAAACCGGAATAACTGCAGTTTTGGTCACACACGATCAGGTCGAAGCGATGTCCATGTGCGACCGGATCGCGCTGATGAATAAGGGCGACATTGTCCAAGTGTGCAAGCCGAAGGAAATGTATGACAACCCGGCTTCCGATTTTGTGGCCGGATTCCTCGGCAATCCGCCGATTGCGTTTCTGGATGGCATCGCGAAAGACGGAGAAATCCGGCTTGCAAACTCCGAAGTCGGATTACCTCTTCCCTCTAATATCACAGCTCCTTCCGACGGAACGCAACTTCGCCTCGGTATCAGGCCGGAGTTCTTCCAGCCGCAAAATGATTTGAAGGTCACCGGTAAGGTGAGTTTCGTAGAAACCCAAGGGCGTGAAGATCTTTTCGATGTTACCCTCGCAAACGGGGCCATCCTGAGATCCATTCAATCCCGCGGCGGGGATATAAAGCTCGGAGACGAAGTTACCTGGGGCATCTCGCGAGAGCACATTCTTGCCTTTGGGCCGAGTGGTGAACGTCTTTGACGCAAAATGAGATATCGCTGACCCGCGTCAAGAAAAGCTGGATCCACGACCAGAGGTCCACACCACTCTCGATTGCCCATAGAGGAGCCAGTGCCTACGCTTTCGACAATACGTTAAAAGCGTTTCAACTCGCACATGAGCTGGGCGCTCAGATGTGGGAAGTCGATATTCGGCTGACTTCAGACCGTGTACCTATTGCCTTTCACGATGAAACATTTCGCGACGACGATGGAAATGCGCGGCGCGTCAGCGAACTGACTGCTGACACGCTTCAAGAACTCGCGGCAAAGAGCCATCGTGAAGTGTCAAGGTTTTCCGCGGTTGTTGAACTGGCTAGTGTTTGTGGTGCCGGAATTTATCTTGATGCGAAGGACTCGGATGCGGCTAAAGTTGCCATTGAAATGCTACTCGCATCAAAAAATGATCGCGTGATTGTGGGCGCGAACACCGTATCTTTCGCTCGACACCTGATCGAAACAGATTGCCCTTATCCCGTCTCGCTTCTTGTTCAGGTCGGTCAAGACCCTTTCGCACTTGTTGACGCCTGTGGCGCAGACATTGTTCACCCGTGTTGGGAAAGTGCCGGAGATCGACCGGACCAGCTTCTTGACGATGTTTTCTTCGAAGAAGCCAAACTGCGGAACCTGGCCGTAGTAACCTGGCATGAAGAGCGTAGAAGTGTCATGAAGGCGCTCATCGATTTACCGGTTCTCGGGATTTGCACTAATCAACCGGAAATGGTGTTTTGCGTCCCAAAAAAAGGGCCATTTACTCCGGAAATTGTCTGTCATCGCGGCGCTAACAAAATTGCGCCTGAAAATACACTTTCATCCGCCCGTGCAGCCTGGGCTGCCGGATTTGAGTATGTCGAGATTGATGTTAGGGAAACAGCCGATGGGCACCTGATGGTGCTTCATGATGCAAGTCTTGAACGAACCACGTCCGGCATTGGATATTTGAAAGACAAGTATTTTGCAGACATCGCACACCTGAGTGCCGGGTCCTGGTTCGACGCATTTTATTGTGCCGACAAAATTCCCGAGCTCGACCAGATCCTTGATCTCGCAGGCCTTCACGACGGGGGCCTTTATGTGGAACTGAAGGACGCAGATCCAGTCAAAACAGCTAAAACGGTTCTCGCACGATTGCCCGCAGATCGTGTTTTCTTTTGGTCGTTCAATCAGGACTGGCTTGAGGTTTTATGCTCCGACATACCCGAAGCACGTTTGATGGCGCGCCGCGAGGACTTTCCAACACTCATTGAATGCCTATCGGGCTTTGATGCAGACGTGATCGAATTCAATGCTCGAAACGCAAATGGGAAGGAGATTGAGACTGTACAGAAGCGTGGCAAGAAGGTGATGATTGCACATCATGGATCAGAGGCGGACGTAATAGCGAGGCTCTTGAGCCTCAAACCTGACATGCTGAATGTAGACGACCCGTTTTTGGTCCGCCGTCTAATGACCCACAACCAGAAAGACCAGGAACATGTCTGATCCGGTTGGCCCTAAAAGACAGGTCAACTCATTTGATGTTGCTAAATTGGCCGGAGTGTCCCGCTCTGCGGTTTCCCGCGCCTTTACGGATGGTGCCAGTGTCTCTGAAGAGACGCGCAAGAAGGTGATCCAAGCTGCAACAACGCTCGGTTATCGCGTCAATGTGCTCGCGAGGTCCCTGCATAAACAAAAATCGGACCTAGTCGGTCTTGTCGCGTCCGATCTCGACAATCCTTTCCGTGCTGAACAAATCGATCTGCTCTCCAAAGGGCTTCTGCGGCGGGGCTTCCGGCCCATTCTCCTGCGTGGCGACCCTGGAACCGATGTCGCCGATCTGATCGGATCGCTGCTTCAATATAGTGTCGCTGGTGTGATCGTGACATCCGACACACCTTCGCAATCAATATGTCAGGAGTGTTTGGACAATGGTGTTCCCTTGGTTGTCGTTAACAAACGCGATCCAGGCGCTCCTGTGGATCGCGTTCTAACGGATTTCGAAACCGGTGGCAGACTGGCTTATGAACATCTTGTCAATTGCGGCTGCAAGAGCCTTGCGGTGGTGACGCCTGAAAAATCGTCTTACTCGGTCATCGGACGTGCGCTTTCCTTTGAGCGAGCGGCAAATTCAAGCGGTATTCCGGTTGTGCGAATTGCCCGGGGCACACAGACCTATCAAGGTGGTTTGGAGGCCTCGAGTTTTGTCTTTGAACACTCCAGTGAGATTGACGGCGTATTCTGCACTGCAGACTATCTAGCGCTTGGAGTGCTAGATGGGCTTCGCTTGAAACATGACCTCAAGATTCCCGAAAACCTGCAGATTGTCGGATATGACGATATTCCACAAGCTGCCTGGAAATCATATGAGCTGACAACATTCCATCAAAGTCGGGCTGAACTCAGTGACGTCGCGTTGGACCTGCTTTTGACGCGGATGGAAAATCCTGATGCGCCACCACAGGTGATTTCCCAGAGCGTGTCGCTCGTTCAACGCGGTACTACAATTCCAATCTCCTAGTGTGTACCTGAAGCTGCACCGCATCACACATAAGTTAGCGCTTACAGTGTTGGTAGCTATGGGCAGGGGGCGGGTGTTGCCTTTGGAGAGGCAAAGCTTCTTCAGTTCTTCTGATTTGTCAAAATCGGCATGAACGCGTGAGCATTGAGTGCTTTTGGTGATTCTGTTTGGACAGGGCGAAGCCGCTGTTTGAAGCATGCGAGACTGCGCAAAAGCAATATCTGGCAAGTCTGAAGGCGGTACAGTTTAGTGTTGTTTCGTGAGTGTGGCGCAATTCACACGTGTATAGAAGCCTGAGGCTTCGAACGCCATTTTCAACTTGAACTGTCGAAGGCAGCCGCTAGGGTAGCTCCGTTGCATCGTGTGCGCACCAGCGCGTGTGCGGGCACAATCGTGAAACAGAGCAATCAGAGTTCAAGAGGTCAGAATGCGTCTACTCGGTCCAAAATAGACCGACACACAGACCAAGTTCGGTTCCCGTGTCGGTATCAGCAATTCATCCGTACCGCCCGCGACCCGAAACTCTGAAGAGCGTCTCCGTGTCGGTACGATTTTTTCAAAAATCTCGAACTTGCAATGGAGCGCGGACCGATGAATACGGTCTTCTCTTATCTTGAAAATATCGTCTCTCCCTTCAAGCATCATGACGGAACGCCGCCGCCTTCCGATCTGAGCGCGTTTTACTGGCATTTTGTCCGCCAGATCTGGAAACCGCTGGTCTGGCTCATGGCGTTTGGTTTCGTCGTTTCGATCATCGAGGTGGCCCTTTTCGACTATCTGGGGCGGATCATTGACTATCTGAACACAACCAGTCCCGATCAACTTCTCACCGAGCACGGTTCTGAACTGATCTGGATGCTGGTGGTGGTTGTGCTGTTGCGTCCGTTGTTTGGGGCGGGTCACACGATGATCAAGTTCCAGATCATCGAGCCTGCGATGACCAACCTCGTTCGCTGGCAGACCCACAAACACGTTCTGGGACAGTCACTGTCCTACTTCAACAACGACTTTGCCGGGCGGATTGCGAACAAGATCATCCAGACCGGACCCTCTTTGCGCGGCTCCGTCGTGTCACTGATCGATGCGATCTGGTTCGTGCTGATCTATGTCACCGCAGCAATTTACCTGTTTGCGGGCGTCGATGCCTGGCTGATCCTGCCGCTTGTCGGCTGGATTGTCATTTATGTGGCGCTGCTGGTGTATTTCGTGCCGCAGATCAAGGAGCGTTCGGCCATCATGTCGGAAGCACGCTCCAGCCTGACCGGGCGGATCGTCGACAGCTATACCAACATCCTGACTGTCAAACTGTTTGCAGCTGGCCGCAAAGAGGAAGCCTATACGCGTGATGCGCTGGAGGATCATACAAGGAAGTTTTACGACATCCTTCGGCCACTGACGCAAATGGTCACTCTGCTTTGGATCGTCAACGGCGTGTTCATTGCTTCGTTGAGTGCGCTAGGTATTGGCCTCTGGCAGAATGGTCTCGTCTCTGTCGGGTCGCTGACACTGGCCATCACGCTGTCGGTGCGCATCGTCAACATGTCTGCCTGGATCATGTGGATCACTACCGACATCTTTGAAAATGTCGGAACGGTTCAGGAAGGCATGGATACGATTTCCAAGCCTCACACGCTGGTGGATCGAAAGGGCGCTCAGCCATTGACGGTTTCCAAGGGCAAGATCGCCTTTGAAGGCATCCGGTTCCACTATGGAAAGGACAAAGGGGTTATTGAGGACCTGTCACTGCAAATTGAACCCGGTGAGAAAGTGGGTCTGGTCGGACGGTCCGGTGCCGGAAAATCGACCCTGGTCAATCTGTTGTTGCGCTTTTATGACCTTGAGGGTGGGCGTATTCTGATCGATGATCAAGACATCGGTGCGGTTACTCAGGACAGCCTCCGGGCCCAGATTGGCATGGTGACCCAGGACACATCGTTGTTGCACCGTTCGGTCCTCGACAACATCGTCTATGGCCGGTCCGGCGCGAGCCGGGAGCAAGCCTTGCAGGCCGCACAAAAAGCGCATGCCATGTCCTTCATACCCGACCTCCAGGACCTTGGAGGACGGCGCGGGCTTGACGCGCATGTCGGCGAGCGGGGTGTCAAACTGTCAGGTGGCCAGCGTCAGCGGATTGCCATCGCCCGGGTACTTCTGAAGGATGCCCCGATACTGGTTCTGGATGAGGCGACGTCGGCACTCGATTCCGAGGTCGAGGCTGCTATTCAGGAAAGCCTGTTTGATCTCATGAAAGGCAAGACGGTGATTGCCATTGCCCACCGCCTGTCGACGATTGCGGCGATGGATCGGCTGATCATCATGGATCAGGGCCGGATCATCGAAGAGGGCTCGCACAAGTCGCTGCTGGAAAGGGGCGGGGTCTATGCCCAGCTCTGGAACAGACAGTCCGGCGGCTTCCTGGACCCTGCTGCTGTGGCATAAGGCCTGTCGCAGATCAGGGGTCTGACCTGGAGCTTATACATCTCGTGAAGGTGACCAGATCTTCACGAGATGGGCGTAGCTTCTGTCAGATGACCTATGGCTTTCCACCAGCTCGCTGACCGAAACCTGGGCAGGGGTTCTTCGTGTCCTTTCCCATTCGCTTTTGCTATTTTGTGATTTCACCCGGACACCAATCACACGTTGCTATCGGGTCCTGTGGCCACGACACAGTCAATCCGGTACAGACCAGCTTCGGGTCAGGTTTTCGCTAGCATTGGCAATATCAGGCCCCACCGGGTTTCCTGAGGTGGTCCGGCAGCTTCGAACCCGAGTTTCTTGTAAACAGCGATTGCTCTCTTGTTGTCAGGGTGCGGATCGGTCGCGATCACGGGTGCTCCGGCGTCAAAAAGCATTTGCATGCGTGCGCTGATAAATCCTTGGCCATGACCAACACCGATCATATCCGGATCACCGATAAACTGGTCGATCCCACGCGACCCCTTTGGAAGACCGGCGAAATGGTGCGTGTCCCACCCGTGTACCGTGTAGTCCTGCATAAAGGCAAAGGGGTGCTCTGCGATTGAAACGATCCAGCGTGCCACCCTTGGATCAGCGAGGTCCGCTTCGTTGTAGCCTTCACCAGCGTCCCACCATTCGAGGACATGAGGCACTGAACGCCATGCTTTCAGCAAGGCGAGGTCATCTAACGTTACTTTTTTAAAACTGTAGGGATTGGCCGCATTCATCGGGCCAGAATAACAGATCCTGCGGAAGATGATTAAGGTTAGAAGCTGACCATAACGTGGAACAGCCCGCCTGGCGCTCACAGATCAAAACCAAGGGGTTGCCTTCAGTTCGACAACCAATCCAAGATCAGTAGTGCCGAAGGTTTTCGGTATGTTGTGGCGCAGGTGTCTCTCTTCGTGGGTAGAGACAATACCGTACCACTTTTCGCGGTCAGTTTTCGCGTAGAGGCAATGCAACGGTGTCTTTTACCGTGTTGACCACAATGCGGGACTGCACATCCGAAACCAGAGTGTTGTCCAACAATTTCAATCGCAGAAAATTATCGTAGGTTTTGATGTCATCGGTCACGACCTTGATCAGGTAGTCAACTGCGCCTGTGATGCGCTCGCAGGTGACAACTTCCGGCCAGTGGTGCACCAGCTTGTCGAAAGTTTCCATGTTTTCCCGGCTTGGCACCGCAAGTTTGACGAAGGAGTAGGCGACAAAGTTGAGGCCAACCGATTCCCGGTCAATAATCGCAGTTATCTGACGGATTATGCCCTGTTCCTTGAGGCGTTTGATCCGTCGCCAGCATGGGGTCTGGCTCATGCCCGATTCCTTTGCGACTTCCGCAATGGAGAGTGAGGCGTCCCTCTGCAGGACACGAAGAACACGAATGTCGGACGGGTCGAGAAGATATTTGTCAGTCATCGGCCATTTTAGGAATTTTTATGCTGCCCCGGGGTGATTGACCGTGACGATAGCACAGAAATTGCCCGAGAAAAGGATGATATTTATCTGCAGATGAGGTTGCCGGGGAGAGGCTAGCCCCCATACTGTTGGTTAGGAGGAAACTGGATGAATGTGCATATGCCAACCGTGACGCTCGAGGACAAATACGTCGCGACGCAAGGTCGGGTGTATCTGACCGGCATACAGGCGCTCGTCCGATTGGCACTTGATCGTGCACGTCTTGATCAACAGGCCGGTATGAAAACCGGCGGCTTCATTTCCGGGTATCGTGGGTCGCCGCTGGCGGGCTACGACACCGAATTGATGCGGGCCGACCGCCACCTCAAATCTTCAGATGTCGTTTTTAAGCCCGGTGTGAATGAGGAGCTTGGCGCGACGGCTGTCTGGGGCAGCCAGAAACTGCGCGGTGAAGGTGGCGTCGGGCGTGCGACCGATTATGACGGTGTGTTCGGGATCTGGTACGGCAAGGCCCCAGGTGTGGACAGGGCAGGAGACGTTCTGCGTCAGGCCAACGCGTCCGGTACGGACAGGAATGGTGGTGTGCTTGCGCTGGCCGGAGACGATCATCTGGCAAAGTCTTCCATTCTGCCCGCGCAAAGCGAGTTCTATTTTGAACATGCAGAAATTCCCGTTCTCAATCCGGCCGATATCCAGGACGTTCTCGACTACGGTCTTCACGGGCTGGAAATGTCACGCTTCACCAGCCTGTGGACTGCACTGATCTGCGTTGCTGACACAATGGATGCGTCTGCGACGATCAACGTTTCTTCGGAACGGCTGAGACTGGTGCGCCCGCTCGACGGCGATCCACGGAAGGACTATCGCCAGAACCGCGACCTGATGCTTGGCAACCGGCTTGAAACAGAACGCCTGGTGCGCGATCTCAGGATCCCGGCCGCCCAGAACTACGTTCGCACAAATGGCCTCGACAGGATCACCTTCGGCAGCACCCGTCAGGTGAAACTTGGAATTGTCGCCTCCGGTAAAGCCTATCGGGATCTGCTTCAGGCACTGGATCTGATGGGCATAACCGAAGCAATGGCAAAGTCGATGGGGCTTGCGGTCTACAAGGTTGCGATGACCTGGCCGCTTGAACCTCTTGGTCTCAGAGAATTTGCGCGCGGTGCGGAACGGCTGTTGATCATCGAACACAAGCGCGCCTTTATGGAAAGCCAGATCAAGGAAATTTCCTATCACTGGCCGGAAATGAGCCGTCCGGAGATCTGGGGCAAGCGACGTCCTGACGGGTCGCCCTTCTTGTCTGATGTTCTGGAGCTGTCCGTTGCAGAGCTCATCGAAGGCTTGATGAAGTGGTTACCCGGCGATGTTGTCAGCGAAGAAATGCGCGCCGTTGCCAGCCGGATGACCCGCCAGGCCATGTGGGCACAAGGCCATGCGGAGCGAGCGGCCCGTATCCCATATTTTTGTTCCGGCTGCCCGCACTCAACATCCACCAAAACACCTGAAGGGTCCCGGTCGTTGCCAGGCATTGGATGTCACGCGATGACGGAGATGGCCGGTCGGACAACGGAAGGCCAGATCGCAATGGGCGGTGAGGGCGTTCTATGGGTCGGTCAGCAACCCTTCTCAGGCGATAGCCATGTCTTTGCCAATGTGGGTGACGGTACCTATTTCCACTCCGGCATTCTGGCTATCCGCCAGGCACTCGCCTCGAATGTGCCGATTACCTACAAGATCCTTTATAATGACGCTGTCGCCATGACGGGTGGTCAGAAGGTCGACGGTCAGTTGACCGTGCCGCAGATTACGCGCCAGCTTGAAGCGGAAGGCGTCGAGCGGATCGCGGTGGTTTCGGAAAATCCGGAGAACTATGGCTCCTGGACACCAATTGCCCCGGGTACGAAGGTGCACCATCGGGACGAGCTTATGGATGTTCAGGAAGAGCTGCAGACTTTTCCGGGCGTGTCCGTGATTGTTTATGATCAGACTTGCGCTGCTGAGAAACGCCGCAGGCGCAAGCGTGGTCAGTTTCCGGATCCGGACAAGCGCCTTTTCATCAATGACCGTGTCTGTGAAGGCTGTGGCGATTGCTCCGTCCAGTCGAACTGCCTGTCGGTGGAGCCACTGGCAACGCCGTTCGGCGAAAAGAGGGTCATCAACCAGTCAAGTTGCAACAAGGATTTCTCCTGCATTAAAGGATTTTGTCCTTCCTTTGTGGAAGTTGACGGGGCTGCGCTGAAAAAGCCCAAAAAGGCAGATGTCGATATCGATGCCCTGGTGAATACTCTCCCGCAGCCAGAGCTTGCTTCACTGGAGCGCACTCACAACACTCTCGTTGCCGGCATTGGCGGCATGGGCGTAACGACGATCAGCGCAGTGCTTGCCATGGCAGCGCATGTCGATGGCAAACAAGCCTCGACACTTGATATGACGGGGCTTGCCCAAAAGGGTGGGCCGGTGACATCTCATGTTCGTTTTGCTGCCAGCGACAGATCCATTGAAGGGCCCCGTGTTCCTGCTGCGAGCCTGGACCTTCTGGTTGCAAGCGACATGGTGGTTGCGACCAATGCAGATCAGCTTGCACTGGCACATCGCGGCCAGACCCTGACGGTTGCAAATACCAAGGTCGCGCCGACAGCAGAATTCGTTTTGAAACAGACGCTTTCGTTCGACGAACAGCGCATGGATACTGCGCTGCGCGAAGCGTCCGGAAAGTATCTCCCGCTGAATGCTGCAGATGTGGCCGAGAAGCTGCTGGGCGATGCCATCTACGCCAACATGCTTCTTGTCGGAATGGCCTATCAGAGCGGTGCCTTGCCGATTTCGGACTATGCGCTGGAAACGGCCCTGGAATTGAACGGGGCGGCCGTTGCCAACAACATCAAGGCTTTCCGGGCAGGGCGTGTGCTGGCTGCTGATGCGGAGCAGCTTTTGAAAGCACTGCCATCTGAGCACAAGCCAAGGCAGTTCACCCTGGACGAGAAGATCGCGTTCAATGCGGCGGAGCTGACGGCCTATCAGGACAGCGCATATGCAGCGCATTACCTGGCATTGATGGACAAGGTAAAGACAGCTGATGAAGCCCATGGCCCCGGCACCCTGCGCCTGTCCCAGACAATTGCCGACCTGCTTTACAAGGTGATGGCCTACAAGGACGAGTATGAAGTCGCGCGTCTTTATTCCGATCCGGCTTTCAAGGACAAGATTGCGCAGCGTTTTGAAAACCCGAAGAAACTGAAGGTTCATCTGGCACCGCCATTTCTGGCGCACCGCAAGGACCCCAAGACCGGCAGGCCGGAAAAGATCGCTTTTGGTCCATGGGTTTTTGGTGTTTTCGGGGTGCTTGCCAAATTCAAGGCCATGCGTGGCAAGTGGTATGATCCGTTTGGCCGTACGCACGAACGCCGCGCCGAGCGTGCTTTGATCGCACAATATGAAAAGGATATCGCAGACATCCTGAACAAGTTGCCGGACGGCAATTACGGGCTTTTGGTGGAAATCGCCCGTGTCCCTGACCTTGTTCGTGGATTCGGAGCGGTGAAGGAAGCAAACTTCCAAAAGGCCACTGAAAAGCGTCAGCAATTGCTGGAACAGCTGAATAAATCCGGAGATGGCGGCAGCGACAAGGCCGACAACGTCAAAGAATTTATGGCCGCTGCAGAATAATTGGATGTTGAGGCCGATTGTGAGACTGACGCGCCGCGCCGGTTTCAGGCGGTGAAGGTTTGAGCTTGGGAACAACCGTTCAGCGATAGCCTGCTGGCAATCCCCCGCTCGAACGCGTGCGGTTGCCTGCAATCCCAAGCCCCAGTCGATCAATTTGTTTGTGCCCCGAGCGGTCGTGCGGGCGAGAAGGCTTTGCTCTGGTGCCAGCTGCTTTGGAGCGAATGGCTTCTTCACGTGTGGGTTAAATCATCAGGCGGCCCTGAACCCTGAATTGCGTAAAATCCCAAGTCGGTCTCATTTTTTTCGCAGTATTTTTCGACTATTTTTATGCCTTGATTTTCCGGATTTTGGGCAAGTTGAAATGGGTAAGTTCATTTTTCTCAGTGATTTACAGGCGTTCCGTAAAATCTAAATTGAATTCGTGCAAGGTTTTACAAAAAGACAATTACATTCTCGAAATGTGTGTTTTGCACTTCTTTAAATCTCGACGTCATCTTCGCTACCAACGCCAAATCGGCAAAAATTTGAGAATTGGTATCGAAGTATGACAGAAGCGTTGAAAACAGAACTGGTGAACTTTTCGGAGCTGACTGGTGAAGCTGGCAGCGCCCGTCGAGCGGAGCTGGCGCGGCACGTTGCGACCTTGTTCGCATTGACGTCGGACCGCTGTTCCGACGAGCAGGTCGATATCTATGACTCGGTGCTGTTGCGCCTGGTTGACATGGTGGAGTCCGAGGTTCGGCGATACGTCGCTGAGCAGATGTCAAGCCTGAGGCGCGGTCCGGAGGAAACGATCCGCCGCCTTGCAGATGATGACATTGAAGTTGCCGAACCCATTCTGGTGAGATCTACGGTCCTGCGCGACACCGATCTGATCAAGATCGCTGAGAAACGTGGCAACGCGCACCTTTTTGCCATGGCGCAAAGAGAAGTTCTGACAGAGTCTCTTACAGATGTACTGGTGGAAAAAGGGGACTTGAAGGTCAAGCGGAAGGTTGCCAGCAACGATGGGGCAAGCCTTTCAAATGCGGCCATCAATGCACTGATCAGCGATGCGACTTCGGACGCGACATTGCAATTGTCTCTGAGCGAGCGCGCGGACCTTGCTGAAAACCATATCTCCAACCTGATTTCGGTGGCCAGTGAGGAAGTCAGAAAAAAGCTGAATGCGGCCGGCCGGGGTAAGGATGCTGAGCGTCTGGACGAAGCCGCAGATATTGCCGCACAGCGTATGTCCAACCAGTATTGGCTTGGACGCTATGATTTCGAAACCGCTCGCAGCCGTGTGCTGATGCTGGCAAAACGCGGCATGGTCAACGAGGCGGCCTTGCGCCGGTTTGCCTCAGAAGACCGGTTTGCCGAAGTGGTGGCGACATTCGCCTGGCTGGTCAGGTGCGGCGTTGAGGAAGTCAGTCACTGGATGGTGCGTCCCGATCCTGAGCCCTTCGTGATCCTGGCCAAAGCCTCTGGATTTTCCTCTATCACCATAAGTTCGCTTTTAAGCATTGGTCCATGGCGGCACCGCCTGACACCTGAATCGCGCAGCGATGCAATGTCTCTGTTCGAGCGGATGACCATTGCAGAAGCCAAACGCAAGATGGCGCATTGGAATTTGAACGTCCTGCACTGAAGCGTAGATATATCCAGTACCTTGACAGCACTGGAGGGCCCGGTTCCTTGGAACCGGGCCCTTATCTATTGCTGCGGGAACAACTTGTTACACTTGGTTTCTTTTATTAATCACGGAACCGTGCTTAACAGGGGCTGTTTACTTTTATGAATCGTTACGGGGCTGAAATGCGTTCTTTTTCCCATCCGTCTTTTCAATTCAACTTGAAAAGACATCCTCTAACGTTGGCCGTTTTCGTTCTGGCTGCGATCCTGACAATGGGTTTTGCCGGCAGTCTCGGCGTTTCAGCTTCGCACGCCCAAGGCATCACCGGTGTCATTTCTTCCATGTCCGCGTCAAAGGACGCTGACACGGCAGAGACGTCGGAAGACGGCACAGAGGCCACCGATGCTGCTGCCGCGCGCGAAGCGGCCGAGCATAGCGAAGGCGAGGGTGTTCTGGCCAACATCGACGAGTTTGCCGATGAAGCGGTCGCGGCACGTGATGTATTCAAGACGATCCTTGGTGAGATCCCGGTCATTCATCAGACGATGTTGGCTACCTTGCGGGCAGAAGGCGAAGGCCAGGGTTTGAGCTGGATCCCGGTTGCCCTGATTGACATTGTTATCGCGGTTGTACTGGGGCAAGCGGCGTCCTTTCTGCTTGCGCGTTGGGGCCGCAGACAATTTGCGGGCATGTACCGGGCCGATGTCTATTCCCGGTCCGACAAGATCATCTACCTCTATCTGCGTGCCATACTGATGATCGTCGGTGTCGTGCTGTTTTTTGCTGTCGCAGCCATGGTGTTCCTGGCAATAGGCAGCGGACTTGAATCCGCTAATGAAACGGCAATGGTGGCCTTCGGTGTCATTTCCGTCTTTATGGCCCTCAAGATAATCTGGCTCAACCTTTTGGTTCCGGACGCGGCCAGCCATCGATTGTTGGCGCTGTCCGACAAGGAAGCCGGGGGCCTTTACCGTTTGCTCCTGATCGGTTCAGGTGTTTCGCTTACGGCCGTTGCCTTCTGTCTCTGGATGGAGCGGCTCGGGCTGAATGAAGATGCGCACAAGATCGCACTGATCGGGGCCTCGGCACTTTCAATGATCATCCTTATCGGGATTGCGCTTGTGTACCGCAAGGTCATTGGCAGACTGATCCGAGGCGAGGATGAAAGCACAACGTCCTTGTGGCGGCGGGTTCTGGGGAATGTCTGGCACTATGTCGCGATATTCTATTTCATCGTGGCTTGGGCAATCTCGGCCGTTCGAATTCTGCTGGACCTGCCGGATGCGACGGGCCTTGTAGGAGCCCCGCTTCAGGTGCTGCTGCTTGCAGCCATTGCCTTCGGCATCCTGATCCTGATCATTGATCGACTGTTGTTGCCCCGCCTTGATACAGCGGACGCGCAGGCCAAGATTGCGGAAGACATCAAGCGCGCTGAGGAAAGCGAAGGCACCGAAGATGATCCGGAAAGCGCGCTGGCTCAGGCGAGGGCTGAAGCGGCGGAACGCGAAGCACTGCGCACCCCGTTCCGGAACCTTTTCGACCGTGGTGCAGCAATCCTGGTGCTGTTCGGCTCTTTGGATCTTCTGGCCAACATGTGGGGTGTGCCTCTTGCCGGCAGCGGCTCGCTGATCGGATCTTTCGTTGAGGTCCTGCTCGTGATGTTCCTCGGCTACATGGCTTACGAAGCTGTCAAGATCGTCATAGACCGTCAGATCGCCAAGGAGTCCCCTGCAGACAAGGATGAGGAAGCTGAAGTCGGCGGCGCGGGAGAAAGCCGGATCGCGACACTGTTGCCGATCTTCCGCAACTTCCTGCTGATTACAATCGTGGTGATTGCGGCCATGGTGGTGTTGGCGGAACTCGGTGTAAACATCGCGCCGCTCTTTGCAGGTGCCGGTGTTGTCGGTCTTGCCATTGGCTTTGGCGCTCAGACCCTGATCCGGGACATATTCTCAGGTGCGTTCTACCTGATCGACGACGCGTTCCGGAAAGGCGAATACATTGATATCGGCAGTGCCAAAGGTGTGGTTGAAAAGATCTCGATCCGCTCGATGCAGCTTCGTCACCACCGTGGTGCGCTGACGACGGTTCCCTTTGGTGAAATCCAGCAGGTGGAAAACTTCTCGCGCGACTGGGCCGTGATGAAGCTTGCATTTCGGGTTACCTATGACACCGATGTCGACAAGATGCGCAAGATCATCAAGAACTTCGGCAAGGAACTTCTGGACGACGAGTATTACGGTCCGATGTTCCTGGCGCCGCTGAAGTCGCAAGGCATCCTATCCATGGAAGATTCCGCGATGATCGCGCGTGTGAAATTCACCACCAAACCCGGCAAGCAGTTCGAACTTCGCAAGGTCGTCTATGCCGGGCTCAGGGACCTGTTCGAGCAAAACGGTATCAAATTCGCGCATCGTCAGGTCACGGTTCGTGTCGCCGGTTCAGGCGAAGAAGAAAACGGACAGATTTCGCCCGAAACTGCCAAGGCGGCGGCGCAGGCCGCGCTTGCGGGCGGCGCTGCCCACACCACTTTTGACGACCTGGTAGCCGGAGAGGATGGCCAGGGGGCGGAGGATCAGCTCTAGCAACGGCTCCTTGGACTGAACACGCGTGCTGAAGCGCGATAGCAATGCTATGCTTCAGCTTGCGGGTTCCAGGATCGGGGAAAACATGCTGATACGAGCGCTGGTTTACACAACATTGCTTTTTGCATCGACGGGCTTTGCCTTTGCCGGGCCTGTTCAGGACAAGGCTGCGCAAGCCGAGGCTGCCTTGAGCGAGGACAAAGGAGCAGAAGCGGTCGCGCTGATGCGTGAGGCGATTTTCGAAGTCTGGAAACAGGCCCCTTTGTCGATCCCGACTGCGACCTTCGTCACGGCGCCTGCGGACGGTTATGGCATTTTTACGCCGAGACCTGACAACAGTTTTCCCGTTGGCGAAACGTTGCTGGTCTACCTGGAACCGATAGGATTTGACTGGAAAGCCGTTGACGGGTTTTACACCTCTCTTTTGACAGTCGACTTCGACCTGACGTCACAGGACGGAAAAGTGCTTGCCGGTCAAAAAGGGTTTGGCAAATTCGACTTCAAGAGCCATGTGCCGAACTCGGAGTACATGGCCAATCTGACACTGAATGTCAGCGGCGCACCAGCGGGAGACTATGTGCTGGTTTTGACCGTGAATGATGAAAATGGTGGTGGCTCGGCCAAGGTTCAGCTGCCGTTTTCAATCCAGTAAGAAGCAGCTCGTGCGCGACAACGCCATATGGCTGCCGATTTCAGTATCTGGCACATGGACCTTGTAGCTGAAATCCGATATCGGTCCCGCACTCGAATTGTCTTGGAAACGGTATGCAAATTGGATTTCAGGCGGGCGCCCTCAACGAGCGCGGCATGAGTGTGGCACTTTTTGATTATGCTCGCGGGGTTCAGAAGTGTCTCGGCCATGAAGCGGTTGTCTTCCATAGTGAGGCCAAGAGCGCACCTGCCGTTGTTGAAAAATTCAGCAAGGAACTGCGTCTGGTTGCAATGCCTATTGACCAGGATCCGTTGCGCTTCACAGAATCCTATTCCTTGAATTTTTGTTATTACATTCGCGACGGGAGGACGGACCAGCTGAATGTAGCCGCGGAGCGGTCGGGTGTTCATGCCGTCTTTCGTCACTTCGATCCTCATGGCGACGTTTATGCTTACGTCTCCGACTGGATGAGTGATTGGATGACGGGCGGCAAGGCGCCGTCTGTACCTCACATTGTGGATCTGCCGGAAGCGACTGGCGACATGCGAGCTGAGCTGGGTCTTGATCGTGATGCTTTTGTGGTTGGCCGGTATGGCGGCTTCGATCAGTTCAATCTCGAATTTGCACATCTGGCAGTGAGAGAAGCGCTGCAGCAGCGGTCCAATTTGCATTTTCTCTTTGTGAACACCGATGCTTTTATCGAGCACCCGCGGGTGATCTTCCTGCCGCCGATTGTCGAACCTATCGAAAAGGCACGCTTCATTGCGACTTGTGATGCCGGGTTGAACGCCAAGAAAATCGGCGAGAGCTTTGGGTTGGCAATTGCGGAGTTTCTGATGTTCGGCAAGCCTGTCTTCAGCTGGGCAGGGGGCATGGATCAGAACCATGTTGCCATGAGCCCCAGGAAAGAATGGATCTATCGGACACGCCGTGAGCTGGTTCGTCTCCTGGTTGACTTTTCACCGTCTGCGGAAGACGGAGATGTGGCGAGGCAATCTGTTGAGCAGTATCGGCCGGAGCCGGTAATGGCACGTTTTGACGATGTTTTTCTTTCCGGAAAATATCCGTCGAGTGATCTCACGCTGGATCCGGTGTTCAAAGCCAAACGGTTCCTTCAGGAAAAGGCGATGCGGGCCAAGTTCAGACTGTGGAAGAGCATTTGAACATGAAACTTTTTGACTGCTTCGTCTTTCACAACGAATTCGATCTTCTCGAAATCCGCCTTCGGGAAATGGGTGAACACGTCGACTGCTTTGTTCTGGTGGAAGCAAACCAGACTCAGCGTGGTGGAGAAAAGCCTTACTATTTCGCCGAGAACAGGGATCGGTTTGCGCCTTGGGCGGATAAGATCATCGACCTGCAAATCTCTTTTCCTGAAGAACTTCCACCGGCACTTGGTGTCTACAAGAACCGGCGGAAAAAGGACTGGGAGCGTGAAAACTTTCAACGCAATTGCATCGCCCGGGCGCTGGAACAGCTTTCCGGCGACGATCTTATCCTGCTATCTGATGTTGATGAAATTGTACGCTCTGACGTGTTGGCACGGGTGTTGGAGCAACAGCTCTTCAAGAACAGGTTGCTGGTTTTCGAGCAGAGCCTGCACAAGCACCATCTCAACCGGATCGTGCCGGGCAAGACCTGGTTGCTCGGGTCGAGGTTGATTGAAAAGAAGTATTTCACCACGCCGCAGCAATTGCGTCGAACCAAGGCGCGGATGACCAAGAAAGCTTTCGTTCCTGATTTTCTGACCCAGCCATTCCTGCGTGTGCGCAACAACAACCTGACGGGCATCAGCCGTCCTGTGCGAATTATGAAGGATGCAGGTTGGCATTTTTCCTCAATGGGCGGGCTGAAAGCATTTCAGACCAAACTGGCCTCGGTCGTCCATGGTCAGACGGTCGACACCAGCGACATCCAGAGACTTTACGAGCAAGAGCTGACCGGCACTGAACTTACTCCTTTGACCGAGTTACCCGGCTGTGTTCTGGAGGGCCGGTTCAATCATATGCTTGCGCCAGTTGACCGGGTTGAAACGACCTAGTGTCATCGCGAACCGGATCACTCGAATTCCGTTTATCTGATCGCTCTATCTTGCTTAGTGACTTCGAAAGGCGAAGGCGATGCTTCCCTGTGCAGCTGGCTATGAGAGTATTATCTCTATTATTTCAATAATCTACGCGAGTTGGGCGCGATAGCTGGTAACATTCGTTTCTGTTTCAAGTGTGAAATGAGAAAAATATGACTTTTTGAGTCGACTTTCTTCTAAGCTTCAGATACCCAGAAACCGTACACAATCCATACGGAGACCGCCATGTCTATCAAGACACAAATGTGCGGCTTCCTTGGAGCTATTGCAGCCAGCGTTCTTTTTCTTTCGCCAGCAACCGATGCACAAGCTGAAGCCTTGACGTTCACCGACATCGCGGGACGCGAAGTCACCCTCCCTGAATTGCCGGACAAAATCATACTTGGCGAAGGCCGGATGATGTACGGGATCGCTCCCCTGATCGATGGCAATCCTTTCGAAAAAATCGTTGGCTGGAAAAACGATCTGGTTCAATACGACCCGGATGCCTTCCGCAAATACGAAGCTGTCTTCCCTGAAGACGCCGCGCGCATGATTGACTTCGGCAATCCTTATGCCGGCGAGTTCAGCATTGAAGCAGTTCTGGAAGCTGAAACCGATCTGGTGCTTCTCGACGTGGGCAACCTGTTCAAGGCCGAAGAGACCGGTCTGATCGAAAAACTCGGCAATGCCGGCGTTCAGGTTGCCTTCATCGACTTTCGGCGGAATGCGACGGAAAATGCCATTCCTTCGATGCTGATCCTTGGCCGAATTTTCGGCGAAGAGAAAAAAGCCGCCGAATTCATAGATTTCTACATCGCACAGATGCGGAAAGTGACCAACATCGTCGACACGATACCCGCTGAAGATCGGCCCCTGGTCGTTGTTGAAAATGCCGCCGGTTGGCAGACTGACTTTTGCTGCTGGTCCTTTGGTCCTTACAACTACGGGCGTTTCGTGGAACTCGCCGGGGGTAAGAACTATGCTTCAACGCTCGCAAATGCCTATTCGGTTGAACTGAACCTGGAAGGGATCATCGAAGCTGATCCGGATGTAGTTTTCGGGACCGGTGCGAACTGGAAAGAAGCGAAACCGGAAGTCACCTCAACGCTGCTCGGTTACGAAGGTGATCCGGAAGTCAACAGCGACCGGCTTGCAGCGCTTGCGGCCCGCCCTGGCTTTGCCGATTTGCGCGCGGTGAAAGAGGGCCGATTCCATTCGGTCTATCACCAGTTCTACAACTCGCCTTACCATTTCATTGCGATTCAGGTTCTGGCCAAGTGGCTGCACCCGGAAGACTTTGAAGACCTGGACCCTGAGGCGACATTCAAGGAATTGCACGACCGGTTCCTGCCGTATGACCTGTCAGGCCAGTTCTGGATTTCTCTCAAAAACTAGGACCTTAAAGGTCCTCGGGCTCTGCGGTGAACCATACCGCAGGGCCTGATTTATCAGGTGTCTCATGTCTGAAATTACCCCGCCTTCCAGCGAGGCGTTGTTGCTGGTGCGCGGCTATAAACGCCGGTCCATGCAGCGTGTTGCCTTGGTTCTGCTTGCCTTCGCCGTGCTTGCCGTACTGGTGATTGTCGACGTGACCACGGGACCGGCAAATCTCTCAATTTGGCGAACCGCCGAAGTCATCTTTGACCGTTCGATCGCAACACCCAAAGAAGACGTCATTATCTGGCAATTGCGACTTCCCGTGGCGATCATGGCCGTAGCGGTCGGAGCTATGCTTGGCGTTGCCGGCGCCGAAATGCAGACGATTTTGAACAACCCGCTTGCCGATCCCTTCACGCTCGGTCTCAGCTCTGCAGCGGGGTTTGGCGCAGCTCTGGCAATTGTGCTTGGGTGGTCTGTCATCCCAGGTGTCGGCGGATTGTTTGTTTCGGTGAATGCATTTGTGTTCGCAATGCTGACCTCAGGTGCGCTCTTTCTTTTTACGCGATTGCGCGGGGTGTCGCCCGAGGCGATGATCCTTGTCGGGATCGCGATGCTCTTCACCTTCAATGCCCTCCTTGCGTTTCTACAATATGGCGCATCTGAAATTCAGTTGGCCCAACTGATTTTCTGGCAGTTGGGGTCCCTGGCGCGTGCCACGTGGGCGAAAGTGGGGGGTTGCTTCCTCGTTTTGGCGTTAATCCTTCCATGGTTCATGTACCGCTCATGGGCTTTGACCGCACTTCGCATGGGCGAAGACAAGGCGGCAGCACTTGGCGTGAATGTCAGCCTTTTGCGGATCGGTGTTTTGGCAGGTGTTTCACTGCTGTCGGCCGTTGCCGTGTCTTTTGTCGGTGCAATTGCCTTTGTCGGTCTCGTCGGACCTCACATTGCCAGGATGATCGTCGGTGAAGACCAGCGTGGCTTCCTGCCTTTGTCTGCCCTGTGCGGAGCGCTCATTCTCTCCGGCACATCCATTGCGTCCAAAGCGATTTCGCCCGGAATTGTCTATCCGATCGGCATGATCACGTCTCTCATCGGAATCCCGTTCTTCATTCTTTTGATCCTTGGTCAACGCAAAAGGCATTGGCAATGAGTGGGCTGTCTGCTGAAGGCCTGAGCTTTTCTTATGGATCTCGGCAAATCTTCAATCAGATCGATGTCGGACCGGTAAAAAGCGGCCAATTGACAGCCCTTATCGGACCTAACGCTTCCGGCAAATCGACCCTGTTTCGTCTGATTGCCGGATTGCTATCAGTTGAAACCGGCAAGGTGCAGCTCGGCGAAACCGATCTGACTTCGCTGTCCACGCGAGCACGGCTCAAACGCGTCTGCTTCATGCCGCAGTTTTTCACGGCAAACGCTGCATTGACCGTTTTCGACGTTGTCATGATGGCTCACAAACAATTGCAAGGCTGGCGCGTCAGCGAGGCGGACATGATCGCTGTCGGGACTGCGCTTGAAGCGGCCGGCATCGGCCACCTCGCGGAGGCTTATGTGAGTGAACTGTCCGGTGGGCAGTCTCAAATGGTCTCTGTGGCCCAGGCATTGATCCGGAACTCGGATGTTTATCTCTTCGATGAACCGACATCTGCGCTTGATCTTCGACACCAACTGGAAGTGCTGCGGCAGATCAGGTCAGCGGTTATTGCCAGAAATGCGATTGGAATTGTCGCCCTTCATGACCTGAACCTGGCAGCGCGTTTTGCCGACAATCTCATTCTGCTGGGCAAAGGGCGGATCCTGGCACAAGGCAGTCCTGCTGAAGTGCTGCGAAAGCAATCCATTGCAGACACCTATGGGGTCGCCATTGAAACCACTACCGGTCCCAGAGAGGAGATCGTCGTTCATGCTTACCCGTCGTAATTTTGTCCTTTCGCTGACCGCACTGGCAGGCGTCGGTCCGGCATTGGCGTGTCCTGCGCCCAAGGCTGACGGAACGTCGCATGGCATCTTGATGCTAAATGCCGACTGCGGTGATCCGGGCAATCCGAATGTCTTTGAACCTGCGATCCTGCACATAAACACAGGTGACAGTGTCACTTTCGTTCCGACGGATGCCGGGCACAACTCGGCATCAAAACGCGGCATGATTCCGGACGGGGCCGAGCCCTGGAACGGCGCGATCGATGAAAGACTGACAATCGAATTCAATGTTCCTGGAATTTACGGCCATATCTGTGTGCCGCATTACGAGTGGGGCATGGTCGGTCTGATCGTTGTTGGCCAGGACTTATCCAACTTAAAGGCTGCCAAGAAGGTGAGGCACCCGGGCAGTGCCCGAAAGGTCTTTCGTTCTCTATTGAAAGAGCTGGAGGCATAACCGGTAACCATGGTCACTCAACTGATCAATACGTGGACACGTGAGCCGCTTGAAGAAAGCGGCATGACAGCTGAACATACCTGGATCTGGCGGGAAATGATCTCTGCGATCGATGAGCAGGATCTGAGCGGGCAGAAGGTTCTGGACTTCGGCTGCAACCAGGGCGGTTTCTTGCGGCTGCTGTATGATCAACGGCCTTTCGCGTCGGGTGTTGGTGTCGACCTTGCCCAAAAGGCTGTCGATATCGCTGAAGCTCGGAAAGACGGGCGACCGATTGACTACCGTGCCACTTCGGATCTGGCCGAACTCGGTGAAATATTTGATTTGGCCTTCAGCCATGAAGTCATCTATCTGATTGAAGATCTTGCCAGGCATGCGGAGCAGATTGCCAGTGTCCTGAAACCGGGCAGCAATTACTATGCCGTCACCTGTTGCCACAAGGACAGTCCATTGTGGGCTTCTTGGAGGCCAAGAATCCAGGCCTTTTCAAATATCAATGTGCCCGATCATGGTGTTGCAGACATTGCAGGTGCTTTCCGGGCTCACGGCTTTGACGTCGCCGTTAGCCGGTTTCTGGCATCGGCCTTGGTCCCGTTGGAAGGACCGAACGACTATTTTCAAAGCGACGTTGAACGGCTCGATTGCTACGCAAATTGGAAACTGATGTTTCGGATGAGGCGGTTATAAGAGAGTTTGGCTGCAGGTCGTAACGAAGGATTTTGCTGTTCTGCCGATCAGCAACTCGGTGCACTGATATCACTGAGCGTTCTGAATGCAGCTATTTCGCCACTGATTGCTCAATGGTTCTCACAAAGTCCCTGAAGGTCAATTGGGCCTTTTCCTGATCTCGCGGACTGAACACGTCATCCTCAAGAACACAGCCGAACTCTCTTTCGACGGCCATCACAATGCCGATTGCGTCAAGGCTGTCGGCTCCCAGTTTTGCCAGTGTCGAGTTGGAGGAGATAATCCATTCGGCGATATTTAGTGTCTTGGCGACAACTGTTTTGGTGCGCGCTTCAATATCAGTCATTGGAATCGACATGGGAACTTTACGGAAAGGAGTGCACCGCTTAGTTCCTCCGATGACCTTACGCAAGGTCCTACACCTAAAAATTGAACCGTGACGCGAACTTGGGTTGCTTTTTCTTTCCAGTCGCCGCCTGAAACCCCATGAAACCGGCCAGAATGAAGAATGGCATTGGAACTTGTGTCACGCAAAATATTTAGGGGATAGGCTTGTGATCAGAGGCTGGAAAGTTGTCTTCAACATCCCAGCTAGGCTCAGCTGAAGATCCCACAGTACCGGATTCCAACAATCCCTATGTACGTGCAATGCTGGCTGCCGCTCTGTGCGCTGGGCAAGGCAGATTTCACGAGAAGAAATGGGAATAAAACCAGTCGCGTGTCTTGTCGTTTGCAGGCAACAAGGTCTCCAGTCGCAGGTCATCGAGTGCGGCATCAGCGCTCATGCCTATGGTCGCGATCAGTGAGAACATCTCAAGTTCAACGTTTTCGAAATTGAACCTGATTGTCAAAACCGGAGCATTTGTCGCCGGGCGCAGACCCTCCAACAGCCCCGCGACACCTTCCAGTGCCGCGAGTTCTTTCAGGAGTGCTTGCGCTTCCTTGTCATGTGGCCGTCTTGCCACCTCCAATTCCAGCATTCTTATCAGGGCTCTCGAGGTATCTTCCCAGTTCGAAATGCAGTTGCGCAGCTGTCCCGGTGACAGGATTTCACGCAAGAGGTTCGGATCACCGCGCGCACCTGCCATGGAAAAGAACCTCTTTGCAGGCTCATTGGCCTTAACGAGGTTCCAGATCCGGTCGATCGAGACCGCAGGGAAGGGAGCGTGACCTCTCAGGACATGATCGATAGAGGCATCGACGGCTTTCTGTGTTTCACCGTCCCACCCGTGGAGTGAAGACCTTGCTGCAAACCCGGCAGACAGAAGCATCGCGTCGACCTCAGCGGCAGGCATTTCGAGCGCTTCAGCCAATTGTGCGATGGCGAACCGGCTTGGGTTGGAGCGGCCGGTTTCAAGAAAGCTGATGTGCCGTTGTGACATTCCGGATTGAAGCGAGAGCTCCAGCTGGCTGAGTCTGCGGCGCTGCCTCCAGGATTTCAAAAATCCGGGAAACGCCGGATCGGAGATGTTCAGATTATGTTGCATGGCGCGATTGTGCACGCATCGCATGCCAAGGTCGATTACCTACGACGTAATTGAGTTGATGTCTCAGATCGTCAAGTTCAGGGCCACCCCTAACTGACGAGAGGTTACACAATGGAACATTCGAAAACGGCGCGGGCCTTCCTCGGAATGAATGCCGCATTTTCGTTGCTGACGGGTGCGGCTCTTCTAATCGCTGCAGGGCAGTTTGCGGAATTGCTGTTTGCCAACGAAGCGGCATGGCAAAGCTGGACGCTGCGTATTCTGGGTGTCGGCCTGATACTCTTTGGCGTTGATCTGATCTTCTTGGCCACGGACCGTTTTACTACAAAAGCACAGGTGACCTTGATCAGTTTTTTGGATTCGGGATGGGTTCTTGGTAGCGCATTTTTGCTTGTATTTGCCGGATCTCATTTTACCGGCACAGGCGCGGCCATTGTTGCTGTTGTGGCCGCATTTGTTACGTTTTTTGCGCTCGGGCAGTATCTGGGTGCGCGAAAAATTTTGGCGCCTCTCAGTCAGGCTTCGGTGACAGTGTCCGGCGGAAAAATACTGGCCAAGGTCAGCCGCAAAGTGGATGCATCACAGGATATCGTCTGGCGAGTCATGAGCGATCACCCCGGTTATGCGGATGTCGCCGACAATATCTCTAAGGTCGAGGTGGTTGAAGGAGATGGCATCGGAATGCAGCGGCGCTGTTATGGCCCGAAAGGAGAAAACTGGCTCGAAACCTGCGACTATTTTGAAGCCGGTCGGGGCTTTGGGTTCCGGATCCACACGGAAGCTGATGATTATCCTTACCCGATTTCCGATCTGCATGGGGAATGAGTTGTCGAGAGCAATGGAAACGGTTCGGAATTCGCGATCAATATCGAGGCAGAACCCAAAGGCAATTTCCTGGTTCAAACCTTGTTCAAGACCATGGCCAAACGGCAATTCAAGGCGGTCTTGGCTGATCTCGCCGATGCCTGGGCTGCGCGAATGGAGCGGGAAGCCCGGGCGTGACATGTGGTTGCCCCTGTCAGTAAGGCGATGAACGTGTCGCCTTGCCGACCCTCGGCATGCTTGCATTCTTGAAGACGCTCTCTTTTGGTTAGTGCTCAGCTGGAATGAACTCAAAGGGCTCTGAACGGGTTGACTGAGGATCATTATGTGAACAGGTTCGATACATGAGATTTGCCGTCATTGCCGATATTCATGGAAACTCTGATGCTCTGGAAGCGGTTCTTTCCGACATCGATGCCCTGGGAATTTCCACGGTGGTCAATCTCGGTGATCATCTGAGCGGGCCGCTGGACGCCCGCAGGACGATCGAGCTTCTGATGGAGCGCACGTATCCTTCAATCCGTGGCAACCACGACAGATGGTTGATTGAACAAGACCCGTCGGAGATGGGGGCTTCCGACAGGGCAGCCTATGAACAGCTGGCAAAGCACCATCTTGACTGGCTGAAGGCACTGCCGTCTTCGCTCACCTTGTTTGATGAAGTGCTGCTTTGTCACGGAACACCTGCCAGCGATGTCAGTTACTGGCTGGAAAGGGTTGAGGCGGACGGTCGTGTCAGATCTGCCACGATCGATGAGATCGAGGCGGAAGCTTCTGGTATCGATGCCAAACTTCTGCTTTGTGGCCACACGCATCTCCCAAGATACGTTCGATTGCGGGACGGGCGGCTGGTACTCAATCCAGGAAGCGTTGGCTGCCCGGGCTACGACGATGACACGCCGGTTTATCATCAGATGCAAACCGGTTCACCAAATGCATCTTATGCAATTGCGGAAAAGCCTGGCGGCAACTGGCTCGTCACGTTTCGCTCAGTTCCCTATGACAATCGGCGTATGGTCGAGATGGCAAAGCAAAAGGGACGGAACGAATGGGCCGATGCCCTGGCGACTGGCTGGATCGGGTCTTGATGTCGTCGTGATGAACCTCGGTCTCCAACAATGTTTGGTTCGGCATTTATTCGTCTCTGAAAACAATACGTTAACTCTGGGATGACGCAGAAAGGCCTTTCAGCGTTCTGAAAGCAGCCTCCATGTTGACTGACAATTGCGATCCGGACAGTTTCGGCTTCAAGGAGCGTTTTGGCGTTTCCTTGAAGGGCGCACTGATTGTCATCAGCACCAGATCCGGGAAAGAAGTTGACCATGAACAGGACATTTGATGCTGAGCGCCTGGATGTTCCTGACCTCCTGCAGCGGATGCCGGAGGGGTCTTCTCTCTCAATCAACACGATCCGCAAAGCCGACATGAAGCGCCTCAAGGGCATGGACCAGCTGCCGCTGGCGTTTTTGGGACTGCGTTGGCTCTCCGCACCTGACCTGACAAATGTGCCTTTGCCGTCTTCGCTGAAGGAGTTAAGGATCTGGCATTCCAACAAACTCAAATCGCTGGATGGCATAGAAGTCGCGACGGGTCTTGAGAAGCTTGATCTTCGGGAAAACGGATTACTGGAAAACGCGTCGGCTGTTCGAAACCTTCCAAAACTGCATAGCCTTTCCATCGAAGGCGGAAATTCTTCGCGGCAAAAGGTTGAAACTCTGAGTTTTCTGGAAGGGCTGCCACTGGAGCATTTGAGCCTTGTCGCTGTCGAAGGGCGTTCATTGGATCTTGGACCAGTTGCCCGCCTGCCGAAATTGAAGAGTCTCGATGTTCAGGGGCAGGAGTTTCCTTCGGTCGAGCTGGCCAAGGTTGCCGCGTCATTCCCCTGGTTCCTCGATCAGCTTTTGGATCTGCCGGAGTGCTCCATCAACGGGATGGCCTGCAAGAAATGCGGTGGACGCAAGAAAGAGCTTTTTATAAAGGAAGCGAAAGGCTTGTGGTGCCCTGATTGTGAAGCAGCTGGACTTGAAAAAGCGCTGACCGGTTTTCAAGAACTGGTCGCTGGTGCTCCGTGACAGGCCGTTTCAGCACCTTGAGCGACAGTCTATATGAAGCGCGCGATCTCCTCGATATGAATACTGGCACAATCGACAAGGGGAAACGGAGACGTTTCGGGGCTCATGATGGCATTCAGATCCGTGCCGCCCAACAAAACAGCTTCAGCGCCATCGGAAATTAGTCTCTCGCCGGCTTCCAGAAAGACCTTGTGCAAGGCATCAGACGGCTGGCCGGTTCGGGCAAGGGTGATGTAAGCTTCGTGAACCTGGTGCAGACTGTCGCCAACCGGCGCTCGTACGTCCACAGGTGCGAGTTTCCCATACATGGCCGAACTCATGACAGTTTCGGTTCCAAGTATCCCAACTGTCTGCACACCATTTTCCTGCAACCAGCTTGAAAGAACCTTTGTCAGGTCAATCACGGGCAGAGCAGATATTTCGGTGAACCGGTCAATACAGAAATGACCTGCAATTGATGTCACCACGACGTTTTGTGCTCCTGCAGCGGCGAGGCGATCCGTCAAGGTTGCGTAGATGGCGCATTGCGCAGCTTCATTGTTTCCGATCAGGTTCGCCAGCAGCGTTGAAGTGTCCGCATGAACGATCGTCAGCTCCAGGTCCTTTTCGATCGCAGCAGCGGCTCCAATGAGTTTTCGGTAATAGAAGTCGGTTGCCGCCGGTCCAATCCCTCCAATCAATCCGATATGCATGTTGGCCGATCCTTCCTGTTCCGCTTTGCGCAGTTGAAACCGAATTCAAGTCAGAGACGAAAATGTGACCTGTCTACCTTCCTGTCAAAGCGACCGGTGCTTCAGATCCACAAGGGGCCAGTCAGCTTTCACGGCTGCGCCTTCATAAAGGCTATTAAGGAAGGACAAGATCTCCTTCGCAGGATCGTCGGCATTTCGTGCGTCTTCGTATTTCAAGATAGCGAGAGCCCCGCCGTTTTTTTCCGCCCAAAAGGCGTTGCCGGGTTGCAGCGCAATCTGGTTCATCTCCACCGGTTCCGGATAGGCATAGCCGTAGAATGCCGGTTCCTGAAAACTGTCATCGCCCGGCCAGAAACCAATCGAAATGACCTCATGAGAATAAGCCTCCTTGTCGGACTGTGTTCCACCTTCAAGCGGGTGTGCACGTCCTGAGAAGCGCGTCACGACAAGATCGAACGAGTGCCAATAAAGCTGAACAGGTGTTTGCTTGCCGACGAAACTGGTCCTGTAGGTTTCGAACGTGCTTGAGATCCGGCACAGCGCGCGCCAGAAATCCGAAACAGCTTGCCGGTCATATGCGCGGGGAGCATGGTCTTCGGGGAAGGGGACAGTCGATTTGTTGTCATAAGGCTTGCCGACGATTTTTACAGGGACCTCAAGATCGTCCAAACGCGAGAACAGTGCCTCATAGAAGGCTGCCACTGTCAGCCCGGAAACCGAAAACGACTTTCGCACGCCATCGTTTCTGCCGATGATGACCTTGTGGTCGAGCATGTCATAAAGGATCTCAAAACCGCTATCGCCATAAGGGATCCGTCCGGTTGTCAGGCCGCGCACGTGAGGATATAGCGTGACGTGCCACCAGTGGTTCAGTTTCGGATGCGCCTTCAGCCGCACTTTTCCAATCATTTGCAGAAACAAATGCAGCGTGTCCTTGGTGTCAGCCCAGTTCTTGTAGGGAAGTGGCGGCAATGAGCTCATGGAAGCAGTTCTCCGAATTGAAAGCCTGATTGTCGGTGCTCTCAAGCCATCTAGTCTGAACTGGATTGGGGTCCAGACCAGAGCTTTGGCGCAAGCGACCGTTTTGCTCCCCAATCGCCAAAACGGTGTGTTCTTCTGCTGATTTCTCCCAAGGCAGAGGTTGCGCCTGCTTTTTTTGTGGGGGAAAAAACAGGATGGAAGGCGTCAAGAAAAAAACTCTTCATGAAGAAGCCTGGGCACAGGTCTATCCGTTGACCGACCGGCAGCTTTCACCCCTTGGACTTCAAGCTATGGCAGCCTTGGCACTACACGCTGGCGGCCATGTCCTCGATGTTGGGTGCGGCACGGGGCAAAGCCTTTTGCAACTTGTTGAAAGAGTTGGACCGACCGGGCAGGTCGTCGGTGTTGATGTGTCCCGAACCTTCTTGGCTATTGCAAAGGAACGGACGCAATCCTTTCACCAGATCAAGTTGATTGAAGCAGATGCACAGACCGTCTCCTTGCCAAATGGAAGCCTCGATGCGGTCTTTTCGCGTTTCGGTATCATGGCATTTGAAGATCCTGCTGCCGCCTTTGCCAACTTTCAGAAAATGCTCAAGCCTGAGGGAACGCTGGGATTTTGTTGCTGGGCTGAGCTTCAGGACAATGAGTTGGATCTGCTGCCTCTTGAAGCTTCGGGAATGCTTGCCAGGGTCGATCAAACGCCGTTCAGCTTTTCAGAGCCTGTCTTTATTCGAAAGATACTGAAAGGTGCCGGATTTCACGATATTGCCATCACCCCTCACAAAGTGCCTGTCTCTTGCGGTGGTATTGAGGAAACGATGGACGTTCTTCTCAGGGTTGGAGCATTGGGAAAGATCGTTCGAGAAGATCCGGATCTTCGACCGCAGATCGAACCGCTTTTGCGGAAGGTGTTGATTGACAGAAGCGGCAGGGAACATGTGCACCTCACTGCATCTATCTTTGTTGTAACAGCATCAGCCTGATGCAAATGCTTTTTCCAGGAATAGCAGAAACTGCCTCGCTCTAGCGGGGGTTACGATCAATCTGACGATGTAGCTCTTCCACCAGCGTGCGCACCGCTTCACGCTCTTGCTTTGCGGCCACGTAGATTGAGACGGGAACTGCACCGAGCTGGGGAAGCTTGAAACGCGGTCCAATGTCGATCAGTTTCTCGGACAAGGCCGGGCGCGGCAGAATTGTTGCAGCCAGACCGGCAAGCAATACAGCTCTGAGGCCAACCGGGTCGGCATGGAATTGCAATTCGGTCTGTCTTTCCGGCTCAGTGTCTAGCGCGGTGAGAGCGTGACGGCGCAGATCGCGCGCGTCATTCAGGAATGCGAGTGGCAGCGGTCTTGAACTGTCATATGCAAAGGATGGAACGGCGGTCCACACGAGTGATACGGGCACGGTCTCAATGCGTCCGGTATGTGGTCCCTGATCCAGAACCAGAGCAATGTCGATGCTGCCGTTGTCGAGGAGATCCCGAAGGTCGTGACTGCGCGCTGTCGTAACAGTTACCGGGTTGTCCGGTGCCGCCGTTGCAAATCTGGCCAGTGCAGGCGGCAGCGCCGACAGGGCGAACGTCATTGTGGTGCCGAGCCGGATGGGCGAAGCTGTTCCACTGATTGAGGATCCTTCCATGGCTTCATCGGCCAGTACCAAAAGGCGGCGCGCCTTTATCAGAAAGGCGTTTCCATCATTTGTGAGGCTGACGGGTTTGCCGCGTCCACGCTCTACCAGTTTTCGGGACAGTCTCTGCTCCAGGAGACGAATGTGAGCACTCACAGCCGATTGTACCGTGCCGGTTCTTTCTGCAGCTGACGAGAAGCTGCGCGTGTCGGCAACTGCGACAAAGCTTTCTATATGGCGGAGATCAAGAGACATTAAAATCACGAAATCAGATTTTTAGTAGCATGTAAAATCGTTTCTTTTCGCATTGTTTTGAGCGCTAGATTGCAGCTCATGACGTTTGAAGCCTATCTCCTCGCCGCACTGGCTGTTTTTCTGACCGGCATCTCCAAAAGTGGATTTGCGGGTGGTCTGGGCATACTCGGTGTCCCACTCGTCGCCTTGACCATGCCACCGCAATCGGCGGCAACGCTGTTGCTCCCGGTTCTTCTCTTGATTGACATTGTTTCGGTCTGGCGTTTTCGTGCCTCCTGGAAGGCGCGAACGATTATGGCTCTTCTTCCGGGTGCCGGCATCGGGATCGGTCTCGGAATGATCGGGTTTTCAAGCCTCGATCCCAACCTGTTAAAGATCGGCATCGGGCTGTTGGCGCTCTGGTTTGTGGTACGCCAGGTCTTTGGAGACAAAACAGTTGCGGGCACACTTGGACGTCTGGGCGCCGCGAAAATCTTCGTTGCAAGCCTTGTGTCGGGATTCGCCGGATTTGTGGCGCATGCAGGCGGTCCGCCGATAAAAGGAACGATCCTCAGCCTGGGGTTGGGCAAGTCAGCGTTTGTGGGAACAAATGCGATGTTCTTCTTCATCCTCAATCTTGCAAAGGCAGGTGGGTATGCTTCACTTGGGTTGTTTTCGGTTTCTGGTCTTTTGTCGTCCGCCGCTCTCGTCCCTTTTACGCTGATGGGTATCTGGGCAGGCTTTGCGCTGCATGACAGGGTACCGCAGCGCCTGTTCGTGCGCATGGCTTTTGGCCTGCTTGCCCTTGCCGGTCTGAACCTCCTGGTCTTTGGGGGAGCGGGGCTGTTGACGGGAGCGGTCTGATCGGCACTGCATCTGGTCGTGAGAATGCGATCACCAATCCGTTAGTGTCAGTTGATGCCGTCGCGCGACATACTTCTCTTGCTTCGTTTATCCATCTGGGGGTGGGATGTCTCGTCTGCTAGCAGTTCTTTGTGTCGGTTTTCTTATGTCGTCGCCTGCAGTTGCCACTGTGATCAACGGCGAAGTTCTGCGCCAAAATGGAAATGGCGAATTCAAGTTGCTCGATACGTCGGTTCCGTTTTCGGTTGGACATGACAACTTCAACACAGATCATCTTTATGCATTCGACGAGGATCAGAACATACTTTTGAGCGAGCCGATCAGGGTCGATATCGGCGGTGATCGCGGCATGATCCCGCAAGGAACAACGGTCGCGAGCCACTATGTCTTTTTTGACAGCTTGTCCGGCGTTCACGAGGGGTATGTGGATTTTGATGCTCCAATTCTTGGAATTGCAGCGCTCCCAGATACCCTGGACGCGACTGATTTCCTGGCAAACAACTCCGTGAATTACATCAGCACTGATCTCAGGGGATTGGAACCAGGTGACTATGTCTGGATCGATCCCGACGATCCATTTCGTCTCTGGGTGCTTTGGGCAGGATCTTCACCGGGAGACTACATCCGTGTCTTTACCGAAAAATCGCTGGGTGCGATGATGTAAGCGCCAAAAACAAGCGGCATGATGGGTTTGAGCCCGCCAAAACTACTTTTCCAATTCTATATGCCTTTGCCTTGAGTTTCGCCTAGTGCGTTCGCTGTGCGATTGTTCAACTCTTCCAGACTGCTTTCGGAATAAATCGAAATACACTTCAAAAGCTCATGGCAGAATTTTCAGCATCAGGGGATTACGCTTACTGCTGTCGATTATATGCCAGCCTAGCTTTTCGTAGAAAGTAATGGCGTCTTTTGCGGCCTGTGTCTTCAATTGCCTAATGCCCCTGTTCGCTGCAAATGTTTCGATTTCCTGCATCATAGCAGTGCCGATCCCTTGCCTTTGAAAGTTTGGCAAGATTGCTACTAGCCGCACAACACCGAGAGTGTTTTCATTTTCCTGATCAAGGCGGACTGTTCCAACAGGTTGATCGTCCCACAAGAATAAGAGCGGAATGTTTTGCTCCTTGTACTCGTCGGGATGATTTTCATCATACCCGTTCCGGCCCCGCAATTCGTAGAGAACGTGCTGTCTGATGGAATGGTAGGTACTCCAATGCGTCTCGCTTTCAACTCGCAACAGTCTTGTCTTCATCGCCATCTCGCGCATCTGCCTCGACTTGGAGATGGTGCTTTATCATTGAAACCTGCACAATCCTTGCTTGCTAATGATAAGCTTCATTGACCATTTGTGAGTGTCCCTGATTGATTGATTTAAGCAATAATCGAAAATAGTTTTTCCTTTTTTTATAAAATACCAGCTGATCTGACTCAATATTCGCGCCGTACTCAGCCCTGTAATTCGACAAATCAGGAGTAGAGTCCATGAAAAAGAGCGTCCTCGCGCTAGCAGCATCATTGTGTCTTTTTGCAAGTACTTCAAACGCAAAGACAATCGTAGATATCGCCGGAGGCGATGAGCGTTTCAGTACTTTGGTCGCTGCTGTTCAAGCCGCTGGACTACAGGACGCCTTGCAGGGACCAGGCCCGTTCACGGTGTTCGCTCCCGTCAATGACGCATTTGCTGCACTTCCCGAAGGCACGGTGGAAACCCTTCTCAAGCCGGAAAACAAGGATCAGCTGACCAACGTCCTGCTTTATCACGTTGACGACCGTAAGCTGACTTCGAGCAACATTCCGGTTGGTTCAAACTACTTCAAGCCGCTTTTGACCAGCGAGCGCACCTGCATCACGCGCTCGGGTGACGGCGTTCAAATCGCAGACGGCAGCGGAGCGTCTGCAAATGTCATCATTGCTGACATTCAAGCCGAGAACGGCGTGATCCATGTCATCGACAAAGTGCTGCTGCCGGGTGACAGGCCTGCCTGCCACTAAGAAATCTGGCATTCCTGCCCCGAAAGGCCCGCAGTTACTGCGGGCCTTTTTGCGTTCTGGAAGCCGACTCCGCGTTTCGGTCTTTCGGGGTCGACGCATTCTGACCAAACCATGTCGCAAATGTTCCTCGTGCTTGCATCTTTCATCTAATTGATATAAAGATATCTTTATATCGACATTGATGCTTGATGAGCAGTACGTGAGCATGACCGACGAGCAGACACTTTCCGTAGACGATACCCTGGCCGCTTTGAGGGCCGTGGGAGAGGCAACGCGTTTGCGTCTTGTGGCGCTTCTGGCGGAAAGTGAACTCACCGTGAAGGATGCGACAGCAATCCTTGGGCAAAGCCAGCCTCGCATCTCCCGGCACCTGAAGC
Organism: Roseibium porphyridii; assembly: GCF_026191725.2. Lineage (NCBI taxonomy): Bacteria > Pseudomonadati > Pseudomonadota > Alphaproteobacteria > Hyphomicrobiales > Stappiaceae > Roseibium > Roseibium porphyridii. The sequence continues at coordinate 2,577,577 of NZ_CP120863.1, forward strand.
TGCTTGCTGAAGCCGATCTCATCAAACGCTACCCGGAAGGATCCTGGGTCTATTATCGCCTGGCCGATGGACCGGAGGGAGAACTCGTGCGCGGGCTCGTTGCGCGCATCTCAAAGGACGATCCGGTCCTTGCCGCTGATCAAGAGCGTTTCCAGGCTATTCGCAAGGCCAAGGCCGAAGAAGCTGCGGCTTACTTCGCAGCACGGGCATTGACCTGGGATCGGGAGCGTTCTTTGCATGTGTCAGAAGACGATGTGGAAGCTGCGATGCGCAAAGCGCTCGGCGAAACACCCTTCCAGACCTTTCTTGACCTTGGAACCGGAACAGGCCGCTTGCTTGAACTCTTTTCCGATCAATATGTCTCTGCGCTCGGCATTGATGCATCCCATGACATGCTTGCCGTTGCGCGCGCCAATCTTGCAAAAGCCGGTCTGGTCAACGCGCAGGTTCGCCACGGCGATGTTTACGCGCTGAACGTGCCGCCGCGCTCATTCGATGTCGTGGCCATTCATCAGGTGCTGCACTTCTTGGACGATCCGGCCAGGGCTCTGAGCGAAGCGGCTCGGGCGTTGCGCCCGGGTGGTCGGCTCATCGTAATCGATTTCGCCCCGCACGAATTGGAGTTTCTGCGTGAGAACCACGCCCATCGGCGGCTTGGTTTTGCGCAAGACCAAATGGAGCGTTGGCTGGAAGCTCTTGATCTCGACCTGGAGCAGGTGACTGACCTCGTTCCCGGCGATGACAGCGAAACAAACCTGACTGTTACTCTTTGGCTGGCCCGCGACCGCCGTGTCGTTACGGATCTGCCGGCTCCGAATTCTTCCCGAGAGGTTGCTTGATTATGAATTCCGTTTCCAACCGCAGGTCCCATCAGGCCGCGCCAACGCCAATTACGGCGTCCTTTGAATTTTTCCCGCCGAAGTCCGACAAGATGGCGGAAACGCTTTGGAATACGGTGCAGCGTCTGGCGCCGCTTCATCCTTCTTTTGTGTCCGTGACCTACGGGGCAGGTGGATCAACCCGTGAGCGGACACACAAGACAGTTGAACGTATTTTGAAGGAAACCGACCTTGCGCCAGCCGCACACCTGACCTGTGTCGGTGCGTCACAGGAAGAAATTGACGGGATCGTCAAAGACTACTGGGATCTGGGCGTTCGTCATCTGGTCGCGCTGCGCGGTGATCCTCTTGAGGGCATAGGCACGCGCTATACACCTCACAACAACGGTTATCCTTATGCTTCCGACCTTGTTTCGGGGATCAAGAAAATTGCCAATTTCGACATCTCGGTTTCCGGTTATCCGGAAAAGCATCCGGAAAGCGGAAGCTGGCAGACCGAAATCGACAATCTGAAACGCAAGGTCGATGCGGGCGCTGACCGGATCATCACCCAGTACTTCTTCGACAATGACGTGTTCGATGCTTATCTGGACCGGATTGCGGCAGCCGGCATCAACATTCCCGTAATCCCCGGCATCCTGCCGATCCATAATTTTGAACAGACCATGGTGTTTTCGGCCAAGTGTGGCACGTCCATTCCGCAATGGCTTGCACGCCGCTTTGCCGGTCTGAGCAACGATCCTGAAACACGCAAACTGGTCGGAGTTTCGGTTGCTTGTGAGCAGGCCATGGACCTGGTCGATCGCGGCATCAATGATTTCCACTTCTACACAATGAACCGTGCCGATCTCACCTATGCCATCTGTCACATGCTGGGCATGGGCCAGAGCGAGCAAAAAGGTCTGGCTGCCTGACCGGAAACCGGTCGCAGCGTTCGAGAAACTCTCAATGGCGAGGCCGCAAACTTCGCGGCCCGCGTTACGTTTAAAATTGATAAGCGCAAGCTGACCCCAAAACACGTCGCCGCGCTTGAAAAGCAGATCCTCCGGAAGGAAAAACAGTGAAAACCTCCGATGCCTTTGAGCGCCTCAACGACCTTGCAAAGTCCCGCATTCTTGTGTTGGACGGTGCAATGGGAACGGAGATCCAGCTGCTCAAACTGGACGAGGCTGCCTATCGAGGGTCCCGTTTCGCGGACTGGCCGAGTGACGTCAAAGGCAACAATGACCTGCTCAGCCTCACGCAACCCGAAGCAATCCGGCAGATCCATATCGACTATCTGGAAGCCGGTGCTGACATCGTCGAGACGAACACCTTTTCCTCCACGACCATTGCCCAGGCTGATTACGGGATGGAGGAACTGGCCTACGAACTGAATTTTGAAAGCGCACGACTTGCACGCGAAGCCTGCGACCAGGTTATGGCCAACGATCCGTCTCGGCCGTGTTTCGTTGCAGGAGCCCTTGGGCCGACCAACCGGACCGCATCCATCTCCCCGGACGTTAACAACCCCGGCTACCGCGCTGTATCTTTTGATGATTTACGGATCGCATATGCAGAAGCTGCTCGAGGCCTTATCGCCGGTGGTGCTGATCTTCTGCTTGTCGAAACCATTTTCGATACGCTGAATGCAAAGGCGGCTCTTTTCGGCATTGATGAGGTTTTTGAGGAAACAGGTCAAAAACTTCCAGTGATCGTCTCCGGTACGATTACCGATCTTTCCGGCCGTACGTTGTCGGGTCAGACACCTGAAGCGTTCTGGAATTCGGTGCGGCATACGCAGCCGCTCGCGATTGGTTTGAACTGTGCCCTTGGCGCCAAGGAAATGCGCGCGCATGTGGATGAGCTGGGACGGGTTGCCGATACCCTGGTATGCGCTTATCCGAATGCAGGTCTGCCAAATGAGTTCGGTGAATACGACGAGAGTCCCGAACATATGGCAGGGTTGATCGAGGAGTTCGCATCGGCGGGCCTTGTCAACCTGGTTGGGGGCTGTTGCGGCACCACACCGGCGCATATTCGCGCGATTGCCGAAGCGGTTGCTGACAAGGCACCGCGTGCAATTCCAGAAATAGATCGGCATATGCGCCTGTCGGGTCTTGAGCCCTTTGTCGTCACAAAGGAAACCAATTTCGTCAATGTGGGCGAACGCACCAATGTGACAGGCTCTGCGCGCTTCCGGAAGCTGATCAAGGAAGGCGACTATGCCACGGCACTCGACGTGGCGCGCCAGCAAGTGGAAAATGGCGCTCAGATCATCGACATCAACATGGATGAGGGGCTGCTGGATTCCGAGGAAGCCATGGTCACGTTCCTGAACCTCGTTGCGGCCGAACCGGATATCGCCAAAGTGCCGATTATGATCGACAGCTCCAAGTGGACCGTGATCGAGGCAGGCTTGAAATGCATTCAAGGCAAAGGCGTCGTCAATTCCATCTCGCTGAAAGAAGGCGAAGAGGCTTTCATCGAGCAGGCGAAGCTTGTCCGGCGCTACGGAGCAGCCGTGGTGGTGATGGCATTTGACGAGGATGGTCAGGCCGACACGTTCGAACGCAAGACCGAGATTTGTGCCCGATCCTACAAAGTGTTGACTGAGAAAGTTGGTTTTCCGCCGGAAGACATTGTCTTCGATCCTAATATCTTCGCCGTTGCGACTGGGATCGAAGAGCATAACAACTACGGTGTCGATTTCATTGAGGCGACTGGCTGGATCCGCGAAAACCTGGCTCATGCGCATGTGTCGGGTGGGGTATCCAATCTGTCCTTTTCCTTTAGGGGCAACGAGGCCGTGCGTGAAGCAATGCATTCGGTCTTCCTCTACCACGCCATCAAGCGCGGCATGGATATGGGCATCGTCAATGCCGGGCAGCTGGCGGTTTACAACGATCTGGAAAGCGAGCTGCGGGAGCTCTGCGAAGACGTGGTGCTGAACCGACGGGACGATGCCACGGACCGTATGCTGGAAGCAGCAGAGCGTTGGAAAGGTGAGGGTGGCAAGCGGAAAGAAGCCGATCTGACCTGGCGCACCTGGGGTGTTGCCAAACGCCTCGAACACGCGCTGGTTCACGGCATTTCCGACTATGTCGTCGAAGACACTGAAGAAGCCAGACAAGCATTCGATCGTCCGCTTCACGTTATTGAAGGTCCGTTGATGGACGGTATGAACGTGGTCGGCGATCTTTTCGGATCCGGGCAAATGTTCTTGCCGCAGGTCGTCAAATCCGCTCGCGTGATGAAAAAAGCGGTCGCTTACCTGATGCCCTTCATGGAGAAGGAAAAGGAAGAGCAAGGCCTTACAGGGCATTCTTCCGCCGGCAAGATCCTGATGGCAACGGTCAAGGGCGACGTGCACGACATCGGCAAGAACATTGTCGGTGTCGTACTCCAGTGCAATAATTTTGAGGTGATTGATCTGGGTGTCATGGTGTCTGCCGCCAAGATCCTGGAAACAGCCAAAGCCGAAAAAGTCGACATGGTCGGACTGTCTGGTCTGATCACGCCGTCGCTCGACGAAATGTGTCACGTTGCGGCCGAGTTGGAGCGCGAAGGGCTGGACGTTCCGCTTCTGATTGGTGGTGCCACCACTTCCAAGATCCACACGGCTGTAAAAATCCATCCGAATTACGAGCGGGGGCAGGCGATCTACGTTACCGATGCTGGCCGTGCCGTTGGCGTGGCCTCCAAGCTGATGAGCGAGGGCGGGCGTGAGCCTTATTTTGCGAATGTACGTGCCGAATATGCCGACATAGCTGAGAAACACGCAGCCGGGCGCGGCAGTCAGAAGCGCACTTCGCTTGCAGATGCGCGCAAGAATGCCTTTCAGTCCGATTTTGCCGGCAAGCCGCCTGTTGAGCCCAAGAAACCGGGGTCAACAGTCTTTGACGATTTCCCCCTGGAAGAGCTCGTTCCGCTTATTGACTGGACACCCTTTTTCGCAACGTGGGAAATCAAGGGCCGGTACCCGGCTGTGCTGACAGACAACCGTTACGGTCCGGCGGCCAAAGCGCTTTACGATGATGCCCGGCGGATGCTTGACGAAATCGTTGAGAAGAAACTTCTGACAGCACGTGGAGTTGCTTCCTTATGGCCAGCCAATGCAGTTGGCGATGACGTCCGAGTGTTTACAGACGAAGGCCGCACTGAGACGCTCGCCACTTTTCATACGCTGCGTCAGCAGATGGCTCGCTCGGCTGGTGGACGCGCAAACGTGGCGCTTAGTGACTTCGTCGCTCCGCTGGATAGCGGGATTAAGGACTGGGTTGGCGGTTTTGCCGTCACCGCAGGCCATGGCGAGGATGACCTAGCTGCCCGGTATGCAAAGGAAGGGGATGACTACAACAAGATCCTTTCGCAGGCTCTGGCGGACCGGCTGGCTGAAGCGTTTGCAGAAAAGCTTCATCAGATCGTGCGCACGGACTTGTGGGGATATGCAGCGGATGAGACCCTGCAGGTTGAAGATATCATCGGCGAAAAATATCAGGGTATTCGTCCTGCCGCAGGCTATCCTGCTCAGCCAGATCACACTGAAAAGGACACTTTGTTCAGACTGCTTGATGCGGAACGGTTGACCGGCATACAGCTTACCGAAAGTCGTGCGATGTTGCCGGGATCGTCTGTTTCCGGGCTCTATTTCAGCCATGCTGACAGCCACTATTTCGGTGTTGGCAAGATCGAAAAGGACCAGGTGGAAGACTATGCCGAACGCAAGTTGTGGGATGTTGCCTACGCCGAGCGCTGGCTGGCTCCGATCCTGAACTACGACCCGGCTCGGATGGAAGCGGCTGAATAGAACGGTTGAAGGTCAATTCTTCAGCCAATTTGGATACGGACAGTTTAAAGGAAAAAAGCGGGCCAACAGGTCCGCTTTTTTAATGTCGGTGCGTGTCTTGAAGTGCAGTCGTTCGAATTTGTGCTTCTGACCACATAAAGACCGGCAATGAACTTTGCCGCCTGTTTCTATAAAGCGGGTGTACCGGTGACCTTCGCGTCGCAGACCTGCCAATTCCTTGTAATTTGCAAACGTGCTGGCAACATCCGAGACATTCGAGCTGCCCACTACAACTTGCCTGTTATTTTTGCGTGTAAATTAAATATCCTTGAGAAAATGACGTTTTTTTAATGAAAATGCACATAGTGCACTCTTGAAATGTGCACGGTGTGCACCTACTATTCATTTCATCACGCAGCTGCTTCGAAACTGAACGAGCTGCAGAAGGAGAAGAATAATGAACGTGCACACGGCCAAAATCATGTTGGTTCGGCATCGCCAGGACTATAACCGGGACCGCCTTCCGTGGTTGCCGTCACGTCTCTACCGTTCATGGCGCGAAGCCCTGCCAAATGTTCAGGAGGTTTTCAGAGCCTCCAGAAAACGGGCCTAACCCGATCGGGCCCCAAGAATAACAAAATACCGCACGGCGTTCTTATGCCCCGAACGTCGCGACCTTTTAGACAAAACCCGGCTTTTGCCGGGTTTTTTGTTGTCGCGCGCACGCTCAGTTACGGCTAAGCAGGAGCTTCAATCCTGCAAAGGCAAAGAAGCCACCAAGCAGCAGCTGTATCGTGCGCCGAGCTTTGCTGTAGACGGAAATCATGGTCGAGCTGGAAAAAGCCAGCGCATAAAGAGTGTGTATTGCTGCGGACATGATGAAGGTTCCGACAACAATCACTGCGCCGACCCAGAAAGGTGCATCGGCTTTCAGACCAAGAGATATGATCGCGATCCAGGCCAATGCCGCTTTGGGGTTCATCATCTGAATGATGTAGCCGCGTATGAAATATCCGCTGGGCGTGCGTTTGCCGCCTTCGAGTTCTCGGGTCTCAATGTCATGGCGTGAAGCTGCAGATTTCAAAGACTTGTAAGCGAGCCAGAGCAGGTATGCTCCGCCAAATATTTTGATAACCGTCAGAGCAGAAGCGTAGGCGGCGAGCAATGCGGATAGTCCGAGCACCGTCAGGACAGCCCAGGTGAAAGATCCTGCTGCGACACCGAGTGCCAATGACACGCCCGACTTTCTGCCAGCGCTCATGGATGTTCCAAGAACTGCGAGAATGTTTGGGCCCGGGCTGGCAATTGCCAGTAAAAACGCCGAATAGGCGAGCAGAATTCCTGGCAGGTAGATAGAGATCTGTTCCACGACTGTCTTCCCTTTTGGTGTTCGACCTGAACACCATAAGAGGTCAATTGCAGGCAATGTTTCGAGCTGGGTCGAACTGTGCCGCCTCATTTTCGGGTGATTGGCTGAATTGACCCCATCTTGTCGATTGGGTCTGAGGCAAGTTTGCTGACGACCTGAAAAGTCTAGTCCACCGGGAAAAGCTGCCTAATCTCGGCTTGCCCCTTTGGCGAGAACCGCACTGTTCGGCTGTTTCGGTCTCTGCGCAGCCAGTCCTTCTCAATGAAGTGGGTCAACAAGGCAGCGCCCAGACTGCCGGCAAGATGGTTTCGGCGCTCACTCCAATCGAGGCACACTCTGCAGAGCGGCCGCCGACTTGCGGTCAAGGCGTCGAGATCGATCCCGATCTCCCTGACAAAACTGCTTCCGTTTTCGGTCAGACCAAAGCCGCCCTTTGCACCGGCAATAGCCAGAAAGTCACGCGATTGCAGGCTGTCGAAGATGCGCACGGCCATATCGCCCGCCAGATGGTCGTAACAAACTCTTGCAGCTCGCATTGCCGGATCCTTTGGTCCGGTACGTGTGCGCAAGTGGCCCTTGCGTGCGGCCAGTCCCATCACAGCTTCGAGTACGGCGCCGACTTCAGGACCGGCAAGCGTGAAATAGCGGTGCCTGCCTAGCTTGGCCTGCAAGAGCAAGCCGCCCTCCATCAGCTTTTTAAGGTGGGAACTTGCGGTTTGACCGGTGACACCGGCTTCTGCTGCCAGTTCCGTGGCGGTCAGTGCCTTGCCGCTCAAGAGTGCGCCCAGCATATTGGCACGCGCGGGATCACCTATCAGTGCGCCAATGCGGGCAATGTCCGGACCTTCTTTCACGATTTTCCCCTCATGGTTCGATCTCCATCGAAGCATTGATGTCATGCAACATGGCACAAAGCCGGTCCACCGACCACCGGAAAGGACTTCATGATGATCACATGTTTCATCCGCTATCATATCGATCCGACAAAGCGGACTGCTTTTGATACCTATGCACGCAATTGGGGGCAGGCGATTCCCAGATGTGGCGCTGATCTGATCGGCTACTATGCGCCGCATGAAGGCTCGTCAACGCTTGCATACGGTGTTTATTCTATCGAAAACCTGGCGGCTTACGAAGCTTATCGAGCCCGGCTCGCTGCCGATCCGCTGGGACAGGAAAACTACGCTTTCGCCCAATCGGAAAAATTCATCTTGCGGGAAGACCGTACCTTTCTGAAACTGGCGTCCGCACCGCATGCCGTCGAGGGAGCAAAAAAGTGATTGCCGTGATTTTCGAAGTAATCCCGCATGCGGACAAACAGCAGGCTTATCTGGATGTGGCGGCCGAAATGCGCCCACTTGTTGAACAGATTGACGGTTTCCTCTCTGTTGAGCGGTTTCAGAGCCTGACCAATCCTGAAAAACTGTTGTCCCTTTCCTACTTTCGTGATGAAGCCGCCTTGAACGAATGGCGTCAGTTGACGCAACACCGCAAGGCACAGGCAGTGGGCAGGGGGAGTTACTTCAAAGACTACCGGCTTCGGGTCGCACATGTGCTGCGGGACTACGGCATGGAAGAACGGTCCGAAGCACCGGACGACAGCCGTGCGCTCCACGGCTAGAACAAAATACTCTCATGCAAAATCGCCCTCTTGAATACACCCTTTTGGGGTGTCTCGCCCTGTTGTGGGGCTCATCCTATATGTGGATTGCTCTTGCGCTGCCAACGATCCCGCCGACGACGCTGATTGCCATTCGCGTTGCTCTCGCGTCGGTCATCTTGTTGGCAATAATGGCCTTTTGGGGCATCCGATTGCCTTTGGATGCACGTAGTTGGCGCTTGTTCATGGTTCAGTCGCTGGTCAACAGCACCGGTCCGTGGATGTTGCTTGCCTGGGGGCAACAATATGCCGGTACCGCGGTTTCCAGTGTCTTGAACTCAACATCGCCGCTCTGGGTCTTTGCCTTTTCGTTTGTGTTGCTGCAAAGCGGAAACCGGCCGGGTGCCAGACAATTGGCTGGTGCACTTCTTGGATTTGCGGGCATCGTGCTCATTGTTGGCACAGGCGCACTGGATGATCTGGGGCAGAATCTATTGCCGCAACTGGCCGTTCTCCTGAGTGCGGTGCTATACGGATTTGCAGCTCTTCGCGGCAGACTGTTTGCCGGTATGCACCCTATCGTTCCGGCCAGCGGGACACTTCTATGCTCGGCACTGGTGCTTGTTCCTGCAAGTCTGATTGTGGACAGTCCCTGGCAACTTGCGCCCAGCCTGATGGGCATTGGCGCTGCGATTTTCCTCGGCACGGCCTGCACGGCTCTGGCATTTCTGATCTATTTCCGTCTTCTGTCGACACTCGGAGCCATGGGAACGGCCAGTCAGGCCTACCTGCGATCCGGCGTCGGGGTCTTTCTGGGGGTCGTGTTTCTCTCTGAGACGCTTGATATTGAGACCTTTGTCGGAATCTGCCTTGCCATTCTCGGGGTGGTTCTGATCAACTGGCCGAAGAGGCGAAACGGTTGAAGTGTACCGCCGCCAGGTAAGGAGGTGTCATGAGTGTCCTAACCGTTTTTGAGGCCGGCTCCCGGCCGACCAAACGTGCCAATCCAGAGTATTTTACCGGCTCTGTCTGGCAGGATCCGGTGATAGAAGCACCTGCACCGGCACGGGTCCGCGCACTCAGAGTGACGTTTGAACCAAAGGCGCGCACCCACTGGCATACCCACCCGCTTGGACAGACTTTGCACATTCTGGAAGGTGCCGGGTTCGTCCATGTCTGGGGACAGGAAAAGCTGTCGATACTGCCGGGCGACGTCGTCTGGATCCCACCAGGTGTGAAGCACTGGCACGGAGCCGGACCAAACACCACGATGGTACATCTGGCCATTCAGGAAGAGTTGGACGGTTCTGTCGCCGAGTGGCTGGAAGCAGTCGACGACGCTACATACGCAGGCGGGATAGAAGCGCGGCGGTAATGTCAACTCTGGTTTAAGGTCGTACTGAATCTGCGGATTTTGGCCTAGTCAGTTTCTCACTTCTCCCAAAGGCAACCGCAATTCGGCAACCAGCCCGCCTTCGGGGTGGTTGCGCAAGTTGATCGTCCCGCCATGGGCATGGATGATCGAGCGGGTGATGGCAAGGCCGAGGCCGATGCCTCCGGTTTCCTCGCTTCGGGATTCTTCAAGCCTGACAAACGGTTCGAAGACATCTTTAAGCCTGTCTTCCGGAATTCCGGGTCCTTTGTCGCGAATGGAAACAATCACATCGCTGCCGCTTTGCTCAGCTTTGACTGTTACCGCTTCCCCGTAACGATTTCCGTTTTCGATCAAATTCCTAAGCGCGCGTTTCATTGCAACGGGCCGGCAAGACAGGATGATGGTCCCGTCGGTCTTCACGCTGCAGGCATTGCCCATATCTTCCTGGTCACTAGCCAGAGCCTCCAGCATTGCACCAAGATCTGCCTTCTCAGCGGGTTCTGCATTGGCCTCGTCTTTGGCAAAGCGCAGCGTGGCCTCCGTCATCGCCGCCATTTCTTCCAGTGTCTCGATCATCTTTTCCCGGTTCTCGTCATCATCGATAAATTCGGCCCTGATCCGAAGCGATGTGATGGGAGTTCTGAGATCGTGACTGATGGCCGCCAGCATGCGGGTCCGGTCTTTGACAAAGCGGGTCAGTCGATCCTGCATGTCATTGAAAGAGCTGGTGAGAGCACGCACTTCCTTCGGCCCTGTGGGATGGAGCGCTTCGAGATCTTCACCTCGGCCAAGTTTCTCGGCTGATACGGCCAGATCCTTCAGCGGTCTCGTAACGCGGCGAACCGCGAACCCTATGATCAAAACGGCGGCAAGAGCGGTCAGGCCAAGTTGTACCAAAAGCGGTATGATTGCCCCCTTGGGAGGGCGATAACTGGTCGCGACATTCAGCCAGCGTCCATCAGCTTGCTGAATGGAAAGCGAAAGATCCTCAGGCTTGTTCATGATCCGCTTGAGATTGGGCGGCCTTTCGCCTTTTGGAACATCGCGCCAGCTTGGGTTTCTGTCGTCATTCCTTGCACGGTCGCGCGGTCCCCGCTTTTCGTCCGCGTGTATGTTGATATGCGCGACATAATCGTGCCCGAGCCTGTTGCTGATGTAGCCTTGCAAGCGCTGTTCGAACCGCGATGCACCGGGCTTTGGAGCGAGCGGAGTGTCCCCGATCCAGAAAATGGCATACCGGCTGCTGCTGGCATCCAGGATTTTCTGTTGCAGCTCTTCAGGTGTTTCTTCAAGCAGCGTTGCGATCGAGATCGCTCTCGACAGAAGATTGTCCCGTGCAGCGGCAACCATGGTGATGCGGCGCTCATCATGGAAAATCCAGACGCTGAGCGCCTGCGCAGCAACGATGGCTGCCAGAAGCAGTACAATCAATTGCGCCGCAATTGATTTGGGCCATAGCCGATAGAGCGTTGTCTTTATGAGTTGAGGAGCGCTCATGCGGTTCCGTCTTTGACTTCAGCGGTAAACATATAGCCGCCGCCCCAGACTGTCTTGATCAGCTTCGGGTCTTTCGGATCTGTTTCTATTTTCCTGCGCAGACGCGACACCTGGTTGTCGATGGACCTGTCGAAGACTGCCGGTGTTCGTCCCGTGGTGAGGTCGAGCAGCTGGTCGCGATTGAGCACCATTTTCGGCCGTTTCAAGAACGCGCAGAGCAGCTGAAATTCACCGCTTGAAAGTGCAACGGCCACGCCCTCAGGGTCCATCAGCTCACGGCGGGACACATTGAGCGCCCAACCGTCGAAGGACAGCAATTCCTGTTCAATCGGATCGCGCTCCTTTGGAACGAGCGACGTTCGCCTGAGCACGGCCCGGATCCGGGCAAGAAGTTCGCGAGGGTTGAACGGCTTGGTGACATAGTCGTCTGCGCCTATTTCCAGACCAATGACCCGATCCGTGTCGTCGGCCATGGCTGTCAGCAGGATCACCGGCAAGGACCCTGTTTCCACAAGGTGCCGGCACAGTGACAGCCCGTCTTCGCCGGGCATCATGATGTCCAGAACGACGAGGTCAATTGATGCCGCTTTCAATGCCTTGCGCGCGTGAGCAGCATTTTCCGCACTCGTTGCGCGCATGCCGTTCTTGATCAGATAGCGGGCCAGCGTTTCACGAATGTCGCGGTGGTCGTCCACCACCAGAATATGCGGGCTCGGGTCGCTCACGTTTGTCTCCGTCTTGGCGGCGGGTTCTGTACTTGGTGTCCATCCGCCACTTCATTGTGTCTAAAGCCTAAATAATAACAAGCGCACCCACGTGCGAGGCGAGTTTGTATCAAAGTGTGTCGCAGGGGCCAAACGGGACACTTGGCGACACTTCGAGCCGCCCAGAAGGGTATTCCTGCGACAATTGCTTCCTACGTTCGGCTCATCAACGAACAAGGAGTTGTTGGAATGAAACCGTTCAAGAAGATTGCAATTGCCGCCCTGGCTGCGAGCGTCGCGGGCACCGCGCTGACCGCCGGCATGTCTGCGTCTGCCCAGAGTGGCCCTGCATCGGGGGACGGGGGCAAAGAAATTCAACAGCCGGTCGCCGAGCGCATGGCCCATAAGGGTGAGCGAAGCGGTCGCGGCTGGGGCCGGGGTCATCGCGGGGGTGAGCGACGTGCCGAACGCCTGTTTGAGCGTTTTGACGTGGACAAGGATGGCGTCATTACAGCTGAAGAGATCGCCGAAGTCCGGTCTGCGAACTTCGCGGCAGCGGATACCGATGGAAGCGGCGAGATCAGCCTGGAAGAATTCAAGGCAGAATTCCTGACCCGGTCGAATGATCGCATGGTTCGTGCGTTCCAGTTCCTGGATACGGACGGCGACGGTACGGTGACACAGGCAGAATACGATGCAGCCGCCAACCGTCTTTTCAATCGGCTTGATCGCGATGGAAACGGCACGGTTGAACGTGTCCGCGGTCAGCGGGGACAGAATGCCGGCGAAGGCGGCCAACGGGCCGAGCGCGGTGAACGCGGCGGACGCCGTGGCGGACACGGACGGGGCGGTCCCGGTCGGATGTTCCTGAGCCTCTTTGACACGGATGGCGATGGTTCCGTAACCCGAGAAGACTTCGATGCACAGCGTGCTGAATTGTTTTCGCTTGCCGACACAAACGGGAGCGGATCGTTCACGCTGGAAGACTTTGGTCCGATGTGGATGTCAGTCAATGAGAACCGCATCGTCGACATGTTCCAGCGCGCTGATGCCGACGGAAGTCTCGGTGTCACAGCCGAAGAGCATGGAAAGCGCCTTGACCGACTGATGGATCGCGCCGACCGAAACAAGGATGGCGTGATCACCAAAGCCGACTTCAAAGGCGGCAAGAAAATGAAGGGTAAAGGTCGGGGTCACGGCAAAAAGCAGCGAGGATAAGCCGCTTCTGGTCAAATGGCCTGACAGCATTTCCCCGCACTTCCTACCCACACCCGCGGGGGGACAGAGGGGGAGCCGCCATTGCGGCTCCCCCTTTTGACTGTTTTCGCCCGTGTTACGTGAATCTCAAGATTTTGCCGTGATAGTGCGCGCGTCAGAATTGGGAGATCACCATGGCCAAGCCAGGATTGAACGACTTCGTTGCGGCAAAGATTGCGGAAAGACGCGTCAGTGAAGACGATGTCGTCACGTTGCGCAGATACATCTACGGCGATATGGCCGTGTCGCTGGAAGAAGGTGCTTCACTCTTTCACCTGAACAACGCATCGCCCGATCTTTGCGAGGCATGGTTTGTGCTCTTTCCCGAAGCGATTGCCGACATTCTCGTCAATCAGGCCAGTCCTCAGGGTTACGTCTCAAATGACAATGCCGATTGGTTGATCGGTCAAATCACCGCAGACGGCAAGGTGTGTTCAGCAACCGAACTGGATGCCGTATTGCATGTGCTTGAGAAGGCGCGTGAAGTCCCTGAAAGTCTTGAATTGTTTGCACTAAACACGGTCAAAGACAGTGTCTTGACCGGCAAAGGTGCTACGCGTTCAGGAGAGCAATTGAGACCGGGTGTTATCGGAGATGCCGAGGTCGAGCTGTTGCGCAGAGTGCTTTATGCAGGATCCGGCAGCCGCGGCTCGGCCATATCCAGGGCTGAAGCTGAAATCCTGTTCGAGTTGAACGACGCGACCGTTGAAGCTGACAATGCCCCGGCTTGGTCAGAACTCTTCGTGAAAGCCGTTGCCAACTACATGATGGCCATGTCCGGTTTCACACCGCCTTCCCGGGATGTTGCTCTTGCTCGTGAAAACTGGCTTGAGACACCGGGTGGTTTTGACGGCGGGCTTGGCGGTTTTTTCAAGAAAATGATTGGCGGAGGCCTTGGCGGTGTGCTCGATGCACATGAGAGCAAGCCGTCGGCATATGCCGAGCGAGGCGCTGCGATTGAAGAGGAAATCGCGCGGAACGAAATCGTTACGGAAGAAGAGGCTTCCTGGCTGGTGACGCGAATAGGCCAGGACGGCGTCTTGCACGAAAACGAGAAATCCCTGCTGCGGTTCATCCGCGAGGAAAGCCCGAATATTCATCCTCTTTTGAAGCCGCTGATGGACAAGGCGATTTGACCGCATGACCGGTCAGTCGCTCATTCCATTCGCATGGCTTCTGTCTCGATGATCAGATTGACTTCATCGCCAACAAATCCGTTGTCGACCGCATAGTTCATTCCATATTGGCTGCGGATGACCGTTCCGCGAGCGCTGATGCCAAGCGTGAAGCGGCTGTGCCCAAACGGGTAGTTCGCTGCCTTGTTGAGGGTCACCTCAAGTTTTAGCGGATGCTTTTGCCCAAGCAGTTCAAGCTCGCCCTCAACGGTGCCGGTGGTATCGCTGGTGGGGGTGCCTTCGGATGCGGTAAATGTCATGACCGGGAACTTTTCCACGTTCAGAAAATCCTTGTTCCGAACGTGATTGTCTCGGGCTTCATTGAACGATTCAACGCTCTTGGTATTGACGGTGATTTCTACGTCAGTGAGCGTCTGCGTCTCCATGTCGTAGCTGAACCCGCCCGCGAAATCCAAGAACACGCCAAGCGTGTCGGCATAGCCCAGATGATCGACCATGAAGACGATTGTCGTGTGCTCCGGGTCGAGCTCATAGCGATGCGGCTCTGCAAGAGCAGGTGTTGCAGCGATCGAAAGGGCAAACAGGCTTCCAAGCAGTCTCGTCATTGCGTCCTCTCAAGGGCTCCGGCCTTCGGTTCCAAAGAGAGCTAGCGCGTTTTGTCATCACGACAATGCCAAAGGAACGCTCACTTGTGGTGAGGGCTCGGGCAGAAAATACCGGGTAGCGTTTACAGACCTGCGATCTGTTACATCGGGGCCCTGGGCCGACAAATCATGGCGTGTGCCTGGCGAATTTGCCCAACATTGCCCGATTGGTGACAAATGCGCAAAATCTGCACATCCTCTCAGTGGGGCCTGCAGTTTAAGTCGCCAATCTGGACCCATGAGACATCCAGCTTCAAAGACCACTTCATTTGCCCCATTTTCAATCGAACGACCTTATGTTCGCCGGCCAGGTTGGCGATCGCGCGGTGGCAACCTTACCCCGTCGGCCGTCTGTCCGGTTTTTCAAAACGACCAGGCTATAGACAAAACACTCCCACGCGGCCTGCGCCGAGACGGCTGGTGGCTGGAAACCTGATCTTGCCTCAGTTATTTGTAATTGTTCTGCTGCCTATTGCGGAAATATCTTTTTCGGGAAGTCAATTTTGCCCAGCAAAACCATTCTTGTCGTCGACGATGACCCCAATATTCGTGAAGTGATCTGTTTCGCGCTTCAAAAAGCTTCCTATGCATTCGAGACGGCAGCTGACGGCAAGGAGGCGATTGACAAGACCAGCCTTCTGGACCCTGCGCTGATTGTCCTGGATATCGGTCTGCCTGAAATGGACGGGCTGGAGGTCTGTCGACACTTGCGGCGGAGCACGGATGTGCCGATCCTGTTTCTTTCCGCGCGCGATGATGAAATAGATCGGATTGTCGGTCTGGAACTCGGTGCCGATGACTATGTCACCAAACCTTTCAGCCCACGCGAATTGATTGCCAGGGTAGGTGCCATTTTAAAGCGCTACGGAGTTACAACTCAGGAAACTGAACTGTCGGAGACGTCGCTGTCGCACGGCATTGTCCTGCTGGAAAAGGATCAGCGCCTGGTTACAGTGAGCGAAGCCAACGTCGGCCTCACAGCCATTGAGTTCGATATTCTGGCAGCGTTGTTGAGCCGCCCCAAGATCGTTTTTACCCGTGAGCGTATTCTGGAAAGTGCCTACAAGGACAATATTCACGTCTCGGACCGAACGATCGACAGTCACATTCGAAACATCAGGGCCAAACTGAACGACGCCGGGTGCTCAGATGCGATTGAAACCGTTCACGGGGTCGGATTTCGCCTCGGCAACTGCTCCGCTCGGCCCGGATAAGATCCGTCAATGCTGCTATCGTGTGCCTTCAGAGACAAATGGCGCCCACCGCTTTTTTTGGTGGTGGCAGTCGTTCTCTGCATCATGTTGCTTGTGCCTTTTGCCGGCATTGCGTTTTTCAGGGTCTATGAAAACCAGCTCGTCCAGACCACAGAAGCCGAATTGATCGCGCAATCGGCGGCCATTGCGTCCGTGGCGGCACAGCGTCTGGAACAAGTTGGTGGCGCCGATTTGCCACTGGGCCCGGTGGTTGAGCGCTCGGGTACCTCTTCCTACGATAAAGGTGCATCCGCTCGTCAGCCGGGTGGCAACTGGACACCTCAATTGCCGCTCCTTGACCTGAACAAGACGCGGGTGCTGCCAAGACGTCCCAAGCCACTGGCACCACAGGCAGAAGTGCATTCAAGGACAGCACTTGTGGGAACGGAACTGGGGCCAATTCTTGAGAACACTCAAAAACTGACGCTTGCCGGATTTCGTGTTCTGGACGTCCATGGAACCGTCATTGCCGGCCGGGATGAACTTGGCCAGTCCCTTGCGCATGTCGCCGAGGTGCGATCGGCCTTGGAAGGGAATTATGCCAGTGTTCTCAGAGAGCGCGCCGTTGAAAATCCACAGCCGATCTATTCCATCAGTCGCGGCACAAGCGTTCGTGTTTTTATCGCACTGCCGATTGTTGTGAACGATAGGGTCGCAGGGGTTGTCTACGCCTCGCGAACACCGAGCAACATATTGAAGGAAATGTTCTGGAAACGCGAAACCGTGTTCTGGGTGTCGGTCTTCATTCTCGGAGCAACCTTTGTTGTCGGCTATATTTTTGCGCGCGCAATTTCAGGCCCGATCAAGGCGCTGACACACCGTTCGCTGAGGATCGGCACGGGAGATCGCGAAGCACTGAAGCCGTTGAAAATCCACGGTAACCGGGAAATCCATGCTTTATCTGAAAGCATGCTCGACATGTCGCGCAAGCTGTTTGATCGCAATGACTACATCAACACTTTCGCCAATCATGTCACCCACGAACTGAAGTCTCCGTTGACGGCCATCCAGGGTGCAGCGGAACTGCTGGCAGACAGCGATGGTCTGAGCGACGAAGATCGAAAGAGGTTCCTGAAGAATATTCTCCGCGATACCGAGCGTGCATCTTTGTTGTTGAACAGGCTCCGAGACCTGGCACGCGCCGACAGTGTCGAGATTGGAGGAGACTCGCGTCTTCAGATGGTTCTCGCCGAGATACAGTCAAAAACCGAAGGTTTCGCGATTGATTGCGAAGGAAACGCAGACCTGCCCATGTCTGCGGAAAACGCCCGGATCGTTTTCTCAAATCTTATTGACAATGCCCATCAGCATGGTGCGGATCGTGTGGTTGTCACACCGCAAGCTGTGGGGAATGGGCTCAAGGTAAGTGTCAGCGACAACGGGAAGGGTATTTCGTCAGGGAACGCCGAACAGGTTTTCGACCTGTTCTTCACAACCCGGCGCGACAGCGGGGGCACCGGTATGGGCCTCGGGATTGTTCAGGCCCTTCTCAAGGCGCATGGCGCAACGATACGTCTTGGCCCACAAGTGCAAGGGGCATGTTTCGAAATCTGGTTTCCGCCAAGGGCACGCCCAATCAAATCGTCCAACGAGAGCTGAACTCGCCTGCAAGATGATCTATCAATGCACGCACTCTGCGTGTCAGGTGCCTGTTGGGCGGGTAGAGGGCATACACCCCGAAATTCTCCGTCGCAAAGTCAGGCAGCACTCTTTCCAGCTTCCCCTCCTGAAACGCCTCTTCGACTGCATAGAGCGGAGCGCGTGTTATTCCCAAACCTCCAATTGCCAGCGCGGCCAGTGCTCTGGGGGCATTGGCCCTGACAGCACCACTTAGCCGGACGGTCTGTTCCTGGCCATTGGTGTAAAAACGCCAGGTGTTCAGGTCCTGTTGGTTGTTGTCGACCAGACAGACATGCGTTTGCAGAGCTTTCGGATGTTGGGGCCGGCCATGTTGTTCCAGGTAATTCGGCGAGGCGCACATGACCAGGGGCATATCGGACAGTTTTCGTGCGATCAGAGTGGAGTCCCGGAGTGTGCTGATGCGAATTGCCAGATCCAGCCCTTCTTCAACCACCGCCACTCGGTTGTCCGTCAAATACATATCGAGCTCGACTTCAGGATGCGTGTTCAGGAAAGGCACCAGCGCTTCCGTCAACTTGGTGCTTCCGAAGCCTGTTGGTGCGGTGAGCCGGATCGGGCCGGCTAGGGCGCTCTGGCGTTCGCTGACGAGGGAGTCCAGATCATCGATCTGCTCCAGGATCGGGCGGCTTCGCTCCAGATAGGCCGTTCCGACATCGGTCAGCGAAACGCTGCGTGTGGTCCGATTGAAGAGCTGGGTTCTGAGTTGGCCCTCCAGATGTCGAACATATTTGCTGACCAGTTTTGTCGATAGCCCGAGGCGGCGACCTGCGGCCGTAAACGAGCCCTCCTGAGCCACCGCCACAAAAGCTCGAATCGTTTCAATCTTGTCCATGATCTGCCTCTTGATTGGAGCGACAGGTATTATTGTCGCCACTTTGTACATAATTATTGAACAAGATTGAGGATTATTTCCATATAGGAGAATTGGCATATTGCGATCAGCGGCCCGGCATCAAGGTCGGCAACCGCAGGAGGTTCAAGATCGCAAGGGTATGATCATGTCCAATTCTATCAAAATTCACCGCTTTCCATTGTCCGGGCACTGCCATCGGGTTGAGCTGTTCTGCAATCTGACAGGCATCAAGCATGAGCTGGTTGATGTTGATCTGGCAGGTGGCGAGCACAAACAGGAACCATTTTTGAAGCTCAATCCGGCCGGTAAGGTCCCGGTCATTGAGGATGGCGATGCTGTGCTTGCCGATTCAAATTCAATCCTTGTTTATCTCGCTCGCAAATACGCACCCGAATGGTTGCCGACTGATGCGGTCGAGGAAGCCGAAATTCAAAAATTCCTGTCGTTTGCCGCTGGCGAATTGGCTGCAGGGCCTTGTGCGGCGCGTCTGATCACCGTCTTCGGTGTGCCGCTTGATCCTGAGCGCGCAAAAGAAGTGTCCGCACAGGCGCTCAGCTTCCTGGAGAACCAACTGGCTGGTCGTGACTGGCTTGTCGGCAACCGTCCGACAATTGCCGATGTGGCGATGTACAGTTACGTGGCACATGCTCCGGAAGGCAACGTGTCTCTCGATCCTTACCCCGCCGTTAGAGCGCTCCTGAAGCGCATTGAAAACCTGCCGGGTTTCGTGGCGATGCCAGCAACCAAGGTTGGCCTGGCTGCCTGACAGCAGGACTTCCGGTCACTCTCAACCGGGTGACCGGTCCTTTGTTCAAAGTGAGGGAGATAATTGGATGCTTAAGACTGATATCGGCATTGCCGCCGACACCGGACGGTCTCCCTTTCACAAGGGCGAGCAGCAGGTACAGGAGCATATGGGGGAGCGTGATATCGAGCGCTGGGCCAAAGGGGCCATTCGGAACCATATGCCCGACCAGCACCGCGAATTCTTTGAAGCTCAACCGTTTTTGATAGTCTCCGCAAGAGACCGGCAAGGCCGCCCCTGGGCGAGTGTTCTGGAGGGCGGCACAGGGTTCGTCGCGTCACCGGAGGCAACTCGCCTTGATATTGATGCCTTGCCATCTCCTGGGGATCCGCTGGCAGATACCCTCAAAGCAGGAACAGATATCGGAATTCTGGGTATTGAGTTGGCCACCCGTCGCCGCAATAGGGTCAATGGACGTGTTGTCGGAGACAAGGCAGGGCATCTGAACTTCGTTGTTGGTCAGTCATTCGGCAATTGTCCGCAATACATCCGTGAGCGGTCGTACTGGTGGCACGAAGGTCCGCTGGAGACCAAGGTTCAGCGCGGCGAGGGTCTGACATCGTCGCAAATCGGCTGGATCCGGACCGCCGACACGTTTTTTATTGCGACGGGATACCAGGGCGACGGCGAAGATCCGGCCTTTGGGATGGATGCTTCCCACCGGGGCGGCGAAAAAGGTTTTGTGGAGGTGCTCGGCGATCGGACAATCCGCTTCCCCGATTATGCGGGAAACAGGTTTTACAACACGCTTGGCAACATCGTGCAGGACGGTCGCGCGGGCTTTCTGTTTCTGGATTTCGCAAGCGGGAGCCTGCTGCAATTGACAGGGCGTGCAACGATTGATTTCGAATCCGACGAAGTACGCCGTTTTGCCGGGGCCCGCCAACTTGTCACTCTGGACATCGAGGATGTTGTTGAAACGACTGCGGCTTTGAGGCTTCGTTGGCAGGCGGAAGCGGAAAATGCCCGATCTTTGCGTTTGATTGAAAAACACCGGGAAAGCGAAGACGTTGTGTCGTTCCTGTTTGAGGCACGCGATGGTGGCACTCTTGAGCCCTTTAAAGCCGGTCAACATCTTCCCATTGAACTGAGAATCCCGGGCTTTGACGAAAAGGTCCAGCGAACTTACTCGCTGTCGAATTCGTCGAACGGCAGGCACTA
The DNA here is from genome assembly GCF_026191725.2 of Roseibium porphyridii. Lineage (NCBI taxonomy): Bacteria > Pseudomonadati > Pseudomonadota > Alphaproteobacteria > Hyphomicrobiales > Stappiaceae > Roseibium > Roseibium porphyridii. The sequence goes on from NZ_CP120863.1 coordinate 2,598,479, forward strand.
TCGAATATCTGTGAAACGGGAGAGCAACGGCCTAGCTTCACGGTTCCTGCATGATGCCTTGCAACCGGGAACCATCCTTGAAAGCCGGAAACCCGCAGGTGATTTTTTACTGCCGGATGATAGCAAGCCAGTTGTTCTGGTGAGTGCCGGGATCGGTATCACTCCTATGCTCAGCATGGTGCAGTCGCTGGCAGTTAGCGGCGACAACCGAGCAGTCTGGTTCGTTCACGGGGCTCGCGATGGCGCACATCATCCGTTCAAACGCGATGTCGAGCAGATTTCCACGGAGAGCAGCAACGTTTCGACGTTGACGTTTTACAGCAGGCCGAAGGATGGTGACGAACAGGGGCGCGACTACGATGTTGAAGGGCGTATTTCAGGAGAGGCTTTGAAGTCGCTTGTAGCCCGAAATGACGCGCATTATCTGCTCTGCGGGCCAGCTGCCTTTCTGGCCGGGATCCAGGCTGAACTCGAACTTATGGGAGTGCCTGAAGCGCTGATCCACACAGAAGCCTTTTAACATCGGAAGCCTTGAAGTTGCTTGGGCGGCTCAACCGTTGGAGAGAAAGTCCACGTGAATGTGGTTGCCGTCCGGGTCCCAAAGATTGAAGGCGACCAGATCAAGGCCTGGTGGTCCAGAGCGGCGGTATTCTTCACCGCTTTCCTTTAGACGTTGTTCGAATTCCGCAAGGCCTGTTGCGGTAAATGCGAAATGCTCCAGTTTCAGCTCCTTTTCGGAGCCAACCGCAGGATCGCCTTCAATTTCAACGAGGTGAATGACCGCCTGACTGCCCGCATAGAGCCAGGCCCCAGGAAAGGGGAAATCGGGCCGGGAACCGGACTTCAGTCCCAGAACGTTTTCGTACCAGGCAACCATTGTCTGGAGTTGCTTCGTTCTCAAGTTGACGTGGTCGAGCTTTTCGATCTGCATGGCGTTAGTGTTTCCATTTGATGGAGCAACCAATCGAAGGGATCTGCTCAAGCGGACCGGTTCCAGTTTCAGCGACCTGTTTCATTGCTTCAAAAAGGTCTCGTCGCATGTCAATGTCCGCGACATTCATGCGTGTTGCGTCCAGACGGCCGCGATATTGCAGCCCAAGGCTTTTGTCGAAACCGAAAAAGTCGGGTGTGCAAACCGCACCATAAGCCTGGGCAATGGCTTGGCTCTCATCGTGCAGATACGGGAAGGGAAAGGCTCGAGTTTCCGTGAGCCTTTTCATGTTGGCAAAATTGTCTTGCGGATAGGCGACGGGATCGTTTGAACAGATTGCGGCAATCCCGATGCCTAGTGCCTTTAGGTCCTGAGTATCGCGCACGATCTTGTCGAGTATCGCGAGCACGAATGGACAATGGTTGCAAATGAACATGACAAGCGTGCCATTTTCACCCTTCAGGTCATCGAGCCGATATGTTTTGCCATCAGTGCCCGGCAACTCGAATGTCGGGGCAGGCCAATTGAAATCGCAAACCGGGGGAGAAAGCGCAGCCATGAAGTCCTCCATTAGATCGCAGGTACATAGCACAGAAATTTCCACCTGAAGACACGTTGGCCTGCACAGGGACCGGAGGCCGCGCGCTTCTGGTTATCCCTGTACAAGACGTCATTTCGGCTTTAGCCGATCACGGTCATTTCGTTGAGCGTGAAATCGGCAACCGCGCCTTCTGTTGCCTTCATGTAAGCGGCAAGATGCGGCGCATTCATGTGTGTCTGCCACAGCTCACGGCTTTCCCAGTTCTCGTAAAAGAGAAAATGTGCGGGATTTTCGTTGTCCTGATGCAGGTCGTAGTTGATGCAACCCGCTTCGGCGCGGGTAATTTCGATCAGTTTCAGCAACTCGGCTTTCACCAGGTCAATTTGATCCGGGTTTGCCTTGATATTGGCGACAATTGTCAGTCGGGACACTGTTGATCTCCTGTTTGGTGTTCGTCGGTATCGACAACCTAATCACTTGACATTTACGGATAAAGAGGCATTTCTCGATTTCATAATCCGGAAATGCCGAATAATGCTACTCGATAACATCGCCCTGTTCGTGAAGATCGTTGAGAATGGCAGCCTTGCCGCGGCGGCAAGACAAACTGGCTTGTCGCCAACGACCGTATCGGAGCGTCTTTCCGCATTGGAAACGCATTACGGCGTCGCCTTGCTCAACAGAACAACACGCTCCTTAAGTCTGACCGAAGAAGGCCGCACGCTCATGCTTGGCGCGCGCCAACTTCTGGACGAAGCGGCCGATCTTGATGGCCGCATAAGACTGGGAGCTCAAAACCTTTCCGGACTTATCCGTTTGAGTGCACCGCTCGACCTCGGCCGGACACTTGTTTCAGAAGCTATCGCCGCCTTTCAGGCAGAGCATCCCGGCATATCCATCGACCTGCATCTTTCAGACGGATATGCAGATATCGTAGGTCTCGGCATTGATCTGGCGGTCCGGTTTGGTGAAATCGGAGACAGCACATTGCGCGTCCGCGCACTGCCGGCAAAGCCGAGGCTTGTTTGCGCGTCACCATCCTATATTGCAAGAAATGGGGCACCGGAGACACCGCGTGATCTGCAGCAACATGCGTGCATCCTCATGCGTTTCGGTCAATCGACAGACAATGTCTGGAAGTTCATCTCCGGAGATGGAAAGCAGTCGGTGCGTGTCGATGGCTCGCTCATAGCCAATGACGGAGCTCTCGTGCGCCAATGGGGTCTGGAGGGCCGTGGCATCATGCTAAAGTCTGAGTTTGACGTTATGAGTGACATCCGATCCGGCAGGCTTGTCCGGCTGTTGCCAGAGCACAAAACACCAAAGCAACCGCTTCAAATGCTCTTTCCTCCCGGGCGTTCGCAGCCTCACCGGGTGAAAGTCTTTGCTGAGTATCTTGCGACCTGCTTCAAGACCTTTGACTAGGGCAAGCGGGAAACGAAAGCGCAATCTTTTTTCTGGAATTTCAAATTTCCGCTTGCGCTGAAAAGCAAACGGGCGCATATACGCCCCGCCCAAATTCGCACGTGCCCGAGGCCGTTCATGGGATGCTGAAACAGGACATCTCTTAAGGGGTCACTGCCAGGAAAACCGCCAAGGGGCGGGGCAGACAAGATCCGGACGGCTTAAAGCAACGACGTAAGAGGGCTTTTTTGGTCTCGGCCGGGGTTTCCAATCTCCGGTGTCACTGAAGAGGCACTTGTTACATCATTGCCCGACGTGCGGCTCGGTACTTCCGATCCAATCAACGGCATTCCCGACGCGGGAAAGCAATGCACTGTTTTCAGTTGCGCTGCCCAACCGTCGCTGCGTCCAACCCGGCCTCCGGTTCCATCCCGGAGGAGGCCCGGTGCGTCACGCAGCACCCTGCGACGTGAACCTGCGGTGCGCTGGAAGATTGCGCGTTTCTGCAGCCTTGATTGAAAGGGGAGCCCCCAATGAGTGAGCGCATCCGCGATTTTCTGCGACGACGCGAAGACGACGGACCTTGTGTGGTTGTTGACCTTGATATCGTGCGGGAAAACTTTCAGGCCTTTGCCAAGTCATTGCCCGACACCTCTGTCTACTACGCGGTCAAGGCCAACCCTGCACCGGAAATTCTGTCGTTGCTGGAAAGCCTCGGATCGTCTTTTGACTGTGCGTCTGTCGGCGAGATTGAAATGGTCCTGGCAACAGGTGCTGCATCTGAACGTATTTCCTACGGCAACACCATCAAGAAGGAGAAGGACATTGCGCGCGCTTACCAACACGGTGTCCGGCTCTTTGCCGTTGACTGCGTCGAAGAAGTGGAAAAAATCGCCCGCGTTGCCCCGGGCTCAAAAGTGTTCTGCCGCGTCCTGTGCGACGGAGCGGGAGCTGAGTGGCCATTGTCCCGCAAGTTCGGCTGCGACCCTGAGATGGCCCCGGACGTGCTCGAACATGCACACAGGCTCGGTCTTCAGGCCCATGGTGTCTCCTTCCATGTCGGTTCCCAGCAAGCGAACCTCAGCGCATGGGATTTCGCTCTCGCCATGGCGGCAGGGGTCTTTGGGGAAATGGCGCATCGTGGTGTCGAGCTAAAGATGGTCAATATGGGTGGCGGTTTTCCCACCCGTTACCTGAAGGATGTTCCCGGCGTTCCAAGCTATGGCGATGCCATCTTTCATGCGCTGACAAAACACTTTGGCAACCGTCTGCCTTCGACAATCATTGAACCGGGCAGGGGCATGGTCGGCAATGCCGGTATGATCGAGGCAGAAGTTGTTCTGATTTCGCGAAAGTCGGCACAGGACGAAATTCGCTGGGTCTATCTGGACATCGGCAAGTTCCACGGTCTGGCCGAGACTATGGACGAGGCCATCCGGTATCCAATCCGGACCCCGCGTGACGGTGACCGGACCACGCCTTGCGTTCTTGCAGGTCCGACCTGTGACAGCGTTGATGTTCTCTACGAAAAAGACCCCTATGAGCTGCCGGTCAGCCTTTCCATTGGCGACAAGGTCCTGATCGAAGCCTGCGGAGCCTACACCACGACATATTCCTCAGTCGGCTTTAACGGTTTCGCACCGCTTGCGTCCTTTGTTATCTGACTGACTTCAGCAGCGCATTTCTTCAACAGCACGGTCTCTCCATCTATCGCCGCAGAGGAGGCCGTGCTGTTTCCCATCAAATGTACATGACCCGCGTTCTCGTCAGCCATACCGGTCGGCGTGGGCTGTGCTTGCCCAAAAAGATGCGTTTAAGACTTGTAATTTCAGGGAAAAACCGTCAAGTCTTGAGAAAGGTGCAATCAGTGCGCTTCTTTGCCACGTTCTCGTCTGATGTTGCTGACACAACGCTGTGACGAAACGTAGAAATTTGGAGTTTTGAATATGACCGATGATACCAAAGGCGGCGCCCCGAAAAGCCGGACTGCCAAAACTGCCGCCAAACCTGCTGCGCGGCGTACGGCTGCAGCAAAAACTCGGTCAACCAAAACAGCTACCGACAAGGCGGCTACAAATAAACCCGCTGCGCGCAAACCTGCAGCAGCCAAAGCCTCCAGTGCCAAGCAAAGCGCAAAGACGGCGGCTGCAAAGCAACCTGCCAGACAGGCTTCCACAAAACCAACTGCTGCATCAAAAGCGCCGTCATCCAGAGCTGCCGGTGCGAAGGCTGCAGCTGCGAAGCCAGCCACAACCAGGAAAGCCGCAGCTGCGCCGAAAGCACCAGGCACAAAAGCTGCTTCTGGTCCTAAGGCAGGCGGTGCAGGCAAGCCTAACGCTTCCAAAACAAGTGCCTCGAAGACTGGTGCTGGCCGAAAGCCTGCTGCAGCAAAGCCCGCATCACCAAAGACAGCAGCGAGCAAAGCTTCCGGAACACGTGCAAGTGCCGCCGGTACGACCGCTGCCAGGCAGCCTGCGCAGGCGAAGTCAAATACTGCCAAGTCGAGTGCACAGAAAAAGCCTGCAGCCGCCAAGCCAGCGGCAACCAAGCCTGCAGTGGCAAAACCAGCCGCGACAAAGGCTGCAACGGCAACTAGGGCTGCAAAAGCGCGGACCGCTTCATCAAAGGCAACCGGTACAGCCAAAGCTGCAGCGACAAAAGAGAGCGTTGCAAAAGTGGCAGCTGCCAGAAAACCTCAGGCTACAAAGCCTGCCGCAGCAAAAACAGCAACCGCACAATCACGGACTGCGAAACCAGCCAGCGCAAAGCCAGCGGCGACCAAGCCGTCTGCTGCCAAACCAACAAATACCAGACCAGCTGCCGCCAAGCCGGGACGCACCAGGCCAGCTGCGGCAAAGCCCGCAAACACCAAGCAAGCTGCCGCAAAACCGGCTGAAGCGAAGAAAACAGCTGCAGGAAAACCGTCCGCAACCAAAGCTGCGCCTCGAAAGACAGTTGCTAAAAAAGTTTCCCCACGGGCGGCGGCCACCAAAAGCTGGCCGGTACATGCAACCATCACAGGCCCTGTGGTGATGATAGGGTTAGGCTCGATCGGCAAGGGAACGCTGCCCTTGATCGAGCGGCATTTCAAATTCGACAAGACCCGGCTCACGGTGATTGACCCGGTGGATACAGACGCCAAACTGGTAACAGATCGTGGCTACAAGTTTCAGAAGACGGCACTGACACCGAAGAACTACAAAGATGTTCTGACACCGTTGCTGAGCGAAGGCGAGGGACAGGGATTTGTGGTCAACCTGTCCGTCGATACCTCATCGCTCGATCTTATGAAGCTGTGTCGCAAGCTTGGGGTGCTCTATATCGATACGGTAGTTGAGCCGTGGCCCGGCTTTTATTTCGACGACACTGCGACGGCAGCCGATCGCACCAACTATGCCTTGCGCGAAACCGTGCGCCGGGAAAAGAAAAAGAAACCTGGCGGAACGACCGCCGTCTCCTGCTGTGGTGCAAACCCGGGGATGGTGTCCTGGCTCGTCAAAAAGGCTCTTGTCGATGTGGCCACTGAAACCGGCGTGAAATTCAAGGAACCCAAGTCGAAGAAAGACTGGGCGAAATTGATGAAAAAGACCGGGGTCAAAGGCATTCACATCGCCGAACGCGACACGCAACGCGCAAAGCAACCGAAGCCGGCGAACACATTCTGGAACACCTGGTCTGTAGAAGGGTTCCTGTCAGAAGGGTTTCAGCCGGCAGAACTCGGCTGGGGAACGCATGAGACCTGGAAGCCGAAAAACGCCAAAAGCCACAAGAAGGGCTGCAATGCGGCCATCTATCTGGAACAACCGGGTGCCAATACGAGGGTGAGAACCTGGTGCCCTACGCCAGGAGCACAGTTCGGCTACCTGGTGACACACAACGAGTCCATTTCGATTGCCGATTATTTCACGCTCGAGAACGGCAAAAGGGTCAGCTACCGGCCAACCTGTCACTATGCCTATCACCCTGCAAATGATGCGGTGTTGTCGCTCCATGAGCTGTTTGGTGCATCGGGCAAGATCCAGGACAAACTGCATGTCCTTGAAGTGAATGAACTTCAGGATGGGATCGATGAGCTTGGCGTTTTGCTGTATGGGCACAAGAAAAACGCCTATTGGTACGGTTCCCAGCTGTCGGTAGAGGAGACGCGTAAACTGGCGCCTAACCAGAATGCTACCGGTTTGCAGGTTACGTCTGCGGTGATTGCCGGCATGGTCTGGGCTCTGAAAAATCCGCAGTCCGGTATCGTTGAAACCGATGAGATGGACTACAAGCGATGCCTCGAAATCCAGCTTCCCTATCTTGGTCCAGTCAAAGGGTACTACACCGACTGGACGCCGCTCGATAACAGACCGGGTTTCTTTCCCGAAGATATTGATCCGAGCGACCCGTGGCAGTTTCGGAACATTCTGGTTCGATAGAAGGTCTTGGGATGGATTGCGGGGTTCCTGTCGAGCGCGGGTACCTCGTCCGCCTGTCGGGGATGGAGGAACGGGTCAGATTTCTTTCGTAAATTTAATGATTTGCGGCAGACCAAATAACTTCTCCAAACCGGAAATTGCCACAATTGGTTCCCAACTGCCGCGCGGCGCAGATCTATTTTGCCTGGCGCTATACGATCTTTTCTGTCGGGATTTCCAACTCGAAGTAGGCGGAAAGAACGGCACCAACAAAACGTTGAAAGGTTGGGCCATGAGTATGTTCGTTACCTTGGGGATTTTGCTGCTGACGACCGTTGTCTTCTCGGCAGCTGTCCTCGGTTATTTCCTTGCGTCGAAGTCTTTTCAGTCAGAAAGCCGGTCTGGAGACGGAGGTGTGCTTCTGATTGCGGGCGGTCTTTTCATTGCCTTCACCGCGAGCTTCATCGAGATTTTTGACTTCGCATTCCGATTGCCATTTTCTGAAACTGCAGACCTTGGAATTGGTCTGGCTTCAGTTGTTGCCGCGATCCTTGCGGCACAGGCGGCCTTTGTGGTTTTCAGTCGCAATGCTTCCGTACCAGCACCAGCTTCGAAGGACCGAGCACGCTAATGTCAGGCTTTTTGCGGAAGTGTTCCCGGTAAAATGGGAAACACTTCCGCTGACCGCCTTAACCGCCAAGTTTCGCAACACCGAGCGGAACGTTGAATTTGCGACACCATACATAGACTTCGTTGTATTTGGATACATCGATACCACCGCGCAACCGGTAGGATTGCTGACCCTTCAACTTCTTCAACGCGCCGAGATCCGTATCTGGATCGTATCGCCCGTTCCGTCCAAGTCCAATGCGGGCGTCCGGGGCACCATCAAAGGTAAAATCCCTCTGCAAGACGACGCGGCTGCCGGACAGCTCCGCGTGCCCGTCGTCACATGATGGCTCTTTCCCTTAAAGCGCCCGGATCTGGTGCGGTCCTGCGCAAGAGCGGGAAGAGATGTGGTGGCTGTGGCCACTGCCAGGCCGGCTGACAGTGACAAGAAGTGCCGACGGTTCAACATGGGACATGTTCCTTTTCATCAAGTGCGAGTTTTGTCGGCGCAGATGGATGTTCCCGCCGCTGTTTGATGAGGTGGCGCTTCGGGCTTTTCGATTGAAGGCCCCATTTGGTCAACCAACGTCACATCAGGGCGAGGATCAGGTGATATGGCTTGGGTCTCAGCTCTACCTGACGTTGAGGAAAAGATTGTATTTTGAGATTTTATTTATCAAAGGTTGCTGATTGTCTTTGAGGTGATCTAGTCTGCTCAAGTAGCTTATTTGTTTTTACACTACTTTCGGTGATCGGTAATGGCATCGGTCAAGCATTCATTTTCTGGAACACTTCGCGGCCTCGATGTAAGACCCGACCGGGTTGATTTCAGGGATCGTCCCTATCGTCCGCCTTTAACGTTCCTGCCACCACAATATCCGCCGGAAGATCTGGCGGATCAATTTCTGCCGAGATTTCTCGAAGACGGATACATATTGAACCAGGGCTCGGAAGGTGCGTGCACCGGGTTCGGCCTGGCGGCTGTGATCAACTATGTCTTCTGGGAACGCTACCTTGTGGAAACCGAGCGTGGCAGAGCTGCGGAAAAGCCTCACCTGGTGAGTGAGCGTATGCTCTACAACAATGCCAAACTCTACGACGAGTGGGACGGCGAAGACTACAGCGGGTCGAGTTGCCGAGGAGCCATGAAAGGCTGGCACAAACATGGTGTCTGCAAGAAAGACCTGTTTCCCTATGACGACAACAAGTTTGTGCCGCCCAAGGACGGTTGGGAAATTGACGCCATCGAACGTCCACTGGGCGCATATTACCGCGTGGATTCGCGCTCGATAGCAGACATGCAGGCTGCAATCGTTGAAACCCACGCAATCTATGCCTCCGCCAAGGTTCATGACGGTTGGAGCCTCAAAAAGTGCGCTTCGTTGCAGAAGGCGGTCATTCAACGAACCAGCGACAAGACGACTGGCGGTCATGCCTTTGCGCTGGTTGGCTACAACCGTTACGGCTTCATCGTACAGAATTCCTGGGGGCCGGACTGGGGTTACAAGGGCTTTGGACTGTTGCCCTACAAGGATTGGGTGGACAACGGTTTTGATGCATGGGTCGCGGTCGTCGGTGCGCCGGTTGAGGTTGATCAGGTCGCTGTCGTCAAACCCAGTGCCCCACTTGCCAACCTTCCGGTGTCTGAACAGACAAGCGGCAGTTCATCTGAGACCGGCCTGGAAACAGTCACTAGATGGAGCGAGGCAAAGACCTATCGTCACTCGGTTGTGAGCGGCAATGACGGTCGGCTTCTGCGCCGATTGCCAGAAGCAGCCGACGCGCATGACGGACTGACCGTTGTGTTCAAAAACGTCAGGCAGCTGCTGGAGGACAATAAGGCGCGCAAACTCGTCTTTTTTGCTCATGGCGGCCTGACCGGGGAAGACCGAGCGATCAGGCATGCGCAAAAGCTCGGGCCCTGTTTTGAGGCCAACGGGATTGCTCCCGTGTTCTTCGTCTGGAAAACGGGGCTGGCTGAAAGCCTGAAGTTCATCGGCGAAGATCACTTCAGGCGGTTTGCCACAGACCTCTCGGAAGGGCCGGGACGTGCCGGAAGCGAAGGTCTGTTCGATGTCTTGAAGGAGAAGCGGGACAGGACATTCGAACTTGCGGCCCGTCAATTGGTGGGCCGGGCGGTCTGGGGCCAGATGAAGCAGAACGCCGCTTCTGCAGCACTCGGCGAGGGCGCGATCCGCCAGGTCAGCAAACATGTGCGCGCCCTCCTGAACGACTTTCCTGACCTTGAGCTGCATATGGTTGGACACTCCGCCGGGTCGATCTGGCTCGGCCACTTCCTGGAAGACCTCAGACAGCGAAAACTTGGCGACAAGAAAAAGCCGCCCGTCAGAACGGTGACGCTTTGGGCTCCTGCATGCACCATTGCTTTTGCAGGTCGCTACTATGGACACACCACCGAGAAACACGTCATCGCGGATGGCGGCCTTCATGTCGACCTCTTGAATGACGAGTTGGAGCGGGCTGATTTCGTCGGAAAGGAACAGCTCTACGGTAAATCCATCCTCTATCTGGTCAGCCGGGCGCTTGAGGATGACCACAAGACGCCGCTGCTGGGTCTGGAATGGGCCTTGAAAGACAGGTTCAAGGAAGCCTTCGAGAAGGACATTTTTGCAGGGGTTACCAGGAAATCCGCAGAAGATTGGGTTGCGCAATTAAAGCGCATCAACGCTTCCTTCAGCGTTCTTGAAGACCGCGAAACCACGAACGGCCTCGCTGAAATTCCCGTCCGTCACGGATCATTCGACAACGACATCGCGATAAACACTGAGATGCTGAGGCGCATTCTCGGCGCTGAACCGAAAGTTATCATCAAGGATTTGGCCACCCATTCTTTTTAGAGCAAAGGGAGAGCTCGACATGCCCATTTCAAAGAAAAATCCCGATTTAAAGAATTATCTCGAAACATTGCTATCCAGCGGAGATCTCGCCGAACTGGCTGACCAGCCCGAAGAGACGCTTCGCATGGGTGGTGGCATGGATGAAGGCCCTGCCGGCGCCGACGATGAGCGGGCAAAAGCCCATGCCGCCGTTGAAAAACTGGCCCGCGGCCAAGACCTCGACCGAGAAGAAGCCTTTCTGATTGAGGCGATTATCGTGCCTGACAAACGTCCGGCCATTGTCGTGACCAATGACGCCTACAACGTCCAGCACAAGGACTGGGTGCATTTCAATACGAACGAGACGATCAGGCGTCATATTCTCAAAACCTTGCCTACTGCCGGACGCATCGAACTGCCGGACCATCCATATCTTCCTTATGGTGGAACAGGCTTTCTGGTTGCCGATGATCTGATCATGACCAACCGCCACGTCGCTGAACTGTTTGCAACAGGACTGGGTGAAAGAGGACTGGCATTCCGCCCGGGTCAAACTGCTGGGATCGATTACAAACAGGAAGCAGGATCGACGGAAAGTGCGTTTGCGAAAATAACCGGCATACGGATGATCCACCCGCACTGGGACATGGCGTTGTTGCAGCTTGAAGGAGCTCCGGACGGCGTCGAGCCCTTGCTTTTGTCCATGCAGGAGCCCGAGGATCTTGAGGGTCGCGAGATCACCTTGATCGGTTATCCAGCCTTTGACCCGCGCAACGACGCCGCGGTTCAGAACCGTGTCTTCAAGGGCATCTACGACGTCAAAAGGTTGTTGCCCGGTTTCTTGAAAAGCCGCCGTGAAATCCTCAGTTACGGTGACCGGGTCAATAGCGTAACTCATGATGCAAGTTCGCTTGGTGGCGCATCAGGCAGCCTCGTTCTGGACGTCATCACCGGAGACATCGTCGCACTCCATTTTGCAGGGCGATACAAGGATGCGAACTTTGCGGTTCCAACCTATGAACTGTCTCGAGATGACAAGGTCGTGGGAGCCGGTCTTGAGTTCGGAGAGGACGCGCTTAGCAACATCGAAGACCCAAATCCGTGGTTGTCTGACTGGAGACAGGCAGATGGAACAGCAGAAAGCGCAACGGTTGCTCTGTCACAAGACAACTCTGGAAGTGCGATCCAGGCTCCTGTGCAGACTGGAGGCCCCGGCGGCTCGAGCCGTTGGACCATCCCGATCACGATAGACATCCAGGTTGGTGCAGCGTCTATGGCCAGTTCGCAGGCTTCGGCTGCAATACCTGCCGGACAGCCGCTGGCGGCGCCGGCCGTCGAGCGCATGGTCGAGCCCAAGCATGATGACGACTATACCAATCGACCAGGCTATGACCCGTCTTTCATCGGCCTCGATGTTCCCGTGCCAAAGGTGACCGATCTGGACCGGGTTTCAAAGCTTGACGATGGGTCTAACCTTCTGAAGTATTATCATTTTTCGATAATTATGGACAAGTTTCGACGTATGCCACTTGTCACCGCGGCCAATGTCGACACGCGTAAATCCAGCCTGAAACCCGAACCTGGACGCAAATACAATCGGAAGGCCCTTAACGGCTTCACGTCCGACAATGATCGCGAGAAGTGGTTTGCCGACCCGAGGATACCCGGTGACCATCAACTGCCGGACAGGTTCTTTAACAAAGACCGAAAAGCTTTTGACAAAGGCCATGTGGTCCGGCGCAACGCCGTGGTGTGGGGCCGGACATACGAGGAGGTTCAACTCGCAAACGGAGACACGTTCCACTCCACGAACTGTACGCCGCAGGTCAAGGGGTTCAACCGATCTCGAGAGGGCGGCGAATGGGGGCAACTTGAAAATCATATCTTCAAGCAGGCAAAGACGGAAAAGCTTTGTGTTTTGGCGGGGCCGGTTCTCAAGGCCGAGGACCCGATTTTCACCGGTGTGGATGATGATGGTGTCACGAAGGTACGCATCCCGCAGTCCTACTGGAAGGTTGCGGTTGCCAATGCGGAAGGGGAATTGCAGGCCTTCGCCTTTCAGCTTGAGCAGGACTTGAGCGATGTCGCATTCGAATTCCAGCTCACCCAGAAATGGAAGGCTCGGCAGATATCCTTGAAAGATCTGGAAAAAGTCCTTGCTGTCGTCAAGTTCGACAAGGTACTTCATGCAGCCGATCAGGCTGGAACCGGGGCGGGTGAAGCGGTCTGCGCAGACGCCGGAATTGGCTGATTTTGTTCGCATCCAGACGTGCTTCGTTGAGCCTCAACTGTTTTCAGTTCAGATATCCATCGACTTTTGCTTGGCGTGTTCAGTTGATACTGCGCCGATGACTGGACGCAGGCGTGGTTAGTGCCTAAGTCAGGATCTTCTCGGCATTTTGACAGGTGATTTGCCGGCTGCAGTCGATAGGGGCGGAATTCAGATGAGTGGTGTATCGGAAGCGCGTCAACAGCGTGCTCGAATGTTCATACTGGGGTATCCGTTCGTCCTCATTTCTTTCGCGCTTGTCCTGAACTTCTTCGCATTTGGCGTTCAGCCTGTTGAAATCGGGCTGCCGTCAACCGGTTTGCTTTCTGCATTTGTCTTCAGCGCAGCGCTTCTGCTGGCCAATCATACTTGGTTGATGACAGCGACAGAGCTGACCAGAGTTCGTTTCGGGCTGCATGCAACGCCTGAAGAGTGGGAGGCGAGTGCCAATGCGCGCGAAGATGTTCCGCAAGTCGGTTGGCAGGAGCTCGAGCGTCATCACAATGCGCATCGCAATGCGACGGAAAACACAGTCTATTTTGCGCTTTTGGCGGCGATATTCTGCTTGGTGAGCCCGCCACTTGCGGCCTGTTGGGTCTGGATTTTAGGCTTTGCCGTTGGACGCTGTGGCCATAGTAGGTGTTATCTGACCGGTCGAGACGGCTTGAGGGGGCTTTTCATGAGTGTCAGTCTCTTGAGCCTTTATGGACTGGCCACTTACCTGATCGTTGCAGTGATGATGACTTACTGAACTGCAATTCCGTCTGAAGTCATGTTGGATGAGAACAGTGCGTTTCTAAGCCAACAGGCGGACCACGACCAAGGGCTCTGATCTTCCCTTTATTTTGCGGGAGCCGATGGGCTCCAGGGTGACATCATCACCAAGTCTCTTGGTGATTTCTTCGGACGCAAGAATGATCACATCCGCTTGTGGATCAATTTCCTTGCCAAGGCTTTCCAGCCGCGAGGCTGCGTTCACCGTGTCGCCAATAACTGTGTAGTTGACACGCTCGGATGCCCCGATATCGCCGACAACCAGTGGTCCAAGATGAAGACCAATCCGCACACGAACGGGCTGTTCGCCCCGCATTGCGCGGGCCTCGTTGTCTTTGCGAATGGCTCCGACCATACCCAGAGCCGCGCGTACAGCAGGTTCGGCAGGATTGTCCAATCGTTCCGGCGCTCCCCAGAACGCCATGACACTGTCGCCGATATACTTGTCGATCGTGCCATCCTGCCGAGTGATTTCTTCGCCGAGGAGCGACAGGTGATGATTGACGAATTCTGCCGTTTCACTCGCCGACATGCCTTCTGAGGCGGACGTGAAACCCGCAATGTCGGTGAACAGTACTGCTAGCTCTCGTTCTTCCGGTGGCGCTTCCGCACGTCCTTCGCTTAGGAGCTTCCGAACCAGTGTCTTGGGAACGTAGCGATTAAAGGCCTTCAAGCCGCCGACCATGGCGTTGAACCCTTTCGAAAGGTCATCCAGTTCCTTGATGACGCTGGCAGGCAGTGGTTCGACTGCATTCAAATTGAGATTTGCTACGTCTTTCGCGGCGCCGGAAGCGCGCCGCATGGGAAGTGCGATGCGTTTGGCCAAAACGACAGCCCCCAGTAGCGACAGCATCAACAACCCGGTGCCAACCGCGACGGCGGTCACCAGCTGGTGCAGGGGCTGATCGAGAAACTGGGCGGGGAAGTGAACACCGATACGAACGGGCAGTCCTTGGAGATTGTCGTTCTTGTCTTCGATGATGACAAAGCGTTTGATGCCATCATCGTCGTAGCCGACATGCAGGTCCAGGTCGTCGGCGATGTCGAACGAAGCGTTGTCCAGTTTCGGCATCTCCTCGAAGTGTTTCAGGAAATCGTCTGGAACGTGTCTGACATGAAGGAGAGGCGTTTCCTTGCTGAAGTCATCGAATTTCTTGTGCAAGTCCGGATGCGCGATGACTTCGTGCGTGTCTTCCCTCAACAGGAAAACCGTGATGTCATCGGTCGAGATGTACCAGGAAATCTCGGAAATTCTCTCCAGCGAAGTGCCGATGAGCATCGTGCCAATATGGCGTCCTTCCTTGTATAGCGGCTGGGTGAACACGAAATAGGTGTGCTCGCGGTTTGGCATGTAGATGGCTTCGCTCCAGAAAGCCTCCTTTTGCTTCGCGGCGCGTTCGATCATGGGCATGAGGATGGGAATCTCTGCTGCAAGATCGACTTCACCGCCAAGCAGGGTCCCGTCAGCATCGCCTCTGTCGACATCAACTCCTTTTCCCGTGGGGTCGACCAGAACCATGAAGGACACTTGTTCCAGTGGTGCCAGAGCACCGTAGAGGTACGCGATCGGCAATTCCGGTTTGTCGAAGGAAAGCTCGTTCCGCTCTGCCGAGACCTTTGAATACTCAGCGGTTACGGTCACGGCATAAAGCTGTTCAACAAAGGCGACTTCTGCAGAATCCATGCCTATGTCGACAAGCTCACCGCCAAGTTGGCGCACCACTTTGGAAGACGTCATGGCCTGGATGATCAGGATTGCGGCCGCTGTTATCAGAACGAACGAACCGATCACTGTTGCCAAAGTCGGTGTGATGAAGAGTTTTCTGCGCTGCGACACAATTTGCCCCGATTCCGTGCGTTCATCGTCTTTTTCGCAGATTGCCGACAACAAGTGAACGCGATTGGGCAGTCAATTTCAAATACGGGCCCGGGTGCGGTTCACCGATGGGCAAAAAGCGGGTCATCAAAGAAAAGACCCGCAGAATGGTTCCGCGGGTCTCAAACGCAATTCGATTTTTGCATCTAATGCATCAGGTTGTTTTGGCCGGTTCGGGTTCATCGAACGTATGCCCGTAGTCAACCGCAATCTCGTAATCGGGATCTTCCAGGACGGAGACTTCAACAAGGTTGCCCGCCTTGTCGAGCAATCGCTGGCAATCCGGAGACAAGTGCCTGAGATGAAGGCGCTTGCCGACGGCCTCATATTTTGAGGCCAGGGCGTCGATCGCTTCCAGTCCCGAGTGATCGACCACGCGGCTGTCGATAAAGTCGACAACCACATCGTCAGGGTCGTTCTGCGGATTGAAGAGGTCAACAAAGCCGGTCGTGGAGCCGAAGAAGAGGGGGCCCGACAGGCGATAGACCTTCCAGCCTTCCTTGCTCTTGCCAATGCGCGCGCTGATACGGCTGGCTGCGTTCCAGGCATAAGCAAGAGCCGAAATAATTACGCCAACGACAACGGCGACTGCAAGGTCGGCATAGACCGTTACGCCGGTCACGATGACCATCACCAGCGCGTCTGTCAGAGGGATTTTGTGAACGATCTTCAAGCTGGCCCACGCAAACGTGCCGATCACCACCATGAACATCACACCCACGAGGGCAGCGACAGGAATTTGCTCAATCAACTGGGATGCGACAACGATGAATGACAGCAGGAAAAGGGCAGCTGCAATACCTGAGATGCGGGTGCGAGCGCCGGACTTCACGTTGATCATCGACTGGCCGATCATGGCACAGCCACCCATACCGCCAAAGAAACCCGTAACAACGTTTGCCGTACCCTGGGCAAGGCATTCCTTGGAGGCACCGCCTTTCGTGTTCGTCAGGTCCGCGACGAGGTTCAGTGTCAGCAGCGATTCAATCAGGCCGATTGCCGCCAGAATGACGGCGTAAGGCAGAATGATCTGCAGCGTTTCCAGGTTCAGCGGCACCAGCGGAATGTGAAACTCCGGCAGGCCGCCTGAAATGGAGGCAAGATCGCCGACAGAGCGCGTGTCCAGATTGAAGCCGAGCACCAGTGCAGAGACAACCAGAATGCCGGCAAGGGGCGCCGGGAACGCCGTTGTGACCTTCGGCAAGAGCCAGATCACGGCCATCGTCAGGGCGATCAAACCAAACATGAGATAGAGCTGCGAACCGGTCATCCATGTCAGGCCTCCAGCACCGTCCGGAACCTTGAATTGCCCGAGCTGTGCCAGGAAAATCACGATCGCCAGTCCGTTGACAAAGCCGAGCATAACCGGGTGCGGCACCATTCGAATGAATTTGCCCCATTTCAGCAGACCGACACCAATTTGAAGGATACCCATCAGGACGACAGTGGCGAACAGGTATTCCACACCGTGCTGGGCGACCAGCGAAACCATGACGACGGCAAGTGCGCCGGTTGCACCGGAGATCATGCCGGGACGGCCGCCGATGCAGGCAGTGATCAATCCGACGAAAAAGGCGGCGTAGAGGCCGACCAGCGGATTGACGCCGGCAACGAAGGCAAAAGCCACGGCTTCAGGAACCAAAGCCAGTGCGACGGTCAGTCCCGCAAGCAGCTCGGTCTTGATGCGCGAAGCATCGAGTTTTGTCGATTTCACAGGCGCAACGGCCTCGGCACGTGCGGTCAAGACATGCTCCACTTTGTATATGTTTGCTGGTGAAGGTCCGCCCAAGCCGGAAACGGCAAGACTATTGACCTAAATCAATTTAGGGCGTTGTAGTCGATTTTCCGCAATGCAGCAAGACTGTGAGTGGATAGCAGCCATGCAGTTGTCCACCTCTTGCAAGGTCCGGTCGCAAGGTTTCACCCTCAATTGCCGCAAGTGCCAGTCGGTCTTTTTGAGGTAAGTGCTTCTGTAGACCTATAAAATCTTGATCGCGGCCAAAAGCAGTGGTCTTTGAAACTCTTTAAAATTCCGCCGAGCTTGCCTCAGATGAACACTGGATTTCAAGTCTTCATGTCAATTGATTGAAGTGCTTCAAGGGTATTCGCAACTGTTGCGACAAATCCTCAGGCAAGCCAAGGGATCCAAGCCTGAATTGATTCTGAAATCTCGATGCTATTGAGCAAGAACACAAACAACGGGAATGCTTGGCAGAATTCTGGGCGCGTTTTCGTCCTCGAAGGTTTTTCGAATGACCTCGCGGCGTTTCAGGGAACGCGCGTCGTTGTCGGCAAGGAAGCAGAGATACATCGTGGCTCCCTTTTTCATGCCGAAACTGGCCGATGCGGTGCTGCTGACCGCAAAGGGTTCATATCCCGTACTTGCAAGGTCCGACACATAAACAAATTCGCTTTCGCCGACCTCCTGCGAGGACACGGCTTTCGCAGAGCCCAAAATGAGGATGATCGCAAAAAGTGCTTTCAAGGAATTCATTTCTTCTCCGAAATTTCCAGTCTTTGTCAGCTTTCAGGCAGTCCGGTCTCGGCGTAACAATCAAAACGGATCCGAGACTTGCAACAACGGTCTGGCGGTCTCAATAACTTTGCAACGGCCATCTTAAAGGCGTGCCTTGTTCTGAGTTATTGCTGGGCTGCAGGACGGCCGGGATTTGAAGTCTGTCCCTGAACTCCGCCCAGACTGGCGCCGAGAAGGGCTGCTGCACCTGCAAAGCCACTGTCGCCACCCACAACCGTGTTCGGGACCAGCTTGCCGACCAGCCCAACAAGTTCAGGCTTGCGTTCCAGAGACGTCAGCAGTTTTTCGAGAGCTTGCAGCAGTGCTACGCGGTCCTGGCCGAGCACATCCACCTGAGCCCGCTGGCCTCTGGCAAGTTCTTCCAGATATTGCCGTTCAGCCCGGCCAAGCGCAGCACGTTCCTGCTCACGCTGGTTTGCGACCTGAACGGCAATTTGGGCTTCCACAAGTCTTGGTTGCTCATCTGCCGTGGAGCGGGCCTGTTCGGTCTCAATGCGTTTCTGCTGAGCGTCGGTCTCGCGCTCATATGCGGTCGACAACTGATCGGCGAGCTGAACGCGCAGGCGTGACACCAGCAGTTCCGGCGGGATTGCTGGTTCACCAAGGCGAATCTCCCTGATGTCGACGCCGGCCTTGTTGCCTTCCACCTTGATCTGCTGCTCGATGGTCTGTTCCAGAGCATCCCGGTTTTCGATCAGGTCCAGCACGCGCGTCGGCCGGAGGGTATAAGTTTGCGGCTCTGTTGCGGTTCCGTCCGCATTTTTGTCCGGGACCCTGATGGAAGCGCCAGCGACATTTCGCACGATCGAGCGAATGGCCGGCGTCAGGATCCGGTTTTCAATTTCTCCCAGACCACCGACCGATCCGACAACGACAGGAGCGTTGGAAGGGTCGACCTGAACCAAGGCTCTGAGTTCAAGCGGGATGTCCCATCCTTCTACCTTGACGAAGACAGCCCGGTCCGCGGCTTCCTCAGGGATCCGTTCCTGAACGGAGCGCTCGTTTTGTTGGATATTGCCTTGCTGATCGACGGAAAGGTCAATGATCCGCTTCGTGTATCCGCCCTTGTATTCCCAGGTCTGAACACGGGTGTCGACAAGCGTGACTTCATAGGCCTGGCGGTTGAGGTAGTAAGCGCCCGGAAAGAGAGGGTCTTTCCAGATACCGACACAGCCACGTGGGACGAGAGGAACTGTGAGAGCTTCGCGCGAGACAGCAGACGCAGATACTTCCTCTTCGACACAGTTGATGCCGGGTTGACTGACATTGGATTTTACAACGCCGACATGACCGGCTGGAATAATGGTCGCGTCGGTGTTCTCATCCAGGCGAATATCAAACAGGTAGCGATTGAGGCGATATTGCCCAGGCTTCAAAACCGTTTCCTGCGGTCCGCGGATTCCCCCTTTCGTCAGGAAGCTATCTGCCTTGAGCATATCCCCGACATCAGCATCGGAAATGGCCGGAGCCATGAACATTCCCGTCGGCATGGCGCTTCCGTCGAGGGCCGTAAGCTGTCCGTAATAGCCTTCAGGAATGGTCACAACGTCCCACTCTTCGAAGTCATAGAGAACGCGGACCAGCGGTATGAAATGAAATCCGGGACCAAGGATCTGCGCCTGTGGGCCCTTTTCTCCATCCAGCGCGATGATGCGGCCTTCAGGCAATTCCTTGAAGGCGTAAATCCGTTTCAAGTGTCCGACGCCGTTTGCGTCGACAAGAATAAAGGACGTCGACATCAGCATGAATGCGCCGATCAGTATCATGACGACACCCACGGCACGGCTGCTGACGAACCTCAAGAGACGGTGACTGCCAAGGGGTGCTCCGGTCCGGCGCATGAACGCGGCAGCTCCGATTACAATGGCCAGAATTCCAATGATCACGCTCAGCATAGACCGTCTCCCGCAGCGACTTCTTAATGCCGGGTATCAGATGCCGTGGTTAGGCCGGAGTCAAACCATGCTTCCATCAATCCAGTGTTCATTGCGGCAAAGCATGAGCCGAGGGATGACAAAGGGCTCGACGGCGAGACTGGTGCACAGTAGAAACGCCGGATCTGCGGGAGGAAATATGAAGCCCACCAATCCTGTCTTCACCGGTATCGATACTACCGTTTTCGAGACCATGTCCCGGCTTGCCATGGCCCATAAGGCGGTGAACCTTGGTCAAGGCTTTCCTGATGTCGATGGGCCTGAAGACATCCGTCAAAAGGCAGCTCAAGCGCTTGTTGATGGTCCCAACCAGTACCCGCCGATGTTGGGTCTTCCTGAATTGCGTCAAGCCGTGGCTGCAGCCAACAAAAGGTTCTACGACCTCGATATCGACGCCGGGAGTGAAGTTATTGTGACTTCCGGTGCGACGGAAGCCTTGGCGGACTGCATCTTCGCACTGGTCTCGCCTGGCGATGAAGTTGTGCTGATCGAACCGCTCTATGATTGTTATCTGCCGCTGGTCAGGCAAGCGGGCGGAGTTCCCGTTCGGGTGAGGGTGACGCCTCCGGATTGGTCGTTGAACGAGGCGGCTCTGCGCGACGCTTTTTCCGAAAAGACAAAAGCTATCCTGATCAACAATCCAATGAACCCGACAGCGAAGGTTTTTTCCGACGAGGAACTTCAGCTGGTGGCAGACCTTTGCAAAGAACATGATGCCTACGCCATATGCGACGAAGTTTACGAACATCTTGTTTTTGATGGGGCGGTACACAGGCCGTTGATGGCTTTTGACGGTATGCGCGAGCGCACGCTGCGTATCGGCTCCGCCGGCAAGACCTTTTCTCTGACCGGCTGGAAGGTGGGATACATCACCGGACCAGCGCCATTGATCGACCCGATTGCGAAGGCCCATCAATGGGTCACGTTCACAACTCCGCCGAACCTGCAAAAAGCCGTTGCGTTTGGCCTTGGCAAAGATGATGCCTACTTTGAAGGTCTGGTGCGAGACCTGTCCGAAAAACGGGATCGGATGGCCAGGGGCCTCAGCGACCTCGGTTTTTCTGTTCTTCCATGCGCGGCCACTTATTTTCTGACCTGTGATGTCAGCAATCTCGGTCTCGGGGCGACGGATGTGGAAGTCTGTGAAACACTGGTCAAGCGCGCTGGTGTTGCAGCCGTTCCCGTGTCCGCCTTTTATGGCAGTGAAGCTCCGACCGGCTTCATCCGGTTTTGCTTTTGCAAGCGGGATGCGGTGATCGACGAAGCGCTCATGCGGCTAAGAACTTTTTTGACTGCAGCACAAACCGAATCTGCCTAGCCTGAAAAGACATGTTTTCAAGATGAGAAACTTTATGGACAATCCGGTACTGGTCGATGTCACACGCGGCAATCTCACCGAGAGCCTGCATCGTGGCTGTGTCGCGATTTCAGATGCCTCCGGCAACATCGTGTGCAGCATTGGGGATGTCGATGCGAAGGTTTTTCCAAGATCCGCGATAAAGGCCCTTCAGGCAATCCCGCTTGTTGAATCCGGCGCCGCTGACGCACTGGACCTCAGCGATGCGGAGCTGGCGCTAGCCTGCGCCTCGCACAGCGGGGAAGAAGTGCACGCAAGCTCGGCCAAGGTTATGCTGATGAAAGCAGGCCTTACCGAAGACGATCTGGAATGCGGGCCGCAATGGCCGCAGCGTATGGAAGACGCGGCAAAGCTGATCCTGACCGACGAAACACCAACCGGACTGCACAACAATTGTTCTGGCAAGCATGCCGGTTTTCTGGGTCTTGCAAAGGTCATGGGTGTCGACACGCGTGGCTATGTCGAGCCTGGGCATCCCGTTCAGCGCGAAGTCCGCCTGGTGATGGAACAGCTTACAGGTGCCACTCTTTCCGAGGACGTTTGCGGCACGGACGGGTGTTCCATTCCGACCTATGCCTCACCTTTGACAGGGCTTGCACGCGCATTTGCATCCTTTGGAACAGGTGAGGGACTTGAACCACTTCGAGCCGAGGCTGCCGAGCGGATCTACAACGCTTGCATCAATGAGCCCTATATGGTGGCCGGTGCCGATCGCTTCTGTACCAAGGTCATGGAAGGCTTTCGCGGACGCGTCCTGGTTAAAACCGGAGCGGAAGGTGTTTTTTGCGGTTCGGTGCCTGAGCTTGGCTTCGGCATAGCGCTCAAATGCGACGACGGAGCAACACGGGCCGCAGAGGTCATCATGGCCACCATTCTGGAAGCCGTACTTGAACTCAACGAGGAAGAGGCGGCGCTTCTGGACAGTCTCGTCAATCCGCCCATTTTGACACGCAGGGGCGTACAGGCGGGACATATGAAGCCGACAGACGAGTTATTGAGCGCCCTAAAAACTGCGTTGCCCTAACTGGTGTTAGGGCCTCTAAAGTTTCTTTTCCATCAGGACCTTGTTGCCGGCTCTTTGTGTCTCTTGCCAGCCTAATCGGCTGTAGAGCGCGACATTTTCCGGCATTGCAACGTGGGTCGTAAGGTGGATTGCGAGGATTTTTTTCGTTCTCGCCGCGTCTTCGACGGCGGCTATCAACGCCTTGCCAATGCCTTGTCCCTTGAAATCAGGGTCAACGGCAATGTTGGTCAAATGAGAGATGCGTCCGTTGACGGAAAGAATTGCGCAGCCTGCTATGCGGTTGTCGGTCTCTGCGATGAACACTTCGTTTTCGGCGATGTCCTCATCAATTCCGGCAGAAACATCCGGCAGATCGCTGAGCTTCATTCTTACTGGTGCATAGGCCCTTTCAATGCACGTTTTCAGGGCTGCTGCGTCTTGCAATTCAGCCTTTCGAATGGCTGTGATGGCAGAAGTATTGTTCATTGGAGTTCCGTTATGACGCACCGCCCCGGCCTGTCATTTCAGTTTACACATGCGATTACCCGAACGCCTGCCAACAGTGTTGCCAACGGTATCCGGGCGGTCGATAGCGGTGACCCGAGCGGTGAAAAATTTCGCGAAGAGCATGAGCTCTATGTCAAGGCTCTTCAAGAGGCAGGCCTGAGTGTCGATGTTTTACCTGCGCTTGAGGCCTTTCCGGACAGCTGTTTTGTCGAAGATCCCGCATTTTGTCTGCCGAATGCCGCCATCCAGCTGCGGCCTGGAACACAGAGCCGGTTGGGTGAAGGCAAGGAGATCCGTGCCGCGCTGGAAAGGCATTTTGAAAAGGTGGAGGTGCTGCCAGGCAATGGCCATGTGGATGGTGGCGACGTTCTGATGCTTGACGACACTATGCTGATAGGTCTTTCAGCCCGGACTGACAGTGACGGAGCTGACGCCTTTGCGAAATTGCTGGGTGATTGGGGGTATCGCGCAGCAGTTTGCGAAACTCCCCAGGGAGTTCTTCATTTCAAGACGGCTTGTTCCACACTTGGCGACGGCGTGATCCTTGCAACACGTGTCATGGCCGAGAGCGGGTTTTTCGACGGTAGGCAGGTCGTGATTGTGCCTGAAGGCGAGGACTATGCTGCCAATGTGATCCGGGTGAACGAGGTTGTTCTCGTGCCCGAGGGATACCCGGGAACGCTGGCAGCGATTGAGAAAGCTGGCTTTAAAACTGTGGTCCTGCCAACACATGAAGCGCGCAAGGTCGACGGGGGATTATCCTGTCTGTCCTTGCGATTTGCGCTTAGCTAAACGTTAGCGCTTTCAAGCGGCGACCTGATTGCCGTTGACCGTCAGGTTCGAAAACTCGGAATTGTTGTTCAATTCGCCCGTGGCGCGTTCCAGCCAGCGAAATCCGTTGATGCCGCCTCGTTTCGAACCCTGAACGATGTTGCCGGTGATCACCGCAGGCCCTGCGCCATCAACGACTGTCACGGCAATGCCCGTCCCGCAGTCTCTGAGAACGTTTTGTGACGCCGTCACGTTGCGCATATAAGGACCCCATCCCAGCATCATTCCAAACTTGGGTGCGCCTTCAATGATGTTCCCGGTCAAGGCCGTATCCGCTTCTGCGGC
Organism: Roseibium porphyridii; assembly: GCF_026191725.2. Classification (NCBI taxonomy): domain Bacteria; kingdom Pseudomonadati; phylum Pseudomonadota; class Alphaproteobacteria; order Hyphomicrobiales; family Stappiaceae; genus Roseibium; species Roseibium porphyridii. Next base: position 2,622,570 of record NZ_CP120863.1, read on the forward strand.
AATACCGATACCAAAGCCGGCGACTTCCGGCGGGTAGAGACCGGTTTCGGAAATATTGCGAATGAGATTGCCGGAACAAACAGCCATACGTCCGCCATCCATGAAATTGGCAATGGAGATGCCAGTCGTGCCACCGTCCACGATATTGTTGGAAATCACAGCGCCCTGAAATCCGAATTCCGAATAGATCGCGGTTTCGCCGGACCGCAAGCATGAATTGCCGATAATCTGAACGTTCGAGCCGGTGTTCGACCGGATTGCTGAGAACGCGCAATCCGCGACCCGGTTGTTGGCGATCATCACACCGTGGGCGCGAAATACATTGATACCGTTGCCGAACTGACCGGTACCGCCATATCTGGCGCTGACGCGTTCAACCCGATTTCCGGAGACGATTGTTCCGTCTTCGCCCTCACGCCAGCGATGGACCCAGATCCCGCCATTGGCACAGTCGGTAACAGTGTTTCCGGTTATGGCCAGGCCGGCAGCCTCGTTGGAACGCAAGCCGGCTTCCGCTGCGCCCGAAATCCGGCAGTTTTCAACCCGCCCGGAACACCGGTCCAAGACGGCACCCATTTTGGCTGAGCCCGCGATTTCGCAGTTGTCGATCACCAGATTGCGCACGCCGATGAAATGCAGCAAGCCTTCCGTGAAATCACCGATCGAGCGGTTCGCGCCGTCGAAAGTTATGCCGGTGAGACCGATATTCGTAACGCCTTCGGCACGCACCAACTGGCCGCCCCCGCCCTGATAGACAAGACGCGTTCGCCCAGGGACACCGACAATCAGTGTGCCGGAGGGAAGGCGAAGATTGGCGACTGGATAGGTTCCTGCAGGCAAAAAGAGCGCGCGTCCGCGTTCCACCGCCCTGTTAACAGCATTTTGAAACTGAGCAGTCTGATCGTCGGCAGCATTTGGAAGCAGCCCAAGATCCGCGGAATCGATGGATCCCCTGAGGTCGGCAACTTTCATTTGCGCGGTGGCAGCTGTCCCAGAAAGGCACAGTGCTGTCCCGGCAAGAAACGTGCGGCGGCTCAGTTTTGCTAAGTCTCGTGTCATCTAACGGGCCAATTGCTTTCAAGCGTCCCACAATGGGAGGCAATGTCAGGGTTTGACCTGAACTCAGCAAAGGGCGTGCCGGAACCTGCTTTGGTGATGACGTTGAACAAGAAAAACCGGCCGGGAGGGGCACCCGGCCGGTGTTTCAAGCGATCCTAGTGTGACAAGAGGGGATCACAGATCGCTTGGGGAGACGTCTTTGATGTCTGTCCAGTTGGTGTCGGCGTTCGTGATGTGGCCCGGGATGTCCTTGTTCCAGCGTTCCTGGATGGACTGGGAAAGGTTCAGGTAGAGCTTGCCATCAACGATCTTCCAAAGGTCGGGATCGCCATCGACTTTTACGCCCATTGCCGTACCAAAGGCACAGAAGCCACCGTACTGCGGAAGGTATTTGGCTGGGTCAGCCTTGAAAAGGTCGCGGTTTTCTTCCGAAGTAAAGCGATAGGTTGCGCCGTTATGTACTTCGGTGATCTGGAAATCGCCGGCCTGAGGAGCGCCGTTGGTGAAATAAGAGACCGGGTCGACACCGCGAAGTGCGAGGCCGGTAATCGTCGCGTTGACATCGGCTCCGGCGGCCAAGGCACCGGAAACAAGTCCAGCAAAGACAACGAGCGTAGCTGCTGTGCCGCGGATCAGGTTTTTGAACATTTCAGAATTCTCCCACGTAAGTGTTCGTGTGTTGAACAAGCAGCCGAACGAAAGAAGGTTGTAACTCACTAATTAGGAACTAATTGGTTCCTAACAACGCGTGGATATTTGTCTCTGTTCGGTATGTTTGATATAGTATTAGGAACTAATTGGTACAAAACACAAGGCTGTGATCGCACGTGACAGGTCTGTGAGTGACCCATCTTGGAGGTAGAATGGCGAGACCGCGCGAATTTGATGCCGATGAGGCGATGGACAAGGCCATGGGGCTGTTTTGGCAAGTCGGCTATGAACAGGCCTCCTTGTCTGAACTTCTTGCGGCGATGGAGATCACGAAGGGATCTTTTTACAAGGCCTTTCAAGACAAGCAGTCCATCTACCTTGCTGCACTTGAAAGATACAACGACAAGGTCATCAGCGGGACAGCTGCCTTTCTGACAGATCCAAATCAGGGATCAGGTCGTGCCCGCATCCTGGGACTGTTTGGCAAAGTTGCTGAAGAAGTCCGGCGGAACGGCGATCGACTGGGATGCTTTTTGTGCAATGCGCTTGTCGACAAGGCGGCTGAGGACGAGGAAGCGGAAGCAAAACTGCAGGCCATGGTCCATCGTCTGGAGAACGCTTTTTTTCATGCTCTGATAGATGACCAGCGCTTGAGCGAAGCAGCTGCAAGAGAAACAGCACGCGGAATTCTGTCGATCTATTTTGGTCTGAGAGTTCTGGGCCGTGCTGGTCTGGCAGGGCAAATGGCCGGCGACTGTATCCGTCAGGTCGAGCGACTGCTTGACCAGGAGGGGCGCTAGGTCCGTTGCTGCGACGACAATCGCAAATCCGTATCAGCTGCTTTGCAAACGCCTTGCGGTCTCTTGCAGAATACGAACCGCTGCATCCTCAAGACATGGGAGGGAAGGGCGCGTGTCGATCTTGCCTTTGGGAAGCGTTGGCACGTGGATGAAGATGCTTGGAATGCCTGAGCCGATGGAATCCCAAAGGGTTGCGTTGCAAAGGTAAGTACCGGCGTTGTTGGACAGCCTAACCGGTGCACCACTGCTTCTGGCCGCCTCAAGCAAGGCACGTGCTGGCAGTGTCGAGCTTCGCGATCTTTCGCCGTTAGCCTGAAGTTCCGGTTGCCTGGGGCTAACTCCGACGGCGTCCGGGCGCACTCGCACGGCCTGGTTCACGGCCCGTGTTTCAATGTTGATTGTGCGGCGTGTGCCATCAACGCCGAAATGAATGATCGCATCAGGCTTTACAGATCGGCGCAGTCGAGCCGTCTCCATTTCGCGTCCTGCCCAAGTGGTCGGCAAGACCTCAAAGACAAAGGACACACCGCGATGTTTTCGACCCAGCCGTTTTGGCAGTCGGTGCATCAACATTTCCGTCGGATTGACAGGGCTTCCGGGAAAGGGCGAAAAGCCAGTCACAAGGATTGTTTTGTTCGCTCTGCACATTGGCTCTTAATTCTCCAGACCGATCAAACCCGCCAACTCATCCACAGCAAGAGAGACGGACGTTTTTCCAGCCCTCACACTCTCTTCCAGATGATTCAGGCGGCCTGCAGTTTTCGAATTGGTCTTGAGCGCCTCCATCATGCGCTGCTGCAGCATATCCCACATCCAGGCAACCTGTTGCCGGCTGCGCTTGTCGTTCCATTCACCAGTTGCTTGCATCTTGTCTCGATAGTGAAGGACTTGCTGCCACAATTCTCGCAAGCCTTCATTCGCAAGGCCCGAGATTGTGACGACAGGCGGAGACCAGTTGGGGGACTTCGGTGCAAGAATGTGCAGAGCAGCCCGATAGTCCGAAGCTGCCGACCGGGCTCTAAGAGCACCTTCGCCTTCAGCCTTGTTGACGGCAATCATGTCCGCGATCTCAAGGACACCCTTTTTGATACCCTGAAGTTCATCCCCGGCGCCTGGCAGCATCAGAACCAAAAAGAAATCGACCATATCCGCAACAGTGGTTTCCGATTGGCCGATGCCAACGGTTTCAACCAGAATGACGTCAAAGCCTGCCGCTTCACAAAGAAGCATCGTTTCCCGTGTTTTGGCGGCAACGCCTCCAAGCGTTCCGGCGGACGGTGACGGGCGAATGAAGGCATTTTCGTCTACCGCGAGACGTGCCATCCGTGTTTTGTCGCCAAGGATCGATCCCCCGGTACGGGTGGAAGAGGGATCAACCGCCAGAACGGCGACCCTGTGACCAGCATGCGTCAGATTGGATCCGAGCGTGTCTATCGTTGTTGATTTTCCGACCCCGGGGACACCGGTTATGCCAATTCTTATGGCCCTGCCTGTCAGGGGCAAAAGATCCTGAATGAGCTGATGTGCCAGGTGTCGATGATCTGCCTTTTTTGATTCCACTAAAGTGATCGCGCGGGCGAGTGCGGCACGTTTGCCGTTTTTTAGATCCTGCAGAAGGCGAGAAGGGTCGAATGTCTGTGCCATGGTTCAACGCTTAGCGCAGGTAAAGGCAAAGGTCACTGCCGCAAAAGGGAGAACCATGACGCTTCATCGGCAGGGTGTGATCAAAATCCGGCTGGAAGCTCATTCTAACTTGTCAGTTTCACCTGATGCCGTGTTAATAACATCGAATTCGATCAACGATTTTTCAGGTACAGCATGACACCCCTTTCTTATTTGAAAGCTCCGCTATGGGTTCTTGGGCTGGCAGGGACTGACAAGTCGCCTCGGAAAAACCCGCTGCTTGGCAGTAAACGCCTGAATACCTGGGGGCTGCATAAAAAGCGGGTGAAACTGGCTGCAAACATGGCTGCGGCTCGCAGGGCTCGTCTTGCACGACTTGTTGCTCCGGAAGAGCACGCTTTTTTCGACGAAAACGGCTACTTTCTCGTACATGATTTCCTACCTGCCGAGGTCTACGCTCAGCTAAAGGAAGAAGTATTCAATCAGGCGCTGGAAGCACGCGAGATGCGGCAAGGGCAGGCGGTAACGCGGATGACCATGCTGCCGCCGTCGCTTCTGAGCAAAAACCCGGCGCTGGCACAAGCCGTTCGCGACTCGCGCGCGCTTAACATGATCCGCTACGCGGCCTCGCAAGGCGGACATCCACTCAGTTTTATTCAGACTGTGCTGGTTGAGCCGCAAAAGGTGAAGAAGAAAGACCCTCAGTCAGATGCGCATGCCGACACGTTTCATGCCACCTCAAAAGCCTGGCTCTTTCTTCAAGATGTTGGTGAAGAGGATGGTCCCTTTTTCTTTGTGCCAGGCTCGCACAAGCTGACCAAAGATCGTCTCGACTGGGAGTACGAGTGTTCGTTGACAGCTGCAAGGGATCCACGGTCACACCACGCGAGTGGCTCGTTCCGGATCAAGCGGGAAGAACTATCAGACCTTGGTCTGCCGCAACCGGTCAAGATGGCGGTTCCTGAGAACACGCTTGTGGTCGCCGATACCTTTGCTTTTCACGGTCGTACGCCTTCCGACAAGCCGACCGTTCGCTCTGAGATCCATTGGCATATGCGCCGAAATCCATTCCTTCCCTGGACAGGTGGTGACGTAAAGTCCCTTCCGTTCATTCAGGAGCGGGGTATGCCGATTTTGATGGATCTGGCGGACACGGCCGAAAAGACACTCAAGATGCGCAACGTCTGGCGGCCTGTCGGCGAAGTCATGGTGAAGTCGGAGCCACATGTTTGAAGCGGCTTCTCAAATGATTGCCAACTAGGCCGCGGCAATTGGCATCCACGCAGTTGTCAGCTCTTGGGCGTCCAAAGGATTCGCTGCATTTCAGCGTCAAACAAATCCTTGGATGGGGGCAGTTGGTCGAAAGGGCCCTGGTAGCCGGGAATCGCATAGACCAGTTGAACGTTCGGATGTCCGCGTGACTTGCAAATGGCCATGCCACGCCAAAGATTTTTGCCGACTCGGCAGTTGGAACGAGCAGTACCCACTTCAGAAAAGGTCATGCCGATGCGCTCGCCATTGGGGCCCTGCAAATGGTGGGTGACGCCATGCACGGTGCGGATCTTGCCGTTGTTGCCTTTGAAAACCTGAAGGACCTGAAAACCATCACTGTTGAATGCGGCCAGTGCCCACTCGGTGTTGTTCTCAACGGCGGTCTGAATGCCTTCCGTCGTGAATCCCGGCAAGGCGCTCTCGATCGACTTTGATCCATAAGCAGTTTCGGGCGTGATACCGCCAACGCTGTCTTCCGTAATCTGAACAAGGGTCAGATCCGACGTGCGAACCAAGCGCCCGGAAGTCCCGTCGAGGTCGGCAGTCGGGGAACAAGCGGTTCCAATAAGAGCAAATAGACATGCAAAAGCGACGGCACTGAAACGCATAAAACCATCTCGAACAGGGTGTTGCGGCACAATAGTGCGCGAGAATGACAGAGGACTTAGCAACTAACGTCTTGTTTGCAAAGACCGGTCGCACCCCTGTGGACAGTTCGTATCGCTTTCCCTAGCGGCTCGGCGGTATCAGGCAAGGCGGTTGGTCAGGTTTCGTCCCTCTTGATCCACTTAGGGGTTGATGGAGGACTATAATTCTCGAATTTCCCAATCAGGTCCAACGGCGAGTCGGAGATCTGAACCATGTCGCGCATCGTCTTTTTCGTGAAAGCTTCCTGGGTCTGATGATCAAGGAACGCAACCAGCTGATCGTAATATCCTGCAATATTCAAAAATCCGCAGGGCTTTTGGTGATAGCCAAGTTGCCCCCAGGTCCAGACCTCAAAGATTTCTTCAAGAGTGCCGACGCCGCCGGGGAGGGCGATGAACGCGTCCGACAAATCAGCCATGAGTGCCTTGCGCTCATGCATGGAGCCGACAAGGTATAACTCGTTCAAGCCCTCGTGGCCGATTTCCTTCTCCTGCAGCGAGCGCGGCAATACGCCAATTACCTCACCGCCTGCTTCCAGGGCGGCATCCGCGACTGTTCCCATCAGACCGACCTTGGCCCCGCCATAGACCAACCGATAGCCGTTTTCCGCAATCACGCGGCCGGTTTCCTTGGCAGAGAGGCCATAGGCCTCCTGAGCGCCATAGCTGGAGCCGCAAAAAACGCAGATGGATTTCATGAATGCCTTCTCCATGACACTGGGCCGAGCCGACCATCGGCTCGGCCGTTGATCAGGTTTTCAATCTTTCGACAATTCATCGAGGACACGCGCCCACGAGCGAATGCCCTTGTGGAAGCTGGTGAGATTGTATTTCTCGTTCGGGGAATGGATTTGATCGTCTTCCAGTCCAAAACCGATCATCAGCGTGTCCATGCCCAACATGCGTTTGAAGTCGCCGACGATCGGGATTGACCCTCCCATGCCGATGAGGGCTGTGTCCTTGCCCCATTCGTCGTGCAGCGCTCGTTTGCCTTTCTCCAGGGCGGGCATGTCGAAATCAAGCCTGAGGGCCGGGCTGCCGTCTTTCGCAATGAACTCAACACTGCAGTCTTCAGGGATTTTCGAACGCACATAGGCCCGGAATGATTCCTGAACCTTGTCCGGGTCCTGATCACCGACAAGGCGGAAAGTGAACTTGGCGTGCGCTTCGGCCGGGATCACGGTTTTCGAGCCGGCTCCCTGATAGCCGCCCCACATGCCGTTCACTTCAACGGTTGGCCGTGTCCAAAGATGCTCCAGCGGTGTACGATCATTTTCTCCACGCGGATATTTCAGACCGACATCGCCGAGGAATTCCTCGACCGAAAAACCGAGTGTTTCCCAAAGTGCTTTTACATTTTCCGGCATTTCGATGACGCCGTCATAGAAGCCGGGCAGGGTAACCTTGCCGTTTGCATCATGAAGACCTGCAATAACATCTGCCACAATGTGGTTTGGGTTCTGTGCGGAACCGCCATACATGCCCGAATGGAGATCCCGGCTGGCGGCCCTGACGATGATCTCATCCCCAACCATGCCACGCAGCATAACTGCAATGGCCGGTGTCTCAGCGTCCCACATTCCGGTGTCGCAGACGAGGGCGAGGTCGCAAGACAGTTCGTCCTTGTGTGACTGCAGGAAGGGCTGAAGAGAGGGAGAGCCGGATTCTTCTTCACCTTCGAACAAGATGGTCACATCAACGGGCAAGTCGCCTGTTTCGGCGATAAATGCACGTGCGGCTTCAACGAAGGTCATCAACTGACCTTTGTCGTCAGAGGAACCTCGAGCAACAATGATCTTAGTGCCATCATCCTTGGTTTCGATGCTGGGCTCAAACGGGTCATTCTTCCAAAGCTCGAGCGGGTCCACCGGTTGCACGTCGTAGTGCCCGTAAAAGAGTACGTGCGGCCCTGGCTTTCCGGATTTCTTGTGGCCGACGACCATGGGATGTCCCGCCGTATCCCGCACAGAGGCTTCGATGCCGATTTCCGTCAGCTCCTTCGCCAACCATTCTGCGGCGTAGCGGCATGGCGCCTTGAACTCAGGATCGGTGGAGATGCTCTTGATCTTCAGCAGGTCGAAGAGACGGTCAAGACTGGTGTCTAGGTTGGCGTCAATGCGCGCCAGAACCTTGTCGATGGAACTCATAACGGATCCCCGATATTGGAACAGATTGCACAAAGCCCGAGGGACTCAGGCTCCTACATAAACGCCTAACAGGCCACAACCGAGCGGTCAGCGCAATTGGATATTCCATTGAGAAGTCGGCTTGCGCCGAATTCTTGCAAGATTGCGATCAGCGTGTTCGGTTGTTTGCCGCCTTCTTCTCCAGAAGATCGTTCGCAGTCAGTATGACTTCCACACGCGTGGGACCAATCCTGTCTTCCAGCCTTGCGGACAGCTTGTCTCTATACGCATCGATCTCATGGGCAAGCACAGCTCGCTCCGGGTCTAGGTAGACGGCCACAAAGTGCATGCGTCCAGCCTGAAGCACGGCCGCACGGTGAAAGTGAAAACCATATTCACTCGCCAGATCACGGGCGGTACGAGTGGCTTTGGTGTGAGTGCCGCTTGGTGCACTGACCCCTGCGAGATCAGCCAGGGTTTTGCGAAAAGTAGAGAGCGGTTGCCAGACGATGGCGAGGATCAGAACCAGGACGATGACTGCGTCGCCGATCGGGACGTATGGAGCCAGCGGGGTCTCTTCGAGGAACGGTAGAGATAAAAGCGCTGCCCCGGAACCAACACTCAAAGCGCCGTCAATGAGGGCAGCCCGTGCTTCTGTGCGCAGTATTTCGCTGCGACGGCCGGTTAAGCGGTAAGCGCGATGAAAGTTGTAAGCCAGCCCCAGGCAGATCGCGACGATGACAACCGCGTATATGGCAATCGGTCCAAAGACGAGTTCGGGAACCGATCCACCGCTGAAGAAGGTCCAGATCTTGGTGCAAGAGATGATGGCAGCAAAGACCAGCACGCCAATCAGGATCAGACTTCGAAAGGTTACATAAAGAACCTCGTCGAAGTCCTGTCCCCAGGGACGGCTCCGCGTTGGCGGCAATCCGACCCTTGCGCCAATCCGCGCCGCAGCAATGGCCGAGACAAAATTGACTGCAGAATAAAGACCGTCCACGAGCATGGCGTCCGATCTTGACAACCATGCGGTCAAGATCCCGGCTGCTGCCATGAAGAGATTGGACCATTTGGAAATGCCAAGCGCTCGACGCTCAACGTCATTCGGCGAAGATGACTTGGCAGGCATTTGTGTCAGTTGCCACGCTTGAGAGAACCGAGAAGTCCTCTCACCAGAGCTTTTCCGAGTGAGGTGCCCAGGCTTCTTGCCGCAGACTTGAGCCCTGCTTCCAGCACGGTATCGCGCTGACTGCGGCGCCGACTGCTGCGTTGCCGACTGTCCTTGCGCGGCCTGTCATCGCGGCCAAAGTCAGGCAGTTGAAATCCGGATCGGGACCGGCGGGGCTCGCCATGTTTTTTGGCGTAGCTGTCTTCCTTGTCGCGGCGGCGCTGCTCCTGTCGCTGCTCTTCTTCTGCCCGGCCCATGAGGATTTCGTAAGCTGACGTTCTGTCCCTGGTGCGTTCATAAAGACCGAATATCGGACTGGACTGGATCAAGGATCGACGTTCGCCCTTTTTGATCGGGCCAAGGCGTGATGAGGGGGGCCGTATGAGCGTGCGCTGGACGATTGACGGAATGCCCTTGCCTTCCAGCGTTGAAACCAAAGCCTCGCCGACGCCGAGTTCAGTGATGACCCGTTCCGTGTCGAGGTCCGGGTTTGGCCGGAAGGTTTCTGCCGCTGCCCTGACGGCTTTCTGATCCCTTGGTGTAAAGGCTCGAAGGGCGTGCTGCACACGGTTGCCAAGCTGAGCCAACACTGTTTCGGGAATGTCGAGGGGGTTCTGCGTGACGAAATAGACGCCGACACCCTTTGAGCGTATCAACCTCACGACCTGCTCGACTTTTTCAACAAGAGCTTTGGGGGCGTCACTGAAAAGCAGGTGGGCTTCGTCGAAGAAGAAGACAAGCTTCGGCTTTTCCGGGTCGCCGACTTCCGGCAATTCCTCAAACAGTTCAGACAGCAGCCACAAGAGAAAAACGCCGTATAGGCGAGGGGATGTCATCAGCTTGTCAGCCGCCAGTATGTTGACGATGCCACGTCCGTCTGGAGCCGTGCGGATGAAGTCACGGATGTCGAGCGCGGGTTCCCCGAAGAAATTTTCGCCGCCCTGGCGTTCAAGAACCAGGAGGCGGCGCTGAATAGCGCCGACGGACGACTTGGAAACATTGCCGTAAACGGTAGAAAGTTCCGATGCCCTTTCTGCAACATGGGCAAGCATCGCGCGCAGATCCTTCAGATCCAGGAGCAACATGCCTTCGTCGTCAGCAAGTTCGAACAGGACGTTGAGCACACCTTCCTGCGTGTCGTTGAGTTCCAGAAGGCGGGCCAGTAGCAGCGGCCCAATTTCAGAAACGGTCGTGCGGATCGGGTGACCCTGTTCGCCCAGCAAATCCCAAAAGACGGACGGAAAAGCCTTGTATTCGTAACTTTTGCCCAATCCGACTTCCTTGGCGCGCTTTTCCAGGAAGTCCTTTGACACACCTTCGGCGGCAAGACCGGACAGGTCGCCTTTGATATCGGCACAAAACACGGGCACGCCGGCCTTTGAAAAACCTTCTGCCAGAATCTGCAGGGAAACGGTTTTCCCGGTACCGGTAGCGCCGGCGATCAGGCCGTGTCGGTTTGCAAGTTTCAGAGCCAGCATTTCGTTCTTGCCGCTTGAACCGATAAAGATACTGTCCTTTGCCTTCACGTCTCACCGACCCCCTTCGAATCCGAATGATTTGTGCCAGCCTAGCAAAGCCTTTTCAAAAATGCGCGCACGCGATGTGTTATCCCATCGACGGAACCAATTTCGGACCTGTATAGAGGTGTCTGACTCGCACCTGGAAGTCAGGGGTGCAGGAAACGTTTTAGGAGAACGACATGGAAGAGCTCATCAATCGCATCATGGCCGCCGCAGGAATCGACGAAGGCCTGGCGACCAATGCTGTCGGCATAATTCTCGGCTTCCTGAACAAGGAAGGCCCTGAAGACAAGATGCAGCTCATTTTTGATGCTCTCCCCGGTGCCCAGGCCCTGGTCGAAGCGCGCGAAGAAAATGGCGGCGGTGGGGGGCTCCTGGGTGGTCTCGGCAGCATGATGGGCGGTGGCATGGGCGCCATGGCAGCACTCAATGAGTTGAATAGTGCCGGTCTGGATATGGATGGCGTTCAAAGTGTTGCCAAAGAACTCATTTCCTATGCTAAGGAAAAAGCGGGGGACGATGTTGTGGATGACGTGGTTTCACAAATTCCGGGGCTGAGCCAAATCCTATGACTGTCCCAGGGTTCGGTTGCCGGTTGATTTAGGGAGTACTGTGCGGATGGCTTATTCCATCGACGAAATCGAGGGCATCGGCCCGACATATGCCGCCAAGCTTGGTGAGCTCGGCATCAAGACGACCGAAGCTTATCTGGAGCGTGCCAAGGACCCGAAGGGCCGCAAGGCGCTCGAAGACGAGACAGGCATTGAAGGCAAGCGCATTTTGAAATGGGCCAACATGGCCGATCTGATGCGTATCAGCGGTGTTGGGGAAGAGTATTCTGAACTTCTGGAGGCCGCTGGCGTCGATACGGTGAAGGAACTCAAGCACCGCAATGCAGCCAATCTTGCGGCCAAAATGCAAGAGGTCAACGAGGACAAGAAACTCGTGCGCCAGGTCCCGAGTGAAACACAGGTTACCAAGTGGGTGGAGCAGGCGAAAGAACTGCCACCTATGATGAGTTATTAAGAAGTCGCGATAGTGAACTGATTTAAAAAGAGAAAGGCGCGCAAATTGCGCGCCTTTTTCGCTGTGTAATCGTGCCCAGCTTCGCTGGTTTGATCACAGAATTCTAAACGCTGATCTGCCCGTAGCGCAGTGCCTCGACAACGGTGTGTGTCTTGTTGGAGGCGTTCAGTTTCACGCTTGCGTTTTGCAGGTGGGCATGAACGGTGCGTTGTGAGATATCCAGAACGTCGGCGATTTCACCGGCCGTTTTGCCATAGGCCGTCAGTTCCAACACCCTGCGTTCGCGCGTCGAAAGAGCTCCCGGACGCTGTCCGGAAACGACACCGAGTTCGCGCAACCTTGAGAAGGCTGCAGCAGCAAGGACTTCCAGATTTGCAAGGTCATACTTGTTGACCTGAAGCGAAGGACCGCTTGCAAAGACAAAGGCTTGGAACGGATAAAGCTCGGTTACGGGAACAACGACAATCTGGCTGCCTTCACCTGCGGATGCAAGGAGATCGGAATGTTCCATATCGCCGGCGGTGATGGTCCAGACGCGAGCCCTGTTTGAGCCGAGACCCAGCATCAATGCGCTGTCATTCGCTGAAAGCGAAGTGCTTTCAATGCCGTCATTGCGCTGATCGGGCCAACGGAAGCGCTGCACCAGATTGTCGATCGGCCGATTTGGCATTGGCAGACCGGTAATCAAAATGTGGGTCGCCCCCATGCGGCGCAGATTTGACTCGAGAATGTCGAGCACGTGGTGCGCTGCGTTGGCTTCAGAAATTGCTCTCAGTTTGCTCTTTAATTCCGTCTGATCAAGCATTGTGCACATCCTTTGCGGCTTTTGCGCCGCTTTTTATGCGAACGAAGGGCGCAAGCCGATTTCGTCCGCCGATGGGTTAGTAACGCGTTCTGCCTAAACCCTGTCGAGAAGAGGACTGAACCCGAATGCCGCGCACTTATTATAAGGGTAGAACTTCCCATGCGTCGGCACCATTACGCTACAATACAATTGTTGATCGTACCAATAGGGAAAACTGGCAAAGTTTGCTTATTCCGCCAAAAAATTGGCAAGTTACTATGCATCGATGCAATTTATGTTGCCTGGCTTGAAAGATGTCGATCTGAAGCGACGAAAGATCGATTCAGAACTTCTAAAAAACTTGCTGCCGGCAACCGGAACTATTGATGGAAAGGCAGCAAACTTTCTTCTCGTGTTCGCACTTATGCACGCTGGGTCGCCTGTCGACAGCTTGTTGCAGCTGCGAACCTACCCTTTCTGCTGAGTTGCCAAGCCTTGTTGGGTGCGACTAAAACGAGACCAGCGACCGGACCATTCAAGCGGGTAGCCGGTCAGGGAGAGTTTGAAATGCCGAACAGTTTCACTGGACCCGACAGCTTTTACAGCGCCGATGAAGACGACTGGTGGGCATCGGTCGACAAGGCACTTAAGGGGCAGTCAAGAGACCGGCTGTTTGGGCAGACTGAAGACGGTTTTGATACGGCGCCGCTCTATCCTCGGCGTTCTGATACGGCAGCGAAATTGTTGCGCGCAGGCAATGCTGACTGGGCGGTCGTCCAAAGGATTGACATACCAGACCCTTCCCAAGCCAACCTGCAGATCCTCGATGACCTCAACGGTGGCGCGAGCGGTCTTGATCTTATTTTCTTCGGAGCACCGAGCGCTTACGGAAGCGGCATTCATGTGGAAGGTCTTTCTTCCATTGAAACGCTGCTGAAGGACGTTCAACTGGACCTGATCAGTCTCAGATTCGACGCCGGTCGGGAGAACATACAGGTTCTTGCAGCGTTGTTCGCCTATCTGGAAAAGCAGGGACTTGATCCAGCGACTGTGAACATCACAGCCGGGTTCGATCCCTATAGCTGGATCGCAGAGAACGGCGTTGCGCTTGACGATATGGAAAATGTGTTTCGGCATTTCCGTGACGCTGTCGGATCTGCACATGAGCTGGGCAGCCCGGCTCGCCTGATGAAGGCGGACGGACGGGTCTGGCATGAGGCCGGGGCAACTCCAGCTCAAGAGCTGGCGCTTGTTCTGGCTTCCGCGGCTGCACATCTTCGGATGCTGGAAGACACGCAACTCCCTCCCGAAGACTGGCCGGACCGCATCTCAATGAGCCTGGTTGCCGAAGCCGATCAATTCGGAACCATTGCGAAAGCTCGCGCCATCCGCGCGCTCTGGGCCTGTGTTCTGGAGGGTGCCGAGTTGCCACAAAGCCCGATGCAGCTGCACATGTGCACGTCTTTCCGAATGCTCACGCGAAGGGATCCCTGGGTCAACTTGCTAAGAAATACCGTTGCAGCCTTTGCTGCCGGTGTTGGCGGTGCGGACAGCATCTGTGTGCTGCCACACACGCTCGCAGTGGGCTTGCCTGACGCATTTGCGCGCAGAATTGCACGCAACACCCAGTCGATCTTGCTTGAAGAGAGCAGCCTTTCAAAGGTCATGGACCCATCAGCGGGATCGGGTGCGATTGAAGGCAGAACGGATAATCTGTGCGAAGTGGCCTGGAAACTATTCCAGGAAATCGAGGCTGCTGGCGGACTTGTCAACGCAATTCGATCTGGTTTTGTGCACGACAAGATTGAAGCTGCGAGAACAGATTTGCAGGCGAAAGTCGCGCGGAGAAAGAGGCCAATTACCGGTGTCAGCGAGTTTCCGGATCTCTCAGAGAAGGCTGTCGAGGTTCTTCAGGCCACATCTCAGGACATAGCAGACTTGGAGGCACCTCCACAGGAATTGCCGGAACCGGGAACCGGCGAGCGGCTGAATGCCGTGAAAGCTCTGGCGTTGCAGGGGCACTCTCTTCGCAAGCTTGGAATGCGTCTCGATCTTGTGCCACGCGACACTTCGCTCAGAGCATTGGAAACGGGACGGATCGCAGAACCTTTTGAGCGTCTACGCTCAGACGCTGAAGACTATGAAGCGCAGAACGCGGCTCCGCCTAGAGTGTTTTTGGCGAGCCTTGGAAGCCTCGCACAGTTTACGGCACGTGCGACCTGGACCGCGAATGCCTTTGCCGCTGGCGGAATAGAGACTGTTGGCCCGCAGGTTTTTGAAACGCGCGAACAACTGATTGCGTCTTTCAGGCAAAGCGGCGCACCGCTGGCATGTCTGGTATCATCGGATGCGGTCTATGAGGCAGAGGCAGAAGCCGTCGCTGTTGGGCTCAAGGAAGCTGGCGCGACACATCTTTATCTGGCTGGTAAACCCGGCGAGCGGGAAAAGAGCTACACTGAAGCTGGCATAGATACATACCTTTATGCTGGTTGCGATCTGCTTGCCTTGCTTGAAACAGCGCATGGGCGTCTCACCAAGGCCGCCGACACCGCGTTGACAGATCTGGAGGTCCGGGGATGAGCAGGATCCCGAATTATTCCGACAAACCGTTCCGCAACGTGTTGCCGAATGTTGAAAAGGCTGGCCAAACGGCTTGGAAAACGCCAGAAGACATCGACGTGCCACCGGTTTTCGAAGCAGTGGACACCGAGGGCCTCAAGCACATCGACACCTGGCCGGGTTTAGCGCCATATCTGCGCGGACCATATCCAACGATGTATGTCCAGCAGCCCTGGACTGTGCGCCAATACGCAGGCTTTTCAACGGCAGAAGATTCCAATGCTTTTTACAGGCGCAATCTTGCGGCGGGTCAAAAAGGGTTGTCGGTCGCGTTCGATCTCGCCACTCACAGGGGATATGACAGCGATCATCCCCGTGTTTCGGGCGATGTCGGCATGGCCGGTGTGGCCATCGATTCCATTTATGATATGCGTACGCTCTTCTCTGGAATTCCGTTGGACAAGATGAGCGTGTCCATGACCATGAATGGTGCAGTTCTGCCCGTTCTGGCGCTTTATATCGTGGCTGCCGAAGAGCAGGGTGTCGCGCAACAGGATCTTTCAGGCACCATTCAGAACGATATTCTGAAGGAGTTCATGGTCCGCAACACCTATATCTATCCTCCGCAGCATTCGATGCGGATCATCTCGGATATTTTCAGCTACACCTCGCAGAACATGCCGCGGTTCAACTCGATCTCCATCTCCGGCTATCATATGCAGGAAGCGGGTGCGACGGCGGATCTGGAACTTGCCTATACGATTGCCGATGGAATCGAATATGCCCGTGCCGGGGTGGCCGCAGGCATGGATATTGACCGTTTCGCGCCGAGGCTGTCGTTCTTCTGGGCGATAGGCATGAACTTCTTCATGGAAGTTGCCAAGCTGAGGGCTGCACGCCTTATCTGGGCGACACTAATGGAAGAAAACTTCCAGCCGAAAAACCCGAAGTCTTTGTCCCTGCGCACCCATTCGCAGACATCGGGTTGGTCGCTGACAGCTCAGGACGTGTTCAACAATGTGGTTCGCACATGCGTTGAAGCCATGGCGGCAACACAAGGACACACCCAGTCCCTGCACACCAACGCGTTGGATGAAGCCTTGGCCCTGCCGACTGACTTTTCGGCACGCATTGCCCGCAACACACAGCTATTCCTGCAACAGGAAAGCGGGACGACCAAGGTGATCGACCCGTGGGGCGGTTCCTTTTACGTTGAAAAGCTGACAGCCGATCTGGCCGAAAAAGCAATGGCTCATATCCGCGAAGTGGAAGAACTTGGCGGAATGGCAAAGGCGATTGAGAAGGGCATTCCGAAACTACGCATCGAGGAGGCCGCAGCCAAAACGCAGGCACGGATCGATAGCGGTACTCAGACGGTTGTCGGTGTCAATAAATTCAAACCTGAAAACGAACCCCCGATCGATGTCCTGAAGGTCGACAATGCCCAGGTCAGGGCCGCCCAGATCGACAAACTGAGGCGGCTGCGCGAGGAACGGAACGAGACTGAGACACAGGCTGCTCTTGAAGCCCTTACCAAGTGCGCAGAAACCGGCGATGGCAACCTGCTGGACCTTTCCGTCAAGGCCGCGCGTGCGATGGCAACAGTCGGCGAAATCTCCCTCGCCATGGAAAAGGTTTTTGACAGACACAAGGCCGAAATCAAGTCTATTGCCGGGGTCTACAAACGGGAGGCAGGCGAGATGTCCGGAACCATGGACAAGGTGCAAAAGCTGGTTGAAACCTTTGAGGACAATGACGGCCGTCGCCCGCGTATACTTGTCGCAAAGATGGGCCAGGACGGCCACGACCGTGGACAGAAAGTGATCGCTTCGGCCTTCGCCGACCTTGGTTTTGATGTCGATATCGGTCCGTTGTTCCAGACGCCCGAAGAGGCCGCCCGTCAGGCTGTTGAAAACGACGTTCATGTCGTCGGCGTTTCATCGCTCGCGGCAGGTCATCTGACGCTGGTTCCAGCTCTGAAATCCGCACTTGCACAAGAAGGGCGAGAAGACATCATCATCGTAGTTGGCGGCGTTGTCCCGCCGCAGGATTATGATGCCCTTTATGAAGCTGGCGCAGCTGCGATCTTCCCGCCGGGAACGGTTATCGCCGAAGCTGCGGTTGGCCTGATCGGTAAGCTGAATGAGCAGTTGGGATACGGATCGGCAGAAGCTGCCGAATAGCATCACGGATGTATGACGGTTTTGCTGCCCAGGCAGGACCGGGCAGCTGAAACTTGCATTTTTGAGGTGTTCTCAAAATGCGCTCAAGTTCCGCTTTCAGGGTCAGGCTCAAAGATCAGAATGTCGCCGGGCTGGCAGTCCAGCACTTCGCAGATTTTTTCAAGCGTTTCAAACCGCACACCCTTTACTTTGCCGGATTTGAGCAGCGAGACATTCTGTTCCGTAATTCCAATGCGCTCGGCCAACTCCTTTGAACGCATCTTGCGACGGGCGAGCATGACATCCAGTTCAATGATGATTGGCATGATGGGTTCCCGGTGCACCGTTGCTATATTATTTGTCTGTTTTCTTCTGCAAGCAGAGCGGCCTCGCGCATGATCCATCCGAAAAGGAGCAAGAGCGCTCCGAGAATCATGCAAAATATTTCCTCACCATCAACGGTGACGTCAACAATCCTTTCGCCTTCGGCGAAGTCCAGCGTGAGGATCAGCCAGGCGACAGGTTCACTGGCCACGTCAAAAAGCGCATACGAAATGAGCCAGATACCAAGCACTACGATGGCTTCTGATGTCTTTGAAGAAAAGAACTCCAGATTTTGAAACTGCAGACACAGGTTTCGTAAACTCCAGAGCGCGCCAAACAAAAGTGTGAGCGTGACCACAACCAGTGTTGTCAGAGCTAACCGCATTCCAATTGGCATCTCAGCAAGCAACCGTTCTGTTTCATCGATAGAAACGGTTGCGAGGCCTAACAGTGTTCCGAATGAGGGAACCAGCAGGGAGGCAACGCTAATAAGGGTGACAATCGCCAGGCCGAACACGCAGACCGAAACGCCCCATTTCAAGGACCCTGCGAGAAACCGAATGCGTTGTAGGCGTATAGGCTCGCCAGTTGATCCAGCTCTGGTCATCTGATTGATCTCCAGCCGCGCATCAGACGAACTGCCGGTTCTCGTCGGCAATCAGTGCCGCCTCGCGCAGGATCCAGCCGAACAGCAGCATGAGAGCACCCAAGATGAAACAGAAAATCTCAGCGCCATCGAGCGAGACCTCCAGGGAACGTTCACCAGGGGGAAGATCATAGGTCAGGATCACGGAACCAATCGGATCGCTGATCAGGTCAAAAACCGCAAAAATGATCAGCCAGACACCGATGGAAATGACGTTGGCAAGCGTTTTGGGAGAGAAGAATTCCATCATCTGGAAGCGTTTGAAGACCTGTCGAATGTTCCAGATCGACAAGGAAAGACAGGCAATAGCCACCCAGAATAGCACTGCAATTCCCAAACGTTGACCGTATGGAATTTCGCCAATCTTACGTTCGACTTCTGCAATGTCGATCGTTTCATTGGGGTCGATCAACAGATTGCTCGGCATGGCGACTTCAAAGAGAATGACGGCGCCAAGCAATACCATAAGGGCAAGAACCAGGGTGACCGCCCATTTCATGAACGCGGACAGCCTTCGAATTCTCGTTAGCCGTTTTTCTCTTTCTGCCCATTCCTGAGAGTTCATTGGTTGCTCCAGTAGGTAACTCACTTGGTGGTGTGTCTACAGCGCCAGTCGGTGAAATGCAATTATTTTGATATTGCTATTGACAAAAAAATTAATGCAAACAATTTTAAAATTATCGTTTTGCAATAAGAAATGAAAATTGTGAAGCGAGGTAAGACTCAAAACTCAAGCGAGATCCTCGATGGTAAGTTCTTTTGCCAATTATGTTTTTTTCGTTCCGGCCAAATTACGGCGTTCCGCGGTCCTGCGGAAACTGCGCTGCCACTGGCTGATAGAACCCGTCATTTTATGTGTTGTCCTGATCCTGCTCGTCTCGGGAGCCCGTGCAGCCGATCTCGACGACTTCGAGGCACCTGGTTTCGATCCTGTGCCCGCCCCAACGTCCATTTGGGCAGGGCCCTATTTGGGTTTTGAGGCTGGGCCGTCACAAACGGTGACCGAGGTCAAGGCAAATGGGAGAACGAAAGATGCTTCACGGCTGGATGCTGCCTTTGGTCTTTTTGGCGGCTACAATTGGCAAGTGTCGCGATTTGTACTCGGCGTTGAGGGCGGGGCCACCTATCTCGGTGGACGCGAGACGGTTCGGCATCCAGCTTTGGGTAGTGTCAAGACCGGCGCAAAGTGGACCGCCAGTGCCAAGGCACGAGCAGGCCTGCCAATCAGGAACTTCATGCCTTATGTCAGCGTTGGCTTGGCCGCGACGGAACACAGTCTCAAAGCCAATGGAAAGGAACGTTCATCCGTTTCCCTTGGTCCCGTGCTGGGTGCAGGCCTTGAAGTTGCCGTGCAAGACAAATGGCGACTTCGTGCCGACTACAGCGTGACAGGCATAGTTGACGACAAGGCAAATTATGGCGGCACGAGCGTCAAGCGTGCGTCCGGAAATCATCGGTTCATGATCGGCTTGTCGCGCTCGTTCTGATCCCGCAATACCAGCCAAATGAAACCACCGGCAGCCAAACCCTGCCGGTGTTTTTCTTGGTTACCTGCCAATCAGCTTAGGGCCGACAATCCGGTCAGATCCGCAAGGACGGCCTTCGGGGCAAGATCCAGATATTCGTCCGGCATGCCTGTCCTATTCATCCAGACAGTGCGAAAGCCGAATGCGGTTGCGCCGGCAACATCCCAACGGTTGGACGACTGAAAGGAGACCTCTTCAGGATAGATCCTGAACTGGGTCGTGACCATTTCATAAACCTGCGGATCGGTCTTGAATGTCTTCAGGTCGTCTACCGAGAAGATTTCGTCGAAGAGGTCGCTCAACCCAGAGGCCTTCGCTGCCGCCTCCAGCATTGCAGGCGACCCGTTCGAAAGGATAGCGATCTTTGCGCCTGTCGCTTTCAGATCGGTCAGGACTTGCGGAACTTCAGGATAGCAGTCCAATTCCCAATAAGCGCTCAACAGATCGTCTCGAAGGGACCTGTCGGCTGAGGGAACAAGCGCAAAGGCCGTGTCCAGTCCCTGTTGTGTCAATTCCCAGAAGTCTTTGTATTGACCCATGAGCGCGCGCACCCAGGAATATTCGAGCTGCTTTTCACGCCATAGCGATGAAAGTTTCTGAGCGTCAGGCCCGAGTTTCGATGCGTGTTTGCGCACAGCTGCATGCACGTCAAATAGAGTGCCATATGCGTCAAACACAAAAGCGGCATGTGCCATACCCGGATCTCCATCGCCTTAAAAATGAACCGCGGCAGAGAAGCCTCTGGCGGACCGTGCGTCAAGCACGCTGATATGCGACAAAAGTGGCATAGGCTCAAGCCAGATTACTCGGTTGGAAGTTCTACCGCCCCATCCGGTGCTATTGTCCAGAAAGGATTGTGCGCGATTTCCAACAGATGACCACCGGGCACTTCGACATAAGAGCTGTACCCACCCCAAAAGGCCTTTTCGGGTGTTTTGACCGGGTTTGCCCCAGCCTTTACCGCCTTGGCAAACATCTCATCGACGTCTTTTTCAGAGCGGGCGTTCCAGGCAAGGGTAATCGCGCCGGTTGGATTTTCGGTTACCGGGCGGTCGATTTCCTTGGCGAGTGCTTCACGGGAATAGAGCGCAAACACGCCTCCGATGACCTGAAAGAAAACGACCTCAGGTGAGGGGGCGGCGTTGACCTTCCAGCCGAGACCACTTTCAAAGAATTGACGGGCAGCTCCGACATCGGGAACTGCGAGGGTTGTCATTGAAATACGTTGTTCCATGTCACAGATCTCCTTTTTGATGCGTAAGAACAAATAGAGAACATTGTCGTTACTGTGTCAACGTCTCGACAACAATAGTGTGGTGGCAGCCGCCCGTGGTTTTCAAATTTCAGAAGAAGGATCTGAAGGAAGAAAATTCCTTTTTGAGTGCGCACTTTGGAGGTTTTTGTCTCAAAACACGAGCCTTTGAGGAATAAAGAAAGCGACTTTTTTCAATCATGCGGTAAGCTATTGACCTTGGATTGTGCGCGGTGTTGTGTCGGTTTGCAAGACAGCTGGCGACAGGAAGAAAAACTGGAGGAAACATGAGCGGGTGGAGTGACACATGGACCTGGATCGACGGGACTTGGCACGAAGGCAATCCGCCAATCATGGGGCCGCGAACCCATGCCTCCTGGTTGGGGTCTAGTGTTTTCGATGGGGCCCGTTTCTTCGATGGCGTCATGCCCGATATTGATCTGCATTGCTTGCGCGTCAACGATTCTGCCCTGGCACTAGGCATCAAGCCAACCATGAAAGTCGGTGACATGGTTGAGCTCACAAAGGAAGGTTGCGCCAAATTCAAAGGCGATCAGCAGATTTATGTGAAGCCGATGTATTGGTCGGAACACGACGGACCCGGTGTCATCACCGGGGATCCGAACAGCACACGTTTTTGCCTTTGTCTGTTCGACGCGCCAATGGCTCCCAAGGATACCGCGATGAGCATCACGCTGTCGCCTTATCGTCGGCCGACAATGGAATGTATGCCGGTCAATGCCAAGGCCGGATGCCTATATCCCAACAATGCCAGGGCTATGGTTGAGGCCAAGGAACGCGGCTTCGACAATGCTGTTGTAAGGGATATGCTCGGCAATGTCGCTGAGTTGACGTCTGCCAATATCTTTATGGCAAAAGACGGCAAGGTTCACACACCGGCTCCGAACGGAACTTTTCTGAACGGCATCACGCGCCAGCGTGTCATTCAGCTGCTCAGATCTGCGGGCTTTGATGTGTTTGAGCGCACAATGGGCTATCAGGATTTTCTCGAAGCGGACGAGATTTTTTCGACCGGGAACTATAACAAGGTCACTCCGGTGAAGCGCATCGAGAAGAGAGACCTGCAGCCAGGTCCAATTGCAGCTCGTGCACGCGACCTTTACTGGGACTTCTCGCATTCCTGATCCCGGGAGACACGTTACCCTGTCTTGACCTGAAGAACAGGTCCGTGCGGCTACCTTACCGCAAGCGCTGCCGCAACAAGCAGGGCTACTGCTGCTGCCAGCGATGCCCCATCAAACGAGCCCGTGAGGTTGTGCAGATAGCCTGCAAACCACGGGCCGATCACCTGGCCAATTCCGAAACTGGCCGTCAGGATGGCCAACATCCTTCGGATCGCTTCAGGGCCACCCGCACTTGCCAGGCGCCGGCCTTCCATCAAGCCAAGCGCAGTCATGCCCATGAAGGTGCCCCCAAGAAGAGCTGCACCCAGCAGGAATACTGATGGAGCCTGCCCAATCACAGTGAGGGCGACACCGGCTGCTTCGATGACACTTGCCAAAGCAAAGGCGCGCCTTGCCCCCAGAGAATTGGAAACTTTGTTCCAGATATAGATCGACGGCACCGCAAAAAGGCCAACGGTCAGCCAGACAAAAGGCTCGGCTGGCTGCAGGGCAGGGGTCGTTCGCGCAATCGTGGAGACAAATGTTGCGGTGATGACATAGCCGAAGCCAAACAGTCCATAGGCAAGGATTAATCGAACAAGGCCGGGTTCCAGATAGCTTATTGTTGTCTCGTAGCTATTTACGGCGCTGGTGGTGGCCTCGTTGGATGGATTTAAGAGCGAAGTGTCTTTGCCCGGTACAAGAAAAGCTGCCAATACCAGAAGAACAAAAGTTGCAGCGCCACTCGCCAGCCACAAGCCACGCCAATCAGTCCCTGCATGCGCGAGGGATGCTACCAGTATTGCTGAAAAGGCGATGCCGCAGCCGACACCGGCAAAATGCAGCGCAGAGAGGCCTCCGCGGCCTGCGGCGTTGAGGCGTTCAAGGATCAGGGTTGTTGAAAAAACGAGAACAAATGCGCTGGCTACACCGCTCAGGAAACGGATTGCCAAAAAAGCAAAGAGAGCAGTTGTCAGAGCCATTGCAGCGCTTGTCAGCGCGCTGACAAGCAATCCGCCAAGGAACCACATGCGAGGGCTGCCTGACAAAAAACGTGACGCGCCAGCAAGAGCTCCGGAAAGATAGCCAAGAAAATTTGCAGCCGCGATCAGACCTGCTTCATCGGCTGGCAGATTCAAGCCTTCGGTCATGAAAGGCAGGATTGGCGTGTAAACGAACCGGCCGATACCCATAGCAGCGGCAAGCGCGCAAAGGCCGCCGATTGCAAGTGTGGCCGGATCGCGGGAGAGGGCTTTCATTCCGGTCTCGCGGCTTCCGGTATTTCCAGTCAGTGCCATTTAGCGCGAATGGAAGGGTCTTTGCCACTCTCGATTTGCCATGTCACTCGGCTCGTTGGAAATTCAAGCGCGTTTCGATTGCTTTGCCGGGTCCGGAACTGGATCGAGATCCAGGCCAATTTGTTGCGCTATCGGGGTTGGTCTTCTCTTAGGGCAGCCTGAAACAGGACTTCTGCAGCGTCGCGTTTGCGGACCAGATTGTTTCAAAGAAGAGCCTGCGCAAGGATCATCAGAACTCCCGCACCCACAATGTAGCCGGCGTCTATGGCAAGTGCAGCAAAGCTCTTTTTGCAGAAAGCACCATTTGAAATCGTCAATGCGGCAGCGGCCAGAATGGCAAGAATAGCCGCGAACAGCGCATTGAATGTAGCGGTGATGCCAATCACGGTCGCCAAAAAGAACAGCCCGATTATCTGAAGCATCATGGCGCTCATCGGAGGCTTACTGTCTTTGTTGAGTTCGACACCGGAACCTTGGGCCCAGGCTTTCGCAAAGAGCAACGGGGAATAAACCAGCCATCCGAACAAGAAAGCGACGACGGTGCCAGCACCAACTGCAATCCAGTTTACGTTTTCAACTTCCACTATCGCCTCCTTACCACAGTCCGACGGGTTGCCAGACATTCAGGAACCCGCGAGCAACACTTTCATTCAACCGTAGAGGTGAATTAGCAGGCGATATCCAATCAGTCAACTTAATGGTTGATTGACGTGATTGAGTTTAGCGGTCTAGCTTGAAGTGCCTGCGAACTGAGACCGTTCAGGACCCGTGAAGATTTGAGGTCGTGAAATCAGGCTGTCGGCGGCACGACAGGAAACTGTTTACTGAAAAAGCCGGAGGTCTGAATGTTGCTCAGCCATGGAGCGTACAGAATTCCGGGCGTTGGCTCTGTTCTTGATTACAGCAGTTTTTATAGTTGTTGTAGCACTGGTCAAGCGAACTCCAATCACTTTCTTCAGTATACTTTGGAAATAATGCAGCAATAATGATTGTTGCCGAAACAATAAGAGCAATCGAGTAAGTGTTTTTTAACGCCATAACTCTCTCCTTGTTGTTTGGCCTCCGGTCTAATAACTTTTTTGACCTTATCAGATTGAGCAACACTTGCCGTGCTGCGGATCACACAAAGACATGTTTCCAGAAGCACTGGATCCGGAGAGAGGTCAGAATAAAAAAACAAGAAAATTTTTTTTTATTTTGCGTTACACGCTTGCCGACAGCTCATTGCAATCCTATTTTGCCGCTCGAAGCGGTTCTTCTGGCGGTTGCCCGGACCGCCGGTCACTGACCTTTTGAGGAGTTTGTCATGTCATTCGAATTGCCCGACCTGCCATATGCATATGATGCCCTGGCACCTTACATGTCTGCTGAAACCCTGGAATTTCATCATGACAAACACCACCAGGCCTATGTTACCAAAGGCAACGAGCTGCTTGCCGGCGGTGGTCTGGAAGGCAAGTCTCTTGAAGACATCGTGAAGGAGAGCTACGGCAAAAACGCACCGCTCTTCAACAACGCTGGTCAGCACTACAATCACATCCATTTCTGGAAGTGGATGAAGAAAAACGGCGGCGGCTCTTCCTTGCCGGGTGCACTTGCTTCCGCAATTGACAGTGATTTGGGCGGGTTCGACAAGTTCCGCGCTGATTTCATTGCCGCTGGCGTTGGCCAGTTCGGTTCCGGTTGGGCTTGGGTTGCCGTGAAAGACGGCAAGCTTGAGATCATGAAGACACCTAACGGCGAGAACCCGCTGGTTCACGGTGCAACACCGATCCTCGGCTGCGATGTGTGGGAGCACTCCTATTACATCGATTATCGCAATGCGCGACCGAAATATCTGGAAGCATTTGTCGACAGCATGATCGACTGGGACTATGTGCTGGAGCTTTACGAAGCAGCCACCAGGTAACATCGTCGTATCGATGTGAATACGAAGCCCCGGTCTCGCGACCGGGGTTTTTTGTTGTGTCATGCAAAGAGCGACACTTTGTTACAAAATAGGCAGGTGATCACAGGAGCGTGATTTTGATAGTGCTCCGATCTTGCGCTGTACTCAGCAAGGTATGAAATGCCATCGAACTCATGACGCGAGAGGGAGAAAAATATGCGCATTGTCAGGAAAATGGCCGTGGCCGGATTGGTTTTAGGTCTTGGTGCAGTCAGCATTGCCGCGCAGGCATCCGACGACCCCATTGAAACCCGCAAGGCAATTATGTCGTCTGTTGGTGCAGCTGCCGGTTTGGGCGGCGGCATGATGAAAGCCGAAATCGACTATGTTCCTGCTGCTGGAAAAGCAGCAATCGCCACCGTAAGAGCCGCTTCTCTGACATTTGGTGACTATTATCCTGCGGGTTCCGATCAGGGCGACACCGGGGCAGCCGCGGCGATCTGGGAAGATCCGGACGGGTTTGCCGCCGAGCTTGCAAAGTTTCAGGCTGCAACTGAAAAGGCCGCTGCGGCTTCAGGAAAAGACGGTCCGGCGGATCTTGACGCATTCAAAGGAGCCATGGGGCCGGTTCTTGCAACTTGCAAATCCTGCCACGAGACGTACCGTAAGAAGAACTGACCGGGCGCGATCCGGAGATTCTCTTTGGTCTTTTCGGGAGAGGCCCGATGAAAAAGGCAATCCTTGTAATTGTTGTTCTGGCGGGGATTGCCGCCGCCATCGGTTGGGGCCTCTCTGCGCCCACACGAATGAGTGCGGAACAGGCGTCCGCGCTGAAAGAAGGCGATCCCGCGAAGGGTGAGCTTGTCTTCTGGGCAGGTGGCTGCGCTTCCTGCCATGCCGAGAAGGGAGCAAAGGGCGACGATCTCTTGAACCTTGGCGGCGGCTTGCGACTCGAAACGCCCTTCGGCGTGTTCGTTGCTCCCAACATTTCGTCGAGCGAGGCCGACGGGATCGGTGGCTGGTCTCTGATTGATTTTGCAAATGCAATGACGCACGGAACGTCACCTGACGGTCAGAATTTCTATCCGGCCTTTCCATATACTTCTTACGCGCGCATGACGCCGGAAGACCTTGGTGATCTTTACGCGTTCCTGGCAACGGTCCCGTCCATTGACGGCAAAGCTGCGCCGCATGAGCTCGGCTTTCCTTTCAATATTCGCCGGGGCCTCGGGTTGTGGAAACGTATGTTCCTGGATCCGGCTCCCGTCGTTTCGCAGCCGAGTGGCGATGGCGATATAGACACTGAGCTATGGGACCGCGGCCGCTATCTCGTTGAAGGGCCAGGCCACTGCGGTGAGTGCCACACACCACGCGATTTTGCCGGCGGACTCATTTTGTCTGACTGGCTTGGCGGTGCGCCTGCTCCCACTGGAGAAGGGAGAATTCCGGACATCACGCCGACGCCAGGAGGGTTTGGCAGCTGGAGCGCTGCTGACATTGCTTACTATCTGGAAAGCGGTTTTACGCCGGAATATGATTCCGTGGGTGGTGAAATGGTGCATGTGCAGGAAAACATGGCCCGCCTTCCAGCAAGTGACAGAAATGCGATTGCGGCCTATCTGAAAGCAATTCCAGTCGTCGCTGAACCGGCAAACTGACCAAAACCATCAAGTGGACGCCATCAGCCAATCTCATGACATTACAGAGCAGTATCACAATATCGCCCGTGGAGAGTGCGCGGGATCTGGACACCGTGAAGGATCTCTTCCGAGCCTATGTCGACTGGCTCGATATCGACTTGTCCTACCAGGGTTTTGAAGAAGAACTTGCTGGTATGCCGGGCAAGTATGCACCTCCGAAGGGTGCTCTTTTCCTGGCAAAAGACGAGACGAATGCGATCCTTGGCTGTGTCGGCCTGAGGGCTTTTGATGAAAACGGCGCCTGTGAGATGAAGCGGCTCTATGTTCTGCCGAAAGGGCGGGGACGCGGTGTTGGAGCCGGTTTGGTCGAGCGCGTGCTTGATGCCGCCGTTACGGCTGGGTACAGCGAAATGCTACTGGATACATTGCCGTCCATGTCTGGCGCCATCAAGCTCTACAAGGCTGCGGGCTTTGTTGAAGTGCCTGCCTACTATTCTACTCCGATCGAAGAAACGATCTTTTTCAAGAAAGACCTTTCGGTACGTTGAAGCAGTGCATCCGGGCAGTGTTAAGCCGCAATGGTCGCTTCGATTTCCACCTTCAGTTCCGGCGCGAACAATCCTGAAACCATCACAAGCGAGCTTGCTGGAACCGCGTCCTTGTATCGGGCCGAAAGCGCGGCTCTTATGCCGGGAATGTCAGCCGGGTCAGTCACGAAAACCGTAACCTTGATGAGGTCGGCAAGTGATCTGCCAAATTGCTCTGCGATAAATTCCAATTGTTCAAGCACGGCATAGGTTTGTTCACGCGCCGAGCCTTTTTGCCGATCGGTGCCGAAGGCCGTAAAGCCGGAGGTGAAAAGCGTATCCCCGTGTCTGACGACGTGTGAGTAGGGGCCAACCGGCAGGCCAAGTTTTTCAAAGTTTTTGCGGGTCAGTGTCATTTTTTGATCCTTTGAACTTGGGAAGCCGGTTTGCCAGGTAACCGGCCAGTGTTTGAGCGGGCGGGCCAAGAAGGAAGGCAAGGATGGCTGCCGGCGGCCAGGCGAGCCGAAACGCTGCCATCCATTGAGCTACAAAGCTGTCTGACCAACCCAGATTGATGAGTGTCACCCAGCAGGACATGAGAAGCGACAGGCCGAATGACATCAGGATTGCAGCAATCAAACGGTGTTTCATCGGTACTCAAGCTGTGTCCGGCCGAGCATTCGACCCGATTTCGCCAAGCTCTTCGATATAGTTCACTTCTGTCAGGTTTCGCGCCAGATAGGCTTTCGTGTGTGGCATTTCAAAGTGGTCCTGTAGTGCCTGCCGGTTCGTCCAGCATTCCCACAATGTGAACTTCTGCGGTTGTTTGAGGTTCTGACGGATTTCAAACAGGATGCAGCCGGGCTCGCTCTGGGTCTGCTCCACAAGAAGCCGCAGTCCGTTTTCAGCTTCTTTCAGGTCAGCTCCTTCCTGAAGCTCGATGCCTGCGCTTACGAAATAGTTCGACATTGCACTCTCCATTGTTGATTGGTGTGACTGCGGACTGATGTATTGATTTCATTTATTTAAATCTATATCGAATGATGAGACTTCAATTTTCGAAAATGAAATCATGCTTGACGATCTCGCGCTTTTTATTCGCATCGCTCAAAACCGTAGCCTGTCGGCTGCAGCCAAACAGCTGGGTGTCCCGCCGGCGACCGTGACCCGGCGCTTGCGCAAATTGGAGGAAGGGATCGGTGCGCAGCTCGTTCACCGGTCCGCTCGAAAGTTTGCGCTTACATCCGAGGGGGAGGTGTATTTCGAGGCATTCGCTGATCTCCTCCAGCAGGCTGAGACTTCATTGCGAGGGTTGAGTGCGGATCTCAATGAAATGAGAGGGCCACTGCGCGTGGCGGCACCAACCAACATCTCCGTCGGCATGCTGGAACCCATGTGGTCGTCATTCTTGAAGACCTACCCTGATATCCAGCTCACACTGCAACTGAGCAATGAAAATCAGGACCTTTTGGAGAACCGAATTGATCTGGCACTTCGGTTCGGACCACAGACCGATCAGCGTCTCTATCAGAAACATGTCGGTCGTGTTGCAACCATGCTGGTGGCTGCGCCGGACTATCTGGCCAAAGCAGGTGCTCCGGAGAGACCGGAAGACCTGCAGTCCCACAAACTGATCTGGGTGCCTTCGCTGCCTCATTGGCAGCTCCAGAACATGGATACGGGGGAGAAAGCAGCTCATTACCCGGCAATAAATGTAGCTGTGGACGATATCGGACTGGCCTGTCAGTTATCCGCCGGCGGACACGGTATTGCACTGTTGCCCGTCACCGAAACGTCCGGGAATATTCTGGCAGGCCGGTTGAAATTTGTTCTGCCGCGCTGGTGCGGCCAGACACGTGAGGCTTACGCTGTGTGGCCCACAGGTCGTCTTTTAAGTGCCAGAGCCAAATGCCTGCGCGACTTTATGGAAACCTATATGGCAGAGCGGCTCATCTTTCAGGGAGAGTTGCCGGAAAGCGGGGTCAATCAAGCCGTGTAGGTGTTGCAGCGCATGAAGCGTGGAACGTCGATATAGTCACGCATGTAAAACAGCCATGCTTGGCATTCCTGCTCTGTCTTAAAACATCCGGCCTGTGAGATCTGATAGCGCCTGTCGAAATTGATCACGCGTCCGCTGGCGATGCCTTTCCAGCCACTGCCCGTGAACGACCGGCAGTCGTAAGGTGTGTTGTAGGTGTAAGGAATATTGCCAAGGTCCTTGGAGAAGGTCGGAGCAAAAAGCAGATCTGAAGGCGTCTGGAACTGGTTTTGACATGCGGCAAGACCAAGAGCTGCCGCAATGACCGTTGCGCGAAGACCGGTTTTGGATGCGCTAACAGCGCTCTGAAAACGGCGGACTTTGCGGGACATGGCAGGCTCCAGTGATATGTCGGAATCGGCCCATTCGGGCATCAAAAGACTGATTTGCAACAGGGCTCACTTGAGCCGAAGACTGGGTCAAAATCAAGTCACGAAAGGCGAAGCCCTTCACTCAAAAGAGCGAAGGGCGATCGGTCAATCTGTTTGTGGAACGCCAAAGGGCTGAACCTGTAAAAGCCGAGGTGATCTGTTATGCGAACGGATCTACGTTGGGCAGGTTGAAATCGAATGGATTTTCCAGGCCCTGGTCAATGTCATCCCACTGCTGATAATGCCCATCTTCCTGCAGCTGCAGTAAAACCGCTTCCAGGTGGTCACTGACCGTTCCGACTGCATCCCAGGCGTCACCCATGCCAGCCGCAAAACGGGCGATTTCGTCATAAAAGCCCTGTGGAAGCGCACCGATTTCAATCTCGTCAAGGCTGGAAAAGTAGAACGGGAATGGCGTTTCATACTCGAAAAGATAGGCCCGTTCCGCGCCGTTCAGGTAGATGATTTCACCTTCGAACATGACCGAAAGTGACATCTCGTACCTGCCGAAATCGGTCAACTGAATGTCGATAGCGAATTCGAAAATCATTTCGAATTCTGCGATCCCGTAGTCGAACGCTTCGCCATAAACCTCCAACATCTGTTCCTGACCAAAGGCTGTCAGAACCTGGTTGCCGTGTTCATCGAAGGTTTCTGCCTGAATTGTGGTGCCAACCTCGGAGGCCATTTCCATATAGAGCTGTCGGAACTGGTTGTCGTAGAAGTTCCCTTCGAACGCCTGCATCAGCCCGCTCTGGTATTCAACGGCAACCTCCTGGCCATTGTAAAAACCGGACTTGATTTCGGTCGCACGCTCCTCGGCGAGGGTCATGATGTCTAGCGTTCCGTCCGAGGTGCGGAACGTGTGGTTCATCATTTCAAGGCCGAAGCCGAGCTGCTGCTCTCCGGCACCATTCGCAGACTGGACTTCCGAAGTGATCCCGCCCTGTGGTCCTTCCTGCAGGTCGCCGACCGGAAGGTTGTCTTTCCCGTTGAGGGCATATGGGTCGAGGTTCAGAAAGGGCAGGGCGTGGTCCGACTGTCCTGTTCCGGTGGCCTCTGTCGCTGTTGCGTCCGTTTTAAAATCTGTACCGGGCGGACCCCCAGCATCTTTCTGGCTTGTTGTCGACTTCAAAGCATCGAGCTGCTTGTCCAGCAGCGTTGTCATGTCAAACAAGGCAGTATTACGTGATCCGATATGAGTAGTCATAGTGTTCCTCTCCAGAAGTGCTGCATTGATCAAAAAATGACTAATTTGATTGCGCGCTTTTGACGTGGGGAGGTTTTTTCTACTATTCAATATTAATAGTTATTCATGAACCCGATGTAATATTTTGGTTTTCGTATTAAATACATTTATGAGTTGAGGCGAAATTTTTGCAAATGATTTGGAGCTGCGTCCCTCTAGGTGGAATTTAGACTTCCAATAGTTAGAGGAAAAAAAAGCCGGTGCATTGCACCGGCTTTCTGTATTGGAGTGGGCTGTAAACTTAGTTCACGTTGATCCAACGCAACATGAGGAAGTTGTCTGCCCGCTGAGTCAGGTCGATATTGGATTTCGATCCCCAGAGCAGCGGCTGTACATGAAGCGGGACATAGACGACATCATCGCGGATCATCGTGGCCACTTCATCCAGCATTGCCTGACGCTTGTCTGCATCGATTTCTTTCTGGATCTGAGGGAGAAGTTCATCGACGCGTTCGTTGGAGTAACCACCGAAGTTCCAGCTGCCGAGTTTTTTCTCGTCATTTTTTGTGGTGACGAGGAAACGGACCGGATGTTCCGCGTCGAAGGTTCCCGGTGACCAACCCAGAAGGTACATGTCGAAATTGCCGGCCCTAAGCTCCGGCCAGTAGTTTCGAACGGGCATGGCCTTGAGGTCGGCTTTCATACCGGCCTGTGTCAGCATTGCCGCCATTGCCTTGCAGAGTGCTTCGTCATTGATGTACCGGTCATTCGGGCACATCAGGCCAAAGGAGAACCCGTCCGGGTAACCCGCTTCGTTCAGCAGGGCCTTGGCGCCGTCCGGGTCATATCCGATGCGTTCGCTTGCTGCTTCGCTGAAGCCCTTCATCTGGGGGCTGACCAACTGGCTGGCAACCTCGGCATTGCCGCGCATGATTTTGTCGACAAGCGCTTCCGCGCTGATTGCCTTTTGAACTGCTTCACGGACCTTCACATCCTGAAAGGGGTTCTTGTCGGAGGTCTCGTTCGAGTACTTCAAGGCATCATGGCCGTGGGCAAAACCAAGCATGATCACCCTGGCTTCAATGCCCTGGTGAAGTGTCAGGCCATCCTGGCCTTCGATGCGTCCGACGTCCTGCACAGGCACCGGATTGATCAGATCGACCTGCCCGCTCAGAAGACCGGCGACCGCTGTCGCTGGGTTGGCAATCGGAATGAAGGTTGCCTTTGTGAGGTTGTGTTTCTTTTCGTCCCACCAGCCCTCGTTGGGCTCAAGCACGGTTTGAACACCGGGCTCGCGAGAGGCCAGCTTGAATGGGCCGGTGCCGTTTGCGTTCAAAGTGGCGTAGGTTTCGCTGTCCTTGGCCGGCCGTTCAGCGCCATTGGCCTCTGCCCAACCCTTGTCCAGGATCATGAAATTCGCAATGGAATCGGGGAATATCGGGTTTGGCGCATGCGTCAGAAAGTCGATGGTGTGGTCGTCGACAATCTTGACTTCCTTGACCGGTGCGAACCACGAACTGGTGTCGGCCTCTTCGGAAGAAGCGCGCTCATAGGAAAAGAGAACGTCTTCCGCAGTGAAATCTGCACCGTCATGGAACTTGACGTCCTTGCGCAGGTTGAAGCGCCAACCGTCGCCGCCAAGCGGTTCCCAGCTTTCAGCGAGGGAACCCTCGATTGCCATGTCCTTGTCGCGACGGACCAGACCCTCATAAACATTGTTCAAGAAGCCGAGCACAGGCGCGGAGTTAACCGCGTGAGGATCCATGGTCTGCGGGTCGGTCGGCGAAGACCACTTGAGCTCTGCAGCGCTTGCAAGAGAAACGGAAGAAAGCAGGGCAGCGGCGAGCGTTAAACCGGCTGCGAAACGGCCAGTTTGGCGTAATGACTTTGTCATGACATCCCCATCAACTGTTGTTTGGTCTGATTATCGAAACAACCTAAGTCATTTCAGGACAAAAGAAACACCGGACCCGCATGCGTGTCCGGTGTTCATTTAAACTTTTCGTGATGGGAAAATCCAGGCTTCCTCAGCCACAGCCGCCGACGTACTTTTGTTCTGCGTTTTGCAGAACAGGCTAACTTTCGTTGGCGCTTCGACCGAGCCAAACAAAGGGCACCCTAACGACGATCCTCTTATATCCGGCAGTTGCGGCGACTACCGAGAAACTCTTCGTTTTTTTCAGACAAATTGACCAACACAAATAAATGCCCAACCATGGAAGGTCGGGCCTTTTTGATATTCAGAAAACTTGCGGTCTTAAATCAGGTCTAGGCCTTTCCGGCCACCATCAGCGCAAAGGCCTGAACCAGTGCAACTTCCTTGAGCCGGTCAAAGCGACCTGACGCCCCGCCGTG
Source organism: Roseibium porphyridii (assembly GCF_026191725.2). Classification (NCBI taxonomy): domain Bacteria; kingdom Pseudomonadati; phylum Pseudomonadota; class Alphaproteobacteria; order Hyphomicrobiales; family Stappiaceae; genus Roseibium; species Roseibium porphyridii. Next base: position 2,656,148 of record NZ_CP120863.1, read on the forward strand.
ACCCGCCTCCATGTTGGTTTTGAGCATCAGGAGGCTGTTATCGGTTTTAACGGCACGCAGTTTGGCGACCCATTTTGCGGGCTCCCAATAGGTGACACGCGGGTCGGTGAGGCCGGCAACCGCCAGGATTGCAGGATAGTCCTTTGCCGAAACATTGTCGTAGGGAGAATAGGAGGCGATGTATTCGTAGGCCGATTTGTCCGTAATCGGATTGCCCCATTCCGGCCATTCCGGCGGTGTCAGAGGCAGCGTGTCGTCAAGCATCGTTGCCAGAACGTCGACAAATGGGACCTCGGCAATAATGCCGCCGAATTTCTCGGGAGCCAGGTTGGCAACGGCGCCCATCAGCATCCCGCCAGCAGATCCGCCGTGGGCAATGATGCGGTCATAGCCAGAGAACTTCTCCGCAACGAGATGATCCGCTGCCGCGATGAAGTCCGTGAAGGTGTTTTTTTTCTTCTCCCGGCGGCCTTCCTTGTACCAGCGGAACCCCTTTTCCTTGCCGCCACGCATGTGGGCAATGGCATAAACGAAGCCGCGGTCAACCAGCGAAAGACAATTCGTGTTGAAACTTGCCGGTATGCTGATGCCGTAGGAGCCGTAGCCGTAAAGAAGCAGCGGGGCAGAACCGTCAAGTTTTGTGTCCTTGCGATACAAAATCGAGACGGGAACTGTTTCTCCATCTTCTGCCGGTGCCATCAGCCGTCTAGTCACGTAGTCAGAGGCGGTGTGGCCGGATGGCACTTCCTGTTCCTTGCGCAGGACCCTTTCACGGGTTTCGACATTGTAGTCGAAGGTCTGCGAAGGTGTGGTCATGGAAGAATAGGTGAAGCGAATGGTCGTCGTATCGAACTCGTAGCCGCCACCTGCTCCCAATGAATACGCTTCTTCGTCGAATGCGATCGAATGTTCAATATTGTCGGTCAAGCGGCGGATGACAATGCGAGGAAGCCCATCTTCTCGTTCCAGCCGTGTCATGAAGGTCTTGTAGACACAGTGAGAGAGCACGAGACAGCCGGGCTTGTGGGGCACAAGATCTGTCCAGAACTCGCGGCCCGGCGTCGCCTTGGGAGCTGTTACGATCTTGAAGTCTTCCGCATCTCCAAGGTTCGTCAGGATGTAGAGCGTGTCGCCATGGTCATCGACGGAATATTCGACACCTGTATCGCGCGGGGCAATCAGGACTGGCGGTGTTTCCGGCCTATTTGCCGGGATCATCCAGACTTCTGACGTTTCATGGTCATGGATGTCGATAAGGATCGTGTCGCCGGACTGGGTCTTGCCCACTCCCATGAAAAAACCGCTGTCCTTTTCTTCGTAGACCAGAACATCGTTGGCCGGATCGGTGCCGATCTCGTGGCGGAAAAGCTTGGAGGGCCGATGATTGTCATCCAGCCGGATGTAGAAGACAAATTTGCTGTCTGCGCAAAAGACGCCGCCGCCGCCGGTGTCCTCGATGCGATAGTCAAGATCCTTGCCGCTCTCGATGTCACGGAGCTGCATTGAATAGTATTCCGAACCCTTGTCATCGTAGGCCCAGGCCAGGAGCTTGTGATCGGGTGACTGGCTGGCTGCGCCAATCTTGAAATAGGCCTTTCCCTCAGCTTCCTTGTCGCCGTGCAGCAATACGGTTTCCTTGCCGCCGTCACGAGGTGTGCGGAAAAAGATGGGTTGCTGTCCACCGGTCTCATATTTCAGAGCATAGGCATATGGCCCGTCGGGCGATGGGACGGAGCTGTCGTCTTCCTTGATCCGGCCTCGCATTTCACCAAAGAGCGTTTCCTGCAGCTCTTTGGTAGCGGCCATCTGACTTTCCTGAAAGGCGTTTTCAGCTTCCAGATAGGCGCGAATGTCCGCATCAAGGACGGACGGATCGCGCATGACTTCTTGCCAGTTATCAGCTCGAAGCCAGCCATAGTCGTCCTGGCGGGAGATCCCGTGTGTCACGAGGGTTTCGGGGCGCGCTTCGGCGCGCGGGGGAAAAGCATCCTGTTTCATGGTTCCGAGGTAGGTTTTTTCCATGATGAAGGCAAGGTCGACGCCTTTGAAAAAGTCATTGTTTCCCGCATGGTCTTGGCTCTGCAAGCGCTGAACACTGTCAAAACTGCAAAGACTTTAGCCAAAGCCACCGACATCGGAAACGCCAGATCAATCGTAAGTCAGCTCCGTCGCTTTGCCGCGGAACACCGTGTAGGCCAGGATCGTGTAGCCGATGATCACGGGCAGCACGAAGATTGCCCCCAGCAAAATGATAAAGAGGCTCTCCGGAGCGCTGGCGCTCTCGTAAAGGGTGAGTTTTTCCGGGACCACGTAAGGATAGAACGAGTATGCGAGCCCCGAAAAGGCGAGCGTGAACAGCGTCGCCGTTACGGAGAAGGGAACCCAGCTCCATCTATCCTTGCTGTCGGGCAGGTGTTTCAGTGCAGTCCACAATACGAACAGGAGGAGCGCGGACATGAGTGGCAACGGCGCCAGCAGGATGATGGAGGGAAAGGAGAACCACTTCTCAAAAATCCTGCTGCTGACAAGGGGACTTGCCAAAGAAACGGCACCCAGTCCGAGGATCACACCCCATAGGTTTCGGCGAGCCCAATTGACTGCTCTTGTCTGCAGATCACCTTCGGTTTTGATGATCAGCCAGCTTGCTCCGATCAGTCCGTAACCTGCGGTCAGGCAGACTGCGGTCAGCAATCCGAAGGCAACGGTCGTTGCGCTCTGTTCCAGGCCCATAATGTAGATGCCGAGCATATAGCCCTGCGAAAGGGAAGCGGACAGGGAGCCCAGGAAAAAGGCCAGGTTCCAGCGCACTTTTTGAGTGCCGGTGGTCTTGGCCCTGAATTCGAACGCAACGCCCCTCAAAATTAAACCAATCAGCATGATCGCGACCGGCAGATAGAGCGCGGTCAATATGGTTCCGTGTGCGGCGGGAAAGGCAACAAGCAGCAATCCGACGGCCAGAACCAGCCAGGTTTCATTGGCATCCCAGAAGGGCCCGATAGCGGCGACCATTCGGTCCTTCTCTGCATCAGTTGCCAAGGGAAACAGGATGCCGACGCCAAGATCAAAGCCGTCAAGAATGACATAGACCAGGATCGAAAGGCCCATCAGCGCGGCAAAGGCAAGCGGAAGCCAGGTTGCGGGATCTCCGAAAAGGGTCATCATAATTACTCCGCGGGCACGAGCGAGACCTGCGCCGCCCCTGAATGGGGGCGGGCGTCGGTGTTTGTGGATTTTCGGGCGAGGCGGAAGATCACAGTGATATAGGCGGCCAGCAACACAGCGTAGACAGCGAGATAAGCCGCAAGGGTCGAGGCAACCATGCCTGCGGGCACGTCGGCAACTGCTGCTTCTGTGGTCAGTACCCCCTGAACCAACCAGGGTTGCCGTCCGATTTCCGTCGTGTACCAGCCAGCCAGCGTTGCGATCCAGCCCGAGAAGGTCATTGCCACGAGGCCCCGCAGTATCCAGGGATTAAGCTTGTCAATTCCGCCGCTGCGGCGCAGGGCGACCAGCGTTCCCCAGCTTGCCAACAGCATCAGCATTCCAGTTCCGACCATCACGCGGAAAGACCAGAAGACCGGTGCAACGGGCGGGTGCAAGGGCGATCCATCTTCGGCGTAAAAATCGTTCAATCCGGGAACGACACCGTCCGGATCGTGTTTCAGGATCAAGGACGCGCCATTCGGGACAGCCAGTTCAAAGCGGTTCTCTCGCGCTTCTTCATCGGGTAGGGCGAACAGAAGCAGCGGAACATTTGATCCCGTGGTCCAGTTGCCTTCCATCGCCGCAACTTTTTGTGGCTGATGTTCGAGGGTGTTCAGACCATGCAGATCTCCTGCATAGATTTGCACCGGGATAAGAATGGCCGCCATCCAGATGCCTGTTTTGAAAGAAAGCCGCACACCTTTTGACGTGTCGCCGATCAGGCGTCGATAAGCGGAGACCCCGGTAATCAGGAATGCCACGGTCAGACCACTCGCCAGCAGCATATGCGCCAGACGGTACGGCATCGATGGATTGAAGACGATCGCCATCCAGTCAGTTGCGTGGACCACACCGTCTCTCAGCTCAAACCCGGTCGGAGTGTGCATCCAGGAATTCAGAACCAGGATCCAGAACGCGCTGACTGTGGTTCCGAATGCAACCAGGAAGGTTGCCAACGTATGCAGCCAGTTGGGGACCCGGCGCGATCCGAACAGCATGATGCCGAGAAACGCAGCTTCCAGGAAAAAGGCAGTCAACACCTCATAAGCCAGGAGCGGCCCGGCGACATTTCCGACCGTTTCCATGAAGCCGGGCCAGTTTGTTCCGAACTGAAAGCTCATCGTAATGCCACTAACGACACCGAGGCCGAAAGACAACGCGAACACCTTTACCCAGAACCGGTAGGCCGCCATCCAGCGGTCGTCAGCGGTTGCGTTGAAACGAAGCTTGAAAAACAGCAACACCCAACCGAGGGCGATGGTGATTGTCGGAAACAGGATGTGAAACGAGATATTCGCGGCAAACTGAATCCGGCTTAACAGCAGCTCTTCCATGTGACACCTTTCAAGCCGTCAACTCTTGCTGCTGAATATGGAATTCTACTTATCGGCTACAATCGAATTTGGCTTGCCTGCGGCGCCATGCCCTGCGGCAACCGGTCACTCGGTCACGTTGCCCCATCGAATGCAATGCATGTTGGGCGTTCTTGTTCCTTAAAAACGTTCAATATGCCATTGCTGAGCACATCGCGCAGAAAGACCTGTGGAACGTCCAGGTTCAAAATTTCCGCAATGACAACTTTCAGCTCGCTCGACCATTGAAACTGGAGCAGACGGTTTCGGTGCCCTGTTCGTTTGCATCCCAACCAAGATGTGGATTTGGGGTGTCCAAATATTCCCCCGAGCGTGAATGGCTTGATTGACTCAACTACAAAATTGCGGCAATCAGTTTTCAATGGTTTCCGAATCCGAGACCGGATCGGGATTAAAAGGGAACACGGTGAGGCGTAGCCAGAAGGCACCAAATCCGTGACTGCCCCCGCAACTGTGAACGGCGAGCAAACCTGAAAGCGCCACTGGGTTTCCCGGGAAGGATCAGGCAAGCGACGACCCGTAAGTCAGGAGACCTGCCATTGCATTTTCAACTTCAACCCGGGCGGGGTGTCCTGGAGGAGCGAGTGGCATGGCATATCGGCTATTTTTGCTGACACAAATTGACATTCGGTTCTTGAACGCCCCGCGCCATCGCGGAGGGCGATATGAACCGGAGCAACACGACTACCAATTCCATTGATCCTGTCTTCCTGAAGGCTACAGACCCGTTAAGTGAACGCGCCGCGCGAGCCATGCAGCCGAACGCTCGTCCTGTGGGGCTTGTCAAAAAACCGATTCGTAATGTAATAACATTACAGAACTTTATACCTGACCGTACTCCGCAAGTTATTTTGCGTCCCCAGGAAGGGAACGAACCAGGCAGTTTCGGGAAAAGTGTGGCGGAGAATGATGATGCAAGGTGACAAACACAAGATCTTTGTCTGCACATCCTGCCGCTACAAGGGCACCAGCTGCCGGCCGGGTTTCGAGCTGATCAAGAAACTTCAGGACGCAATGCGTCTTGCGACACCGATAGTGGGTGACGATTTTGAAGTGTCCGGCATTGCCTGCATGGCCGGCTGCGACAGGCCCTGTACGGTTGCTTATCGAGCCAGTGGCAAGGCGACCTATCTGTTTGGCGATATAGACCCTGAGACCGATATTGAGGACCTTATTGCCTTTGCGCGGCAGTATCAGGACCTCACAGATGGTTGGTGCTCTTCGACGGTGCGACCGGGCAAACTTCGGAAAACCACACTCGCACGCATTCCATCTGCGATGATCCTGACCCAGGCTGAGGAGACTGCAGCCTCATGAGCGGTGCAGTTCTCAGTGTTCAGGATGTCGGATGGTCGCCAGGCAGGGGACATACACTTTTGAGCGGCGTCAGTTTTGACGTTCCTGCCGGCAAGGTGTTGGGGGTCGCCGGTGCCAACGGTGCTGGTAAATCCACTCTGCTCCGGCTGCTCTATCGGTTTCACAAGCCGGTTACCGGGACCGTTCGTCTCGACGGTGAAGACATCTGGTCCATGTCGGCAAGGGAAACGGCGCAAAAAGTTGCCGCGGTCCTGCAAGAGCAACCCGGAGATTTCGCACTTTCCGTTCGTGAGATTGTCGAACTCGGGCGCCGCCCACACGGCTCGGGGTTTGCCAGAGGCGGTAGGCGGGATACCGAAATTGTCGATGAGGCCCTGGAGCGTATGGGCCTCAACGACTTGTCTGCACGTTCTCTCGGGACCCTTTCAGGCGGCGAACGCCAGCGAGTCATGGTGGCCCGCGCGCTGGCTCAAAAACCGCAGCTTCTCATTCTTGATGAGCCGACCAATCACCTAGATATTCGTCATCAACTGGAAATCGTGACGCTGATCAGCAGCCTCAACATCACAATCGTCACCAGTCTGCATGATCTCAACCTGGCAGGCCGCGTGTGTGATCAGGTGCTGCTTTTGCACAAAGGCAGATCACTTGGTTTTGGAACTCCGGAAGAGGTTCTGACGCCAACGCATATCGAACAAGCTTACTCCGTCTTTGTCCGTCAGGAGCGGCTTAGTCAAAGTCACGAACAATATCTCACCTTTCACCTTTGAAAACGGAACTCGTATCATGAAACGTATTGCGCTTAGTCTCGTCCTGACCGTCATGGCCGGTTCTGCATTTGCAGAAACCACAGTGCAGAGCTGTGACCGGGAGGTTGTCTTCTCCGAGCCGCCGAAAGCGGCGGTATCCAACGACGTGAACCTCACGGAAATGATGCTCGCTCTTGGTCTTCGAGATCATATGGTCGGTTACACCGGCATCTCGGGCTGGAAAACGCTGGATGAGGAAATGCGCGAGGGAGTTGCCGAAATGCCGGAGCTTTCCGCCAAATATCCGACCAAAGAGGTGCTGATTGGAGCAGATGCCGATTTTTATTTCGCAGGCTGGAACTACGGCATGAAGGTTGGCGGCGAGGTCACGCCTGAGACGCTGGAGCCATTTGGCATCAAAGTCTACGAACTGACGGAATCTTGCATTCACATCGGTGAAAAGCCAAAGGTCTCCATGGGAGACATGTACAACGACCTTATCAATCTTGGAAAAATCTTCGGCGTGGAAGATGCAGCCTATGATCTGGTGGCCGGCTACAAGGCCGAGCTGGACGCATTTACATCCAATTTGAATGCCGGCGAAAAGCCGCTGCGCGTTTTCGTTTATGACAGTGGTGAGGACAAACCCTTTACGGCAGGTCGATATGCCATGCCGACTGCGCTGATCGAAGCTGCTGGGGGCATCAATGTTCTGGACAGCTTTGAGAAAAGCTGGGCAACGGTCGACTGGGAGGCGGTCGTCGAGGCAGATCCGGAAATGGTTGTCATCGTCAATTACGGAAAGGTCACGGCTGAGCAGAAGCGCGATTTCATGAAAAACAATCCCGCATTGGCCGAAATTGATGCGGTCAAGAATGACCGGTTCGTGACACTGGAGTATGTTGAGGCAACACCGGGTCCGCGCAACATCAAGGCCGTGAAGAAGCTCGCCAACGCATTTTGGGGCGAGTGATCCTTGCTACAGCGATCGCACCATAGCCAATCCCTAAATGAGGCAACAAAGGAACCGGATCTAAGGAAGCGCTGGCGTTTTCTCGGGCTGGTTCTGATTGGCTTCGCGGCTCTTTGCCTTTCTATGGTTGTCGCGGTTTCGGTCGGAGCTGTTCCAGTTCCGGCCGGAACGGTGCTTGGTGTTGTTGCGAACAAATTGGTTCCAGGTCTGTTCGACGTGACTTGGTCGAGCGGTCGGGAAGCAATTGTCTGGGAAATCCGGTTTCCAAGGGTTCTGCTTGCGGGTTTTGTCGGCGCTGGGCTGGCCGTGGTCGGTGCTGCGCTGCAGTCCGTGACACGCAATCCGCTCGCTGATCCACATCTTCTCGGGATATCATCGGGCGGTGCCGCAGGCGCGATCCTGGCCCTACTTCACACTGGGCTTTTCCTTGGGTTGCTAACCGTTCCGCTGATGGCGTTCGCCGGAGCGCTTATTGCGACGCTCGTGGTCCTCGGGGTTACGCGTTTTGCGGTTGCCACCAGCGCCGACAAGCTTGTGCTTGCCGGGGTGGCTGTCTCCTTCATCATCATGTCGCTTGCCAATGTGCTGATTTTTCTGGGAGATCCGAAAGCGACGCATACAGTTGTTTTCTGGATGCTGGGAGGTCTTGGGCTAGCCCAATGGCTTCATCTCCTGTTTCCGCTCGGCATCCTGCTTCTGACGGTTCCCTATCTCATGCTCAGGGCTGCGGATCTCAATGCCATGACCATTGGTGATGAGACTGCGGCAACGCTTGGTATCCCGGTGACCCGTTTCCGTTTCACCGTGTTTGTCGTCGGCGCACTTATCACAGGTGTCATGGTGGCTTTTTCCGGGATCATCGGATTTGTCGGTCTGATGATCCCACATATTGCACGGTTCCTGGTTGGGGGCAGTTATACGCGTGTCTTGCCTGCGTCCTTGCTTCTTGGAGCGATTTTCCTGATCTGGGCGGATGTTGCAGCACGCACTTTAATGGCCCCGGAGGATATGCCCATCGGGATTGTGACCGGATTGATCGGCGGAGTGTTCTTTATTCTCCTGCTGCGAGCGAAGACCGGCGGCGACCGCTGAACAGGATGAAAATGGCAATGGCCATGTTCAAGAGGTTCCAGGCAATGCCGTTGAGGAACGCGGCTTCATATGACCCGGTCAAATCGTAAATCAGGCCCGAGAGCCAGCCGCCAAGGGCCATTCCCAGGATGGTCGACATGACTACGAGGCCAACACGTTGTCCCGCTTCTCTTGCCGGCAGGTATTCTCGCACGATGACGGCATAGCTCGGCACGATGCCGCCTTGTGAAAGTCCGAAGATCAAGGACACGAGATAGAGCGACGCCAGCCCGTCAAAAGGTATAAACAACAACAGAGAAAGGCACTGTCCGACCGAGCCGAGCAAAAGTGTTTTTATGCCGCCGATCTTGTCGGCGATCAGGCCTGAGGCCAACCGACTGATCACACCTGCGCCTGTCATCAGAGCTATCATGTCAGCGCCGGGCGCAACGCCATATCCGAGATCCACGCAATAGGCCACGATGTGAACCTGCGGCATCGACATGGCGACACAACACGCAATACCGGCAATCACCAACAGGGTCTGGAGAGCGGCGGGTGACAGGCCTGTGGTCTGTCCACCGAAACGGGCAGCGTGCACGGGTGTTGCCGACAAGGCATTTTCAGGTGGGGGACGCCGCAGGATGAAGGCCAATGGCACCATGGTGGCAATGCAGATCGCAGCAATGAGCAGGTAGGTGTCACGCCAATCAGTAAATCCAAGGCTCCATTGGATGATCGAGGGCCAAAGCACACCGGCCAGGTAGTTTCCGCAGGCAGCGCAACCAACGGCAAAACCACGCCGCTTTAAGAACCAGTGCGAGATATCGGCAATCAAGGGGCCGAAGGTTGCCGAGGTTCCAAGGCCGATCAGGAGCCCTTGAGCGACAGTGAAAAGCCATACATTCGGTGCGAGCGCGGCCAGTGCAAATCCGGAACTTAGGAAAACAGCCGAAACAATAACCGGGAGCACGATCCCGTAACGGTCAACAAATCTGCCGAGAATGTAATTGCCGGCAGCAAATCCGAGCATGGTTGCGGTGTAGGGCAGGGCCGCGTCGGCCCGGTCGATGCCGAAATCGTTCTGAACTGCGGGCAGCACGATAACGACTGCCCACATTCCGGCTCCGCCCAGAGTCCCAAGCAGAATGCAGATCGCCAGCCGGAACCAGGCGTAGGGCCCGTCCTGAGAATAAGTATCAGGGGTCGCTGATCTGGACACTTTGTCGAAGGCTCCGGTGATGAGGTTCCGGGCTATCAGCTTTACACAGCACAATCCAATTCAATTTGCTCATGAAATTGGTCAGGGATTTGAATGAATGACTTGGGATAGTCAGTCGTTGAGGCAGGGGAAGCGCTGCCATAAAGACTGGCAGCCGCTTCGTTATCAACGGATTGCAGGATGTTTTTAAATTGCCCAAAAGGGGCCTCCTGATCGGAAAGCCCCTTAGAGCCGGATCAGACTGTCCTTTCGGACGTGGCCAAGGTTTCTTCGATAAAGCTCCGCAATGATTTGGCGGGGCGACCTATAAGCTTTTCAAGGTCTGTTGAGGCCGTTTCGAGTTCGCCGGCCTCAGCGCCGCGATCCGCGTCAGCCAATGCTTTCGCAAGTCCTTCCGGCAGGCCAGCCTGAACAAGCATTTCGGCGTAAGCCGTTTCGTCCAGATTGTTATACGCAATGAGGCGCCCGGACAGCCGGGAGAGCTCTTCGGCAAACTCGCGACGGGTGAACGCGGGTGTTCCACCAAGATCAAACGAACGCGTTGAAAGATCCGTGCCGGCAACCACCCTGGCAGCAGCTTCGGCATAGTCCTCTCGTCCGGCAGCAGAAAACTTGCCGTCGCCACTCGCACCTATAACGGCTCCGTGGGCAAGCGCGGCGGCAACAGTTCCGGCAAAGTTTTCAAGATACCAGCCGTTCCGCAATATGGCGTGGGCGATACCGCTTTCTACAAGCAGCTTTTCCGTTTCAATGTGTTCAGCGCCCAAAATCAAACTGGATTGGGGGACGTTCAGCAAGCTTGTATAGACAATGAACTGCACTCCGGCAGCTTTTGCTGCATCGATGATTGCCGCATGCTGTGGAACACGTTTGCCCACTTCGGACCCTGAGATAACCACAAGACGTTCAACACCTGAAAGTGCGGCGGCAAGACTCGCCGGATCATCATAGTCTCCCTTCACTACGGAGATTTGCTCTGAAGCAATGTCTTGTCCCTTTGCAGGTGTTCGAACCAATGCACGAACTTGCTCGCTGGTTTGTATGGCAAGGTGTTTCAGGACAAGGCGTCCCAATTGGCCATTGGCACCCGTGACTGCGATCATTGTGTTTCTCCTTCAAACGACCGGTGTTGGTTCGGATGCTTTCCATGTAGACCTGGTACTTACTTTTTGTTAGTACATACAAAAAGGTTAGTTTTAAGCCGGTTCAATGCTGGAACCAGCATTTTGGGAAAAAGCATGACAGATCAGTCGGATGGCACAACCAAGACGAATGCGGGAGCATCAAAACCATTGTCAGCGATGCTGCGGCAAGGAGAGCTTTTCAATCAGAAATGCCCTTCGCGTGAGATCCTGAAACATCTGACAAGCCGCTGGGGTGTCTTGGTGTTGATTGCGCTGCTGGATCAGGAGCATCGGTTCTCCGAGCTCCGGCGCAAAGTAGGGGGCGTCAGCGAAAAGATGCTGGCGCAAACGTTGCAGACACTTGAAGCCGACGGTTTCGTCAACCGGTATTCCCATCCTGTCGTACCACCTCATGTCGACTACAGCCTGACACCTATCGGGCGCGAAGTCGCGCTTAAGGTGCGCGACTTTGCCGATTGGATAGAAGTGAATATCGGGCGCATACTTGCAGCTCAAAAAGCTGAAGCGTGATGAACCTGGAATGCTGGACTGAATGGGTTACTCAGGCTAACGCGGAGGGCACAAGGTGACATCCTGGCCGGACACCAGATCGAACCTCACACAGTCCGGCCCCGCGCCTTTTTCAAGTTCGACGCGCTTCAGGACTGGAGCAGAAAGCTCTATCTTGCTGAATTCCTTCAGTTGGCCACCCTCAATTCCCACGACGCGCAATTGGCGCAGATTGTCAGACGGAACGACCAGTTCCGGTCTGCTGTCTCCTGTCCATGAAATGTCAGCGGAGAGATCCTGGTGCCGAGATCCGATCTTGTGGTTGGAGAAGCCAGGAAGTGATGCAATCGGCGTGAGTTCTTTGCCCTGCCATTCCAGAAGGTAGAGTGTTCCCCCAATGTGGGGTGTCTCGACATAGGCAATCTGTTGCGAGCCGGTTCCGGCGTAATCTGCAATGCCGGCAATGTTCAGCCACCTGTTGGCGCGGCCAATCGGTTCATTGTTTGCCACTTCCACCAGCGCATTGCCTCGAACGCCGTAAATCGCGACGCTGCCACCGCCATTTTGATATGACTTGATGGTGATGATCTCAGGCTGGCCATCTCCGTCCAAGTCGACAATCCGGGGTGTACGGTCCTCGAAAACTTGCGTCCTTGGAAGGATGAGAGAGTATTTCCGCCCGTCGCGAAAAGCGACGTGCAAGGCTCCGGCTTCGATAGCGTCGCCCAGGATGTTGTGGCGATATCGATCGGTGGGGGATCCATACCAGGCCGCAATTGATTGGCCGTCGGGTGTCGTATGGAGCGCAAATTCACCATCGGGCAATCCGCGATCAGGCTTTGTCTGTTGTCCGTTCCAAACGGCCTCGGGCAAGGCTGATACCGTGCCGGCACTCACGGGAGAAGCGTAAAATCCCGCCGAAATCATCAAAAATGCGAAAGAAGCAATAAGTTGCTGCATCAATCAACTACTCTCTTGTTGTTCATTCCGCCGCAGTTGACCCAGCAACTGTGGTCGGAGTGCCTGCCGCCAGAAGGCAGTTTTGAGTGGCCTCGTCCATCGGAACCATCATTTCTATGGTCATGCCTTCAATGACCGCATCCTGAACCGATGCGAGCTGACCCAGCAAGGATGTCACACGAAGTCGACTTCCGTCTGGTCCCATGAATTCGACAGGGACAAATACTGGAACATCTTCGCGAAAGGTTTCGTCCAATCCATCAAGGATACCGCTGGCATGAGCCTCTTCAAGAAGATCGGCGAGCGCCGGATCCTCTGCGGCTTCACGGTAGAGTCTGGCGGCGAAGATCGGCGCTGCTTCCTTCCAATTCAGAACCCTTTCCCGAAAGGTGGGCGACAGGAAGATCTTGAACAGATTGGCAGGCTGGTTTTGTAACTCCGTCAGGCCAGCCAGGAACAGTTTTCCAGCCGTGTTGGAGCGCAGGATGGTCCAGCGTTTGTCCAGCACGAAAGCCGGAAACGGCCAATTGGCAAGAAGGCGGGTTTCAATGAGGTCCAGTGCCTCAACAACATCGGGCGAGTTTTCCGCGCGGCATTTGTAAGGGCTCGAAAAGCCCGCGGTTTCATAGAGGATCTGACTGCGTCCAACGGGCAGGGCGAGCTCGCGCTCGATCCGTTGGATCATGTAACGGCTGGGGTGTGCACGTCCGGTTTCAAGAAAGGAGACATGACGCTGTGTGGAGCCGATCCGTCCGGCAAACTCGACTTGTGACAGGCCATGTTCACGACGCAGGGATTTGAGTGAATTGCCAAAAGCTGGGCTTTGCACATTCATTGATCATACCGCCAGGTAGCAAGTGCCATTGTTGGGTCGCATCCGAATATTCCCTCCAAGGGAATTGCTGCGGATTGAAGAAAATTTAGGTTTGCCAGAGATCCCACGCAATACACGAACTCCGGAGGTCGTAATGACGACATGGATCTTGGCTGTTCTCCTGCTTTATCTGGCACAGATTTACTTCAGCGCTTTGTTTTTGCTGCCTTATGTCACCATTTCGCAAATCGTTGGCGGACGGGACGATATGCCGGAGCGTGGCAAAATTGCAGGCAGAGCAGACCGCGCCCTTTCCAATCTGAAGGAAAATCTGCCCTTCTTTCTGACGCTTGGAGTTTTGGCCCTGATTGTGCCCGGAGCCGATGTTGATCAGGCGACTTTCGGGGCGAGCCTCTTCTTCTTCGCGCGTCTCGCCTATTTGCCGCTTTACATCAGCGGCATCCCCTTCCTGAGGTCACTAGCATATATCGCCGGGCTTGGAGGCAATGTGATCATGGGACTGGCAGTTATCGGCTGAAGATCCTCGAGCGCCGCAGGCGCTCGATTTCCGTCAATTGCAAGGAACCTGTCAGCTGCTTTCTGTTTCTTCTTCGGAAACGGCCGATGGAGGTCTGCCACCATGGATGAAATTCATGGCATGTCCATTGAGGCAATATCTCAATCCTGTTGGAGGCGGGCCATCGGGGAAAACATGACCAAGGTGAGCGTCGCATTGTGCGCAACGGATTTCCGTTCGAACCATGCCATGCGAACGATCCTCAAGTTCGCGGATAGCATCTGTGTGAACGGCTTCAAAGAAGCTTGGCCAACCGCAGCCTGCATCGAATTTGGTATCTGACATGAACAGCGGGGCATCGCAGCAGATGCAATCGTATCGGCCGATCAGCTTGTTGTCCCAATGTGGACCGGTGAACGGGCGTTCCGTCCCGGATTGCCGCGTGACATAAAACTGTTCCGGCGTCAGCTGGTCCATCCATTCCGCGGTGGTTTTTCTCACCTTTGGTACATCTTGTCGCGTAGTCCTGTCGCTCATTTCCCGTTTCCCACCGTTGCCTTTGCCACGAAAATAGGGGCCGAAGTTGGCCTCGGCAAGTCATCTGAAGATTGCTAAGCGACACTATTTTGTTAGGTAATTCATCACCGTCTTGACGCGGTTTCCGCCTTCTTGGCGGGCCTGGAAAACGCAGCTTTCCGCTGCGGCCAGAATGTATTCAGAACTTTCCGAAACTCCTGTCTGTTCAGGAACAGTGCATGCGGCCCCCACCGATGCGGTAACAATGCCATTGCCCGCCTTGTTGTCGGCGTTCGGTATGCCAAGGTCTTGGATCGCCTGGTGGATATATGCGCTGATCGTCTCAACACCCATCTCATGTGTTCTTGGTAAGAGCAATGAAAACTCCGAAGTGGCCGTGCGTGCGGCAACATCGGCAGGCCTTCTTGCAGTTTCTTTCAGGGTGTTGGCTACCTTCGCCAGGCAAGTCTCCGCAGCATCGGAACCATAGTGCTCCGCGATTGCGTCAAACCGGTCGAGGGACACCTTGATCAGACTGGTGTGGGTCTGTTCGCGCAGTGCTATGGCCCATTCTCGCTGGAGGCTGTCCTCAAATGCCCGTCGGTTGAACAGGCCGGTCAGCGGATCGGTTTGCGAAGCGGCTTCGAGTTGGGCCTCCAGTTCTTTTTGCCTGGCGATGTTCCTGAAAAAGACGGCATAGGCCTCTGGTGTGCCACTCTCGTCTCGAAGGATGTGGCTGCTGACTTCAGTCCAGACAAGTGGCCCGAAAGCAGTGCGAAGTTGAAGGCTTGCAAGAGGCAAGGGCGCGGCAAACCCTGCAGTACCTGACAGGATATGATGGAGCAATTCAGCATCACTGTTCGAAGCATCGACATAGACAATGTCACGCAATTGCTCCGGGAGCTTTTCCGCGCTCCAGCCAAAAAGTCGCTCTGCTGCAGGCGAAATGAAAATTGGAGTGCCATCCGATGTCAGGACAACCAGGGCATCGTTGCTGAGTTTTAAAAGTGTTTCAAAGTCGAGGTTGGACGGTCGGATCAAATCCGTTGCCGACGAAAGACCTTTGTTGTCGTCTAGCGTCATTGTTGCCTCGCTCAGAATTCTGGTGGCAATTTAAAACTGAACGGTATTCAGACTTCGAAATCAAGTGTTCTGAACAGTTTCTTGCGCACCTCACACTATCGGATAGAGAATTGGCTCCGTTCATCGACACCGGGCACCATGCTTTCGCGTCCTGTGACCTGGAAATTTGGCTTAAGCGGCTGGTCTCCCAGTTAGGCTTTTACGGTAGAACTACCAGCTTGGTTGGCAACTAAACGAAAAAATACGCCTCTAAACACGTGAAAATCGTATCTGGAACGCTTGAAACGCAGTATCGCTTGCCTAAGACATGTCATAACTCTTCCTGACCGCTATTATCTTGCGGACTGGGAATTGATTCGAAGTCATATGTCCCGCCGATTTAGTTTGTGATGAAAGATCACCATGACGCCAGCAGCGATCGACGACACCACACTTTACGCCGTTCTGGCGCCATTTGCGGCCGCCGTGGTTGCCCCGATCCTGACGCGCTGGTTCAAACACAATGCAGCCTGGCCACTGGCAATTGTTCCGGGGTTGATCTTTCTGCACTTCGCCGGGTTCATTGGACCCGTTTCCGAAGGCCAGACATTCGTTGCCTCCATGGCCTGGGCGCCCAGTTACGGGGTGAATTTCTCTGTCTATGTTGACGGGTTGTCGACGCTGTTCGCTCTGCTGATTTCTGGCATCGGCACGTTCATCATCCTTTATGCGGGCGGGTATCTGAAAGGTCACCCTCAGCAGGGGCGCTTCTTTTCTTTCCTGTTTATGTTCATGGGCGCGATGCTCGGGCTGGTGCTTTGCAACAACTTGATTTCGTTGTTCATTTTCTGGGAGCTAACCTCAATCACGTCGTTCCTCCTGATCGGGTTCGATCACTTGAGAGCGGCGTCTCGACGCGCCGCTGTTCAGGCGCTTGTGGTGACCGGCGGGGGCGGGCTTGTGCTCCTGGCAGGCTTTATCGTGATCATCAATGCGACCGGCGAAATCGAGATGTCGGTACTGTTGTCGTCGCCCGACCTTATCAAGGACAGCGGCCTATACGTTCCGATTTTCCTGCTCGTTCTCGGTGGAGCCTTTACGAAGTCGGCGCAGTTTCCGTTCCATTTCTGGCTACCCAACGCGATGGAAGCACCGACGCCGGTTTCGGCGTATCTGCACTCTGCGACGATGGTCAAGGCCGGTGTCTACCTGCTGATGCGGGTTCATCCACTGCTCGGAGATACCGCGCTTTGGACAACGGTTCTGCCGCTCTTCGGTGGGATAACGCTTCTGGTCGGTACGATCCTTGCGGTCCGCATGACGGACCTGAAGCTGATGTTGGCCTATACGACCGTTGCATCACTCGGTCTTCTTGTCATGTTAACCGGCACGAGCCACGAAAAAGCCCTTGAAGGAGCAGTGCTCTATCTGCTCGCGCATTCGTTGTTCAAAGGTGCGCTTTTCATGGTGGCGGGCACCATCGATCATGAAGCCGGAACGCGAGATATCACCAAGCTCGGCGGGTTGCGCTCGGCGATGCCGATAACCTTTGTGGCGGCATGCCTTGCCGCACTTTCCATGGCCGGCTTGCCGCCGTTTATCGGTTTTATTGCAAAGGAAGTGCTTTACTACGGAACCTGGGGCTGGCTGGAACTGGGGCTGCCGATCACCGTGACGGCCGTCATCGGCAATTCGCTAATGCTGGTGATCGCTGCTGCCGTTGCCATCAAGCCATTTTTCGGGCCCAAGGTCGACACCCCGAAACATGCGCACGAAGGACCCGTCCTCCTGTTCGCCGGACCGGTTTTCTTGTCGGTGACCGGTCTCGGGTTGGCGTTGATTGCGCACACAACAGGCGTGCTATTCGTTGGCCCGACGCTCTCGTCTTTGCTGGGTGAATTCAAAAGCATCGATCTGCACTTGTGGCCGACCAAGATCAACGCGCCGCTGATCTTGTCAGTGATCACGATCGGCCTCGGTATTGCTCTGTTCACTCAGCTCGACCGCTTGCGTGCAATTATCGCAGGTATTCTGGCGGCGATCGGCTGGGGCCCAGATAAAGGGTTTGATCAATTCGTTTCAGGTGTTGTTGGCTTCTCGGCATGGATAACGCGTCACCTGCAAACCGGGAAAATGCACACTTACATGATGCTGACCTTCGGGTTCACGGCGTTGGCGGTGCTTTTGCCGGGTTTTCTGACGAACAGCCTGCCGGCCATGCCGAAGATGCCCGAATATCGCTTCTATGAATGGGGCATTTTCTTCATTGCGATCCTGGGACTGATCGCGGTTCTGATTGCCAAGACACGCCTGACCGCAATCGTCTCGCTTGGCATCCAAGGGTTCGCAGTCGCGCTGATCTTCATGATGTTCGGCGCTCCCGATCTGTCGTTTACCCAATTCATGGTGGAAACACTGTCCGTCGTCATTCTTGCTCTGGTCATGACGCGGCTCAATCTTTCACCGCGAGATCATCGCACAGCTCCCGCAGCTCTCGGCACGGGTGTTATCGCTGCTGCGGTGGGGCTGGGGCTGACGCTGACATTGCTTGCCATTACCCAGCAGCCGTTTGACAGCCGACTGTCGGAGTTCTTTACCGAGTACAGCCGCTCGATCGCCCATGGGCGCAACATCGTCAACGTTATCCTGGTGGATTTCCGCGGTGTTGATACGCTTGGTGAGATTGCCGTGGTTGTGCTTGCAGGGCTTTGTGTGCTCGCTTTGATCCGCGTTCGCACCAAGCCCGAACCGGACTCGGAAGGAAGCGAACCGGATGTTGTGCAGACCCAGAAAGCGGAGGCACGCTGATGCGCACGATAATTTTCCGCACAATTGCACCTTACCTGACTGCGCTCATGGTTCTTTTCTCGATCTTCGTGCTGCTGCGCGGCCACAATGAGCCGGGGGGAGGGTTCATCGGTGGGCTGATCGCTGCCTCGGCATTGGCAATCTTCGGTATCGCTTGCGGCGTTGCATCTGTGCGCCGTGCCATTGTGTTCCATCCGATGAGTGTTGCCGGGTTTGGTCTCTTTATCGGAGCGCTGGCGGGCACGCTGTCTTTTTTCAAGAACCAGGCCTTCATGACCAGTCAATGGCTAATCTTCGATCTCTTTGGAGTTGAGGTTCCCTTGTCCACACCGCTTGTCTTCGACATCGGCGTCTATCTGGTCGTGGTTGGTGCGATCGGGTCCATTGCCCTTGCTCTGGAAGAAAGGGAGACCGACTGATGGAAACCGGTGTTGCGATCCTGATCGGACTGTTTTTTGCGGTGGCCGTCTACCTGATGCTGTCGAAGCAACTGGTGCGCATGTTGCTCGGCATCGCGATCCTGGGCAATGCGGTCAATATGCTTATTTTTACAAACGGACGCCTGACCCGCGAGGTTCCGCCTCTCATTCCGGAGCATCTCTATGTTCCGGAAGTTGCTACAGCCAATCCGCTGCCGCAAGCACTCGTGCTGACTGCTATCGTCATCTCCTTTTCGTTCTTTGCATTCCTTCTGGTGTTGGCATTTCGGGCCTACCAGGAACTGGGTACGGATGAAGTGAACCGGATGCGCGTCGCCGAACCTGAAAACGATCAAACTCCGCCGCAAGGGTACTGAGCTTTATGGCTGGTTCATCCGTTTCCGTTGACTATTCAGAAGCCATGGCAACCGCGCCCGTTGCGTCGGGCGATTGGCTGGTGATCGCTCCGATCCTGATTACCATGCTGGGTGGTGCTGTTTGCCTGATGTTGCGCAAGAACACAGACATACAGGCAAAGATGGGCATTGCCTTGCTTGGTTTGCTGGTGCTTGCCTCACTCGGGCTCTTGATAAGGGTGCTGGATCATGGGGTCATAACCATGGTCATGGGCAGTTGGTTGCCACCATTCGGTATTGCGCTGACCGCGGATGCCTTGGGCGCGACGCTGACGCTCATCGGTGCGATTGTCGCGTTTTGTGCTGGCGTCTATGGAGCGTCCACCGTCGACAACACCGGCCGGCGTTACGGGTTTTATCCCTTCCTCTTGTTGTTGATGACAGGTGTCAGTGGCGCGTTCCTGACCGCTGATATCTTCAACCTTTATGTCTGGTTCGAGGTTCTGCTGATTTCCTCCTACGGACTTCTTGTGCTCGGAAATGACCGAATTCAGCTTGATGGTGCCGTCAAATACGGTGTTCTCAATCTGGTCGGAACAAACCTGTTCCTGATCGCGACAGGGCTGCTCTATGGGATCTTCGGCACGCTGAATATGGCTGATATCGCCATCAAGGTGGCAGAGCTGGAGAACCCGGCATCGGGGACACTTGCGACGGTTGCTGCGCTCTACTTCCTTGCCTTCGCAATGAAGGCGGCTGCCTTTCCGGTCAATTTCTGGCTTCCGGCCTCGTACCATACGCCGAACATTGTGGTCTCGGCCGTCTTTGCTGGGCTTCTGACAAAGGTTGGGGTCTACGCGCTGATCCGTGTATTTGTCCTGATCCTGCCAGAGTCGCGCATTTTTATGGCCGATGTTATCGGATGGGTGGCAATCGTGACGCTTCTAACGGGCGCAATTGGAGCGCTCGCGCAAAGCGAAGTACGCCGCTTGCTGGGCTATCTGGTGATCGCGGGGATCGGCTCCATGCTTGCCGGAGTGGCGGTCGGGTCTGTTCTGGCTGTCTCCGGGGCGATCTTTTACGCGGTCCATTCAATCATCGTCATGACAGCCTTATATATGGCGTCGGGTATCTTGAACCTGATGGGAGGTTCCTATGATCTGCGCAAACTTGGCGGCCTCTATCAGAAAAACGTGGCCTTTGCGGGCGTTTTCCTTGTGCTTGTCTTTGCCGTTTCCGGACTGCCGCCGTTTTCCGGCTTCTGGCCGAAAGTGATTTTGGTCGATGCTGCCTTCCAGGATGGGCGCGCCTGGCTGGGAGCAGCCATATTGATCAGCGGTTTCCTGACAACGCTTGCCATGGGCCGCGTTTGGATCTTTGCATTCTGGCGTGGTGGGCCGGAAGGAACGCCCGATGGGCAAACCGCACCGTCAGTCGTTGCTGATACGTCTCAGTTGACCGGCGCGGCTGTTTGGCTGCCGCTGGGAATTTTGACCGCGCTCATCATCTATTTCGGCTTGCAGCCAGAATGGATGCTGGAACTATCGACACAAGGCGCCAGCGGTGTCGTTGATCCGCTCGGCTATGTGCGCTCAGTCTTTGGAGGTGAGGGATGACTGGTCTCTTTCTCATAAACATCCTGCTTGCACTTGCGTGGGGTGCCGTCTCAGGAAGCTTCTCTGAGGTCAATCTGATCTTCGGGTTTATTCTCGGGTTCGGTGCGCTTTATCTCATTCGCGAACAGGTCGGTACCGCCGGATATTTTGAAAAAATCATCAAAGGGATCGGGCTGGCGTTGCTGTTTGTCTCAGAACTGGTCCAGTCTGCCTGGCGTGTTGCCACGATCGTGCTGCGACCGCGTATCGAATTGCAGCCTGGCATCATCGCGTTGCCGCTGACAGTCGATCGCGATTTTGAAATCACTATGCTTGCGAACCTCATTACTTTGACGCCGGGTACGCTCTCTGTCGACGTTTCTGACGACAGGCAAGTGCTTTATATCCACTGCATCGATGTTCCTGATCCGCAGGCGACGATCGATGACATCAAGAATGGCTTCGAGCGCAAGATTCTGGAGGTGTTCAGATGAGCTCGCTTGAAAACTTCTCGTCGCAATTTCTGGAATTTTCGGTGCATATCGCACTCGGATTGCTGACGATATCCTTCGTTGTAATTGTCATCCGCACGGTCAAGGGGCCCAGCCTTCCGGATCGTGTGGTCGCCCTGGACATGCTTGTTGCAGTCGGCATCGGGTTCATCGCCGCAATTGGTGTTTTGACCGGCTTCTATCTTTATATCGACATTGCCATCACGCTTGGCCTCGTTGGTTTTCTCGCAACTGTCGCCTTTGCGCGTTTCGTCTTGAACCGGGGGCTGGCAGGCGATGAGACGATCATGGAAGAAGTAGAAGAGAGCATAGAACGCAGGAAGGCTGGACAATGACCGCTGTTGTGGAAATTGTGACCGGGTTGATGCTGATCGTCGGCGCGTCGTTTGCCCTTGTTGCGTCAATTGGTCTTTTGCGCCTGAAAGACGTTTATATGCGCACTCATGCAGCCTCCAAAGCGGGCACTCTCGGCTCGGGTGTGATGCTGCTTGCGCTTGCCGTTGATGCTGGCGACCTGGCTGTCGTGACACGTGCCATCGCCGGTGTTGTGTTCTTCTTGTTGACTGCCCCTATTTCTGCCCACTTGTTGGCCAAAGCTGCGTATGCGGCGGGATATCGCCCCTGTGCCGATACAAAAGTGGATGCATTGGCCGAAATCATGCGGCCAAAGGGATAAGTGTGTTTGCGTTGTGATATTAGCTGATCAAAGTCAGTTCACTCGACTATACTTTTGGACCATTGTTAAACTAGGTGCATAGGAAACGGTCAATATTTGTAGAATTTTATTTTTATTGCCTTTAGTCGACTTTTATTTGACTAGTGGGGTTGTCTGATCAGGACTCCGGCGATATAAGGCGGTGACAATCACCTGCAAAGTAGAATCGTTCCCGATTTCTAGGTTCGTAAGTAACTGATATTCCCAAGACACTTGCGGCGCCCATTTTTGCAGGTTTATAACGCAGTAAAATTTTGAAATTCAGTAGAGAACGGGTGAAAAATGACTGATAGTCCGGTGGATGCAAATCTCATTGATCTTACAGCAGACATCGTATCGGCTTATGTGAGCAACAACACGGTTGCTTCCACAGATTTGCCGGGCCTGATCAACGAAGTATACGGTGCCTTGCAGAAAACTGCGACAGCTTCGAACGAACCAGAGCCCGAGCCGCTGAAGCCAGCAGTGCCGATCAAGAAGTCGGTAATGCCGGACTACATTATCTGTCTCGAGGATGGCAAGAAGTTCAAGTCTCTCAAGAGACACTTGCGCACCCACTACAACATGACACCGGAAGAGTACCGGGAGAAGTGGGACCTTGGCGCCGACTATCCGATGGTTGCGCCGAACTATGCCGCAGCACGTTCTGAACTTGCCAAGAAAATGGGTCTTGGTCAGCAGCGTAAGCGCTCGAAATAATTCGATCTGGCTTTCTGCCAATCCATTTAGAGCTGCCCTTGTGGCAGCTCTTTTTTGTTGATCCGGCTTTGGGGCGATGATCAACCCAGAAGATGCGCACTAAGCGGCAGCGAGTGCCTGCTCTGCATCGGAACGGATGCGCCCAACCATTGATTTCAATCCGTTTGAGCGCTGCGGGGTCAAGTGTTCTTGCAGTCCGAGCTGCGCGAAAACACCCTGAACATCTGTATTCAAGATTTCCTGCGCGGTTTTGCCATTGAAGAGCGCGGTCACCACTGCGACAAGTCCTTGCACGATCAAGGCGTCGCTATCACCCCGGAACGTCAGGACCGGGGCTCCGGCGTCGTTTTTTTCAATCGCAGTGATGAGCCAGACCTGCGACACGCAACCCCGGACCTTGAATCTGTCTGTGCGTTCGGCGTCTGTGAGCTCCGGAAGCTCCTTTCCCAGATCGATCAGGTACTTGTAGCGGTCTTCCCAGTCATCCAAAAAGTCGAAGGTTTCCAGGATATCGCTGAAACTTGTGGTCATGGCACCGGTCTTTGTTGGTCTTTCCCGTGTCATATAGCCTTTGTGAGAGAAAGTACAAACCGGAGATATGGACAGAGCCAACTGCGGGCGGATGCTTTTGGCCTGGTATTTGTGCATGAAGGAAAGCGGCAGAGCAAAATCGTGAAAAAGAAAATCGCCGCAGATGAAATGGGCAGCTATTCATCTGCGGCGCAGCAGCACGGAGCCGCTGAAGTAAAGCCGTTTTTGCGATGCCGATTGGAAAGGCATCGCTCAAGCGGGGATAGTCAGCTGCTTGCAAGATTCTGGAAGTTGAGAGAATTCGAAACAGCTGTTCGCTCCAGGTCAGGCGCCTGAGCGTGGCTTTGGACGCGGCACCGGCCCAATTTCTGTGTCCAGGCGTGTCAGGGCCTCAAACACCGGTTGGCTTGTCGAAGAAACAACTACTGGCCGCTGCGGCGTTGTTGAATTCGGGGTGGCAGTCGACCCTGTAACGATGGTTTCTCGACCGGAGTCGTTCGCCACTTGCTGGTCCAAAAACTGGTAGACAATACGCGCACCATCGCGCGCACGGCTGCCAATGGCCGAAAGTGCGTCGCCACCGGTTTCACACGCATCCGGATTGCGGCTGCAAAAGCTACCGATGTCGGAAACGGTCGCCTGCGCCGCCAGATAGGCCGAAACAGGATTTACAGTATCCACCTGTGTACTGTTTTCATCTGATCCGAGAGGAATCAGGACCAGCACCAAGGTGAGCCAAAAGGCTGTTCTCATCAAAAAGAACATGTCGCTACCCATAGTTAGTTCGGTTTGCGCATCTTTTTTGCTGCCGACGCGCTTGTTATGAGGTCACCTTAGCAACGACTTGAGAATGTCGGGTTGAATCGGAAAGGTCAATTTTCATAAAATAAAACAGATATTTAAGTCGAGTTTTCTGAGATTTTGATTCAAATTTTATCTTTTCTTGCACAAGCCGCTGTTTGCAGCCGGTTTTTTCGAAAATTTTGAGCGATATGAATTCATCCTTTATCGTTCCTTAAGTGCTCCAGCCGACAATGGTCCTACAAGCGTTGCGGGTGATTAGGTCCGTGTCTGGTTTATGGTAGTAAAGAGTGCGTAACCTTCTGAATTTGCTGAGTGTTTTTTGGTGGCATTGGACGGCTCGTCTGGAAGGTATGATTCATCCCTCCGCGGCTGACGATGTTTTTTTGGCTCCCTTGCACCGATCTTTTCTAATCAGTGCGACAGTTGCGGGAACGTCCGCTCTCGTTGTTTTGCCATTGCACCTGGCACTTGCAGGACCTCCTCATGTTGTTGTGACGTTGATGCTGTCTTGGTTGCTCAGCCAATGGCCGCTTGCTCTTTACTTGTCTCGTTCGGGTGCGCTTGACCGGACGATCGGATTGTCTGCCAGCTTGTTCGCCGGATTTGTCGCCGCCATCTGCGTTCTGACAGGCGGTAGTGCATCATTTGCGTTTCTCTGGCTACTCGTTCCACCTGTTGAAGCTGCGTTGTCAACCAGCCGTAAGACGGCCTATTCCGTAACGTTGCTTTGCGCGGGCTTGTTGATTGCTGTCTCTGTTGCTCCTGCAACACTGGCGGAAGTTGCTCCTTTGCCGACTGGCGTCACGCTTTTGGCGAGTGTTGCGGCAATTCTATATGTCGGTTTGCTTGCTATTCGTATTTCGGCGGACCGGAAGCACGCCAGGTCTTTGATGAAGGCTTCGGAAGGGCGTCGACAGCTAATCAACCAATCGGTGTCTGAAGTCTTTTGCGAATTGAAACCCGACGGAGGGCTTTCAGTCATGGGTGGGCCGGTCAAGGAATTGCTCGGCATTTCGGCAGGGTTCAATTCTGACAGCTGGTTGTTTTCAAGACTTCATGTGGCGGACCGGCCGCTCTATCTGACCAAACTATCCGAGGCTCGAAATGAAGGCGAGGCGACACCGTTTGATGTTCGCTTGCGCGTCGGTGCCTCCAGTCCTGGCGAAACGGGTCAGGCGGAGTATCGAAATCTAACGCTGAAACTGCGTCCGCCAGTTCAGGAAACAGGCCTGGACACAAAGGAAAACGGATCCCTTCTGCTGAGCCTGCGCGCGGCGGAGGAGCTGCCGGTTTCGTCACTTTCGCAACCTCTCTCTGAAGGGGCGAAATCCAGGCTTGAGCGTATCTCGGCGGAAATAAACGAGACGGCTGGTCGGGGCGTTCGAACAGCACTTGAAAATGTTTTGTCTCGCGCAGCTGACCTGGAACATATCGACCTTGCATCTGACCGATACCGTTTCGAAGATGCTGCTAGAGATATCAAAAGATCCAGTCAGATCGGCCTTTCAGCATTGGCGGACCTTTCAGACCTAATGGTGGGGCAAGGCGAAAACCTCGAACCGGTCTTCGTAAAGACCGACATCGCGGCAGCATTGGAATTCTGCCTTGAAAGGATTGGATCGGCTGCGGATCGTCAGGGAGTGCAGATTGAAACAATCTGGGGTCAAAATCTGCCGCTTGTTTTTGTCGATGGAGCGCTGGTGCGCAAGGCACTGTGTTTCGTGTTGCTGGACATGATTGCGACAAGCGGTTCGGGGGCAAAAATTCTTGTCGAGGCCAACTGCAGTCTTGCCGGGTTTGAACTGCTGTTTTCCGTTAAGGACCGAAAGTCGAGCCTGCAGTGGAGCTCTGAAGACAGCAAACCGGTCCTGGCATTCGCCGGAGATCTTCTCGAGCGCACCAATGCCTGCCTGAAAGTCCAAACGATGCTGGGACACGGCGAAAGCGTTTGCATTCGTTTGCCGGCCCGCGTTGCGCCGTTCAAGGATTTTTCAACCGATACTGAACACGCCGAAACGCGGCCATTGGCGAAGATGGCTTAGGAGGCGGAGATGGCTCGAAACGCAAAATCTGCAAAGCCTAGGAAGGCGTCGGAGTTGAAAGACAACGATTCGATCATGGCAAGGGCCGGTCATGTCGCTCTCGACAACCCAGTTGCGGCAGGCGGGACGGTGGTCATGGGATTGACCGCATGTCTGATCGTGGCCAATGCTCTCGGGCTGCAGCCGGGACGTCACCCGGCTCCGTTCTTTGCGACACGTGACCTTCCGGACGATATGCAGCTGCCGGAACCTGACGGCCGGACCGGTGATCTCAAGATCCAGGAAATTTCCACGCTGGTGTTGGATGTTCAAATCTCATTGCGCAAAATTGGCCTTTATGAAGGTCCTTTGGACGGCATAAACGGGCCCGCGACAGAACGCGCAATCCGGTCGTATGAGCGTAAGGTCGGGCAGGTTGAAACCGGACAGGCAAACGAGGCTCTTCTGGCTCTTGTCCTCATGCATGGGGACGCGCCGTTTGAAGCCCAGACGCCGGTGCCGCGGAAAAAGCCCGGGTTTTCCGGAACTCTCGCCAGCGCGCCTGAACAATCGTCAGATCCGGGAATCGACGCCGACCCGAAGCTGTTGAAAGTGCAAAAAGCGCTTTCGGAGCTTGGCTATGGACCTCTTAAGGCCGACGGACTTATGGGTCTCAACACGACAACAGCGATCAAGCGTTTTGAACTCGATCGCGGTTTGCCAATCACCGGGGAGCCTGGGGCAAAAGTGATCGAACGGCTCGAAATGATCAGCGGGCGTAAACTTTCCGGCTGATTTACCTGGATTATATATCTGCTAAGACAGGGAACCTTCTACGCGATTGGATCCCGCTCATGCAGATGCGCGTCACCTCCGACTTTTTTGTCAGTGCCTTGGTTCGTCAGATTTTTGGCGACGGAGGCTTTGCGGCCGTCTCCAAGCGAGGTGCGCCTGAAGCAGGTGCGGTCTTTATCTGTGTGGATCGTCTCGATGGAAGTTTTGATTTTTATGCCCCTGCACCGCAATCCATGTTCGAGGATCGGCCCGAAAGCAGGCTGTTTGAACGGCGTTTTGAAAAAACGGATCGCGAAACAATTGAGGCCCGGTTGAAGAGTGAAGCGCGCATGGATCCTGACTACTGGCTGGTCGATATCGAAGCGCGAGACGGAAAGATTGAGTTGCCCTTGGCAGAGGAAGGGCAGGAGGAGCCTAATCCGGCGGACAGCTTTTTTCGGATCTAGTTGCCGGAACTTTTTTGTTCCAAGCTGTTTTCCTGAAATGGCAGTCCCTTTTCGCCGACAGATTGATGTTTCTTGCCGGCTTCGTAAAGGGGTGCGTGCCGTGCAGCGCTGGTAAACTCAGGCTGGTCACTCAGGACCCACTGGCTGACTAGCACTTCCGACGCGCCTGAGCTGATTGTTTGATGCAATCGCAGCAGAAGGCGAATGGTCTCCAGGGACGCAGCTTCTCCGTGCAGGCGGATCAGTACCGTCGCCAACTGTGATTTGCTTGTTCCCAGGGCTTTTAACGCGACTGCCAAGCCATCTGCCTGATCGGCCTGCGTCAGCTGATCACAGGTGGCGAGGGGCAAGCCAAGTCCCTGGGAAAGCAAGTCTGCAAAACGCGGTCTGTTCTGGGTCAGTGCTTCTTGAACCAGTGCATCGCAAAGCTGGAGCCGTGCCGCGTCGGTGCGAGTGTCTCGAGACTTTCGCGGGGCCTGAGCCTGGCTGACGAGGCTGGTCATTTCGGCGGCTGCAATTGCCTTTGATTTCAGCTTCGCCGGCAATTGCAAAAATTGCCCCATGAGAGCTTCGGGGTTCAGTGCGTCCTGGTGGGCCATTTCCGCACTCAGGTCCGCAACGATTTCCCGCCGGTTGTTCAGGACAGACTTTTGTCTCTGAGTGAGGAGAACGTCGTTCCGATCAAGTAGGATCCTGATAACGCTCGATCCGGCGTTTTCGCACAATGAGGTGACAATCGATTCGGGTAATGACGCACGGTTTGCAATTGCCTGTCTTAATGTGTCTGGACCTGAGAAAGCGGTTTTCTGAAGGAGATCCACAGAAAGGCGCGCGCTGTAACGAAGCGCTGGATAGGCGGTCAGGTGGTCACTGTGACGGGCCAGATGTTGCAAAAG
Source organism: Roseibium porphyridii (assembly GCF_026191725.2). NCBI lineage: Bacteria > Pseudomonadati > Pseudomonadota > Alphaproteobacteria > Hyphomicrobiales > Stappiaceae > Roseibium > Roseibium porphyridii. The sequence goes on from NZ_CP120863.1 coordinate 2,684,157, forward strand.
ATCGTCTGGTGTTTCAGCGTGCGGGGCAAGTAGCGAGGCAATTCTGCGACGGTCTTCTGTACTTGTCGCAGATATCAGATTGCGGGCCAGTTCTGAAAAAATCTCTTGTTCTTCAATATCATGGCGACTTCTGGCAACAAAGAGCTCTGTCGCTGCGAGCAACACACCACCGTCAGCAGCAGAGCCGCCACTCGGTTTTCGGCCAAAAGAAGGAAACTGTTTGGTCTGATTGAAACGTTGGCTTTGGCGCATGACACCCGACTACAAAATACAAAAGACCGGACGACCGGAAGAACTTGTCTCCTTCAAATTGCACGAAAAGCGTTAGCATCCTGTTAACCCTGACGGCTCCTTAATGAGTCTGCAGGAAGTAATGCGTCGCCCGTTTGACCGTTGTCGGTCGGTAATACACCGGCTTTTGGCAACTGGAACCGAAGGAGGAGACGATGGGCACTTTGTTGGACTTCGCATCCGCGCACAGGCCCACTTCACGTGTGGGTCAGCGCTCCAATCAACACAGCTCGGCGCGCTGTGAGACATTTGGTGAGGTTATCCTCTTCCCAGGTGTCCGTTACGAGCGTCACGACCTTGATCTTGCCGCGCGAATCACGACCATCGGTAAAGCGGCCGGACCAGCTGGTTCCGACAAGGACTGACGGTCCAAGCCTTTCCAGCCGCATTGATACCGATTTCTGGTTTCGTGGTCTGGAGAAACGCCCGATGGGCATTGGTGAAGCGGTTCAGTCCGGCTCCACGCCATCTTTGGCAAGGAGGCGAGGGACACAGCAAAAGGCCTTTTTGGCCACCTTGCTGCTTGTGGCTGTGCTTGCAGGATGCACGCGCCCGACCGGAGACTTTGATCGCGCCAGACCGTCGGTTGTTCATGACGACCTGATGCCTGCTGTCGGCAACGAAGCTGCCAGGCTGCGGGGCGACCCGGTTTCAAAATTCAACTACACAAATGATGAGAAGCTGCTGCGCAAACGCGGCTGGACACTAATCAGACCTCCTTGGACCAAGGATTGGATCGGCGGCACTATGGTTGAGCTTTCGCGAACCAGAGTTCTGCCTGAGACAGAAGGCCGTGTTCCGCCGGATCTTTATTTGATTTACCTGCGCTCCGACAAGTTTCAGTCTTCAGATGCCCGTTACGACAAGATCGCGGCGGATGCGAAAGGCGATGCGGAGCTTGTGATGCCGTTCTGCGAAGTCGCCTTGAGGGTGCAAAAGGCCGACAACGAACGCCTTCGGGTTTTGAAGAGCAAGCCGGTTACCACCGAGGAAACCTACGACGGTGCGAAGGCGCGCGTGTGGGAAAACCGGGTCATGATCAAATGGGTTGGTCAGGCGCTGCGCTATCGCATCATTGCGTATAAGAAGGCGCTCGACGGACTGGAGATCGAAACACCCACGAGAGATCGCGTCTGGAAAGTGAATAACGCCATTCGTGAACTGGAAGGGCAGGTCAGGATTGCGGAAAGCGGTTGCGACTTGAGCAAACGCCGCGTCCAGGATCAGACGGTGAAACGGTCAAGGATCTTTACAGGATGGAGCACGGAGCGCGCACCGGTACAAAAATAGCGCAATCTTGATGTTGGCCTTATGTGGGGCGTTAGCGGATTTCGAACCGCAGGTTTCGAAGTCAAATCGTTTATGATCTGCTTTGCAGGCCACGCGATTTGTTGATGGCAAAGCTGATCAAATCCCGGTGCAGTTCGCAGCCTTGAGGGCCCGGTCTACATCCACGGCACGTGAACCGTGAGGGACATAAGCGCGCAGGAGAGCGAACCCGCTGATGGGTTCTTCTGTTTCTATCACAATCAGGTCTTCAAGGTTTTCCGGCGGGTTCTCGCGCAAGATGGAAAGCTGTTCGGTGGTCAGGACCAGCATCGACAGGCGTTCAGCACCTGCTGTGCGGTTGTTGAGACTGTAAACAGCTTCTCCGGCCGCGTTGAAGAGGCCAATGGACCAAAAGGAAACCGGGATGCTGGCGTCAAAGAGAACCGGGCCGTTGTCCAATTGAAAGCGGCAGGTCGCGTGCTTCATCGCCGGGTCGAGATCCGGTAAGGCTTCTTTACCCGGTTGAATGTCAGGTAGCAGATTGAACTGTCGGTCAGGACCATAGGCGGCCACGTTGTCGTAGGCACTGTGCTGCACATTGTGCGGAATGCTGAGCACCACGAGAATGTGGATGATTGCCGCCAGGCAGAGTACCGCCAGCAGTCCAACGGTAAGATTGAAGCGGGGCGAAAGTGTCACGGACAACCGGTCCTTTCGATCAGTGGCATGCTGACACCATCCAGTGCAGCACCTGTCGTCACCGGTGCGTCATACAGTCTGAGCACAAACCGCAAACCGTCACTGGCCTTGGCAGCCGCGGCAAGCGGAAGCCAGTTGCCCGAGTGTGGATTTCTGGCAGCGGTTATCTGGAAGGATCCATCCTGAGCTCGTAGCAGGTCAGAACTCACAAGGTTTCCGCGGCCCGGCAGGGTTTCAACCAGGTGACCTTTGCCATCCAGAGCGGTCAGCGTCCAAAGACGCGCTGAGGGTGTTTGACCCGCAATCCTATAGATACAGGTCGGGTCGAGTTGATGTCCTGCGCTGTCTTCGCGTGCTACGAGCGCAAGGCCTTCGCCATTGGCGAGGGGAATGACGGCGCCGCGTGTGTATATGGCAACCGAATAAGGGTCGGCGTCGGCCGTGCCTGCCTTGGGATAAGCATGCCAGGGCCCGATGGTCACAGCGTTGAGGGGTTGTTCGCGCTCAATCAGCAAATAGGCCGTGCTGATGCCCAGAAGTGAGGCCAGAACCACAACCAGCGCAATGGTTGCCAGTTTGCGCACAGGATGGCTTCGATAAGGCCGGATTGCACGGGGCAGTTTTTCCCCATACCAGGCCGCCTCACTATAAGATGAACCGTCGGCCGGGCCATTTTCAGGGCCGTGAGTTGAGTGCGGCAGGGACTGGTCGGTCATTGAGCTGCCGCGACGTCGGTCGAGTTGGAGTTTTCAGGAACGGATGCCTTGGCGCTTTTTTGTTCCAGGAGCGTGCGCATATCAGCGCCAATTTGCTCAAGAAGCTGTTGTGTGCGCCGTTTCAATACACGTGGCTGAGATTTGACGACTTGTGTTGCCGCAAGTTTTGTCGGCTGCGCCCTGGCAAGTCTCGGCAGGTTTTCTGCGTCGACCCCAGGCATTCGGGCAAGTTCAATGCCTTTGTGAGCATAGTCGTTGTAAAGCTGCCAGGTCATTGCTGGCAGGCTGCCGCCCGTCACGCGCCGGGTAGATGAAAAGTCGTCATTGCCGTACCAGACGGCGGTTGCGAAATTCCCCGTATAGCCGACAAACCAAGCGTCGCGGTAAGCATTGGTGGTGCCCGTTTTTCCTGCGGCGACAACCCCATCGATCCTGGCCCTGCGGGCGGTACCTGCCTCAACCACATTGACCAGGATATCGTTCATCTGATGAACCTTGTCCTCCGGCAGCACGCGGATGGTGTCCGGTTCATCGCGTTCGCGCTGATAAAGAACGACACCGTCACTGTTCTTCACTTCAAGGATTGCATACGCCGGTGCCTTGAAGCCGCCATTTGCAAATGTTGCGTAGGAAGCGGCCATGTCCACAACGGAGACTTCAGACGAACCGATGGGCAATGAAATCGAGTTCTCAAGCTCATGTGTCAGACCCATGGCGTAAGCGGTTTCGATTATTTTTTCACGACCGAAATCGAGCGACAGTCGCACCGGAATGGTGTTGATCGACTTTGTCAGGGCCAGTTTCAGACTGACCGGTCCTCTGTAGCTTCTGTTGTAGTTTTTAGGTGACCAGTTGCCGATCCAGACCGGACGGTCCGGCACGATGCTGGTCGGCTCATAGCCGTTCATGAAGGCCGTCATATAGACGAAAGGCTTGAAAGATGAACCGGGTTGGCGCAGGGCATTGACCGCCCTGTTGAACTGACTTTCGCCATATGATCTGCCGCCAACCATGGCAACGACGGCACCGTCCGGGATCATCGACACGAGGGCAGCTTCGCCTGCATCGCGCAGTTTGCCGTTTTCCCTGAGGATGGTTTCCACAGCGAGATCTGCCTGGCGTTGCAGGGCTGGATCAAGGGTGGTGCGCACCGTCACGATGCGGTCGCGGGCAAGCGCGGGATTGCGTCGTGCAAGCTTCTTGACCTCATCCAGTGCCCAGTCGAGGAAATACTCGGGCAATTGGTCCTGTGAGCGATCGACCGCGAGCGCCGGGTTGCGTCTTGCACCGATCACCTGACCTTCAGTCAAAAGCGATGCCTGGACCATATTGGTGAGCACTTCATTGGCGCGCGCGCGGGCCGCAGGCAGGTTTATGTGTGGGGCGTATTTGCCGGGCGCTTTATAAAGGCCGGCCAGCATCGCGCTTTCAGCGAGTGTCAGTTCCCTTACGTTCTTGTTGAAATAGAACTCGGCGGCCGCGGTTACGCCAAACACGCCACCACCCATATAGGCCCGGTCTAGATAGAGTTTCAGAATTTCCTGCTTGGTCAGGTTCGCCTCGAGCCAAAGCGCCAGATAGGCTTCCTTGATCTTTCGGCTCAGACTGCGCTCATTGGTCAGGAACAGGTTTTTGGCAAGCTGCTGTGTCAGTGTTGAGCCACCCTGGACAACGCCGCCTGCGCGCGCGTTTTCGACCATGGCTCTGAATGTGCCGACAAAATCGATGCCGAAATGGAAAAAGAAGCGCCGATCTTCTGTCGACAGCGTTGCCTTGATTAGGGAATCGGGAATTTCCTCAAGTGGCACACTGTCATTGAGCACGATACCGCGACGGCCAATTTCGTTGCCGAAGCGATCCAGGAACGTCACCGCAAAGTCGTCCGTTGTCTTCCAGTCCGCGTAGCGGGTCGCTTCGAATGCCGGCTGTGCAAAGGCAAGTACAACGATGAAGCCGATCAGGCCGAAGGTCAGCCCGTCGGATGAAAGTTCTGCCAGACCGCGCCAGATTCCCTTCGCTCGAAAGCGGCGCAAGAACGCATCATAGCCTTCAACCGTTCGCCGGATCGCCGCACCGCTGCGCCACAAAGCGGTGTCGACGATTGCATCGATTGCAAGAAAGAACCTGCGGATACGGTGACGCTTTCTCGGCGGCTTCGTAGCTTCGGTTTCCTGTGGGTGCGGCTTGTCCGTCACGCGGCCCTGAATCTCCGGGTCTAACTGAGTGTTTCAAATTACCGGTTTTTTCGCCTCGTGAAAACCAGTGATGAGCATGATGAAAGAATGCTCCTTGTTTATTGATCATTCATTGAAAAAGCTTGCGGATAAATGCTGCAAAATCCGCAATGCTTGCCGAGTGGAAGCTAGCATGCTACGCGCACGCGGCTCCGGCAGTCGCCAGGGCAATTGGGCAGGACCACATGACATCCGATCGTGAACACGGCAATTTGCCATTCTGGAAGACCAAGTCGCTTGAAGACATGAGCAAGAGCGAGTGGGAATCCCTTTGCGACGGTTGCGCGCGCTGCTGCCTCAATAAATTGGAAGACTGGGACACGGGTGAAATTGTCTGGACCCGGGTTGCCTGTACCCTGCTTGATGGCGATACATGCCGTTGCAAGGACTACGATAACCGCGCTGCGACTGTTCCCGACTGCATTCAGTTGACACCGGCGGAAGTCAAAACGCTCACCTGGTTGCCACCAACTTGTGCCTATCGTCTGGTTTCAGAAGGGGAGGACCTTTACTGGTGGCATCCCTTAGTTTCAGGCAATGCGGAGACGGTGCATGAGGCAGGTGTGTCTTCTAGGGGCCGCACGGTTCCGGAAGACGGCATGGCACTGGAAGAGTATGAAAACCATGTGGTGACCTGGCCAGGTGATCTGCCGGCCTAACGCTCCTGAGCGTTTAATGGGTCTTAAAAGAAATCGGCATCAATTCCGACCCGATCAACCTTCAAGCAGAAATGCTTCGACGTGACGGCGAAGCCTTCCTTCCAGGGAGTTTAGATCCGTAATCTGATGACTTTTCAACAAGATCGCACCATGGATCATGAAGGCGATCAGCCCATCGGTCATTTCCTCTGGTGTTCTGTCGGTGCGCAGTTTGGGGGTCATGGAGGCTGTTTGCTGCCAGTGCTGCAGAAACACCGCGAGACCCGCATCAAGTCTGTCGAGAGTTTCAACGAATTCTGCAGCGCAATTGGGCTTGGTTACGCCAATATTGTCCAAAAACAATCGGAGAATAGTCGGACTGTCCGTGATGACGGTGATCATTGCCATAATGCGCTGCATCAGCAAGCCGACCGGGTCCGATATCTCCTGCTTCGGGTCCTGTTCGTTTTCCTGTTCGGAGAGCGCTTTTAGGCGATCCAAAAGTACATAGGACAACAGACCGTCCATGTCACCAAAGTGAGAAAAGACAGTCCCCTTTGCAACACCTGCCTCTTGTGCAACGGCTTCAGCTGTCACCTGTTCCAGCCCATGTCTTTTGCTCAGTGTCCGGGCGGCATCCAGAACGCGGGCCTTTGTGGCAATGCTGCGTTGTTGTGGTTTGCGCGTCATGAAACCTCAATAAATTGACCGCGGTCAAAAAATATCTTGACCTGCAAGTTTAGCGATGTCAAAAGTTGACCACGGTCAATTTTATGACGATTCACGTATCTCTCGATTGGACTTGGTCATGACACGAATTCTTGTATTGGACGGGCATCCCGAATTTGGGTCGTTCTGTGGTTCTCTTGCCAGCGCATATGCAGATGAAGCAGAGGCGAGGGGGCACGAGGTCAGGTTAAGGCACTTGTCCAAGATGGCCTTCGATCCTGATCTGGGCACGTCGAGTTTCGCCAAGACACCTCCGCTTGAGCCGGATCTTGAGGCAATCTGGCAAGACATCGTCTGGTGTCAGCATATGGTGGTCGCACACCCATTGTGGTGGGGCGGTCATCCAGCGAAGCTGAAGGGTTTGTTCGACCGGGTGTTGTTGCCAGGAAAGGCATTCCAGTATGTGAAAGGCAAGGCTTTGCCGGACAAACTGCTGGCCGGCCGTACTTCTCAAGTGCTGGTCACTTCGGACACACCAAACTGGTTCTACCGCCTGGTCTATGGTTCGGGATCCCGCAAACAGACGGAAAAACAAATTCTGGGTTTCTGTGGATTGAAGCCCAAGGGGTATCACATGTTTTCCCAGATCAAGGGATCGACCGATGAGGGCCGTGCGAAGATGATTGAACGCGCAGCAGGTCTAGGGCGCAAAGCTGCCTGAGACCATCCAAACCGATGCACTATCGAATTGCTATTGCGCAGATTTGGTTGATTTGAGTTCGGCCTCGGATTTGCGGCGTTGGTGCTCATTGAAGAAGACAACGTAGTACTGGTAGATGTTACCGACATAGTCGACAGGTTGCCGGCCGATTTCAGAGGCAACGATCCACTCTACATTGCCGAACCACTTGTCCGGGTCGTAGCCCTGCATTTTAGCCTTCTCGCGCAATTTTGCGAAACGGCTTGGTCCGGCGTTGTAGGCCGCCAATGCGAAAAAGGTCTGACTTGCCGGGTCGGGTGCAAGCTTCGGAAAATAGGAATCTGCCAGATACCGCAGGTACTTGACGCCGGCATGCACGTTTTTTTCCGTATCGGAAGCGATGCCGCGGATGTTAATTGGGTTTCCTTCAGCGGTGGTTGGCTTGATCTGCATCAGGCCAACCGCACCCGCGCTGCTTCTAGCTGCCGGGTCGAATTTTGACTCCTGATAGCTCTGTGCAGCAATCAGCAACCAGTCGATCTCGTATTCCTTGCCATATTTCTGGAAGAAGGCGCGGAACCTGGCGAGCTTTTCATCATAATCCGCTTTGCGCATTTCCTTCAGGTAAGTCGCTTCCTGCAAATACCGTTTGAAAATGATGTTTCCCAGCAAAGTGCCTTTCTTGACGGTGGGAACAAAACCGTCGACTTCCTGCAGCAGGGCCGGGGCGTTCTTTCGAACAGCGATTGCGATCTCCCCATCCTTTCGGACTGCAGCCTCAGGGTGAAGCTTGAGCCCATCGAGCACATCGAGCCAAAGCTCGGCCTTGTGCCGGTCGACGATCACCATGGGAATGCCGCCGGCGGCGACCATCTCCATCAGATCCTCGTCTTCCAGGCGCTCGTCCGCATAAACGAGGTCCATCGTTTTTTTGCCCTCACGGGCAAGTCTTCGGTTCAGCGCGTCGAGGCTTTGGGAATAGGAAGCTGATTTGCGGACAAAGATTGTTTTCCCGGACAGGTCGTCGACTGAAAGAATGTCAGGGACGCTGTCAGCTGTGACAGGCACTTCTTCCACGTCCTTGAGGAGTGGAGCTGAGAAGGTGACAAGCTTTTCCCTGTCTTCAGTTATCGTCAGATTGCCAAGTGCAATGTCACCACGGGCGTCAGACAGGTCCTTAAACAAATTTGTCCGTTGCGTGGGGATCAGAACGACTTCGAAGTCCTTGACCTTGTCACCATGGGTCGTTGCCAGGTGTTTTTCGAACTCGATCATCAGATCGGCCGAACTGCCGCGTCTTACACCCTTGTCGATAAAGAAACCTGTTTTGGAGAACGGCACGAGTACACGCAGGTATCCGCGCTCGACAAGATCATCAAAGTCGCCTTCGAAAGGCTGCCGCAGGACGTCTTCCAGGTTTTCAGCGAGCTCTGTATCTGTGCTAAATCCCTGTTCTGAATAGAAAATAACGCTGGATACGGCGATGATTAAAACCAAGAACGCATGCCTATAGATGCGGACAAGTCTGCTGGAAAGTTTCATTTGAAGCCCCGGTTCCCCAAACTGAACCTTAAGTAAAGCCTCAAGTGTAGCTTTTGATCAAGAAGATCAGCTCAAGAACGGGGGGCTATCTCTTGAAGGTGAGATCAACCGTGCCGATCGTGATGCCCGCTTTCATCACCTTTGCGGTGTTGCGAACCGTGCGTTTGTCGATCTGGGTCAGCGTGTCGTCAAAGCGGAGCTTGATGGGGCCATTTTCTGTTTCAAGCTCGGCAATGTATGAAAACCGAAGAGACCCGTCTTCGCCGGTGACGACGTTGGTTGGGCTCAGCACATCGGCGCGTTGGCCAATATACCGATCCTCTGCGACTTTCTGGAAAAACCAGGTCTTGGTATCGCGCTCACCGTCTTCGTAGACGAAGTCTTCGCGAAGACGAAGCGTGAATGTTCTCGGGTTCCAGGTCCCGGTCAGATAGACCTTAAAGGGTCGATAGACCCCTGCTATCTTGCTTTCAAAGACACCCTCTCCAACCGTTTTACCCCGGAAGAATTCTTCTAGGATCAGCGGTTTGGCAAGGGCCGGAGCAGTGGCCGCGAACAGAGAAACAAGAAAAACGAGTGCCAGTTTTTTCCAGCTTTGGATCATGTGTCAGCGCCTTGTGCTTCTTTGAACTTGCACAAAGTCCTACGGACGCGAAGATGAACTGGATTTGTAGGCTAGCCACCAAAACGCTGTTGCCAGGTTGGGACCGGGTCGTCTGAAGCAGGGGTTGCGTTATAGATACCCCTCGCAATCGCGCGGGCCAGACAGGATGCTGCTGCCGCACCCAGTTGCACCATATCTTCCAGGCCGTTTTCCAAACGCTGCTGGCCTGTCGACATGGCAAATACCAGATCTCCGTCCAGGGGGGTGTGCGCTGGCCAGAGCGCGCGCGCCAGTCCGTCATGGGCCATGACTGCAAGCCGCTTGGCTTCGCCCTTGGTGAGGATCGCATCTGTTGCAACGGCCGCAATCGTCGTGTTGGCACCGGCCTTCAGGGCATCAAGTTTCGTTCGAACAGCCGTGCTGTCGTTCGGAAGGGGATGAGCCATGCCTTTGCCGCCGAACTCGTGACCGACTTCAAATGGGGCTGCCCAGAAGTGGGGGCTGTCGCCAATGGTTGCGCGACCGAGTGCATTCACGGCAACGATCGCACCTATGGTGACGCCATTGTCCAGTTTTTGCGACGCTGATCCGAGCCCGCCCTTGAGATTGGCTGTCGTGGCACCAGTGCCCGCACCGACGGAGCCGAGAACGAAATCATACGAAATGTCGTCAAGTGCAGATCGTCCGAGATCTCTGTATGGCGCCGCCTGGCCCCAGCTTTTGTCGCCGCCATTTAACAGGTCAAACAGGATCGCTGTTGGTACGATCGGGACACGAACCGGGCCGATTTCAAAGCCATATCCCAGTTCCGCGAGACGGCCCTGAACACCCGCGCCTGCGTCCAATCCGAACGCAGAGCCGCCAGCAAGAACGATCGCATCGATCTTTTCAACGGTCTGTTCAGGTTCCAGCAATGCGATTTCCCGCGTTCCCGGAGCTCCACCATGTATCGCAACGGATGTTACGGCCGCTTCGTCCGGAACCAGTACGGTTGCTCCGGATTTGAGCTCCTGGTCTGAAGCATTTCCAACTTTCAGTCCCGGAACATCGGTGATCAGATTGCGCATACCGGCCATTGGGCGACTGTCCCCGTTGTATGGTGGGTTGAAAGAGTTTGATCCCAATGATTTCAGGTGTCTAGGCTTTTGTAGCCTCTGCGCACATACAGAAGAGATTTGCCTGGGTCGGTCATTCGCAGATCTGCGACGGTTCCAACGATAATCGAGTGTGTTCCCATTTCGGTTACCGAGAATACTTCGCAGTCGACGCTGAGACGCGCGCTGTCGAGGGCAGGGCACCCGGTGGCAAGATTGGTCCAGTCACCTCTGGCGAACCGATCCGGCATCTCCAGTTTGTCACGACCGGCAAAGACGTCTGAAATGTGCTCGTGATCGTCGCTTAGTGTGTTGAGGCAAAAACATCTGTTTTTCAAAACTGCGCCGTGGATGCGGGTCTGCCTGTTCAGGCAGATCAATATGCTTGGCGGTTCATCGCTGACTGAACAAGCTGCTGAAACGGTTGCTCCCATGCGACCGCCAGCGCCATCCGTGGTAACGACATGCACTGCAGCGGCGATACGGCTCATGGCTTCGCGAAAACTCTGCTTGTCCAGCGTGAGGTCGGCCTGGTCGCTCATATCGGAGGATGATGGTGTGATGGCGTGGCTCCTTGGGGCCATGGATTGGGAATCGAAAGATATGACCCTGAAGGCAAAAGTCTATGCTTCTTCAAAACCTCTGCCTAGGGTGTGAAATGCAATTCCTTTGCGACAGGGAGCCAATTCGAACCGCTGCGGGAGTGGCAAACTCGGCACCTGCCAATTGAGCTCCCTGCAACATGGGGTTACGGATAGACAGATCAATACAGGACCGTTGGGACGATACATGACCTATCAGCAGCTTGTTGCAAGCCTTGGACTAGTTGCCTGCAGCCTAATTTCCAGCCCGGCTGTTGCGGACATGACTGTTGCAATTGCCGGCCCGATGGACGGCCAGTTCAGGGCCTTTGGCGCGCAGATGCAGGCTGGGGCAGCGAAGGCCGTTGCTGATATCAATGCAGCGGGTGGTGTCAGGGGTGAACAGCTTGTGCTGGAAGTTGCCGATGACGGCTGCAACGACGAACAGGCCGTCGCCGTTGCCAATCAACTTATCGGCAAGGGCGCAGTTTTCGTCGCCGGTCATTTTTGTTTCGGCGCTTCAATTGCTGCAAGTGCAGTCTATGCCGATGCGGGGATTGTCCAGATCTCCCCGGCAACCACCTTGCCGCGGTTTACCGAGGCACGGCCTAGTTCCGGCATTTTCCGGCTCGCACCTCGCGATGACACGCAAGCCCTTGTTGCAGGCCAATTGCTGGCCTCAGAGTTTGCCTCCAGTCGTATTGCTATTCTTCATGACAAGACGGCCTATGGCAAAGGCCTGACCGATGCGGTGAAAGCCGTGATGAATGATCGTGGCGTGTCGGAGAGTATTGCCTTGGGCTTCGATGCTGGCGAGGACGACTATCGCAATCTCGTCACCCAACTCAGTTTGGAGAATGTCGATGTGGTCTATCTCGGTGGTTATCATCCGGAGGCCGGTCTGATCGGGCTCGAAATGGCCCGCCAGGGTCTAGATGCCCAGTTGATCGGTGGAGATGCCCTCATGACCGAAGAATTCTGGTCGGTCGCTGGTCCTTCAGGAGAAGGGACACTGCTTACCTATCCCGAGATTCCAAGGGAGATTGAGGCATCCAAAGATGTGGTCGCCGATCTGGAAGAAGCCGGTCTATCTGCCGATCGCTACGCCCTGACGACTTACGCAGCGCTTCAAGCCTGGGCACAGGCTATGGAACAGGCTGCCGACCCGACGTTTGAGGCAGTTGCAAGCTCTCTTGAAAACGGTGCGTTCGAGACCGTTCTTGGAACCGTTCGGTTTGACGAAAACGGTGATGCGAACGTGCCGGCCTATGTCTGGTATGAATGGCAAGACGGAGCTCCACAGCTCCGGTCAAGATAGGTCGAAGTGCCGATATTCGAAAGCGCCAAAAGACCAGTTCGGCTGTTGGCTTTGATATGAGCGAGTTTTTTAGCGTTCAATTCCGTAAGCCGAGCGGGCTGACCAAACTCAATTTCCTGCACTTTCTTGCAGGTTTGCTGGGCTTTGCTCGCGGTGACTGATGACCTCTGCCGGGTCCACAATGAGGGCTGCCCGAATTTGAACACCACCATGAACCCAATCTGAACGCCACATTCAGGGCGAGTTCCGTGCCTGCAATCTACCTTCCAATTGTCTTCAACACGCGGCGAGGCCGCACCGACGAGAGGAAGTCCAGATGTTTCGCAAAGTTGTTCTCAGCGCCACCGCAGCGGTTTTTCTTTCCACTGCAATCCTGCCTGCCAATGCGAATGGCATCAATATCGAACAGTTTGGATTCGGTCATGTAGCTGGCGGCAACCAGAACGGTTTTAACAACCTGATCGGTATTTTTCAGGACGGCCATGCCAACGAAACCATCAACAACCAATTCGGCAATCACAACACCACTGCAATCGGCCAGACAGGTGCCCACAACTTCGCCGACACCTGGCAGAACGGCTTTGGCAACTCTGCCGGTGTCGGTCAGTTCGGTACCGACCACAATGCGGTGATGACCCAGGATGGGAACGGCAATATTGCGGCAGGTGTGCAGGTCGGCCATGGCTGTGATGCCACTGTTAATCAGGCCGGTTCCGGCAATGTCGCTGCGTTCGTTCAGACCTGTCCGTAAGATCCGAACACTTCCCGAGACTTTTGGCTGGCCGGTTGATCCGGCCGCTGAAAGAGCAAACAGGAGGACATCATGAAATCCAACCTCAAAGCCTTGAGCCTTGCTGTTCTGATCGCTGGCATTGGCGGTATTCACTACGCGACCGACGCGTCGCAAGCCTACGAAAACTCCAATCGCACCACTTGTGGAATCGACACCAAGACCGGTGGCAACTCCGTCATGTTGACCGGTATCGCGACAGGACATCCTGGGGAAACCGGCCAGTATCGCTTGACCATAAATGGCGGTGGCTCTGGTGGCACGACCTCCACCAGCCAGGGTGGCGCCTTTGAGATCGGACCGGACGGCCGGGCCGAGACAGGTCGCGTCATGCTTGGCAAGGACGGCGTCTATGACGCGCGTTTTCAATACCAGATTGGCAGCGAGACCTTTGATTGCAAGACCCGTATCGGGGACCGCATCTAACACACTTCAAATTCAGGAAAGTTACCCATGACCCGCAACATTGTTCGTACCATCGCCGCTGCTGCCTTGTTCAGCGGTATCGCAGCAAGCCCGGCTCTTGCCGGGGGAGGCTTCTCTTTCACACTCAATCCGCAAAACGGTGATCAGCAAACATTGATGCGCGCTGGTCTCGTCGCGGCAGCGATCGCCAACGATCTGAGCAAACAGGGCGGGATCAAGCAGAATGGTATCGGCAATGCTGCTGGTATTCTGCAAAATGGATTTGGCAATCAGGGCATAGTTTTCCAGGAAGGAAACGGCCACAACGGATCTCTCAAGCAGAATGGAAACAACAACGCCTACGGTTTGTTTCAGTTCGGTCGAAACACAAACGGCCATATTGTTCAAAATGGGCATGGTCAGACGGGAACGACCTTCCAGTTCGGATGGTAGCGCGCTACGCCCTGACCCGACAGATGAAGAGGCACGCAGCTTTGCCAGCTGACGTGCCTCTTTCATGCAACACGAGATTTTATCAACTGCGTCGACCGGTTCCCTTGATGTTGAGGTTCACCCTGTCTGCGTAAATTGGGAGCCCGGCATCCATACCGTAAAGGCTCCGGAAAAAGGCGCCTGAGACTTCGAACGCGACCCGTCCCTTGGAGTTCGGATTGATCGTCACGGATAGCGTCGTGCGTTTTTGTTTGCCACGCATGACCAGGACGCCATCAACCTCTGCCGTGTTCTGACCGGTAATCCTGACACGGGTGCTCTGAAACTTCGCGATTGGGTGTTTGGCGACGTCGAACATTGCCGAGCTTTTCAGAAATCCGGTCACCTTGTTGTTATTGGTTGTCACGCTGCTCAGGTCCACCGTCACCTCGACGCGGCTTTTTTCCGGCCGGTTTTGATTGAGGATCATTTTCCCAGAGACATTGGTGAAGGCGCCGGTCACAGGGCCACGACCGAGAACGCGGACGGAAAAACCAGTTTCGATTTGAGATGGCGAAAGGGTGTAGGTTCCTGTGAGTGGCCCTGCATGTGCTGGAAGCGAGGCCGACAGGAGACCGCCAGCACATGCGGCAGCGGCAAGAAATCTTGCGGTTTTCTGCGAAAAATTTGAGAATGTTGATTGTAGAAACGTCATCGATATTGTCCCTGTTCAGCTCATGGGCATGAGAGAGTTCGCGGGATCGTGTTCCGCGAGATCCGTTGGTGGATGGCTCCTTGGTGAGCCGCCTCATCAACCTAGTCATTTCCTACCGATCGGTATTGTGCGCTAAGTCACTTGACTTTGAAGTCACAATGCAGCGATTGAATTGACTGTGATTGCGCGAAAGGGTGCCCAAGAAGCGCATTAACCTTTCGGTAAGAAAGTGGCGCTCGCGGTATTCTTCCAGCACGAATGACGCGATATCTTCCCTGAAAACACGGGGTTGGTAATGCGTCGCACCTGTCTTTCCAGATTTTTGCTTACGGCCTTGGCTTTGGCCGCACTGTCGGTCTCATCGCCACTGAGTGCTGCAGAGCTTGTCGGGTTTTCCGATCACAGGTTCCAGCCAGGGACGATTGTCATCAGGAATTCCGAAAAACGCCTCTACCTGGTGCTGCGAGGAAACCGGGCGATCCGATACAAGGTAGCCGTTGGAAAACGCAGGAAGGCCTGGACCGGACAGGCCCATATCACGGCCAAGTATGTCAAGCCGGACTGGTCGCCTTCTCCTGAAGTTCGCAGGGACTTTCCCCATTTGCCGGCGGTGATCAGGGGAGGAGCGTCAAACAATCCGATGGGCGTTGCGGCGATGACGCTCTCAAACGGAAATTACGCCATACACGGAACCAATCGACCCGGTTCCATCGGGCGCGCTGTCTCCTATGGCTGTATCCGAATGGCCAATCATGACATCCAGGACCTGTTCCAGCGGGTCGGGGTCAGGACGCCCGTTGTGGCAATGCCGTAACCTCGATTCTGAAATGCTGGGACAGCTTGCCGCATTTAGTTTCAATTTTTTGAATATAAGGTGACTTGCGGGTCTCCTCCGACCCAAGCAAAGATCCTGCCGACACCGACAGCCCCAAAATCGGTGTTGGTGGGATTTACCGACCGATGCATCTGGCCTGATACATTTTGCGACACTTTCCAGGCTACCGAGACAAATTTGCCAGACACTTCATCGCTATGTTTGCGTTCATGACAAATTGAAACGGACGCAGGGGCAGGCGGACACATGAAACGCATTCTGGACAGTCGCTATTTTCTATGGGTTTTGCTGGCGCTGCCTTCGTTCCCGATGATTGCCGCTCTTGCCGGTGGAGCGACGTCGGAAGACGGGCGCGCCTCAACTGAATTTCTCTTGCATCCAACCGGCGAATTTGCAGCCAGGTTCATGATTATTGCAATGGTTATCACACCATTCAGGCTGCTCTTTCCGAAGGCCGGATTCTGGTTCTGGATGGCGCGCAGACGTCGGTATTTTGGTGTCGCAGCATTTGCCTATGCAGCCCTTCACACGGTTCTCTATCTGGTCGACATGGGATCGATCAAAGCTGTTCTCGGAGACTTTTGGGCACTGGGAATCTGGACGGGATGGCTGGCATTTTTGATCTTCTTGCCACTGGCCGTGACCTCGAACGATGCCTCTGTTCGCTGGCTCGGGTCAAAATGGAAACCGTTGCAGAGGTTTGTTTATCCGGCGGCAATCGCCACTCTGGTGCACTGGATGTTTGTTCACAACAATTTCGGTCCTGCGCTCGTGCATTTTGTCCCGTTGGCCGTCCTTGAGGCATACCGAATTTACCGGCACTTCAATCCGGGAACGGGTTCGAAAACCATCACTGCTTGAAAATTCGCTGGCGCACCGCAGAGGACAAGAACATGAACTATACGCTACACGTAGCCTATTCGATGTTTACAGCACTGCTTTCCGCACCCGCCGCTGCAACGGGCATGTTTGAGTGTGAGCCAACAGACAAGGCTGCCTGGCTTTCCGAGAACCAGGTCACAGAGAAGCTCGCAGGCGACGGCTGGAAAGTCCGGCGCATGAAGGAGGACGGTGGCTGCTGGGAAGTCTATGGCACTTCACCTGATGGCAAACGTGTCGAAGTCTACCTGCATCCCGTTTCCGGCGAAATCCTGTTGATCAATCAGCGCGGTACAATCATCTACCGCAAGGAAGACTGAATTCTGGGATCTACCTCAACTCTTCAGCGTTGCGTTTGCGGGAGATGTTTCAGCAACTTTGCATCCACTGCGTTCTGGAGCGACTTGCCCCTGCCGCGACAGAACAACACAAGGTGGGCGAAAAGATCGGCGGCTTCTTTGGCCTTAGCTTCTTCAAGCTCAGCCTTGCTTAACCAGTTGGGGCGGGCCTTTTACGAAAGCCTGAGATCGACCGCTGTCAATTCACCAGGTTCTTCCGTCAATTTCGCTCGATACCAAGCGCCGTCCCGCATGATGCCAAAGCGATCAGAATAAATGTCGGATACTGCGACAATAGTGGTCTCCATTTAAAGCAAAGACCTGGATTTTAAAGAGCTGCCTCCCTACGAAGCAAGCCAGTGTTTAGGGTCCGTCCTGAAGGCTCTGCCGCCCTTTCCGGAAAGCGCCGAAACCAAATCAGCCACGGCATCGAGTGAATGAACCGCACGAAACTCGTCGACATGGGGAAGCATCACGCGGATGCCCTTGGCCTTTGCCTCAAAACCTTCATATCGAAGCAGTGGATTGAGCCAGACCAGTCGACGACACGACCGGTGCAAGCGGTCAATTTCCCGTTCAAGATCTTCGTCGGTATCGCGTTCAAGCCCGTCCGTAATCAACAAAACTGTTGGCTTGCCTGACAGCACACGGCGGGACCAATGGCGATTAAAGTCATGCAGTGCCGATGCAATCCGTGTCCCTCCGGACCAATCTTCGACACCGTCAGAACAGGCCTCCAGAGCTTCGTCCGGGTCTTTCATGCGTAGTTGCCGTGTCACGTTGGTCAGGCGTGTGCCGAACAGAAATGTATGAACGTCCCGTCTCTCTGCCGTAATGCCGTGCATGAAATGCAACAAAAGCCGGGAGTATTGGCTCATGGACCCGGAAATGTCGCAAAGGGCAACCAAAGGCGGGCGCTTTTCGGATGGTTTCCGATATTTCAGATCGATCATGTCGCCGCCTGCGCGCATGGACGCGCGCAAAGTGCGTCTTGGATCGATCACGCCTTTTGCTGCCGGTTGCAGCCTTCTGAGCCGGATCTTGTCCATCGGCATCGACATGGAGCGCAAGGATTGCTTCGCATCCTCTATTTCCGCTGCCGTCATTTGCGCAAAGTCCTTCTTTTGCAGAAGCTCTTTGCCGGAAACGGTGAATTTGGCATCCACTTCGATTTCCGGCACGGCTTGTTCTGCAGTTCTTTCCTTTGCAGCTTCAAATGCCTGGGAAACTCTCGTTTGACCTGCCTTGGGTTTTTCCGGCTGACCGCGCGGTGGCGCAACAGGCGAAAGGATCGCGAGCATCTTTTCAATCAGGCCGCGGCTCTGCCAATAGATGCGAAATGCCTCGTCAAACAGAACCCGGTGTTCGCGCTTTCGAACGAAGACGGAATGGAGGGTCCAGTAAAGGTCGTCGCGATTTTCAATGCCGGACACCTCCACTGCTGCGACCGCGTCAACCACGGACGCAGGCCCGACAGGTACGCCGGCCTTCCGCAAGGTGCGGGCGAAATAGACGATATTGTCAGTAATTCTCGAACGGAGGTCGGGGCTTTCCATCTGGACCCTGCCTCCTACAGCGCTGGCACGCTTTGCTGATGCGGGGCTTCTTTTCGGATCTCGTCGACCATCTGTCGGATTTTTGAACCTCTCACGCGCTCAATATCGTCCTGGTATTTCAAGAGCACGCCAAGCGTGTCTGAAGCTAAGTCGGGATCCAGTGCAATTTCATTTAGTTCTGACAAAGCACTGGCCCAGTCGAGCGTTTCGGCAACACCTGGTTGTTTGAAAAGGTCTTCTTCAGCGCGCAGCTTTTGAACGAATGCAACCACTTCCAGTGCCAATCGTTCCGCAGCTCCCGGTACTTTGCGCCGAACAATCTCAAGTTCGCGTTCAGCGTCGGGATAATCGACCCAGTGATAAAGGCAACGCCTTTTGAGGGCGTCGTGGATTTCTCTGGTCCGGTTGGTTGTGATGATGACAATCGGCGGTTCTTTTGCCTTCACGGTGCCAAGTTCGGGAATGGTAACCTGATTATCGGCCAGAACTTCCAGAAGAAAGGCCTCAAAGGCTTCGTCTGCGCGGTCGAGTTCGTCAATCAGAAAAACCGGCGCGCCGGTAAGAGACGGTTCAAGCGCTTGCAAAACGGGGCGCTTGATCAAAAACCGTTCGTCGAAAATGGATTTGGAAAGCTCACTGTGTTCTGCGTCACCTGCGGCTTCCGCAACCCGGATCTCTACCATCTGAGCCGGGTAGTTCCATTCATAAACCGCAGAGGAAATATCCAGTCCTTCATAACACTGAAGGCGGATGAGGTCGCGCCCAAGGGTGGCTGACAGGACTTTGGCGATCTCGGTCTTTCCGACACCGGCTTCGCCTTCCAGAAAGAGCGGACGCTTCATGCGCAAGGCAAGATGAAGCACCGTGGCCAGAGACCTGTCGGCTACATATCCTGCCTGGTCCATCAGATTTAGCGTTGCGTCAATGGAGTCGGGAAGGGGAGTCGGGCTCATAAATCCTCCGGCAAGCTGGTCGATCTTCTGGTTATATATGCACTCGCCAACGAAGAACATGCCCCGGCCTTGTGCTTTAGTACCGGTCCAGAACTTCAGCAAGGATGCGTTTGTACGTCCGTCTCCTAATGTTTTTTCGTGTTTACGGGCTCTATAAATGACCGACTGATTCCAGAGAGGGAGACGCCCATGCAGCGCTTGAAATCGCTTGTCTTGTCAGCAGTTCTCGTCGCCGCTGCAAGTTCGGGACATGCTTCGGATGGAGACTATCCGTCAGATCCGGTCAGCCTGGCTACCGGACAGGAACTTGCCGAAATTCATTGTGCCGCCTGTCATGCCGTTGGCAAGGATGACACAAGTGCCCAGCCGGGTGCTCCGGCTTTCAGGACGCTTTCATCGCTCTATCCGTTGGAAAGCCTGGAAGAACCTCTTGCTGAGGGGATTGTAACAGCGCACGACAATATGCCCGAATTTGCCTTCGAGCCGGATGACATCGACGCGTTTTTGGGCTACCTGACCTCGATCCAAAGCAATTGAAACCGGCCTGATATCAGCTGGCTGTGACTTGCTAGCAGTCACATCTTGTTGCTGCTAAAATACTGTTTGTAAACAAGAATTGTTCTTTGGTCGGATTTGGTTGGGCAAGAATCCGTGACACTCTTTCTTTGCAGTGAAGAAAGGATTGGCATGGAAACCAGCTCTGACTTTGAAAAACGGATCATCGGCTACGGCCTGCTGACGGCGGAGATCCTTTACAGGATGCCCGACCACCCGAAGCTTCTTCAAAGCTTTCTTTGGCAGACCGAAGACCTGGCGCCCAAGTTTCCCGAACTCAACCGGTTCTTGAAGTTTTGGGAAGATGAAATAGAGGGCCGAATTCATTCCGTTCGTGTTGCCCACCAAAACCTGATCGTTCCGGTCGATTTCCGGTATGCCGGGGGTGAATTCGTCGTTCACTGACAATATGGCGATTGGAGCTACTTGCGTGCGGGCAGACCCAGGCCGAGGCCGTCGCGCATGATGGTTTGCGACTGAGGTGTGAAGCCCGAACCATCGTCTTCGTGAAGAACGAAGCCTGGCAATAGCTGCAATGAGGCTTTGCTGGCCTTGACGGCCCGCACCAGGATCCGGGTGGCCGGTGCTTCCTGGCGCGGTCGCAAGGGAATTATGTCGACGGAACCAAAGCGGCCTTTGAGCGCGCCAAGAAGGTCTTGAAGACCGTCCGCACGAAAGATGACCGTCAGGCTACCGCCATCCTTGACGATGTCGCTGGCTGTCTTCGCCCAGGGGGCCAAGCCTCGCTCATCCAGCATATGCGCGCCGGCCCTTGCCATGCTCGGAGAAGCTCGAAATCGATCAGCTTCGTAGTAGGGCGGGTTCATGATCACATGATCGGCCATCGATGGCTTGAGACCTGCCTCATGTCGCAGACTGCCTTTTGCCGTAATGTCTGCCTCAAGCAAGGTTACCCGATTGGCAAATCCGCTATTGGCCGGGTCCTTGAGCCCCTCTCGTGCCAGAGGAAGGATCGCAGCATCCAGCTCGACCAATGTGACATTGATGTCGAATAGTCTCGCAGCGGCGCAGAAACCTGCAGTTCCTACGCCTGCGCCGAGGTCGACGACATGGCCTTTTGTTGTGTCGGGTAGAGCTGCTGCAAGGTAGACTGCATCAAGGCCCGCGCGATGACGGCCGCGGCGCGGCTGATGCACATGGACTTTACCGCCCAAAAACGCGTCTCGCGTCGTTTCTTCCCGTTCTTGCGATGCGTGCGGTAACGACATGTCAGGACGATCCGGTCTCCGGCCGGAGTTCATGTTCCAGACCGGCATCGCGCACCAGCATGCGGGCTTTGCCGATCTGATCGCTGTCTACCAACACCCGTCGGGGGATCATGGCCAATGACCCCTCAAGAATGCTCATGTTGCCATCTGCGACAAAATGCTTGATGCCGGCCTCTTCCAGGATCGATTCAAGAAAGGAAATGAGGACGGGATCGTTTGTTCTGATAAGTTCTTCCATATGTTATCCGGCGTTAGCAGCAAAGCTCCTGAGATTGCCTTTGTGCACTATTGTCGGTCGGAGTACAGCAAAACCTGCTGTTTGCGCTATTTCAACAGTTTGTCATCGGAATGGCGTCTTGCCCCGGACGCAATCGCAACATATTGTCCGCTCAAATATTCAGGGGAGTGCCGTTAGTGGCCGTTGTCGCAACCTATTCTGACAATCAACCGCGTCGTCCGAGCATACAGGGGCTTGTTGATCTCGTGGCGCCCGGCATGGGCCAGGTCAATGAGTTGATTCTGTCCAAGGCCGGGTCCAATGTGGAGCTGATTCCGGAGATTGCAAAACATCTCATTTCATCTGGCGGTAAACGTTTGCGCCCGATGCTGACACTCGCCTGCGCAGAAATGTTCGGCTACAAGGGCGATGGACATGTGACTTTGGCTGCCAGTGTGGAATTCATGCACACGGCGACATTGTTGCATGACGATGTCGTTGACGAGAGCGACATGCGTCGTGGAAAGCTTGCTGCCCGCAAGCTTTGGGGCAATCAGGCGAGTGTTCTTGTCGGGGATTACCTGCTGGGTCAGGCTTTCAAGATGATGGTCGATGTCGGATCGCTTGAAGCTCTGCGTATTCTGTCCTCTGCCTCCGCGGTGATCGCAGAAGGAGAAGTCCTGCAGCTTGGTGCTGCCAAGAACATCACCACAACCGAGCAGGATTATCTTCGGGTTATCGAAGCAAAGACGGCCGCGCTTTTTGCCGCTGCCGCCGAAGTGGGTCCGGTAATCGCCGATCAGAACGAGGGCATGAAACTCGCGGCCCGGACCTACGGCATGGAATTGGGTTATGCCTTCCAGCTGGTCGATGACGCGCTCGACTATGGCGGATCTTCGGCGGACCTTGGCAAGGATGTTGGCGATGATTTCAGGGAAGGCAAGATCACCTTACCGGTTGTTCTGGCAATTGCCCGTGGCAGCGATGCCGACCGAGTGTTTTGGAAGCGGTGTCTGGAAGGTGAAGATGTCGCTGACGGCGATCTTGAAGAAGCCATCGGACTTTTGAAGAAATACGACGCATTGAGCGAAACCGTTGACCGTGCCAGGACCTATGGCGACAATGCGCTCAAGGCATTGGAGGCGTTGCCCGGCGGGGCGCATAATGATGCGCTGGCTGATGCAGTGGCGTTCTGTATCTCACGCGTAAGCTAGTTATCTTGGAAAGATTTCCAATAAATTTAAGCGGTTATGATTATTTTTTAATGTGTTTTGACCGCTTATTTCAATGGACCTGACGCAATCCACCAATCCGGGTGGTCTGACCGCAAGCGTCGTTCGATTTCAATAGCACTGCGTGTTTCGCACAAACCGAAACAGGTCGCGCCGGAACCGGACATACGAGCGAACTCAACCAATTCATTGCTATCCAGTGCACGCAGCACGTCACCGATTTCCGGACAGACGGTGATTGCCGCATCCTGCATGTCGTTGCGGCAGCTCGACAAGTACGAAGTCAGCTCACCAAGCGTTTCGAATGTCTCAGGCACCATCGGCATTGCGGCATTGTCACGTTCTGTCATGGCCTTGAAGACGTCCGGTGTCGACACGCTTTTCTTTGGATTGACCAGCACAATCGAGCAATTCGGCAGTGACGGACCCTGTGAAAGCTCGTCGCCGATCCCCCTCATGATCTGAGGTTCGGGAAAGAGACACACGGGCACATCTGCGCCGAGCGAGAGTGCAAGGCCCTGCAGCGTCTCTTCGCTCAAATAGACGCCGGAAAAGTCCTCCAACAGGCGCAATGTGGTCGCAGCGTCACTCGAACCGCCTCCTATGCCAGATGCCACCGGGAGGCGCTTGGTGAGCGTCAGACGGACCGCGGGAACCGCAATTGAGGCCCTTTCGGCAAAGGCCTTCACCGCTTTCAGGATCAGATTTTTGTCCGATGGCCCCTCAAGTTCACGCGAAAAAGGACCATCCAGAACCAGGTTGAGCCGGTCATCAGCCTCAAGTGCGATACGATCGCCAATTTGGGGAAACACAGCAAGCGAATGAAGGAGATGATACCCGTCTTCACGCTGCCCGGTAATGTGGAGGGCCAGATTTACTTTGGCCCGTGCCAGTTCTACACGGGGCATCGACGCTGAGCCGAGGGCCATTGAAACCTCCGGTCAGCCGCCGTTGTTTTTCGTTTCGGCATTGGCTGCATCGGTTACCGGAACGTCCTTCAGGCCATTGGCGATCTTGTCGAGGATCTTTGGCAGCTCATCTTCCTCAGGCCCGAGGTCTCTGGCATGGTTCCACTGGAACCTGGCTTCGTTGCGACGGCCGACCATCCAATACGCGTCGCCGAGATGGTCGTTGATCACAGGATCAGCCGGTCGGAGTTCGATTGCGCGCTCCAGTTCCTTCACAGCCTCTTCGTAACGGCCGAGACGGAAATAGACCCAGCCAAGACTGTCCACTATGTAACCGTCGGTTGGTCGCAGTTCGACCGCCGTCTTGATCATTTCGAGCGCTTCGTCGAGCTTCAGGCCTTGGTCGACCAGCGAATATCCGAGATAATTCAGAACCAGAGGCTGGTTTTCATTCAACTCCAGTGCCTTGCGGAAATCTGCTTCTGCAAGGTCCCATTTGTCCAGTCTCTCGCGTGCAATACCGCGGAAATACAGAATGATCCAATGCCGGTCTTCCAGCTCGGCAATTGTATCAAGTCCTTGTGTATATGTGGCCTCGGCTTCGTCATAGATCTCGTGAGATCGCAGGATATTGCCGAGTGCAATGACCGCCTCAAGATCAGACGGGTCCTGTTCAATGAGAACTTCCAGATGGGCGCGCGCTTCGTCGAGCTTGTCCAAGGCGTTGAAATTCATACCGACCTGAATTTCCGCTTCCCGTTTCAGAACGCTGTCTTCGGGCACCATCATCAAGGCTTTGATTGCGCGGTCTGGTTGCTCCATGCGTTCAAAAACATTGCCGAGTGCAATGGCCGCGAATTCGGCCTCAGGATCCAGATGAAGCGCGAGCTGGAGATAGGATGTCGACAGTTCCTCGCCGCCATCACGACCAATGACAGCACCCAGGCCGTACAGAATCTCGGCCATGCCCTGGGCCGGATCCGTCACCATGGGCGGAATGACTTCACCGCTCATCAGGGTTTCACGTGTATCCGCCAGTTTTGGGTGACCTCGGAACTGCTGGTCGTATTGATCGAGAACGTCGATCGCATCTTTCTGCCGGCCGTTGGCGGCAAGTATCCTGGCATAGGCATCGATGACGCGAATAGCGCCCTGATCGATTGCGTAGGCTCCCTCAATGGCTTCGAGTGCATCTGCATTCTTGCCAGCCGCAAATAGCAGATGTGCTTTATGGGTTGCCTTGAAAACCTCGAACCACTCCGGACCGCTCAGGCTGTCGATGGTTTCAACGGCTTCGTCAATCTTGCCGTTGCCGTAAAGTGCCCAGGCTCGCGATATACCGATAGAAAGCTGCGCCAGAGGACCGTTCCGCCCTTTCGCCAGAGCAATATCCGCGTTTGTATAGCTGCCATCGATCAGTCTCTGAGCGCCGATGGCAAGCTGCGCGAGAAAATTCTCTAATCCGGCCTTTTCAAGCTCTTCTGCGAAATCGACAGCCTGTTCGACGTCGCCGTTTGCCAGTTTCAAAAGGAATGTTCGCTCCAACAGCATCGTGTTGTTGGGATCGGCCGCAAGAGTTTCCTCATAGAAGGCCGCAGCCTGTGCGTAGTCCTTGCCAAATCCGGCGAGACGTCCGGAAAGGTAGCTTCCCGAAAGATTGAAGGGCAGGCCTGTTGGGGTGCCGTAGCTCTCAGGTTCGGCCGTGGTTTCCGCCATCGCGGCTGCCGGCAAAAGGGCGATTGCACTGACCAGCGCAAGGAGCCTCCGCTTAAGGGGCTTTCGGTCCACATTGGCAACGGCACCGGTCGCTTGGGTCATACTTCCTCGCACTCCATCTTCACCGACAGTTAGGAATCTTGCTTATTGCCTTTGACAATGGCGTCTTTAAGGCTATGCGGCAAGGCAGATGGATAACTTTCTGACGGTTTAAATCCATTTGAATTTGCACATCGTCGGAAAGCTTAAGCCCAATGGGTGATAGAGCCCGGTTTCCGGGAGAAAGGGCTTGAAGCCAATCCTTTGCCGTTGCAGGTATGTGCAGTGCAATATGACGGAGGCGTTTGTCGCCGGCATCGGTTAGGAGAGTGAATATGGCCAAGTGGGTCTACAGCTTTGGCAACGGAGAGGCAGAAGGCGCAGCCGAAATGCGCAACCTGCTTGGTGGCAAGGGTGCAAACCTTGCTGAAATGAGCAGCCTCGGTTTGCCTGTTCCACCCGGCTTCACTATCACGACTGAAGTCTGCACTTGGTATTACGACCACGACAAATCCTATCCAGATGAGCTGGGTGCACAGCTGTTTGAAGCCGTTGACAAAGTCGGTGTGGCAACAGGTCGGAATTTTGGGGATACGGAGCGACCGTTGCTGTTGTCGGTGCGATCCGGTGCCAGAGTGTCCATGCCTGGAATGATGGACACTGTCCTTAATCTTGGTCTGAACGACGAAACCGTCGAAGCACTTGCAAAGGAAGCCAATGACCGCCGGTTTGCCTATGACAGCTATCGTCGTTTCATTCAAATGTACTCAGACGTGGTGTTAGGGCTGGACCACCACGAATTTGAAGAAATTCTTGAAACGCACAAGGAACAGAACGAACTTGAACTCGACACGGATGTCGATGCTGACGGTTGGCTTTCGATCATTGCTAAATACAAGGACCTTGTAGAAGAGGAACTCGGCAAGCCGTTCCCTCAGGACCCGCGCGAACAATTGTGGGGCGCTGTCGGGGCCGTCTTCAGCTCTTGGATGGTGCCGCGCGCCGTGACCTATCGTCGGCTGCATGACCTTCCGGCGTCCTGGGGAACGGCGGTGAATGTGCAGGCCATGGTATTCGGAAACATGGGAGAAGGGTCGGCCACCGGTGTTGCCTTTACCCGCAATCCGTCCACTGGTGAAAAGGCTCTTTACGGCGAATTCCTGGTCAATGCTCAAGGCGAGGATGTCGTCGCTGGTATCAGGACACCGCAGGACATCACTGAGAAGGCCAGGATAGAAGCAGGGTCTTCCAACCCGTCGCTTGAAATGCTGATGCCGGAGGCATTTGCAGAGTTCCAGTCCTACTGCGACCGGCTTGAACAGCACTACAAGGATATGCAGGACCTGGAGTTCACTATCGAGAAGGGCAAGCTTTGGATGTTGCAGACCCGGAACGGGAAGCGCACCGCAAAAGCAGCCCTGAAGATTGCCGTGGACATGGTTGAAGAGGGCGTCTTAAGTGAAGAAGAGGCGATCGGCCGCGTGGAGCCCGGCGCCCTTGATCAGCTGCTTCACCCGACCATCGACCCGGATGCGGAACGCGATATTGTCACCACTGGCTTGCCTGCCTCGCCGGGGGCGGCCTCCGGAGCGATCGTCTTCACCTCAGATGAAGCGGAGAAGGCCAAAGGAGACGGCCGAAAGGTCATTCTGGTGCGCGTTGAAACCAGCCCTGAAGACATTCACGGCATGCATGCAGCGGAAGGAATTCTGACAAGCCGTGGCGGCATGACCAGCCACGCTGCTGTTGTTGCTCGCGGAATGGGCAAGCCATGTGTCGCCGGTGCCGGAGCCTTGAGAATTGACTATCGGAACGGTGTCATCAATTGCGCTGGACGCCAATTGAAAGAGGGCGACACGATCACAATCGATGGCGCCACCGGACAGGTGCTCTCCGGTGAAGTGAAGATGCTTCAGCCGGTCCTCTCAGGTGACTTCGGGACATTGATGAGCTGGGCCGACAGAGGCCGCCGCATGAAGGTGCGTACCAACGCGGAAACACCTCAGGATGCCAAGGTCGCCCGCGACTTTGGTGCTGAAGGAATTGGACTGTGCCGCACCGAGCATATGTTCTTTGAAGGTGAGCGGATCATCTCGGTGCGTGAAATGATCCTCGCCGGGTCGGAGGATGGACGCCGGGCAGCACTTGCCAAGCTTTTGCCAATGCAGCGAAAGGATTTCGCTGATCTCTTTGAGATCATGCACGGCTTGCCCGTGACAATTCGTTTGCTTGATCCGCCTTTGCACGAGTTCTTGCCGAAGTCCGATGAAGAACTGGCGGAAGTCGCGACAGCCATGGGAGCCGATCCGGAACTGCTGCGGGACCGGGCATTGGCTCTGGAAGAATTCAATCCGATGCTCGGCCATCGCGGATGTCGTCTTCTGGTGTCCTATCCTGAGATTGCCGAAATGCAGGCTCGCGCGATCTTCGAAGCTGCCGTCCTTGCAGCCAAGGAAACGGGTGCGCCGGTGGTGCCTGAAATCATGGTGCCGCTGGTTGGGGTCAAGGCGGAGCTGGATCTCGTCAAAGGCCGGATTGAAGCCATGGCGAAGGCTGTTATGGAAGAAACGGGTGCTGAACTTACCTACCATGTGGGTACGATGATCGAGCTGCCGCGTGCAGCCTTGCGGGCCGCTGAAATTGCTCAATCAGCAGAATTCTTCTCTTTTGGAACCAACGACCTGACACAGACTACATTCGGGATTTCCCGGGATGATGCTGCGTCATTCCTTGGCACCTATCAGGCGAAAGGCATTCTGGAACAGGATCCCTTCGTTTCCCTCGATCAGGAGGGTGTGGGCGAACTGATTTCGATCGCGACGGAACGCGGGCGTGCAACGCGGCCGGATATCAAACTTGGCATCTGCGGTGAGCACGGCGGCGACCCTGCCTCAATCGACTTCTGTGAAGGTGCCGGACTTGAATATGTGTCGTGCTCTCCCTTCCGCGTGCCCATAGCCCGACTGGCCGCAGCACAATCGGCGCTGAAGAAGCAATCGTCGGACTGAATGCGACTGTCCCGCTTGCAAGAAACATGGCGAGGAAAAGGTGAGTGAGCCGTTCCCCTCGTTGGATCAGCTGCGCAAGGGTGGCAAACGCACTCTTGCGCGGATGCTGACACGCGTTGAAACCGGTGCAGGCGCACGGGAAACCGCAGTTTTCCTGGACAGCGTCTGTTCAGAACCCCAGGCACAGGTTATCGGCCTTACAGGCCCACCTGGTGTTGGAAAATCGAGCCTTACAGATGTTTTGATCAAATCCTTTCGTCAGGAGGGTCTGCGCGTTGCCGTACTCGCCATTGATCCGTCCTCGATTTTAACGGGCGGTGCCCTCTTGGGTGACAGAACCCGACTGAAGACCGATCCTGAAGATGACAAGGTTTTTGTCCGCTCCATGGCTGCGAGAGACAGGCTAGGCGGCTTGTCGGATCACTCGGTTGCGGCCATTGCCCTGCTAAGGGCCGTCTGCGACAGGGTAATTGTTGAAACCGTTGGTATCGGCCAATCCGAGGGCGATCTGAAACAGGCCGCCGACACGGTTGTTCTTTGCATTCAGCCTGGTTCCGGCGACAGCCTGCAATTCATGAAAGCGGGTATCATGGAACTCCCCGATGTGGTGGCGGTAACCAAGTCAGACATGGGGCCATTGGCACGGCGGGCGGCCTCGGACGTTGCCGGCGCACTCTCTTTAAGCAGTATTGGCAGCGAAGGCTGGCAAGCTCCCGTGCAACAGGTTTCGGCCCAAACGGGCGAGGGAATTGCAGAGCTGGTGAACCAGATGGGGCTGCATAGACAGCACCTTGAGAGCGAAGAGCGGCTAAATCAGCGTCGCAGACGTCAACACCAGGCGTGGTTTCAAGACATGGTTCGCACTGAATTTGGTCAGTCCGGCGTGGCACTCCTGACACGAACCATAGGTCAAGATCTGCTCTCGAGAGCTGAAACCGCTCCTTTCTTGAGCTTTTGGATCTTGTCGTCTGAGATCAAGGAACGTCTCAACTTGAGCTGTAATCCAGGACGTTAGCTGCCCAAGGCCCTGGGCTGGTAATTGAGATAGTCGTTGCTGTCAGTTCCCTGAAAGTCTTCCAGGAATTTTGACAGAGCGGCACCCGAAAGCGGCCGCGAAATGAAATAGCCCTGCATTCTGTGGCAGTCGTGATCCTGGAGAAAACGGATCTGCTGCGCCGTTTCAATACCCTCGGCGACGATTGTCATGCCAAGCGCTTTGCCAAGCTGAATGATCGAGACGAGAATAGCCTCGGCTTCCGCATTGCCGTTCATGTCGGAAACAAAGTCCCTGTCGATTTTCAGGGTGTCGAACGGGAACCGGCGAAGATAACTCAAGCTTGAATAGCCCGACCCGAAATCGTCGAGCGCAACTTTGACGCCGAGGTTTTTGAGGCGGCGCAAAGCCTTCAAAACGCTATCGTTTCGGCCGGCGAAAACCGTTTCGGTCACTTCGATCTCAAGGCGCTGCGGAGGCAGATTGTTGGCTGCCAGGATCGCCATGACCTTTTCAACGAAGCGCGGATGCTTGAACTGGTTTGGTGAGACGTTGACTGACACAACGATCCCCGGCCAGTCATGCGCCTTGGCGCAGGCCTTGTTCAGAACCCAGATCCCCAGGTCATTGATCAGACCGGTCTCTTCGGCAACAGGGATAAACTGTGCTGGCGAAACGACTGTTCCATCTTCCCTTGTCCAGCGCGCGAGCGCTTCGACAGAAACAATGCGCTTCGCGGTCGTGTCCGACTGAGGCTGGTAGGCAAGGTCAAGCTTGTCGTTCTTCAGGGCAAGGCGCAGCTCGCGGGACATTTCGTCCTTTGACTGCACCTGTTGTTCCATAGAGGGTTCAAAGAACGAGCGGCGGCTGCGGCCGTTTTCTTTGGCGTCATAAAGCGCGATATCAGCCTTGCGCAGCAGTTCGTCCGGGTCGTTTCCGTCACGAGGGGCAATGGCGGCCCCCATCGACATGCTGGCGAATATCTCGCGGCGTCCGATCATGATCGGGCGTCCAATCTCGTCATGGACCTGATCAAGAATGTATTCCAGCCATTCTTCGCTTTCACAATCCTTGAGAACCATCGCGAATTCGTCGCCGCTGATACGTGCAACGATCCCACTTTCGGGAATGACATGGCGGAGGCGCTTGGCAACGGCCATGATGACCTTGTCGCCGGCCGAATGGCCAAGCGTGTCGTTGATGTCCTTGAAGTGGTCAAGGTCGATATAGACAACAGCTGTATTTGAGCCGTTCAGGATACTTTCCTCGAGGATGTCAGACAGCAGAGCGTGAAATCTGGCACGGTTCGGCAAGCCGGAAAGGGCATCGTGACGCGAGGTGTGAACTGCGTTAGCCTCGCTTCTTGCAAGGCGCTTTGTCATCTGCCGGGTAAACATGGTGACCGCTATCACCACAGCCGCGATCATGAATGCAGCCAGCGCCAGGAAAGGGTTGATCCGGCGCATCATCTGCGTACCTGGCTGAGCTGACTGCCAGGCAAGGACACCAACATCGTCACCGCGAGGCGATCTCAGCAAATATTGGCCGACACCCGGGCGAGGGGCCTGAATATTGGCCAGGACGAAGCCGTCCAGCCTGGACATCTCCGCAATGCCCTTGAGTTTTTCACCGCGCAGGGGAACAAGGCTGACCAGAACCGAAGGCGGTCTGCGCATCGGCGAGATCGATTGGATCTGTTGCATGACAGCTGCGGCGCTGAACAGATGCGGCTCACCCTGAAGCGAGACAATGCCGGTTTCGGCAATCGATCGCCTGGCATCGCTGCTCTTGGGTACAAAACTGAAAAGGCCGGAGGGTGTTTTGCGAAAAGAAGTAATGTATCTCGCACGCACCTTGGCAATGGACGGCTTCAGGCTGTGCAAGACTTCCGGGGTCATCCACTTGCTGGTGTAGTTCTGGGCGTAGATCTGCTGAACTTCGAAGTCCCGGTTGATCAGGACACCCTTTGTGAAGCGGTGGTTCTGGAACAGCCAGTGCATCACATTGTTGAAGATCCAGCTCTCGTCCGGGTCATCCTGGTTGACCTCGTGATAAGCGTCGTCCCAGATGACGACACCGGTCTGTTGTTTGATAAGGTAGTTTCTGGTCAGCTCGAGCGCGCCGTTTATCAGCCGCTCCTGAGATTGTTCGGCTGTCCGGTCCGACAACCTCGCGGACCAGTGCATCAGCCCGAAAATCCCAAGAACGGATGTCAAGACCACCGCGACCATCGGTACGATGATCGCGTTGGCAATGCGTCCGCCAGAATTTTTGGTCGAGTTTTGCATACAAGGGCCCGGTTGTTTCAGGCTGAGTATTGCCAAATCAGGTTAAGGAAAGTCCCTTATGACTTGGTAAAAAACGCGTAAATACGGATGCTTAGCCAAGTAGTGACGGAAATAACGCTTGGTGATAGTTGCCGGCAGTGATCCGGCGTAACCGCGTTTATGCATCTTGTCGGCGCAAATCAGATCAATTGCAGCCCGCGCATACTGACATTTTTTCTCAGGCCAACAATGATGTGATCGTGAACTTCGACGCCAAGCGGTTTTGCGATATCGATGATTTTTTGGGTCATCTGGATGTCTGCACGGGAAGGGGTCGGATCGCCTGAAGGGTGATTGTGAACGAGAATGAGGGCCGTTGCGGAGTGTTCAAGAGCCCGACGGATCACTTCACGCGGATAAACCGGGGTGTGGTCGACGGTACCGGTCTGCTGGACCTCATCGGCAATAAGGCCGTTTTTCTTGTCGAGGAACAGAACTCGGAATTCTTCTACCGTTGAGTGTTCCATGGACACTTGCAGATAGTCGATCACTTTCGACCATGAATCCAACAAGCGCCGCTCGTCCAGCTCTGCCTTGTGGTAGCGCACAATAGCTGCATGAACGGCTTTCAATGTGTCTACGCTGACATCGGAAAGACCATTGATCTCCTTGAGCCGCTCCCGTGGCGCGGCAAGTGTGGCCGAAAACGACCCGAACCGTTGCAGCAGTGCCTTGGCAATTGGCTTGGTGTCCTGACGGGGTAGCGCGGAGAACAATAGGAATTCAAGAAGCTCATAGTCGGCAAGACCTTGCTCGCCAGTCTTTCGAAACCGGTCGCGCAATCGTTGGCGATGGCCTTTGTGGCTGGCGGTTGCGCTGCCGGACTTGGCTTCGTTCATTGCGATCTTAAGCCGCCGGGCGACCGGGTTTGTGAAGACCCTTGGGTGATGTCGTGAAAATCTGGCAGCCATCCGGCGTTATGCCGATCGAGTGCTCGAATTGTGCCGACAGCGAACGGTCACGCGTCACAGCCGTCCATCCATCGCTCAAGACCTTCACATGAGGCCGGCCGAGATTGACCATTGGCTCGATTGTGAAAATCATGCCCGGCTTCAGTTCCACGCCTTCACCTGGGCGACCGTAGTGCAGGATGTTTGGCGTGTCGTGGAAAAGCAGCCCGAGGCCGTGCCCGCAAAAGTCCCGGACGACCGAGCAACGCTGGGCTTCCACATAGGTCTGGATTGCAGCGCCGATATCCCCTGTTGTGTTGCCGGGTTTGGCGGCCTCGATACCGCGCATCAACGATTCATACGTCACGTCGATCAGCCGCTCGGATGCGCGCTTCAACTGACCGACCGGATACATGCGGCTGGAATCGCCGTGCCACCCGTCCAGGATCAGGGTCACGTCGATATTGACGATGTCGCCTTCGCGCAAGGCCTTGTTGTTGGGAATGCCGTGGCAGACAACGTGATTGATCGATGTACAGCTGGATTTGGTGTATCCGCGATAATTCAGCGTTGCCGGAATGGCGTCGTTGTCCATGCCGAACTGATACACGAAGTCGTCGATTGCCTGGGTTGTCACACCCGGCTTCACAATGTCGGCAAGCGCGTCGAGACAAGTCGCCGTCAGTTGTCCGGCGCGCATCATTCCCTCGAAATCCTCTAGTCCGTAAAGACGCACTTGACCTGTATTTTTCAAAGGTGCTTCTGCGGCATCAATGTAGCTGACCATGGACTGTCCGTCTTTTTGATTGTCTCGCGCTGGGTTCGTGCCGACCCGGCCTTCCGGCGCTTATTGCAATAGGTTTTGTATCTGTTCACATACAGTCCCGAGCGGGCAATTTCCAGTTTTTGATCACGTAAAATCAACCTTGCGGGGATACGGTCATCTCCGCGCAGGAATTCTGTTCGCGCTCGCTTGCGATTTTCAAAGAAGGTCGTTAGGTGAGGGGGAAGAGCGGGCGTGGTGGAATTGGTATACACAACAGACTTAAAATCTGTCGGCCCTAGGCCATGCGGGTTCAAGTCCCGCCGTCCGCACCAAACAGGATTCTGAACTTTGACATAGCATCAACTTGGCGATGTCAAAGTAACTTGAGTTTTGTCTGCGAAAGCGTCGGCGCTCTGGATGACAAACGCATTCTTGCTGTTTGCTGCCGAGATGAACACTGCGACCTGCGATGCTATTTTGTCGCGATCAGTTCAAAAGTCCTTACTGTGCTGCCGATAGGTGATCAGGGCGTTTGCGTCTGTCTTCCGTTCTCTGGTCACTTGGAAGAGCTTCCGGCATTGAGTTCAAGTGCGCTTGACAACATCTTCAAACCGACTGGCTTCCCTTAGCGTCCCGACTTGGATCTACCAGTGCTTCTTGGCGAGGTGGGTGGGTAACAGAGCTCAACCTCCAGTTTCTAGCCGGCTCAATAGCCAATCCTTTTCCAATGCAAATAGCGAGACAGGAGAAAGCGATTTCTCCGAGGAGCTCAAGAGTGAAGATGTCTAAAAATATCAATTAAAACAGGGCTTTAATTTCGTTTTTGAAGTCGCCGGACGGAGGGCGGCTAAGTTTCCCGCAAGATCCTAATTTAAAAGACCGGAAAGAACGCTTTGCATTGAGAAAAAGCATCAATCTAGCAAAGGACAAACGCGCCTCAGGGTTGTGAATGATGTCAGGCTCCAACGGTTCTTGTTTCCAGTAATTTTTCAAACTTGATGAAAATGATTACGTATTAACCATGTGAACATTTTCTCGTTTTTCTCAATTGTAAAGAATATCTGCCAATTATTTCCGAATACATTATATTTTTTTCTTAATTAGTATTCAAATACGCAAATTTCTTGATATCTTTTATAGTATAATAATTTAGACTAAACTATTGCGATTGTAGTCGGTTGCATTTTCTTTTCCCGATTTGACGCATTAAGGAATTCCGGCAGTTCTACCTTCCTTCATCTATAGGTTGCGTTGCGATTTACGTTGCGGACATTCGCCTCAGTGACGGCGTTTACCTTTAATAAAGTTAATAAAACTTTGGGTTTTATATAGGGTGAAAAAACTGTAAACATTCCTCAGTGGGTTTTATGAAAAAGTACCGAGTGTTTCGCTATGAATGAATTTGTTCGGATTGCACAGCTCTCTAATGACGCGACTTCAGGAGGAGACGGTGGAGGAGGAAACCCCTCTGATCCCCTTGTTCTTTCCCGGCCATCGGCACAGCAAAGTGTCGTTTCGCTTCGACAGTCAGGGCAACTTGTTGACTTCCGGCAAATCCTGAACGAGGACATCTCGTTCATCCGAATCGGTGACGACCTCCAGATGATTTTCGCCGATGGTGGAATGATCATCGTGCAGGGCTTCTTCGACGGAGACGGCGCGTCTCAGGTCGGTATCGTCTTCGATGGCGAAACGATTTCCATTGACGATTTTGTAACGGCTGCGAACCCACAGACTGCCGACGAGATCCAGACTGCTGCCGGCGAAACCAGCAATCTGGCAACTGCACTCGGTGGACCGCAGGGCTCGGGACAGAATTTCGAAGACACTCAGATCGGTGCTCTGGGCGACGGTCTTGGTTTCGGTGACCTGCTTGACGGCGGCGGCCCGGGTGGCGACGGCGGCCCTGACAACGAATTCATCGACGGAGAAGTGGACACGGTTCCGGAAATCGGTACGCCCGATGTGGGGGATTTGGCCGAGGCTGATCTCTTTGAAGGCGACACGCCACTTTCGTTCACGGGAAGCCTGGATCTCGATTTTGGCGACAATGCCGGAACAGACCTCAGCTTGGAATTTGACCTCTCCAATTTGCCGACGGATGTCACCTCCGATGGCTCACCGCTGACCTTCACCATCACCGACAATGCCGAGGGTGATGGCGGACAAACCCTGACAGCCACGAAGACGGGCACCACCGAAGTCGTTTTCACGGTGACCCTCGACATCATCACGCTGCCGAACGGCAATGCCGGTGGCAACTACATTTTTGAGCTTTTTGGCAATCTGGATCACGTTGCGGTCGGAGAAGACAATGTGCTTCCATTGACCTTCGGCTTTATCGCGACAGACGGAGACAATTTCTCTCCTGACAGCGCGACATCCGAGTTTACTGTCAACATCACCGACGATGTTCTGGCAATTGGTGATGCCGACGCAACATCCGTTGACGAAGAAGGCCTGGCCGACGGCAACGTCGATAGCGGCTATGATGGCGACCTTCCCGGCGCGGCGCTCACGTCGACAGGCGATCTCGCCATTGATTGGGGTGCTGATGATGCCAACCCGACCGATGGCGGCGGTCTTGGCGACCGGTCTGTTGTCTTTGATGCAAGCCAGCCCGGACTAACCGGTCTGACATCCAATGGTCTGGCGGTCACGGTCGCAATCCTGACCGACGGAACGCTGGTTGGATACACGGGTGCCACAGAACCGACGGCCACTTCCGACGCCGGTGTTGTGTTCTTTGCAACACTGTCCGATGCCGACAGCGGCAGCTATGTCTTTACTGTTGTCGACAATCTTGACCACCCGGCAGCCGATACCGAAGACGATATCGTTCTGGAATTCGCATATACCGCGACGGATGGCGACGGCGATACAGCTTCCTCAACCTTCCAGGTGACGGTGGACGACGATGCACCGGTTATAGGTGAACCTTCACTTGTTGATTTCGAAGTGGTTTCAAAATCAGTTTATGAATCCGGTGAGGTGAATCTTAGCATCCCAGCAACCGGAACCTCCGGAACAATTACATCAACAATAGAGATTGCAGAAGGTGGAACCATTCGGGATGTGAATGTCTCGATGGATATTCAGCACACCTTTATGGCTGACCTCGATATCACATTGATTGCACCGGACGGGACCCGGATTGGGTTGATTTTCGATCAAGGTGGCGGTGCAAACCCTAATGGCGAAATCACGTTTGATGATGAAGCTGTTCAGAGCTTCTCAGAGGCCACAGAGCCTTTTGTGGGCGTGTGGAGGCCGACAGCAGATACGCTTTCCGGTCTCGACGGGCTCGATCAGGCCGGCACATGGACGCTTGAAATTGTCGATGATCAAGCCGAAGACACGGGAAATCTTCGCTCTTGGTCACTCGACATTGAAGCGCAGGCACCCGCTCAGGTAAATGCGATCGTTGATGAAGACGATCTTTCAAATGTCACAGGTGACCTGGTCGACGGGAATGCGGATGATCAGGCAGGTGACGCAGATACCGCAACCGACGGAACACTGGACACAGACACGGACGCGACAACCGTCTTTGGTGATCTGGCGATCTCCTGGGGCGCGGACAGTGGCAACAGCGTTGAAAACGGTGGCGCGTCAGCCGGGAATGGCGACCGCGCAATTACCTTTTCTGCCGATACGATCACAACGCTTGAGGCCGCAGGGCTGACCTCTGACGGCGAAGAAATCACCTATAGCCTGAATGATCCGGAAAACGATCTCCTGACCGCGACAGCTGGTGACCGTATCGTTTTCACCGTTGAACTGTTCGATACGGACAGCGGCTCTTTCAAATTCGACCTTCAGGACGCACTGGATCATCCTGAAGGGTTTGATGAAAACGATCTTGTCCTGGAATTCGGCTTTGTCGCGACTGACAGCGACGGCGACACAACATTATCGTCTTTCACTGTCGGCGTGGATGATGACATTGCCGTTGTTGGCGACGCAACGCTTTACGATTTCGACGGCAGCGCAGTTGAGACATTTGAGTCCGGCGACGTTGGTCTTCGCATCCCCGCAACCGGAACTTCCGGGACAATAACCTCGACGATCGAGATTGTGGACGGTGGAACCATCCGGGACCTGAATGTCTCGATGGATATTCAGCACACCTTTATGGCTGATCTTGACATCACTTTGATTGCGCCGGATGGGACCCGGATCACCTTGATTATAGATGAAGGTGGCGGAGGAAACCCGAACGGCGTTATTACCTTTGATGATGAAGCGGCACAGAGTTTCAGCAATGCCACAGTGCCATTTGTCGGAGTTTGGAGGCCGACGGAAGATGCACTTTCCGGTCTGGACGGCCTCGATCAGGCCGGTACCTGGACACTTGAAATTGTTGATGCAGCAACCCAAGATTCGGGTGAACTACGCTCCTGGAGCCTGAACATAGATGCAGATGCATCGACACAGGTAAATGCGGTTGTTGATGAAGACGACCTTGCCGTCGGCAACAACAACGACGCAACCGGAGACGACGCCCCCCAGACAAATACAGACCTTGATGGCGACGGTGATGCCACAACTGTCTATGGAGATCTGGAAATCTCCTGGGGTGCGGATGATGGCAACAGGGATGAAGATGGTGGGTCTTCAACGGGTGCGGGCGACAGAGCTGTTACATTTGCAGCGGATGCGATCGCTGCTCTGACAAGCCGCGGACTGACCTCCCACGGCGAAGAAATTACCTACAGCCTCAACAGCACTGCGGATATTTTGACGGCGACGGCCGGCGGGCGCGATGTATTCACCGTTGAACTTTTTGATAGGGATAGCGGCTCGTTCAAGTTTGAACTGCAAGACGCGCTCGATCATCCTGAAGGACAGGATGAGAATGGCCTTGTCCTGACGTTCAAATATGACGTCACAGACGGTGACGGTGACGTCACGCCGTCCACATTCGCCGTTGGTGTTGATGACGATGTTCTCGTTTTCGATGGCAGTGTTGCAACAACGCAGGTGGACGAAGAAGGCCTTACAGGCGGTAATCCGGGTGAGTCCTATCCGGGCAATCCGGGTGACTTCGAGGGTGAAGAAACCGTATCGAGCGCTGATCTGAATATCTCCTGGGGTGCTGACGACGGTGACGGCGACGCGGTCACTGACGAGAAGACCGGAGACCTCTTCGTTCAGGATACACCTGGCGGTTTGGGCGATCGGTCCGTGGTCTTCACAACGGACAGCTCTGGTGCACCCGGCGTGACTGCAACCCGCGGCACGACGCCTCTTGATGGCGGACTGACTTCAGAAGGAAATGAAGTTAAGTTTGTCCTGAATGATGGCGGCACAATCCTGCTGGCCTATACGGGTGCTAATGCGACATTTGCTGCTCTGAACGGCGCCGCGGCATCCCCGGATAGCGCAGTTGTCTTCCGCGTCAGCCTGACGGACGAGGGCACAGGCGCTTATAGCTTTGAACTGCTGGGCACACTGGATCATGACCTTGGTGGTGCGGACAGCAAAGAAGACAACATTCGTCTTGAGTTCGATTTCACGGCTCTGGACAGTGATAGTGACGCGATTACCAGTACCTTCCGTGTCATCGTTGATGACGATGCACCGGAGTTTACCGGAGCTATCGCGACAACGCAGGTGGACGAAGAGGGCCTTGCAGGTGGTAATCCTGGCGAGTCCTACCCTGATAATCCTGGAGACTTTGATGGTGTGCCGACTGATTCCGGCACGAGCCTGAACATCTCCTGGGGTGCCGACAGTGCCGACGACGACGCGGTCACTGACGAACTGACCGGCAATCTTTATGTCCAGGACACGCCTGGTGCGGACGGCGACCGCTCGGTGATTTTCTCGACAGATGGTACCGGCGCACCGGATGTCACCGCGACACGTGGCACATCACCGCTTGACGGTGGCCTGACGTCCGATGGCAACGACGTGAAATTTGTCCTGAATGCCGACGGTACGATCCTGCTTGCCTACACGGGCGCAGACACCACGTTTGCTGCTTTGAATGGCGATGCCATCACCCCGGCCGACGCGGTCGTCTTTCGTGTCAGCCTGACGGACGAAGGTGCGGGTGCTTACAGTTTTGAGTTGTTCGACACCTT
Organism: Roseibium porphyridii; assembly: GCF_026191725.2. Classification (NCBI taxonomy): domain Bacteria; kingdom Pseudomonadati; phylum Pseudomonadota; class Alphaproteobacteria; order Hyphomicrobiales; family Stappiaceae; genus Roseibium; species Roseibium porphyridii. The sequence goes on from NZ_CP120863.1 coordinate 2,723,385, forward strand.
GGACCATGACCTTGGTGGTGCCGACAGCAAGGAAGACAACATTCGCCTGGAATTCGGCTTTACCGCTCAAGACGGCGATGGCGATATCATTTCCAGTACTTTCCGTGTCATCGTTGATGACGATGCACCGGAGTTTACCGGAGATATCGCGACAACGCAGGTGGACGAAGAGGGCCTTGCAGGCGGTAATCCTGGCGAGTCCTACCCAGATAATCCGGGAGACTTTGATGGCGTGCCGACTGATTCCGGCACGAGCCTGAACATCTCCTGGGGTGCCGACAGTGCCGACGACGACGCGGTCACTGACGAACTGACCGGCAATCTTTATGTCCAGGACACGCCTGGTGCGGACGGCGACCGCTCGGTGATTTTCTCGACAGATGGTACCGGTGCACCGGATGTCACCGCGACACGTGGCACATCACCGCTTGACGGTGGCCTGACGTCCGATGGCAACGATGTGAAATTTGTCCTGAATGCCGATGGTACGATTTTGCTCGCCTATACGGGCGTAGACGCCACTTTTGCTGCTTTGAGCGGCGATGCCACCACCCCGGCCGACGCGGTCGTCTTCCGTGTCAGCCTGACGGACGAAGGTGCGGGTGCTTACAGTTTTGAGTTGTTCGACACCTTGGACCATGACCTTGGTGGTGCCGACAGCAAGGAAGATAACATTCGCCTGGAATTCGGCTTTACCGCTCAAGACGGCGATGGCGACATCATTTCCAGCACCTTCCGTGTCATCGTTGATGACGATGCACCAATTGAAACCGCGACAACGGTTGCAGGTACGGTTGAAGAAGAGGGACTGACGGACGGCAATGAGGACACTGTCGATGCCGATGGCAATGATGGTGATACGGATGGTGGTACGGATGGCGAGCTTGATGTCGTTGGTCCGGCTGTTTCCGGCGACCTCCAGTCGCTTGTCTCTGTTGGCGCGGATGATGATCCCGACATTGGTGCCGGTCTTGCCGAGTTCAGCCTGATCAGCGATGTTGCAGCGCTGCAGACTGCTCACAACCTGACCTCTGCAGGCGCTGCGGTGACCTATGCGGTCGCTGGCAATGCAACGATCGGTTACACGCTGACGGCAACAGCCGGCTCGGAATCCGTCTTCACGCTGTTGGTGAATGCGGATGGCAGCTACACGTTCACGCTGCTCGGTCAGATTGACCACGGCACCGCATCTGATCCTGCGACACCTTCTCTTGAAGAAACGCTGACGCTGGACTTCTCCTCAATCCTTCGGGCAGAGGACGGGGACGGCGATGTGATCGGCATTTCCGACGATCGCTTTGAGATCAACATCATCGATGATGTTCCGGTCGAGACCTTCAGCAACGATGACAACAATGTTGTTGGTACCGTTGAAGAAGAGGCGCTGACGGACGGCAATGAAGATGCCGTTGATGCGGATGACAATGATGAAGACACGACAGGTGGCGGTGGCCGTCCAGGTGATCTGACACGGACCAGCGCAGTTGCGACCGGCGATCTTCAGTCGCTTGTGTCTGTTGGTGCGGATGCGGACCCTGATGCGGGTGCGGGTCTTGCCGAGTTCAGCATGGTTGGCGATGCGACGGCTCTTGCCACCACGCATAACCTGACCTCTGCCGGTGTTGCGGTCGAGTATGAACTGACCGGGAATGCAACAAGTGGCTACACGCTTGCGGCAACGGCAGGCACGGAATCCGTCTTCACGCTGGTTGTGCTGGCAGACGGCACTTACACCTTCACGCTTGAAGGCCAGATTGACCACGGCACAGCGTCTGATCCCGCGACGCCTGCTGATGAAGAAACGCTGACGCTGGACTTCTCCTCGCTTCTGCGGGCCGAAGATGCGGACGGCGACACAATTGCAATCTCCGCAAGCCGCTTCCAGATCGAAATCATCGATGACGTGCCGATCGAGACAACCGCAGCAGCTGTTGTCGGCACGGTTGAAGAAGAGGGACTGACGGACGGCAATGAAGACACTGTCGATGCCGATGGCAATGATGGTGATACGGATGGTGGCACGGATGGCGAACTTGATGTCGTTGGTCCGGCTGTTTCCGGCGACCTCCAGTCGCTTGTTTCTGTTGGCGCGGATGATGATCCCGACATTGGTGCTGATCTTGCCGAGTTCAGCCTGATCAGCGATGTTGCAGCGCTGCAGACTGCTCACAACCTGACCTCTGCAGGCGCTGCGGTGACCTATGCGGTCGCTGGCAATGCAACGATCGGTTACACGCTGACGGCAACAGCCGGCTCGGAATCCGTCTTCACGCTGTTGGTGAATGCGGATGGCAGCTACACGTTCACGCTGCTCGGTCAGATTGACCACGGCACCGCATCTGATCCTGCGACACCTTCTCTTGAAGAAACGCTGACGCTGGACTTCTCCTCAATCCTTCGGGCAGAGGACGGGGACGGCGATGTGATCGGCATTTCCGACGATCGCTTTGAGATCAACATCATCGATGATGTTCCGGTCGAGACCTTCAGCAACGATGACAACAATGTTGTTGGTACCGTTGAAGAAGAGGCGCTGACGGACGGCAATGAAGATGCCGTTGATGCGGATGACAATGATGAAGACACGACAGGTGGCGGTGGCCGTCCAGGTGATCTGACACGGACCAGCGCAGTTGCGACCGGCGATCTTCAGTCGCTTGTGTCTGTTGGTGCGGATGCGGACCCTGATGCGGGTGCGGGTCTTGCCGAGTTCAGCATGGTTGGCGATGCGACGGCTCTTGCCACCACGCATAACCTGACCTCTGCCGGTGTTGCGGTCGAGTATGAACTGACCGGGGATGCAACAAGCGGCTACACGCTTGCGGCAACAGCAGGCACGGAATCCGTATTCACGCTGGTGGTCCTGGCAGACGGCACTTACACCTTCACGCTTGAAGGCCAGATTGACCACGGCACAGCGTCTGATCCCGCGACGCCTGCTGATGAAGAAACGCTGACGCTGGACTTCTCCTCGCTTCTGCGGGCTGAAGACGCGGACGGCGACACAATTGCAATCTCCGCAAGCCGCTTCCAGATCGAAATCATCGATGACGTGCCGATAGCCGATGGAACGGCCGTCGAAGTTGCGGTTGATGAAGACGACATCTTTACCGCTTTCTCAGAAGGTACATCTCCCGATCTATTTGGCAATTCGTTGCCGGCGGAAGTTCTTCCGGGTGAAGCGGGGGCGGAATTCGTTGGCTTTGCCGCAACCACGACAGGGTCGGTTGCTTCCGTCGTGTCTTTCGGAGCGGACGGTGCAGCCGCTGTCGGTGGTTTTGCACTCACAAGCGATACAATCACGACCTTGGAGAGCCTGGGCCTGACATCAGGTGGTGACACAGTCCGGTATGAAGTTTCCGGAAGTACAATTCTTGCCTATGTCGATGTTTTCGATGGCCCCAATGGCACAGGCTATGACGATTTCGAAGACATCCCTGTTTTCACCTTCCAGCTCGATCCGGTTACCGGCGACTTCATATTCCAGCTCATTGAACAACTCGACCATGTCGATGCAAATGGTCAAAATACCAACCTACAAGGCGGAAGCGGTCCTGTTAGCGCAATTGACTTCGGCAGTGTCATTGAAGCGACTGATGGAGACGGTGACAGCATTGTTCTGACAGGCAAACTGAACATCACAGTCACCGATGATGTTCCGGAACCTGAAGCGCGCCTTGATAACACTGTGCGTGTTGATGAAACGCACGGCGATCATAGCGACAATGTCTTTAACGAAAACAGCGGCCAGTACAATCCAAATGTCGTGGCGCTCTTTACCGGCACAAATGCTGTCGCCAATCCTGGCTCAGACAATGACCTGCCGAACGGACCGATCTATGCGCGCGATGATGTCGTCGACTATGATCGCAATACCGGCGCCGATGATTTTGGTTCATCAAGAACGGTAACGCTGCAGATAGATGATGCTGCATCCGGACTCGAGACAACCGAAGGCGATGCGATCACCCTTTCGCTTGAAGCCGGTCTGATCGTCGGTCGGATCGACGATGGCAGCGGTGTGCTTGGCGAGGCCGTCTTTGCCATTCATATCGACGTCCGCGGGCGTGTCAGCATCGTTCAGTACCAGTCACTGAAACATCCGAACCCGGACAGCAGCGACGAACATATTGATCTTGCTGGAAAGATTTCGGCCATTGTGACGATTGAAGACGCGGACGGCGATATCGTTTCCGATACCATTTCGATCGGCGAAAACGTCACCTTCGACGACGATGGTCCGACTGCGTTCCGCAACGGTTCCAGCATCGGTCTGGATGAAGCGACTGAGCTTGGCGACACAATCTCGGGCCAGTTGCAGTTTGATGGTGGCGCAGATGGTGCAACTGTTACGGATGTCAGCTTCTTTGCGCGCAACAATGGCAATCTTCGAGCGCTTGATGTTGAAGAATCGGGTTCAGACCGCCGCATCGATCTGACAAGCGCCGGTGAGCCAATCACGACAACAACAGACATTGATGCCAACGGTGTCATTACCGTGACGGGAACAATCGCGAGCACTGGCGCGACAGCGTTTACGCTCATTGTCCAGCCGAACGGCAACTACGACTATGTTCAATACATCGCGTTCGATCATCCTGATCAGGGCGAGACCGGTTCTGACGATCCGATCGCGCTTCGTTTGAACTTCACTGTTACAGACGGCGATGGTGATACAGATGAGTCAAGCGCTCTTATTACCGTCCTTGATGACGAACCAACAATCGGCACACCCGACGACGGGGCCGTTACGGAAGACACCGCCGGGAATCCATCCAACGCTTTTGTGCCGGCAAGTGTTTCGGGCAGCCTCGACGTCGATTTCGGCGCGGACGATATCGATAGTGACGAGCCGATTGTTCTTGCATCGACCAGCTTCGAAAATGAGGCCGCGGTTGGCGGTGACTATACGAATGCGGCGACAGATGGACGGTCACTTGCACGCGACGCGGAAATTCAGATCGACAACATTTCTGGCATGCCAATTGTGGAATCGACTGCAGCCGGTTCTGGCGCAGCAGGTGATCTTGGCTTCACGGCAAGTTGGATTAATTCGCGTGGCGATTTTGGGTTGGAGAGGGACGCCGTTGGTGTATCCGACTCCACATTCTCTGACGGCAGCCAAAGCTATCAGATTGAAGATCCTGATGGGATAATGCGTCTCACATTTGATGAGGTGGACGTTGCCGGTCAAACGGGTGTGGATGCATCGCTTTCATATAACTTGTCAGATACGAATTGGGAAACTACTGACAGCTTGAAAATCTACGTTCTCGTCGACAAGGGGTTGGCAAGCGAACAGATCGTGACGCTGATCGACACGACGGGATCAGATATCGATGCTCTGAATATCGAAGGCAGCTGGAACCAGCTTTCTGCCGGTATTCCCGACGGGTCGACAACAGCTCAGCTGTTCGTGGAGTTCGAATCAAATGCAAACGCAGAGAATTTCTTCCTTGATGATGTGTCCTTCACGGCTTCAAACCCGGCAACAATCGGCAGGTCAGTCGCGTTCGAGGGCATTGCCGACAATGACGCCGTTCAAACCGATGCCGCACTTGATCTGACGTCGAACGGCGCAATCGTCCGGTATCTTCAAGTGTCGGATACGGAGATTGTCGGCCTGGCCGACGATGATGGCGATGGAACCGTTGCGGTCGGCGACCGTGAGGTCTTCCGCGTCACGCTCTCTGAAAATGATGGTGCAACTGCCGGCTCAGACGGGTCTTATGTCTTCGATTTGCTCGACAATGTCGATCATGTTGGCGCGGGCCAGGGCGACGCTCTGGCAATCACCTTCGCGTTCAATGCAACAGACAGCGACGGCGACACAACCGGCACCAGCGACTTCACCATAACCATCAATGACGACCCGGATACGCCGCTCGTCGGTACAGTTGAACCTGCGACAGTGACTGAAGACACAACAGTTTCAGCGGGTGTTGAAACGTTTGCTCAAGACACTGCGACTGGGTCGCTGGACATTGAATGGGGTTCCGACGACTCGGACTCCGACTCCGGCTCGAACCCAGGCGACCGGTCTGTCGCATTCGATGCCTCGCTGGACAACATGCTTGTTGCCATTAGCTCAGACGGTGATCGACTCACCTATACTCTATCCTCGGACGGCACCATTCTAACGGCTACTGCCGGTGTCGGTCCAACAGCACGTACAGTGTTCACGATTACACTGTCAGACAACAATAACGGCGAATACGCGGTCACGCTTGACGACAATCTGGATCATTGGGCGGCGCGTGGGAATGATGCTTCGTTCGATCTTTCCTTTGATTTCACGGCAACGGATGGCGACGGGGATACCAGTGCTGGGATCTTGACCGTTACGTTTGAAGACGATGCTGATGGTCCTTCGATTGGTGCAACAGAAGCTGGCGTTGTTGATGAGGACGGCCTTGCAGACGGCAACAACGACAGCCAGACAGGCGATGCGGTCGATGTCGATGGTGACGGCGACGGCGATGAGACCACTTTCACAGGCGATCTTGCGATTTCCTGGGGCGCAGACGATGGAGACAATGCAGCAGATGTGGGAGGTGTTCAGGACACGCCCACGTCTCAACCTCCGTCTTCTCCTTCAGATTTCGGCAACCGGTCTGTGCAGTTCGATCCCGCGATTACAGCGCCTGCGAACCTGAAGTCAGATGGTGAGGATGTCAGCTACAGTCTGAACCCGGCCGGCACGGTTCTGACAGCAAGCGCTGGCGGGCGGACCGTGTTCACGGTTGCACTGTCCGATGACGGTTCTGGCTCTTATTCGTTCACGCTTCTGGACAATCTGGACCATACGACTGGTGCCGATGAGAACGACATTGACCTGACATTCGACTTCGTGGCCACTGATGGCGATGGCGACACCGCAACGTCCAGCTTCATAGTGACCGTAGACGACGACACGCCGATCATTCCGAGCCACGATCCGAACAACTTCCGGATAATAAGTGATGATGACACCGTCAAAGACGCGAATGGCGATCCAATCGGGAATGATGGCGGTGTTGAAGACAGCGGTGAGTTCCACCAGACTGGCAAGACTGTTCCGCACACGTTTGGTGCTGATGGCGGCGAAATTGTTTGGAACGCATCAACCAGCATTGTTCGCAGTGACGTGCCGAACAATGGCGTCGATGCGACCAGTGGGATCACGTTTGAGGTTGTCGACAGCGTGGGTACAAGTCTGCTTCTGATCAAACAAGATCAGGGAGACCCCGCCAACCCTGTCACAGTTGCGGAAGTGACACTGGACAAGGCATCAGGCGACTACAGCTACGTACAGGTCGCAAATCTTCTGCACAATGTTGTAGGCGACAATATAGAGGAAGATGCGCGCTTTCTGCTTGGCTATACGGTGATTGATGGTGATGGTGACAAGGCCGAAGGCACCATCCGTTTGATTATCGATGATGATACACCGACCATCCGTCCGTTTGACGTCAACCCAGATCGCACAATCATTGCCGAAGGCACTGTAGAGAACGGCTCGAGCAACGATACGCGCACCGAGTATAATAGGGTCAAGACGATTGACTTCTCTGTTGGTGCTGATGGAGCTGCAGATGGTGGTGCTGTTGCCTGGGATGCTGACCTCAGTGCAGCCGCCAACAGTGGATTGACAGACTTCAGCTTCGAGACCGATGCCAATGGCACGCTGATCATCTCCCAAGAGCAGGATGGCAACAACGTTGTTGTGGCCGAGGTTTCGATGAACAGCGACACTGGCCGCTACGAGGTGACCGAGAAGGCCAACGTGCTGCATACCGGTTCCATCGAGAACCTTGTAGATCTCAACTTGCGGTTCACGGTGACTGATGGCGATGGTGATACAGCTGTCGGCGAACGCATCTTGAGGCTCAGAGACGACACGCCGGAAGCGTCGGACGCGACGGAGACGATGGGTGAGAACGCGGATACCGTGATCTCGCTTGTCGAAGGTGTGGATTACGCACCTGGTGCCGACGGTGGCGCGACGACAGAGATCGTGCTCGGCACGGCCACCTTCACCGGCGTGCCGCTTGGTGTCACGCTTGGCACGCCAACGATCACACTGGCGGCCACAGCTGCGGGTCATGACGTTTCGATCACACCGGGAACCGCGTTTGACGAATTGGCGGTTGGCGACAGCATCTTGATGACCATTCCGTACACCCTCACCGATGGTGATGGTGACAGTGTGACGATGGACATTGATGTCACGGTGACGGGTGCCAACGACGCACCGGTCATTGAGGTAAGCTCCGAGATCACCGGTGAAGTGGTTGAGACTGGCGATATCACCGGCATCGAGGAGGCAGATGTCTCTGGCAATCTCGAACCGTCTATTCCGCTCAATCCAGCTGTTACGAATGCCCTTGATGGCCTGTTGACGACGCCTTCACAGGTGGAGTCTGTCCTGACGACAGTGCAGAACGAACTGGGTGTCACCGAGGCGCAGGCGTTTGCAATTGTATGGGACTTCCTGGATGACAATTATACCGCCGCACCTGGCGGCACGGTCGTTGTCAATGAGGCGTTTGTCCGTCTCGGTGTCGAGTATGCAGAATACTTGAAAGCCGGCGGTGCGCCGCTGACACGGACGATTGCCAAATTCACCGCCGATGATGGCGATGCCAACGACACGCCCGAGCGCGAACAGAGCCTGCACGACAATCTGCTTGGCAACCTGAACGCTTCGCCGCTGTCTTATCGCTTTACTGATCCGCTGTTGACCGAACTTCAAACGCTGATTTCAGACGTTGATGCCAATCTCATGGCGCGTCCGATCTTCAGCGGCAATGAAGGGGTCAGCGACGCGACTACGCGCCAGTGGGACATCGACAACGGTTTCGATGCACCGCGCGTCACCGGACAGGTGACCGCCACAGATGTGGACCACAACGCGACCCTGACGTGGTCAGGCGATGCAGCGGGCACGTATGGCAACTTTGTCATTGATCCGGCGACCGGCGAGTGGACATATACCCTGGACGACACGCTTGCTGACGGCTTGAATGATGGTGATGCGCCGACGGAGACCTTCACGGTCACCGTGACCGACGATCAGGGAGCAACCGACACGGTCGACGTCGTCGTTACAGTCAATGGCACCAACGACGCGCCGCGGGATATTGATCTGAGCAGCACAACAATCGCCGCAGGTGCGCCTGATGGAACTGTTGTTGGCGCAATCACCGTGACTGATGTTGACGACACTGTCTTCACTTTTGACATCACAGATCCGTCTGGCGCTGCGGTGTCGGGTCTTTCCGTTGAAAGCGACGGTGCAAACGGATATCAGCTGGAGGTGGATGGCTCCGTTACCCGCTTGCCGTCTGAAGTCACCATCACGGCAACCGACCCGCAAGGCGCAAGTTACAGCGAAGCCTTCGTTGTGACTTTGCCTGTGCAGGTGCTTGACGGGACAGGTGCGCTTGTCGCTTCCTATTCGACCATATCGGCGGCGGTTGCAGATGCCACCACGCTGGACGGCTTTACCGTTCAGGTCGGGGAAGGCATCTATGCGGAGAACGTTGTACTCGACAAGGCGCTGAGCTTTGTGGGCGTTGGCATTGTATCGATCGAACCGACTTCGGGCGATGCGGTCTCCATCGGAGCCGGCGTTAATGGTGATGTTTCCTTCGACAATATCGACCTGGTTGGTGGTGGTACCGCGGATACCGGTATCGACATTGCGGCCGGAGCCAACATCGGCACGTTGACCTTCACAAATGGTGATATCTCAGGCTTTGTGAACAGAGGCATTTTCGCGACCGATGCTGCGGACGCTGCTGGCACTCCGGCAATGGGGGCTTTGGTTGTCAGCAATGCCGGTTTCTCCGACAACGGTTCCGGTGGCGGCAACACTGCCCATATCAAACTGTTCGGCTATGACGGCGATGCCAGCTTCACGACCGTAACGTTCGAAGGTGCCACTGCCGGTGCAGCGGAAGGCGACCGTCCCGATAGTGCTGTCGAGATTGTTGGCGGGCTGAATGCGCCTGGCAGCGCCAACCCGGCACCGGACAACGCTCCGAGCATTGGCATCGTCGTCTTTGACGATGTCACGGTAACGGGCGCGTATCACAAGAACCCGGTTGCTCTCTTTAACTTCGGCGACGTCGCCGACCTGTCAGTTCTGGATCTGGACCTGTCTGGTGCAACCAGTTCCTGGGGGCCACTGTTCAACATCGATGGCGTTGAGGGCGACGTTGATGCCTCCGGTTTCAACATCACCTTGCCGGTGTCCAGTGACATTCTGATCGAATTGCAGGGCGACAAGCCCGGGCAGGATCCGCTCGGCGCGGATCAGCAGATCATCGGAACCGATAACAACGATTTCATTCGTGGTCGCGGCGGTGACGATACGCTGCAAGGCAATGCCGGCAACGATCTGCTGGTCGGTGACGACTTCATCCCGGCGGCAACTGACGGCACTGACACGGCCGCCTATGACGGCATCCTGACTGCAGCTGACATCATGGCGGTTGATCTGGATCCGGGCGCGGGCGTTCTGCTCGGTTGGCAAGTCGATGCAACTGGCATTGGTGAAGGCACTGATGGTCTGGTTGGTGTTGAGATCGTTCAGGCTGATGATCCGGTTGGCGATGCCACCGGCCGCTTCCTGCTGGTTGGCAATGGTGGTTTTGCGACAATCGCGGAGGCTGTTGCGGCTGCTAACTCAGGCGATACCATCCTGATTGCTGAAGGCAACTGGTCTGGTGCAGGCAACGAAAACGTGACGATCGACAAGCCTCTGACCATAGTCGGTTCGGGCACAGTTACGGTTGACGCGACCGGTTCAGCCTACGGCTTCGACATCGATCTTGACGCGGATTATCCAGATGGAACGGTGAGATTCGAGAACCTGACGATTGTCAATGCAAGCAGTGCCGGCATCAGGGCATCGGATACAAATATTTTAGGCACGCTCGAGTTGGACGGAGTCGATCTGAACGACAACGGTAATTTTGGTCTTTATGTTTCCGGTAGAACGGACACTTCGACCAATGTCGGTGGCGGTTTCGACCAGGCAGGTGTTCAAGCACTTGTTGTCACAGGCTCCGATTTCGACGGCAACGGAACCAGTGGTGCCAACGGCAGTGGTGATATCGTTCTGTTCGAATATGACGGAAATGCTACCTTCAGCGATGTGACTGTCACAGGTTCGACAGCTGGTAGCGCAAACACTGCGATACAGATCGCAGGCTTCGATGCGTCCACTTATCAGTCAAACCTGGAAGGCGCTCCGACCTACAGCTATGACGTGCTGACACCAATGGGAACTGTGATCTTCGAAGATGTCACAATCTCCGGCGACTACAGCAAGTTGGGCCTCTATATCCACGGCTTTACAGATATTACCGGTCTTGTGTTCAGGCAGAGCACAATCACACCAGGTGACCCTGGCACTGTCATTGACGTCACAGCCGGCTGGGGAGTGGGCCTTGGCATCGATCCGATGGCCGATCAGCTGCCAACTGGCACAGCTGGTACTCCTGGCAATGCGGGATCGTTCTTCAACGATGCCAATGCAGATGGCTCGGTCGACCTGACCTACGTCTCGGTAGCTAATGCCGGTGGTATAGTAACTACATTCGTGGATGGCACGACAAAAGATGATGTCATCATCGGTACTTCAGGTGCTGACTCTATCACCGGTTTTGAAGGTTCGGACACTATCAATGCCGGTGGCGGTGATGACATAGTCAATTGGCGCGTCGGCGACGGCGCAGATCTGATCGATGGCGGTGACCACGATACGATAGGCGATACGCTCAACGTCTTCGCGACGGGTGCTGGGCAGACTATTAATCTTACAGCAACCAATCCAAATTTCGCTGTTTCTGATGGATCCAACACCAGCGCAGTGCAGAATGTTGAAGAGGTCGTAGTTGATTTCTCGGCTGGTGCCGGGACGCTAAATGTCGTTGGCGATTTTGCCGGTTCCGGTATCAACGTGAACACAATCACGGTCGAGGGAAGCGCCGACAACGATCTGGTTGATGCTTCGGGTATGACCACAAGTGGAGCTACCTCCGAGGTTGGGATCGACTTCTCCGGCAACGCTGGCGATGACACTTTCATTTCCGGCGTAGGTGATGATCACTTTGATGGTGGCGACGATACCGACACCTACGTGGCCAATGGTCCTCGGGAAAACTATCTGATCACCATTGCCACCGACGGAACAGTAACCATTGCGGACACTGTTGGCAGCGACGGAACCGACATCGCTGAGGTCAATGTCGAATTCCTGCAGTTCACCAACATTACGTTCGATCTGACCCAGCCGGTCCACCTGTTCGATCAGAACGATGATCTCGTCAACACCTATGCCACTCTCCAGGCGGCCCATGCCGATGCTCTAGACTCGTATCGCATCAACCTGGCGGGCACTGTGACAGGTGAAAGCCTTACAGTTACAAAGGACAATCTTCGGATCGAAGGCCAAAGCGACGACACAGGCAACGTCTTCACATTGGGCGGATCTGTGACGACAATAACGTTGCTTGGTGACGCGCCGTTCGACGTAATTGGCAACGGTTCTGCTAACATCATCAACGGAAACGCGGGTGCAAACATCATTCGTGGCAATTCGGGCAATGACACGCTCGACGGTGGGGAAGGCTCTGATACTTATCAGGTTTCCGGCACGGGTCATGGGTATGACACCTATCAGGACAGCGGTTCTTCCGGTGACACCGACACGATTGCGGCCATCTCGAACAACGCGCGTATCGGTCTTCTTGGTGACTTCGATGCTGCAAGCAGCGGCATTGAGGCGATCACAGGGACTGGTTTCTCCGGTGTTCTTATCCGCGGTGACAACAATGCCAACGATCTTGACTTCAGCAACATCTCGCTGACGGATATCTCGTTCATTGATGGTCAGGGCGGCAACGACACGATCACGGGCTCTGCAAGTGATGACACGATCCGTGGCAATTCGGGCAATGACACGCTCGACGGTGGGGAAGGCTCTGATACTTATCAGGTTTCCGGCACGGGTCATGGGTATGACACCTACCAGGACAGCGGTTCTTCCGGTGACACCGACACGATTGCGGCCATCTCGAACAATGCGCGTATCGGTCTTCTCGGTGACTTCGATGCTGCAAGCAGCGGCATTGAGGTAATTGATGCAAATGGCAATTCAGGTGTGATCGTAAGGGGAACTAATTCCGCAAATGACCTGGATTTCCGCGATATTCAGCTTGTTGACGGGCTCACCGTTGACGGTCAAGGCGGGAATGACACGGTCACGACATCTCAGATCTCAGGTGATCACGTCACATATCGCGGAGGCAGTGGTACCGACACTCTTCGGATCGCCCTGACACTTGATCAGGCTGCAGATGCTGCCTTGATCGCACAGATCGATGCTCTCACACCTGGTGCCGGATTTAACGGTACCGTGAGTGCTGGTGGACTCTCGTTCGATGTTTATGATTTCGAGACAATCGTCAAAGGTATTACGGTTGGTGATACCTTCCTGCCGTTTGACAATGTTCTGATCGGTACGAACTCCAGTGAAACACTGAATGTTCCGACGTCAGAATCATGGTTGGTTTTGGCCCGCGGCGGCAACGACACGGTCAATGGAAACGACGGCGATGACATCATTGTAGGTGAGGGAGGCAACGACACCCTCAACGGCGGTGATGGCAACGACACCTATCTTGTTGGCAATGGCGACGGCCTCGACACCTTCAATGGAGAGGCTGGTACAGACCGTATACTGGCGACCGAAGACGACACCGCAATCGGCGTCAACGGTTTTGCCAAAGGTGCAGTGGAAGAGATCTCCGCGAACGGCTTCAGCGGTGTCACGGTTCGTGACAGCGACAGTTCCAGGACACTCGATTTCTCCGACACGGCGCTGACCGATATTGATGAAATCGATGCCCGCGGCGGCAACGATACAATCACCACGTCCGATCTGAGCAGCGGCAATTATCGTGGCGGCAGTGGCAACGACACGATCCACACCGGTGCAGCGGATGCAACTTTGCTCTACGACGGCACCAGCAACGGTTTCGATACGTTTGCAACCAACGGGACGGGTGCATCGGAAGCCAAGGCGGAATCCGACGGCACTGTCATCGGCGTCAACGGGTTCGACAACGGTGTCGACCACATAAACGGTAATGGAAACAGCGATGTCACGGTTCGTGACAGCGACAGCTCCCGGACCCTGAACTTCTCCAACACGCTTTTGACCGATATCGAGGAAATCGACGCTCGTGGCGGTAACGACACCATCACCACGTCCGATTTGAGCTCCGGTACCTATCGTGGCGGTAGCGGTAATGACACCATTCATACCGGCGATGCCGATGCGACTCTGCTCTATGACGGCACGAGCAACGGCTTCGACACGTTTGCGACCAACGGGACAGGTGGGTCCATTGCCAAGGCGGAATCCGACGGTACTGTGATCGGCGTCAACGGTTACAACAATGGCGTTGACCAGATCAGTGGCGACGGAAACAGCGATGTCACGGTTCGTGACAGTGACAGCTCGCGGACACTGAATTTCTCGAACACGGTCTTGACCGATATCGAAGAAATCGACGCCCGTGGCGGCAACGACACCATCACCACGTCCGACCTGAGCACCGGCACCTATCGTGGTGGTAGCGGTAACGACACGATCCACACCGGTACGGCGGATGCAACTCTGCTTTACGACGGCATCAGCAACGGGTTGGATACGTTTGCGACCAACGGGGCAGGAACGTCCGTCGCAAAGGCGGAATCTGATGGCACCGTGATCGGGGTGAACGGTTACAACAATGGCGTTGATGAAATCAGCGGTGACGGCAACAATGATGTGACCATTGTTGACAGTAACAGTTCGCGAACGCTCGACTTCTCAACCACAACGCTGACCGACATCGCCTCGATCAATGCCCGTGGTGGCAATGACACCGTCATTGGCTCCAGCGGTGACGACACCATCATCGGCGGAACCGGCAACGACACGTTGCGTGGTGGCGCTGGCAACGACACCTTCAAATGGTCATCAGGCGATGGCAATGATCGTGTCGACGGCGGCTCTGAAACAGGTGCTGATACGCTCGAGATCACCAACACTGGTGGCGCGACAGCCTTCACACTCGATGTGGCCTCAGGTGGTTCCAATATCGTTCCGTCGACAGGCACAGACGCGGATGACATCGAAATCGGGGCCGGCTCATCGACGATCCGCACCGACGAGATCGAAGATGTTGTGTTCAATCTTGGAGCGTCCGGCGACTCGGTAACGGTTACCGGTGACTTCTCGACAACATCGCTGTCAACTTCGACTATCACTGTGGAGGGCGGAGCCGGCAACGATACTGTCGATGCTTCCGGTGTTACCAGCGGCCACCGTGTAGTCTTTAGGGGCGGTGACGGTGATGACACTTTCATCTCAGGTGCAGGCGACGACTTCTTCGATGGAGGGGAAGGCAACGATAGAATTGAACTGAGCGGAGATTCCTCACAGTATTCAGTTACATACAACGCAGATGGAACCATCACGATTGTCGGTCCAGATGGCACAGACACAGTCACCAGTACGATAGAGACAATTGCATTCGATACTGGTAGTCCGATTGCCGTCAAACCAGTATGGGTAATTGACGGGACGACCGGCGCTGTCACGCAGTACGACACCATAGGCGCGGGCGTGGCAGGAGCAAGTGTTGGCGACACGGTGCGCGTTGCGGCGGGCACTTACAATGAGAACGTGACGATCAACAAGGGCATAACGCTTGAAGGCTCAAACGCCGGCGTCGAAGGCAATGACAACGGACGTGGATCAGAGACCATCATCAACGGAACTGTAACAGTTAATGCTGGTGCAAAGGTTGTGCTTGATGGTCTTGAGTTCCTGGACAGTCAGGCGGTTGGGAATGGCAGCTTCACGTCGGTTCTAGTTACCAGCTCCGCACAGCATGAAATCATCAACTCTGTGTTTAACCGTGATACCGGGAACCCTGCAGAAACCGTTTGGGTGGGTGCAGGCTCAGCCGAAGGGCACCGGGGGATCGAATTGGCCTCCGTCAGTGCCGGAGGTGTCATCACAATTTCCGGGAACCTCTTCACCGGAGCCAACGATGTCTACTATTATGGAAATGACAACTATAAATCTGCCATCTATTCAAACGGTGGAGCCGGAATAACAGTAATTTCGAACAACACCTTCGAGCACGTTCGAACTGCGATAAATGCTGATGACTACACCAGCAATGTCCAGATTGACGGCAACCAGTTTCAAAATCTGGGTAGCGGTTTGAGCGTCGGTGAAACTACAAGTGGCAATGTTACAGGGCCAATATCGAGTGTTACAAACAACAGCTTCGACAGCGCCGACACCGATTTCAATTTCCGTAATGTGAATGGAGACATAGAATTCGATTTTGAAGGTTCCGGCAATTCCGTAGCAGCTGGTGACAGCTTGACTGTATTTGGATCGCAAGGTTCAGATGAGTACGTCGGATCTTCGGAAAATGATATCGTCATTGCTGAAAACGGAGCAGACACTGTTAACACCGGCGCTGGCGACGATATTATCTTTGGCGGAAGCACGGGTTTCGCGGATAACAGCGACGCAGATACGGCTGTTTATACCGGTAATTTCGCCGATTTTACGTTTGGTTCCAATGGGAGCGGTTTCCTAACAGTAACCGACGGTGAGATCGCCGATGGTCTCGACGAGGGCAACGATGCATTGATCAATGTAGAAATCTTGGAGTTTGGCGACGGGACGACCGTTCGCATTGTTGGTCATGGCGGTTATGCGTCTATCTCTGATGCTATCGCGGCAGCCGATCCAGGAGATACAATTCTTCTCGCGCCGGGCATTTACAACGAGAACGTAACAATCAACAAACAAGTCACCATTCTTGGTGCGAACAACGGCATTGACGTTTCGGCGGCATCTAGAGATATGGTCGGCGGGGTTGGTGAAAGCACAATCAATGGTGGGATTGTGATCCTTGCCGACGGTGTCAAGATTGACGGTGTCCGATTGTTCGAAGGCGCTAAGGTTTCTTCAGCTTTCGAACTTGCTGGAATACACATTCAAGGTGACGCGGCGGCCATTTCCAACTCACTGTTTTATCGTTCGGCAGGCGGCATAGGTGACGCGTCTCGGGGGATTGTAAATTCTCTAGGATACGGCAATGGAATGCAGATCATCGGAAATATGATGCTCGGCTGGCACACCGGTATGTATTTGAATGGTTCTACTCAGAACGCTTTGGTCGATGGAAACCAATTCGAAAGCAATTTGGTTGGTATGTCACTCGACGGATACGCTGGCAACTCCAATAACACCGTTCAAAACAATGCTTTTGTCGCCAACAATCTCGAAGGACTTGGAATTGGCAACGTTTCTGCATCTATTGATGGAGTGGTGACTGGAAATACATTTGAAGGCAACGGCACCGGTGGTAATCCTGCAAATACGAACATTGCCAACTACGATACAGCTCTGCCGACTGACACGGTTCTCGGCAATACAATTGTAGGAACTTCAGGTAATGACACACTGACTGACGATAGCACCGGCTCGGGACGCATTGGCGGCAACACATTTGTCGGCGGTGAAGGCAACGATATTATAGTCGGCGGCGAAGGCGACGATGTCCTGATCGGTGGCCTAGGCAGCGATACGCTGACTGGTGGTGCTGGTGCTGACACGTTCGTACTGACTTCGCTCGCTGAAGCTGACATCATCACCGATTACAGCTTCGATGAAGGTGACAAGATCGATCTTGGCACACTGCTGGACGATGCCTTCGGGCAAGGCGCGAGCGAGGCTGAACTGGTCAGGGCAACAGATGACGGTAGTGGCACTGTGACACTCGAAGTCGATGTCGATGGAACTGAAGTTGCTCATGATTGGCAGGAAGTCGCGACACTTCAGAACCACAGCTCCATGGGCGACACGGTTCGTGTCGTGATGGATCAGGCTGGTACGGAAGTGGACGTGTCAGTCAACATAGCCTGATCGATCCGAAATACGATCTTTGAAAAAAGGCGGGCCATTTGGTCCGCCTTTTTGTTTCCTAAGAATCACCAATAATCTGCGTTCGCGCACACGAAAACGCATCGGGCGTTTCAAAGAGATTTCGTTGTGTGGAGCTTTTTTAGGCGGACGTGCCGGTCTGGTTTTTTCGAAGAAGTGCTGCGCCGAAAAGACCGAGCATGGCGGTGGCGAGGCCTGCAACAATTGCAAAGATGCGTGTTGCGTTTGGCGCGCCGAGATTGTTCGCAAGGCCATCGGTTTCAGACGGCGTGCTGGCTGTGACGTCGGTACCGATTGTGCTGTCCGGCAGCAGGATGTTCAGGGTATTTTCCGGAAGGTAGCCGGCGATCCGGCCGATTGTTGTTTCCGGGTCGTCAAATCCGGGGACAGCGGCTTCAAGTTTGGGTGTTGCCGCAATCTCCGAACCGGCAGCAAAGCTTTCAGAAACAAGCAGTTCGTCGCCGTCAGAGGACTCCAGGGTAATTCGACCGAAGCCTGTCTCTTTACCGGCGGCATCCAGAACGGTTTGAAGATAGTCCTTCAATTCCCGGGCATCCAGGCTGTCCGGCTGTTCTTTTGCAATCTCGAGATATTCAGAAAGCAGCGGCAAAGACGCCAGTTCTTCCAGCCGGAGGCGAGGGGCTGCGAGCCTTGCTTCGCTGAGCGCCTCCAGTAAATGGCTGCGTTCGGCCTGAAGAGTGGTTATTTGCCGGGAAACCTGTTTTTCCTGAGAAGCGGCCAGGTAAACGCCACTGCCGGCAATCAGCGCACCAACAAGGCAGCCGCCAATGCCTAGGCATAGGGCGGACGAAAGCTTGGACGGCTTTCGAATCGCGGTGCTTTTGATTTGGTCTACCATAAATTGGCTATATCACGCTCTCCCCGGGTTTGGGGAGAGTAAATCGCTTGAGCCAGCAGGGTTTCCCATGGATCCGGCAGCTCTACGCCGACCGAAGAAGGATCCTATTTGTTTGCCGATTTCAGTCTTGCCGCAAGGCGGACAGGCTTACCGGCCTTCGGATTGTGTGACCATTCACCGGCAGCATTGACCGAGTAGAGCGCTTGATAATGCGGGAGATCACGTTCAAAGCGCACACGCGAGAACCGGTTGTCGAGAATGAGCCATTTGCCCTCATGCTTGACTGACAGAACAGCATGATATTGTCGTGCAGCCGTATCGCGCAGAACGACGACGCGCATGTCTTCGTCCTTTACGCCGAGGTCTCGCAGCAGGGCGTATTTCAGGATTGCGTAATCCTCGCAATCGCCCGCACGTTTGTTCAGACTTTCAACTGGGCTGGCCCAGTATTCGCCTGCCTTCCACAGCCTGTGGTCCTCGCGATAGGCAAGGAGCCGATTGACCATGTAGTTCACCTTCGGGATCTGCAGGCCGCGGCGCTTGGATTTCACCTGATCCAGGATGGCGGTATAGGTGCGAAAACTGTGACGGCTGCTGGCAGTTCCTTTTTGATCGGCGTTCAGCTCACCCAGGGCGCGCTGCCAACGTTTGCTAACAGGACTGAGCGCAACTGACTTTCCAAGAGACCCGAACAAGCGCGTCGGTTTCAAGACCGTGCGTTTAAGGGGTTTTTGGACTGTCACAGCCGAAGTCTTTACAGCCGGTGCTGAAACCTGCGGCTTGGCGAGAGGGCCAATTCGCACTTTCTGCAACTCGACCGGCTTTGCCGTCGGTGTTGTTGAAATCGGTGAGAAATGCAATGCGGCGGGTTTTGCCGATGCACGTGCCGTATCAAGCAGGGATGCTTGAAGAATGACCTGAACATCGTCAACGCCCGGCAGTGTCTCTTCCGCTTTCGCGGCAGAACCAGCCGTTTGCAGAGCAATTGCGCATATGAGCGCTTGCCAGGTTTTGGGCACAACTTTCCTGTTCGCTGCCGGCACTGCCGACGCGGTTGCACTCTGTTCCATCTGCCGATCGCCTCGTTATATGTCGAGACGTCAGCGCTCCCTGAGTGCTTCGTCCCGTACCTTTTTGATCGGCTTTAAGATGTAATCCAGAACCGTTTTCTCACCGGTTAATATATCTATGGATGCCACCATTCCTGGTATTATTGGTAAAGGATCAGTATCTGAACCAAGATAATTTTTATCTGTTCTAATCATAACCCGGAAGAAGCGATTACCTTCTTCATCTTCCGTGGTATCTGCACTGATACGTTCCAGGAATCCCTCAAGTCCGCCATAAACTGAGAAATCGTAAGCGGTAATCTTGACCTGAGCCTTTTGGCCAGGATGTAAAAATGCAACGTCTTTCGGGCGGATCTGCGCTTCAATTAAAAGCGTGTCTTCTAGGGGAACAATTTCCACCAGATCTGCAGCCGGTTGCACGACTGCACCTATTGTCGTGATGTTCAGCTTGTTCACAATGCCTTTGACAGGGGAGACAAGTTCCGTCCGGCGCACGCGATCGGCCGCGCCTTTCATGCTTTCGTTGATCACCGCGAGCTCACCACGCGCCTCAGCCAGCTGCTGGCGCGCCTCCGATACGAAGGTCGAGGTCGCGTTGCGTGAGCGCTCCTTGGCTTCTTCCTTGGCGGCAAGGGCGCGCTGCACGGATGCCTTGGTGACGGCGAGTTCGCCTTCGCTCTCCTTCAATTGCCGCTGAAGGCGCAGGAACTCAATTTCGGGAAGCACCTTGCGCTCAAAAAGCCGTTGGTTGATTTCAACTTCCCGCTTGAGGATCTCGATCACGGAATCCAGCTTGGTTTCCGTTGCCAACAGTTCCTGATATTCCTGCTCTTTCTGCGAAGCCTGATTGCGCAAAACGCTCAGTTCGTTGTCCAGGCTTATCTTCTTGTCGCGGTAGACGTTCTCTTCTTCCTCAATCAGTTCCGGAACCGCCTTGGTCAGGAGTTCAGGGAACTCCAGCGGAAGCTGGTCCGCTTCTGAGTCAAGTCTGGCAATGCGCGCCATCAGGGCCCATCGGCGTTGTCTGATTTCGCCAAGTTGAGAGGAGAATGTCGTATCGTCTATTTCAATCAGCGCCTGCCCCTGTTCAACGATGTCGCCTTCACGGACAAATATCTTCTCCACGATGCCGGTGTCCGGCGCCTGCACGACCTGGATCTGTCTGGAGGGGATGACACGGCCATCGCCTCTTGTGACCTCTTCAATCGAGGCGAAATAGGCCCAGAGAAGCGCGACCACGAAAAGCACCAGACCGATGCGAATGACATTGGTCGTATATCTTGGTGGACGTGTCTGGATGATGTCCCGAATATCGTTTGCGTAGTTCCAATCGCCGGAGGCCATTATACTGTCCCCCGCGTGTTCTGATTGTTCACGGCTCCCAGCTCCTGAAGTTTCTTCAAGACATCCTGGCGGGGCCCATCCAGCGCTAGCTTGCCGTAGTCAAGCGTAATCAGACGATCCGTCAGTTCGACAAGGCTCATGCGGTGCGTGCTGATGATCACGGTTGTGTCGGCGCTTTTGTTCTCGTTGAGACGTGCGATCAACCGGCGCTCCGATGCGAGATCCAGATGACTGGAGGGTTCATCCAGAAACAATACCCGTGGTTTGCGCAAAAGAATTCTCGCCAATGCGACGGCCTGTTTTTGCCCGCCGGACAAGAACCTGCCGCCTTCACCGACCTGGAGGTCATAGCCGAGCGGGTTCTGCGCAACAAATTCTTCAACGCCGGCGGTTCTGGCGGCCTGGATCAGCGCATCGTCATCGGCAAAGGGGTCTCCTGCGCTGATGTTCTCGCGGACTGTGCCGCTGAAAAGCACATTGTCCTGCGAGAGGAAGCCGACATTGGACCTCAGATCCGCGGGATCGAACTGCCGGGTATCGGTGCCGTCTATCAGTACCGCACCGTTGGAGGGATAATAGAGCCCGGAAGTGAGGCGCCCGATCGTGCTCTTTCCGGAGCCGACCCGACCGATCAATCCGACGGTTTCACCCGGTGCAATTTTGAAAGAGATGTTTTTCAGGCTGTCGTCTTCTGCTTCCGGATAGCGGAAGCTGACGCCTTTGAATTCAACTGAACCTGAGGCGATGCGTTTGTTGATATAGGTTCTGCCGGGCTTGCGTTCCGTCTCGGTCTGCATGATTTCGTTCAGGATCTTGAACGAATGCATGGTCTGTCTCAGACGGGTCAAGGTATTGGCGACATTGGCGAGCGGCGCCAGAACACGGCCCGAAAGCATCATGGCTGCGATCAGAGCACCCATTGTGATGTCGCCGCTGGAAATGAGATAGACGCCCCAGACAATGATACCGATTGACACGGACGCTTGCACAAGACCCGTACCGGACTGCGCAATCAGGGCCCAGAAACGGCCTGTCATGATGGCGGCGCTGCTGGCAGCGACGGATCGCTCCCACTTGGTCTGCATACGGCCTTCGGCATTGAGAGCCCGCACCGTATCAAGGTTCGCAATGCTTTCCACCAGGATTGAATGTCTTATTGCGCTCTCGTTGTGGGATTTCTCAATTGCACCTGACAAAGGAGCCTGCACCAAAAGGCTGATGCCCAGAACGATGGGAATTGCGATCAGAGGAACGATCGCGATTGGACCGACAAGCAAGAACAGCACCGCAACAAAGATGCCGATGAAGAACACATCTATGATCGACACCAGCGAGGAAGACGTGATGAATTCCCTGACAGTTTCGAATTCACGAATGTGGTTTGCGAATTGACCTGAGCTGACGGGTCTTTTTTCAAAATCAATGGCAAGCGCGTGGGCGAAGACTTTGCTTGCCAATTCATTGTCGGCCTGTTTGCCGGCGACATTGATGATCTGTCCCCGTGCGACCTTCAAAATGAAGTCGAATATGAGGGTGAGAATAACGCCGATGGCCAACGCCCAAAGCGTCGGGATTGCAAAATTCGGAACGACGCGGTCATAGACGTTCATTGTGAAGAGCGGTGAGGCGAGAGCAAGGAGATTGATGAGCAGTGCCGCAAGAGCGACATGAGCATAGTCACGCCAGTAGGACGAAATCGTGCTCCAGAACCAATGTCCCTGTCCACCAAGCGCGCGTTCGCTTACACCGGTTTTATCGACAGACGGCTGAACGAAAATTGCGTACCCGCTGTAGTCGTTCAAAAAATCATCCAGTGACCGGCGCAGGGTTCCTGTTGCGTATTCAGCAGATGCAAGCTCAACGGTGCCGCGTTCAAAATCGACGGCCGTCAGGACCAGCATTTCTGAGTGTTTGGTTGCCACAATGCAGGGCAGGGCGGCCAGCGGAATAGCGTCCAGATCTTTTTTGTCGGGCAAGATCTTGAGGCCGCAATTCGCAGCGGCTCGGCTTAAAATGCCAATTGAAAGAGTGTCTTGCGTTTTTGGCAGCCCGTTCCAGATCACAGAATCTGTGACATGATAACCGTGGACGCGCGCAATATACTTCAGGGCCTCGGCAAGCTGGTCTGGCTTTTTCGGAGACTGTGAGACCGCTTCCGGGGTCTTCTGGTCGGTGTCTTGCTGCAGCATATCGGGCACTGGCTCGTTGGCTTTGTCACCGCATATGTCGTTAGTATCGCCTGACATTCAAGCAGGCGATAGCTCGCTGACAGCGAGTTGACGCAAACGCGGTGCACTTAGATGCATTGTTGTTCGCCGGGACCCGGCAAACAAAATCTGCCCGACAAGTGTTAGAATTTACGTAATGGCTCGATGCCAAAGTTGGCATTCTGCGGGAAAATCGACCTGTTGTCGCGCTGACCATCGATTGCTTCCGGAGGAGGCGACACACTCAAATAGGCCAAGAGGTCACCCGTCGTGGCACGCAGCTGATACGTCGAGAAAGCGTAGATCGCGCGGGCGGAAATCAACTCGATTTCACTGTTGAAGAGTGCGTTCTCAGCGTTCAGGACATCAAGCAGAGTCCTTTGGCCGATATCGTATTCCTGGCGATACCCTTCAACCACCTGACGGTTGGCTGCAAGCTGTTCGCGCAAGGCCTTAATGCGTTCCGTGGTTGTGCTTACAGAGGCGTAGGAGCGTTCTATGCCTTCTTTGAGCTCCCGGCGGACACGATCCACCCGGATCTGGGTTTCAGTAAGACGTTCACCGTATTCATTGGTCAGAGCAGCGTCACGGCCGCCGTTGAAGATGTTCCAGGAGAAAACAACCTTACCGGAGTATTCGTTGTTGCGCCCCTCAATCCCGCCAATGTCATCGCCTACGGTCGCTTGACCGCGAAGAGAGATTTCGGGAAGGAAATTGCCCTTGGTGGACTCGTATTCGTATTTGGCCGCATCCGCGTCGGCAATCGCTGCACGAACAGTGGGGTGCGTCTGAACTGCGCTGTCAACCAGCCGGGTTACGGAACCGGGTGGCAGGCTCGCCGGCTTGACCGGTGCAAGAGAGGCAGGTTTCTTGCCAACGACGCGTTCATATTTGGCGACGGTATCGAGCAGAGACTTGCGAACTTCACTGACGATCACTTCAGCTGCTGCAACACGTTCTCTTGCCTGCGAGAGATCGGCAGCGCCAGTTTCCCCACCTTCAAAGCGTTGCTGAACATCGGAGTAGATGCGGCGATGTTTTGCAACATTCATGCGAGCCTTTGAAAGGATCGCGGTGTGGCGCAGAACGTCTACGTAAGATTCTACAGCATCAAGAGCGGTTGCTTCTGAGCGCTCCATGACGCGCAGGGCTGCTCCATCGACGCGTGCGCTTTGGCGGTAGACTTCATTTACAGAGGTCAGTCCGTCAAAAATCAGCTGCTCGACTGTTACCGTGAACTCTTTGGAAAATCGCCACTCGTCGTTTTCATTCGCGGTGAATGAATTGGGGCGGTCCAGTCTTTCCGGTCCAAGTTCGGCAGAAACGCCGACTGTCGGCAAGAACGCTCCCTGCGATCTGCGGTATTCGAAATTTCGAGCACGTCTGTTCGCCGCGCTCTCAAGCACGTCAGGGCTGGTCGAAACCGCCTCCTGAACGACTTGCCGGAGGTCGGCAGCGAACGAAAAATCTACCAAGCACCCACTCATCAAGAGTGCCGGAATAATACGCATTGCCCACGACGCCACTAAATTAAAGATGTCAGCACATTATTATACGTTGCATACATTCCAAAGGACTGTTGCAACCCTGCCAATACTAATAGTTGCCAGTGTTGCCAATGTGCAACGAAATTGTGCTTAACTGCCATTTTAACGCCAAAATTAACGCTGGGTTAACTATAATTTCGACGCCTCTTCCCATGAGGCGGTCACTGCGTACTCAAAACTGAGCCGTAATTTTTCGCAAAACGAAGCTCCAGAGTCTCGAATCAGGAGACCCCGCAGAGCAGTTTGGATGCCGTACTTTAGGGAAAGTGTCGGGTGGTTTCTTTCGGTCTGGCGTGGACCGTCAGATCATGTTGCTGGCTCGTACTTCGATCGCGGCGTCGAGGAAGCTTTGAATGAGTCTGAGCTCACGCTTGTCTGCCGGAATGGCAAGACAGTCGCGGTATTCTTCCGGCATCTCTTCTACCGGAACGGCGACAATATTCTCGGAAGGATAAAGGCTTTTCTCCAAAAGCAGCCCGATGCCGAGTCCATGAAGGATCGCCTCCTTCACCATTGGAAAGGTTGTCGTGCGCAATATCCTGGGAAACTCCAGGCCATGGTCGCGCAGTTTTGAGCGGGTGATCTTCTGCGTGAGGGAGCCGTCTTCGGGCAAAACCAAAGTCTCGCGCTGAAGATCAGCGAGCGAGATTTTTTGGCGACCGGCCAAAGGATGGTCTTTCTGTATGTGGGCCATATATCTGGAACGCCGTAATTCGTGGGTTACAATAGACTGGCCTTCGTCAGGCTCTGTAACGATGGCGATGTCGACTTGCCGTTCACCCAGCAGAGTCATGGCCGTCGTCCAGTTGTAGAGCGTGAAATCGATCTGAACTTTGGGATGGAGCCTTCCATATTGGGCAATGATAGGCATTGCGGGGCGCGGAGCGTTGGCGATCAGGCGGATGTGTCCGTCGGTGAGGGCGCTGTAGTCGCTTATCTTCTCACTGACGAGCTGCTCCATGGTCGCAAGGCGGTCCGACACCGCAAAGAGCTCTCTTCCGGCCCTTGTGAGTTCAAGTCCGCTTCTGCGGCGTATGAAAAGCTGCGTTCCCATAAGCATTTCCAACTTGGAAATATGTTGGGTGACTGACGATTGCGTGACACCGAGTGCCTCTGCCGCATTGGAGATGCTTCGCTCGCGGGCAGCGAAGGTAAAGGCCTTGATCTGATAAGGGCTTGGCGAGGCTGTCATGACAGTTCCGTAAAGATGACTTTGCCAAACCGTAACCCGCATTAGCGACGCTAATATTACGTCACAGACACTTCAATCGGCCTCACTAGTGTCCCCTTGGAAACGGGAGCACTTAAATGACGGCGATCTCCTTATCGGCGATTGAGAAAAGCTTTGGCGACACGAAGGTCCTCGAAGGTATCAATCTTGACATTGCGGACGGCGAGTTTCTGACGCTTGTCGGCCCGTCCGGCTGCGGCAAGTCCACGCTTCTTCGCATCATTGCCGGGCTCGAAGCCCCGACAACCGGGATCGTGAAAATTGGCGGAAAGCCGGTCAATGGCATTCGACCCGCCAACCGGAACCTGGCGATGGTCTTCCAGTCCTATGCACTCTACCCGCATCTGACGGTGGCGCAGAACATGATGACGCCGCTCAAGTTGCGGGATCTTTCGGCGTTGAAACGTATGCCTGTTGTTGGGCCCTTGATCGCCCGCAGATCATATGGGGCGATCCTGGAACAGGTGCGGGAAACTGCAAAGGTTCTGAAGATCGATCATTTGCTCGACAGAAAGCCGGGACAACTTTCCGGAGGTCAGCGCCAGCGGGCGGCACTCGGCCGGGCAATGGTGCGCAAACCGGCCGCGTTCCTGATGGACGAGCCTCTTTCAAACCTCGATGCTGCGTTGCGCATTCACATGCGCTCTGAGCTTGCCGAATTGCATCGATCTCTCAGAACCACCTTTGTCTATGTCACTCACGACCAGGCCGAAGCATTGACCATGTCGGACCGGATGGCGGTGATGATGGACGGCAAGATCCTGCAGCTCGGAGCGCCGGACGAGATCTACAACAATCCGCAGGACATTCGCGTCGCCGAGTTTGTCGGGGCGCCAAAAATCAATCTCCTGCCGGGCACTCTGGATGATGCCGGTCACGCCCGTTGCGGAGATATGGTTCTTGCAAGGGGGGCCGAGAACGGTGTGGTCGGCTCGGTGACAATAGGCCTGAGGCCAGAGCATCTGTCAGTTTGCAAGAGGGGAGACGCAGAATCCCTGAGCGGCAGAGTGGTTCACCGCGAAAATCTTGGCGCGGACATTTACCTCCACATGTCCGTGCTTGATGGGGCTTCCCGTCTGGTGGCCAGGGTTCAACCGAACGAAGGCAACGCCATTTCCATCGGCGACGAACTGCATGTCAGACGATTGGACGGTTGTGCAATGGTTTTTGGCAAAAACGGAAAACGCCTCGACCTGGCGGCAACCACCTCACACGTGGCGGAGGTTGCGTGATGCAAACCAGCAAGGCGCATTTTTGGTTTGTCGGACCGGCCTTGTTCTTGATGGTCGTCATTCTGCTGTTACCCATTCTGGTGGCCGGTGCCTTGAGTTTTACCAGCTACAGTCTGGGCAATCCCGGTGTGGACTTCGTCGGGTTGGAAAACTACGAGAAGATTTTCACTCGCTCCACCTACGAAAAGATGTTCGGGGCCACTTTTCGCTACGTCTTTGTTGTGGTGCCCTTGTCAGTCGGTTTGGGGTTGGGCGCGGCATTGCTCATCAACTCAGTCGGGCGCTTTGGCGACTTCTACAAGACTGTTTATTTTCTGCCGGTAATGGCAGCACTGATTGCCATGGCAATTGTCTGGGAATTCGCATTCCATCCGACGATTGGCATAGTCAATGCCACGCTTGAGCGCGGATGCGGATCTTTGCTTGAAGCCTGGAGCTGGTTCGCGCGCGGCTGCGAGCGTGGTTTTCCGTTGTGGCTCACAGATCGGGATTACGCCATCTGGACGGTTGCATTTATCGGCGTCTGGCAGGGCTTCGGCTTCAACATGGTGCTTTACCTTGCCGGCCTGACCTCGGTTCCACGCGAGCTTTATCATGCGGCGGAAATGGATGGCGCGCGATCGGCCTGGGACAGGTTTCGCCTGGTGACCTGGCCGATGCTGGGGCCGACAACGGTATTTGTCGTCACGATATCCTTCATCCGTTCGTTCCAGGTGTTTGACACTGTCGAGGCGTTTTACCCGCAGGGCGGGGGACCATCGAAATCCGTCTACGTGATGATGTTCGCAATCTATGAAAAGGCCATCCAGCAAAACCTGATGGGTATTGGGGCAGCGATCACCGTCGTGTTTCTGGCATTTGTCATGTTTTTGACGGTACTCCAGCGTTGGCTCGTGGAAAGAAGGGTGCACTACACATGAGCGAGACAGCACACGCGGCAAATTCGGCTTTCAGTGCGCCAACTAACCGTTTGTCTTCCGGTGAAGCATTGAAACACGCGGTCTTGATCCTGGGCAGCCTGATCGTTTTGCTGCCTTTCTACGTGATGGTGAGTTACAGCCTCAAAAGTCCTGCCGAGATCATGCAAAATACCGGCGGTTTTTTCGGGTCGCAGGATCTCTTCCGCGATGACTATTGCATCAAGCTTGGCAACGCCGTTGCCGACTGCATGGTGACGCCGATCATCTACAATTACACGACCGCTTTCGAGAAGGCCCCACTTCTCCGGTATCTCTTCAACGGGATTGTCGTCACCGCATCAATCTTCTTTATTCAGGTTCTGGTTGCGCTGCCCTGTGCCTATGCGCTTGCGAAACTGCGTTTTTGGGGGCGGGAAGCAGTTTTCGGACTGGTGCTTTTCTGCCTTCTTATCCCGGTTCATGCCATCGCTTTGCCGCTATACATCATGTTGGCAAAGCTGGGACTAACCAATTCCTATGCGGCACTGATCATTCCGTGGACCATCTCGGTCTTTGGCATCTTCCTGATGCGCCAGTTCTTCATGACCGTTCCCGATGACTTGATTGACGCAGCGCGCATGGACGGAATGAGTGAATTTTCCATCATCTGGAACGTGATGCTGCCTACAGCTGTCCCTGCGCTCCTGGCCTTCGCGATTTTCTCGGTGGTGGCGCATTGGAACGACTATTTCTGGCCGCGCATCGTCATTACCGGGGATCGCAGTCTGTTCACGCCACCGCTCGGTCTGCGCGAGTTTAAAGGTGACGCCGACGGCGACAATTTCGGGCCGATGATGGCGACTGCCACAATCATCGTCACGCCGTTGATCATGGCTTTCCTGATTGCTCAGCGCCGCTTCATCGAAGGCATCACTTTGAGCGGGATGAAGTAGGAAACAGTCACTTGAATACCAGGCGGGGCCACCGCGGAGCAGCGGCCCCGTTACCAGATCCCTTGAGGGATAAACCGGGTGCGGACAGTTTGGCGACCAAGCCGCACCCGTGGCAACACCACGGAGAATTTCATGAAAAAGTGTCTCACTGCAATTGCTTTTGTGCTGGCCGCAAGTTCGGCGCAGGCTCAAGACGAAAAAATCACGATCGAATTTGCGTATCCCTATTCGCATCTGTTCGACGTGACATACGAAAAGATCCTTCCGCTTTTCAACGAGAAGTATCCCAATATTGAAGTCAAAATTCGCGCTTCCTACGAGTCTTATGAAGACGGCACCAATACGATCCTGCGTGAAGCCGTTGCAAACACGTTGCCGGACGTCACGATGCAGGGTCTAAACCGACAGGCAATCCTCGTTGAAAAAGGGATCGCCAAGTCACTGGAGCCTTTCATCGAGGCCGAGGAAGACTTTGCCAAGGACGGTTATCACGACGCGATGCTCAAGCTCGGTACCTTTGACGGCAACGTGCATGGTCTGCCGTTTTCGGTCTCGCTGCCGGTCGGCTACTACAACATGGATGTGATGGCCAAGGCAGGGATCACATCCGCTGAGCAGCTGCCCAAGACCTGGGAGGAAGTTGTCGCGACTTGCGGCAAGCTGCGAGAAGCCGGTGTTAAAAATCCAATGTTTTGGGGTTGGAACATCACCGGCAACTGGTTTCTGCAGGCGTTGATGTGGTCGCAGGACAAACCGACCATAGACAACGGTGAATTTCAGATTGCATCGGATGAGGGCTTGCAATCGCTCGAAACAATAAAGTCCCTTTTCCGTGGCTGCGACATGCAGAACATCGAATGGAAAGCAGCGCTTGCCTCTTTTTCGGCCGGTGAAATCGGAATGATGTACTGGTCTACGTCGGCATTGGGTGCCGTGGAAAGATCCAAAGGTGACTTTGAGCTGAAGACCAACGAGTTTCCTGGATTTGAGGCCACCGGCCCGAAGGGTCTGCCAGCAGGCGGGAATGCGGCCATGCTCGTGTCCACCAGCACCGATCCCAATGAGCTGCAGGCGGCCTGGAAGTGGTTGAAGTTCATCACATCCGGTCAGGGCGCTGCTGAAGTGGCTCGTACCACCGGCTATATGCCGCCCAACAAGGCCGCCAACGAAGTGATCCTTGCGGATTTCTACAAGGAAAATCCGAACAAGGAGACCGCAGTACGCCAACTGCCGTTGCTGCGCGATTGGCAGGCCTATCCGGGCGACAACGGTCTGGCGATTACGCAGGTGATCTATGACGGTCTTGAAGGTGTCGTGACGGGCGAATTCGACGACATGAGTGAGTTGCAGGAAGTAATGGCTGAAGAGGTCAAGGATCTGCTGCCTGAAGGCAACTAAGCATCGCTTCATGGAAACGCCGCCCGAAGCCGGGCGGCGTTTTTTGTCATTTAATCAATGGAGAACGCAGTGAAACTCATTCAGCTCACTGACATTCATTTGACCACACCTGGAAACACGATCGGTGGCCGGGACCCCAATGAAAATTTTAGAAAGGCGCTTGATCACGCGCTCACCCAGCACCTGGACGCCGATGCGCTTATCATAACGGGGGATCTTTCAGACTGGGGAGACCGCACAGATTATGTCCGGCTCAAAGAGACGCTGTCATGTGTTTCAGTCCCGGTGCAACTATGTATCGGAAATCATGATGAGAGAGATGTGTTTCTGTCCGTGTTTCCTGAACGGGTCGACGAGCACGGGTTTGTCCAGTCTGTCTTCGACCTGCCGCTCGGAACCGGAATTGTGCTCGATACCTGGGGGCCGGGCTCGCATGCGGGCTATTACTGCGAAACGCGGCGCGACTGGCTGGACGGGCAACTAAAAGCAGCTTCCGGACCGGTCTTTCTGTTCATGCATCATAATCCGGTTCCAATCGGCATTGCGCCAATGGACAAGATAATGTTGCAGGATCACGAGGCCTTTGCAGCACTGGTCAAAAAGCATCGCGACAAGGTCAGGCATATTTTTCACGGCCATTGCCATTTGCCGCTGTCAGGATCTCTGTGCGGCGTCCCATTCAGCGCTCCGCGAGGGACCAATCATGCCGGCTGGCCTGACTTCGCTAACCAGGGAAATCTGAGCGCATCTGACTTACCCGAGAGCTACGCTGTTGTTCTGGTCGACGAGATCAGCGTTATGGTCCACATGATTGAATACGGTTACCAAGGCGCGGTCCGGCGTGAAGGTTCGCCCGATTATGCAGATTGGAACCGACTGACGATGGTACGCTGACAAATCTTCGGCACTGTTGTTGCAGCCTTCTGTTTCATTTCCCCAATTGTCATGTTCGTGTCTGAAGGCTGTCACAATTCCAACGGGGAACAGGAGTAGAAGGCTGTTTCGTTTTTTCAAAAAGGCTTTTGATTCCTGCCTGTTCATTGAAGAACCAGTCTTTTTCACCGGGACGCACCCAGAGGAGGTCTCATGACATTCGCCGATAAACGCATTCCGTCGGGGAGCGAGATCGTTGTCCTGAAAAACGCCAGGCTGGTGCTTGGTGATGAGGTTGTCTTAGGTCACGTTTCGTTGTCGGGAGGCGCTATCGTTTCTGTTGATACTGGCGCAATCCCTCAGGCTGGCGAAGATCTTGGCGGCGACTACCTTGTGCCGGGTCTCGTGGACATCCACACAGACCACTTTGAGAAGCATGTCTTTCCGCGTGCGCATGTGCGCTGGGACCCATTCAGGGCCGCAATGGCGCATGATGCTCAAATCATCGGCAGCGGTATCACCACCGTATTTGACAGTCTGTGCGTTGGAGCGACTATCAAGAACCCGGAACGGCGTGAAATCCTGGCACCGATGATTGACGCACTGGAAAAGGCACAAAGTGCTGGAATGCTGAGGGCTGAGCATCTGGTACATCTTCGCTGTGAGATTACCGACGCTGAAACCACCCGTCTAACCGAAGAAAATATCGGCAAGAACATTGTTCGAATGGTTTCGGTGATGGAACACCTTCCGGGGCGCCGCCAAAGCAAGAACATCGACGGTTACATCAAGCGCCGAATGGCAGACACTGGCGAGCCGCGTCATGAGGCGGAACGCGTTACTCAGGAGCTCTTGAACTTTTCAGACGAGATCAGCGCGAAAGTCCGCCCGGAAGTCGTTGCCTTGGCACATGCGCACAAGCTGCCTTTGCTTAGTCACGACGACACCGAACTTGAACATATTGACGAAGCGATCAACGAAGGGATCTCGATTTCCGAGTTTCCCTGCACGCTGGACGCTGCGCGCAAGGCAAGAAAACATGGCATGCATGTTGTTGGAGGTGCGCCGAATGTCATTCGAGGCGGGTCTCAATCTGGGAATGTCGCCGTCAGCGATCTCATGGCTGAAAACCTCGTTGATATTCTGGCATCGGATTATGTGCCGCGCTCGCTTCTGGACTGTGCATTCATGATGGCACGAACCGAGGCCTTTGGAGTTGATCTGCCGTCCGCGATACGCCTGGTCACAAAGACGCCAGCTCAAGTCGCCGGGTTGCCTGATCGGGGCGAGATTTCTCAAGGAAAGCGGGCAGATCTTCTTCATGTTGGGTTGCATGACGGCCACCCTTTTGTAAAGCGCGCCTGGCTTTGTGGGCGGCGTGTGCATTAAGACCAGCTGCACGAAGGATCTGGTTTGAGAACTGAGTTTGGTAGGTGCGCCGGCAGGCGGCTTCGTCATTGACAAAATAATCGATGAAACACATAAATATCCAATATTTTCAAAATCAGGACATAAAATGCTTTTCGGCGATCGGGGAGGCACGGATGAGACAATTGTCGCCATGTTATCTTCGGCGATCCGGAGAGATATTTCCTTCGGTGTCCTGCGACCTGATGAAAAGCTGAAAATCGAAGCGCTGAGACAGCGCTACGGCGGCTCAAACCATTCGATGCGCGAGACCTTGAGGATCCTGACCGCAGAAGGAATGGTCGAGGCAACCAATCAGCGCGGATTTCGGGTGACTTCGGCAACGGAAGACGATCTAAAAGACATATTGCTCATGCGGATTGAGACCGAGCGGCTTGGATTGAAGCGGTCTCTGCAAAGCGACAGTGTTGCCTGGGAGTCGCAAGTGGTAGCTGCATTCCACGGTTTGCACCGGGCCGATGTTGCTGTTCAGGAAACACCTAACGATGCGATCGCTCTGGATTGGGACGAAGCCTCCAGAGCTTTGTCCGCTGCGCTTCTTTCGGCTTGCGGGTCCCGCCGCCTGATTGAAACCGCCAACAAGTTTTACAACCAGTCGCGGCGATATCTGCTCGCTTTATTGCGGGAGGGACAAATAGACTTTGCCGCACGCGAAAAACGTCACCAGATACTGCGTGAGGCTATTCTTGCCCGTAACGATGAATTGGCACTGACAACGTTGGAAGAAGATATCCGTGCAGCACTCAAAACGACTTAAGAATGACACCAGGGAGGAAACAAAAATGACCAAATTCAATCGCCGCCAAACACTTGGGCTGATCGGCGCGGCAACGGCTGCTGGACTATCCGCACCCGCGTTGGCGTCAAACAGGAAGATCAAGGTTGGCGCTTTGCGCTTCACCTCTCACTCCGGCAGCTTTATCGCCTTTGAGCGCGGTTATTTTGCCGACGCTGGGCTGGACGTGGAATTTCAATTCTTCCAGGCAGCGCAGCCAATGGCTGTCGCAATTGCCTCGGGCGATGTCGACTATGCGGTCACCGCGATCTCCGGCGGCTTGATCAGTCTCGCCGACAAGGGAGCGATCAAGGTGATCGGCGGGGCACTTAGTGAAGAAAAGGGCATCGACGGACAGAAATTCCTGATCTCCGATGCGGCTTATCAGGCCGGAACCAAGAGCCTGAAGGACCTCGACGGCAAGAAATATGCAGTTACACAGGCGGGCTCATCATTCCACTATATGGGTGCGAAAATGGCCGAGAAGGAAGGCATTTCGCTCTCCTTTACACCGTTGCAAAAAGTTGGTGCGATCATCGGAGCCATGAAATCCGGTCAGGTTGATGGCTGGTCAATCGTACCTCATATCGCCAAACCTCTGGCAAAGGCCGGTGCCTGGCATATTGTTGGCGACGTCTCTGATTATCTGCCTGACTACCAGGTCACGACCGTCTTTACGTCCGCGGATAACGCCGCAAATGAAAAAGCACTGACGAAAGACTTCCTTTCTGGCTTTTCGAGAGGTGTCGACGACTATGCCGCAGCCATGATCGACGGTACGGCAAGCCAGGACGAGATGATCGATCTGATCCACAAATACGTCTACACGGACCGTCCGCGGGAAAAGGCTGCTCCCTCCATCATCAATGGAACGATGCGATTGAACAAAGGGGCCGCTTTGAATCTCGCTTCGGTACAAGATCAGCTCAGCTGGTTCCAGTCAGAGGGCCTTGTCGACAAGGACATCACGATCGACCAACTCGTGGACACTTCCTACGTCGAAACCATTGGCGGCTAATGGGCCATTTCGTTCGTCGTAGCGAAGAAATCCCTATAGCCAAGGTTTTGATACGGGCAGTTCATGGATATACGCCTTGAAGGCATAAGCCATCACTATGATGACTTTGAAGTTCTGCGGGATGTCACTCTCGACATTCCCGCAGGGCAAATCGTTTGTATTGTCGGTCCGTCCGGTTGCGGAAAGTCGACCTTGCTTCGTTTCATCGGCGGACTGGAGAGGCCTCGTTCCGGCAGAGTTGTTCAGCTTGGACAGGCCCCTGAAGGGTGCCTGAATCCGTTGACATACATCTTTCAGGACTTCGCACTGTTGCCCTGGCGCTCCGTTGCCGGGAACGTTTCGCTTGTTCTGGAGGACCATGGAATTCGAGGCACGGCGGCACGCGAGATCATTGAGGATGTCCTGGCGCGAACAAAACTGACTGATTTTGCCAAGGCATTGCCCAAGCAGCTTTCAGGGGGCATGAAGCAACGTGTTGCTATTGCACGTGCACTTGCCGTCAATCCAGCGGTGATGCTGATGGATGAGCCGCTTTCCGCGTTGGACAGTCAAACGCGGGAGCTCCTAATGGACGATCTTGTTGACCTTTGGTCGCGACAGCCGTTCACCGCCGTTTATGTAACGCATAATCTCGCCGAGGCAGTCCGTCTTGGGCACAAGGTTGTCGTTCTCTCCAGGCGGCCGGGGCAAATTCAGGAAATCGTTGAAATCGAAAAGCCTTTGCCGGCACGGGAGTTCGGTGACCCGGAGCTCGATGAACCGCAAAGGTATCTCTGGCGTCTAATGCGTGAAGAAGCGCGGGCCGCGGATGCGGAGCTGATGGATGTCTGAGATCCAATTGACCGAAACCAAAGGGTCTAGCAGTGCCGAAAAACGGCCTGTGGCCTTTCGAGGGGGCGGCTTTGCTCCAAAAAACCGTCGCTGGATCGGTGCGTTGGTTTTTGTTTTTCTGATCGCAATTGCCGAATGGGGCACAAGAACAGGCTGGATTTCCGCGCTGACGTTGCCGCGGCCATCGGACGTTCTGGAAACCTTTGGTGAGCTCTATTCCAGCGGCTTGCTGTTCAAACATCTTTTGCCGTCCTTAAGCCGCCTGGTGATCGGCGCGGCATTCGGCGTCTTGCTGGGCATTTGTATCGGTGTTCTGATCGGGTTGTTTTCGGTCATGCGATCCAGCCTCGTGCCACTGGTTGCCGCATTGTTTCCAATCCCGAAAATCGCCCTTTTGCCGCTCTTTGTCATCTGGTTCGGAATAGGAGAAGGGTCCAAATACGCCTTGATTGCGTTCGGGACGTTCACGCCGACCGTCGTGGCGACCTATGGTGCCGTCGACAATGTTGATCGCACCCTTATTCGCATGGGGCAGAGTTTCGGGCTGTCCTGGCTGTCGATCGTTCGCAAGATCGTCTTGCCCGGAGCGATGCCCGGTATTTTGTCCGGTCTCAGGATCAGTCTTGCAATTGCAATCATATTGTTGGTTGCCGCTGAAATGTTGGGTGCTGAATACGGCATTGGTGCTTACATCCTGGAGGCCGGATCGCTTTACGATCTTGAGCGTCTTTTTGTCGGTGTCGTCATTCTTTCACTGCTTGGCGTCATCGTCAGTGCAGGGATTGGCATTTTGGAAAGACGGTTGCTCGGTTGGCGCGTGTAGGGGCGAGACCGAGCAGGTTCAGGATCTTGTTCGGTCATCCTTCCCGATGATGTGTTTGCGCAGGAAGCCTGAAAATCCGTCGATCAGGTAAACCATGAAAACGATCAGGAAGATGATGGTCCAGGCCTCGGGCCAACGATAGGCGCTGATCCTGTCTGCCAACAGGAACCCAATACCGCCGGCACCGACAATGCCGAGGATCGTTCCTGACCGGGTGTTGGATTCAAAATTATAGAGAATTATCGACAAGATGACGGGGAGGGCTTGGGGCAATACCGCGAAGCGAACCGTCTGAAGCTTACCAGCGCCGGAGGCTTTCACCCCATCGACGGGCTTTTTCGATGTGTTTTCAATGGCCTCAGCAAAGAGTTTTGAGAACGTCCCGATCTCCGAGACGGCAATCGCCAAAATGCCGGCCAGCGGACCGAGGCCGAAGGCGCGGATGAACACAAGAGCCAGGATCAATTGTTCAACTGCTCTGAGCGCGTCAAAGCCGCGCCGTATGCCAAGACGGAACCAGGACACCGGCATGATGTTCCTGGCTCCCAGAAACGCAAGTGGAAATGCGATGATGGCTCCAAGCAATGTGCCCATGAAGGCCATTGCAACAGTCTCACCAAGACCCTTGAGGATCTCCTGCCATTCGGTCCAGCTCTGCCAGACGTGAGGGGGGAACATGAAGGAAGCCACACTTCCGAAACGGGTTGCGCCTTCCACCAACCGCATGGGCGAGAAATCGAACGCCCACAGGCACCAGCCTGTCAGCAAGACAAAGGCGGATGTACCCAAGATGCGCAAGAGTTTGGTTCGGCGAGGCGATACGAAGGCATCAGGTACCAAAGACCTGGCTCTTCGCAGACCAGAAGATGTGTCGCTCACGATCAAACCCCTTTTCCGGTCAGGCCGATGATCCGGTGACGGATCTTTTCGCTCAACATGTCGATGACGATCACTGTTGTAAAAATGATGAGAAACAATGCCGAGAGATCGGTGTATTCCTGAAGCGACATGGCAACCCGTATCTCCTGACCCAGACCGCCCGCTCCGACAAATCCGATGATTGAGGAGGAGCGCACATTGATCTCAAAACGCAGCAGCGTGTAGCTGATGATGTTCGGAATGACCTGGGGAACGATGCCGTAGCGGACCTGGTCGAACCAGGACCCTCCAGAGGCTTTAATGCCTTCAACTGCTCGCATGTCTGCGTTTTCGTTGGCTTCGGAATAAAGCTTGCCGAGCGCACCTGTTGCGTGAAGGCCGATCGCCAGAACACCGGCAAGTGGGCCGACGCCGAAGCAGAAAACGAAAATCAGTGCCCAGACCAGATCAGGAACTGTGCGGACGATCTCCAAGTAACGGCGGGTGATGTTAAGAATGATCCTGTTTGGTGCAAGATTGCGACTTGCCGGAAAACTGAGCAGGAACGCACCCACGACGCCAAGAAGCGTCGCCATATAGGCGATCAGCACGGTTTCAATCAGCAATTGGAGCCAAACTTTCCAGCGCCAGAACCAATTGCCCACATCGCCCCACAGGGTTTCCCAATGCAGCACAGGCAGCGTTTTGTAGAGATATTCACCGAGACGCGGTAGTCCGGCCCAGATTTTCCACATCGACACTCTGTCGCCGTTGGCAAGTGTGACATCCGTCATGTCAAAGAAACCGCCCGTCCAGGCAGTTACGACGAAACAGAGTGCGAAAAGCACTGTCGATATCGTGTTCAGGCGTCGGGCCGACTTGCGTGCGGCGGCGTAATCAAGCTCGAACCGCTGAATGGCTGGTGATGCTGTGGTCATGACGAAGTGGTCCGGTTTGTCGGGTGGAGGGGTGCCATGACACCCCTCCAATCGTGACGATCAGCCGCCGCGACGCTGTTTCTTCAGCCAGTCGCGCATATCGACAATCCACTGGTAGCGATCGTGATCGACCTCAATCCAGCCTTCCTGGGTAGAGTCTTCTCCACCGGTCATCTCAATGAAAGCCAGAGTGTCATTTTCCGGAATGTCCATGACCGCCTTGCGCATGTCGGCGATCAGGCCTTGGGGCAGATTGGCGCGCGCAGCCAGTGGGCCGGAAGTGATTTCCGGAGATTTCCAAATGGTACAAATCGAGCCATCTTCAATCATACCCTTGGTGACCATACGCTGTGGAATGCCATTGGTTTCGTTGGTGATGTAGGTGGCGGCTGCATCATACTGTTTGTTGTAGACGCCCAGGACCCCAGTTTCATGCGCACCGGAAAATGGGATGGCACCAAAATAGGTTTTCGGGTCAAAGCCTTGCTTTGCCAGATTGAAGTAGGGAACGGCGTAGCCAGATGTGGAATCCGGGTCGGCAAAGGCCAGGGTTTTGCCTTTCAGGTCTTCCAGCGTTTCAATGCCGCTGTCGCAGCGAACCGCGACCACTGAGTAGTAGCCTGTGGAGCCATCTTTCTGAAGCCGGGAGACCAGCGGAACAACACCGCTATCGGTTTCGGTATAGGCTGCCGCATACGAGGACGAGCCAAAAAAAGCGAATTCGATCTGGTCAGCGGCAATAGCCTGGATCACCCCGTCGTAGGACCCTGCGGTGAAGATTTCGACTTCCACGCCGAGCTCGTTTTCAAGATACTTCTCGAACGGGGTGTAGCGCGCGATCCTGTCTTTTTCATTTTCGCCGGACAGAATGCCGAACTTGATGGTCTTGTACTGATCTTTCCAGCTTTCCGACATTGCCGGGGAGGCTGCGAGGACGACAGCAGAAACTGCTGCAGCGAAGATGGCCTTCATCGTAGTGGCTCCTTTGATGCCGGGATTTCCGGCGGTTGACACGGCATTTGCCGTTTCGAGTTTGCGAAAGCGATGCTTCGCCTCCGCGGATTTCAGGTTCCGACGGCTTTGATTTTCTGGTGATGTGAGCCGGAAGAAATCGACGTCGAAGTCACGGCTTCGTTGAAGTCAGCGGCAAGTTCGCCGGTACCGTAAATTTCTCTGACTTTTTCACTGGTCAATGCTTCCGGAGCGCCGTCAAACCGCACTTGTCCAGCTCGCATTGCGATAATGCGGTCGCAATAGGCGCGCGCCGTGTCGAGTGTGTGCAGATTGACCAGAACAGTAAGACCATCGGCCCGATTGATTTCCCGAAGCGCATCCATGACACGTGTCGCATTCGCCGGATCGAGCGAGGCAATGGGCTCATCTGCGAGCATGATGCGCGGGTTCTGAACAAGAGCCTTGGCAATCGCAACTCTTTGCTGCTGTCCGCCAGACAATGTCCCTGCGCGCTGCAGGGCTTGAGGCACTAAATCCAGCCGGTCCAGTGCTTCTATGGCACGAACACGGTCTTCTTCGGTAAATGAGCGCGTCATCGAACGCAGGAAGCCAGTGCGGGCTATCCGGCCCACCATGACATTGGTCAGGACATCCATACGCTCGATGAGATTGAATTGCTGGAAAATCATTGCACAGGATGCTCTCCAGAGCCGGAGCTCCCGGCCACGCAAGGCCGTGACATTCTGACTTTCGTAGACAATTGCCCCCTGGCTTGGATCGGTCAGCCGATTGATCATCCGCAGCAGCGTGGATTTACCAGCGCCTGAACGACCAATAACGCCGACCATCTGGCCCTTGGGAATAACGAGAGACACCGCATCGACCGCGGTCATGTCCCCAAACTGTTTGGAAAGCTGTTCAACCAGTAACATTGACCCCTCCGGAAAACGGAGTGCCAACTAGCAATAAATCTAGCGATTTAGATGTCTAAACGGTAATAGTTTTATGAAAAATCAAATATGTATCTCAGATTTTGTTTCCCGGTTAAATAATAAATCAAATGAATACAATGAAAAAATCAAAATTTTTTTGATATACTCATTTTAGAATAATTGAGTACGTCAAAAATCACAGACTTCTACATAAAAGCGTCATATTGTTCGGCGAGCGCAGTTCCGTGATAAGCCAATCGCCGGAACCTGCAGCTGCGATCCGCAACCAAATTGCGGCTTGGGACATTCACGACGTACCACTTGGCTGCGCTTTGCATTGGTTCAGGTCTCTGGCCCGTTGACGTTATCTAGGCTGGACGCGCTGTTGCTGAGGTTTCTATTGTTGCTTCGGGCTTGTGGCCAAGCGATCGCTGGAAGGCACTGATTCTGGCTTGGATATCACCGGCTGGTACAGCTGCGGAACAGAAATATCCCTGAATTCCGTCACACCGATGTGCGGCTGTCAGCGCATATTCGCCAGCCGTTTCGGCCCCCTCGGCAATAATTCTGAGGCCCAGGCTGCGTCCGAGCCCGACAATTGCCTGGAAGAGTTGTTCCTTCTGCTCGTGCCGATCGGCATGGGTCAGAAAAGCTCTATCAATTTTCAACTCCTGGAACGGCAAACGATGGAGATAGGTCAGTGAGGAGTATCCAGACCCGAAGTCATCGAGAGACAGCTGAACTCCAATTTTCTGCAGTTCCGACAAGATATTCAAAACGAGCTTTTCGCTGGTGTCGACAAAGACATTCTCGGTGACTTCCAGACACAGATGGTTTGCCGGTACCCCATAGGTTTGGAGAGTTCGTTTGACCGTCTTGGCGAAATTCGTCTGGCGGAATTGCAATGGTGACACGTTGACAGAGATCTGGCGGAAATCGAAGCCGGAGTGTGTCCAATGAGCCGCCTGTTTGCAGGCTTCATTAAGAACATATTGGCCCAACTCGAGAATAAGCCCTGTCTTTTCCGCGATCGGAATGAATTCATTTGGCGGAATAAAGCCGCGCGTCTCGTGGGGCCAGCGGATCAGGGCCTCCAGTCCGATCAGTTTGCCTTGCTGGGGGCAGACCTGCGGCTGATAAAAAAGCTGAAGCTGGTGGGTTTTGAGCGCGGCCCGCAAAAGCGTCTCCGTCAGCATTTCTGCCTGGAGCCGTTCGTTCAAGGGCGCGCTAAAGAACTTGTATTTTGGCGCATCGCCCTCCTTGGCGGAGCGAAGTGCAAGACCTGCGACCCTATGGGCTGTTTCTGCGTCGATTGCATCCGATGGCAGAAGTGCAATACCGATGCTCGGTTCGACACGAATATCGCCCTCTTCCAGCAGGAATGGGGCTGACAACATGTCGATGGCCTGCTTGGCGTAGTCTTCGGCAATTGCGCCCTTGCTGTCGAAGGGCAGCAAAATACAAAAGTCATCAGCGGAGATACGGGCGATCTGTGCGCTCGGTCCAAAGATGTTGGTAAGACGCGCATAGGCTTGCAGCAGGACCCGGTTACCGACCTGCTGCCCAAAAGCATCGTTGATCTTGGAAAACCCATTGAAATCCAGGTGAATCAAAGAAGCGGAGTAAGCACCTGTTCGCGCTTGCTGAAGCGCTGCGTTGAGATCTGCAAAATAACGCGCCCGGTTTCCGGCAGTTGTCACAGGATCGATATAGGCGAGCTTGTGAAGCTTGTCCTGGAGATCCGTCACACGTT
Organism: Roseibium porphyridii; assembly: GCF_026191725.2. NCBI lineage: Bacteria > Pseudomonadati > Pseudomonadota > Alphaproteobacteria > Hyphomicrobiales > Stappiaceae > Roseibium > Roseibium porphyridii. Next base: position 2,765,321 of record NZ_CP120863.1, read on the forward strand.
CAAGTCCATGCGCCAGGTCGCCGATTTCGTCCTGACGGTCGGAGTAGGGGATCTTGTCGGGTTGTTTGCCGTTGGCAATCTCTTCTGCTGTTCCGGCAAGAACGCTTAAGGGCCGCAACTCAAGTCGAAGCAAAAGGCCGCCAATCAGCGCCGTTCCTGTCAGCACGATGATGACGGCGGACATTATCCTGGTCTTAAGCCTGTTTTCCGCTTTCGTCAGCGCATCAACGGGTCCGACATCGACCGCAAACGCGCCCTGAATGCTGTCGTCGGAATTCAGGATCGGAATTGCATAGGCCAGTCTTTCACGGCCCTGAAGCGGAATTTTGCCTTGGAAGGATTGTCCTGCGACAAGATTGGAATAGGCAGAATTGCGCAAATCGATGACTGCGGATCTTGTCGTTTCACTCTTCGCATCGGAGATATCCTCTGCGAAGTGCGTGAATTCCATTGTTTTCTCAGACCATCTGAAGAGGTTTGCGGACCCCTGGATAGAGTGGCTGATGGTGCCAAGGAGTTGACTCAGATCCCTGTCTGAACCCAGTTGTGCGGTCGCCGGGTCCTGAATGACCCTCAATGAGATCGGGTTGCCTGCGTCGTCAAACACAGGGTGGAACAAACTGGAAGTGCCAAGGTCCAAAATGGCAACTGCTTCTCGAGCGGTGCGTTCTATCCGGTCGGTCGCGATCAGTGTTGATGTTCTGGTGAGTTCGAAATAACTCAATCCAGCTACCAGACCCACGCTGCAAAGGACTGGTATTACCAGTACGATGCTGATCCGAAGGACAATTGAACGTGGACCCAGTCTGCTTATTTCCGCAATCCCTTGTAATAATTCCCGCATAAAGAGTTTTCTGGCTTCAAGCACGCAAAGGTATGCCTCAATAGCTACGAAATTCTGAACGGGACTGCATAAACTGGCCGATATCGGGAATAAGTGATCACTCTTTGAGGAGGCACAGGAAACCAGCACTTCGAAGGCATCACGGATCGAAAGCGCGCGTCCGTAGGCGTGGATCTTTCCGGTTACGTTTTTTTCCGGCCATTGGAAAATTGCGCGAAAGGGGTTAGGACGGACAGTCTGTGTGTTATCACGAGGCAGTTGCCGCCCAGTCCAGCGGTTTTCGGGAAGACCATTTTTTGATTTCTCTCAGACCAGTATTGAATGTTCTCGGGTTTCTCTATGTCGGTCTGGCAACCGCCATGCTCATCCCGGCCATTGTGGACGTTGCTCAGAAAAACGCCGATTGGCAGGCATTTGTATTTTCTGCGCTGTTGACTGGCATGGTTGGCATGCTGCTGTCATTAGCCGTCGGCGGGTCGCTCAGACAGGGCCTCGATACCCGCCAAACCTTCATTCTGACGACTTTGGCCTGGTCTACACTGCCAGCCTTTGGGGCTCTGCCTTTCCTGTGGCTCGGCATTGGCTATGCCGACGCGGTTTTTGAGGCTGTTTCCGGATTTACGACAACCGGATCCACGGTTCTGACGGGGCTGGATGGCCTGCCGCCCGGTCTTCTTGTCTGGCGCTCCATCATGCAGTGGATGGGCGGGGTCGGCATCATCGTTATGGCAATCGTTCTTTTGCCGTTCCTCCGGATTGGTGGAATGCAGCTGTTTCAGAGCGAGAATTCCGACAGATCCGAGAAAATCGTAAGCCGATCCGTAGAACTGATCCGCTTGCTCGGACTTGCCTATCTGTTCCTCACATTCCTTTGCATCGTTTCATACCTTGCAACCGGAATGGAGCTCTTCGATGCCTTCAATCACGCGCTCACCACAATTGCAACGGGTGGCTATTCGACACACGATCAGTCCTTCGGCTATTTCACCAACCCGGCGTCAGGGTGGGTTGCTATCGTCTTCATGGTGATCGGTGCCTTGCCGTTTGTTCTGATCATTCAGGCTTTGCGCGGCCATCCGCTACAGCTCTGGCGTGACCCGCAGGTACGGGCATTGCTCGGGTTTCTTGCGGTGGTCTCGTTGACGCTTACCGTTTATCTCGGCGTCAACATGCGTTTTCCGTTCGATGAAGCATTGCTCAGAGCCACGTTTAACGTCGTTTCAATCGTGACCGGCACCGGCTATGCCCTTGGTGACTTCTCGCAATGGGGTGCGCCAGTTGTCGGGATTGCGCTGCTCTTGATGTTTGTCGGTGGTTGCACGGGATCGACCACCGGTGGGATCAAGATGTTCCGCTTTCTGGTGTTCTTTGGCACTGTGCGGGCACATTTGCGCCGTATGGTTCGACCTCACAGGATCATGTCGGAAGAATATGGCGGTACGCGACTGACTCCGGAGCTCTCGTTTTCGGTTCTGGCCTTTCTTGTTGTCTATATGGGCTCGGTCGGCATCATCACCGTCGCCTTGTCGTTCTTTGATCTTGATCTGGTGACAGCGGTATCAGCCGCGGCAACATCTGTCGGCAATGTCGGCCCGGGTTTGGGACCGGTGATTGGCCCAGCCGGGCATTTTGCGCCATTGCCGGATGGAGCCAAGTGGCTGCTGTCATTTGCCATGTTGCTGGGGCGTCTTGAACTCTTCACGGTTCTCGTTCTTCTTGATCCGGATTTCTGGTCCAAGTGACCCGTCAGAAGCGCGTTGCTTCCAGACATTTAAGGAACTTACGGGATGAAATTTTCCGCTCCCTTGGTCAGCGGTCGACTTGTCAAACGGTACAAGCGTTTTTTGGCAGATGTCATTCTGGATGACGATGGCAGTGAGGTGACAGCGCATTGTGCCAATCCCGGCTCGATGCTTGGACTGAAGGAACCTGGTTCCAAAGTCTGGCTGTCGCTTTCTGACAATCCCAAACGCAAGCTCAAATTTTCCTGGGAAGTTATCGAGGCAGACGGTGCCTTGGTCGGCATCAACACGTCACATCCCAACAAATTGGTTGAGGAGGCCCTTGAAGACGGCCGCATTGACGCTTTGACCGGTTTCAAAACCCTGCGTAGGGAAGTGAAATACGGCAAGAATTCAAGGATTGACTTGCTTCTAGAAGCCGAAGATGGATCAAAGACCTATGTCGAGGTCAAAAACGTTCATCTGATGCGCAAGCCAGGGCTTGCCGAGTTTCCGGACAGTGTCACTGCCAGAGGTGCCAAGCACCTTGCAGAACTTGCCGACATGGTTGCTGAAGGTCACAAGGCGGCGATGGTTTTTCTCGTGCAACGTCCAGACTGTGATCGTTTAAACCTAGCCGCCGATATCGACCCGGCCTACGCGGCAGCGTTTGAGGCTGCCAGCAATGCCGGTGTCGAGGCCTACGCGATCGGTTGCGACGTTCGCCTGGACGGCATTGATGCAGTCAAGCCGGTTAAAATCGAAATTTGAGCAAGGCCCGGCGAGATCCGCTCAAGCCTGGCGGACAACGATAGGTGTCCCATCGGGTACGCGGTTGTAGAGATCTATGACGTCCTGTTGGAGCAGCCGAACGCATCCTGAGGACACAGCCTTGCCAATTGACCAGGTTTCCGAGGTGCCGTGCAAGCGGTAGAGCGTATCTTTGTTGCCTTCAAAAATGTAAAGCGCTCTTGCACCAAGGGGGTTCTCCAGTCCGGGCTGCATGCCATTGCGGAACTCCTCGAGTTCCGGTTCCCGAGCAATCATTTCCGCTGGAGGCGTCCAGGTAGGCCATTCTCTTTTGTATTGGATTCGAGCTCTGCCTCCCCAGGAAAAGCCCGCCCGTCCAATGCCAACGCCATATCGCATGGCCTTGCCGTTTTCCATGGTCAGGTACAGAAAACGGTTTGGCGTATCGACAACTATTGTTCCTGCCGGTTCCGGCGAGGAATAGTCGACAAGGCGTCTATAGTAGGCCGGGTCTATCTTGCTGAGATCGACTGCGGGTATCGGAAAACGTTCCTGAGGCATGGCCCGGTACATCTGCAAATATTCCGGCGGAATGCGTCGACCCGTCTGGGGAAGTGTGTCTGAGGGTGAAGACTGCAGAGGCAATCTGCCTGTCCGGCTGCCAGAAGAGCATCCGGCGACCAGGGCAGCCGTGGCAGAGGCGAGAAACAGGCGTCGGTTCAGCATTCCAGATCCCAAAAAAATACGACCAAATCAGTTTGGTCTGAGAGCAGCGTTCGGCTGACTGACCCATCGCTTTGACAGGAACTTGAAACCACTCGGGGCGCAGCCTGTCTTTGTGACGTTGTCAGATGCAGAACGACCGGCCAGATGTTTCGTCTGACCGGCCGCATGCAGCGTTATGAAGATTTTTCAGGCGGAATAGTGGCGCTGGCATCACCTTCCGGTGAGAAGCAGCGCAAATGTGTTCATCTTCTCAGAGTGTGTCTTTTGGGCCGCGATCAGCCCGCTGTATCCTTGGAGAGCGGCGGTTGGAACTGCCAGCCCATGTCCCAAGGGAAGTAGATCCAGGTGTCCTGGGACACTTCAGTGATGAAGGTGTCGACCATGGGCACGCCAACAGGCTTGGCATAGACGGTCGCGTAGTGCGCCTTGGGAAGCATTTCACGCACGACCTTCAGTGTCTTGCCCGTATCAACGAGATCATCGATGACAAGGACGCCACTGCCTTCACCTTCTTCAAGATCAACCACCTTCGGATCGATCGGTTTGATGACCTGCAGCTGACCTTGGTTGTCATAGTCGTGATAAGAGGCGATGCAGACTGTCTCGATTGTCCGAATTCCGAGCTCGCGCGCAACGATCCCGGCGGGGACCAGTCCACCGCGGGTGATGCAGACAATCGCCTTCCATTCACCTTCGCTGGAGAGCCGCCAGGCCAGTGCGCGGGAATCTCTGTGAAACATGTCCCAGGAGACCGGGAATGCTTTGTTTTGTGCAGGGTTTTCCATGTCTTGTCCTTCAGATTATCCCGAAAGTTCGGCAACTGCCTGGGCCACATCTTTGGTCGCGGCCAGCAGGACGTCTTCATCGCGTGAGCGGATAACGATCTGTGTGGTAAATTTGCCTTCAGAGGCCTTGGGGTAGGAACCGATCAAAGTTTGCGGATGAGCATCCTGAATGGCCGACAGTCGCTCCGCGATGCGGCTTTCAGGCATGTCCGCGGAGACCGTTTCCGACATCATTTTCTTGCCTGTCGTCAATGTCGGTGCGATTGCGTCCATCATGGCCTGCATGATCGACGGAACTCCGGCCATTACATGCACATTTCCGATTTTGAAACCGGGTGCCTTGGAAACCTTGTTTTCTATCAGTTCCGCGCCTTCCGGAATGCGCGCCATGCGCTGACGGGCTGGTGTGAACTGACCCGGTGCATAGTGGCTTTCAAGCAGAGCGACCGCTCGCGGATCAAGGTTCAACGGAACTCCAAAAGCTTTGGCGATGCTCTCAGCGGTTATGTCGTCATGGGTTGGGCCGATGCCTCCTGAAGTGAAGACATACGTGTATTTGGCACGCAATGCATTGATAGCGTTGACGATTTCGTCAGTTTCGTCCGGAACGATGCGGGCTTCTTTCAGGTCTATACCAATCGACGTCATATAGTCGGCAACGAAGCCGATATTCTTGTCCTTGGTTCGACCGGACAGGATCTCATCCCCGATGACCAGAAACGCAGCGGTTACAACGTCATCTGCCTGCTGGCCGGTCATCTTGAGCACTCCCTGACACATGAATGGGGATTGGCTTTAGCCCAGCTTGTAGTCAGGCTCAAGCAAAAGCCTTCGTTATCGCTCGGGTGTCCAGCCATAAATGTCATCATATCGGGCTGTCAAAGCCTCTGGCTTCGACCATCTGAGGACGGTGTCGCGGGCAAATGCGGGTATGCCGGATAGATGAAAAGTCCTTGCGTTGCCTGACGCTGTTTCCTGAACCCTTTTGACGCGCGGTTTCCGTTCCCTTTCAAAAGCTCTGAGCGCCGCGGGCACATTTTCCACGTCTGCGGGCAGGTGTTTGGCCAAAATCGCCGCGTCTTCGATAGCCATGCCTGCACCCTGAGCCATATAGGGCAGCATCGCATGTGCGGCATCACCCATCAGGGCCAGATGGCCATGGGTCCAGGGTCCTGAGGCATCAACGCTGCACAGCGCCCACTTCAGCCAGGTTTCAGAAGCCTTCAGGAGGTTCCTGACGTCTGCCGGCCAATTCTTGAAAACCCGAAGTACGGTTTCTTTTTCTTCCCTGGCGGACCAGGTTTCGTCCTGCCAGGCTTCTTCGGCAAGTGCGACGATATTGAGTTCGCGTCCGCCGCGGATCGGGTAATGGACGAGATGAGAGTTCTTGTGCAGCCACAGGCCGGAATCGCCAGACCAGCGAGCTGGCAACTTGTCGAGCGGAATAGTGGCCCTGTAGGCAACCTGACCGCTAAAGTGCGCGTTTTGGTGCGCCGGAACGAGTTTGCGGGTCTTCGACCATACGCCATCGGCACCGATGAGGGCCTTGCAGTCCAGGTTCCCATTGATCTCGTCTGTCTGATAGATGCAGACGAGATGCCCGTAAGGGGAAGGCGACAGATCGAGAATCTCAGCTCCAAGCCGCAGATCGACACCAGGCGTTTGATGCACTTTTTCCAAAAGAGCACGTTGGAGGTCGGCCCGGTGAATAACCCAGAAGGGTTGGCCATGGCGTTGTTCGAGATAGGCGCCCAGCCTCACTCTGGCCAACTGCCGACCGGTTTCTCCAGACCAGAGCCTCAAGTTTTCTGGCGCGTACGCCGTGGCTTTCAAAGAACTGAGAACATCAAGTCTGTCCAATACGGAGCAGGCATTGGGTGAGAGTTGCAACCCGGCGCCGACTTCGGAAAGCTCGCGTGCTTTTTCCATAACGATAACGCTGTGCCCGTTTTGCCTCAAGGCGAGAGCGGCGGTGAGGCCGCCGATTCCGGCTCCTGCAATGATGACCGGATGGGACGCGTCGTTATGGGTGCTCATCTAGGCGCTTTGACGTTAGGCGGCGGCTGGTGTCCAGCTGCAATCTGATGGGGAAGACTCTCTGGCCTGCAATGTACTGTCAAACTTGTAGAGCGTTGAGCAGTAGGGGCAAACCACCTCGTTTTCGCTGCCCATATCCAGAAAGACATGAGGATGATCAAAGGGAGGATTTGCGCCGATGCACATGAATTCGCGTGCACCAATCGCAACGGAATCATGTCCACTGGTGTTCTGGAAATGCGGGACGACCTGATCCGCCATTGTCATTTTCCTTTTCGTTTCCGAGCTTCGCGCCGGATATCAAGTTTTGCGAACCATATCCATTCGCAATGCAAAAGGGTAGTGGCACGTCGCCGCGATCCACGGCGTCATGTTGTCCTTCTGCTGTCGGCCGCAATTCGGCTTTGCCAACCAAGGCCAAACACCTTAATCTGGTCGATAAATGCATATTCCGTTTACGTAAGGGTTATTTCTTTTATGCCAAAGTTCGAGTATGACGGCGTCCGGATTTCCTATTTGGATGAGGGAGAAGGCGATCCCATTCTCCTGATTCACGGGTTTGCCTCCAACAAACATGTCAACTGGAAGTATCCAGGTTGGGTGGATCTGCTTGTGAAAGACGGACGTCGTGTGATTGCGCTCGACAACCGGGGCCATGGAGAGAGCCAGAAATTTTATGACCCCAGCGCCTACGGAGCTCCGGTGATGGCCGAAGATGCAAGACGTTTGCTCGATCATCTCGGGATCGCGCAAACGGATGTCATGGGATACTCGATGGGAGCACGCATCTCGGCGTTTCTGACACTTAATCATCCCAAGAGGGTCCGGCGTGCAGTGTTCAGTGGGTTGGGATACGGGATGATCGCCGGTGTCGGCGACCCGGAGCCAATTGCATCGGCATTGGAGACGGACCGGATACAGGACATCGTTGATCGCTCCGGCCGCGCTTTCCGGGCCTTTGCCGAGCAAACAGGATCCGACCGACGGGCGTTGGCGGCCTGCATGCGTTCGTCGCGTCAGAAAATCAGCGAAGAAGATGTTTCACGAATTGAACGGCCCGTGCTGGTTGCCGTAGGAACGGAAGATGAGATTGCCGGCTCACCTCAGAAACTGGCGGCTCTCATTCCCCATGCCGATGTCCTTGAGATACCGGGTCGCGATCACATGGTCGCTGTCGGAGATAAGGTACACAAACAAGGTGTCCTTGCCTTCTTGAACAACGTGGAGGCCTGACCGGCTGGAGACAGGCAATCAGAGAGATCAAATGAGTTCGAATCGGGTCGAGTTCCAAGGCGCAGAAGGCAACAAACTGGTTGCCGATCTTTACGGCGAGGGCCAAGTGCCCGTTGTCATGTTGCATGGCGGCGGGCAGACCCGTCATTCCTGGGACGCAGCTTCAGAACGCATTGCCGGGCTTGGCCACCCTGTCTATTCGCTCGATCAGCGTGGCCACGGGGAAAGCAGCTGGGTCGGCAGCGGAAATTATGCGTTCGCTGACTTTGCAAAGGATCTGGCTGCGGTTACGTCGCAAATCCAAGACAAACACCACGCCAAGCCAGTTGTGGTCGGAGCATCTTTGGGAGGGTTTGCAGGCATGCTCTCCGAGGGGCAGGTAAATCCAGGAGGGTTGGCGGCACTTGTTCTGGTCGACATTACACCCCGTATTGATATGGGCGGTGTCAGCAAGATCATCGGGTTCATGGGAGACCGAGTTGAACAGGGGTTTGCCAGCGTCGAAGAAGCTGCGGATGCGATTGCAAGATATCTTCCAAACCGCTCAAGACCCAAGGATTTGTCGGGGCTTTCAAAGAACCTTCGGCTTCATGATGACGGCCGCTACCGGTGGCATTGGGACCCGGCCTTCCTGAAATCGAAACAGGGGCAGACACCTGACGAAGTGGCTGCGACCCAGGAAGACTTTTTGACGGCGGCGGGCAACCTTTTACTGCCTGTGCTGTTGATCAGGGGGCAGAATTCAGAGCTTGTCTCCATGGAACACGTCCAAGAATTTCAGGCTCTTGTGCCTCATGCTCAATTCTCTGACATCCGCGATGCAGGCCATATGGTTGCAGGAGACAAGAACGACGTCTTTGCGTCCGCCGTTGAGGATTTCCTATTGACGCTGAAGGCCGATGCCGAGCCTGTTTGATTTCCAGAGGCAAATGAAATCATCACCTTGGCAGGAGTTTCTTCCAAAGTGATTCAGACAGCATCAAAGCGTTCTGGCTTGCTCTAGACCCCCTTGAACACTGGCGCGCGCTTTTCCAGGAATGCGCGGTATCCCTCTTTGTAGTCGGCACTGTCGATGCATGTTTGTGCGTCTTGGAGTGCAGTTTGAAGGTCACGCGTTTCCTCCGGACGATTGAGCAAGGCAATCGCGCCTTTGGCGGCCTTGAGCGACAAAGGGGCATTGGCGCACAAACTATCCGTCAGCTTCGAGATGCGTTCATCAAGACTTCCATCTTCAACCATTTCATTGATCAGGCCGATCTGGAGCGCTCTTTCAGCGGATATGCGTTCACCGGTGAAAAGCAATTGCTTGGCGTTGGATGCTGATATGGCTTCAAGAAGATCTCCCAACGCTTCCGGCGGATAGGCCAGGCCCAACTTGGCTGCGGGAATGCCAAAAAAAGCAGAGCGCGATGCCAAACGAAGATCACAGGCGAGGGCAACGCCCAGGCCGCCGCCCAGACACGGCCCTTTGATCGCTGCGACAACGGGAATATCCAGCGCCTTCAATGCTTTAAAGGCTGCCACGTTGATGTTATCGTAGTGTTTGGCGGCCTCTGGCGTTGACCTGATGGTCTCGAATTCCGAAATATCAGCACCGGCACAAAAATCTCTTCCACCTGCACCTTTGACGACGCACACCCGAATGTCGGGACTTTCGGCAAGTTCTGCCAATAGCTCGGGGATCCTGCTCCAGGCCGCCAGGGGAAGTGCGTTCTTGCGGTCGGGTGCGTTTATGAGGAGTTCAGCAACGTGCCCGCGCACAACCAAAAGCGGATTGTCGGATTGAGTTGGTTTTGCGGAATTGTCTGGCATTGGCACTCCAATAGACATGGCAGATCGAACCGGTGACCGGAAATTGAATTAATTCCAGGTTCATAAAAGGGTTTCATATCTGATATCAGGAAGTTTCATTTGGGAATATCAGTCGTCAGTCCTATTTTAGAACTTCAGCCGCAAGGCACCGTAATGACGGCTTGAAAAGGAGACAGGCCATGTCGGCACCGATCAGCAAGTCCGGCTTGAAACAAGTTCCGACCCACGATCCGGTCTGGCAGCAATTGCGAGACGAAGCTCAGGCGATGGTTACAGCGGAGCCCGCTCTATCGTCTTTTGTGTATGAGACCGTTCTAAATCATGACAGCCTGGAAGAGGCTGTTCTTCACCGGCTTGGCGACCGGCTTGGTCGGGATATCGTTTCTGCTTCCCTCATTCGGCAGACCTATCTGGAAGCGCTCGCGGACGAACCGGAACTCGCCAAGATCTTCCGGGTGGATATCGTTGCGGTGTTCGATCGCGATCCTGCATGTTTCCGCTATCTGGAGCCCGTGCTCTATTTCAAGGGCTTTCACGGGCTGCAGACACACAGACTTGCCAACTGGCTGTGGCGCAAGGGGCGTCGGGATTTTGCTCTTTATCTGCAAAGTCGCGCATCAGAAGTCTTTCAGATTGACATTCATCCGGCAGTTCCGGTTGGACGCGGGATTTTCATCGACCATGGCACTGGCATCGTTGTTGGTGGCACTGCGGTGATCGGAGATGATGTCTCTATTTTGCAGGGTGTTACGCTCGGCGGTACAGGAAAAGAAGGCGGCGATCGTCATCCCAAAATTCGCCACGGCGTTCTTTTGGGAGCAGGGGCCAAAGTCCTCGGCAACCTGGAGATAGGTCACTGCTCGCGTATCGCGTCGGGATCCGTCGTCCTGTCAGACGTGCCACCGAATACCACTGTCGCGGGTGTGCCGGCCAAGATTGTCGGTAAAGCCGGGTGTCCCGAGCCAGCCCGCAGCATGAATCAGTTGCTGAGCGAGGGCTCTTGATAAAGGGTGTTCATTTTTTGGCATTCTTCGATCAGGAAGACGGGGATAGCGGGCGGAATTCCTTTTGTATTTCCGCCCTGTCCTGTAGGGTCCGCGCCAGATATTTTTTCCAAAGTACCAACAGGAGAGCCCTGTGAAGCCCGACGAAATCCGCAAGATTGAAGCTTATCTGCAATCGAAATTTGAACTGGCAAGCCTTCAGGTTCGTGCACGTCCGCGAAAGGACGATAGCGCTGAAGTCTATATCGGCGAGGAGTTCATCGGCGTGATTTTCAGGGACGATGAAGATGAGGACCTGAGCTGGAATTTCCAGATGGCGATCCTGGAAATCGACCTGGAAGATGTCTGAGATCGCTTGATCAGAACACGACCTGTCAAAAGGCGGCATCCTGAGGGATTGTCGCCTTTTTTGTTTCAATGCGCCGGTTGCTATCGGTTATCGGGCTTTGAAGCTATCGATTTTCAAAAGCACGGCTCGGTCAAGACGTCGCCAGTCTGACAAGAGAGACCTGTCAAACGAATACCGCAGGTCAAGCCCGGAGGAGAACTGTACCGCGCGGTGGCAGGTGGCCTTCGAAGTTGAGCTTTGCTGGCGGCATCTGGCGATAAATCCGTTTTGTTTTGAAGGGTCATAGACGATCATGTCTGACCGCTTGCCACCTAGGCGGGACAGGTTGAGAAGTTTGAGGCCTCCTGGGCCGGACAGTTCACCACCCCGCGCAAGTCGTCTGTAAAACGGATCCAGTCGCGCACGCAGACTTTCGCGGCCTGGATTGTGTTCAAGCTCGATCCGGATCAGCTCGTCACCCAAGAGGCTGCTTCCGCTGGTATGCGGCCCCAGACCGGGCCATGTCATTGCAAGCCGGACATAATTGGACGACGAAGGCTGTTCGAGCAGGTTTCTGCGCTGACTGATCACGTAATCAGGAGGGACTACGAACCCGGTTGGTCCAATGGCTATCTGGATCGGTTCAGCAGGAATGCTTCCCATCACTTGCAAGTGATCTGCCCAAAAGCGGACACGTTCAAAGATATAGGCTGCAGCCAAAAGACAAATGGCCACAGACAGGTAGGTGAATATGCGTGAGCGGTTGCCAATGGGCTCTGGCAGCGTAACTGGAATCAACGGCCCAACTCCGCAAGGCGCATTGCACTGATCTGGCACACAATGTCCCGAAGCGAAACAATTGTCCCGCAATAGGAATGGTGAGGGACCGGCATGGCCGGCCGATTTTCAGGGTTTTCGCCCATTCGGCTTTCCGGCACGGTGTTTGCACTTGACCGTTTAGTATTTCTTAATCACTTTCCTGCCTGGAAGGTTAACAAGGGGTTAATGGGCGTGTTGTTGGACCTACTTCTCGTTGGATACATCGCGAGTGCCGGCTTTGTGGCGGCAGGAGTCCTCGGCAGTCTTTACCAGCTTGTCACCAAAGAGCCCCCGAAGTTCAACTTCGGCGGCGAAGGGTTTTTGAGCTTTCTGACCGGCATTACTCTTTGTGTGTTTGCCGGACCCTTCATCATCATGCGAAACGCCATACGCGGACGCAGAATTGAGAAACGTCCACTGGGCTGGCTTGTGGCTTCGTCAACGATTGCAGGCATGTGGAGTGTCTGTTCGGGCGTGATGGTGATGAATGTCGCGCTCATTGTGGCTGGGTTCTAAGACTGATGACCCTCTACGCACTCGAAGGACGTGTTCCCAGTTTTCCTGAAAGCGAAGCTTATTGGGTGGCTCCAACTGCAGTCCTGATTGGGGACATTCGTCTTTCAGAAGAGGCGAGCGTGTGGTTCGGCGCCATCTTGCGCGGCGACAATGAGCCGATCAGCGTTGGTGAAAGATCAAACGTGCAGGACGGGTGCGTTTTCCATACGGATATGGGGTTCCCTCTGACAGTTGGAGCTGACTGTACCATCGGCCACAATGCGATCCTGCATGGCTGCACGATCAAGGACAATTCTCTGATCGGCATGGGAGCCACTGTACTGAATGGTGCCATCATCGGGTCCAATTGCATCATAGGAGCGAATGCTCTCATAGGTGAGGGCAAGGTGATCCCTGACAACTCGCTCGTGGTCGGAATTCCGGGGAAAGTCGTTCGCGAACTTCCACCGGAAGCAGCTGCGGACATAACCAAGTCCGCTGAAGGCTATGTCCGCAATTGGCAACGGTTCAAGGCGGGCCTTTCCGAGACCTGATTCACGGTTTCTGGTTTCCGGTACATCTTTATCCCGACCGTAAAAGGATCGGGAACCGGCCTGCGGGGGGCGGGCCGGTTCCCTGGATCCGGTCGTGGTAGGGATGGGGAGGGTGGGGACGCGACCGGATCGTCCAAGTAGGCGCAACGTCAAATGCAGCGCCAATCCCAATCCTTGCGGTCTCCTGCTGTTGCAGGGCTGACCGTGTTACCTGGAGACGCTGCTGACAGTTGTCACACGCGTATCCGCTATGCCTGTCCAGGCTACAGGTGAGCTGGCGGACTGACGTTTGATGTAGCGATAAGGCGTCGAGTACCAGGGCAACACCGCTTCGATCTGATTGTCGAGGATCATGTCTCCATGATCCGTCCGGACCGTCAGGACAGCATGACCAGAGTTCTGAACGTCTTTCGCGACCGTGATCAGAAGAGCGCTCTTGGGCCAACCGGCCTCCATCAGCACGCGTTGCTTTTCCAGAACGTATTCTTCGCAGTCTCCGTAACCGTTGACCGGATAGGACCAATGCTCTTCCTTGCCGAAGAGATCGTTGTCCGTCATCGGTTTCACTCTGCGGTTGACCTCGGCGTTGACGGCAATGAGTTGCTGCCAGAGCTCTTCATTGAGCTGTACGACGACAGGGTCATAGCTTTCACGAGGACAGGCCCAGCCATTGTCCTGACAAAACTGTTTGTGTCCGATCGGCGCTTTCACGGACTTCTTCATGTCCATGAACCGGCCGGGATCAGCGTTTGCAGCGGTCCCAGCTGCAAATGCGCTCATCAACAAAGTAGAGGTGAACAAGATATTCCGAAGTAATTTCATCGTAACGCCCTCCCCAAGGCTGACGCAACGATGACCTAATGCTTTTTACTTCGAGAAAATCTTCAAAGTAAAAAGCTAAATGTATTTGATGATTGTTTGAGTTTATTTTTATTACTATTTGAGCTTTATTTAAATAAAACTTGATTCAAATTTAGCTAAAATTGTATCTAAGTTCTGCAAGTCATTGTGAAAGAGGTGTTTTTGGTTGCAGCAGCAGGGAGCTTTCTTTCAAGCGGCCGGCGGCAAAACAGTGCCACGAGAGTTGAAATCAGTGCCAACGGCGCGATCCACGACCCCAAAAAAAGTCAAAAAAACTTGCAACAAACGACCAGGCTTTGGCTGAAGAGCAAAAAAACCGCGCTCAAATGAGCGCGGTCTCAATGACTTGCAAAGAAGATTTGGAGGATCAGTTCTCTTCGGGAGCCGAGATGTGATGTTCGAGCAGTTCACGGCTTTGAACCGCCGCGAACTCAACCGCGATGCCACCTTCGATCTTGCGAACCACGCGCGCGTACATTTTGCCAAGCGTGATGCCATCACCCATTTCCGGCAGAATATCAGTGGCAATCGCCGCACCCGACAAAGAAACGTCGATAATGCGGCAGACATGCTCGGAGCCGTCCGGGAGAATCATCTTTGTCATTGGGTTCTTGGGAACGAACCGATCGTGGCGACGATCTTCGGGAAGGTTCAATTCGTCTCTGTTGGCAAGCCAGGTCAGGACGTTGGCAATCTTGTCGCGTTTTCGGACAGTGTTTCGCAGCTCGACCGCAAATCCGCCGTCGATCAGTCGGGAAATGCGACCTTCGACACGGCTCAAATGATCGAGATATGCAACGACGCGCTCACCGACCTGGCCGGTCACCGGCGTAATCATGGCAAGACCGCCCGGGGACATATCAATGACCTGACACGGATACTCGCGTCGATCCTCGAGCATAAACCGGCCAAGAATGTTTACCTGAACCCGTTGATGTCGCCGGCGATCAGTGACTTGAAGCGATTTGCTTCCTTCTGTAGCTGTTGCCAATCCGGCGGTCATGCCTGCTCTATCCAAATCCGCGCGCAAATCGCGTTTCCCCGGCCAGGGATGCGATTCAAAAGACGTGTTTGAATCACTTTAGGCAGCTGGGGTTAACGATGTGTAAGAGTGTACCCCACAAGACGCGCAGATCTAGGGCTAGGAGTGACTAAATTGTTTTCATTTGGCAGTTTGGGGCAAAATTTCGCGTAAAACGAGCTTTGACAGTCATTTCCATCATGGATGAACAAATCTCAGGCACGGCGAGTCGCAAAGAACATGGGAAACGGTCAGCGCGGATAGGTCTTGCCGAATTTCAAAGGCAACTGCCGCCGGTGGCGATTTGATGGACCGGCGGCATTCAGTTTGGTCAGGACTTTCCGCCCGAATAGACAGTCAGATGACCGACTTTCTTTTCGGCACCCTTGGGCAAGGGCGGTGTCGGCATGGACATGCCTTCAGCGGTAAAGCGCGGAACGATTGGATTGAGTGCAGCCGGTGCATCGACGAAATACGGACGCTCATCCGGCCACACCAGGCGCAGGCTGCTGATGGATTGTTTCAGGATCGGGTGCAGACCGATCCAATAAGGTTTTTCCATCGGAGTACAGCTACCAAGAATTCGAATGCGTCCTTCGCCGGGCACATTCAATGGCACCAGCAGCATTTCCATCTGGAGAATTTGATCGCGTTCAGTGTGTCCGTTTATGCCGATAACGGCTGCTGCGGCGTCTTCTGTGATCGCCGCAATCAGGCTTTCCAAGGCTTCCCGGTCCTTGTCGTTCCAGCCTCGCAGAAAGTTGCGCCCTTTCAGCTCACGGCAATGCGCAGAACACAATCGGGTGCCGGCCAGACGATACCGCACGTCCCTAGGACCGTTTGTTTCTAGAATAAATGTGTCGCCCAACAGCCCGCGAATTTCACCGGGATCAACTTCGCTGCGGTTCGGGGCAGGGCGGGCGCCGCGCAGGTTGTCCCAATACGAATAAAGAGTTTGCGTCACGCCGTGTTTCATCTGGTATCGCCTCTATGCCGATTTGGTCCCGTTGTTTCGTCTCAAGACAACTCTTGTTTCAAAACGGGACGTTTTTCGTTTCCCTGTGAGTGTTTGCTCCCTACGAAGCAGGGCGCATGCCAAGTTGAGAGGCGATTGGGTGTCGTTAGGTCGGCCAATTTCCGGCCGTCGGCATCGCCGATGGCAGAAATTAAGGTTAATGATCGGTAAAGCTTGTTTTTCGAGGTGCGGGCTGGCAGCTTAACGATCAGTTCACGGTGATGACGGGTGGGAGGAGCCTGTTGTCAGAACACTTGGCAGCGAACCGAAGAAAAGAGCTGAAAATGCCACTTCGGATTAATTGCGCCGGCGAAGTGAACCATAGTCCTTGACGGAGCGTTGTGGGGACGCGACCGGCTTCAGGGGGGCGTTACGAAGCGTCGGTTGTCGTCTGCGACAGCCGGCGCTTTGTTTTTCTGCGGCAGCTTCTGACAGGAGCGAAAGACGCTTCCGATCTCTCTCTGGAATTCACCATGTCACACAATGCAGAGCGCGCAGATGAATGCTGCACTTGTTTTGTTGTTGTTCTGGCTTAGAAGAGAGATGGAAAGGCTGAAGGTTGATGAACGTATATCGATTTGACGAAGAGCGCGCCCGACGCGAAAAAGCTGAGCAGGATCAGAGGCAGAACCGTCCCTCCGAGCCGCCGGTGTTCAATTTGCCCAATATCATCATCTGGCTCGCCGGCGCGATGATTGTCATTCATCTGCTGCGTACAATTGTGTTGCCAGTCAATTGGGACAATTGGATCCTTTATCTCTTTGCGTTTTGGCCGGTGAAATTCACAGCCCTTTCCAGCCTTTCATTTCTGGAGATGGTGTCCAGTTTCTGGAGTTTCATAACCTATTCGTTGCTGCACGGCAGCGCCATGCACATCATCTTCAATCTGCTCTGGATGGCGATTTTCGGCAGCGCAGTGGCCCGACGGTTTGGAATTGGACGGTTCTTGGCGTTTTCTGCCGTGTGTTCGGTCGGGGGCGCTTTTGCTCATCTGGCCACGCACTGGGGAGAATCAGCACCCATGATTGGAGCCTCGGCTGCCGTGTCAGGTCAGATGGCAGCCGCAATCCGGTTCGTATTTGAACTGGGTGGTCCGCTTGGTGCATTCCGTCGGTCAGATCAAGCAGCATATTTTGTCCCGGCCCAGCCGCTTGCCGAATGCTTCCGCAATCAACAGGTCCTCGTTTTTGTTGCGGTGTGGTTCGGTTTGAACCTATTCTTCGGCATTATGAGCGGACCCGTGGCGGGGCAGCCTGCAAGTGTTGCCTGGCAGGCCCACATTGGTGGTTTCCTCGCCGGTCTTGCCCTGTTTCCGTTTTTCGACCCGGTCCCACAACGTCGATCTTCCTGACCAACTGCGGCATCACAACGGTTTGCGCGGACTGTTTTTTTTGCAATGATGCGTGTACCCCGCCTGTTACGGGGCATTGATGCCATGGGAGGTTTTTAAATGACCGTTGCCGCAATATTGAGTGGGAAAGGCCACGATACAATTACCGCGCGGAGCGAAGCGCTTCTGAGCGAAATTTGTGAAACCCTGGCAAAATATAAGATTGGTGCTGTGGTTGTTTGCAATGGCGACAAGGAAATAGAGGGCATCATTTCTGAACGCGACATTGTTCGGACGATTGGAACCAAAGGCCCGTCTTCGCTGAATGTTCCAGTTACCGCAGTGATGACGAAAGAGGTTGTCACATGCACTGAAGGCAACAGTGTCAACGAAGTGATGGCACGGATGACACAAGGCCGCTTTCGTCATATGCCGGTTGTCAAGGACGGCAAGCTGACGGGGGTGATCTCAATCGGTGATGTCGTCAAATACAAGATTGCCCAAGTTGAGCTGGAAGCTGAGCAAATGCGCAGCTACATCACGATGGCATAGGCAACCGCAGCCTTTTATCGCGCCGTGTCCTCAATCGAACGCTGCTGCGGCAATTCCTGGCGAGGCAGGGTTGCCGCCAGTCCACTGTGAGCTGGCCAGAATATTGTAGTTGAAGTTGATGCGCTTCAGGCCGCTACAGGATCAGCTGCCGGCAGCTCCCTCAAAGAAACAGCACCCAATGGGCAAGTGCTGACACATGAGCCGCAACCCGTGCACAGTTCCGTATCTACCACAACATGACCCTTTCGAGCCCCGGCTGTCTCAATCCTGAACGCCGAAACCGGGCAAACGTCGCTGCACAGCTGGCAACTTACGCCATTGTTCTGAAGACAACTCGAAGCCACGACCGACTTGTGTTTCCAAGGTGCAGTTTTGGCAAGGTCAAAGACCGGTTCTTCGCAGGCGAGTGCGCACTTCTCACAAAATGTACATTCTCCTGCATCGAAATCTACGAATGGCTTGTTGTCCTTGTCAGGCCGCAAGATCAGTTGCGGGCAGGCATGAACGCACGCATCGCATCCAGTGCAATGGTTCTGAATTGACGTTTCACTCGTCCAGGGTGGCCTGATGAGCCGGTCTTCCGGTGAGCTGGAAACATCTCGAAGCTGCACATGCGCCGCTGGAAAATTTCGCTCGACAGACATGATCCCCTCCCGTGATCAGGTTTTCGACCGACGTAGCCATTCGAATTTCTTGGTCTCGATAAGTGTAGGCAAAAACGGCATTGGAAAATATTCGGACTAATACGCAAGACGTCAGGTGAAATACGATGATTGATCAGTATTCCGACGTGCGGAAAAATACTCATGTCACTATACTGCATAGATGTTGAATGAATATTCTGATTAGACTTTTTCCTGAGGTCTTGTTCCAAGGCGGGAGTTCGGAATTGAATGAACATCTAGCGAAAGACTACGGGCTTCCTTAAGGTTATGTAGATCAAGAGCTGACGGTCGAGAGTCATTGGCTGATGGGGGACAGGTCATTGGATATCGAAGAGAGATTTGCAGAAGGTCTGGAAGCGCACCGGCAAGGAAATGGGGAAGCGGCCTTGGCCGCCTACAAGGATGTTCTCGCTGCAAATCCGGATCATCCTGACGGACTTCACTACCTCGGGCTCTTGCTGTTCAAGAAAGACGACCCGGAAGACGCTCTATCCCTCATAAGGCATTCGTTGCACATTAACGAGAACAACGCGTTTGCCCGGAACAATCTCGGTAACATTCTCAAACTGATTGGCCGCAGAGAGGAAGCGTTTGCTGAATATATTTTGGCTGTGGAACTGGATTCGGACCAAAAGGACGCGTGGCACAACCTTGGAATTTTGGCCGGAGAAGCGGGTCGCAACGACGAGCTTCTGAGAAGACTTGCCGATTTGAAAGATCGTTACCCGAACAAAGGAGACGCCTGGCGCATCTATGGTCTTGCAGCGGGACGGGCAGGGAAGCTCGATGAAGCGGCTGAAGCGTTGGACACAGGCCTGACGCTTGGTGTTGAAACACCATTTCACGCGGTCAGGGCCGTGCGGTTTTTACACGAGCTCGGTCACGGAGATCGTGCCACCGAACATTTGGAAAAACTCGTTGACCAAAACCCGGACGACACTTCTCTCAAGTTCCACCTGGCCGCTGCGCGTGGCGAGAAACTGGCGCAGGTTCCGGAAGATTATGTCAAATCGCATTTTGACAGCTTTTCAGACAGCTTCGACGAAGTGCTTGAAATACTTGAGTACAACACGCCCCAAAGGGTGGCCAATGCCGTAAAGCTTCTTGCAGAGCGGTCTGGTGCACCGTTTCCAGACGTTGCAGATCTCGGTTGCGGGACCGGCTTGTGCGGTCCGTTGATACGCGATGTAAGTGGTCGGCTGACGGGTGTGGATCTGTCTCCTGGTATGTTGCAGAAGGCAGCTCAGCGCAATGCATATGACTTTCTCGTTGAGGGAGAGCTGATTGCATTTTTGAACGCAGATCTGCCAACTCACTTTGATTTATGCGTCTGCGTTGACACACTCTGTTATCTCGGCGATCTGACGCCGTTTTTTGAAGCGCTCGACAAGGCTCTGAAGCCGGGAGGCGTTTTGGTGGCGAGCGTCGAAATGCTGGAAACAGATAAAGAGGCGTTCCAACTGAACGCGAGCGGACGTTACGCCCACAATTCTGACCATATCCGGCGAACTGTTGAGACTGTTGGCCTGAGATACGGACCAGAGGAAACTTCAGTCTTGCGCAAGGAATTCGGCAAGGGGGTTGAGGGGCTGGTTTTTCATGTTTTCAAGGATCCGTAGGCTTCTCTGAAAACTGGCAAGTACCTGCCCCCACTTTTTGCGACACATTGTCAGTGCTTGCCGTAAACTTCATTCGGATCATAAACGCGTTCTGCTTCAACGCGCTCCAACCGAGCCGTACCCGATGCCGGGCTGGTCACCTTCCGGAAAAAGCATGAGCGATAACCAACGTGACAGGTTGCGCCATTGCCAGCGACCGAGACTTTCAGAACCAGGGCATCCTGATCGCAATCGGTCAGAATCTCATGAACCGTTTGCACCTGGCCCGATGTTTCGCCCTTTTTCCAGAAGCCTTTGCGCGAGCGGCTCCAATACCAGGCTTCGCCGGTTTCAATCGTTCGTCGGAGCGCTTCTGCATTCATATACCCGACCATGAGAACTTCGCCGGACACGTGGTCCGTTACCACGGCGACGATAAGTCCGTCGGCGTCGTATTTGGGCATCAGAAGATCGCCCGTTTCGACCGTATCCTTGTCGCCACGTTCGGAAAAAACGATGTCAGTCATGAGAAAAGCCCTTGTCAGAAATCTTCCGGCAAGGGCCTTGGTGTCAAATGCCTTTGCCGCGTACCAGAGACATGAATTTGGCCTGCTCGGCCGGGTCGTCCTGGAAAACTCCGGTAAACTGGGTGGTAATCGTTGAGACGCCTTGTTTCTGGACACCGCGCATGGTCATGCATTGGTGTTCAGCTTCCAGCAACACGGCCAGTCCCCGCGGCGCCAGGGCATCGTCAATGACCGATGCAATCTGCGCCGTCAAGTTTTCCTGTGTTTGCAGACGTTTTGCAAAAATGTCGACAACGCGAGCAAGCTTCGAAAGGCCAACAACACCTTCGGCCGGATAATAGGCAATATGCGCCTCGCCGATAAACGGCAGCATGTGATGTTCGCAATGCGAATGGAAGGGAATGCCCCTCACAAGCACAATATCCTTATATCCGCCGACATCCTCGAAAGTACGCTCAAGATGCTCGGCGGGATCTTCAAAATACCCGCTGTAAAGCTGGCTCAGTGCCTTGGCGACCCGTTTGGGGGTGTCTACCAGACCTTCTCGGTCTGGGTCATCCCCGGTCCAGGCAAGAATGGTTCGTACTGCCGCTTCTACTTCCTCACGATTTGGCCGGTGCAATTGATCCGGCGTTTTTCTTTCAAACGGTTTTTCAACCGGCTTGAGGACAGCATCCATGGGGATCCTCGCAAAATTACCCGTTTCACTCGTCATACGGCGCTTGCCTGTGCACAGATCAAAGGGACGGCCCTCTATTTTCTATTGAAGCCGGGTCCATTATCATACTCCACACAATAAGCGAACGCACAGTTTCTGAGCGGGTTTAGTCGGTATCGAACGTGCATCCGTCACGCCTAATTGCCAACTGCGACCACTCTGCCCCTTGCGAAATTGCCGTGGCGACTGATCTATATATATGAAAGCACCATGCCATCAATGTGGCACGCGATCACTGGCTTTCACGAAGAGGCGAGAATGCTGGACGACATTTATAACGCTAAGATCCTGGAATTCGCAGGCAACATCCCGCGGATTGGCCGTCTTGAGCATCCTCACGCCACCGCCAAGGCCCATTCAAAACTTTGTGGGTCGACCGTTGTTGTGGATCTTTGTGTTGAAGATGGCGTGGTGACGGATTTTGCCCACGACGTCAAAGCCTGCGCACTTGGACAGGCATCATCTTCGATCATGGCCCGTCACGTTGTAGGAGCCAGCGCTGATGAATTACGAGATGTCCGTGACACCATGCGCGCTATGCTTAAAGAGGGTGGCGAAGCGCCGACTGGGCGTTTTGAGGACCTAAAGTTTCTTGAACCCGTGCGCGAATATAAGGCTCGCCACACTTCAACGCTCTTGACGTTTGATGCGGTGGTCGACGCCCTTGATCAGATCGAGGCTAAGGTCGGTCAGGACAGTGTGGTTGCTTAAGGGCAATCACATGCACCTTCATGTGTTCGCCAATCTCACCAGATAAAGAAAATGCGCGACCCCTCACGGTGCCTGGTCGCGTTGCTATTGGTTTGATCTGGATCTACCGACACTCTCTTTCCCTTGTCATGGGGCGATCCTGCCGATACGCGCCGACATGTTCGGATTACACCGAGCAGTCAATCAGGCGATTTGGCTTCTGGGCAGGCGGTTGGGTCGGATTGTCGCGCATTCTCAGATGCAATCCCTGGGGTGCATCCGGATTTGATCCAATCCCGGATGACTTGCCCAAAGATGCGCGATGGTGGTGTCCCTGGCGATATGGCCGGTGGACCGGTCAGCATATTCCAGACGATCATCGACTTGATTGAACGCGATGATCGTCTGGATTGACTTTCATTCATATCTGCTTGCTCAGGACACACATTGGCCTTTTCTTCGGCCAAGTGACAGTTTCCAGCCAAAGGTCAGTCCCATGGCGGAAAGAACAATAACAGCGGCACCAATCAGCTGCGGGACATGCAACTGATGGCCGAAAGCGACGTAGTCGACCAGGATCGCGACAACTGGATAGATGAATGAAAACGCGCCTTGTAGATAGGTCGGCAATTTCTGGACAGCGCCATACATCAATACATACATGATACCGGTATGGACAATGCCAAGAGTTGCAAGCGCTGCCCAGGATGTCCCGGTCTGCGGTAGCGCCGACCAGCTTACAAACGGGGCAAGCATCAAGATACCTACACAGACCTGGATAAGGGCGATCAGCTGCGGTGGTGTGCCAGTCAGTTTTTTCGTGAGAAGTGCGGCTACTGCCCAGAAAAATGCTGCCGACAAGGCCAAGGCAATTCCAAGTGCATAGTTGGAACCGATATAGTCAGCTGTTGCGGGTTTGGCTTGAATGATCAACAAAACCCCAAGGAACGCGAACGCAAGCCAGCCAAGTTTAACCGAAGAAATGCGTTCCTTCAGGAACAGGGCTCCAAAGCCCACCAAAATGAATGGCTGAGTGTTGTAAACGGCGGTTGCGACCCCGATAGATGCTTCGCCATACGCACTGAACAACATCGCCCAATTGACGACGATCGCAAAACCACCAAGTGCGGCCATCAAAAGCGTCTTGAGTGTCAGCTGGCCTCGCAACAGGCCTTGGGCCGAACAAATGACCAGCAATGCGAGAGCGCCAAAGGCGCAGCGCCAGAAGACGACATCAATTGCGCCTTCTCCTGACAGGACAACGAACAGGCCGATCGTTCCGAGAATGGTCATGGCCGCCGTCATTTCGGCAGCACCGCGAAGTGTCTTGTCCAATTTAGCCTCCTTGGGTTCCGATGTTTCCAAGGGTGACAAAGTGTTGGGACGAATTACATAACGAAAATTAGACTTTTTGTACTATGAGCCTTATTAAGTAAGATAATTCGATGAAAATGGTGAAAAAGATGAAGTTGGATGCCGCGGACAGAAAGATCGTTGAAGCGCTGATTTCCGATGCGCGTATGTCGTTGAAGGATCTCGCTGCACATGCGGGGCTGTCTTCACCGGGCGTTTCGGAAAGGATCCGCCGCTTACAAGATCGTGGCATCGTGCGCGGTTTTTCTGCAGAGATCGATCTTAAGGCGCTGGGCTACAGTCTCCAGGCAATCGTGAGGATCCGGCCGTTGCCGGGAAAATTGCATATCGTGCAACAGCTCATTCAGGACATCCCTGAGTTTTGCGAATGCGACAAGGTGACGGGGGAAGACTGTTTTGTTGCGCGTCTCGCGGTTCCAAGCATCGAGGACCTTGATGGCATCCTCGACAAAATCTCGGACAAGGCGGAAACCAGCACGTCCATCGTGAAATCTCAGCCGATCCGGCGGCGACCGCCGCCTTTGGTTATAGACTGCGAAAGTTAGAGCCAACGATGCCGTCAGTCTGAAACCAGCAACGATGGAACCGGTTGACGACCCAAAGCAGCCGATTAGCCAGCTTTAAGGGGTAAAGGGTTGCCGATCCGGATTGAATCCCCTATCAGCAGGCGGTCCAAATACCTTTGTGAAGCTTACCTGCATTGTCTGCAGGAGTGAGCAGGAGAAAAAAGATGATCCAACTGACTTTCCCCGACAATTCCGTGCGCGAATATGAAGCTGGCACCACTGGTCTGGCAATCGCCGAGGGCATTTCCAAGTCGCTTGCCAAGAAGGCAGTTGCAATGACGTTGGACGGGGAACTGAAAGATCTTTCAGATCCGATCGATGCCGACCATCAGATTGAAATCGTAACCCGCGACGACCCGCGTGCGCTCGAGCTAATCCGGCATGATGCAGCACACGTCATGGCCGAGGCTGTTCAGGAGTTGTGGCCCGGTACACAGGTGACCATCGGTCCGGTCATCGAGAACGGCTTCTACTACGATTTCAAACGCGTCAATCCGGATACTGACGAAGACTGGCCTTTCCATCCGGACGAGTTGCCTGTCATCGAAAAAAAGATGCGTGAGATCATCGGCCGTGGTGCCCAGTTCACCAAGGAATTCTGGAGCCGCGAAGAAGCCAAAACCTTTTTTGCCGCCAAAGGCGAACACTACAAGGTCGAGCTGATCGATGCCATTCCTGAAGATCAGGAAATCCGGATCTACAAGCAGGGGCAATGGCTGGATCTGTGCCGTGGCCCGCATATGGCCTCAACAAGGCAGATCGGCGATGCGTTTAAACTGATGAAGGTTGCCGGAGCATATTGGCGCGGCGACTCCAACAACGAAATGTTGTCCAGGATCTACGCAACGGCCTGGCATAACGAAAAGGAGCTGAAAGGCTACCTTCGTATGCTGGAAGAAGCGGAAAAGCGCGATCACCGGAAGCTCGGACGTGAAATGGATCTGTTTCATTTCCAGGAAGAGGGGCCTGGCGTCGTTTTCTGGCATCCGAACGGCTGGGACATGTTCCAGAACCTGATTGCCTATAAACGCCGTGTGCTGCGAGACACGTATAACGAAGTGAATGCACCGCAGGTTCTGCACACTTCGCTTTGGGAAACTTCAGGCCACTGGACCTGGTACAAAGAAAACATGTTCTCCGTGCAGTGCGCTGACCCTGAAGCTGAGGACAACCGTGTCTTTGCCTTGAAGCCGATGAACTGCCCGGGGCACGTGCAAATCTTCAAACACGGCTTGAAAAGCTATCGTGATCTGCCGTTGCGCCTTGCTGAATTTGGTGTGGTTCACCGCTACGAACCGTCAGGTGCACTGCATGGGCTGATGCGCGTTCGCGGGTTCACGCAAGACGATGCCCACGTTTTCTGCACCGAAGAGCAGATGGCCGACGAGTGTATGAAGATCAACGATCTCATTCTCTCGGTTTATAAGGACTTCGGATTTGACGAGATTGTTGTCAAATTGTCGACCCGTCCAGAAAAACGTGTCGGCACCGATGAAGCCTGGGATCATGCCGAAACGATCATGGCCGATGTGCTGAAGCGGATCGAGGCGGAGTCCGAAGGACGGGTGAAAACCGACATTCTTCCGGGTGAGGGCGCTTTCTACGGTCCGAAGTTCGAATACACCTTGCGAGATGCGATCGGTCGTGAATGGCAATGTGGCACCACACAGGTGGACTTCAATCTGCCGGAGCGCTTCGGTGCGTTCTATGTCGACAATAACGGTGAGAAGAAAACTCCGGTCATGATCCACAGAGCGATCTGCGGATCTATGGAACGCTTCCTTGGTATCCTGATCGAGAACTATGCCGGACACTTTCCGCTCTGGTTTGCGCCCTTGCAGATCGTGGTTGCGACCATTACCTCAGAGGCCGATGCTTACGGACAGGAAGTTGCCGATCTTCTGAAGTCGAAAGGTCTGAAAGTTGAAACAGACTTCCGCAATGAGAAGATCAACTACAAGGTTCGCGAACACTCGCTTGCCAAAGTTCCGGTGATTATTGTTTGTGGTATGCGTGAAGCGGAAGAAAAGACAGTGAATATTCGCCGCCTGGGTTCCAAGGACCAGAAGGCCATGGGGCTGGAGGAGGCTGTCGCGGCCTTTGTCGAGGAAGCAACACCGCCCGATCTTCGCTAGTGCGTCGTCTCCTGAGTAGGAGATTCTAACAGCTTGCACATTGCCCTTACGCTGGGGTATCCCCTGGGGCAATGTGCTGTCACATTGTTGAAACGGAGCTTCTGGTATTGGGTTTCTGATTTACCAGAGTTTCATCAGGTTCAAGACAACGGCCGTGAACTACGCTGAATTCAGTTACGCAAATCCCGAGCACCCGCCACTGAAGCGGTGGACAATCCGTGCCATTGAGGGATTGTCGGGACGTCGCAAGCTTGTCGATCTTTATGAAGTGTGGAAGCACACCATGGTCGGCACGTCCGACTACATCTGGAGCGATTTGCTCGGGCTGATCAATCTGGATGTTGCCGTTACGGATGGCGAATGGCCTCCGAAGAACCTTCCCGAAGGTCCTTTGGTCCTGATTGCGAACCATCCCTATGGCATTGGTGATGGACTGGCTATTCTGGCGCTTGCAGAACAGCTGGACCGTCCTTTCAAGATCCTGATCAACAATGAGTTGCTGAAGGTTCCTGAAGTCCGTCCGTTTTCTCTGCCTGTTGATTTTGAAGAGACCAAGCAGGCCTTGAAGACCAACATGCAGACCCGAAAGGAAGCGCTGCGGCTGCTTCAGGAAGGCACGACAATCATCGTGTTCCCCGGTGGTGGCGTCGCGACCGCAGCCAAACCGTTCGGTCGTGCAGAAGAGCTGCCCTGGAAAACCTTTACGGCAAAGATGATCCGCTCATCGCGGGCGACTGTCCTGCCGCTCTATTTTGAGGGGCAGAATTCCTGGCTGTTTCATCTGGTCAGCAAGTACTCGCTGACCTTGCGCCTGTCATTGCTGGTGCGTGAATTCAGGCGCATTCTAGGGACGGTGATTACAGCGCGGGCTGGAAATCCAATCTCCTACGAAACCTTGTCGGGTTTCAAGGATCAGAAGGAAGTCATGGATTTTCTTCAGACCAAGGTGATGGAGATGGGACCCTGCGTCAGCTCGGGTAAACTGCTCGGTCGACGCGATTGAAAATGACGCGACTCGGTTGACCGTCCTACAATATTGTCGGCTTTGAAGGTCAGTTGTTGATAGTGGCTTGCTGAGACGACAATTCACTCACGGATGTCACCACTTCGACTTCTCGATCTTCGCCCGGGGTTACTTCAAATGTATGAAGATATGTTCGGCCGTTGTTGCGCGCGAGTGCCTCATATTCACCAGCCGCCAAAACAAAGTCGGGAAAAGCCCCGGTGGCTTCAACGACGACATCGCCGCCCGGGCTCAATACGGACCAGGTGGTGTTGGCAATTGCCTCACCACCGCGTTCGTTGACGAGCTTCAATGTAATGCCCGCGGCTTTGTGGAAGATCGTCGCTTCGGTCAGTTTTCCAGGGAGCACCTGGACATCGGCTCGAACCACAGCATTGACGTCGCCGTATCGGCTTACAACATGATAAGTGTCGGCATTCAAACGGACGATTGAACCGGGTGTCACGTTGCTGACAATGAGGTCTCGCTCACCGCGCTCATCGAATTCCAATCCATAGACGTCGAAAGAAACGGGTTTGCCATCAATCGTCTGACCGTCTTTGAGTGTCGCTCCGAATTTGATGCCGCCGGCATTCAGCGTCACCATCTTTGACTGGACTTCCTTGCCAATCATGATCCTGTTGGTGGATTGGGCATAGCCGTAGGCAGTGTGGATGAGGTACGAGCCCGGCTCCAGGCGAAATTCCGCGTCGCCACCCTTGTGCGTTGCCACAAGTTGCAGCCGTCCATCCGTATTGGTGGTCTCGGAATAAATGCGCCAGATCAGCCCATCATAGAGCGGCTTTGCGTCAGCGGTGAGCTTTGCCATCAGGTAAAGTGCGCCTTCCTGAAGACCGCTTGCGACGTCTGTCGCTGAAGATCTTGTCGGGGCATATGGGCTTGGAAGCAGTACGTCTGAAAACAGTGGCTCAGGTTCGCGGTCGAGCAGATTGATGATCGGGTTTTCAACGGGAGCGTTGGGGTCCGGCTTCTTGGCCGGGGGCATGGGAGCTTCCAAGGTCTGCGCAAAAGCGGTGCTGCTCACAAACAGGAGTGTCATGCAAACAAGCAGTGCTTGCGCTGCCGCTGCTACAGGTTTGTTTAAACCGTACCCGCCTGAGACAATTGGTGTTTTTAACATGCCCGTTTCATTATCTTTTTGACTCGACGTGTTTTACCAGTCTTTTGCATTTAATTCCAATCGCGGTTGTCGGTCGGGATCAGAGCTTCCGCGCTTCAGACGATATTTGTCGAAGCAAAGGAGATCGGTCGGTTTCATTGCCCCAACAGCGCCGGCAAAAAACACCAAATTTTTATTCAACAACCCGGATTGAATTTCGGTCCCTAATGGGACTTAAATTCGGGCGAATTCAAGACGTTTCAGATAGAAGTTGACTTTTGCGGCTAATCAATTAGTTGATAGTTGCAAATGAAACTATCTCAACAGGATAAGTTCATGCCCAATCAAGACACAATGTCGCCGGAAACACTCTCGTTTCTGCGACAAAGACGGTCTCACCCTTCTGTCACGATGTCTTCTCCCGGACCAGACGATGACCAGATCCGGGACATTTTGACAATCGCCGCTCGCGTTCCGGATCACGGCAAACTGAGCCCATGGCGCTTCGTGCTTTACCCGAGCGAGCAGAGTGAAACAATCGGAGCCTGGCTGGCTGCTCGCTGTGAGAGCCTGAACGGACCACTTGATTACGAACAGCGCCAGAAAGAACTGACACGGTTCCAAAGAGCACCGCGCGTCATCGGCGTTGTCAGCACTGCGGCCGAGCATCCCAAGATACCCATTTGGGAGCAGCAACTTTCGGCTGGTGCTGTGTGCATGAACCTTGTCACCGCTGCCGCCGCATCAGGATATGTTTCGCAATGGCTGACTGAATGGTTTGCCTTTGACGAAGAGGCAAGCCGGTATTTGGGTGCCGGTGAAAATGAGCGTTTTGCCGGCTTCGTGCACATCGGTACGGCGACGCAGCCTCCTGTTGAGCGTCAGCGCCCCGACCTTGCACAATTGATCTCCAACTGGACACAAGCTGACTAAACACATGTATTACGACACTGAGAAAAACGATCACGGCCTGCCACACAATCCATTCAAGGCAATTGTTGCACCCCGGCCGATTGGCTGGATTTCATCACAAGACAGCGATGGCCGGACCAATCTGGCACCTTACAGCTTCTTCAATTGTGTATGTGACCGGCCACCGATCGTCTTGTTTTCGTCATCGGGCTACAAGGACAGCGTCGCAAACGTCGATAGCACTGGTGAGTTCGTCTGCAACATGGCGAGCTGGGATCTGAAGGACGAAATGAACCTGTCTTCGGCGGCTGTTCCGCACGAGACTTCGGAATTCGATCTGACCGGCCTTGAAATGGCGCCTTCACGTCTGGTCCGACCGCCTAGAGTGGCCAAAGCGGTAACCGCGCTGGAATGCAAGCACCTGCAGACACTGCAGATGAAGGGACTTGATGGCAAGGAGGCCGACAGCTGGGTGGTTTTTGGTCAGGTCGTTGGTGTTCATATAGACGACAACATCATTGTTGACGGGCGGGTTGATGTGACGCGTTACAAGCCGCTTTCGCGGCTCGGCTATATGGACTACGCGGTCATAGAACAGGTTTTTGAGATGGGCCGTCCCAAGTCCTGACATTTGCGTCTGTTGCTGGGAAATGGCGTCGGCTGCTCCGGCGCCTTTTTCATTTCCGGTTGCCGACTCATACAAATGGGAGCTATCAGACATTTGGTTGAGTCGAAGACTTGTCGTCGATATCCAAAGAAAACCCGTGGTTTTTGCTGAATTTCCACATTTCCGGACGCCAAATTCAGCAGAACTGCTCAACTTTTTCAGAAAATGCCGAAGTCGGAAGTCACACAGACACTTGACTGTGACTTGTTAAGGTTTTGTTAACCTTTTCGGCGCGAAAGTTAACAAAGTAATAAATCAGTTCCGTCGAGGAGACAGGGTCATGCATATTGCTGACACTACCTCGGTCGCGTCTCGGATCGAGCTTGCGTTTCAGTCTGCGAGTACTTCAACAGGTACGTCATTCGACTATCTGGTAAAGACGGCTGCGAGAGAGTCGTCCTTCAATCCGTCTGCGAAGGCCAAGACTTCGAGCGCGACAGGTCTGTTTCAGTTCATTGAATCCACCTGGCTGGAAACAATGAAGGAAGCCGGCCCCAAGCACGGGTTGGAAAACTATTCTGAACATATCAAGCGCTCGAAAAGCGGGAAGTACTACGTTAGCGATGCCAACATGCGCCGTGAAATCCTGGATCTGAGGAAGGATCCGGAAATCTCGTCGATGATGGCCGGAGCATTGACGCAGAAGAATTCTGAGTATCTGGAGCGAAAAATCGGCCGGGCACCTACGGACGGTGAACTCTACATGGCGCACTTCCTGGGTGCGCATGGTGCGAGCAAGCTCATTGATGCAACCAACGCCAATCCGAACACGCGTGCGGATTCGGTCTTTTCTGCTCAGGCCAGAGCCAACAAGCCGATCTTCTACAATCGAAACGGTACGGCACGGTCGATGCAGGAAGTGTACGAGGTCATCGTGTCGAAGCATGATGCCGTAACGATGATTGCAGAGGTGAGTGGGAAGAAAAACCTGAGGACATCCGGGGCATTGACGCAGGTGGCGACCCTGCCAAATGCGAAGCCTGTCCAAAATCCTTCTCCCTTCGACCCGCAGCAAATTGATCAGTTGGCCGGAGACCCGGCAGCAGCCTTCGCAATGCGTGGAAAACCACAATTGACACCTCAGCTCGCTGCGAGTGATCAGGGCATACCATCACTCCCCGAGAACAATCCGGTGGAGCTTGCAAAGGCGAAGTTGTCGATACCAGAAAGCCTGACAGGTGAAACGAGCCAGTCCTCACCAAGTGCTGTTTTCTTGCAGGAACAGGTCGTTGCGGCAGCAGGCACGAGGCAGGCACCACAGGATCCAAAAGAGGCCTCTCTAAACCCGTCAAACGGAGAAGCGGCCAATACACGGGTCTTATCGGCCTTCCAGGCTGCCGAGACCTTGAACCCATTTGAAGCCTTGTTCCGAAACGATGAAGCTTCCAAACAAGCCGGGGTCAATCCAAGATTTGCGTCCGCATTTGCGGCTGTTGAGGAAGCAGCGCGGTTTAGCGCGTTGTCAGGCACATCGAATCAGGTTGCGGCCCAGGAGCTGGCCTTGGCCGACCAGGGCGGGCCACTCGATTTGACCCGTTTTCTGAGGCTTAAGGCCGAAGAAGAACAAAAAGACCTTCTGCCACCGGCGTGAACGCGCCGGTTATTGTCAAAATTATGGTGAACCGATCGTTAAGCCTTTGATGTCAGGATGTATCTGACACTTGGGAAGATTGTTTTACCGCTATGACCGTACACGACATTCTGCAGCTGAACGATGACAATGAATGCACCCTGGACATTCAGGCCGCGCAAGAGTTTGCGCAGCGATATCTGGACGCCGAAGAGGGCAGTCAGGAGCGGACCAGCATGGCTGCCGCGCTGACCATTTTACTGGATGACCCCAGCCGCTCAGTTCGCAAGGCGATCGCGAACATACTTGCGTCAAGCGAGCATGCACCTGGCCACGTTATTCGCTGCCTGGCCAGCGATGTCGACGAAGTTGCAATTCCCATATTGAAATCATCTCCAATCCTTTCTGAGGCGGAGCTTGTCGATCTTCTTGCCGAAGGCAGCGATGCCGTTCAGTGCGCCATCGCGTCGCGGCACGACTTGTCTGCCAGCATCAGCGCAGCAATCTGCGAAGTCGGCAGTGAGCCGGCGTGCCGCTCATTGCTTCAAAACGCCAACGCTCATGTTCTTCAATCATCCCTCCTGCGGCTTGCCCAACGCTTTGAAGACCGGCCGGACATTTGCGATCAACTCCTGCGAACCCGTGATCTGCCGCTGGCGATGCGTTATGAGCTCTTGATGCGTCTTGCGGAGAACCTGGATGATCATCCGATCGTGCTTGAAAGGGTGCCCGAGAACCAACGGCATACCTTCTTGAGCGACGCAGAAGACAAGGTTGTGCTGCGGCTTGCGCTCGAAGCCGGCGTTGAAGACCTGCCGGAGTTTGTCGAGCATCTGCGCGTGAATGAAAAACTGACCACCAGACTTTTGCTACGGTCAGTCTGCTGTGGTCGTCTAAGGTTCTTTGCGGCGGCGCTGGCCAATTTGGGGCAGGTTCCCCTGCCAAGGCTGTGCAAGCTGCTGATGACCGTTCGCCGCTCCGCGTTGCAGGCCATGCTTCGCAAGGCTGGACTTCCGCTCAGATCTCACAGTGCGTTCTTGCTGGCCATCGACATCGCGCGCAAGGCCGAGGCCGATTTCACCTACGATCTCGCTCTGGATGAAGCGCGAATGCTGACCGAAACACTTCTTGCCGAAATGCAGGACGGATCGCTCGGCGCTGATGAAGACGTCACGGCATTCCTGCGCCGGTTCGCGATTGATGTGGCGAGGCTCGAAGCAAGGTTGCTGGTCAAGAACAGCGGTTTGGCCATCACTGCTGCCGCCTGATCCGCCAATTTGTTTCTATTGCCAGAAACACTTTCTTGGAAGATTGGCTTGCGAAGTGCAGTGGGCGCTTCGCCCGCATGGATGCGTGTAGTAGCGGCTGTCACTTCCTGGTTGTCGCTTAGCACGATAGCGAAATGAATCGGCTGTAGGGTCGTTGGGGCAGCTGCTTGCTGACTTTGCCGGTTTCACATTTTGCCTTATCGCGTGTTTGTTACCAGCTGGCTCTTTTACAGCAACGCACTTGCCATTCTTTAGTTCCTGCGAACGTCCGCACACCAGTGGGCAAACACGGCCTTTTGACTGAGCTAGTTTTTCCAAAGATTCGGGACTTGGATCCAAAGAGGAAAACTCGAATCCTGCTTCCTTCGTATAGGTCTTAAGTGCGTTTTTGCTGCGTTTGCCCCAAATTCCGTCTATCTGACCGACAGAGCACCCAAGACGATTCAACTCGGTCTGCATGGCTCTTGCCAATTCTTTGGTGTCCGTCTGCTTCTCTGAAAACTCGATTTGTGGCGCTTGGGGTGCATTCATTGCCGGAAGGCTTGCAACTTGCTGTGTGCTTTCAATAGGTGCAGCAGGCGACAACGGTTTTGCGGGACCTGAACCGGGCGACGGAGTGTTTTGCGCCTTCTCTTGTGAAAGTGCGATGTTCTGTTTCTTAAGCGCGGCGATTTTTAATCTCGCTAAATGCGCATAGACACCCTCGGGGTACTTACTGAGGTAGCTCTCAAACATCGCTGGTTCGAGGGCATTTTGAATAGATTGCCAATAAGCGACTTCTATTGCGTCTTTTTGGTTGTCGTGTGCTCTGATTTCGTTTGCTTTTTGGTCTTTGATTTCTTGAATACGAAGATTTGCGATCTCTGCAAATTGGCCCTCGGGATATCGCTTCAGATAAGACTTGAAATACGCAGCGGATTTGCTGTCTTTGATCGAATTCCAAAAGGCCAGTTCAATTTGTGGATCCACTTTGGGTTCATTTGGAATTTGCGGATCTTGTTGTCTCAAAATGACTTCGCCAGTGAGAGAAGAGTTCTCCCATGGCACCTGTTTGCCGTTTGTTGCGGCCAGCACATCGCGGCGAACTAGAACGAGTTCACGCGTGATATCAAGCCCGGGCGTGCCAAGATGCTTCAACAACGAACTCGTAAAGGGACTATTGGCGCCACGACCATCCAGTGCAACGTTCCCAGGCTGGGTTGCGAAGGAAATCAACGTGCCCACACCAGACCCAATTTTTGCCAAACCTTTGCCGACTGACCCGGATCGTGTGCCCATTGAGCGAGCAAGGTTTTCCGCAAGAGGGTTATCTCGGCAGGCATCAAGAAAAACTAGGTTTACATTGGCACTACGTTCCATTGCACTCAGGATCAGGTTGGCTGGCATCGCCTCGAATTCAAGATCAAGATAAGAACCGAGCCGGGCGTCGATTGGCACAAGATAGTTGGAACCGTTCACCTGCAAGCCATGCCCAGCATAAAAAAACAAAGCTAGATCTGCTCCCTTTAGGTTCTTTACAAAGGAATGAATGGTTGTTCGCATCTCAGTAAGGCTAAGATCAACGCCGGTGGTGACTTCAAAGCCGAGACTTGAAAGCTTTCTGGTCATGCCATCTGCATCGTTCTTGGGGTTCTGTAGCCGAGGTACGTTCTGATAGTCAGAATTTCCAATAACCAAGGCCACACGCCGCTCAGCGAGAGCGGCTCCAAGGAACAAAACAAAATAAAAAAATATTGTCAGAAAGTGCTTCAAAACCGCCCCTCCCATAGCCTCTGAAGCCTATTGGGCGAGCAGAATTGTGTCAAACTAGAGCGTCTCGGTAATCAATCTTCGTCTGTCTTCGGCGGGAATTGTGCGAGATAGGCGTCGGTGACACTTTGAAGTGTTTCCAGGAGCGCTACGCCGGTCTTGTTGTCAGCGTCTTTAGCGCCTTCCATAACCATTGCCCGAATTGCCTCGACATAACGTCCGGCAAGTTCAGTCGGCAAGGCGTCAGGCGAGGGGACGTTTTCAATCAGGTGGCAAAAACCGGCGGCAACTTGACCGACGAGCGGAAAGCCAAGGGTCAGGGCTTGGCCCTTGATGTTGTGAGCAGCTTGGAAAAGTGGCTCGATGGTATCTTCCGAAAGCCCGTTGGCCTGAACGTTTTCCCAGGCGCTGTTCAGCGCCACGGTCTCATTGTCCATCCATCCGCCAAAGTGAGAGGAAAGACGGTTCAATGCAGCTTCTGCTGCCTTGACCGGGTCAAACTTTTTGGCCTCGCGCGGAGATAGTTCCCGAACCTTGCTGCGCAGGTCCGTCGGTGGCGACACGATCTCGTAATTCTGGTCTTTGGCGTCTTTGGCCATTGCAGCGTTGATCCTTATCGCCATGTCAGCAAAATAATACGCGCAAGTATGGGCATTCATACTTAACAGTCGGTTGCCGTTCCGGCGCAATGCAGGAGAATTCCGGTCAATAGCGGAACATTTCCGTCAGAATACGCTCGTCCCAGCCGTGATCGGAATCGAACATGATCACGCCTTCGGCTTCTGTCGACTCGCACACAGACACATGGGTGACGTGCCGGATTTCGGTATGATCCGCCGAGGCGCTGACGGGCCTCTTTTTGGGGTCCAGGATTTCGATGTCAACCCGCGCCCGGTTGGGCAAAAGCGCTCCACGCCAGCGGCGCGGTCGAAAGGCACTGATAGGGGTCAAGGCCAGAAGTTGAGCGGTTATCGGCAGGATCGGCCCGTGTGCGGACAGGTTATAGGCAGTGCTGCCTGCCGGTGTTGCAACCAGAATGCCGTCGCAGATCAGTTCTTCCAGACGCATTCGACTGTCTACGGAGACCTTCAGGCGAGCTGCCTGAGAAGTCTGCCGGAGCAGGGACACTTCGTTGATCGCCTGGGCCTTGTGGATCGTGCCATCGTTGGCTGTTGCCGTCATTTCCAGCGGACGGATGGTTGTCACATCAGCTTTCGAGAGCCGTTCAAGCAGTTGATCTTCACGGTATTCATTCATCAGAAAACCGACTGAGCCCCGGTTCATACCGTAGATAGGTTTGCCGCTGCCCATATGTTCGTGCAGCGTTTGCAGCATCAGGCCGTCGCCGCCAAGGGCGACTATGACGTCCGCATCTTGCGCCGGTACGCCGCCGTAGCGTGCTGAAAGATCTTCCTGTGCCTGTTGTGCTTCCTCGGTATCGCTGGCGACAAAGCCAAGCTTTGCCAATGAAACAGGCTTATGGCCGGTAGTCTGAGGAGGATGTGAGGAATGGTTCATCGGCCCAAATTACTAAGCGTCAAGGTGGCGTAAACCCGCTTTGCGAAATCGTGTCAGGCGGAAATCGGACTTCACCTTACCCGGCTTTTTCAGAAGCGGTAGCGAAAAATTTCTCAGTTCCGGCTTTCATTTGAAGACTTTACGGTCGGATCGGCTGAACAGCTTGGATTTTTTAGAAGGTCCTGCCACGCCAGAAAAGGGACGATAACGGACCGTTCCTCGTTGAGTTTTGCTGACATGACGCCTGCAACCCTTGGACCGCTTGCTGTTTCCACAAGGAAGGGTCCACCAGATGCGCCACTTTCTGAAGGGCAATTGGTAACCCAACTATCCTCTCTTGTTCCAAGGACTTTGCAGTCTTTCACCAACGTTGGCAGGTACCGTCGGCTTCGACGATACCCAGCGGATTGAAAGCGTGTTTCTTTTGAAAGTGTTTTCGCGTCGGCGATCTCAAGAGGGGCTATCGGGCGAAGGTCGCTCTTTTGTTTCAGCACGATGAGGCCGATATCATTTCGAACATCGCGCAGCCGTGGCTGTTTCTTGGGCTGATAGTCTTTTGCAGTTATGAGGCAAGCAGCCTCCAACCTCGCTGCAAATTGGTCCCGGCGTACACCCGCGATGAACAATACGTCTTTGGTCGGAAAGAGCTTGAGCGTTCGCTTGTTGTAAAAGCAATGTGCGGCCGTGAGGACGATGTTGGGTGCAATCAAGGTACCTGTGCACATGGAGGTGGTTCTGTATCCGGCAACATTGACCCGCCCTATGGAAGGCCAGGGGTCTTCCGTGCTGTCGACAACCTCCAGCCTTTGTTCCGTTTGTGCAAGTGCAACTGGCACGGCAAGGCAGATGGCAGCCAAAGGGGAAGATGCAAATCGAATGAGCCGGCACGGATTGTGAAGCGCGGTGAAAATCCGCACGAAAAGTCTTGTCATGATAGATCCTGTTCGAGGACATCTTGGACAAGACGCCTTAACGGGACTTGAATTCAAACCGTGCGGTTCCTTTTTCAGAAGCATCTTGCGATTGCGAGCCCTCGCTCAGGGCCTGGCTGTGCTGCCGCCAAGAGGCGCGAGCAGGATAGGCCTCGTCCCGCCGGAAGGGCCCGGGCATTCATTCGCGTTCAAGGGCTTCAATCAAATCCGGCAAGTCCGCAACAGTATCAATCACATGGTCCGCGCCGGCGGCCTTCAGTTTTTCAGTTGCAGAGCGTCTTAAGGCGTCAACGTCGGCATCTGCCAAGTTGGCTAGCTGGTCCGGGGTCTTTCCCACATAGTTTCCAGACAAAGCAAGCCCGACCGTTACGCATCCGGCTGAAACACCTTCAGCTATGCCAGGTACGGTATCGTCCACCTTTATGACCGCAGCTGGCGGATAGACCACAAGATCAAGGAAACACTGATACATGCCCAGTGGACCCGGTCTTCCTTCAGTTAGGTCATCAGAGCACACCAGATTGTCTGGTTCATAACCTTGGCCGGCTGCCACGGGAAGAACCCGTTCCATAATTGAGCGCGTGTAGCCTGTGGTTGAGCCTATCTTGATGCCCTTCTTGCGAAGAGCCTTCACGACGTCGGCAGCGCCGGGGACGAGATCTGCGTAATCTGCCACGACCTCTTCGTTCATCGGGACAAAAACTTCATAGACCCTGTCGACATCAGCACCAGTTGGCACTTGGCCGAACCTGGTTTTCCACTGTGAGGCGATGTCAGGATCATCCATCATTGAGCGAATGTGATCCCACTTGGGTTGGCCCATGGGTTCACGTGCCTGTTCGACGGATGCGGTTATCCCAAAGTGGTCAAATGCCTTGATGAAAACACCCATTGGAGCAAAGGAACCGAAATCGATCATTGTGCCGGCCCAATCGAATACAACGGCTTTGAATTTGCTCATGTCTTTTCCTGCGCTGCATTGGGCGGAAGTGGTTCAGCCGCCATTGGTTGCCAACGATACTTTTCCGCGTTGCTGCCACCAGTCTTATTAGTTGTCTCATATGTCGTTGCTGCGACGGAAGCAGCCATAGGTTTCCAGGACCCATCATACGCCCAGATCAGCAATCGGGGCTCGGACCGTGCCGATCTGCTCCAAATGGTGCGCAACCCTCAACGCCAGGTCTTCGCGCCAGGCAGGCGCAATTATCTGAACGCCGATGGGCAGGTCTTCCCCATTCAGCCAGACTGGCACAGTGACTGCCGGAAGGCCGATGAAGGAAATTGGCTGGGTAAAGATACCGATGTTAGGGCGTGCAGGAACCGTTTCACCGTTGAGTGTGAAGGTCTTTGTACCTGAAGGAAGCGCTTGAAAAGGTGTTGCTGGCGCGATCAGAATGTCAATCTTGTCAAACAGGCCATGCATCAAGTCGCGGAACCAGCTGCGAAAACGTTGGGCCTGTTGAACCCAGATCGCAGGCACCATTGTACCTGCCAGAAATCGGTCTCGTGTCTCCGGGTCAAAATCCTGTGGTCGTTCGCGGATCCGATTGAAATGTAGTGTCGATCCTTCCGCGGCAGTGATTACATATGCTGCCGCCCGTGCCCTGGCTGTCTCTGGAATGTCGATTTCGTGGCTTGCCCCCAAGGCTTTGGCGACCAGATCAACAGCGTCGAGCGCAGCAGGCAGGAGATTTTCACGAAAGTAACCTCCCGCCACAGCTACTCTCAGCTGGTCGACGTTTTCGTTCAATCGTTGATGCGTTTCGATTTCCGGGTGGTCCGACTGTGCAGGGTCAGCCCGATCGAGTCCCTGAAGCACATCAAATATCAGAGCGAGATCTTCGGCAGAGCGGGTGAGGGGGCCGAGGTGATCGAAACTTCCGACAAACGGATAAGTTCCGGCCCGGCTCAACCTTCCATACGTAGGTTTCAGTCCGAAGAGGCCACAAAAGGAGGCAGGCACCCGAATGGACCCATTCGTGTCTGAACCCATCGCGAACGGAACGATGCCCGATGCCGTTGCAGCTGCGGACCCTGAAGATGAGCCTCCCGTCATGTGGGCGGTGTTGTGCGGGTTCACGCAGTTGCCATCATGCGCATTTTCACCGGTAAAATCGTAGGCATACTCTCCCATATGCGTTGCCCCAACGAGGACGGCGCCAGCAGATTGAAGTTTGTTGACGAGCGTTGCGTCTGCGCTTGCAGGTGCATTTACTTGCGTAATTTTTGCGCCGGCTCGTGTGGTTATGCCTTTGATATCGTATAGATTTTTGACGGCGTAGGGTACACCCGCGAGCGGCAAATCTGCGCCGGACTGAATGGCGTCATCAACGTTTCTGGCCTCGGTAAGCGCGCGTTCCGGCGTGGTATCCGTGAATGCGTTTATCTTGGGGTTCAGGACATCAAGGTCCTCTAGTGCGGTATGGGCAACTTCAAGAGCTTTGATGTTGCCGGCTGATACCTCAGCAGCAATCTGGGCTGCCGACCAGGAACGCAAGGCTTGACGGTCGACACTCATGGACGAAACACCGGTGCCGCTTCGATGTCATCTTCCAGGGGAAACTCCAGAACGGACTGTGCAGCTTTTTCAATTGCAGTTATGTGCATTTTAACGACGGGACGCCAATCAGCCTCAATCGTAAGGTCAAGGGTTTGCTCCATGTGAGCAACGTGGTCATCGGCTTGAAATGGCTTCGACATGGTACAGTCCCGATCCTG
Source organism: Roseibium porphyridii (assembly GCF_026191725.2). Classification (NCBI taxonomy): domain Bacteria; kingdom Pseudomonadati; phylum Pseudomonadota; class Alphaproteobacteria; order Hyphomicrobiales; family Stappiaceae; genus Roseibium; species Roseibium porphyridii. Next base: position 2,804,938 of record NZ_CP120863.1, read on the forward strand.
TCAACAATTACATGGTGCATCATTCAAAGGCTGCCTTGTTCTGTCCAGCGGATATTGGATGAACAAGTGAAAGAAAGTGTCTTTTGAAATTCCAATTGCGTATGAAGACAGGCTTTGGGTCATTTGCGCCCTCACTTTTTGAGAGTGGTACCCTTTTATTGGGAACTCCTGTCGGCTAGGCTTTGTGAGACGCAATTGGTTCTCTTACGGAAACAGGCGTATTTGGGGCAATTTTTATTGAGCCGGTCAATCGTTTTCTTTATTAGGCTCAAAACTTTGCATTGATTTCTTCATCCTCTTTAGGAGGAGCAATGATTGAAGTGATTCCCGGCTGGGTGCGAAGCGGCGACTCGCGTTTTGTGAGCGCACGATTTTCGATCATATCGATCTTTTTATTGCTGTTGCTGAATGGTTGCACGTTGTCTGATGCACCTGTTCTTTCACCCAAAGGACCAGTCGCACTTGCAGAACGGGATCTGCTGTTCACCGCCTTTGGGCTGATGATGATTGTCGCAATTCCGGCGATCTTGCTAACGCTTTATTTCGCCTGGCGATACCGTGGATCGAACGAGACTTCCACCTACACGCCGAATTGGGAGGGGTCGTGGAAAATCGAAACCGTTGTCTGGCTTGTGCCCGCGGTTATCATCGTTGCACTGGGTACACTTGTCTGGACATCAACACATAAGCTTGATCCGTACAAAGCCCTTGTTTCCGACAAACCGGCCTTCAAGGTGCAGGCGATTGCGCTCGATTGGAAATGGCTGTTTCTCTACCCCGAGCTTGGTTTGGCAAGTGTCAATGAACTGGCGTTTCCAGCTGACAGGCCTGTATCCATTGAAATCACGTCCGACACCGTAATGAATTCGCTGATGATACCTGCCCTTGGTGGACAGATCTACGCGATGGCGGGCATGCGCTCCGAAATCAATCTCATGGCAGATGGTCCCGGCGTCTTCATGGGCCGAAATACCATGTATTCCGGTGACGGGTTCTCTGATCAACACTTCAAGGCGCACGCATTGAGCGAGGCGGATTTCCAGGCATGGCAGGGAAAGGCGTCCGACATGGGCAAAGCGCTTGATGCTGGTGTTTATGCTGAGTTGCACAAGCAAAGCATTGCCGATCCCGTGAGTTACTTCAGCTCCTACGAAACCGACCTTTTCAGAACAATCATGAAGAAATATGCACCGGTGAGCACACCCCATCATCACGATAGCAGCAAGGAAGAGGGGGCTTCTTGATGCTTGGGCGTCTGACCATTGAGGCTCTGCCGTTTTATTCCTGGGTTGCCATGGGCGGCGCATTTGTAACCGTTGCGGGCGGCGTTGCGGTCTTTCTGCTGATCACTTATCTGCGCGCCTGGAAAGTTCTATGGACTGACTGGCTGACAAGCGTCGATCACAAGAAGATCGGTATCATGTATGTCGTTCTGGCGCTTGTGATGCTGGTACGCGGCTTTGTCGACGCGCTCATGATGCGGGCACAGCAGGCCATCGCGCTCAATAGCGAAGGTTATTTGCCGCCTGAGCATTTTGAACAGATTTTCTCCTCCCATGGCACCATCATGATCTTTTTCGTGGCGATGCCCTTCCTGACAGGGTTGATCAACATCATCGTTCCGCAACAGATCGGGGCGCGGGATGTCGCCTTTCCGTTTTTGAACTCCGTCAGTTTGTGGATGACTGCGGCAGGTGCCGCACTTGTGCTGGTCTCGCTGGTTGTTGGCAAGTTCTCGCAGGCGGGCTGGACAGGGTACCCGCCTTATGCAGGCATTGAATACAGCCCAGGCGTCGGGGTGGACTACTGGCTTTGGGCGCTGATTGTCAGTGGTGTCGGCAGCACGCTGTCAGGCATCAACTTCATTGTCACGATCGTCAAGAACCGCTGTCCGGGCATGACGTTCATGCGCATGCCCATGTTCACTTGGACAACGCTCTGCATTTCGATCCTGATTGCCTTTGCCTTTCCGGCCCTGACGGTGGTTGCTGCGCAGCTGACGCTGGATCGGACGCTCGGTTTCCACTTCTTCACCAATGGCGACGGCGGCAACATGATGATGTATGCCAACCTGCTTTGGATCTGGGGGCATCCGGAGGTTTATATTCTCATCCTTCCGGCCTTTGGTATTTTCTCCGAGGTGGTGGCGACGTTTTCCCGCAAACGCCTTTTCGGCTACCCGTCGCTCGTCTATGCAACTGCGTGTATTGCGCTTTTGTCCTTTACCGTTTGGCTGCATCATTTTTTCACGATGGGATCCTCGGCCAATGTCAACGCGGTCTTCGGGATCGCCACCATGATCATTGCGGTGCCAACCGGGGTCAAAATCTTCGACTGGCTTTTCACCATGTTCCGGGGACGGATCGAGTTTCATCCCTCCATGGTGTTCACAATCGGCTTCATGGTGACGTTTGTCATAGGTGGCGTTACAGGCGTGCTCCTGGCTCTACCTCCGGCCGACTACCTGATGCACAATTCAACCTTTCTGGTTGCTCATTTTCACAACATGCTGATCCCGGGGGCCCTGTTCGGCTATTTCGCCGGTCTGAACTATTGGTTCCCGAAAGCGTTCGGTTTCAAGCTGGACCGCAAGTGGGGAATCCGGTCTTTCTGGTTCTGGCTTATCGGCTTCTATCTCGCTTTCATGCCTCTTTATGTACTCGGCTTCATGGGTATGAGCCGACGCATGGAGCACTATGCCGACCCGAACTGGCAACCTTATCTTGTTGTCGCAGCGCTTGGTGCAATTTGCGTTATGATCGGAATTGCCTGCATCGCCATACAACTGATCGTATCCGCAAGGAACTGGGGGTCTTCACGGGACATCACCGGTGATCCCTGGAATGGCAGAACGCTGGAATGGGCCACCTCTTCACCGCCAGCGCCCTATAACTTCGCGATTATCCCTGATGTGCGCGACATTGATGCTTTTCACGACATGAAAATTCGTGGCACTGCTTATGCTCCATCTGCGCAGTACCAAGACATTGTGATGCCGAAAAGCACGCCGCTGGGACCCATTCTCGGCGCTTTGGCGTTCGGGCTGGGGTTTGCCTTCGTCTGGTATATCTGGTGGCTGGTGGCGCTTTGTTTTGTGCTTTCGCTTGTGTGTGTCGGCATAAGGGCCTGCGACGACAATTCCGACTTCGTTCTGTCGGCAGCAGACGTCGAGAAAATCGAGAGAGCCCGGCTCGCACAGATATCATCGGCGGATCTACACGATATGCGAGACTTTGTGCCGTTGGGAGAAGCGTCGGGTGAAGCGCTGCCGGGGAGGGTGATGTGACCGAACTTTCTGCTGGCAACACTCTTTTGTTGGAAGAGGAAGAAAAGACTTCACTTGAAGCGCGAGAATTCGGGTTCTGGATCTATTTGATGACAGATGCCGTCATTTTCGCGCTTCTGTTTGCCACGTATGCGGTGCTGGCGAATAACTCGGCAGCTGGCCCCACCTCCCAAGACGTGTTTGAGCTTTCCCATACAGCGGGTGAAACGGCGCTTTTGCTGTTGTCCAGCCTCACTTTCGGGTTCGCGACCATTGCCATGACGCTCGGTCGGTCCGGGCGCGTTGTATTCTGGCTGATCATCACACTGCTGCTTGGCATCTGTTTTTTAGCGATGGAATTTGTTGAATTTCAGGGAATGCTCGAAAAAGGGGCAGGACCTGAGGTTAGTGGCTTCTTGTCTGCGTTTTTTACGCTTGTTGGGACACACGGACTTCACGTTGCCTTCGGGGCACTCGGGATCTGCGTGATGATTGGTCAGGTACTGATCAAGGGGCTGACTTTGCCGGTGCGATCTCGGCTCGTTCGCCTTGGTCTTTTCTGGCACTTCCTTGATATTGTCTGGATCGGGATTTTCTCGGTCGTCTATCTGCCCGGCGTGATGTGAGGAAAACAAAATGACCCCCGCGGCTGAACGCAGTTTGACCACTTACCTAATCGGCTTTGTTCTGGCAGTTGTTTTGACCGCTATTCCCTTTGCGGTCGTTTGGGGCGGGCTTCTGGCTGGCCCTGCGGTCTATGTGGTTATCGCGATTGCTGCGGTGCTGCAGGTGATGGTGCATCTGGTTTTCTTCCTTCACCTGAATTTCAAATCCACACCCGCCGAAAATCTGTTTTTCCTAGCCTTCGCATCGGTGCTGATCATCATCATGGTGGGTGGCAGCCTTTGGATCATGACCGACTTGCACCACAGGATGATGTGAAAGGCTGAATGGTGGAAATCACCTGCGCTTGGGCGGCTTCAATCGCTTATCGACTGTTTTTTAGCCGCTATCTCTACCTTTCAAAGGTATCAAGTCATTACTCATGTAATTTAGAGTAAGGTTACAATACATTTCAATTGAATTCAATTTTAATAAAATTAAATTCGTATTACTCGAAATTCTTGGTATATTTTTCAAGTATTTATTTGAATGAAATCAAGGAAAAATGCGGGCAAGGTTAATAGGTGATCGTCGGAATTGTCGTATGCGGCAAACTTGAAAACCGAGGTGGTTACTTAAAAATGATCTAAATATCAATTGTTTGAAGCCTTTTTTGGCTTAGTCTCTGATCTGCTTTTCGGCCATGGCTTCCTCCCGCTGACCAAAATCACTTCAGCTTTTCTTTACACTTCAAATTCCTAGTAAATCTCTTCTTCTGCGGAGAGGTATTACTAGTGTTTTATTCAAATGCTAAGTATCAATTTTATCGTCAGAGTTCGAATGCGTTGTTGCGAAATTCGATTTTGCCGGCATTTGCAACGACGATTTTTTTGAGCGCTTTTCTGCTCTTTTCTGTGCAGCCCTACTTCACAAAACTTGTTGTTCCAAAACTCGGTGGCTCGCCGGGGGTGTGGTCGGTCGCTATGGTCTTTTTTCAAGGCGTCTTGCTACTCGCTTACACCTATGCGCACCTGTTGATGAAGTTCCTGTCGTTTCAAAAAGCCGTTTTTGTACATGGGTGCGTGCTTGTGTTTGCGTTCGTGTATCTGCCTCTGGGACTATCGCAGAGCTGGATTTCGCCACCGAACGAACATCAGGAACTTTGGATATTGGGATTGTTCGCGTCGTCCATAGGCGTGCCGTTTTTTGCCGTTTCTGCAAATGCCCCATTGCTTCAGGCCTGGTTTGCGCGATCCGGTCATTCGCATGCCGAAGATCCCTATTTCCTGTATGGAGCGAGTAACATCGGCAGTTTCTTGTCCTTGTTCCTTTACATATTGGCAATTGAACCGGTTTTTTCGCTGAACACCCAGTCGATGCTTTGGTCCTCGGGATATCTGGTCCTGGCAGTATCCATCATTGGCTGTGGAGCACTTGCGTTGTATTTTCCCATGCAAGCCAATCCGGCACGGTCCCGGTCCTCGGCTCATGAAACCAGGTGGGAAATGGATAAACCACTCGCCTGGTCCAGTCGGCTGACGTTTCTGGGGCTGTCAGCCATACCCTCGGCGCTGACGATTGCTATTACCGCTCATATCACTGTCGATATTGCGTCTGCTCCGTTTCTTTGGGTTGTTCCACTCGCCCTATTCCTTCTAACCTTTGTGCTTGCTTTCAGTACACGTCAGGTGGTCCGGGTCGAGTTTTTAGCAAGGCTGTTGCCTTGGGTGGCCATTCTGATCGCGAGCAGCTTGCTGATGGGAGCCAGCCTGCGCGTCTTCGCTTCGCTTGGCTTTAATCTGATCGGATTTTTTGCCGCAGCCCTTTACTGTCATGCGCTGCTCTACAAACTTCGTCCCGGCGCAATTCATCTGACCGAATTCTACCTTTGGATTTCTTGCGGAGGTGTCCTCGGCGGGCTGTTCGCGGGGCTGATTGCGCCTCAAATATTCGGCTGGGTGGCTGAGTATCCACTTTTGTGGTTCTTGACCGTTCTTGTGGTCTTGCTCCATGGCCAGAGTTTTCGAGCAAGGACCATTCTCACCATCTCATCGGGAGTGGTTCTGGCATTTGGCATTTATCAGCTGGGTGCTCTTGAATTGAACTCAGGGTTAAATGACGTCGCCTCACGGGGCTATTTGCTCTTGTTTCTCTTGGTGTCTGTAGCTGTCTTGCAGATGAAGGCGCGGCTCGCGGCAGTTCCAGTGCTTTTTGCGGCAGCTGCAGTGACTGCACTCCAATTTGGGACGTACGATGAATTGGTATCCCATCGCTCATTTTTCGGTATCACGAAGGTAAGACACTCAGATGATGGTGCACACAGGATCATGGTTCACGGCACAACCGTTCACGGCGCAATGCGCGTTGAAGACACGGACGACGCCGGGCCGGAAGCACTGACTTACTATCACGAGACAGGAGAGATGGCTGCCGCGCTTAAATCCATCCAGAACAGAATGGGCGGGCACATCAACGAAGGAGCAATCATCGGGTTGGGAACAGGCAGTTTTCTTTGTCACCGACGGCCTGAAGAAAAGTGGGCAGTCTTTGAGATCGACCCATCGGTTATAAAGGTTGCATCAGATCCACGATATTTCCAGTTTGTGTCCGACTGCGCACCTGATACGCGGATGGTGCTCGGAGACGCCCGGCAGACGCTGGCGCGCGAACCCAATGGGCGTTTCGACTATGTCTTGATCGACGCTTTTTCCTCAAACGCCATCCCGATGCATTTGCTGACACGGGAGGCGCTCCAGCTCTATTTTTCCAAGATTTCCGAGGATGGCCTGCTGGTCATGCATATCGAGAACCGCAAGATCGAACTGGCGAGCGTTGTCGCCGCCATTGCGGAGATAGAAGGCTGGTCTCTTCGCGTCGCGAAATTCAAGAACAATGACCGCTTGGCAACCAAGGATCACGTTTATCCGACACATGTCGCTGTTCTGGCCAGGGCACCTGAAGTGCTGGGTGATCTGGCCGCCGATCCAGATTGGAAGTCCGTATCTTCAGGAGACACAAGCGCCTGGACAGATGATTATTCCAACATCTTGAGCGCACTCTTCCGAAAGTATTGGAACACCAGTTAGCAAAACTGTTCTGCTCAGCCCGCCGCGCAATTGCGTCCTTGGATTGCCATCTGTTTGGCAAAGGCTATGTGGCGGACATGATCTTCTGAGCGTGGTGGGCAATCATACGTTCTTCTTCGGCCTCGACGATCCACGCCGCAACTTTGGAACCATCTCTGTGCAGTTTGGCAGAGCCTTGAAGATTGGCAGCTTCATCGAGCTGAACGCCGAGCCATGACAGTTTTTCAAGGATGTTTGCGCGGACTTTTGCGTCATTCTCACCGATCCCACCAGTGAATGCGATGCCGTCAAGGCCGCCCATCGCTGCGATCATCGAGCCAGCATGGCGGACAGCCCAGTAACAGAAATGCTCCACGGCGAATTGCGCACGCTCAGTACCCAGCGACTGCAGTTTGCGCATATCACTTGATCCGGAAAGGCCTAAAAGGCCGCTTTCCTTGTTCAGGATTTGTGTTGTCCTCTCGACGCCAAGATCTGAAGCCATGGCCAGAACCAGATTGGCATCAATCGACCCTGTTCTCGTACCCATGGTCAGTCCTTCAAGGGGGGAATAACCCATGGTGGTGGCAACGGATTTCCCGTCCTTGATCGCGCAAAGGCTTGCACCATTGCCGAGGTGAAGAGCGAGCAGTCTTTTTGGCAACGGTTGCCCTGAAATCTCCGGAAGGCATAGCGACAGGCTTTCATAAGACGTGCCGTGAAAGCCAAATCGACGATGTCCTTTTTCGTCCTCACTGTCAGGCAGGGCGTAACGCAACGCAACTTCAGGGTTGGTGGCGTGAAAGGCGGTGTCGAAGCTGACGCATTGAGGCAGGTCGGGGGCAAGCTCTGCAACCGCGTGTATTGCTGCCAGGTTGTGCGGATTGTGCAGCGGTGCGAGAGGAATACAGCGCTCGATTTCCGCAAGAACCTCATCGGAAACCCGTTGCGATTCTTTAAGGTTACGACCGCCATGCACCACTCTGTGCGCTGCTGCTGTAAGGCCAGCAAAGTCAATTCCGTGCCGTTTCAGGGCACGGAATATTTCATCGAGTGCCGTGACGTGGTCCGGCAAGGAGATCTCGTCCTGCTGATCGCCAATGCTCAGCGCCGAAGCACCGCCGATTTCGACCGCGCTGCCGCGGAGCTTCTTTGTGAAATCAGCTCCGAACAGCACAAACTTGATCGAGGACGATCCGGAATTCAGGACGAGAATATCACCCATTGTCTTTGCGTTTCTCCGGTCAGCTAACCTTCTGCGGCCGCATGTCAGAGGCAGATATGCCCGCGACTTCGACTGGTTTCTTCATTGCGTCGCGCCGGAAAGGTTCGCCAAGCTCCTGATTGATCAGAACCTCGATCAAGGTGGTTTTGCCATCGTTCATCTGACGATCGATAGCACTGTCCAGAAGCTCTCTTACTTCATCCATGCTGCGCGCCTGAACGCCTTCAAGACCGCAGGCTTTTGCGATTGCGGCATAGCTGACGTCTTCATCGAGTTCCGTTCCGACAAAATTGTCGTCGTACCAGAGTGTCGAGTTGCGCTTTTCAGCGCCCCACTGGTAGTTGCGGAAGACGACCATGGTGATCGCCGGCCATTCCTTGCGACCAATAGCTGTCAACTCCGTCACGGCAATGCCAAAGGCACCATCGCCGGCAAAACCGACGACCGGTGTGTCGGGGCAACCGATTTTTGCACCGATGATTGCCGGCAATCCGTAACCGCAAGGTCCGAACAGGCCAGGTGCGAGATATTTCCGGCCCTGCTCAAAGCTTGGATAGGCATTGCCAATCGCGCAGTTGTTGCCAATATCCGAGCTGATGATTGCTTCCTTCGGAAGAGCGGCTTGAATAGCACGCCAGGCCTTGCGCGGGCTCAGCCAATCTGGCTTTGCAGCGCGGGCACGCTGGTTCCAGGACGTGCCTTCATCGTCGTCTTCATGATCCATGGACGAAAGCTGCTGTGCCCAACGGGATTTGGTTTGTGAGATCGTATGAACACGATCGTCCCGGCCGTTGTTTCCGGCGTTCGGTGACAGTTTCTCCAGGATTGCATCGGCAACTTTCCTTGCATCGCCAACAATGCCGACCGATACGGTTTTGGTCAGGCCGATCCGGTTTGGATTGATGTCGACCTGGATGATCTTGGCGTCTTTCGGCCAATAGTCCATGCCGTATCCGGGCAGAGTCGAGAACGGGTTCAAGCGAGTACCAAGCGCAAGGACGACGTCCGCCTTGGCGATAAGCTCCATGCCTGCCTTGGAGCCATTGTAGCCGAGAGGGCCCGCAAACAGGCGGTGCGAACCTGGGAACGCATCATTGTGCTGATAGCCGCAGCACACTGCCGCGTCGAGCTTTTCGGCCAGTGCCATGGACGCTGGAATTGCGCCTGCAAGAACAACGCCTGCACCGTTCAGTATCACGGGAAATTTGGCGGTGCTCAAAAGGTCGGCTGCCTGGGAAATTGCGTCTTCGCCGCCGCCTGGGCGTTCGAAATCGACAATGGCGGGCACCTGGGCATCAATGACCTGGGTCCAGAAATCGCGCGGGATGTTGATCTGTGCCGGTGCACTGGCACGCTTGGCCTGCATGATCACGCGGTTCAGTACTTCCATCATGCGTGACGGGTCACGAACTTCTTCCTGATAGGCCACCATGTCCTTGAAGAGCGCCATTTGCTCTACTTCCTGGAACCCACCTTGACCCAGCGTCTTGTTGGCTGCCTGGGGGGTGACCAGAAGCAGAGGTGTGTGGTTCCAGTAAGCCGTTTTGACGGCGGTCACGAAGTTCGTAATCCCGGGCCCATTTTGCGCAATCATCATGCTGACTTTGCCGGTTGCCCGGGTGTAGCCGTCGGCCATCATCCCGCCCGAGCCCTCATGGGCACAATCCCAGAACTTGATGCCTGCCTTTGGAAACAGATCGGAAATCGGCATGAAAGCTGAGCCGATAATTCCGAACGCATGCTCGATTCCGTGCGCTTGAAGCACCTTCACGAATGCTTCTTCGGTGGTCATTTTCAAGACGAATACTCCAGTGAAATCAGAAAGACCGATGCCGTCATTACGGCGTTTCGGAGAGGATTTAACTCGACTTCCTGATGCCCTCTTAGGGCCAGTTTAGCGGACTTCATATAGCCAATAGGATGTTTCACAAGCGTTTGAAACCCCATTGGCTGGAGGTTTCTTGCAAGCGGGTCGTTCCGATCAGGCACAGACTGGGGATTTAACGCTGTCCGTTGCTGGAAACCTCTTCATCTGCCCCGTCTTTTCACTTGCATCAGTGCCAATGTTTTGACCTATAACGCACTTGAAGAGACGGGACAGATTGCTGAATTGCGTCAGACTTTAACGCGCTCGGATTTCGGGTCGTAAAAAGGTTTCAGTGATGCTTCTGCTTCACAGCGCACGCCAGCGACCTCGATTTCAAAAGACGAGCTGAGAAGCTGATCGGGGCTTTCGCCCGGGCATGGCACGTAGCCAAGCCCCATGGCACTGCCGAGGGTATGGCCATAGTTCCCGCTGCTCAGGAAACCAACAACTTCTCCGTTTCGCAAAATCGGTTCAGCGTGATAGAGCAGGGGCTCTGGGTCTTTCAGGCGGAACTGCACGAGCCGCCGTTGCAACCCTTCCTCGCGTTTGCGCAAAACAGCTTCACGACCGATAAAGTCGGGTTTGTCCCGTTTGACCGCAAAACCCAAACCAGCTTCCAGAATGTGATCTTCACAGGTGATGTCGTGGCCGAAGTGGCGGAAGCCTTTTTCGATCCGGCAGGAATCCATCATGTGAAGCCCACACAGTTTTGCGCCAAGTTCCTGGCCGGCTTCTTGAAGCGTTTCAAAGACATGTGCCGCCATGTCGGAGGAAACATAAAGCTCCCATCCCAGCTCACCGACATAAGTGACCCGGTGGGCCCTCGCCAAACCCATGCCGATCTCTATGTCCTGTGCCGTGCCGAACGGATTGGTTGCATTCGTGAAGTCGTTCGGCGAGACAGCTTCCAGCAATTTCCGGGAGTTTGGCCCCATCACGGCCAGAACAGCCTCGCCGGATGTGACATCGGTGATAACCACGCGGTAGTCGCCAACATGGCGGCGTAACCAGGTCTCGTCGGCCAGTCGCGTGGCCGCTGGTGTGACCACGAGATAGACGGTTTCGGAAAGACGCGTGACCGTGACATCCGCTTCAATGCCGCCCTGCTTGTTGAGCAATTGCGTATAAACGATTTTACCAACCGGTACCGAATAATCACCACCGGCGACATAGTTCAGGAATGGTTCGGCGTCCGGGCCTTCAATGCGAATTTTGCCGAAGGACGACATGTCGTAGATGCCGACATTTTCCCGGATCGTCATGTGTTCGCGTTTGGAGTTTTCAAACCAGTTCTGGCGTTTCCAGGTGTATCGGTATTCTCGTTCCTGACCTTCATCGGCGAACCAATTGGCGCGTTCCCACCCTGCGAACTCGCCGAAAACAGCACCCGATGCCTTGAGGTGCTCATGCAAAGGGGACCGCCTGATGCCGCGAGCGGTGGCTTTCTGCCGGTAAGGAAAGTGGTCCGCATAGAGCAGGCCAAGTGTTTCCTTCGACCGTTCATAAAGATATGTGCGGTTTCCCTGAAAGGGCTGCATGCGTGAAATGTCGACATCGCCGAGGTCGAAGGGCTTCTCGCCTGTGTTCATCCATTCCGCCAGCGCCATTCCAGCGCCGCCAGCGGACTGAATTCCGATCGAATTGAAACCTGCCGCAACCCAAACGTTGTCCATCTCCGGCGCCAGGCCAAGGTGGTATGCATCGTCCGGTGTGAAGCTTTCCGGGCCATTGAAGAAGGTATGAATGCCGACTTCAGCCAAAATCGGCAACCGGTTCACAGCGGCCTCTAGGATCGGCTCGAAGTGGTCGAAGTCTTCCGGCAGCTGGTCGAACTCGAAGTCTTCGGGAATGCCGTTCATGGCCCAGGGCTTGGCATTGGGCTCAAAAGCGCCAAGGAGGATTTTTCCCGCATCTTCCTTGTAATAGGCGCATTCGTCCGGAACCCGAAGGACAGGCATATGAGGGAGCCCGGAAACGTTGTCGGTGACGATATAGAAGTGTTCACAAGCATGAAGCGGAACATTCACACCGGCCATGCGTCCCAGTTCATGGCCCCACATGCCGCCACAATTGACCACGTGATCGCATTCAATGACACCGGTGCCGTCTGCTGATTGCCACTCGACACCCGTCACTCTTTGTCCGGCTTTCTGCAGACCGGTCACCTTGACCCGTTCCATGACCTTGGCGCCACCCATCCTGGCACCCTTGGCCAGCGCGAGTGCGATATTGGCCGGATCGCCCTGACCATCAAGAGGCAGATAAACACCGGCCACCACGCCGTCGGTGTTCAGATACTCGTATCTGGATTTGACTTCAGAGGGGGATATTTCCTCCACTTCCACGCCAAAGGCCCGCGCCATGGACGCTTGCCGGTAGATCTCTTCCTTGCGTTCCTCGGTGAGCGCGACCGTGATCGACCCGCAGCGCCGGAACCCGGTAGCAACCTCCGTTTCGGCCTCCAGCTTTCCATAGAGTTCCTGGCTGTATTTGGCGAGCCGGGTCATGTTTTCTGTCGCCCGCAACTGCGCGATCAGGCCGGCCGCATGCCAGGTCGTGCCTGATGTCAGCTGCTTGCGTTCCAACAGAACGACATCGGTCCAGCCTTGTTTGACAAGATGGTAGGCGACGGAACATCCGATGACGCCACCGCCGATAATGACGACGCGAGCCTTTGATGGAGGTGTCACGATGAGCTCTTTCCGATTTCAAGACCTGAGGAGATGTCTCCGTCAGACCGAGTGTTGATGGCTATGTCCAAAGGACGAATTTGAAATTGAAAACCAAGGGCTTGTCCTCAAGCCCTCAGTCGTTCGTTCTCGGGATCCCAAAGCGGCTGATCTGGCTGCACGACAGCCTTGTGGCGTTTGCCGTAGATCTCTACTTCAAGTTCCGTTCCAGGTTCCGCCAGGGTTGCCTTGACCACGCCGAGCGCGATGGAGGCATTGATCCTGTATCCCCATCCACCGGACGTGACTTCGCCGATCAGCTCGCCGTCCTTGAAAATGCAGGCCATATAGGGAGCATCGCACGCGTCGGCATCAACGGTGAGTGTGACAAATCCCTTTTTCGGTCCTTGTTCTGCTTCCGTTTGAAGAGCGGATTTCCCTGGATAGTCCTGCAGCTTTTGAAGTTTGACGAAGCGTCCAAGACCGCTTTCCAGCAGGGTGTAGTCGGAGGAAAGATCTACTTTCCAGGCGCGATACCCCTTTTCCAGCCGCAGAGAATTCAGTGCGAACATGCCGAATGGCGTTGCGCCTTGTTTCAAAACGGCATCGTAGATGACGGGCATGTCGTCGAAACTTGCGTGCACCTCCCAACCGAGTTCTCCTGCAAAGGAAACCCGAACGAGTAGAGCCGGTTTTCCGGCAACTTCCGTATATTGGTGGGTTAGCCAGCCCGTGGACAGGTCCGCATCCGTCAGTTTGGCAAAAAGCTCGCGGGATTTGGGGCCGCTTACAATAAGCGTTGTCACTTCACGTGTGCGATCCTTGAGGCTGAGACCTTCTGGCAGTCCGTCCTTCAATACAGCGAAGTCGTGCCATTGGGCAGGGGCTGCGGTAATCAGCGTGAAGTCGTCTTCGTCGTGTCTGATGATCGACATTTCGGTCAGGACGCGGCCACGGTTGTCGGGGAAATAGCCGAGTGTCATGCGGCCGGCTTTTGGAAGCGCGCCGGCAATCTTGTTGCGCAAATATTCCGCGGCACCTTCGCCGTTCAGAGCAAAGCGGCTGAAGCCTGGCAGATCGAGAACGCCGACACCGTCTCTGACGGCTTCACACTCTGCACGCACGCGCTGTTCCCAAGGCCCGGAACGATTCCAGGTCTGGGTGGCTTCTTCGCCGATGTCGTCTCCAGCTTCTGCAAACCAGTTTGCTCGCTCCCAGCCGTTGAAGGTGCCCATCTGGCCACCCAATTCAAGAACCTTGGTGTGGTTGGGGGACACTTTCCGGTCTGGTGCTGCAGGCCATCTGTGGTGCGGAAAGTGCATCGCATATTCGTGGCCGTACACTTCCTTGGCCTTGTCGACACAATATTGGTCGTCGGTGTAATCGGTATAGCGACGCGGATCGACGCACCACATGTCCCATTCGGTATGGCCGTGCATGATCCATTCGGCGGCGACTTTGCCAGCTCCTCCGCCCTGAGCGATGCCAAAGGTGAAGGAATGCGCTTCAAATGCGTTCGGGACGCCCGGCATCGGGCCAATCATCGGCAAGCCATCCGGCGCATAAGGGATCGGTCCGTTGATGTTTCGGCTGACCCCTTGGGTTCCCAAAAGCGGTACGCGGGCCATCGCGTCCTCGATGTACCATTCGAGACGGTCCAGATCGTCAGGATAAAGCTGAAAGCTGAAATCTTCGGGCATCTGATCGTCTGGCGTTACCCAGGCGGCCTGGCAGTTACGTTCGTAAGGCCCGAGGTTGAAGCCGACTGTTTCCTGGCGCAGATAATAAGAGCTGTCGACATCCCGGATCATGGGCAGTTTTCGGCCGTTTTCCTTCGTCCAGGCTTCAACTTCCGGCACCGGTTCGGTCAGGAAATACTGGTGGCTCATCACTGCTGCCGGGACAGGGCGTCCACCAAACGGCAGGAACCATTCCCCAACGCGCTTTGCATAGTAGCCGGCAGCATTGACCACATATTCGCAGCGAATGTCGCCCTTGTCCGTGTGGACGATCCATTCACCATTTTCCCGACTAACGCCCGTTGCCGGCGTGAAACGCGTGATCTTAGCGCCATGGGCACGTGCGCCCTTTGCGAGTGCCTGTGTAACCTGGGCAGGATCGATATCGCCGTCGAGTGCATCCCAAAGGCCACCTGCAAGGTCATGGGTCTCCATGAATGGGTAATGTTGCTGCAATTCCTCTGGTGTGCAGATGTCCATTTTTAGACCCATCTGCCGTGCCATACCGACCGCGTGCTCGAATTCCATCATGCGCTCGTCGCTGTGCGCCAGGCGAATTGCCCCGGTCACATGATAGTTGATCGGATAGTCAACCTCATCGGCCAGGCCGCGATACAGCTTCAAACTGTAGCGCTGCATGTTCATGATGCCGTAGTTCATCGCGAAGTTCGGACAGTTTCCTGCGGCATGCCAGGTTGAACCTGCGGTCAGTTCATTCTTTTCCAGCAGAATGCAGTCGGACCAGCCGTTCTTGGCAAGGTGATACAGCGTGGCAACACCAACGACACCGCCGCCGATGATTACAACTCGGGCTGTAGAGGGTACGGACATTCAGTATTCCTTCTTGGAATGCGTCAATAAACGGGTGGGGAAATCACCCAAATGGCGATTGCGGGCTCGGAGTAGGGATTGCTCCAGCGATAGGCCGCATTGCGGATGCGAAAGCTGTCTCCTGCCGCCACGGTGAAAGGTTCATCATCGAGCCAGATATCCAGTTTTCCGGAGATGAGATAGGCGACTTCCTGCGTGGGGCGCTGAATGGGTTTGTCGCGCGACGAGCCAGGCTGAAAGGTGGAGTGGATCATCTCGAAATTGTCGGTCAGATCGGGCGAAATCAGCGTCTCGAGAAGTCCGGCGTCGCGTTCGCCAATTACTCGGCGGGCCTTCGCCCTGACGACTTTGCCACTCTCGTTTTCCGGACCATCGGTGCTTCCGAAGAACAATGAAACCTGCACTCCGAAAGCGTCCGCGATCTCCCGCAGGTCGGACATTCTGGGTGTTGAAATGTCACGCTCTACCTGCGACAGCCAGCCGACAGATCTGCCCAATCTGTTGGCCAGGTCTTCAAGCGTCATTTTTCGGGCCGTTCGAAGAGCTCGGATGTCCTCGCCCAGACTGCTATGTTCCATTCTGAAGACCTGCTTGTGAAAATTTCACCGATAATTTCATGCGACAATATGAAAAAATCAACAAAAATTTCACGCCGCAGAAAGATTCTTTGTCGTGCCGCCAATTCGCTTCGCTGAAAGGAACTCAAACGTGTTGAATTCGGTGCGAATTTCGCGTTCGGCAACCGTTGTTGTGACTGGAAAAATCTAAGGTGTGAAATGCGGGTCAGCTGATTTGCGCGCTGAAAAGAGCAAGCCGGCTAACGGCGGGCTTCCCTGATTTTTTTGCCGATAAGGGAAATGCCATCGGGAATACGCGCCGAGGCAATGGAAGAATAGGCCAGGCGATAGTGCCCAGGGTCTTCTTCATCGGTCGCGAAAAAGGCGCTGCCGGGTTCAATAAGAACCCCATCCTGTCTGAGGCTCATAGCAAGTTTTGTGCTGTCGATGCCGTCTGGTGCCTTCATCCAAAAGGACGATCCGCCGAAGGTTCCCTGCGTTGTGAGTGAAAGTCGTTCTTCACTGATGCTTTGCTCCATGATCGAGCGCCGTTTCCGATAGATGCGCCCCATGCGCGCGATCTGGGCGTCATAGTGACCAAGGGACAGAAAATAGGCCGCGGTACGCTGAATGAGGCCAGGCGGGTGGCGCAATACAAGCGACCGCAGCGCGCGTGCTTCACGGATGAAAGGTTCTGAGGCAACGATGTATCCGAGCCGCAGTCCGGGAAAAAGCGACTTGGAGAACGAACCCACATAAATCACACAGCCTGTCGGATCGAGGGACTTGAGAGCCGGGGAAGGGGATTTGAGAAACGAAATCTCGAATTCATAATCGTCTTCAACGACAACAAACTCACCTTCGGCGGCCAGCTCCAGGAGCCTGTGACGACGGGATACCGGCATTGTTGCGTTTGTGGGGCAATGATGGCTCGGCGTGGTGAAAACCACGTCCAGACTATCTGGAAGCTTTTCAGGTGGCAGGCCGGCGTTATCGACGTCAATGGAGATCGTGTTGCATCTGGTCTGATTGAGGATTTGCCGCAGGCCAGGGTAACAGGGGTTTTCTATTACAGCCGTACGGCGCTGGGTTAGCAGTATCTGCGCGGTGATCCAAAGCGCATGTTGTGCGCCCATTGTAATCAGGATCTCTTCCGGGCGCGCGGTGATCCCGCGTCTCGGCAGGATCTGGCGCAGGATAAACTCGACCAGCATAGGGTCGTCGCGCTCGTAATAGTCGGTCGCCAGAATGTCGAAATCCTTGCGGCCGACAGCCTTCAGTGCACAGTTTCGCCAGTTGTGGTGATCGAAGAGACGCGGATCGGACTGGCCATAGATGAAGGGATATTTGTAGTCACGCCAGTTTTGCGGACGCATGACGGGCACATGTGCCAGGAACCGCTGGCCAAGCGTGCGTGACCAGTCGATGCCCGTGTTTTCCGACTGGTCCGGCAAATTGAATTTCGGCCTGCTTGGAGCGTTTTGCGCGACGTAATAGCCGGATCGGCCTTTTGAAATCAGATATTCGTTGGAGACGAGTTCTGTATAGGCAATCGTGACCGTTATCCTGGCGACACCAAGATGCTCGGCAAGTTTGCGGCTTGACGGCATCCGTTCGCCCGGCAGGCAACGACCGGACAGAATGGCTTCGACCACGAGCTGCTGTATTTGCTGCTGCAGCGAGGTTTCAGTGTCGGGTCGAAGGAAGAATGTCTCCGCCGGTATTGCCATGCCTGGACCTAATTTTTGGAATGTCTGGACCTATTAGATGGTTCATCGGGTCGTTTGGCAATTGAAATTCGCGCAAAAAATAAGCGTGGTTGTTTCGGGGCAACCACGCTTTTCAGTTTCAGGGAGTTATCGCTGTTCGCAGCGAGTTGTTATCCGAAGACCCGTGTCAGTGCGCCGTCGATCGCGTCCGTGATCTGGTCGATATCGTCTGACGTCGCAATCAGAGCCGGAGACAGACAAATGGTGTTGTTGAGGCCTGGCAAGGCGCGGTTGGTGACACCGATGATGACGCCTTGCTTCATGCAATCGGCAACGATTGCCTGCATGAGTTTTTCTTCCGCCGGTTCCTTCGTATCGCGATCCTTGACCAGTTCAGCACCGCAGAAAAGACCAATGCCGCGCACATCGCCGATCACGGAGTGCTTGTCCATCAGTCCGTGGAGATTGGCCATCAGCCGCTCACCCATTGCGGTTGTGTTGTCGAGGAGACTTTCGTCCTCGATGATCTTCATGTTTTCAAGGGCTGCCGCCGGACCGGCAGTGCAGCCGCCAAAAGTGGAAATGTCGCGGAAGTGGTTCAAGGGATCACTTGTGTCGTCCTTGAAGAGGTCGAAAACCTGTTCAGTGGTGACCATGCAGGCAATTGCGGCATAACCTGACGCCACACCCTTTGCCATCGTGACAAAGTCCGGCTTGATGCCGTAGTGCTGGTAGCCGAACCATTTTCCTGTTCTTCCAACGCCACAGACCACTTCATCGATGTGAAGCAGGATATCGTATTTCCGGCAAATTTCCTGAACACGGTCCCAATATCCCTTGGGAGGGGTGATTACACCGCCGCCTGCGGTGACCGGTTCCAGGCACAGTGCACCGACAGTATCCGGCCCCTCACGCAGGATCACTTCCTCAATGGCGTCGGCCGCACGTTCGCCATATTCCTCAACGTCCCATTGAGCGCGATATTCGCAGCAGTGGGGAACGGAAACAAAACCGGGCGTATAGGGACCGTATTGCGCATTACGCTCCGGTTGGCCGCCGGCAGAAATCGTCGTGATGGACGAGCCATGGTAGTCACGCTCCCGGTAGAGGATCTTGTGCTTTTTGCCGCCGTATCGCTTGTGAGCGATCTGACGCACGATCTTGAAGGCCTTTTCGTTGGCTTCAGTGCCCGAATTGGTGAAGTAAACGCGGCTCATGCCCGGCATCTTGGAGATGAGACGCTCGGAAAAGAGCGCTCCTGGAATGGAGCCGGCGGAATTGGCGAAATAGTTGAGTTTGATGAGCTGATCACGAATGGCGTCAGCAATAGAGACGCGGCCATAGCCGACATTCACCGTCCACACACCGCCCGAAACAGCATCCAGATGCTCTTTGCCGGTCGCATCCCACAGCCGCATGCCCTTGCCTTCGACCATGATCTTCGGGTCGGTCGTTTCCAGGGACTTGTGTTGAAAGAGGTGATGCCAGACATGGCTGCGGTCGGCTTCAATGATTTCGCTCATGTCGTTCGGGGATGCTGCAATATTCACGGCCATATCCTTTCGTGCGTCAGCTTCATGCGCGACTGAAGAGTGAATTCGATTGAGAGTTCTGCCAGCCTAAATCTAGGCAATTGCTCAGTTTTCAAGCAGGAACGTCAATTTCCGGTCCAGACAACATGCACCCAGCGGCGACATATAGGGCCAGATCGGGAATAGCTTTAGTTCCAGTTGAGTGTTTCTATTGTAACCGTGCGGTTCTGTCGTAACCATTTTCAAACGCAGGCCAGCCGTACAAACTGGGAGACGGCAAAAGACAGGAACACCTGCATGCCTGCATAATAACGAGGGAACAGTGGGAAGATAAAAATGACCTACAAAACTAAACTGTTGAGCGCGGCTGCTGCACTGGCATTCATGAGTGGCCTACCGGCAACTGCACAATCTGAAGAACTGACCGTCGCTTACTTCCTGGAATGGCCAATGCCTTTCCAGTACGCCAAGGCGACCGGTATGTATGACGAAGCGCTCGGGATGCCTGTCAAATGGGTGTCCTTTGACGCTGGTACGGCAATGTCGGCAGCTATGGCGTCCGGCGACGTGCAAATTGCCGTCAGCCAGGGTGTGCCTCCTTTCGTGGTTGCGACTTCCGCCGGACAGGATCTGATCTTGGCAGATATCGCTGTGAGCTACTCTGAAAACGACAACTGTGTCGTCGCAGAAACGCTCGAGATCGAAAAAGAGAACGCCAAGGAACTGGAAGGCAAGAAAGTCGGCGTTCCGATCGGAACGGCCGCCCATTTCGGCTTTCTGGAGCAGATGAAGCATTTCGATGTTGACATCACGACGATGGAAATCGTCGACATGGCGCCGGCCGATGGAGCAGCTGCATTCGCTCAGGGCAACCTGGACATGGTTTGCGGCTGGGGCGGTGCGCTGCGCCGCATGAAGGAACACGGCAACGTGCTTCTGACGGGTGCTGAAAAAGAAGAACTCGGCATTCTTGTTTTTGACGGCATCAGCACACCGGCAAACTTTGCGGCTGAAGAGAGCGAGCTTTTGACCAAGTTCCTCGCGGTGACCGAAGAAGCCAACGCCATGTGGAATGCCGGTGACAAGAAGGCTGAAATGCTGAAGGTCATCGCAAAAGACGCTGGTATGGATGAGGCAGCGGCGGAAGAGTCTCTGGCGACCTTTACCTTCCCGACAATGGAAGACAAGCTGAGTGCCAAGTGGCTTGACGGCAACGTCCAGAACTTCATGCTCGGTGTTGCAAACGTGTTCAAGGAAGCCGGATCGATCCCGGTCGCTCTGGACACTTATGCTGATACGGTCGATTCCAGCTATCTGGCCGCGGCACAATCCAACTGATTGGCGTATCCTGCATTGAATGGGGCGGCGCTCGTCGCCGCCCCATTTCTTTTATCTTAATCAGGCTGCAGGAGATGGTCGGCTATGGATGGCCTTCATATTGAAAATATTTCCATGCGTTTCGATTTGCCCAACGGAACGCACGTCCAGGCGCTCAAGGATGTCTCCATTGAGCTGAAGACGGGCGAAATCATGTCGGTTCTCGGACCATCGGGCTGCGGCAAGACAACCTTGTTGAACATATTGGCCGGGTTTCTCGCTCCGACGGACGGTCAGGTTCGCATGAACGGTCACGTGGTGACCGGGCCGGATGCCGAACGGGGAATGGTGTTCCAAAAGGGCGCTTTGTTTGAGTGGATGAGCGTCCGCAAGAACGTGGATTTCGGCCCGCGAATGAAGTCGATGCCGAAAAAGCAGCGCGACGAGATCGTCGATCACCTTTTGGAAACGGTTGGGCTTCAGGACTTCAAGGAAAAGGCGGTTTATGAACTTTCCGGCGGCATGCAACAGCGTGTTGCGCTCGCCAGATGCCTTGCGAACGATCCTGACGTCATATTGATGGATGAACCGCTTGGCGCTCTCGACGCGCTGACGCGTGAAAAAATGCAAGGTCTCGTGCTGAAGCTTTGGAAAGAAACAGGCAAGACCGTCATTCTGATCACACACTCGGTTGAAGAGGCGCTGCTGCTTGGGGAACGCCTGTTGGTGATGGCCCCAAGGCCGGGACGCATTCACAAGGAATACCGACTTCCTTTCGCTGATCGCGGTGTGAACATGGATTTGCGCGAGGTCAAGAAAAGCGAAGGCTTTGCTGAAAAACGGGAAGAAATCCTGTCAATGATCTGGGAAATGGAAGAAGAAATCATGGGCAGATCGGAGACAGCAGCATGACCGGATCCGTTGTCTTCCTAATTTACGCCGGCCTGTTTCTGGCCAGTTTTTTCCTCGTCCGGTATCTCAGCGGCAAGCTGCAACGGGGACAGGACTTCACGAGCCTGAAAACCGTTACCTTCGGTGATGAAAGTGCGATCACACCCAACAGGGCCGCGTCCGTGATTTCAATTGTGGTGATCTTCTTCATCTGGGGTGCCTTCACCGGCTCCAAATGGGTGCCGGTTCACGTTCCAGGCCCGTTTGTAGGAGAGACGTCCTTTACCTATACGGCCACGGACGCTAGCGGAAAATCTGCTGATGCCACGGTCGATGTGATCGTTCACGAGCCTGGTGTGAAAGCCGACAAGCCGGAGGTCGCGGCCTCCGACGGGTTTGCCCAGAACGATTCTGGCACCGTTGGTGCCTGGCGGTCTGTTCTTCTGAAAGTCACGCGGAATGACGGTGAGGGCGCGGAAGTAACTGCTGTCGACGGTCAACCGATATCGGCTGGTCAAAGTGTCAGTGTTGAAAACGGCACCGTCACCATGACGCCGAAAGGCTCACTAAGCTTCCAGCCAAGCAAGGGCTTGCAGATGGAACCCATCTGGATGCCGGCACCTGAAGCGGTGGTCGTCCGGTTTGCGGAGATTGCTTCTCAAGGCTATCAGAACTTTACCTTGTGGGAGCACCTTGGCTGGTCGCTCTTGCGCGTGGTTGCGGGCTTCCTGCTTGGATCGCTTATCGGCATTCCGCTTGGTTATGCGATGGGCTTGTCCAGTTGGGTGCGCGGCTGGTTTGATCCGATCGTCGAATTCATGCGACCTGTGCCACCGCTTGCTCTGATCCCACTGGTCATCATCTGGTTCGGCATCTGGGAAACCGGCAAGATCGTACTGCTGTTCCTGGCAGCTCTCTGGATCATGACAATTGCGGCAAGGGCGGGGGTCTCTGGCGTGAACATCACCAAGGTTCATGCCGCGTATTCCCTCGGGGCCAGCAAACGGCAGATCCTGCAATATGTCATCGTGCCCAATTCCCTACCGGAAATCTTCACCGGTGCGCGCGTTGCCATGGGCGTTTGTTGGGGAACGGTGGTTGCGGCTGAACTTGTCGCGGCTCAAAAGGGCGCGGGTATGATGATCATCGCAGCGTCCAAGTTCCAGCTGACGGACATTGTCATCATGGGGATCATCCTCATCGGCATTGTCGGCTACAGCATTGATATTCTGATGCGTTTTGCCGAACGAATTCTGGTGCCGTGGAAAGGCCGTTCCTGACAAAGGAAACACGAATGAAATCTGCGGCAGCTCCAATCACATCTGGTTGGTGCTGCCGTAGGTTCAGCCACGTCGCAGCCACATCATTTCGGTATTGAGGCAGTGTTTGATCACTGCATCTTTATTGGCCAAGCACATCTCGAATCATTGACATTTTCATTTGGTTGATCGAACGCTGACGCGAAGTTTCGGGAGGCGTTTTTGTTTTGTTTATCCAAGCCTCTGAGTGTCATATGCACTGGTTTCAACAAGAGCGTCTAATCCCATTTTAGGTATAGATTTCAAGAGTTAGGCATGTAGCCGTCATTTAGAAGAACAAGTTCCTGAAGGAGGCGTCACTCGTTTTCGCACAGGGCATTCTCATCTTTTGATTTTGGTCAAGACTCCATAACCCACGATGGCCGACCTTTTGGGTTTTCAGGGAGGGCTGGTTGCGACTGTTCCGTACATATCTTTTGCACAACGGTACGAGAGTGTCCGGCAGCCAGAAAATCATTCGCGCGGAAAATGCCCAGTCTGCTGCGGAAATCGTTGCCGGAAAAAAACTTCGCCAAACAGGCTCCGAGCACGAGGTTCGCGTTGAAGTCCATTCCGTTGAACCTGCCCAAGGTCCGCTCTTTTTCTATTTGCTTTGATTAGGTCGAAGCGATTGCTCGGAGGAGACGATTTTCAGCCACGAGCGACATACAAAATCACAACAAATAAGAAGTTGATAGTTATTGTGTCCTGGCCGCAAACACGATTTACTTAGTCAAAGACGTTATTTGAATGTTTTCCATTTTATCGTTTCTCGCAAACAAAAATATTTTGAGTTTTTCATGGTTCGTGGCGCACAAACAGGAAGTCGAAACCCTAATTCTCGTCGCAACAGAGCTGCAAGCTTTGCCCGACATCAGCTTTTGCAAAGAGTGCAATCGCGCAGCCAGGCTTTGCTCCGATCAAAGTTGCAAAACAATGCCAGGGTATTGAGCAGAGAGGAACTTCGCGCGCTAACAAATCCGCGACGGAAGCCAAATAATGTCGATGGAAACTACAAAACGCAGCAAGGAATCGTTGCTGAAAACGCCTTGAAACTCGTAGAGGAATACCTTCTGGAAAAACTGAAGCAACATCACAACGATCCATCGATGAATGATGCCCAGAGTAAGTTGCTTTTGAAGAATGGTCAGGCCTCAAGGCGAATGACACATGAGTTTGTGCACGGGATGCCACTCGATGTAGATGGAAACACCATTCACTTCAAAAGAGGGAGTGGTCAGCCTTACATAGTTGTTTCCGACTTTGAAGAACTACGAAACTATGTGGTTCTTGTGGATGTGTACGAAGTAACTGTCTCAAATAGTCATGGCTCGCTGCCATGCACCTTTGAGAATCCGGAAGGTGCCGAAATCGTTTTGGCGACACAACCCGCCGCTGCGATCATGTCACCGGGAAGCTCAATCTTTATCCCAATTGAACAGTTTCTGAGGCGCTAGTTGAGCCGATCGAACACAAGACCTTAGAAGTTCCCAGTGCCGAGTAGTCGTTACGTCGAGGATTTTGAAGCCGAACGTGTTCGGTACACCAGAAAAATTCTGGCCATGTGAGTTGCAACAACGTGCCTGCAACGAAGAATTAGTTTGTGCACGAAGTTACACTCAAGAATGCTGATTGTTTTCTGGCGAACCGTCGCACGTGTAACGCGCAAGAACGGATGGCGGGAACGGGATTATCCGGGACTATCCGGGATCTGGTGAAACTTGGCGGAACTCTGCGGCAAACACGTGGGAAATGACGGCGCTTAGCGGAAACTGGTACGCAACTTCATTTGGCCCAAGCCGGGGAATTCTTGGAGAGCAGATTTCGCGCCAATTGAAATTACCATTAGAAATCAATTGCTGGCGGAAGCTGAGGTGGGAACTGAAACACGTTCCTTGAAACTAGTTCCCACCTTGGCAAAAGGGCTGTTTTCTCGCAATTTCTCCAGCTAGGTCGATATCACGCCAGCAAAGAGGTGGGAACTTTTAGTTCGTTATATGGGTACTCAAGATGTCTAATATTACGAGAGCGTTGGAGCCGCATTTTGCGGCCCCAAATAAGCACTAAGGACGTTTGATTACCAAACACATCGCTTGGCAAAGTGAAGTGGCTGAACCACCGTTTGTGCCCAGGTTGTGCGTTGGACCAGAAGCTTCAACAACCCATCGATCTGCTTTGGGATACACCCTGCAAGTTAAGCCACCTCGATTTGGATCACCGTGGCGATAAAATTCTGTTTTCACCAAGTAGCAACCCAAAGAGTTTTTGACTTTTGCAAGTGTTCCGCTTCCGACGTGCCCTGCGTTTGAGGATTGAACCGCATCATAAATCTTTGTTTCAATCGAAAATCCGGCGCTCACAGCTGAAGAAGACACAATATTCTCTGCAAGAGCTGGCATTATGGCTAATGGGCACAAAGCCACTGCAATGATAAATTTCTTCATAATTTCCTCCAAAACAATTTACACTGCAACTCTAGATTTTATTAAACTTTACCTAGAGTCAACTAAAATAGATTATCCAAGATGGTAAAATACGCCTTTTGATTGCAAATAACGTGGTGTTGGGACTAACGTTGTATTCCTTTCCAAAGTGAGAGGTTACTCCAAGCAAGACCGTTTCATGTCGCCATTACTGCGTTGCTTAGCAAACTAAGCGACACATCTAAATTCATGTTCCATATTGCAGGTTATGCGAGTCGATAGCTGGCGAATGGCCAAGCAAGGCCGCACAAAAAAGTCAACTCAGCTTTCTTCGATCTCAGGCCCCACTCATTTCCCTTTGTGATGCGTCGGATAAGGAAGACGCAATGACTGGCGCGCAACTTCATTTGTCATAAGTTAGTGGAGTTCCGGTGCGTGGTATTTGCGCCATTTGAAATTACTTTTTGAGATCTCCGATCCGGAGAATTAGAGGCTGGAACTGAGGCCTGGATTTTAAGGCGAGTTCCCACCTTGGTGAAAATGGCGGATTTCTGGGGGAAGTACCGAATTGAGGTGAAACGACTTCGTGTTTAAGGTGGAACTCTGGGATTTTCAATTATCTGCGTTGCCATCATCGTGAACAGACTGGAAATTCCTCTTAGATTGTTGCTTACTTTTGTTATTTGGACATAGATCTGAACATGAAATCGGTTCTCGTTAAGTGTGTATTTGAGAAAAAAAATAATGAGACTGGATGTGATATTACTTTCGCAAATGTATCAAATGAAGACTACGAGAAGTTCTTTAAAAGAATAGGTGAATTCGACTTTTCTTCGAAATCACATGACAATATGTACAACAGGAATTTTGATCAATCATTTGTTGAGGGTGTGCTTAAACTTACTGCAAGGTCTCTAGATTGCAAATTTTCTAAACGCGGTGGTTACTGGAACGATAATATCTCGACCTCGTTTTATACGATTTTGCGGCAAGACAGAGGCATGACACGCGTAGAAGGACGCGCTCCTGATTTCTTTGATCTGCTCAGAACGCTGGATAAAACGCTGGCGGAAATCGAAGAAAACATGCGTGGGATCAACGACCCCAGCGTGCGCGATGCTCGATTTAGGCAGGTACAAGCGAGTGTGAAAGCACTACGATGCTACACTGACAACGACAACGAAGATGCACCTGATGAAATACCTGCTGAGGCCGTTGAAACTACTCTCAGGCAGGTGCGAGATGCGGAAACAATGATTAGGGTTGGTGATACCCTTCAGAAACTGTTTGGGTCTGCAGCTAAGCTACTTGAAGCAATTCTTAAGTATTTTTAAGTGGTATGTCGTCAATACGTTTGATCTCCCGCCTTCAGCTTCAGATATTCTCGGACTTACTTGGTGATGCGGCGGTTGACGCTTGCTTTGAAGAAATCGAGAACACGGAGACTGTAGCAATTTTTGGTTGAAGCATGATTGTGTCTGCCGCTAGTGTAGGGTTGTTCAACCAAAGGTAAATTGGAGGAGGAAATGCGTTCTTTAATTCCTATTGTATTTCTTGCAGCAATTTCAACATCAGCGGCTGGTCAAGAACTCATCGTGGGTACTCTAAATGCGGAATCTGCATCGGACACAAATGAAATCGCTGTCTCTCAAGTGATCCGAGATGCAGGATTTGTAGATGTCTGGGCTTTCCAGGAGGTGGAAGACCTAGAAGCCTTGACCGAATACACAGTTGCCGCAGGTGCTGTTGGCGGACGAAAGTCCTTCCGACGTGAGTTGTCAACCAGCGGTGAAATCGGCTCCCAGCACCGGAAAAACGATCATTTGGGCATAGTTTATAACTCGTCGCGCCTTCGTCATGTCGAAACCGTTGAACTTCACGGTGTCCGGTCCAGACCCGGGACAGGACGTTTGGGGGATCCTGACTGGGGGCTTCGTGGTGTCCTATTCATGCGCTTCTTCGATCGCGATACGTCGACCGAATTCTATGTGGGAAATGTTCACTTGAAATGCTGCGGGGATGGCAAGGACACGCGCGCGCACCAAGCTGAAATCATCAAACAGTGGATCGAAAGATCGGATGTGCCGGTGATCCTTACGGGAGATTTCAACATTCCGGTGGAACCGGGTTCGACTGATGGCAACACCAGTTCGGATGCATTCCAGACGCTTGCATCCGTTTCAAAGTGGTTGGCACCTTCCAATCCAGTGAAAACGCAGTGTTCAGACAGGTTTGATTCAATGCTGGATTTGTTCTTCTTAACTGAGAATGCCGACATTGAGCCGATTGATGTCAAAATTCTTAATAGTGCTCCGGCTTATTGCGATGCTGAGAAATCGGGTGGACCTGACCACAGACCGGTATTGGCCCGATTTGCTCTCTAAGAGCGAATAATATTGTCAAATTCATGCTGAAATACGGTGGTTCTGAGAGAGCGTAACGCTCTCTCAGTTTTGGTGGGGTCCAATGGTTGTGCGCAGTTTTATTTTTTTTGTTTTTTCTTTCTTTCTTTCTATCCATTGCTGCGTTGGCGCAGA
The DNA here is from genome assembly GCF_026191725.2 of Roseibium porphyridii. Lineage (NCBI taxonomy): Bacteria > Pseudomonadati > Pseudomonadota > Alphaproteobacteria > Hyphomicrobiales > Stappiaceae > Roseibium > Roseibium porphyridii. Next base: position 2,832,466 of record NZ_CP120863.1, read on the forward strand.
GTGATGGGCCGTCTGTCGATCAGTTGATTGGGGAGGCCATTCAGTCGGCGCGGACCAACCAATTGACGGCGGAGCGAGTGCTCTATGCCGCTGATCAGGCAATTGATGCGGCGGCTGTTATCGTCTCCTCAGTCAAGAATAACCGGCTGGTCCATACGGTGCTGAAGAGGCTGACAGCGCCGCTGGATTTGCCTGATAGGGACATATTTCAAAGAAGCTCTGGTGAAATCAGGACTGGTCGTCGGCAAAAAACCTTGGAAATGGCGGCGCGCGGTGGAGATTGGCGCGTGACTTCATTTGGCCCATATGGCCGAGACATACCGCTGCACAAGCGTGGCCAAATGAGATTTCCTTTTGAAATCAATCAATCGCTGATTTTTAAGGTGTAAACTTTTACCTCATTATATTGTGTTTGATATGTATCTCACATGTCGCGCAGGAGGGAGCCGATCGCAGTGTCCGAGTTGTTCTATCAGTCGAAAAATGGGGCATCTCGTAGGACAGTTTGCATCGGTGTGGTAGCACTGGAGAAGTGTGATTTGTGCGGTCAGACCAGCACGGTTATGCGGTGCGATACTTCCGATGAAGAGCATGCAGCGTCACAGATCTGCAAGAGCTGCATAGAACGCGCCTTTAGGGCTGGTTATTTCGAGAAGCACGACTAAAGATAAAACGGGTCCTGCAAACGGCTAACTTGTGGAGATCGCATGTCGCAGAACCCGTGTGCGACTGTATGTTTCGCATTTGCAAGATTATCGGCGCTGGGTAAACAAACTATTTCCACCTTTTTGACGGTCATTCGACTGAATTCATAGGGAGCTTAGTTCATGGGCGAGGTGGTTCCTGCCTTTTGCAAAAAGACTCGCGAGAAAACAATTCGAGACTGCATTAATATCATCCAGCTATATCTCGATTTTGTTTTGGCTGAGCGTAATTGCGATTCGCCAGATACGTGCAGAGACTGGGATGCTGGTCGTGCACTTGGGGCATCCGCCGTCCGCATGGAACTCTACGCGTTGCTCGACGAAGGAAGTGCATACACTTTCTCTACTAAACGTCAAAAACAGCTCAATAGTATTTCTGCTTTCGTGTCTGAACTACCTGGTGACAGTGTGTTGAACTTCAAGGAAGTTCTAAGGATTTTGGATGACGAACAGGAGTGACTTGACGGGCGATGAGATGCCGAGCCAACCGTTTATCTTCGGTGGTTGTTCTATTCAAAACAGTATCGTCACATCCAACCGCAGAGTTGAATACTACCTAAATTTCATTTCACGGTTGCATTTGGTCGTGCTACCTTCGCTTAGTGATAAGGGGTGATGCGTCAATAAGTTGAAAATTGGGGTTGGAAGTGATTAGAGCACTCAGTTTTTTTGCAGTCTCACTTTTTCTGGCATTTGCGGCGATAGCGAAAGATGAGGAGAACGCCGCTGAACTCGAGTACCTGATAGCGGAAACGGAGCGATCCGCGAGAACAAATCAACTCTCAGCTGAACGGGTTCTTTTTGCTACGGGGCAGGCGATAGATGCCGCATCCTTCATTGTGTCGTCAGTGGAAGTCGATCGCCTCATCCATACTGAGTTGAGGCGACTTGCATCTCGAATACCTGGAGTGCGCGCGATCATCGTCATAGGGCCTGACGGGCAACTAAAGCACGATAGTTACAAGTTCCCGACTACCGAGCTTGATCTCGCGGATCGGAGCTATTTCAAGGAAGCTCTTTCGTCTTCTGATCTGATCATTGGCAAGCAGGTTATTGGACGTTCATCTGGAACCAACTTTGTACCAATCGTGAAACGGATAGGTGACCTGACTTATGTTGCGGTCACAGCGCCTTTTGCAATCGTCGATCTTCAAAGTGAATGCGGTGATTGCTGGTCAATGGCGCTGCAGCCGGACGGGTCAATCGTGTCCATGTTTCCACCCGAAACAGACTTCATGCCGCGGCTTATCAAGCGAACCGCTCACAGCATGGCTGCGAACGGCTCAACCATAGTAAAGTTTCAGCATTCAATATTTGCTGTTGCTTGGAGAAAGAGCCCAGATTTCCCGCTGATCAGTGTCAGCGTCAGGGGGCTGCCGGACACGGCATCTGTCGACGTCGATGTGAACTAAGAAACGGCGCACAGTGTCGACCTGGTTGATAGGGTTCCAGTCGCTTTCGTTGTGCGCTCTCATCCAGTGTGTGGATGCTGGTTCTCCGGTCGACACTGAAGCCAAAGCAGCAAGCTTTGCCATTTCATCATTCGGAACACGGTCAGTTGTATAAGCGAAATACACGGCGGTAAGCGCCGATCCAAATGCCATATGAAAACTAACCTTAATTGCACTTCGTAACAGGCTGTTCTTGTCAGCTACGCCATCTGTAATAACCTGACGCAGTATGTTCTCACGCATATCTCCCCCCATGCAACTTTAGGCGGTTGCAATTTAAAGGGGAGCTAGATTGTTGTCTACTATTTATGGTGTTAGGGAAGCTGTTCAATCTGACGTAAAGATCATCTCGGAAATCCACGTTCGTTGCTGGCGGGAAGTCTATTCCTTCATGCCTTGGAAAGTGCATGTCGCAAGGGATGTTGGGTACCGCCAAAACCAATGGACGAAATGGTTTGAATGTAAGCCAGAACAGTCCAACTTGTTTGCGCTCGAATGTGACGACACCGTTATTGGTTTTGCGATGTCGAAGCCAAACGATGATCCTGTATTAGACGTCCCAGGCGAATTGCATGCTTGCTATGTTCTTCCGGAGTATCGCGGGACGAGCATTGGTCCATTAGGCCTTATGGCGATCGCATCATTCCTGAAGGATAAGGGCTTGTGGCCCAGTTGCCTTTGGGCGTTTCAATCGAACCCTTATAGGCGGATTTATCCATTTCTCGGCTGCAAGCCTGAGATCTTCCGTGATCGGGTAATAGCAGGCGTAGGATTGCCCGAAGTTGGCTACAGGGTGACAGACTACAATAGTCTCATGTCTCGCCTTGACCGGATGCGCGCTTCTGCTGCTCAGCATCAAACTGGATCACTTCAGAAACAGCGTCGTCTTTTAGGTCTTCGCGGGTGAGGAGGTAATCAAACATCTCCAAAAATTTATCTGCAAATGCATCAGGCTTGGTTCTTCGCGGGAGTTGCTCCCAATAGGTTTCCGCGATGTTCCAAACGTAGCGCCTTATGTCGCGGAGCGAGGCGTCCTTAACCACCACCTCCGTTTTCCTTAGAACATCACCATCCCCAATGGCCAACCACTCTACTGAAACGCCAGTGTGTTTTGCAATTTCAACCAGAGCAGAGACCTTCGGCTCAGTTGACCCTTTTGCGTAGTTGTACATGGTCGCGCGCTTTACACCGGCGGCGTTAGCCAGAGCGTCTAAGCCACCGATCTTATCTGCTGCAAACTTTATTCGCTGCCCAAGTGTTTTCATCAGCGCACGCAAAAAATTGGAAAGTCTAATCTTTTAGATTGACTAAATCCAATTTTTTAGACTACCTTCCTATTTGTCGGCGCGAGTAGTCGCGCCGAGTTGTCACACACAAAGTCCAAAGAAAACGGCTTGCTGCAACAAGCCGTTTTCACGACAGAGAGGCTCATATGGCGAAACCAAAACACAGTCCGCCAGATGGATGGGACCGATTTTCCATCACCGCCGAAATTCACCGTCAAGGGATGACTTTCGGAGAGCTGGCAAAACGCGCAGGCATCACAATCAAATCGTTTTCCCAGGTCTGGACGAGGGCAAACCGCAAAGCCGAAAAGGCAATCGCGGATTTTCTCAACCTGGAACCTGAGGACCTGTGGCCTGACCGTTATCCGATCCGTTCCGCTCGAATCCTTTCTAGCAAACATGAGGCTGGTGCCGCTAGCCAGAAAGCGGCGTCTGCCCCAGACAGGAAAGCTGCGTGATGTCAGTCATCCGTCAATCCGGCTTGTCCGTGCTGACAATGCTTTCCGGCCAGGGGAGGGGCATATGATCTCTTTTCTCAGCCTTCTTGTGAGCATCGCCACGACAATCGCCTTCGTGTTCGTCGTTCTGATGATGCTGACATGTCTGTGCCGCGCAAAAGCCGCCAAGCAGGCAGACAGAAATGGGGGCTTCTGAACCCGTTTCAATCAATTTCCCCGCGTTCATCGGCACATCCTTGAACCTGCGGGAAACGCGTCACCTGCGTGAGTGGTGAGACCCGGCGCTGCCGTATCTGGCCTCCTGTTGGTGGCCACCTCCCTGAAAACTTGCCGGGCGGCGTCCGTGCTGCCGCCCGGGCTTTTTCAAACAGCAATTGAGGTCCATTTTGAGCGCGTATCAGTCCATCAAGATTTCCCTGATCGACATTCCTGAAGGCCGACTTCGGGATGTGAACCAGGACTGGGCCGAATGCCTTGCCGGTATGTTTGTTGAAACCGGTCAGAAGACACCCATCGACGTTGTTGCGTCGGGAAAGAAATTCACCCTGGTTGCCGGGGCGCATCGCCTGACGGCGGCCAAGCTTTCCAAATGGAAAGAGATTGATGCCCGCATTCTGGAGCCTGAGGGCGATCAGGTAGCGGACGATCTGCGCCTTCATGAGATTTTGGAGAACCTGGGCCGCAAGGATTTCAACGCTCTGGAACGGTGCGAAGCCTTCCATGAAATGAAACGCATCTATGAGGCGAAGCACCCCGAAGCTAAGAACGGCGGTGACCGCAGGAGTAAAGCCGCACAAAACCAGCGCAAAAACCAGAACGCAATTTTTGCGTTCTGTTCTTCAGCCAAGGAAAGCACTGGCCTTTCGCGCCGCTCTGTCGAATTGGCCATTCAGACTTTCGAAGGTCTTGCACTTGAAACACGCGAACGCCTGAAAGGCACTTCCTTCGCATCGAAGCAATCCGATTTGAAGGCGTTGGCCGGTCTTGATGGTGAAGGGCAGAAACGAGTCCTGGACATGCTGCTGGCTGATCCGCCGCGTGCATCTACGATTACTGATGCCATCGCCTTTTTCGAGGACAAACCGCCCCTGACGGACAGCGAGAAGCGGTTCCGCACCGTCTGCGACTATCTCCCCAATCTTCCTCCTGCCAGCCGCCGCAACGTCTTCCGCCAGCACAAGAAGGAAATCGTCGCCCTGGTGAAACAGGAGGGCTGGATTGATGAGTAAGTCCCGCGATGAATTCACGCTCGATCTTTTCAGGGATTGGGTTCCGCCGCGTGTCTCGGTCGGGTTTGAAGACGGTGTCATCACAGGCAACCGGCTTGCCTCCCGGATCAGCCGCGCCGTTGCAAAGGTGACCAAGGACTGCGATCTCAGCCGGCCGGACATTGCCGGGCGCATGAGCGAGTTTCTGGGTAGCAAGGTCACCACGGCCATGCTGGAAACCTACGCCTCTGAGGCCAAGACCGGCAACAACATCACGGTTGAACGCTTCATTGCGTTGATCCAGGCGACCGGCAAAACCGAGCTGCTCGGGTTCATTGCCGATGAGTTCGATCTCGCCGTGATCCCGCGCCGCTATGAGAACGTGATCCATCTGGCCTTGATCGAGGATCACGAGCGCATGGTCGCCACCCAGAAGAAAACCCTTCAAATGAAAATCCGGGGATCCAAATGAAACTCTGGCTCACCGCCCAGGAGATTGCCGATCTTGCGTTGGACGGGTTTCCGTCCAGCAAGCGCGGTGTCCAGAAACTTGCCGATCGGGAAGATTGGGCAGCAACCGGCCTTTGTCAGAAGCGCGAAGGCCGGGAAGGGGGCGGTGGCCTTGAATATCACATTGACCTTTTCCCGCTTGCTCAGCGGCTCGATTATGCCGCCTTGTTCATTGAGGTGCAGCACGACGACTACATCACCGAGACGTCCAATGAGCTGACCCGGCGCGAACTCAGTGCCCGCGATGCCAAGCTGATTGTCCTGAAAGTTGCCGAACGCTTCCGCAACACCAGCGGCATGGGGGCGAGCGCGTCCGATCATCTCTTTGCCAGTCTCTATGAGGCAGGCAAGGTGCCGGTGCCGGATTGGGTGAAAGAAATCGTCAAACGGGTTTCCTCACGCAGTTTGTCACGCTGGCGGGGCCAAGCGAAACAGGACATCAATTCGCTTGGGGCGGACCCATCCAAAGCCCGGAAAGGGACTGGTGTCCTCGACCGGGCCGAAGGTGGCCGGGTCCGCAACTTCTGTCTGGCGATTTATGCGTCTAACCAGTTCTTTTCCGCTGAACACATTCGTAATGCCGCCAAAGGCGAGTTTGGCAACATTCTTTCAGTCGGTGATAAGCGCGTGCCATTGCCGCCTTTAAGGACCTTTCAAAACGCCCTTAAAGGCTGGAAAAACGACTATAAAAACGAGCTGTTGAAGATCACGGACCCGGATGCTTATCGGTCCACAGTCCGGTTTTCCGCCACCGGTGCCAACCGCGTTTCCCGATTAAATGAGAAATGGGAAATCGACGCTTCGCCCGTCGATGCCATGACCACCGATGGCCGCAAGAACCTCTATATGGCGATCGACCTTTTTTCGCGCCGTATCGTCATTCTGATCACCGACACGCCACGTGCGGCCGCTGTCGGCATGCTGATCCGCAAGTGTTTGCTTGAATGGGGCGTGCCCGAACTGATCAAGACCGATAACGGCTCTGATTTTGTTGCGCGGGCGACCGTTCAATTGCTGGATGCGCTTGGCATTGAACAGGAATTGTCAGCGCCTTACAGCCCGCAGCAAAAAGGCACTGTTGAACGGGTCATTGGCACATTTCAGCGCAAGTTTGTGGCGACGCTGCCAGGTTTCATTGGCCACTCTGTTGCCGATCGGAAAGTGATCGAGGCACGCAAGTCGTTTTCAGCCCGGCTCGGAACGGATGACGCCAAGCTGTTCCAGGTTGATCTCAGCACTGCCGAGCTGCAGCAAGAGGCTGACCGTTGGTGTCGTGAAGAATATGCCCATACGCCGCATGAGGGCCTGAAACGCAAAACACCGCATGAAGTGGCGCAAGCCTGGACAGGTGAGGTGAGGGCGATCAGCGATCAAGCGAGCCTTGATGTGTTGCTTGCGCCGATTGCGGGCAAGGACGGTCTCAGAAAGGTCACCAAGCAGGGCGTGAAGGTGGACGGCGAATACTACATGCCGTTTGGCGTGATGCCCGGCACGGATGTTTTCTGCCGTCATGACCCGGCTGATCTCGGGCGGCTCTGGCTGTTTGAACCGGATGGCGAGACGTATTTAGGGGAAGCCGTCAATCCGGATCTTGCTGGTATGGATCCAGCCGAGACTGTCGCCAAGGTCCGCGCCATGCAGAAGGCCGTTGAAGAAGAGCGCTCTGCGGCGATCCGTATGGAAAAACGCCGGATCAACCCACGCACCGTCATGGAGCATCAACGTGCCGCTTATCAGCACAATGCCGATGTCCTGAGCTTCCCGCAAAAGCATACCGAGCACGAAACCTCTAAAACGCTGGCTGCCAGTGAAGTCTGCAAGAAACGCGCCCCGCGTGAATTGGATGCGCGGGAAGCGGCCATGATGGAAAGCCTTCAGGCTGACAGGCCGACAGTTTCCTCAAAACCCACTGCCAACGTTCACACACTTGCCACGCTGGAAACACCGGAAAGCCGGTTCCAGCGCGCCTTGCAATTCGAACAGCGTCTGAGTGAAGGCACTGCGCTTTCAGATGAGGACGCACTTTGGCTGACCGGCTATCAGGCCGGACCGGAATACCGCGCTCACAAGATGATCTGGGAAGACACTGTCGAGCGCCTGAAACGCGTACCGCCCGCGTCGTAATGGGCAAGAAAATGGCCCTAAAGGTGGCAGCCTTCGGGGCCGGTATTTCAGAAGTAACGGAGAAAGACATGAACGACAGAAACACATCTGTCAATCCGGGCGGTTTAGCGGCCCTCAAGAACGTGGCGCGGTTTCTTGCCCTGGTCGAGCGTCTTGTCGATCGCGGACCGCACCTTCCGGGCCTTGGCGTCTTTCACGGGTTTTCCGGTTACGGCAAATCCTATGCGTCGCTCTATGCCTGGAACAAACGGGATGCCCTGCGTCTTGAAATCGGGGACAGCTGGACCCGCAAGAAGTTCCTGGAAAAGCTGCTGGCAGAAGCGGACATCAAACCAGCCAAGCGGACGATCGCGGATCTGACGGAAGAAGCGATCATGGCCCTTGGGGATGATCACAATCGTCCGCTGATCATTGATGAGGCTGACAAGCTTGCTGACAAGGGCATGCTGGAACTCGTGCGCGAGATCCAGGAGCACAGTCAGGTGCCGGTCTTGCTGATTGGCGAAGAGCAGTTGCCGGCCAAGATCATGAAGGTCGAGCGTGTCCATAATCGGGTCCTTGATTGGGTGCCGGCAGAACCTTGCGACCTGAGCGATGCGAGAGCGCTTGCCGATCTCTTTTGCCCGGAACTCACGCTGACAGACGATCTTCTAACTGAAGTTGTCGGGCACACCAAAGGTGTTGCGAGGCGCATCGTCGTCAATCTGACCCGCATGCAGGAGTATGGCCGCAACCATCGCAAAGACGCCTTTGACGCAGGTGCTTTCGAACGCGGCTGGTTCTTCACCAGTGAGCCACCTCGGCGCGGTGAGAGGAGGGTTGCCTGATGTCCATCCAGCTAGAATTGCGGGTGACGGCGGGCAAACCGATCTATCGCGGTCACGATCACTACTGGAGCGTAATCCGGGATCTGGGCAAGAACGCGCATTTCACCAAGTTCGAAATTGCACAGCGCTGCAATGATCCGACCGACAAGTGCATTGACGACTTTCTGGGACGGCTGAAAAAGGCCGGCTTCATCGAAACCGTCAAGACGACATATGGCCCAACTGCGAAGAACGGCCGGGCACGGCGGGATGTCTATCGGCTTGTGCGCAGGCCAGCTACAACGCCGCTGCTCAACCGCGATGGCACTGTGGGCATTCAGAGCCTGGGGCAGGCCAACATGTGGAAGGCCATGCGAGCTGTCAGCCAATTCAACAAACACGAACTGGCTGTTGTTGCCACAACCGACGAAGTCACCGTATCGGTGGAGACAGCGTCCCGCTACGCACGCCTGCTTGATCAGGCCGGGTATCTTCAGGTGCTCAAAGCCGGCGGGCCGGGAGTGCCCCGGGTCTGGCGCTTGAAACCCTCCATGAACACCGGTCCGAAAGCGCCGAAAATCCTGCGCTCCAAGATGGTCTATGACAGCAACCGTATGGAGATCATGGGTAGACCTCAAGCAGAGGAGTGCGCAGCATGACCGATCTCACGATGCTGGAAAAGGCAAGTGCCGCCTGGGGCGGTGTTGCTCCCGATTGGATTGAGGAGCTTGCTGATATGGCGGAACGGCGTGGATTGAACGCCTGCGCCACGCAGCTCGGCTATTCGTCGGCAACCATCAGCCAGACGATTTCAAACAAGTACCGGGGTGATCTTTCCAAGATCGAAGACAAGGTGCGTGGCGCACTGATGGGCAAAACCGTCATGTGTCCGATCCTGGGTGAGCTTGGCCGTCACAAATGCCTTAACTGGCAAACCAAGCCACGCGCCATCACCAATGCCACCCGGACGAAAATGTATCACGCTTGCCGGAATGGCTGCCCACACTCGCGGCTGAAAGGAGGCGGCAATGTCTCTTAGCAGCGACTTGAAGATGCTGTTTGACCAGTTGGATCAACGCAAAAGCTCAAGTGGCGAATTGCACCTGTCCGCAGCAACCGTGGAGCTGGTCGAGTTTGTGTTTCGCGATGCCATTCAGCTTGCGCGGCAACTGGAGGCCAACGCCGTCCGACGCGATCCTGTCGTGCTCGATCTTTCCGATCCGAAGATCGAGGTCTTCCCTAAGGCCAAGCGCCCCAAGGTCGTTCCGATCCGCCCGACAGACGATGGAGGGGCTGCTTAACATGTCCAGCCTCACCAACCCGTGCCCGTATGTGTTGAGTGAGATCCAAGCCTTGCGCGTTCGCCGCGAAGCGTTGTTGCGCGAGGCTGACAAGCACCGGTACCGCCTGCACCGGTTGCGTTCCCTTCAGACGCAAATTCAGCAGGCGACCACTGACCTTTTGGAACTCGAACTGGAACATGCCGTGCTTTTGCAAGCCGCATCAAAAGCACCGAAATGCCCGGAACCGCTGGGCGACGCAGGTGTTGTTGGTGGCGGAAGCCAGGGCCGACTACCTTACAAGGACTAACGTCATGAACGCCTATGCCAAGATCCATGTCCTCAAACGCAATGCCGGCCTGGACGAAGACAGCTACCGGGACTTGCTTGAGCGGGAAACGGGGAAGCGGTCCAGCAAGGGCATGACAGCCGCTGAACAGCGGAAAGCCATTCGCGCCATTGAACGGCTGTTGCCGGAAACAAATACAGCTAAACAAGGCACAGAGCGCGCCACCGGACCTTTTGCCAAGAAACTGCAGGCGCTCTGGATTGCCGGGTACAATCTTGGTGTCGTCAAGAACAAGTCCGATGCGGCCATGCTCGCATTCCTGAAGCGGCAAACCGGCCTTGATCATCATCGTTTCTTGCAGGACGGCCGGGACGCCAACAAGGCCATTGATGCCTTGAAACTCTGGATCAGGCGAGTGACCGGCAACGAAGAGCTGTTCACTAGGGATCTGTCTCTGCCGCTGCTCTACAACGACTTTCGGTTCCAGATCTGCCTACATCTTTGGTCGGAGCTTTTGAAGTTTGAGTGCGCGCCGGCTCGCAGTCTTACAGAATGGATGATCGGCAAGTTTCTGAAGAATGACTTTGCCAAATTGTCAGACCGGGAATGGATCCAGGCCATGAATTGCCTTGGCCAGCACTACCGGGCGAAGCTCTGATGATCCCGGCCCACATCGAAACCTATGTCGAGGTTCTCGGAGAAGAGCTCGCCATTGCATTCTTCCTGCAATTTGGTGGCAGTGAGCTTTACCTCTCCAAGGCTCCCAAACATGCCATGGCACTGGAATTGACGGGCAAGGACAAATTGACGATGCTAGCCGAACGGCTCGGGCCCGGTCACATCCGCATTCCAATTCCTAAGGAATGGATTGCAGAGCAGTTTTTGAACCGAGGCCGCTCAAAGGCCGATATTGCGCGCGCGCTCCATGTCGATCAACGCACCATTGGCCGATGGTTTGCAAAAGCCGCTGATCGCAATCAACCCGGTCTCTTTGATATTTGACGATCCGCCCCGGCACCCGCCGGGGTGAGAAGAAATCCCAGAATTCGCCATCCTTGCCCGCATTCGCAGCGCTGTGTCGCTGCCGGTTTTCAAGGATCACCTGAGGCGAAAGCGGGATCAATGTCCACCATCATCAAGAAGCTCCGGCAGGGCGGTGGCCAGCCGAGCGATGGCAGTGTCATCAGCTTGGCCGCTGCCCGCATGGAATGCGAGGAAGCCATTCTTCACGCCATCCTGGAAGTTGAAGCCAAGGGCCGTGCCTTTGATAATGAGGGCCGCCTGATCATCCTTCCCGAAAAGCATGTGTTCTGGCGTGAGCTGCCGAAGGCATTGCGAGCCAAAGCCAAGCGTTTGGGCCTTGCCGTTCGCAAGTGGTCGCGTGCCAACTACAAAGGCTTGGGCAGTTCCGGCTCGGATGCCCGTTGGGACCAACTTGAAGCCATGGCCCGACTGCATGAAACAGCCGGGCTTCGATCCGCGTCCTATGGCGGTCCTCAGATCATGGGGTTCAATGCCGAGCTTTGCGGCTATCCAACCGTGCAGGAATTTGTGCTGGCTCTGGCGGAAACCGAAGCTGCCCAGGCTGAAGCCTTCCTGACCTATCTGGAAAAGGTTGGTCTGTTGCAGGCCATTCGCGATCGGGATTGGCGAGCCATTGCCCGGCGCTACAACGGCCCTGGTCAAGTCACTCGTTATGCCGGCATGATGAAATCAGCCTATGAACGGATCACAAAGAAATCCGGACGCGGCGTTGGTTTCAACTCAAGTCTCTTGCGGCTCGGCTCGGACGGCTACCGGGTCAAAGCCTTGCAGGAACGCCTTGTCGCGCTCGGCTATCACGTCAAGCCGGACGGGGACTTCGGTCCGGCCACCCGCCGTCAGGTGGTTGCCTTTCAGGTGGACAATGGCTTGTCACCTGACGGTGTTGTTGGTCAGAAGACTTCCGAGCAGCTTGAAAGCGCTGTGCCGATCAACAGTCAGCCCGGTGGCACTCGGGACAATCTGACCGTCAAGGATCTCAGAACATCCGGCTCTCAGACAATCAAACAGGCCGACCGGTTGACCGGTCTTGGTGTCGGTGCGCTTGTGACGGGTGGCGCTGCAACGGTGATCGAAGAGATCGGCGGCGCTGCCGGTATTGAAACCCTGAAGGGACTGTCTAACAGCATCCAGCAGGTTTCAGCTTTGATTGAGCCGGTGTTTCAACTTATCGGCAACAACAAGTGGCTTGCCCTGGTTGCGATCGGCGTTGCCGTTTTCATGCTCGCTCGCAACATCAAATTGCGCCGGCTGCATGATGCCAGGGAATGGAGGCATGTCGGCTGATGTTTCTCTTGTCCTGGATACTTAAGTTTGCCAGCTCCGGTTTGGTCGACAAAGCGCTGCTCTACATGGAGCGCAAAGCCGTGCAGGGAAATGAGCGTGAGCGGATCAAATCCCAGACCACGATCGAAGTTGTCCGGTCTGCCGTTCAAGAAACTCGCATCATGGCGGACCTGCAAAAGTCGAAGTTTGAATATGTTCTTTATTGGGTTTTTGCCGGCTTGTTTGTCCTGCCGCTCGGCTTTTGGTGGGCAGCTCTCATCCTGGATAGCGTGTTCCTGTTTGGGTGGGGCGTTGACACAGTTCCCATCCTTGAAGATTGGGGCGGTCAGATGATCCGCTGGCTTTTCTACACCAGCACCGTTGTCGGTGCGATCAAGATGCTGAAGTGAGGCCGGATGCTCGGAGACCTGAAGAACTGGCTCGGTGTCGCGGCAATCGTCATTTCCCTGCTGACCTCGATCTATGCCTGGTTGACGTCCAAGGCCAAAGCCAACGCGGAACATTTAAAGGCCGTTGACGCCAAGCTCATTGATCACGATCGCAGGGTCCAGGAGCTTGAAAGCGAAATGAAGCACCTGCCGGACAAGGACGATGTCAACGACCTCAAGCTTTCGATCGCCGAGTTGCGCGGCACGGTCGGTAGGCTGGACGAAAGCCTCAGCGGTGTTTCCAGGACGGTGCGACGGGTTGAGGGATATCTCATGAAGGAGGGCGATTGACATGAGCTATCACGATGTTGTTGCCGAAGACTGCCGGCTGATCATCCTGAACGAGCTGTCAAAGGAAAATGACAGCCGCCTGAATGAGACCATCCTGACCAAAGTCCTGGAGAACTTTGGTCACCTGAAAACACGGGACTATGTCCGAACGCAGCTGCGCAAGCTGGAGGATCTCGGCGCGATCGGCATCAAACAGGTTGGGACCGTCCAGGTCGCGGAACTCCGGCAGCCCGGTCTCGACCATGTCGAACGCCGCTCTTACCTGGAAGGCGTTGGCCGTCCATCGTTGGAGGGCTGAATGGCAAAGCGCCGCAAGGGCAGGGGACGTCTTTCCTCGATTGAACAGCTTCCACCTGAATGTGATGAGGTCATTGTCTGGGCGTCTCGGGAACTTCTCAGCCGGGATCGCACGCAGCGGGAAATCTATGAAGAGTTCTATCTGAAGCTTGAGGAAGTCCAGCGGGAGAACCGTGGCGAACTCGAATTCAAGATCCCGTCTTTCTCATCCTTCAACCGCTATTCCATCAAACAGGCGCATTTGACCCGCCGCCTGGAAGACACCCGGGAGATTGCCAGCTCGATTGCCGCAAACTTCGACGCGGAAGCGTCCGACGATCTGACCTTGATTGCGGCGGAAGCCATCAAAACACTTGCCTTTGAGCTTCTGACGGATGCCGGCGAAAGCGGCATGGCACCCAAGGACGCCATGAACCTTGCCAACGCGCTGCGCGCTGCCTGTCAGGCGCAAGGCGTCTCGACCATCCGCCGCCAGAAGGTTGAAAAGGACTTTGCGGACAAAGCCACCAAGGTGGTTGAGAATGTTGCGAAGACCAAAGGGCTCACGGCAGAAACCGCAGACGCTATCAAGGCGCAGATCCTGGGCGTTCGAACATGAATGCGCCGATCTCCAAAGAACAATGGGCAGAGCTGCGCCGCCAGACCGTCGATGACATTGGCGACATTGCCGATCAGGTCGGCTTGCCGAATGTGCTGTTGAACTATCAGTCAGAAGCGGTCGGCCTTCTTGATACGACCGGCGTTGAGGTTCTCTTCATTGAGAAGTCGCGCCGCATCGGGATGACCTGGGGGCTGGCGTCCTATGCAGTCCTGAAAGCTGCCAAGGAGAAAAAGGCCGGCGGTTCTGACGCCATGTACATCTCCTATTCTCAGGAGATGACGCGGGAGTTCATCGACGCCTGTGCCATGTGGGCCCGCGCTTATTCGCTTGCTGCCATCGAGCAAGGTGACTTTATCTTTGAGGACACCGATCCGAACAACCCGGACGAAACCCGGAAGATCCAGGCCTTCCGCATTCGCTTTGCCTCCGACTTTGAAATCATCGGTCTGTCCTCGGCTCCGCGATCCCTGCGCGGCAAGCAGGGCCTTGTCATCATTGATGAAGCGGCCTTTGTTGAGAACCTCAAAGAGCTTTTGAAAGCCGCCATGGCGTTTTTGATGTGGGGCGGTCAAGTCGTGATCTGTTCCACCCATGACGGCACGGAGAACGAGTTCAATCTTCAAATCCAGGACATCCTGGGGGACCGATCTCCTTATGAGCATATGCGGGTCGACCTGGACGATGCCCTGAAAGACGGCCTTTACCAGCGCATCTGCCTTGTCCAGGGCAAGGAGTGGACGGCGGACGCGGAAGCTGACTGGCGTCAGAAGCTGATCGACAACTATGGGGAGGGGGCAGACGAAGAGCTTTTCTGCATTCCCACCATGGGCTCCGGCACCTGGTTGAGCGGACCACTGATTGAAGCGCGCATGAAAGAAGACGTGCCCGTCTTGCGGCTTGATCTACCAAAAGACTATCTGCATCGCTCAGAATTGGAACAGGCCGTTCTGATGGCGCCATTCCTGTTGAAGCTGGAAGAGGCACTGGCCGATCTGCCGAAAGATGTCCGCTATGCCTTCGGCTTCGACTTTGCCCGAGTTGCGGATCTGACGGTCGGCTGCCTCCTCGCGATCGAAACAGATCTGAAGCGCCGTGAGGTTCTGTCCTTTGAGCTGCGCAATGTCCCAGGACATGAACAGAAGCAAATCACCAAGATGGTTTTGGACGCAGTTCGATCACGTCTGGTTGGTGCTGCCTTCGATGCCACCGGCATGGGCTGGACGGTTGCTGAAGACATGGGCCGGCTCTTCGGATTGCGTGAGGACCCGGAAGGGGCTGGCTTGATCATGCCGATCAAGTTTTCTGAAACCTGGTACCGGCTGGAAATGCCGCCCCTTAAAGTGGCTTTTGAAGACGACATGATCAGTCTTGGAAGGGACAGTGATCACGTTTCGGATCTGAGGCACGTCAAGCTTGTGCGCGGCATTCCCCGTGTGCCTGAGGCACGCACCAGCGAGAAAGGCGAACAGAGTGCCAAGGCCAAGAAGCGCCATGGTGACTATGCCATTGCGCTGGCTCTGGCACACTATGCCAGCCGAATGCGCTGGAGCGAGTTCGACTATCAGCCTGTGCCTCCCAAACACAGCCGCCATGAAGAAACCGCTGGAAGCGACGGCGACACGCCTTACCGCATATCCAGCTTGCGCCGATCGAGAGGAATATTCGGATGGCAAAGCCGCAGCTATTGGACCAATACGGCCGCCCGGTGTCGACGGCGGGCCTCAAGACCGAACAGGTTACGGCTGAGATCAGGGCTATCAACCGCGCCACCGCGATGCATCCGGCGAGCGGCCTGACACCGCCACGTCTTGCGAGCATCTTGCGCAACAGCATCGAAGGTGACCCGGAACCCTATCTAGCGCTTGCCGAAGATATGGAAGAGCGCAACGAGCATTATGCCGGTGTGCTTGGAACGCGGAAATTGCAGGTGTCCAATCTGGAAGTCACGGTCATTCCGGCCGGTGACAGCGCAGAAGAGTTGCGGGATGCTGAACTTGTCGAGGAGGTGATCGAGCGCGAAACCTTCCAGGACGAACTCTTTGATATTCTGGATGCGATCGGCAAAGGGTTTTCGGCAACCGAGATCCTCTGGGACACGTCAGAAGGTCAATGGCGGCCGAAAGCGTTCAAGTGGCGGGACCCGAGATCCTTCCGGTTTGATGACAATGACCAGGAAACCCTATTGCTCCGGACACCTGGAGGCGATGAGCCTCTCAAACCATTCGGCTGGATCACGCATTTCGGCAAGGCGAAGTCTGGATTGCCCATTCGCGGCGGTCTTGCCCGTGGGGCTGCCTGGGCGTTTCTCTTCAAGTCTTTCACCCTGAAGGATTGGGCCATCTTCTGTGAGGCATACGGCCAGCCCTTACGTCTTGGCAAATACGACCAGGGCGCGACGGAAGAAGACAAGGCCAAGCTGTTGCAGGCCGTTGCCGGCATTGGTGCTGATTATGCCGGTATTATTCCGCAGAGCATGGCGATCGAGTTTGTCAAAGCTAATTTGAGTGGCACGCATGAGCTTTATGAAAAGCGGGCTGACTGGCTCGATCGGCAGACGTCCAAGCTTGTCCTTGGCCAGACCCAGACCACCGATGCGACAGCCGGGGGCTATGCGACGGCAAGTGTGCATGACGGTGTGCGTGAAGATATTGAGCTTGCGGACAGCAAGAAGGTGTCGGCCACGCTCAACCGGGATGTCACGATCCCGATGATCAGTCTCAATCATGGGCCGCGCAAGAAGTATCCCAGAATCAAAGTTGGCCGGCCGGACGAGGAGGACATCAAAGAGCTGGTTGAGAATGTGACCAAGCTTGTGCCACTTGGGCTGAAAGTTCCGATGGCCGCCATGCGCAACAAGATCGGCGCACCCGAGCCGGATGGCGAAGTAGAGCTTTTGACCGCGCCCGGATCTCAGCGTCAAGAAGAAGACACATCTGAACAGAAGTCGGAAGATCAGTCAGCGAAGGCACAAGCTTTTCGGGCCGGCCCGTCCAGCCCGCCACCTGATGTCTATGATCGAGCCATCTCAGGCATTCTGGAAGACGAGGGTTGGGCTCCACTGGTTGAGCCGGTGATTGCTGGACTGGAGGAAGAGCTTGCGCAAGCCACCTCGATCGAGGAGGCGCGTGCAATCTTTCAGCGCCGCTTGGAAACCATGGGTGTGACGGCACTGGCGGACACGCTGGCCAAGGCGAGTTTTGCTGCGCGGATCTCCGGTGAAGCTGGCGAGGACCTGGACTGATCATGGCTGACTTCACGCCCTTGCCGCCACGGGCCGCAATCGCAGCTCTGCAAACACGCGGGCTCCGTCTTGACCCGACTTTCGCGTGGCAGGATGTTTATGCTCAAGATCATGCGGCCATGTTCACGGTCGCCAAATCGGCGGGGCATGACATTCTTATGGATATCTGGACGGCATTGCTCAAAGCCCTGGAGAAGGGGGAGACGTTCGAAACCTTCGCACGCCGGATCAAACCGGAGCTTGTCCGCAAGGGATGGTGGGGTGAAGCGATCGAGGAAGATCCGCAAACCGGCGAACCGGCGAAAGTGCGCCTTGGCTCGATGCGCCGGCTGCGCACCATCTTCGATGCCAACATGAACGTCTCCTATGCGGCCGGGCATTGGTCGAGTTTTGAGGGTACAAGGAACAGCCGGCTGTTTCTGAGGTATGTGGCCGTCCAGGACGGATTGACCCGACCGGAACACCAACGGCTTCACAATGTCGTCCTGCCAATCGATGATCCGTTCTGGAACCTCTATGCGCCACCGAATGGATGGAATTGCCGGTGCACGCTTCAAAGCCTGTCGCGACGGGACGTCGAGCAGTTACAGCGGGAAGGGGAGGATCTGAAGTTCGAAGCGCCGCCGATCTCTTATCGGTCCTGGACGAACAAGCGGACCGGGGAGGTTCGGCAGATCCCGGACGGCATTGATCCGGGGTGGGACTACAATCCCGGTGCGGCTGGACACCAGGCCACCATGGAACGGCTTCTAGAGCGGGAACCGCCTGAATTTCCTGAAACTTGATTTAAGGGGCCTACAGTGCGCGAGAAGCGTTTTCGCGCATCGCGACGGCAGAGAATGAGCTACTGCGCGCTGGTGCTGTTTAAACACTGTTTAATTTTGAACCTAGGGGAAGAGATGGACTTCCAGCTTTCGTTGCAAAGCTTCTTCGGCAGTTCGTCGAATCGATACGAGGATATCATCGTCTTTGAAGACGTAGTGCGCGAATTCCGCGTAAGTATGAAACTCACTTGCAAAGTTCACTCTTGCAGAGCGAAAAGTTGGGCCGTGATCAGTTGATTGCATTTCTAACTCCAAAATGATGGCTTCCGACTTTGCATCGATCATTCGGTTCGTTCGCTTCCTCAGGTCTGCTAGTTTGAACCTTTCCGGGAACGTTTCGCCGTATAACCTTTTGAAAAAAAATATTGCGTAGTCTAAGTCGATAAAAGTTCTTGAGCCGACCAAACTGTCTCTGGTGGAATTTTGCCTGTCGGCTATTTCCCAACTTGGAATTGGATTTCCAGCCCAGTTCTTCGAAAGAGATGCAAGTAGATTTGTTTCAAGATCTGCTCGTTTTATTTCATCCATCTGGGTTGGAAAATCCGGAAATAATTGTTCAAACGAAAGACCAGTGTCTTTTAGTGAATTGGTTTCAGGCTGAGGCCCTTTTGTCGCAGTCAAAAGCACCTTCGCCACCCACTGGAACTCTGGTCGAAGGTTTGAAATCTTTTCAAAAAGCTTAATGTTGCGAGAAACAAGGTCCGACGACCGGGAGAGGAGGTGCCTGTGTTTTTCGAGCAAATGCTCTGGTGCATCTGAAAGCTGATCGTATTTTTCCGCCAAGTAGTCGGTAGCGTTCTTGAATGATTTTGTTTTCTTCCCGACTTCCCAAATAAATGCACCCGCCGCCAGCATCGTCACTGCGCCAGCTCCTGCACCCATGAGAGCGTTTGCATACTTGGCAAGATAAACTGACGCCCCAACTAAGGGCACCAGTGCCGAGCCAGTGAACGCTATCCGCAATAGCCTGCTTCTGTCGGGATAAGGGTCATCAGGAACGGGTGTTGTAATTTCCTCAACTATTTTGGCAGTATCAGGTTCAAGCAAATCCGGTTCATTTATGAGAACTTCTCCCAGCTCTCGTATTGCGTTGATTTCCTCTTCTTCTTCCGCAAGGGTTGCGATGAATTCTCGCGACGCAGCGACGAGCTTGCGTCCTGTTGCGGATGCCATGATCAAAGGGCCGATCAATATCGTAACCGTCTCGATGCTCGCTCCCTCTGAAGCTTCATAATCTGGCCAATCGTCAGAGGCTATTTGCTTATCTGCCGTTTTCTTTGCTGCCAGCAGTCTGTTTCCACGTGAGAAAACTTCAGTGAAATTGATCTCGTCTACCGGCTTGGAAATAGAGACTGAAAAGTCCCGAATGATTGGAGCAATTACTGTGGCTTGAGGAGAATTGGGATTTGCGTCGTATCGCTGGGAAAGGGTGTCCAGCGGCCCGCCGGAAGATTTCAATTCGCTGACGATCTGTTCAATCGTCTCCCGGTCATTTTCGTCGACAAGCGTAGGGACAATCGTGAGTCTGCCGTTTTCAGATAGCTGAAATCTGATGAATTCGCTCTGCTCAGGAATGGCGACTTCGATGCTGTCTGGCGACGGTTCCAACTCTTCATAGTAAGTGCTGCGGAGCTCTTCATAGGTATGGTTTGTAATTAACTCAATGGCTGAGACCAATGCCTCCACAGTAGACAGAACTGCAAAGGCTCTCCCCAGCAGGAAGTTTCGAACGGTTGAAGGGCTTAAATTCGAATAGTCGGCTATATGGTCGTAGGTGATCCCATGTCGTTCTTGCGCAGCTTGCAGGACCTTTGCAACTTCATATGGCGAGAGCGAATTTTGCATAGCAAGAAAACCATTTTGGAATACGATTTAAATCAGCCATAAAATTTGTTATTCCAGTAGAACCTTTTTTGCAATCTAAGGTCGCGCCCCGGCAGCCGCCGGGGTGTTTTGGTTTTTGGGCCTTGGGCACATTCGGCTCATGTTGAACCAAGCCGATCTTCTTCAAATCTGCGCCGCTGATCCTTTTGAGGCTAGCCAGTCTAAGGACGGCGCGTGGATCAAGCTGCTTCCTGCCGGAACGTTCTCGACCCGTGATGGGCGCGGCCCGTTCCACGCCGGTGGCGAAGCTGAAATGAAGGCCATTGTCGAGCGGACGTTGGACTACCTGGGCGACACTGAAATGATGATGGATTACGACCATCAGTCTTTCTTTGGCGCAGTTGAGGGTGTGGGTGGCACGGCGAAGGCGGCTGGCTGGGTCAAGGAATTCGACGTTCGAAGCGATGGCATCTACGGCCGGGTCGAATGGACTGATGCTGCTAAGGCGGCGATCGAGGCTGTTGAGTACCGCTACATTTCTCCGACCTTCTCTTCAAACAAAAAGACCGGGCGGGTAGGGCTGCTGTTCAATGCGGCACTTGTGAACTCTCCGGCAATGGACCTTGCGGCGATTGCCGCCAGCGCAAATCTCACTCTCACCAAAGGACCTGATATGGATCCCGAAATTCTGGAAGCGCTCGGCTTGGCCGAGGGGGCTTCGGAAGCTGACGTCTTGTCGGCTCTCCAGGCCTTGCAGTCTGGCTATGCCCAGGTTGCTCTTGCCGCCGGTCTTGCCAAAGATGCCGATTTTGAAACCGTTGCTGCGGCGGTCAAAAAGGCGGTGGAGACCAACGCACCCGATCCGGCCAAATTCGTACCGGTCGAACAGGTCACCGCGCTGCAGGCGGATCTTTCCGCGCTCAAGTCGGAAGTTTCCGGCGACAAGGCGGAAACTGCCGTCGATGAGGCCATCAAGGCCGGCAAGCTTGCTCCCGCCTTGAAGGACTGGGGCTTGCAGCTCGCCAAATCCGATCTTGCCAAGTTTGAAGCCTTCACGGCATCTGCGCCGGTTCTGACTGGCGTCCAGCTTGGCACCTCCCCGAAAACAGAAAGCAACCCCGATCTCGATGACACCGATCTGCAAGTCATGTCGCAGATGGGTCTCAGCGAAGAGGAGATGGTTGCTGCGAAGAAGGATCTTGGCACATGACCGCTCTTGCCGTTGACCGGCGCACGCCGGAGCGTTCCGGCGACCGCCGGGAGTTTTCCGTCAAGGCGTCGACCTTGATCTATGCCGGTGCCCTGGTGGCGATCGGCGCGGATGATCTTGCCGTGCCGATGTCCACCGCAACCACTCTGCAAGGTGTCGGCCGGGCCGAAGGCCGTGTGGACAATTCCACCGGCGCGGATGGCGACCTGACCGTTTCGGTCGGCTCGGGCATCTACCGCTATGCCAATTCGGCAGCTGCCGACGAAATCACTGCCGCCGATATCGGCGAGAATTGCTACGGCGTCGATGATCAGACCGTGGCGCTCACCAACGGCACCAACACACGGTCTGTCGCCGGCAAGATTTATGACGTGGACGCGCACGGCGTCTGGGTCGACTTCCGCTAAACCGCCAGAAGAAACAGGAGATCCATCACATGGATATCAATGCACAGGCGCTCCAGTCGGCTTATGTCGGGTTTAATGCAGCGTTTCAGAGCGGTTTGAAGGAAGGCACGAGCCTTGCTAGCCGCATTGCAACGACCGTCCCGTCAACAACCCGTGAAAACGAATATGGCTGGCTTGGCAAATTCCCACGCTTCCGGGAGTGGATCGGTGATCGCGTCATCAACTCGCTCGCCAAGCATGGCTATGCGATCAAGAACAAGCCGTTTGAATTGACGGTGGAAGTCGATCGGGACGATTTCGACGACGATAATCTGGGGATCTACAACCCGCTCTTCCGGGATCTTGGCATGTCGTCCATGACGTTCCCGGACGAATTGGTCTGGCCGCTCCTGAAAAACGGATTTACCGAGAAGTGTTACGACGGTCAGAACTTCTTTGACACCGATCACCCGGTGCTCGATGAGAACGGTAATGAGATTTCTGTCGCCAACACAGATGGCGGCGTTGGAACACCCTGGTTCCTGATGGACGTCAGCCGTCCCTTGAAGCCAATCATCTTCCAGGACCGCAAGCGGCCCAACCGGCTTATCCGGATGGACAAGGAAGACGACACCAACGTCTTCATGAAAAAGCAGTTCGTTTACGGTCTGGACGGCCGTGCAAATGTTGGCTTTGGCTTCTGGCAAATGGTCTGGGGCTCCAAGCAGACCTTGAATGCGGCGAACTATGAAACTGCCCGTATTGGCCTTGGCAGCCTGAAAGCCGACTTCGGCGAGCCGCTTGCGATCAATCCCAATTTGCTGGTTGTGCCGCCCGCGCTGGAAGGCGCTGCCAACGAGATCGTCAAGAGCCAGCTCGTCAATGGCGGTGAGAGCAACAAATGGGCCGGGACCGCTGAAGTCCTGGTCGTGAACTGGCTCGCCTAAGCGCCTCATCAACCAAACCCGCCACCGCACTCCGGGCGGCGGGCTTTCCAACCGGCATTTGCCCAAAGATGCCTGTTGGCAAGCCCTTCAACTCAAGGACCAACTTCCATGGCCAATGAAACCAACCCAGCGACCAAGACGGCAGAGACCAAAGACACAAAAGCCAAGGCAGCTGCCAAAACACAGCCCGCCCAGGCGAAGACTGCCGCACCTGCCAATACCGCGCCAAAGGCAACGGAAGCTAAGAAGGGCAGTGAAGCTTCCAAAGATCGAAAAGTGGCGTTCCGGATCTCCAGCAAGGTCAAGGCTGGCATTCGCCGCTGCGGTGTGCGTCATCCGGCTGAGGCCACCGACTATCCGGCCGACCGGTACACGTCCAAGGAGCTTGAGATCCTGAAGAGCGATCCGGACCTGGTTGTCGTCGACCTTCGATAATTCACTGGGGAGCGCCGCGAGCTTGGGACGCCATGAGCGGCATGGCAACCCGTGCGAAGCCCCGCTGACCGGACCAAGAGGCCCATTACGGTTACCGGCAGATAACAGCGGCAGAAAATACCCCAGAGAGGGCGGTCTGGTACGGCTCGCAAGGCCCCCAGCGGTTTCCCCGGCCTCGGCCCTTGGGAGACCTGAAACAAGGACCCTAGGTCGCCGCCCGTAAGCTTTTAGAGGAACCGCCGTGGCCTATGTCACCCAACAAGATCTGATTGATCGGTTTGGCGATCGTGAGCTGATCCAGCTCACCGATCGGACCAACCTGCCGGCAGCCACGATTGACGCCACGGTGGTTGCGGCAAAGATTAGTGATGCTGAGGCCATGGCCGACAGCTATATGGCCAAGCGCTACAAGCTGCCGCTGAACCCGGTTCCGGACGTCCTGATCCCGATCGTTGCCAATATGGCGCGTTACTACCTTTATGGAGAACGGGCAGAGACGGAGAGTGCAGTCACCCGCAATTACAAAAATGCGCTTGGCTGGCTCAAAGACGTTGCCAACGGCACCGTGCAACTTGAGGCGGAAGGTGTTGCCTCTGCCCAGACCGCCGGTGGTCAAATCCAGACGGTTGCTCCGGACCGCGTCTTTTCCCGTGACACGCTCGAGGGCTATTGATGACCGGCGTGCGCGAAGCCCTGACCATTGAGGATGCGGAAATCAATGCGGCCTTGACCCGTGTTGAAGAAGCCGGTGGCGACAGTTCCGCCATGATGCGCGATGTGGCTGCCGCTATGCTCTTTTCCGTTCAACGCCGGTTTGAGCAAGAGATCGCTCCGGACGGTTCAAAGTGGCCGGCGCATGCTCCAAGCACCGCGAAAGCCCGTGCCAATCGCAAGACACGCGGCAATGCCCCGGTCACGCCGAAGTTGCTCCGCCAGACAAATCGCCTCTTCAAGTCGATTACCGGCGAAAGCAGCGCCAGTGAAGCGGCGGTCGGCACGAACCTCGACTATGCCGCCATTCACCAACAGGGCGGTACGATCATGCAGTATCCGCAGTCGCGTAAGGTCCGGTTCCGCAAGGTTGGTGGCCAGACCCGGTTTGCCAAGAAAGCCCACAAGCGGGCGGTCGAGAAGCCGGTCACGTTTGGCCAGCGCACCATTGTCATTCCGGCGCGCGCCTATCTCGGGTTTTCCCAGGCTGACCGCGAGACCATTCAGCGCATTGCGGGCGATCACTACAATGCAGCGGTTTCAGGAGGCCAGCCGTGAGCCTCGTCTCTGACATCATCGCCCGTTTAAACGACGGTCAAACGGTCTTTCAAACGGTGGCCGGTGCGGTCGAGTTGTCGCTTATCGAAAAGCGCCGGCTGGCATCCCCGGCTGCGTATGTTCTTACTGCTGAAGAGGGCAGCCGCGACAACGAGCGCATCAATGGCAAGGTGCTGCAGCGCCTTGAAAGCGATATCGCGGTTGTCATCGTCTCGGACAATCTGGCCGACCCGCTCGGGGCTTCTGCCGGTCTGGATATTGAAGACCTGAAGAGCTTTGTCCGTGGGCGTCTCATCGGTTTTGAACCGGCAAGCGGCGTCGAACCCATCACCCATGTTTCCGGAGAAATCGTCAAAGCCAGCGGCGGTGCTGTCTGGTTTGAGGATCGCTTCTCCGCACCTTCCTACCTGGAGCAAGTCTGATGACCGACAAACCCTATTCCCCGCGCTTAGGCGGTCGCTATGAGCGCGATCCGGAAACCGGCAAGCGGAAACGCGTCGAGGAAACCGGGCAATCGGCTCCAAAGAAACCCGCGCCGGCCAAATCTGACAAGCCGGCTCAAAAGTCGCGCAAGGAGACCTGATCCATGGCAACGCGCAAATATCGCAAGCTCGCACTTCTCACAAAGATCGAGCTGGTCGAAGGCACAGACAGTGTCCCAACCGGCGCAGCGAATGCCATCCAGGCAAACGATGTTTCCATCACGCCGATGGCGGGTGATGAAGAAACCCGCGATCTGATGCTGCCCTATCTCGGGCACCAGGGCGTGATCCTGACCGGCGACTATGTGCAAATGGAATTCTCGGTTGAGATCGCCGGGGCAGGGGCTGCCGGCACCGTTCCACCTTTTGGCGCTCTGCTCCGGGCTTGTGCGCTCTCTGAGACCATCAATGTCGGTGTCGATGTTGTCTATGAGCCGATCTCGGATGGTGAAGAAAGTGTCTCGGTTTATTTCAACCAGGACGGTGTTCGCCATGTTGCGCTTGGCGCGCGCGGCAATGTCACCATGGACTTCACGCCGAAACGCATTCCTCGTTTCCGGTTCACCATCATGGGGCTTCTCGGCACGATTAGCGATCAGGCATTGCCGACTGTCGATCTTTCCGGTTTTCAGACACCGCGTCCGGTTTCGAAATCTGCGACCACTTTGACGCTGCATGGTGCTGCTCGTGTCGGTGAAAGCCTGTCGATCGATCTTGGTCAGCAGATCGAACCGCGTCACTTGATCGGCGCGGAGCGCATTCAACTCACCGATCGGAGAGCAACCGGCACGGCGGTTGTTGAGGCTGACACGCTCGCCAATGTCGATTGGTTTGCGATTGCCAGTGCTCGGACGCAGGCGGCCCTTCAGCTCGTTCATGGGACAGCTGCTGGCAATATCGTCCAGATCGACGCACCGAATGTCGAGGTTGGCCGGCCAAGTCAGGGACAGACGCAAGGCGTCGTTAATTATTCGCTGCCGCTGATGCTGGTTCCGAATACCGGTAACGACGAACTCACCATCACGGTGAAATAGCACCAGCAACAGGAGCCGCTCTCCCATGGATTTCAAGGTTACAGACATCTATCGCTTTTGGTGGCCGGTTCTTGTGCGCATGCCCGACCCGGATCACGCCGGCAGCATCATTGAACAGAAGTTTGAGGCTCTCTTTGAAGCGCTTAATGATGACCGTGCTGCCGAACTGGATGAAGCGTTCGAGGCTCTGGAAACCGACAAGCAACGCAAGGCCCATCAGCACGATGTCATCCGAACGGTCATGAAGGACTGGCGCGGTGTGCTGACCGAAGACGATAGCAAGCAACCGTTTTCATCTGATGTGCTGGACCTGTGCCTCAAACAGAACTGGTTTCGCATTGGCGTCTATGAAGCCTATGCCCAGGCTATGCGCGCAGAAGCGGCTGGCGAAGGTCCAACGGTAAAAAACTGAAAGAGGCCGCGCGGGCCTGGGCCTTTTCCCGCAGCGGTCATTCCGATCCGTCCGAGCCCAACACTCTTGATGAGGCGATGGCAGCCGACTTTGCAGCGCTCGGGGTGTCGGTTGCACCGGACGCGGTGACACAGGCAGTCGATGTATTTGAGGTTTGGCGGGTGAACTGGAAGGCAGTCACATCTTTTCTGACAGTGGAAACGCAGTGGCGTGTTTTGGCCAGTCCTGCCGGTTTGATCTGGCTCGGGCTCGATTACACCGCCGCAGCTGCTACGTTGCGTGGCCGCTCCGATCGGTTGTGGCGTCATCTCTTGTCAGAACTCCGGATCATGGAACATGCCGCGCTTGACGTTCTGAACGCGGAGCAAGCCGAATGACCGCGCCGCTCAGAATGGAAATGGTTGCGGCGCTCGATGCCTCCCAGGTGAAATCGGGTGCACGGGATGCACGGCAGGAAATTGGCCGGCTTGGTGACAGCGCAAGAGGAGCAGCCCGCGACTTTTCGGCTGCGTCGGTCGCTGCCGGGAAGGCGGCAGGTGCCCAGGCCGCCGCCGCGAGATCTGCGAACCAAGCCGGTCACTTTATCAAGCAGCAAGGTCTCCAGGCCGCAAATGCCAACCGGCTTGCCGCGCATGAAGCGACCAACCTTTCCTATCAGATGAACGATATTGCCGTCAGTCTGGCGTCCGGACAGTCCCCATTCATCGTGATGGCGCAACAGGGCTCACAGGTTTCCCAGATCATGGGCAAACGTGGTCTTGGTCAAATCCTGCCAGCGATCGCTGGCGGTATCGCTTCCATGATCAACCCGACGACGATCCTGTTTGCCGCGCTCGCTGCCGGTGCGGTTGCCGGACAGGCCGCTTTCAAGTCGATGCGCGGTGAAGTTCATGATCTTGAGAAGGTCCTGGATGATCACGCAGATCTGGTGCGCCGGATCAAGGACGCCTACAAAGAAGCCGAAGACGGTGCGATTTCCTATGCGGCTGCCGGCAGCCGCGCGCTTGAGCTGGACCGGGTCACCCAGGAACGTGCGGAGCGTAAAGCTCTCAAGCGTGAGTTCGAAACATTTCGGGAGGCTCTTGGTCCGAATGAGGTCAGATTGCAGGGCCTTGGCATCGCGACCGATCCCTACCGCAGAGCCCGTGAGGCAATTGATGATTTGATTGCCTCTGCAAAGGATGGCGATCCAGCCTTTGCCCGTTTGCAGGAACGGTTAGCTGAGATTGCACTCACTCCGAAACTCAGCAAACAGCAACAGAAGTCTCTCACCTTTGTCACGGAATTGACCAGGGCAGGTGTCAGCGCTGAAAAAGCACTTCAGGAAACCGCGTCCGGGCTGGAAGTCATCGGCTCGAATTTCGAGGAATTCACCCAGAAGGCCAAAGAGTTTCGCAAGGCCCTCGATCAGCTCAATGCCGGTGATCGCAATCTGGGCCGCCGTGATGTTGCACGCGAAACCTACGAGGAAGCAATCCAGGCCGCCCAGGGAACACGTGAGCGGATCCTCGCAGAGCGCGCGCTCCGGGACCGTTTGCAGCGCATTGGTGATCAGGAAGCCGCACGGCTGATCCCGGTACCGGGTAAAAAGCCGGTCAGCATCGATCTTGGTTCAGAAGCCCGCGAACTCCTCAAAACTCAAGAAGAGCAGCTTGCCAAGTTGCGCCTTGAAGCCTCTCTGATCGGCGCATCGGATCTTGTGCGTCAGCGCGCGCTGGCAACTCTGGAAGCGGAAATCGAAATCCGCAACGCCGGCATTGATGCGCATTCAAGAGAAGCCGATCGCATCCGCGAGAATGCCGCCGCGATCGCAGAGATGACCAGCGAGCTGGACCGCAGTCAGGCAGCCTGGGAAAGCGTCAAATCAACCGGCGAGCGGTCGATCGACACACTGGTCGACAAGCTGTCATCGGGAGATTTAGAAGGCGCCCTCAAGGCCATAACGGCAGACTTGAGCAAGCAGCTGCTGACCCTTGGGGCAGCCAATCCGCTCAAAAACGCCCTCTTCAATTCTGGCTTGCCGACAATCGCTGATGCCGGCGGTATAGGTGGTTTCTTCAAAAGTCTCTTTGGCGGCGGTCCGCTTGCGACCGGTTCCATGCAGGTCCAGGCGGCAACCGTGCTTGTGAATGGCGAGCCGCTCTCTGCCTTCTCCGCTTTCAACAACAGTCCTTCCAATGACAATCCCGCCCTTAGTCTGGCAGCCGGCAACAGCAACATCCAGCGTGGTGGCGTGCCGAGCCAGATCTGGAGTTTCTTCAAGGGCAAGGGCCTGAAGGATCATCAGGTGGCAGCCATCCTGGGCCACGTCAAAGCTGAAAGCGCCTTCAATCCGCTTGCGGTCGGTGATGGCGGCAACGCCTTCGGTCTCTTCCAGCACAATGACCGGCGCTTCAATCTGTTCGATGCGATCGGCGGCCGCAAGAACCTTGGCAACGTCCAGGGGCAGTTGGATTTTGTCTGGCAAGAGCTGATGACCACGGAAAGCCGGGTCATGAAAGCGTTGCTTGGCAGCACGGATCTCAAAGGGGCAACGGCAGCCTTTGGAGGCTTTGAACGTCCGGCCGGGTTCTCCTGGGGCAATCCGGAGGCCATGCACAACTGGACCGGCCGACTTCAAGCCGCTGAAGAAGCGCTGACCACATTTGGCGGTGGTCTGACAAACACAACATCCGGGCTGTCGCGCCTGGATGGCGGTCTTGGTTCCGCAGTCTCCGCATTGGCCAATGGGTCTGGCTCCCTTGCGGACACGGCAACGGCCTTTGCCGGCCAGTCGGAGAACCTTGCCGGCAGTCTTTCAAAGGGCCTTCAAACGGTCTTTAACCAGTCTGGTGAAGGCGGCGCAGGTGGTGGATTTGGCGGTGTGTTGTCGTCCGTCTTTTCCGGCATTGGCAGCTTGTTCGGATTTCAAAGGGGCGGGGATACCGGTCCGGGCGCAGACAGCGATGTGAAGGGCCTGGTGCACGCGAATGAATATGTCTTCAGCGCGCCGGCCACTCGCCGTATCGGTACCGCGACCCTGGACGCCCTCCATCGCGGATCTTTGAAAGGCTATCAGTACGGCGGTTTCGTGTCCTCAACGGCTGGTTCCGTTTCAGGCCGTGCCGCAAACAGCAATCATCAAGCTGCCGCTCCTGTTTCCATCACAATTCAGAACAATGCCGGTGTGCAGATTGAAACACAGGAGGAACAGGACCCGGGCGGTGGCCGAAGCCTGCGCTTTGTCTTGTCCGAGCAATTCGCCAATGCGCTCGACACGCCGGGCGGCGCTGCCTCACGCATGATGAAATCGCAGTTCGGATTGCAAAAGCGGAGGGTGAAACGGTGATAGCAAGCTGGCCTTCAACCCTGCCGCTTCCTGACCGTCAGACTTACGGCAAACAACCGGACGAAGCCCGGATCAGGAGGCGGCCCGACAGCGGACCGCCCGGATCTCGCGGGCGGTTTTCATCTGCCGCCCGTCAGGTTGCCCTGTCGATCGACATCGACAGAAACCAAAAGGCCGTTTTCGATCGGTTCTTTCAACATGAGCTTGCCGAAGGATCATTGCCCTTCACCATGCCCGATCCAACCACACACGGCTGGCAGTTGTTTACAGCTGCCGAAAGTCCGCTCCTGACAGTTGACGGCACACCGATCGCGCTTGCCGCAACATGGCTCTGCCTGTTTGGCGATGGTTTGCCGTCCGAAGCCATCCGGGGTGTGCGCTTTCAGATCTCCTTCCAGATTGCGGTGATGCCATGAGACGGCTTTCCCTAAATGCTCGGCAGGCTCTGGAGACCGCCAACTCCGGCGATCCAGAGATCCTCCTGATCAGGATTGATCATGAGAGCTTGTCCAAGCCCGTGCGCCTTTCGACCGATCCAACGGAACGGCTTTCGGTCGAACCTCTGATCTATGGAACGCGGTCCATCTGGTTCGGTGCCAACCTCAAGACAGATCCCTATCTGTTTGCCCTGGTCAAAGCGGAGTTTCCGTCCGATCTTGAGGATGCGCCGGCAACAGCCCGCATCATTCTGGAAAACGTCAGCAACGACATTGCCGCGCAGCTTCGGGCCATCACGAATTTTGCAAGCGTTGCCATTGCCGTGGTGCTGTCCTCGTCTCCCAATGTGGTCGAGGCCGAGTTCCGCAATCTCAAGCTGGTCAAGGCGGATGGCGATGCAAACGAGTTCTCGCTCAACCTGTCCAGGTTGCCGATCGAAGAGGAAAGCTTTCCGACCGACCGTATGACCAAGCAGCGCGCGCCGGGGTTACATCGATGAGCGCGCATTGGACAACACGCTATGTCGGCACACCTTATCGCGAACTCGGGCGGGATCGCGCTGGCTGCGACTGCTGGGGGCTGGCTGTCCTGGTCTATCGGGATGAACTCGGTATTCAGTTGATCAGCTATGACGGCGATTATGCCAGTGTTGCAGAGCGCGCGGAGATCTCAGCCTTGATCGAGGCCGGGCAACGTACACCCGACTGGATCAAGGTCAGCCAACCGAAGCCATTCGACATTGTCTTGTTCCGTCAAGGCCGATTGACCTCACATGTCGGCATCGTCTGTGCATCAGGCCGAATGCTGCATCAATACGGGTCGGACTGCGCCAAGATCGAAAGCTACAAGGCACCGCGCTGGCAAAGCCGGCATGTCGGCACCTTCCGCCATGCAATGATCGGGGAGGGAAACGATGCCTGACGCATTGAATGTCCTTGCCGTGCCGCATCTCGACCCGAGCGCCAAACGGGTTAATCTGCAATTGCCGGAAGGTCTGACCCTGTCGGAAATCGTGACGCAGTCCCTTCCGGGTCTGCCTCAGGATGCTCCGATCCGGCTTGTTCTTGTCACCGAGCAGGATGCTTGGCCGATCGACCGGCAGCTTTGGGACAAAGTGCGGCCAAAGCCCGGCACGCAGATTGTGATCCGGATATTGCCGGGAGAAGACTCCTTGCGCAGCATCTTGCAGGTGGTTGTCACAATCGCCGCCGTTGCCCTTGGTCAGCTCTGGGCCGTGCCGCTTGCCGGTGCGCTCGGCATTTCAACACAGCTTGCCGGTGGCCTGATCAGTTTGGGTATCACGGCGCTTGGCAATCTTCTGATCAATGCCCTGGTACCGCCGCCCGCACCTGTCGGGCAAACAGGTGATGAGAGAGCGCGCAACAGCTATACGATTACGGGCTGGAAAAACCGGTTTGAGCCGGATGCACCGGTGCCGGCAATGGCAGGCCGTCGCCGGTATGCACCGCCATTCGGAGCCGTCAGCTACACCGAGATTGTCGGCGACGTTCAGTATGTGCGCGCGCTCTTCATTTTTGGATATGGCCAACAGACACTGACCGAATTCCGGTTGGGTGAGACGCCGCTGGACGACTATGACGAGGTGCAGACGGAAATCCGCGCCGGCAAGGATACCGATCAACCGTTGACGCTCTTTTCCAAGCAGGTGATTGAAGATGCTGCCGGCGTTGTGCTGACCCGGCCACGGCTGCGCAATGATGCTGGTGAAGTCATCAATGGCACACCGCCGGAAACACCGGTTGTGCGGGTGACGGCGCGCGACACGGAAACCGCCTCGGTCATCTTGTCGTTTCCATCCGGTCTGATCGGCTATACGCAAAAGGGCAGTGCTGTCTCTCTTGGCCTGAATATCAGGATCAGGCAGCGCCCGCTCAGCGGTGGATCATATCAAACCGTTACAACGCTCAACATCCAGGCTTCGAAACGGGAAGCGTTTTACCGTCAGTACACCTGGAAACTGCCTTATCGCGGCCGCTGGGAGATCGAGGTCACCCGCATGACGGTGGAGCGTCTGGAAACCAGCACCACAGACCGGTGCACGCTGCTGGCGCTGCAATCGATCCGGCCGGAATATCCGTTGAACTTCGACAAGCCGATGGCTTTGGTCGCCATGCGCATCAAGGCGACTTACCAGCTGAGTGGCTCGCTCGAGAACTTCAATGCACTATGTGAGCTGGTCTGTCTGGATTGGGACAAGGACGCACAAGCCTGGATACTCGGCAAGACCCGAAACCCGGCGAGCATCTATCGCTGGTTCCTGCAAGGTCCAGCCAATGCCTATCCGGAGCCAGATAGTGCGATCGATCTGGATCAATTGGCCGACTGGCACGAATGGTGTGAGGAAAAGGGCCTGGAATACAATCGGGTCCATGATGAAGACCTGCCGCTGAAGGATGTTCTCTTTGCGGTGACGGCGGCCGGGCGTGCAACCCCGCACCATGATGGTTTGAAATGGGGAGTTGTGATTGATCGGCCGCAAGAATTGGTCGTGGACCACATCAGCCCGCGCAACAGCCGGAATTTCAGGTGGGAGCGGACTTACTTCGATCCGCCCGATGCGTTCCGTGTGCCGTTTTTCGATGAGACCAATGACTATGAGCCGGCAGAGCGGATTGTGCCGTGGCCAACCCATGTCGGTGACATAAAGCTGACGGAAGAAATCCAGCTTCCCGGCAAAACCAGTCCGCGTGAAGTCTGGCTCGAAGCACGCCGGCGCATGTACGAGCTGCTGTATCGCCCGGACCGGTATCAGGCCATGCAGGACGGCGCAGCCAGAGCGGCAACGCGCGGTGATCTTGTCATGGGCTCGTTCGATGTTCTGGAGCGTACGCAAGTTGCAAGCCGCGTTGCCAACATTTCCGGACGGCTCCTCACGCTGGATGAAGAAGTCACCATGGAAGACGGGGAGGGTTATGGCATCCGCTTCCGGACGGGATTGACGGAAGAAGACACGATCGGCCGATCGGAGATCCTGGGCGTGCTCACCAAGCCGGGGGCATCGCGGACGCTGACCCTCAGAGAAGCGGACACAGTCCCGGAAATCGGAGACCTTGTCCATTTCGGACCGATCAACCGGGAAAGCCTGCCGCTGATCGTGAAGGGCGTGGAAAGCGGCGAGGATTTCTCAGGACACTATACCCTGATTGATGCGGCTCCCGAGATTGACGATCTCCTTGAGCAGGAATCTATTCCGGAATGGTCCGGCCGGATTGGCGAGGATCTCGGGTCAGGCGGCATCGTGCCCGCCATTCCTGTCTTCACCAGCATCCTGACCGGTGTCACGGGAACTGGAGATCCGAACGGGCTGTCGGTTCTTCTCAGCCCTGGGTCCGCCAACACGGCAGAAATCGGGTCCTATGAGATCAGTCATCGTCTTTCCGGTGCTGGCAGCTGGACCATGCTCAGTGTTCCAACGGGCAGCGGTGGAACCGCTGTTACCGGATATTCCAGCGGCGACAGCGTGGAATTGAGTGCCCGTGCGATTGCGATTGACGGCATTCCAGGACCATCCACGGCTACGGTTACGGTTCAGATTGGAGCCGATGACGGTGAGATGCCAGACGCGCTTCCAGGTGGGGCAACGGTCAGCGGCGGGCTTGGCGTTGCCGATATCGATTTTTCCACTGGCAGCGATGCAACGCTCAACCAGGTCCAGATTTACCGCGTCCCGGAAGGGGAGCTGCTGGATCGCACCATCCACAAAACCGGACAACCCATATCGGTGGCGCAAGACACCGCATATCAGGTCTCAGATGGCGACAGCACGCGCGCGTCGATTGTCGCAAATGGCAGCTTTGCCAGTGCGGCCAACTGGACGCTTGGCGACGGCTGGTCGATTGGCGCGGGCGTGGCAACCCATGCGGCCGGAAGTGCTGCAACACTGACACAGGCCATTGCGCTGACCGGTGGCAAGGTCTATCGGCTCGGCTTTGAAGCAACGGTGACCGGGGGCACGCTCACGCCGCGCCTGGAAGGCGGGACGACTGTCTCCGGCGGCACGCGTGATGCTTCGGGCAGCTATTCCGACCGGCTGACAGCGGATGCCGGCAGCGACACATTGGCGTTTTCCGCAAACAGCGCTCTCAACGGAACGGTCGATACCGTGGTGCTTTTCGAAGAGACCGACGATTGCGCGCCGCAAGGCACTTACGACTACTACATCGAACCCATCAACACCGATGGTCAGGCGGGACCGGTGACCGGCCCGCTCACCGCGACAATCATCTAGGAGAAACCGATGCCCAACGGTGTGACCACTGACAACTTGCCGGAAGAAGCCACGGTTACCGAACTTTTCGGCAACCACGACAGCGGGGCAGGGAAATCAACCGTCAGAGTGCCGGTCGGTTCGCTGACGGCACAGGTTGAAGCCTTGATGGGACCGAAGGTCGACCGGGTCGATCCGGTTGCCGGTGCCTTTGCCGACACGCCGATCGCCGTGACGGCGGCCGACGACAACCGCGACTTTCTGATTGATACGAGCGGCGGCAATGTCGTTGTGAATGCGGCAAGCGCGGCCGCACTTGGAGCCAGCTTTCGCTTTACCGTAAAACGCACATCGATCGACAACAACACCGTGACGATCATTCCCAATGGCGCGGAGACGATCGACGGCAAGGCGTCGATGACGCTCTACGGCTCCGGGCAATCCGTCACCTTGATCAGCGATGGCAACAACTGGCACCGGAGCGCCGGACATGGCGACTATCCGCGCATTATAGATCAGGCCGATTATCCAACCCTCTCAGATGCCAGAGCTGCGGCCAACGCCGTTAACGGCATTGTCCTGGAAAGCAGCAATGGCCGCCTTTCCATGGCGACCAACCTGATCTTGCAGACAACCACCGAAGTCACTCATGACGGTGTGTTCATCCTGTCGGCGACCGGTTCGGAAACGCAGGCTGATGGCGCTGTGGTGGTCGGGTATGGTGCCGACCATCCGTTCTACCAGGGGCATTTGTTCTTCTCGGCTCTGACAACATCCGATATCGGCCGGATCTTTTCGGAGAACTGGCACAAGTTCCGCCGCGGGGCTGTCTTTAATGGCCGGTGGGCGCAGACGCTCGGGGCCTATGATTATCTGGACGTGGCCGATCCGGACGGCATTGTGCACATCTTCGCCAATTCCGGCACGCTCGGCACGATCTCTCCGGAGTTGCCCGGCTTCACGGCTCATTCGACCGGCAATCTGCTGGTGATTGAGAGCAATGCCAGCACCGACACCGGAATGTCCATTGCGGTTCAAAGCACGCTGACGGCGAACATCTTCTTTGGCGATCCTGAGAATGCAACTGTTGGTCGGATATCCTATGACCATTCGTCGGACACGCTGTTTTTCGGAACGAACGCGGCCGCGCGGCTTTACATCAACTCGAACGGCGAAACCGGCCTTGGTGGTGTTCCGATCGCGGGAACGCGGCTGACAGTCGTTGGTGCCGGTACCGGCACCGGCTATGGCCTGCGGGTGAACAATTCGGTTGGGGCTCAAAAGCTCGCGGTGCGCGATGATGGCTTGATCTATGCCCAGGGCATTTACGACAACACAACGGCCTCGGCCGGGAATGTCTATGTTGCCTCCAACGGTTTCTTGCAGCGGTCAACATCCTCGATTTTCTACAAGTTCGATGTCCGCGACATGTCGGTTGAAGAGCGGGATCTGTTGCTGAAGCTGACCGCCAGACGCTACCGCTCCAAGGGGGCTCATGACAATCAGGATTGGTCTTATTATGGGCTGGTTGCCGAAGAGGTGGCCGAAGTCGATCCGCGATATGTGCATTTCACGATCGGCGGCACGCCGGACGGGCTGATGTACGAGCGCTTTACCGCACCGCTGATCATGTTCGCCCAGGACCATCATTCCCGCATTGCCATTGCTGAAGACCGGCTCGACGCGATCGAAGGCCGGGTCACAGAACTTGAAGAAAGGACCATGCAATGAAAATCGACTTTGAAGAGGAATTGAAGGACATCCGGGGCGAGGCCATTCCACATCCCGACGCAACAGAAGAGAAGCCGCAATCCTTCCTGCTAAAGGACGCGGTGCTCTTTGCTCTGACATCAGATGCCGATGCCGGCAGCAACAAGGACGGCGACCGTAAGTACCGCCGTTTCATGCTGTCCCAGCGGATCTACAACGGCGAGACCGATATCACCTCCAAGGAACTCACCGAAATCGAGGAACTGCTGGAAGCCTGTGCCCTGCGCACTGAAGTTGGCGGCGCGGCCCGCGCACTTCTTCAGACCGTTGGCAAGGACAAGACGAATGCAAAGTCCCGTTCCTGATCACATCGGGCCTGGGACCAAACTGCGGCTGACGGAAAAGTCGCATCTGGTCTCCAGCACGTTCCCGGCCGGCTCGACCGTCGAGGTGGTCGAGATCCTGTCCCGGCCGGGCAAACCGCCCAGGCACGGGCTCACAGTCAAGTATTCCGATCCTGTCGGGGAACCGGACGCGATCGCGCCGGTGAAGCCGGATGAGGTGGAGGAACTGGACTGATGAACTGACGGACGGTCCGGATCAAAAGGGATTGATCCGGACGGCGGGCCTGATCGCCAAACCATGTGCCCGCCCGGCCTTTGAGTATTCGGAGTGGAGTTCATGCACGGCTAAGCCATCAACTCAGGTATCGCGCAATCAAGTCGTAAGAGAGTGCAAGTGAAACACGCAAGAAACTAAAGTGAATGTCGAGGAACGAATGGCAGAACTATGAAAGGCAAAAAATCGAAACAACTGGTTCGTCCTTTGCCAACAGTCAGCTCGAAAAATCGAATTCTTAATAAGAAGACGCGCTCAACCAGTTGCAGGGGATACATGTCGCAGGTTGACAACCCAAACATAGTTGAACTGCAATTGGTGGCTATCGAATCGCTTAAAGGGAGCCATCTTGATGGTGACGACGATTCCTGGCCGAGAATGCGGAGAATGCACTGTTTGCTGCGAGGTGACACGCATAAAAACAGAACAGTTGGTTAAGCCCACTGGGGTGCTATGTCCTCATTGTGACCGATCAAGCGGCTGCACCGTTTATGAAACAAGACCAGATATTTGTCGCGGATACCAATGCAGCTGGAGGGTTCTAGAGAACATCCCAATGTCCTGGCAACCACTTCAATGTGGCTTCCTCGTTGACATTGAAACTCGCCCATCGCCTACGCTGTACATTGTAGCCTTGCGCGAGCCCCAAGCTCTGGAACGTGAAGACCTAGCTGAATTTGTAGGAGGCTGGGTGGACGCTGGTTACTCTGTCTACTTTTCAACAATGGGAGGCCCAGGAATGCTGAGGTCTCTTTTGGATGTTACCAACACACTTAGACCTCCCGTGGCAGCAGGAGATCTGGTTGGTGTTTACGCGGCTATCAGAAACGAATTTGAATATCTAAAGAGGTATCACCTCTGGGAGAAAGACCCTCTCTGTTTGCAAACAAAATTGAGGTAGTACTCAGTGCTGTGGTCGGCATTTTCGAAACTAAATTAGCAAACGCTAATGGAGCAGAATTCAACCAGATTTCGCGTGTTGAGTTCACAAATTTGATGGAAGAGATTGCCAATCTTTGCCCCAACTCCATGTGACCTTGAAGTCTGGGACGGCACTTGTCCAGGCGGCTGGACCTTCAACGCGAAGTTTTCGAATTGGATGATGGGATGGTCAATCGGGCGGAGCGATTCCACGCAGCCGGTATTGGGGTTGTCCCGCTGGTCGCAACTTATGCGTGGCGAACTCTCAAGAGTGCTTTTTATGCGTGATACTTGCTAGATCGCCCGAAGGTTGCAATGCTCCTGTGTAAATCACGGGGGTATTGATGAAAGCAGGATTGGTCATTTTTTCGGGCATTTGGCTTTTGATTGGCGCGTTGCTGCTCTCCTGGTCTGGGCTTGATGGTTCCGGCCAACCGATCAAGATTTTTCAGGGACTTACTGCAAATGAACTAGGTGATTTTCTCGCTGGATTCTTTGCTCCACTGGCTTTTATCTGGTTGGCAGCTGCGGTGTATATTCAGTCGCAAGAACTTGCCGAACAACGAAAAGAACTCCGGTTAACACGCGACGTGGCCGAAGAGGCCAAAGAGGCGACTAAAGCGCAAGCTGAAGAGGCTCGTCGTAGTGGTAATTACTTCAACTTGCAAACTGAACTAATGAAGGAGCAAAAGGAAAGAGAGGAGAAAGAAGTTGCAGACCAAGAATTGTCGAGTCTTTGCACGCAAATCGCTAATGTTGCGTATGAATTATACCCAAATTGCACATCTTCTGCGGGCCACGAACTAGATCGTGTGTGTGATGTATTACGATTCTTCAACAACAGAGACGTATCATTTTGGCATTCTGACTTGGCTTTGGAACATAACCAGCTTTTTATGCTTTTCTTTCGTCTTCAAGAACTTTTGCCTAAGATCTCGGCAAGCAACCGGTTGCAACTGGGTGAATATCATACTTCGGCGTTTTTTCGTGATAAGCCTGAACAAAAAGGCTCATAGATCTTTGCGAGCTGCGTGTTGAAGATCCAATGTTAAACGCCTCTTTCAACAGAGTTGTAACATGCTTTGGATATTGGGGAAGTCTCGCAATTGATGGCTTAGAATTGAACAATCAGAACCACGCTCTAAGCCGAAAATATGCCGCTTAATCAGCTACCAAAGCAGGAAAGTCAATTGACTGGTGTGCGGTCATTTCATCGTTATGAAGCCACCGAAAATATCCGTCGATTACACCACCTAGAAACCAAAAATTTCAGGCAAGGAAACACTGATGTTCGAGTTTTTTCTGAGAGTCTTGCAAATAGCGATTGGCTCAGCACTTGGTTTTCTAATGGGAATTTGGGCGTTCCATTATCAGCAGGAACAGCTTCAAAAACGAAAACTTGCAGATAGGCGAAATGATGAACTCGATGCACTCAGTCGATTGGCCATGGCGGCTGGTGCCAATTTGGAGTCTTTGGCCATATTCAAAAATCAGTTTTTGAACGAACTTCGGCCTGAAGTGTCTACGATGAAACAACATGTGAATTCCGTTTATTCAGCCAAAGATGAAAACCGAGACAAGAGTGTCTCATCGTTATTGCTTGCCTCAAAGAGTATGGTTCATTTTTACAGGGCATTTGCAAAGCCTTCGCATATGCCGGTTCCGAATCACACAGAATATTCATCGCTGCGCCGAGAAATGCCTGCACTGTCGATGTTTGTGCATCGTGCAGCGTGTTTTACTGAAGAACTCAATGACTGTTTAACCGAGAGAAACAACAGAATTTCACTACACGCGTCAGAGGGAACACTCGATGTGCCGATGACGCCGCAACGGTCAATATACTTTGCGAGCATGCTTTCAGATGAAGGTATCGCTATGTGCAATTTAACGGATTACGCCCTTCATTGCTGGAAGATTACCCTGGACCAGATCAATGAGTATGTGGACAACAGAGTTGAGGGAGGCTCTTTTGTCAGACCTAAGCTTACCAAGAAGGCGCTAGATGAACTTCCTGATGAGAACACGCTTCCAGGCTTGCGTTCGCAAATCAGATATTTCGACTAACCGCAAAATCTGTGTGCCAAACGAAGTTGCGCGAAATGCCAAACGAAGTTGCGCGCTACAGTAGGACAACCTCGGCTTCGGGACACCACGATGGAGTGCGTGGGCGCTGGCACCGTATCAAACAGATTTGCATCAAAGGGAAAAATGGTGCCGGCAGCAGGATTCGAACCCGCGACCCCGAGATTACAAATCACGTGCTCTACCAACTGAGCTATACCGGCGCCGGGAATGGCTTCTACCAGATTGGCGGCGCTTGTCCATGCCCTTGTGGCAAAAATTCAATTCAAGGCCTCAAAAAGCTTTCTAACGCCCTAGAAAAGCAGAGATATTTGCTCCGAGACTGTGGATAAATCTGTTTCAGGGCCGGTTACAGTCAATTACAAATTCACTCTGCGGTCTGTCCGGGTGCTGTGTTATGCCAAATGTCGTGGGCTTTATCGGGAATGCACAAATGAATTTTGCAAAACCAATGGGTTTGACCGCTGCAATCGTCTTTGCGTCACTCGGCTTTTCGCCAACATCAAAAGCTCACGATATCAAGACCTGCAAATGCGACGAGGCCTGCTACACCAAGGAGGTTGAGACGCTGACCTGTTCAGGCGGCAAGGCGCGGTTTTCATCCAAAGGGCTGCCAAACGTCAACGATCCGATCATGAGGGGAATCATTGCCACCAATCAGCAATTTCCGTCCGAGCACAATTATGAGTTCGAAATCCTTTTGACGCCGCAATTGTCAAACCGGCCGACAAAAACAGAGGCAGGTCCGGTGGGTGTTGCCGTCAATGGTGTTCCGATCTTTGATCCGAGCACGCAGGGGCCGGTGAATCGGTCGACCGGCAAGCGCCCCAGCGCTTTTGAGGCTGGCGAACTGGATGTCTGTGGCGGCCACGCGGGAAGAGGAGACGACTATCATTACCACATTGCACCCAAATGCCTGATTGAGGACCTCGGCAAAACATGGGTCGAGGTGGACAAGAAACCGATCGGCTATGCGATGGACGGGTTTCCGATCCTGGCGCTTGGATGGTTCGACAAAGCGAATGGGGTTGAGAATGCTCTTGATACCTGCCGTGGCATGAAAGACGAGACCGGAGATTATTTTTACAACGTAAAGACCACTTCCGATTGGGATGTGCTCAATTGTCTTTCCGGACGCCCGCAGAATTTTGCGCGCGACCGTTGGCTTCACCGCGTGGATCGTACCGGCAAGGAAATCACCGGCATTCCCATCCGATTTGCCATCAAGGACAGCAGCCGGAACTCATATGGCGGCGATGTCTGTCACGTCATGACGGGTATGCTCCAGGGCGAACAGGTGCTCCAGACAAACGGTACAGCGCGGCGGGTCGGGGCCGAGGAGGGAAGCCTCTTTTATTGTAACAATGCCTGCTACGGCCTCTTTTTCGAAGCAGACAAAAGCAGGGCTATTCGGGGCCGGGCGATCTATTTCGACTATATCGCATCCGGGTGCCCTGGCGGATTCAATGTATCCGAGCTCAAAACATTTGCCCCTTACGAAGGACCGGCGCAGACCCGAAAAGGCCCCCCCGGAACAGGACGATAAGCGGATACCTGCCGAACCCGGCGAAATTCGTGTAATGCTGTTCATCGACAACCCAAAATGAGTCGCGCCGGGTAATGGTTATCGTGGTGCGACCAGTCTTCTTCGAACAGGGATTACATGACGCGGGCACAGCGCATCTGCCTGATCTTTTTTCTACAGCCAATCGCGCTTGGTGCGTGGTTGCCGCATATTCCTGGCATTCAGACGACACTGGGTCTCAGTAACAGTGAGCTTGCCTTCGCTCTGATTGGTGCTCCGATCGGAACGCTGACAACGCTGCTTTTTGCCGGACGTATTGCCAACTGGCTGGGTGCTCGGCGGATTACGCTGGTGCTTTATCCGGTATTTCTGCTTGTCATGCTTTTGCCCTTCATGGCGACGTCTCAATGGCTCTTGATGGCAGCGCTTGCCTGCATGGGCAGTTCCCTATCCCTATTGGAATTGGGTCTGAACGTACTTGCCGACGAATATGAAAAGGACACTGGCGGCAAGGTCATGAGCGTTGCCCACGGGTGTTGGAGTTTCGGATTGTTGACCGGAACGCTGATCGGGTCGGCGGTTGCAGGCCTGGGGTGGTCGCCGTTGATCGCCGGACTGGCGATTGCCCTTGTGGTTGAAGCGCTGGTGTTGCCGTCGACGCTTAAGATGCCGGTTGCCGAAGCGCCAGCCAGCGCGGAAGAACATGCGGTTGGTTTTCGAATGCCGCACCCTTTGTTGCTTGGCGTCTGTGTTTTTACGTTCGGCACAACAATCGTCGAAGGCGCCATTGCGGACTGGGCGGCAGTGTTCCTGCGAGATGCGTTTGCTGCGAGCCCGGGTCTGGCCGGTCTCGGTATTTCCGTCTTTTCTCTCTGCCTTGCGTCAACGCGTCTCCTGGGTGACAGGCTTCGCCAAGTGGCAGAGCCTGGCAGGCTGGGCCAGATCCTTGCGGCGGTCGGTCTGGTTGGCCTGGGTATCATCTGGGTAGCGCCGGGCGTACCGGTAGCGCTTCTGGGGCTTGGTATTCTTGGTATTGGTGCTGCGCTTGCGTTTCCGTTGGGTGTCTCTGCCGCGTCAGCAGCCCCGGGAACAAGCGCGGCCTCGAATGTTGCCATTCTCTCCTTTATCGCGTTGTTGGGATTTCTGCTCGGACCGTTGACGATTGGTCCGGTTGCCGACGCCTACGGCATTCGCACCGGTCTTATGGTACTCGCGCCGACACTTTTCCTGAGCCTGATCCTTGCTCCCTTCCTGACGCGCGCCGGCAACTGGCGCGGACACCGTGGTGCGAGCGGTGCGGCTGACATCGCAGAATGAATTTCATTTGCGCGGTGTTGAGAAGGATTGAGGGGGCCAACCGTCGAAGCCGGCGTTTCCTGAAAACTTTGAAAGAGGCGAAGGCTGCCTTGCCTTCGC
This sequence comes from Roseibium porphyridii, assembly GCF_026191725.2. Classification (NCBI taxonomy): domain Bacteria; kingdom Pseudomonadati; phylum Pseudomonadota; class Alphaproteobacteria; order Hyphomicrobiales; family Stappiaceae; genus Roseibium; species Roseibium porphyridii. Next base: position 2,874,860 of record NZ_CP120863.1, read on the forward strand.
TTCAGCGTCGAAGCAGGACTAGCTGGTGATAGACCGGACACCTTCTTGGACAGCCAGCATTCAAGGCTTGTTGCCTAGAGACCCATCTTCATGCGCGCGACGTATAGCGACAGCACTGCTGCATTGGAGACGTTCAGGGAGCGGATTTCTCCCGGCATATCGAGACGTGCTGTCAGACCACAGGCTTCACGCACACCCTGGCGCACGCCTTTGCCCTCCGATCCCAGAACCAGTACGGTCTTGTCGGTAAAGGGCGTCTCTTCGAGGCTCGCCGGGCCGTCGCTGTCCAAAGCGACGCAGGAAAAACCCTGATCCTGCATTTCTGCAACGAAGCGGGCCATGTTCTTCACCCTGACATGCTTGATCATGTCCAGCGCGCCGGAGGCGGATTTGGCAAGAACAGAGCCTTCTTCGGGCGCGTGGCGTTCGGTGGTAACGACCGCATCGGCGTCAAGCGCGACCGCCGACCGCAAGATCGCGCCGACATTATGAGGGTCGGTGACCTGATCGAGCGCCAGAATTAGCCGCGCACCCTTGAGGTGCTCCGCTCCATAGGCGGGCAGGGGATCGGCTTCCAGGATCATGCCCTGGTGGACGGCATCCTTGGTGGCCATGCGATCGAGTGCGCGTGGCATCATAGTTTCCACCGTCACATCGATCTTGACGCCGCGTTCCTCCAGGCGGCGTTGTGCGTTTTCCGTCGCAAAGAGCTTCAACCGCTTGCGGTCCTTGTTGGCAAATGCCGCTTCCACTGTGTGGAGACCATAGAGCAGAACGGGACCTTCTGGCGGCAGGCCTGGGCGGCGCGGGGCAGGTTTGCCCGACCCCTTTCTAAAGGGACTGCCCGGCTTGCCTCTACCCGATTTGAAGCGCGATGATTTGGTGTTTTCCGTCATAGCGCAGCTCTAGCGTCAAATAGCCCAAAGGGAAAGAGGTGGCTTTCGGCTCTTCAACAGACAGGAAGCCGTTGTTCAAGATGGTTTCATGATCATGCAACTGACCGTGCCATGGGCGATCAGTTTGCCGCTTGCATCGCGCAGGTCGCCTTCGGACGTGGCCAGTCGTGAACCGCGGTGAACGATGCGGCCCTCGCATGTGACCTCGCCGCTATTGGCTTGGAGTGGTCGCACCAGGTTCACGTTGAGCGATGTGGTCGTATAAAACTCGCCGGGCTGCAGCGTCGTGTGGACCGCGCAGGAAAGGGCTGTGTCAATCAGCGTGGAAATCCAGCCGCCATGAACAGTGCCTAGGGGATTGAGGAATTCTTTCGCCGGTTGGCCGGTGAAAACAGCGCGCCCTTCAGAGAATTCCTTCATACGGATATTGGAGTGCACCATGATCGGTGGCGCGGGAAGGTCTCCGGCCATCATGCGCTCGAAAATGTCGAGGCCGGTCATTTCATGAAAGGCCTTTTTGGGCAGGGCGCCGAGCACATGTGTTTTTCCGTTTTCAGTAAAAGACTCAGAGTCGCTCATGATTGTTGTCCCGATTTTGAAGAAGTTGTTTGCGGGGGCTGTCCAGCACGGTTCTGCGCGTCGGTGTCCATTTCACCGCTAAGGATGTGAACGGCCTTGCGCAGCGCGGACATTTGGCTGCGCACGGCTTGAGCACCGTCAGGGCCTAGAAGGTCGCTGATCTCGGCTTGGGCCTTGAGCCACGTTTGATGGATCTCGATCACCTTGCGCCTACCCGCGGACGTGAGAACCGGTAGAACTCGGCGTCCACCCTTATCCTGCCTTGTAATCAGACCTGCGGTTTCGAGCGGTTTAAGGTTTCGGGCAAGCGTGGAGCGATCAATCCCGAGAAATCTTGCAATCTCCGACGCAGATGCGGCGGAGCCCTCGGCAATCGCCGCCAGCAATTGTGCCTGGGTGAGTTCCAAACCGAGTGCCGCCAAGTGTCGATTATAATGCCGGGTCAGCAGATTTGCGGTGCGCCTTGCTGCGTGGCCGAAGCACATCCGGCCCATATGCATAAGGTCTATGTCGTCAAGCGGATCAGTCATTTGTTGTAGCTACAACAAACCGTTTGTGCGCCGCAACTCCTATTTTGATCACCTGGCGTCTACCAGAGGCGCATTGAAATCGTTGAAGCCCACCTTTGCTGCCATATGCGCCCCACTGCCTGACGCTCCGCAGTTGTCCACAGGGTGAGAGCCTTCAAGAGCGCAAGAGCGTGAAAACCAAAGGCAAATCGTGACAAAATGGCCAAGCTGAGGCACACTTTTTGGATAGGTGGCTAGGCCGATGGACTGCGCGTGAGGCAGCTGTTTCGCGCGTCATCCTGATTTTGTTCATTTCTTTGCAAAATCGGCGTTGACAGGGCAGGTCCTCATCTGCATAACACGCGCCACGGGATTGCTCGCCCCTTCGGGTGGGCTCTCCGGTCAAGCCATCCTGATCGCTTCGGCGTGAAGCAGGACGAGATGGAGGAGTGCCCGAGTGGCTAAAGGGGACGGACTGTAAATCCGTTGGCTATGCCTACGTTGGTTCGAATCCAACCTCCTCCACCATCGCTTCTGTTTCTCTCGTTGTGCGGGTGTAGCTCAATGGTAGAGCAGCAGCCTTCCAAGCTGACGACGAGGGTTCGATTCCCTTCACCCGCTCCATCATGGGTGCTGATCGGAGTGTCCGGGACGGAAGGCTCTTTCGCCCGGAAATCCTGACAGAAAAGTTCTACGGGAAGTAGTTCGTCGCACGCGGATCTGTCCAAGGCGCCGGAATGCGGCCCGACTCGAGCCTTTATCGATGAACCGAGTATTGGACAGAGAGCGACGCCGATGGCGAAGGAAAAATTTGAGCGCAACAAGCCGCACGTTAACATTGGCACGATTGGCCACGTTGACCATGGCAAGACGACGCTGACCGCTGCGATCACCATGACGCTTGCAGAAGCAGGTGGTGCCGAAGCAAAAGCTTATGACGAGATTGACGGTGCGCCTGAAGAGAAGGCTCGCGGTATCACGATCTCCACGGCTCACGTTGAGTATGAGACGGACGCCCGTCACTACGCCCACGTTGACTGCCCTGGTCACGCCGATTACGTGAAGAACATGATCACCGGTGCTGCTCAGATGGATGGCGGTATCCTGGTTGTGTCTTCCGCAGACGGCCCGATGCCGCAGACCCGCGAGCACATTCTGCTTGCCCGTCAGGTTGGCGTTCCGGCTCTTGTTGTTTTCATGAACAAGGTTGACCAGGTCGACGACGAAGAGCTTCTTGAGCTTGTCGAGATGGAAATCCGTGAGCTTCTGTCTTCCTACGAGTTCCCGGGCGACGACATTCCGATCGTCAAGGGTTCCGCGCTTGCAGCTGTTGAGAACCGCGATGCGGCGATTGGCCGTGACGCGATCCGTGAGCTGATGAATCAGGTTGACGAATACATCCCGACGCCAGAGCGTCCGAAGGATCAGCCGTTCCTGATGCCGATCGAAGACGTGTTCTCGATCTCCGGCCGCGGTACTGTTGTGACCGGTCGTGTTGAGCGTGGCGTGATCAACGTGGGTGAAGAAGTCGAGATCGTCGGCATCAAGGACACCCAGAAGACGACGGTTACCGGCGTTGAAATGTTCCGCAAGCTGCTGGACAGCGGTGAAGCCGGCGACAACATCGGTGCACTGATCCGCGGTGTTGGCCGTGAAGACGTTGAGCGTGGCCAGGTTCTTTGTAAGCCGGGTTCTGTTACCCCGCACACGAAGTTCAAGGCAGAAGCCTACATTCTGACGAAGGAAGAGGGTGGCCGTCATACGCCGTTCTTCACCAACTACCGTCCTCAGTTCTACTTCCGTACGACTGATGTGACCGGTGTTGTTTCCCTTCCGGAAGGCACTGAAATGGTTATGCCTGGCGACAACGTTTCCGTTGACGTTGAGCTGATCGTGCCGATCGCCATGGAAGAAGGCCTGCGCTTCGCGATCCGCGAAGGTGGCCGTACCGTCGGCGCAGGCGTCGTCGCTTCAATCATCGAATAAGATGAATTTGGACCGCCGGGCTTGTGCCCGGCGGTTTGCCCTCTTAAGTGTTGCTGTGAGCGGCCTCAGAGGGTATCAGGAGCAGGGATCGCGCAGGCGGTTCCAATGAAGGGGTATAGCTCAGCTGGTAGAGCGACGGTCTCCAAAACCGTAGGTCGCGGGTTCGAACCCTGCTGCCCCTGCCAATTTGCTCTTGATTAATCGGCCTCGAGGGCTTAAAGAGTTTCCTCGAGTGAGGCGCGCGGAGATTTTCCGCGCGCCCACTCGTATTTAACAGACCGGAATCGGAATGGCGAAGACCAATCCCTTTAAATTTATCCAGGAAGTGCGCGCCGAGACCTCCAAGGTGACTTGGCCGACGCGCCGCGAGACCGCTGTGACCACTGCCATGGTGTTTGTCATGGTGATGATCGCCTCGATCTTCTTCCTCATCGCGGACCAGTTGATGAGCCTGGGGATCGGCTTTTTGCTGGGTGTCGGCGGCTAATTGAGTAAGACCGGCCGTCCGGTTTGCAGACAAGAACAAGAAACGGAACTGAAGAACCATGGCCAAGCGCTGGTACATTGTGCACGCCTATTCCAATTTCGAGAAGAAGGTCGCCGATTCCATTCGCGAGAAGGCCGAGCAGAAAGGTCTCACCGATCTGTTTGAGGAAATCCTCGTTCCAATGGAAAAGGTCGTGGAAGTGCGTCGGGGCCGCAAGGTCGATGCCGAGCGCAAGTTTTTCCCGGGCTATGTGCTTGTAAAGATGGAAATGACCAACGAGGCATTTCACCTCATCAAGGACACTCCGAAAGTTACCGGTTTCCTGGGTGCGGATCAAAAACCGATGCCGATTCCGGAAAAAGAAGCTTTGCGGATCATCAATCAGGTGCAGGAGGGCGTTGATCGTCCCAAGCCCTCTATCAGCTTTGAAGTTGGCGAGCAGGTGCGTGTGTCCGATGGGCCGTTTGCGTCGTTCTCCGGTCTTGTCGAAGAAGTTGATGACGAGCGCGCGCGTCTCAAGGTGGCAGTGTCCATCTTCGGTCGTGCAACGCCCGTTGAACTGGAATTCGGTCAGGTCGACAAGCTCTGACTGGTTGCCCTCCGGCAGGAGGGCGTGAGTGCCCGGTGGTAATCGTCGAATTTGGCGAACGAGCCGGGATAAAATAGGTGGAAGGTTCCATTGCTCTTCGCCGGGCAATGACAAAGGGCCGGACCACCAACTCCCATGCAACCGGATAGCCGTTCGGTTGCACATGACAGGAGAGAAAAATGGCGAAAAAAATTGAAGGCTTCCTGAAGCTTCAGGTGCCGGCAGGTTCCGCTACTCCGTCGCCACCCATTGGTCCGGCGCTCGGTCAGCGTGGTCTGAACATCATGGAATTCTGCAAGGCGTTCAACGCGCAGACTCAGGATGTTGAAAAGGGTGCTCCGTGCCCGACCGTGATTACATATTACTCTGACAAGTCCTTCACGTTCGAAGTCAAGACGGCTCCCGTCAGCTTCTTCCTGAAGAAGGCTGCCAAGCTGCAGAAGGGGTCCCAGACCCCAGGACGCGGCACTGTCGGTTCCGTGACCCGCGATCAGGTCAAGGAAATCGCAGAAGCCAAGATGAAGGACCTGAACGCCAACGACGTCGATGCAGCAATGCTGATGGTTGAAGGCTCCGCCCGTTCCATGGGCCTTGAGGTAAAGGGGTAAGATCATGGCGAAGGTTGGAAAGCGTACCAAAGAAGCGCGTGAAGGCATCGACCGGAACAAGCTCTACCCGCTCGGCGAGGCCGTTAGCCTGGTCAAGGGTCGGTCCAAGACCAAGTTCGACGAGACCGTCGAAGTTGCGATCAATCTCGGTGTTGACCCACGCCATGCTGACCAGATGGTTCGCGGCGTGTGCGTTCTGCCGAACGGAACAGGCAAGAACGTCAAGGTTGCTGTTTTTGCGCGTGGCGACAAGGCTGACGAAGCCAAAGCTGCAGGCGCAGACATTGTTGGCGCTGAAGAGCTGGTTCAGGAAGTCCAGGGCGGCAAGATCGATTTCGACCGCTGCATTGCGACCCCTGACATGATGCCGCTTGTCGGCCGTCTCGGTAAGGTTCTCGGCCCGCGCGGTCTGATGCCGAACCCGAAAGTCGGCACCGTGACGCCGGACGTTACCGCGGCTGTCAACGACGCCAAAGGTGGCGCTGTGCAGTTCCGTGTTGAAAAGGCCGGTATCGTGCATGCAGGTGTTGGCAAAGTGTCCTTCTCAGAAGAAGCCATCTCCCAGAACGTCAAGGCTCTGGTGGATGCGGTTCAGAAGGCCAAGCCGTCAGGTGCAAAAGGTTCTTATCTGAAGCGTATTGCGGTGTCCTCGACAATGGGCCCGGGCGTGAAGATCGATCTGGCAAGCGTTGCCGGCGAATAATCCGGGTCTGCCGGATTGAAGTGAAATTTCGATCGCAAGATCGAATAGATCCGGCGGTTCGCCGCCGGATTGCCCTGTCCGAGACTGCAGGTGCCGGGAAACCGGCTTAAGCATATTGGCCTGCATAGATGGGTGAGAACCGAATTCCCCGCCGAACCGGCGGAAACTTGGTTCGAACCAGACCTTGCCGAGCGTTGTTGCAACGCAAAGGTGAGGGGACAGGACCCTGAGCGCCGTTCGATCAGACGGTTCCGGGTTCGGGACCGTCAGCCGAGCGGCAAAGGTAAACCGGTGGCGAAACGCGCCACCAAATGGAGAAGGCAAGTGGAAAGAGCGGAAAAGCACGAGTTCGTGACATCTCTCAACGATGAGCTGGCTGACACCGGCGTCGTTGTTGTCGCGCACTATGCAGGTCTTTCGGTTGCTCAGATGACCGCATTGCGGGCGTCTGTGCGTGAAGCCGGCGGCTCTGTAAAAGTCGCAAAAAACCGCCTTGTGAAACTCGCCCTCAAAGGCACTGACCTTGAGCACATCTCCGACCTGTTTCAGGGCCCTACCGTTCTCGTTTATTCCGAGGATCCGGTAGCCGCACCGAAAGCAGCCGTCGATTTCGCCAAGGCAAACGATCAGTTTGCAATTCTTGGCGGTGCTCTTGGCACGACCAACTTGAACCCGGATGGGGTCAAATCACTGGCAACCATGCCGTCGCTCGATGAGCTGCGCGCGAAACTGGTTGGCATGATCCAGACACCAGCATCCCGGATTGCTCAGGTTGTCAACGCACCGGCCGGGCAGCTCGCTCGCGTCTTCAATGCGTATGCCACGAAGGACGAGGCCGCATAAGGCGACCAACACACTGTCTCGAAGAAACCAATACTGGTTCGAACTTTAAGGTACTGAAAAATGGCTGATCTTGAAAAGCTCGTTGAAGAACTGTCCACACTGACTGTTATGGAAGCTGCTGAACTTTCCAAGCTTCTGGAAGAAAAGTGGGGCGTTTCTGCTGCTGCTCCGGTTGCAGTTGCTGCTGCTGCTGGTGGCGCTGCTGATGCAGGTGCTGCTGCTGAAGAGAAAACTGAATTTGACGTTGTTCTGGCTTCTGCCGGCGACAAGAAAATCAACGTCATCAAAGAAGTCCGTGCCATCACCGGCCTGGGTCTGAAGGAAGCTAAGGAACTCGTCGAGTCCGCTCCGAAGGCTGTCAAGGAAGGCGTTGCCAAGGACGAAGCTGAAGAGCTGAAGAAAAAGCTGGAAGAAGCAGGCGCTTCTGTCGAGCTGAAGTAATAAAGGCTATTGCCTTTCGCGGTTCCGGGTTTTCCCGGGACCGTTTTTTGCCCCGGCGGGTCTGACCCGGTTCCGGGGCGTACGTCCCACTAGGGCCTGCTGTGTTCGAATGATCGTGGCAAAGCTCTAGACCCCTACGACTGATCGGCTTGTCTGGCTTGAGGCAAGTGGATCTCAAAAGGGGCGACGGTTTTCCGAAGCGCCCGGGCAGATGCCCGATTGGACAAGGGGCGTTTCGGGAAGCCGTTACCCGGCCCATATGAGGAGCGACAATGACCCAAACGTTCAACGGTCGCAAAAAGGTCCGTAAATACTTCGGATCGATCCGCGATGTCGCGGCTATGCCCAATCTCATCGAGGTTCAAAAAGCATCTTATGACCAGTTCCTGCAGGTCGACGAGATGCCTGGCGGTGGCCGCAAGATTGAAGGCCTAGAAGCGGTCTTCCAGTCCGTATTTCCAATTTCCGATTTTGCCGGCACCTCACTGCTGGAATTTGTTTCCTACGAGTTCGAAGCTCCGAAATACGACGTTGACGAGTGCCGTCAGCGCGACATGACCTTCGCTGCGCCGCTGAAGGTGACCCTGCGCCTCATCGTATTCGACGTTGATGAAGATACCGGTGCAAAGTCCGTCAAAGACATCAAGGAACAGGATGTCTACATGGGCGACATGCCGTTCATGACCGACAACGGCACCTTTATCGTCAACGGTACGGAACGCGTGATCGTGTCCCAGATGCACCGGTCTCCGGGTGTCTTCTTCGATCACGACAAGGGAAAAACCCATTCCTCCGGCAAGTTGCTGTTTGCTGCACGCGTGATCCCGTATCGCGGTTCCTGGCTCGACATCGAATTCGATGCCAAGGACATTGTGCACGCGCGTATCGACCGTCGCCGCAAGATCCCGGTGACCTCGCTGCTAATGGCACTCGGCCTTGATGGCGAAGAGATCCTGAACACCTTCTACAATCGGATCGACTACACCCGTCAGAAGGATGGTTCCTGGCGTATGCCGTTCGACAGCAACCGCCTTAAGGGCACCAAGGCGTCTTACGACCTGATCGACGCCGATAGCGGCGATGTGGTTGTTGAAGGTGGCCGCAAGATCACTGCCCGTACAATCCGTCAGCTCGGTGAAAAGGGCGTTACCGCCCTCAAGATCACTGACGAAGATCTGCATGGTCAATATCTTGCCGAAGACATTGTCGACGGCCAGTCCGGCGAGATCTACGCTGAAGCTGGTGACGAAATCACCGGCAAGTTGCTGGAAGAACTCGTAGAGCGCGGTTACCACGAGCTGACGATGCTCGACATCGACCACGTCAACACGGGGCCGTACATCCGAAACACACTGGCAGTCGACAAGAACGAATCCCGCGAGGATGCGCTGTTCGACATCTACCGTGTGATGCGTCCGGGTGAACCGCCCACCATCGACACCGCAGAAGCGATGTTCCAGTCGCTGTTCTTCGATGATGAGCGTTACGATCTCTCGGCTGTTGGCCGCGTGAAGATGAACATGCGTCTTGACGTTGAGTGCGAAGATACTGTTCGGGTTCTGCGCAAGGAAGATATTCTGGAAGTCATCCGCGTTCTTCTGGAGCTGCGTGACGGCAAGGGCGATATCGACGACATCGATAACCTTGGCAACCGTCGTGTCCGTTCCGTTGGCGAGCTGATGGAAAACCAGTACCGTGTTGGTCTTCTGCGCATGGAACGCGCGATCAAGGAGCGCATGAGCTCTGTCGAAATCGACACAGTCATGCCGCAGGATCTGATCAACGCGAAACCAGCTGCTGCTGCTGTTCGCGAATTCTTCGGCTCTTCGCAGCTGTCGCAGTTCATGGACCAGACCAACCCGCTCTCGGAAGTCACCCATAAGCGCCGTCTTTCGGCACTTGGCCCAGGCGGCCTGACCCGTGAGCGCGCCGGCTTCGAAGTCCGCGACGTTCACCCGACACACTATGGCCGTATCTGCCCGATTGAGACGCCGGAAGGCCCGAACATCGGTCTGATCAACTCGCTGGCAACCTTCGCACGCGTCAACAAGTACGGTTTCATCGAAAGCCCGTACCGCAAAGTGAAAGACGGTGTTGTTTCCAACGACGTTGTCTACCTTTCGGCGATGGAAGAAGCCAAGCACTACGTGGCACAGTCCAACGCCGTGATGGACGGCGAGGGTCGTTTCACCGAAGAGCTGATCACTTGTCGTCACGCCGGTGAAAACATGATGGTTCCGTCCGACAAGGTCGACCTCATGGACGTTTCGCCCAAGCAGCTGGTCTCCGTTGCAGCGGCGCTGATCCCGTTCCTTGAGAACGATGACGCCAACCGCGCTCTGATGGGCTCGAACATGCAGCGTCAGGCTGTGCCGCTTGTGCGGGCGGAAGCTCCGTTTGTCGGCACCGGCATGGAGCCGATTGTGGCTCGCGATTCCGGTGCTGCCATTGGTGCGCGCCGTGCAGGTGTCGTCGACCAGGTCGACGCAACACGTATCGTTATCCGGGCAACCGAAGACCTCGACCCCGGCAAATCCGGCGTCGATATCTACCGGCTGCAGAAGTTCCAGCGTTCCAACCAGAACACCTGTATCAACCAGCGTCCGCTGGTCCGTGTAGGTGATCGGGTGCACAAGGGTGACATTATCGCAGATGGTCCTTCCACGGACCTCGGTGATCTGGCGCTCGGCCGGAACGTGCTTGTCGCGTTCATGCCCTGGAACGGCTACAACTTCGAGGATTCCATCCTCCTTTCCGAGCGCATCGTTTCCGACGATGTCTTCACCTCCATCCACCTCGAGGAATTCGAAGTGATGGCGCGTGACACCAAGCTTGGCCCGGAAGAAATCACACGCGACATCCCGAACGTTTCGGAAGAAGCGCTGAAGAACCTCGATGAGGCTGGTATCGTCTATATCGGTGCTGAGCTGAACCCGGGTGACATCCTCGTCGGCAAGATCACGCCGAAGGGCGAAAGCCCGATGACACCGGAAGAAAAGCTTCTGCGTGCCATCTTCGGTGAGAAGGCTTCGGACGTTCGTGACACGTCTCTTCGTCTGCCGCCGGGCGTGTCCGGTACGGTCGTTGAAGTTCGTGTTTTCAACCGCCATGGCGTTGAAAAAGACGAACGTGCGATGGCGATCGAGCGCGAAGAAATCGAACGCCTCGCAAAAGACCGTGACGACGAACAGGCTATTCTTGACCGTAACGTCTATGGCCGTCTGGCCGAGATGCTGATGGACAAGACCGCTGTCGCCGGACCGAAAGGCTTCAGGAAAGACGGTGTTCTGACCGGGGATGTTCTCAACGACTTCCCACGCTCGCAGTGGTGGCAATTCGCCACTGACGACGAGAAGTTCATGTCCGAGATCGAAGCTCTGCGCGGTCAGTATGACGACAGCCGCAAGCGTCTCGAGCAGCGTTTCATCGACAAGGTCGAGAAACTGCAGCGCGGTGACGAACTGCCACCGGGCGTCATGAAGATGGTCAAGGTCTTCGTTGCCGTTAAGCGCAAGCTTCAGCCGGGCGACAAAATGGCCGGCCGCCACGGAAACAAGGGCGTGGTCTCCAAGATCAACCCGTGTGAAGACATGCCGTTCCTGGAAGACGGTACGCATGTCGACATCGTGTTGAACCCGCTTGGCGTGCCTTCGCGCATGAACGTCGGTCAGATCCTGGAAACCCACATGGGTTGGGCTTGCCGTGGCATGGGGCTTCGCATCGGCGAAATGTACGATGAGTACCGCAAGACCGGCGAGATCGAGAACCTGCGTGGCAAGGTGATCGAAATCTATGGCGACAACCTCAAAGGCGATGACGTCAAGGAATTCGATGACGATGGCATCGTTCGTCTGGCGAATCAGCTTAAGAAGGGTGTTCCGATTGCGACGCCAGTCTTTGATGGTGCACGCGAGCCGGATGTTGTCGATGCGTTGAACATCGCGGGCTACAAACAGTCCGGTCAGTCGACCCTTTATGATGGCCGGACCGGGGAAGAGTTCGATCGTCAGGTTACCGTGGGCTACATCTACATGTTGAAGCTCCATCACCTGGTCGACGACAAGATCCACGCCCGTTCGATTGGTCCATACTCGCTCGTTACCCAGCAGCCGTTGGGTGGTAAGGCGCAGTTTGGTGGCCAGCGCTTCGGGGAAATGGAGGTCTGGGCGCTTGAAGCTTATGGTGCAGCCTACACGCTGCAGGAAATGCTCACCGTCAAGTCGGATGACGTGGCCGGCCGAACGAAGGTATACGAGGCCATCGTACGCGGCGACGACACATTCGAGGCGGGCATTCCGGAAAGCTTCAACGTGCTTGTGAAGGAAATGCGGTCCCTGGGTCTCAACGTTGAACTTCAGCGTACCGATGCACCCGCGATTGCCGAGGAAGAAGCTGCGGACGCCGCAGAGTAACCCCGGCAACGGACCCCAATTGACTCATGCCGGTGACGGGGAGAGGCGAGTGACCCTCTACCCCGACCGTGCATCGAAGGAGACGGACCATGAATCATGAGGTCATGAACCTGTTTAATCAGCAGGCTCCCACACAGACCTTTGACAATATCCGGATTTCGCTCGCGAGCCCGGAAAAGATCTTGTCTTGGTCCTTCGGCGAAATCAAAAAGCCGGAGACGATCAACTACCGCACGTTCAAGCCTGAGCGCGACGGTCTGTTCTGTGCGCGTATTTTTGGCCCGATCAAAGACTACGAATGTCTTTGCGGCAAATATAAGCGCATGAAATACAAAGGCGTTATCTGTGAGAAATGTGGTGTTGAAGTCACCCTTTCCCGCGTTCGCCGTGAGCGTATGGGCCACATTGAACTGGCTGCGCCGGTTGCGCATATCTGGTTCCTGAAGTCGTTGCCAAGCCGCATCGGTCTTCTGCTGGACATGACGCTGAAGGATCTGGAGCGCGTTCTCTATTTCGAGAACTACGTTGTTCTGGAGCCGGGCCTGACACCGCTCAAGCAACATCAGCTGCTGTCTGAAGAAGACTTCATTGCCGCTCAGGACGAGTATGGCGAAGACGCCTTCACGGCAATGATCGGTGCTGAAGCGATCCGCGAGATCCTGATGAGCATGGATCTGGAACGCGAGAGCGAGAAGCTTCGTCAGGAAATCGCGGAAGCGACGACCGAACTGAAGCCGAAAAAACTGGCCAAGCGTTTGAAGGTCATTGAAGCATTCATGGAGTCGGGCAACCGCCCGGAGTGGATGATCATGACTGTTGTTCCGGTGATCCCGCCGGATCTGCGGCCGCTTGTGCCGCTGGACGGCGGCCGGTTTGCGACGTCTGATCTCAACGATCTGTATCGTCGTGTGATCAACCGTAACAACCGTCTGCGCCGGCTGATGGAACTGCGTGCACCGGATATCATCATCCGGAACGAAAAGCGGATGCTTCAGGAATCTGTAGATGCCCTGTTCGACAACGGCCGTCGTGGCCGTGTGATCACTGGTGCCAACAAGCGTCCTTTGAAGTCGCTGTCCGACATGCTGAAAGGCAAGCAGGGCCGCTTCCGTCAGAACCTGCTTGGTAAGCGCGTCGACTATTCCGGTCGTTCGGTCATCACCGTTGGTCCCGAACTGAAGCTGCATCAATGTGGTCTGCCGAAGAAGATGGCGCTTGAGCTCTTCAAGCCGTTTATCTATTCGCGCCTCGATGCAAAGGGCTTCTCCTCAACGGTCAAGCAAGCCAAGAAGCTGGTTGAGAAGGAGCGTCCGGAAGTCTGGGACATTCTTGACGAGGTCATTCGTGAGCACCCGGTTCTTCTGAACCGCGCACCAACGTTGCACCGTCTTGGCATCCAGGCCTTCGAACCGACGCTGATTGAAGGCAAGGCGATCCAGTTGCACCCGCTGGTGTGTTCCGCGTTCAACGCCGACTTCGACGGTGACCAGATGGCCGTTCACGTGCCGCTGTCGCTCGAAGCTCAGCTGGAAGCCCGGACGCTGATGATGTCCACGAACAACATTCTGCACCCGGCAAACGGTGGCCCGATCATCGTGCCGTCGCAGGATATTGTTCTGGGTCTCTACTATCTGTCGATCATGGCAGAAGGTGAGCCGGGCGAAGGCATGGCCTTCGGCGATATCGGCGAGATCCATCACGCGCTGGCCAACAATGTCATCACATTGCATTCCAAGATCAAGGGACGCTTCAAGTCCATTGACGCGGAAGGCAATCCGACGTCGGAGATCTTTGAGACGACGCCTGGCCGGATGCTGGTTGCGGAGTTGCTGCCGAAACACCACGAAGTGCCGTTCGATGCCTGTAACAAGCTGATGACCAAGAAGGACATCTCCAAGATGATCGACACGGTTTACCGTGCGTGCGGTCAGAAGGAGACGGTTATCTTCTGTGACCGCATCATGGAGCTTGGCTTCAAGAACGCTTGTAACGCCGGCATTTCCTTCGGCATGGACGACATGGTCATCCCGGACACCAAGCAGAAGCTGGTGGCCGAGACCTCATCGCTCGCGACCGAATATGAGCAGCAGTACAATGACGGCCTGATCACTCAGGGCGAGAAGTACAACAAGGTTGTTGACGCCTGGGCGAAATGCACCGACAAGATTGCCGATGAAATGATGGCCCGTATTAAGGCCGTTCAGATCGATGAGGAATCTGGTCGCCAGGAACCGATGAATTCGGTTTACATGATGTCGCACTCCGGTGCGCGTGGTTCGCCTCAGCAGATGAAACAGCTGGCCGGCATGCGTGGTCTCATGGCCAAGCCGGACGGCTCCATCATCGAAAACCCGATCATCTCGAACTTCAAGGAAGGCTTGTCGGTTCTGGAGTACTTCAACTCCACCCACGGTGCCCGTAAGGGTCTTGCCGACACGGCCTTGAAGACTGCGAACTCCGGTTACCTGACACGTCGTCTCGTGGATGTTGCCCAGGACTCCATTATTCTTGAACAGGATTGTGGTTCTGAACGTGGCATCACCGTTGCGCCGATCGTGGATGCCGGTAACGTCATCGCTTCTCTGGGGATGCGCGTCCTCGGTCGTACAACGGCAGAAGACGTGGTCAACAACCAGACTGGTGAAGTTCTGGTGGCGAAGGGCTCGCTGATCGACGAAAAGGACGTTGAAGCGATCGAAGCTGCCAAGGTGCAGCAGGTGAAGATCCGTTCGGTTCTGACCTGTGAAACCGAAACAGGCGTTTGCGCGACCTGCTACGGACGTGACCTTGCTCGCGGTACTCCAGTGAACATGGGTGAGGCGGTCGGCGTTATCGCTGCGCAGTCCATCGGTGAGCCGGGTACCCAGCTGACCATGCGTACCTTCCACATCGGTGGTACCGCACAGGTTGTTGACAGCTCGTTCATCGAATCCAATGTCGACGGCACGATCAAGATCCGGAACCGTTCGGTCAACCGGGACTCTGATGGCAACCTGATTGCCATGGTGCGCAACATGTCCATCGTTGTCATTGACAGCGATGACAACGAACGCGCCGTGCACCGTGTGGCTTACGGTTCCAAGCTCCATGTCGATGATGGCGACAAGGTCAAGCGCGGTCAGCGGATTGCCGAATGGGATCCGTACACCCGTCCGATGCTTGCTGAAGTTGACGGTGTCGTTGACTTTGAAGATCTGGTCGATGGTGCGTCTGTGCAGGAAACTGCCGACGAGGCGACCGGTATCACCAAGCGTGTCGTCATTGACTGGCGTTCGTCCCAGCGTGGTGCCGACCTGAAACCGGCAATCGTGATCAAGGACGACAAGGGGGCGGTTTCCAAGACCGACCGCGGTTCCGATGCACGGTTGATGTTGTCGGTGGATGCGGTTCTGTCCGTTCAGCCGGGTGCAACTGTCAAAGCTGGTGACGTTCTGGCGCGTATCCCGCTTGAAAGCGCCAAGACCAAGGACATCACCGGTGGTCTGCCGCGTGTTGCTGAACTGTTCGAAGCACGCCGTCCGAAGGATCACGCTATCATCGCTGAGATCGATGGCACGATCCGTTTCGGTCGCGACTACAAGAACAAGCGTCGCATCATCATCGAGCCGGCTGAAGAGGGTGTCGATCCGGTCGAATACCTCATTCCGAAAGGCAAGCACTTCCATCTGCAGGAAGGCGACGCCATTGAAAAGGGTGAGTACATTTTGGACGGTAACCCGGCACCCCATGACATTCTGGCTGTTAAAGGCGTGGAAGCACTTGCTGCATACCTCGTCAATGAGATCCAGGAAGTCTACCGGTTGCAAGGTGTGACGATCAACGACAAGCACATCGAAGTCATTGTTCGTCAGATGCTTCAGAAGATCGAGATCACCGATGCCGGTGATACCGAATTCTTCTCTGGCGAGCAGGTTGACAAGCTCGACTTCGAGGAAGCGAACCGCAAGGCAATCGACGAAGCCAGAGAGCCTGCCAAAGGCGCACCGGTGTTGCTCGGCATCACCAAGGCTTCGTTGCAGACACGTTCGTTCTTCTCTGCCGCCTCCTTCCAGGAGACGACCCGCGTCCTTACAGATGCTGCGGTCAACGGCAAAACCGATCCACTGGTCGGTCTGAAGGAAAACGTGATTGTGGGACGCCTCATCCCGGCTGGTACCGGCGGGGTAATGAAGCGGATCCGCAAGATTGCAACCCATCGCGACGACCTGATCCAGGAAGCGCAACGCCAGCAGTCTTCGGACAGCGCAGCGGAAGGCCTCCTGGAAGACATGACCGGGGCGGCCGAGTAACCGGTGCTCCCATGACAATTCGAAAGGCCGCCTCCGGGCGGCCTTTCTTGTATCAGGACACAGGCGGAAGTTAGCTATGAATGACAATGAAGTTGAAATGGATCCGGTCGTCTATATCGTCATCGGTCGGGTATGGGAGAATGAGGAAGCGTTGCCGGAGGACGCCATTACCATCCACGCGCTGCTCACTGCGCCGGATGATGATGATGCCGTGAGAAGAACACTTGAGTCCTTGTCTTCGCAGGGGTTTGCGGAAGCTGAGTTGGAGCAGATCGGCGTCATGGATGGTGAACCCGATGATCCGGTCTATGAAGGCGCCTACCAGGATGCACTTTCAGGCAATGTTGCGATTGTGACCTTTTCAGCCTGACACGGTGCTTACGCAGTTTGGACCGGTATCGCAATGTACGTTTCCTGGAGTACAGGTGAGGGGGAACTCCGACACTCAGCAGGATTGAAAGTTCTGCAGGGCCGATTGAAGCGGGCGTCATTGGCAATGCATCGAATTCTTCCCGTTCGGTTTGGAGAAGTGATTCATGAGAAGGAACAAGGCTCTTCGTTGGATCCGATCGTCAGAAGAGTCGCGCCGGGAATCGCGGTCATGCCGCTTCAGTGGCGATCGAGTCCCCATGCTTCGTTAGCCGGAAAGTTGGCTGCGAAATAAAATTACAAAACGGCGCGTGAATAGTGTCGCTCATTTGCCGTATCCGACGGAAATCATGTCACAAATTCGCATTGCCGATCGGTAATGCGCAAAGCCGCGGTTTTTTCGACAAAGCACTTGACGCAATGGGTGCATATGAGTAGTTTCCGCGCATCCCAAGGGCAGGCGGTAAGAGTGAACCCGTCCAGCGCTAACCAAGGCGCAGGACCCAATCCTCTTAAACGCTGCCGGGTTACATAGGCGAATACGCGTCGATTGCATGACCGCGAGGCAACTTGTGGTCCTCTGGTTTTTCGCAGCGCCGGCCGCTCAGTTCTGAGCGCGCTGGTGCAATTCTGCATGGCTAACGGTTTGTGCCGGTTGTCTGCAGGGCTGTGAGAACTGCAATTGCTAAAGAATTTTTGGATGGACAAGGTAAAGGGCAAAGAATGCCGACCATCAACCAGTTGATCCGCAAGCCGCGGAAAGATCCGCCGAAGCGGAACAAGGTGCCGGCCATGGAGGCCTGCCCCCAGAAGCGTGGTGTTTGCACCCGCGTTTACACGACGACGCCGAAGAAGCCGAACTCGGCTCTGCGTAAGGTGGCCAAAATCCGCCTGACCAACGGCTTCGAAGTCATTGGCTACATCCCGGGTGAAGGTCACAACCTTCAAGAGCACTCGGTGGTGATGATCCGCGGCGGCCGCGTGAAGGATTTGCCGGGCGTTCGTTATCACATCATCCGTGGTGTGCTCGATACCCAGGGCGTCAAGGATCGTAAGCAGCGTCGTTCGAAATACGGCGCCAAGCGGCCGAAGTAAGGAGCACATCAGATGTCCCGTCGTCACCGCGCAGAAAAACGCGAAATTAACCCGGATCCGAAGTTCGGGGATATCGTCGTCACCAAGTTCATGAACTCGATCATGTATGACGGCAAAAAGTCCACTGCAGAACGCATTGTTTACGGTGCGTTTGATGTGGTTGAGAACAAGACCCGTGAGAACCCGATTGAAGTGTTCCATGCTGCTCTTGAGAACGTTATGCCGCAAGTGGAAGTCCGTTCCCGCCGTGTTGGTGGTGCGACCTACCAGGTTCCGGTTGAAGTTCGTTCTGACCGCCGCCAGGCACTGGCAATTCGCTGGTTGATCACCGCAGCACGCAATCGCAACGAAACGACAATGGTTGATCGTCTTTCTGGCGAGTTGCTCGATGCTGCAAACAACCGTGGTACCGCAGTTAAGAAGCGTGAAGACACGCACCGGATGGCTGATGCCAACCGCGCGTTCTCGCACTATCGCTGGTAATTTGTGACTTCGAAGGGCTGACGCTATGTCGCGCACGCATAAAATCGAGGACTACCGCAACTTCGGCATCATGGCACACATCGATGCCGGTAAGACCACAACTACCGAGCGGATCCTCTACTACACAGGTAAGAGCCATAAGATCGGCGAAGTTCATGATGGCGCAGCCACCATGGACTGGATGGAGCAGGAGCAGGAGCGTGGCATCACGATCACGTCCGCTGCGACCACTGCATTCTGGAACGATAAGCGCCTGAACATCATCGACACCCCAGGACACGTTGACTTCACCATTGAGGTCGAGCGTTCCTTGCGTGTTCTTGATGGTGCTGTCGCTCTTCTGGACGCAAATGCTGGCGTTGAGCCGCAGACAGAGACTGTTTGGCGTCAGGCCGACAAGTACAACGTCCCGCGGATGATCTTCGTCAACAAGATGGACAAGCTTGGTGCTGATTTCGATCGTTGTGTCGAAATGATCAGAAAGCGCCTCGGCTGCACACCGCTTGTTATGCAGCTTCCGGTTGGAGCTGAAAGCGATTTCGCAGGTGTTGTTGATCTTCTGGAAATGAAGGCACTCATCTGGCAGTCGGAAAATCTCGGTGCTGCTTGGGATGTCGTCGATATTCCAGCCGATCTTGCTGATCGCGCACAAGAGGCACGTGATGCTTTGGTCGAGACCGTTGTCGAGATCGAAGAAGAAGCGATGGAAGCTTATCTGGAAGGCGAAGAGCCATCCATCGATAAGATCAAAGAGCTTATCCGTAAGGGTACAATCAGCAACGAATTTGTTCCGGTATTCTGCGGTTCCGCGTTCAAGAACAAAGGCGTTCAGCCGCTTCTCGACGCTGTTGTCGATTTTCTTCCGAGCCCGGTGGAAGTGCCTGCGATTAAAGGCATCGATCCCAAGAACGAAGAAGAAGTCGAGCGCAAATCATCTGATGAAGAGCCGCTTGGTCTGCTGGCGTTCAAGATTGCAAACGATCCGTTTGTCGGTTCCTTGACGTTCTGCCGCATCTACTCTGGCGTTCTGAACAAGGGCACGTCTTTGCTCAACACGGTTAAAGACAAGCGTGAGCGCGTCGGCCGGATGATGCAGATGCACTCCAACTCCCGTGACGACATTGATGTGGCTTATGCAGGCGACATCGTGGCGATTGCAGGTCTTAAGGACACCACGACAGGCGACACGCTTTGTGATCCGCTGAAGCCGGTGATCCTGGAGCGTATGGAGTTCCCTGAGCCGGTCATCGAGATCGCGGTTGAGCCGAAAACCAAAGGCGACCAGGAGAAAATGGGCCTTGCCCTGAACCGCCTGGCAGCTGAAGACCCGTCCTTCCGCGTCAAGACTGACGAAGAATCCGGTCAGACAATCATCGCCGGTATGGGCGAGTTGCACCTGGACATCATCGTTGATCGCATGAAGCGCGAATTCAAGGTTGAAGCCAACATCGGTGCTCCGCAGGTTGCTTACCGTGAAACCATCACCAAACAGGCTGATGTGGATTACACCCACAAGAAGCAGTCCGGTGGTTCCGGCCAGTTCGCTCGCATCAAGCTCACCATTGAGCCGTCCGAGCCGAATGAAGGTTATGTCTTCGAGAGCTCCGTCGTCGGCGGTAACGTTCCGAAGGAATACATCCCGGGTGTTACCAAAGGTATTGAGAGCGTGATGTCTTCCGGCCCGCTGGCAGGCTTCCCGATGCTCGACATCAAGGCAACTCTCACCGACGGTGCATACCACGACGTTGACTCCTCTGTGCTCGCATTCGAAATCGCCGGCCGTGCCGGTTTCCGCGAAGCGATCCAGAAGGCCGGCCCGAAATTGCTGGAGCCGATCATGAAAGTCGAGGTTGTCACTCCGGAAGACTACATGGGTGACGTGATAGGTGACCTGAACTCCCGCCGCGGCCAGATCGCAGGTACGGAGAACAGGGGCGTTGTCACTGTCATCACCGCAATGGTTCCGCTGGCTAACATGTTTGGCTATGTGAACAACTTGCGTTCCATGTCTCAAGGCCGCGCCCAGTACTCGATGGTGTTCGATCACTACGAGCAGGTGCCGCAGGCTGTCGCCGAAGAGGTTCAGGCGAAATACGCCTGATCCCAGCCTCTTAACGTCAAAAGAAATAGAGAAACGGAGTAATCCGATGGCGAAGGAAAAATTTGAGCGCAACAAGCCGCACGTTAACATTGGCACGATTGGCCACGTTGACCATGGCAAGACGACGCTGACCGCTGCGATCACCATGACGCTTGCAGAAGCAGGTGGTGCCGAAGCAAAAGCTTATGACGAGATTGACGGTGCGCCTGAAGAGAAGGCTCGCGGTATCACGATCTCCACGGCTCACGTTGAGTATGAGACGGACGCCCGTCACTACGCCCACGTTGACTGCCCTGGTCACGCCGATTACGTGAAGAACATGATCACCGGTGCTGCTCAGATGGATGGCGGTATCCTGGTTGTGTCTTCCGCAGACGGCCCGATGCCGCAGACCCGCGAGCACATTCTGCTTGCCCGTCAGGTTGGCGTTCCGGCTCTTGTTGTTTTCATGAACAAGGTTGACCAGGTCGACGACGAAGAGCTTCTTGAGCTTGTCGAGATGGAAATCCGTGAGCTTCTGTCTTCCTACGAGTTCCCGGGCGACGACATTCCGATCGTCAAGGGTTCCGCGCTTGCAGCTGTTGAGAACCGCGATGCGGCGATTGGCCGTGACGCGATCCGTGAGCTGATGAATCAGGTTGACGAATACATCCCGACGCCAGAGCGTCCGAAGGATCAGCCGTTCCTGATGCCGATCGAAGACGTGTTCTCGATCTCCGGCCGCGGTACTGTTGTGACCGGTCGTGTTGAGCGTGGCGTGATCAACGTGGGTGAAGAAGTCGAGATCGTCGGCATCAAGGACACCCAGAAGACGACGGTTACCGGCGTTGAAATGTTCCGCAAGCTGCTGGACAGCGGTGAAGCCGGCGACAACATCGGTGCACTGATCCGCGGTGTTGGCCGTGAAGACGTTGAGCGTGGCCAGGTTCTTTGTAAGCCGGGTTCTGTTACCCCGCACACGAAGTTCAAGGCAGAAGCCTACATTCTGACGAAGGAAGAGGGTGGCCGTCATACGCCGTTCTTCACCAACTACCGTCCTCAGTTCTACTTCCGTACGACTGATGTGACCGGTGTTGTTTCCCTTCCGGAAGGCACTGAAATGGTTATGCCTGGCGACAACGTTTCCGTTGACGTTGAGCTGATCGTGCCGATCGCCATGGAAGAAGGCCTGCGCTTCGCGATCCGCGAAGGTGGCCGTACCGTCGGCGCAGGCGTCGTCGCTTCAATCATCGAATAGTCGACAGCCGGGCCTGCCGGCGCTTCAAACCGAAACGCGGGCAGGCCCGCAGTCTTATTGGGAACAATAACAATGAACGGTCAGAATATCCGGATCCGCCTCAAGGCGTTTGACCACCGTATTCTGGACGCCTCCACTAAGGAGATCGTCAATACGGCCAAGCGGACCGGTGCTCAGGTACGGGGTCCCGTACCGCTGCCGACGCGGATCGAGAAGTACACTGTGCTTCGCGGACCGCACATCGATAAGAAAAGCCGCGATCAGTTCGAGATGCGTACACACAAGCGCCTCCTCGACATCGTTGATCCGACGCCCCAGACGGTGGACGCGCTGATGAAGCTCGACCTTGCCGCTGGTGTCGACGTCGAGATCAAGCTTTAAGCCGGGTCGAAGGGGACACATCCATGCGTTCTGGAGTGATCGCTCAGAAAGTGGGCATGACCCGCATCTACAACGATGCAGGCGAGCATGTTCCGGTCACGGTTTTGCGGCTGGAAAACTGCCAGGTGGTAGCCCACCGGACTGAAGAAAAGAATGGTTACACTGCGCTGCAACTTGGCGCTGGTACCCGTAAGGTTAAAAACACGCCGAAGGCTCTGCGCGGTCATTTTGCCGTCGCCAAAGTCGAGCCGAAGCGGACTGTCGCTGAATTCCGCGTTTCCGCGGACAACATGATCGACGTCGGCGCTGAGCTGACTGCCAATCACTATGTTGAAGGCCAGTTCGTTGATGTGACCGGCACTTCCATCGGTAAAGGTTTTGCCGGTGCGATGAAGCGTCACAACTTCGGTGGTGGCCGTGCAACACACGGTAACTCGATCTCGCACCGCTCACACGGTTCTACCGGTCAGTGTCAGGATCCGGGCCGCGTGTTCAAGGGCAAGAAAATGGCCGGTCATATGGGCGACGCCCGCGTGACCACGCAGAACCTGAAGGTTGTGCGCACTGATGTTGAGCGTGGCTTGATCATGGTCGAGGGTTCTGTTCCGGGCGCCAAAGGCGGCTGGATCCTGGTCCGCGACGCGGTCAAAAAGGCGCTGCCGGAAAATGTTCCGGTTCCGGGTGCTTTCAAAGCAACCGAAGCGACTGAAGCTGCCGGGAAGGAGAGTGAGTGATGGAACTCCAGGTCAAGACCCTCGCAGGTGGGGCGGCCGGTTCGATCACGGTGTCTGACGAGATCTTCGGTCTCGAGCCGCGCACCGATTTGATCCACCGTGTGGTGCGTTGGCAGCTGGCGAAACGCCAGACCGGCACCCACAAGGCGCTGAAGCGCGCAGAGATTTCCGGCTCGACGAAGAAATTCGTCCGTCAGAAAGGCTCCGGCGGTGCTCGCCACGGTAACAAGAAGGCTCCGCAGTTCCGCGGTGGTGGCAAGGCCTTTGGCCCGGTTGTTCGCGACCACAGCCACGAATTGCCGAAAAAGGTTCGTGTGCTCGGTTTGAAGCATGCCCTGTCGGCAAAAGCGAAAACTGAGAGCATTGTCGTTGTTGAAGACGCCAAGGCTGCCGAAGCCAAGACCAAGGCCCTTAAGGACCAGCTGAACAAGCTTGGCCTGACGAGCGCTCTGGTTATCGACGGTGCCGAAGTCGACAACAACTTTGCGCTGGCCTCACGCAACATTCCACATGTGGATGTGCTGCCGGTTCAGGGCATCAACGTTTACGACATCCTGCGTGCCAACACTCTGGTGTTGACCAAGGCTGCGGTGTCTGCACTTGAGGAGCGCTTCAAATGAGCAAACTTCCTCACTACGACAAGATCGTCGGCCCGGTAATCACCGAAAAGTCGACGATGGCTTCTGAAGAGAACAAGGTTGTCTTCAAAGTTGCCAACGATGCAACGAAGCCGGAAATCAAGGCCGCAGTCGAAGCGCTGTTCGGTGTCAAGGTCACGGCAGTGAACACTCTCGTCCGTAAGGGCAAGGTCAAGCGCTTCCGCGGACGTCTTGGCCGTCAGTCTGACTTCAAGAAGGCCGTCGTTACGCTGCAGGAAGGTCACGCAATCGACGTGACCACCGGGCTCTAAGACGGGGACTTAAGAAAAATGGCACTTAAGACATTCAACCCGACGTCCCCAGGCCGCCGTCAGCTTGTACAGGTTGACCGCTCTGGTCTGTGGAAAGGCAAGCCGGTCAAGACTTTGACCGAAGGCCTGTCCAAGAAGGGTGGTCGTAACAACACCGGTCGCCTGACGTCACCGAACCGCGGTGGCGGTCACAAACGGTCCTACCGTCTTGTGGACTTCAAGCGCCGCAAGTGGGACGTACCGGCAACGGTCGAGCGTCTGGAATACGATCCGAACCGGACCGCATTCATCGCTCTTATCCGCTACGAAGACGGTGAGTTGAGCTACATCCTGGCGCCCCAGCGTCTGGCCGTTGGCGACACTGTTTCTGCTGGTGAAAACGTCGACGTCAAGCCGGGCAACGCAGCACCGCTGTCGCGTATCCCGGTTGGTACGATCGTACACAACATCGAACTGAAGCCGGGCAAAGGTGCCCAGATCGCCCGCTCCGCCGGCGCGTTCGTTCAGATCGTTGGCCGTGACCAGGGCTACACAACGCTGCGCCTTATGTCTGGCGAGCAGCGCCGTGTGCTCGGCACATGCATGGCTACGATTGGCGCTGTGTCCAACCCGGACCATGCCAACGTAAACCTCGGCAAAGCAGGCCGTTCCCGCTGGCTTGGCATTCGTCCGCATACGCGTGGTGTTGCCATGAACCCGATCGACCACCCGCACGGTGGTGGTGAAGGCCGGACCTCAGGCGGTCGTCATCCGGTTACTCCTTGGGGTAAACCGACCAAAGGTAAGCGCACCCGGCGTAACAAGCAGACCGATAAGTTTATCGTCCGCAGCCGTCACGCGCGTAAGAAGTAAAGGACAAGGATCGTGGCACGTTCGATCTGGAAAGGTCCGTTTGTCGACGGGTATCTGCTGAAGAAAGCTGACAAGGTTCGCGAATCCGGCCGGAACGAGGTCATCAAGACCTGGAGCCGCCGCTCAACGATCCTGCCGCAGTTCGTCGGTTTGACCTTCGGCGTCTACAACGGTCAAAAGCACGTTCCGGTGCTGGTGTCTGAAGAGATGATTGGTCACAAGTTCGGTGAATTTTCGCCGAGCCGGACCTACTACGGACACGGCGCCGACAAGAAGGCAAAGAGGAAGTAACGATGGGCAAGCCGAAGCGTGAGCGGACGCTCGCTGACAACGAGGCTCGGGCAATGACCCGCATGCTGCGCATTTCTCCGCGCAAGCTGAACCTCGTTGCGGCTGCTATCCGCGGCAAAAAGGTCGGCTCCGCCATTGCGGACCTGACATTCTCCCGCAAGCGCATTGCGCAGGACGTCAAGAAAACTCTGATGTCTGCCGTTGCAAACGCGGAAAACAATCATGACCTGGACATCGACAACCTGGTGGTTGCCGAGGCTCATGTTGGCAAGGCATTTGTCATCAAGCGCTTCCAGGCCCGTGCACGCGGACGCGTCGGCCGGATCGAGAAGCCTTTCTCGAACCTGACCATCGTTGTGCGCGAAGTTGAGGAGACTGCCTGATGGGACATAAAGTAAATCCGATCGGCATGCGCCTTGGGATCAACCGCACCTGGGATTCCCGCTGGTTCGCGAACAAGAACGAATATGGCGATCTTCTTCATGAAGATTTCCGCATCCGTGAGTTCCTGTTGAAGGAGCTCAAGCAGGCGGCCGTTTCCAAAGTGGTTATCGAGCGCCCGCACAAAAAATGCCGTGTTTCCATTCACTCCGGTCGTCCGGGTGTGGTTATCGGTAAAAAGGGTGCCGATATCGAGCGTCTTCGCAAGAAGATTGCCGACATCACCAATTCGGAAGTGCACATCAACATTGTTGAAGTTCGCAAGCCGGAAATCGACGCGACCCTTGTTGCCGCTTCGATCGCTCAGCAGCTGGAACGCCGTGTTGCCTTCCGCCGCGCCATGAAGCGGGCTGTTCAGTCCGCCATGCGTCTCGGCGCCCAAGGCATCCGGATCAACTGCGGCGGACGTCTCGGTGGCGCAGAAATCGCTCGTATCGAATGGTACCGTGAAGGCCGCGTGCCGCTCCACACTCTGCGTGCTGACATCGATTACGGTGTTGCCAGCGCTCACACGGCTTACGGCGTGTGCGGTGTGAAGGTCTGGATCTTCAAGGGTGAAATTCTGGAACACGATCCCATGGCGTCTGAACGCCGTGCGAGCGCTGTGACAGACGGAAACCAGGGTGATCGCGGCGGACGCCGGGATCGGGGCCGCGAGCGCGCAGCTTAATTCAAGCTGCCTGCCGCTCGTAAGATAAGAAAGACGAGAGAAGAACGATGCTGCAACCGAAGCGCACAAAGTTCCGCAAGCAGCACAAAGGCCGCATTCACGGCTTGTCGAAGGGAGGCACCGACCTCAACTTCGGCGCATTCGGTCTGAAGGCTTTGGAGCCAGAGCGTGTTACTGCACGTCAGATCGAAGCGGCCCGTCGTGCTATGACCCGCCACATGAAACGTGCGGGTCGTGTTTGGATCCGTATCTTCCCGGACGTTCCGGTTTCTTCGAAGCCTGCTGAAGTCCGTATGGGTAAGGGTAAGGGTTCTCCGGATTACTGGGCTTGCCGCGTCAAGCCTGGCCGGATCATGTTCGAAATTGACGGTGTGCCGGAAGACATTGCGCGTGAAGCGATGCGTCTTGCTGCTGCCAAACTGCCGATCAAATGCCGTTTCGTTCAGCGTATCGGCGAGTAAGGCAGTCGAGGAGTTAATGCCATGAAGGCGACCGAAGTACGGGCGAAAACCGTTGATGAGCTCCGCACGGAACTCGAAGGTCTGAAGAAAGAGCAGTTCAATCTGCGTTTTCAGAAGGCAACGGGTCAGCTTGAAAACACAGCGCGCGTCCGGCAGATCCGCCGCGACATCGCGCGTATCCAGACGATCATGCGCGAAAAGCGCGTGACGGCGAACGCTTAAGGAGACGGCAATGCCAAAGCGTATCTTGCAGGGCACCGTTGTCGGCGACGCCAATGACAAGACGGTGACGGTGAACGTGGAGCGTCGCTTCACACACCCGCTGCTGAAGAAGACTGTGCGCCGGACTAAAAAGTACCGCGCACACGACGAAAGCAATCAATACAAGATTGGCGACTCTGTTCAGATCGAAGAGTGCGCGCCGATCTCGAAAAACAAACGTTGGACTGTGGTCACTCAGTGACCACGCTCCGATCAAGTGAGCATCAGGCGCTTAACCGAGCGCCAATAGAAGAACAAGGCAGCCAGTCATGATTCAGATGCAAACAAACCTCGACGTCGCCGATAATTCCGGCGCGCGTCGTGTCATGTGCATCAAAGTGCTCGGCGGCTCCAAGCGTAAATATGCCCAGGTCGGCGACATTATCGTCGTCTCCGTCAAAGAGGCTATTCCGCGGGGCCGCGTTAAGAAGGGCGACGTGATGAAGGCTGTCGTCGTGCGCACGGCAAAGGATATCCGCCGTCCCGATGGCAGCGTGATCCGGTTCGACCGCAATGCGGCCGTGCTGGTCAACAACAATAAGGAGCCGGTCGGCACCCGTATCTTTGGTCCGGTGCCGCGCGAACTCCGTGCAAAAAACCATATGAAAATCATTTCGCTCGCGCCGGAGGTGCTCTGATGGCTGCGAAAATTAAAAAAGGCGACACGGTGGTTGTACTGACCGGCCGTGACAAGGGTAAGTCCGGCGAAGTCATCCAGATGCTGACCGCCGATAACAAGGCCCTGGTCCGTGGCATCAACATGGTTCGCCGCCACCAGAAGCAGACCCAGACCCAGGAAGCTGGCATCGTTGCTAAGGAAGCACCGATCCATCTCTCCAACGTCTCCCTGGTCGATCCTAAGGACGGCAAGGCGACTCGCGTCGGCTTCAAAGTGCAGGACGATGGCACCAAGGTTCGTGTGGCCAAGCGTTCGGGAGACCTGATCGATGGCTGAGTCCACTAATGTGCCGCGTCTTCGGACGCATTACGATGAAGTCGTGCGCAAGCAGCTTCTGGAACAGTTCCAGTACAAGAACGTTATGCAGGTTCCGCAGCTGGAAAAAATCGTCCTGAACATCGGTGTCGGTGAGGCGGTTGGCGATTCCAAGAAAGCGCGCATCGCAGCAGAAGACCTGGCAGCAATCGCCGGTCAGAAGCCGGTCATCACCAAGGCTAAGAAATCCATCGCAACCTTCAAGGTTCGTGAAGGCATGCCACTTGGTGCCAAGGTGACCCTGCGCCGCCAGCAGATGTACGAGTTCATGGACCGTCTGATCACCATCGCGCTGCCGCGCGTTCGTGACTTCCGTGGTCTGAACTCGAAAAGCTTCGACGGTCGCGGCAACTATGCCATGGGCATCAAAGAACACATCGTGTTCCCGGAAATCGAGTACGACAAGGTCGACCAGATCTGGGGCATGGACGTGATCGTTTGCACAACGGCATCGACGGATGACGAGGCGCGCGAGCTTCTGCGCGCGTTCAACTTCCCGTTCACGAAGTAACGGGCAAGGAAGGGAACGACGATGGCGAAGAAAAGCGCAATCGAGAAAAACAAGCGCCGCGAGAAGCTTGTCAAGAAATACGCTGAGAAGCGCACCGCTCTGAAGGCAATGGCCAAAGATGAAAGCCTGTCCCTGGAAGAGCGTTACAACGCCCGCCTGAAGCTGGCAAAACTGCCGCGGAATTCCGCGCCGAACCGTGTTCGCAATCGCTGCGAAGTGTCCGGCCGTCCGCGCGGTTTTTACCGCAAGCTGAAGATGTCGCGTATTGCGCTTCGTGAACTGGGTTCTCTGGGTAAAATCCCGGGCCTGGTCAAGTCGAGCTGGTAAGGAGAAACTCCGATGGCAATTTCTGATCCGTTGGGGGATATGCTGACCCGCATCCGCAACGCGCAATTGCGCCGCAAGAGCAAGGTCAGTTCACCAAAATCCAAATTGCGTGCACACGTACTTGATGTGCTCGCAAAAGAGGGTTACATCCGTGGCTACACTTCGGTTGACTATGAGGGCGGTAAGTCCGAGTTGGAAATCGAATTGAAGTATTTCGACGGTGAACCGGTTATTCGCACGATTGAACGTGTGTCCAAGCCGGGCCGCCGCGTTTACTCCTCGGTGAAAAACATCCCGCATGTCTCTAATGGCCTGGGTGTGTCGATCATTTCGACGCCACGCGGTGTCATGAGCGACCATCAGGCGCGGGAAGAAAATGTAGGTGGTGAGGTTCTTTGCCGCGTCTTCTGAGGCGGCATTCTCACTGTTAAAACAACGACAAGGTTGGTCATATGTCTCGTATTGGCAAAAAGCCAGTCCCCGTGCCAAGCGGGGTAACGGCATCGATCGACGGTCAGACGGTTACGATCAAAGGCCCGAAAGGCGAAAAGTCTTTCTTGCTCAATGATCTTGTTCTGGCCGAAATGACGGATGACGGGATCAAAATCGATCCGCGTAACAACACCAAGCCGGCTCGCTCCATGTGGGGTATGAGCCGTACCATGGTGTCGAACCTGATTACCGGTGTAACCGATGGTTTCAAAAAGGACCTCGCGATTACTGGTGTCGGTTACCGTGCACAGGTCCAGGGTCAAAACCTTCAGCTGGCGCTCGGTTTCTCGCATGACGTCGTCTATCCGATCCCGGAAGGCATCGATATTAAGTGCCCGAAACCGACGGAAATCAGCATCACCGGAACCGACAAGCAACGTGTCGGCCAGGTGGCAGCCGAAATCCGTGAATTCCGCCCGCCGGAGCCGTATAAAGGCAAAGGCGTACGTTATGCAGACGAATTTATCGTCCGCAAAGAAGGCAAGAAGAAGTAACGGACCTGGATCATGGCGAACAGCAAACAAGCTTTCGAGCGCCGCCGCGATCGCGTGCGTCGTTCGATCAGGAAAGCCGCCGGCGGACGTCCGCGCCTTTCCATCTTCCGCTCGTCGAAGCAGATCTACGCCCAGATCATTGACGATGCGAAGGGGCACACGATTGCCTCTGCTTCAACGATCGAAACAGATCTCAAGGGCAGCCTGAAAACGGGCGCCGATGTTGCAGCAGCTGCTGCTGTCGGCAAGCTTGTAGCCGAGCGCGCAGTTGCCGCTGGCATCAAGCAGGTCGTGTTCGACCGAGGTGGGTACATGTATCATGGGCGCGTCAAAGCGCTTGCTGATGCAGCCCGCGAAGGTGGACTTGAATTCTGACCAGCGCCCGTTGGCGCTCTTAAGAACGGAAGACGTATAAAATGGCGAGACATGAAAATCGCGATCGCGACGAGCGAGACAGCGAATTCGTCGACAAGCTCGTTCACATCAACCGCGTTGCCAAAGTGGTCAAGGGTGGCCGCCGTTTCGGCTTCGCCGCTCTGGTAGTGGTTGGTGATCAGAAGGGCCGTGTCGGCTTCGGTCATGGCAAGGCACGTGAAGTGCCGGAAGCCATCCGGAAAGCAACTGAAGCTGCAAAGCGCACAATGATCCGTGTGCCGCTTCGCGAAGGCCGGACCCTTCATCACGATGTGGAAGGCCGTCACGGTGCGGGCAAGGTTCTGCTGCGTGCAGCTCCGGCTGGTACGGGTATCATTGCAGGTGGTCCAATGCGTGCCGTCTTTGAAACGCTTGGCGTTCAGGACGTTGTGGCAAAGTCGCTGGGAACATCCAACCCTTACAACATGGTTCGTGCAACATTCGCTGCACTGACCAAAGAAGACAGCCCGCGCTCCGTCGCAGCTCGCCGAGGCCTGAAGGTCTCTGTGCTGCAGTCGCGGCGTCGTGACAACAACGATGAGGCGGCTCCGGCTGCCGCTGAGGCTTGACCTTAGCGGCTCGGGTCCCCAGCTGAAAGAGGGTAGGTTCCATGGCGAACACCGAAAAGACTGTTACGGTCGAACAGATCGGCAGCCCGCTGCGCCGTCCTAAGGACCAGCGCGCGACGCTTGTCGGTCTTGGCCTGAACAAGATGCACCGCCGTTCCACGCTGAAGGATACTCCGGAAGTGCGCGGCATGATCAATAAGGTCCAGCATCTCGTTCGCGTCGTCGAAGACAACGCGTAAGAACGGGGTGAGGAGAGAGAACATGAAGCTCAACGAACTTCGTGATAACGAAGGCGCAACACCAGAGCGCACCCGCGTTGGACGCGGTATCGGTTCTGGCAAGGGCAAGACCGGTGGCCGTGGTGTCAAAGGTCAGAAGTCCCGTTCCGGCGTCGCTATCAAAGGCTTTGAAGGCGGTCAGATGCCGCTTCACCGCCGTTTGCCGAAACGCGGCTTCACGAACATTTTTGCCAAGGACTTCAATACTGTGTCCGTCGGCCGTGTTCAGAAGGCGATTGATGCCGGCAAATTGAATGCATCCGAAACCGTGACGGTTGAAGCCCTGAAGGCTGCCGGCGTCGTCAAACGGATCCGTGATGGCGTGCGCATCGTTGCAAACGGTGAACTCACTGCTGCAGTGACATTTGAAGTGGCTGGTGCCTCCAAGGGTGCTGTGGCTGCAATCGAAAAAGCGGGCGGCAAGATTGCCGTTCAGGGAGCTCAGGCTTAACAGCCTGGGCTTTTCCCATTTTTGGGCAAGCATCTGACCGGAGTAGGGCATGGCATCGGCCGCCGAGCAACTGGCGTCAAATCTAAATTTCTCAGCTTTCGCCAAGGCTGAAGAACTCAAAAAGCGCATCTGGTTCACGCTAGGGGCGCTTTTGGTTTATCGACTGGGCACTTACATTCCGATGCCCGGCATCAATCCGGAAGCCTTTGCGCAGGCCTTTGATCAGGCGCAGCAAGGCATTATCGGCATGTTCAACATGTTCGCCGGTGGTGCGGTCGAGCGGATGGCGATCTTCGCCCTCGGCATCATGCCGTATATTTCCGCCTCCATTATCATGCAGCTGATGACGACGGTCGTTCCGACCCTTGAGCAGCTGAAAAAGGAAGGCGAACAGGGCCGCAAGGTCATCAACCAGTACACCAGGTACGGAACCGTCATTCTGGCGGCGTTCCAGGCCTACGGCATTGCTGTCGGGCTTGAAGGCGCAACCAATGTTGTTACCGATCCGGGCTGGTTCTTCCGTGCATCCACCGTAATCACGCTTGTCGGCGGCACCATGTTCCTGATGTGGCTTGGCGAACAGATCACGTCGCGCGGCATCGGCAACGGTATTTCGCTGATCATCTTTGCCGGCATTGTCGCCGGTCTGCCTTCAGCAGTGGTTCAGACGCTTGAACTTGGTCGTCAGGGCTCCCTGGCAACCGGTATCATTCTGGCAGTCATCATCCTCGCTGTTGTGGTTATCGCGTTCATCGTGTTCATGGAGCGTGCTCAGCGCCGCCTTCTGATCCAGTATCCGAAGCGGCAGATGGGCAACCGCATGTTCGAGGGCAACACCTCGTTCCTGCCATTGAAGCTGAACACCGCTGGTGTCATTCCGCCGATCTTCGCGTCGTCACTTCTGCTCGTGCCGGCGACGCTTTCCGGTTTTGGGCAAGGTAGCGGCAACGAGTGGCTGACATACATCACAGCGGCACTTGGACACGGGCAGCCGCTGTTCATGGTGTTCTATGCCGCCATGATCATTTTCTTCTGTTTCTTCTATACGGCGATCGTGTTCAACCCGAGTGATACGGCCGACAATCTGAAGAAACACGGCGGTTTCATCCCTGGCATTCGTCCTGGTGAACGCACTGCGCAATATATCGACCATGTGCTGACGCGCATTACGGTTGTCGGTGCGCTTTACATCACCGTCGTTTGTCTATTACCCGAATTCCTAATATCGGCCACTGGCGTTCCGTTTTACTTCGGGGGCACCTCTTTGCTAATTGTGGTTAGCGTGACAATGGATACCGTATCGCAGATCCAGGGCCACTTGCTTGCACACCAGTACGAGGGGCTCGTGAAAAAAGCGAAACTCAGGGGGAAACGTCGATGAGGCTAATTCTGGTAGGACCGCCAGGAGCGGGGAAGGGAACGCAGGCCATTCGGCTTGTTGAAAAATACGGCATTCCGCAGCTCTCCACGGGAGACATGCTACGGGCCGCCGTTGCCGCCCAGACCCCGGTCGGCCTCAAAGCCAAGGAAGTGATGGATTCCGGCGGGCTCGTCTCTGATGAGATCGTCGTCGGAATTATCCGCGACCGGATCGCAGAAGACGATGCAAAGAATGGTTTCATTCTTGACGGCTTCCCGCGCACCGTTGCCCAGGCTGAGGCACTGGACGAAATGCTCGAGGCCGGTAGCTACAAAGTAGATGCCGTCGTTGAGCTGCGTGTCGACCAGACCAAACTCGTTGATCGTATCGTGAAGCGGGCTGAAGATGCCAAAGCAGCCGGTGAGCCGGTTCGCAAGGATGACGACCCGATCGTCTTCAAGCAAAGGCTCGAAGCATATAACCGCGATACCGCAGTTGTTGTCCCTTATTACGAGAAGACCGGCCTGCTTCATGTCATCGATGGAATGCAATCCATTGAAGAAGTTGCAGGGTCTATAGATTCCGTACTTCAAGGTCTTGACGAAAGGGTTTAGAGCCGGTAAACGACGCGCTCTACCTTACAGTTAAGCCGGTTCCATGGATGTGGGACCGGCATTCTCTGTGCCGGGACCATCCCGGCATTTTCACACCCGCAAGGGCCGGACTCCACCGGACGCGGGCACTACCCACTGCGGGCAGAAACTCCGGTTCTGCCGCATAACATGGAGACCAACGTGGCACGTATTGCTGGCGTTAACATCCCGACGAACAAGCGCGTTGTCATCGCGCTTCAGTACATTCACGGCATTGGCAAGAAATTTGCCCAGGAAATCGTTGAAAAGAACAACATCGACGCTTCCCGCCGTGTGAATGAGCTTTCCGACGCAGAAGTTCTGCAGATCCGCGAAACCATCGACCGTGACTATATGGTTGAGGGTGATCTTCGCCGTGATACGGCAATGAACATCAAGCGTTTGATGGATCTTGGCTGCTACCGCGGCCTGCGTCACCGCCGCGGCCTGCCGGTTCGTGGTCAGCGGACGCATACTAACGCACGTACTCGCAAGGGTCCGGCGAAACCGATCGCAGGTAAGAAGAAATAATCATCATTCCGCGATTGGTGGTGGAGCTGCCGGCATTACGGCAGTGACGAGATCAAAACAAGGATAACAAAATGGCTAAAGACACGACGCGCGTGCGTCGCCGCGAACGCAAGAACATTTCGTCTGGCGTTGCGCATGTGAATTCGACATTCAACAACACGATGATCACGATCACGGACGCTCAGGGCAATGCAATTTCCTGGTCTTCCGCTGGTGCGCTTGGCTTCAAGGGCTCTCGTAAGTCCACGCCGTATGCGGCTCAGGTTGCTGCTGAAGATGCTGCGAAGAAAGCTGCCGAACACGGCATGCGCACTCTCGAAGTTGAAGTGCGCGGTCCGGGTTCCGGCCGTGAATCTGCGCTTCGGGCACTGCAGGCCGCCGGTTTCCTGATCACGTCCATCCGCGACGTGACGCCGATACCGCACAACGGCTGTCGTCCGCGCAAGCGCCGCCGCGTCTAAGGCTTATTCAGTCTTAGGTACCTGTTTCTCCAAATGGCAAAGAATAGCCTGGCCGCAGAGCCGGGCGGGATAGCCGAAGGGACGCAAACGTGACCATTCAAAAAAATTGGCAGGAACTGATCAAGCCGACCAAACTCGAGATCAAGCCGGGTGATGACCCGCGCTTCTTGGCAACGGTTGTTGCCGAGCCGCTCGAGCGTGGCTACGGCTTGACACTGGGCAACGCCCTGCGCCGCATTCTTCTGTCCTCCCTGCAAGGGGCGGCGGTAACCGCGGTTCAGATCGATGGCGTTCTGCATGAGTTCTCGTCGATCCCGGGTGTCCGGGAAGATGTCACCGACATCGTGCTCAACATCAAGGAAATCGCCATTCGCATGGAAGGCGAAGGACCCAAGCGCATGGTTGTGCGCAAGCAGGGACCAGGTGTTGTGACGGCCGGTGATATCCAGACAGTCGGCGACGTGGAAGTGCTCAACCCGGAACTGGTTCTCTGCACACTCGACGAAGGCGCTGAAATCCGCATGGAATTCACCGTCAACACCGGTAAAGGCTACCATTCTTCTGATCGCAACCGGCCGGAAGATGCTCCGATCGGGTTGATTCCGGTCGACAGTCTTTACTCACCGGTCAAGAAGGTCTCCTACAAGGTGGAAAACACCCGTGAAGGCCAGGTTCTTGACTATGACAAGCTGACCCTGACCATTGAAACCGATGGTTCCGTCAAGCCGGATGATGCCGTGGCTTTCGCAGCGCGCATTCTGCAGGATCAGCTTTCCATCTTCGTCAATTTCGAAGAGCCGCAACGCGAAGTCGCCGAGGACACTGTTCCGGAACTGGCTTTCAACCCGGCGCTTTTGAAGAAAGTCGACGAGCTGGAACTGTCTGTCCGGTCTGCAAACTGCCTGAAGAACGACAATATCGTGTATATTGGCGATCTCATTCAGAAGACCGAAGCGGAAATGCTGCGGACGCCGAATTTCGGCCGCAAGTCGCTCAACGAAATCAAAGAAGTTCTCGCTCAGATGGGCCTCCATCTCGGCATGGAAGTCGCCAACTGGCCGCCTGAGAACATCGATGATCTCGCCAAGCGCTACGAAGACCATCAGTATTAAGGACGCATGCGTCCTTTAGGGAACCACCGGGCAAGTGCTCTTGAAGGAAACAGAGCAGACTTCCCGATAGAAAAAGGAGAGGGCCATGCGCCACGGTAAAGCCGGCCGCAAGCTCAATCGGACTTCTAGCCACCGCAAGGCTATGTTCGCAAACATGGCAGCGTCGCTGATCAAGCACGAGCAGATCGTCACGACCCTGCCCAAGGCCAAAGAAATGAAGCCGATCATCGACAAGCTCATCACTTTGGGCAAACGCGGTGATCTTCATGCACGCCGCCAGGCTATCTCGCAGATCCGCGATACAGCCATGGTTGCCAAGCTGTTTGACACGCTTGGCGAGCGTTACAAGGAACGCAACGGGGGGTATTCCCGCGTTCTGAAAGCCGGTTTCCGCTATGGTGACAATGCTCCGATGGCAGTCATCGAGCTCGTCGACCGGGATCCGGAAGCGCGCGGCGCAGACGATCGCGCTCGTGTTGAAGCAGAAGAAGCGGCTGAAAACGCAGCGTAAGTTCGGTTTTCATAGCGAATACTGAAAGGCGGGCATTGGCTCGCCTTTTTGTTTGAAATAAACTTCTTCAAATACTTTTCTGCTGCCTGCAAATAGTATGATTGCCGATTATCAATGATTTAAGAAACTCGAGCCTATCTTTTCCCAGCCTCCTGGAGATGGATTCGGGGCTGGGGAGAATTATTGTGATCGGCAACAAGAAATCGGGATCGAAGAAGGCCGGGCCTTCTCTTCGTCTTTCCTTTGTTATTCCTGCTTTGATGATCGTGATCACGGTCGCTGCCTGTGCAGCAGTCGGTGTGATTGGTTACATGACAGGCAAAGACGGTTTGCAGAAAGCAGCCGAAGCTGAGCTTGGTATGGTCATCACAGCCAGGTCGGCACTGCTTGACGCAAAGCTGGATACCGTCGAGGCGGAAATTGTCAATCTTGCCTCCAGCGTGGCTGACCCGATCAGCAATCTGGGCAATGCGACCATGAACCTGGACAAGGAAAAGGCAGAAATTCTAAGCCTTTTCCACGCTCCACAGTCACCTGAAGAACGTGCTCAGCTGACAGGTGCCGAACAAAAGACCATGTACGCCTGGCGCCACTCGGAAGCGCATCCGGCCTTTTATAATGTCTGGAAAAACGGCGGATATGCAGATGTCTACCTGATAGATCCTGCGGGCCTAATTCTTTACTCTGTCACCAAAGGGGATGAATTCCTCTCAAAGCTTGGTGAAGGAAGTGCTGCCGACGGAACCGGTCTTGAAGCTGTCTTCAATGCTGCAAAAGAGCTGGAAGAAGGCAAGGTCGCTGCGACAGGGTTTGAAGCTTACGGCCCTGGTGGTGGTGAGGGAACGCTGTTCCTTGCTTCTCCGGTCTATATGAATTCCTTTGGTTCCGTTAGCCTGAATGGTGTGGCTGTTGTCCGTTTGAACACCAAGTTTTTGAACAAGGTCGTTGCGGGACGTGAGGATCTTGGTGAAACAGGCCAAGTTTACGTCATCGATCAAGATGGTCTGGTTCTCAGTGACATGCCACTTGCCGGTTCACAGACCGCTTTGACCGCAACTGTAGATGCTGCTCCGGCACGCGAAGCGGCAAACGGTGCGGAAGCAGCGGATATCGTTATCGGTGCTGATGGTGTTGCAGACCTCATGGTCGCACGCCCGCTCTCCTTCCAAGGACAGAACTGGGCGATTGTTGCTGAAAAGAGCGTTGAAGAGACGCTTTCGGCAGTTACCAACATGCGCGATCAGATGTTTATCTGGTCCTTGGGGACCATTGCGGTTGCCGCTGTCATCGCACTGTTCTTCTCTCGCTCGATCACTGGACCGTTGACCACACTGGTCGGCGCTCTCAATGCAATTGCCTCAGGTGATCTTGGCGCTGAAATCAAGGCAGCGAAACGCAAGGACGAAATTGGCGATATCGGCCGTGCCGTTCTGCAAATCCGCCAGAACGCGGCAGATGAAAATGAGCGCAGGGCTGCAGAAGAGGCCGACGAAGCGCAACGCCAAGCAGCACAACGGCAGGAAATGCTGGCAAGCCTTGCTGGTGATTTCGAAGCGACTGTCGGCACGGTGGTCGACAAGGTCGCGCGGTCTGCATCGAAGCTGCGTGAAAGCGCTAACAACATGCGCAGCATGACAGATAGTGCCGGTGAAACCTCCACCAATGCTGCGGAGATGTCTGAAGGTACGCTTGCCGAAGTGGAATCGATTGCAGCTGCTTCCGATCAGCTTTCCAGTTCGATCCAGGAGATCTCTACGCTGATTGAACGTTCGTCCGGCGTGGCAGCTGAAGCGACAAAGCGGGCGGAAACAACCAACGAGACCGTCAAGTCGCTTGCTGAAGCAGCCAACCGGATCGGTGAAGTGGTCACGCTTATCTCCGACATTGCAGACCAAACCAACCTGCTGGCTCTGAATGCGACCATCGAAGCGGCACGTGCCGGTGAGGCGGGCAAGGGCTTTGCGGTGGTTGCATCCGAAGTCAAGGACCTTGCCGCACAGACAGGCAAGGCGACTGGTGAAATCCAGCAGCAGATCGATGCGATCCGCGGAGCGACGGATGATGCGGTTGGAGCAATCGGTGACATTCAAAAAACGATTGATGATATCACGCAATCGGTCAGTGAAGTTGCCGCTGCGGTGACCGAGCAAAGCTATGCGACGCAGGGCATTGCGGAGAATACGCAACGTGCAGCTGGTGGAACATCCAAGGTGGTTGAGGACATTCGGAACGTTGCCTCACTTTCCAACGACACCAACATGGCCGCTCAGAACTTCACGGATGAAGCTGGAGATATGGCATCGGAGGCTGAGCAGCTGGACACCGAAGTCCGCAGCTTCCTCGATCAGGTCCGCTCTGCCTGATCAAACACTGTATTTTGATCGAAAGCCGCCGGATTTCCGGCGGCTTTTTGCTTTTGTATTTGCCTCCATTCCACCCTATCTGCCATGTATCGGCATTCAACCTTTTGAGATTCGAAACGAGGGCATGGCATGCGCCTGGCACAAACCGGTAAAACGACAAAACTGCTGTGCTTAGTTCTGACGGGGGTTTTGGGCCTTTGGTCGGCAAACGCATTTGCCCAGACAGCACAGCCAACACCCACCGACCTCAGGCTGGTTCCTCAAAGCGAAACACAAATAAAGCTGTCCTTCGCGCCGATTGTGAAAAACGTCGCTCCGGCCGTCGTCAACGTCTATGCCAGTCGCAAGGTCGTGCAGCGGCAACGAGTATCGCCGTTTTTTGATGATCCTTTCTTCAGGCGATTTTTCGGCCAGCCAGGAGGCGGTGGCTTTGACCGTCCGCGCGAGCGGGTGGAATCCTCCCTTGGCTCCGGCGTGATCATCAGCCAAGACGGCACCGTCATCACCAATCATCACGTCATCAAGGATGCGGATGAAGTCCGTGTCGCGCTGAGTGACAGGCGTGAATTTGATGCAGAAATCGTTTTGCTGGATGAGCGAACCGATCTTGCCGTATTGAAGATCAAGGGTGAGGGGCCGTTTGATCATACGACTTTTGCAGAGTCCGACAGTCTCGAGGTCGGAGACATTGTGCTTGCCATCGGCAATCCGTTCGGTGTCGGTCAGACTGTGACCCAGGGCATTGTGTCCGCGACGGCCCGGACTCAGGTTGGTGTCACTGATTTCCAGTTTTTCATTCAGACGGACGCCGCGATCAATCCGGGCAATTCCGGCGGAGCTCTCGTGGACATGGAGGGGAAACTCGTCGGGATCAACACGGCGATTTTCTCTCGTTCTGGTGGTTCCAACGGCATTGGTTTTGCCATCCCCGCCCATATGGCGCGGTTTGTAGCGCGGGCGGCTGACCAGGGAGGCAAGGTTCAAAGGCCCTGGCTCGGCGCGACCGTACAGCTGGTCAATTCAGAGATTGCAGAAGCACTGTCACTCGATCGTCCGCGCGGGGTTTTGGTGACCGCCGTTTTCGACGGGTCACCTGCACAGGATGCCGGGCTGAAAGTGAGTGATCTCGTTGTTGCTATCGGCGGCAAGGAAGTAACCGATCCGAACTCCTTCGGCTATCGGTTTGCGACCAAGATGATCGGCGATGACACCGAGTTCAAGATCATCCGTGACGGCAAGGAAATTGCCTTGCCCATTTCCCTGGTGCCGGCCCCGGAGACAGTGCCGCGGGATACGCGAGAGCTTGTTGAGTTTTCACCGTTCGAAGGGGCAACAGTCATGAACCTTTCTCCGGCCGTATCGACAGAAATCGGTCTGGAAGGGGTATTTGAAGGCGTTGTGATCACAGCGGTGCGGCGCGGCAGCACGG
Organism: Roseibium porphyridii; assembly: GCF_026191725.2. Taxonomy (NCBI): domain Bacteria; kingdom Pseudomonadati; phylum Pseudomonadota; class Alphaproteobacteria; order Hyphomicrobiales; family Stappiaceae; genus Roseibium; species Roseibium porphyridii. The sequence continues at coordinate 2,914,417 of NZ_CP120863.1, forward strand.
CAAATCAGGTGGGCTTGCGTCCCGGCGATGTCGTGCGTGGTATTAATGAGCAGGTTGTCGAAAGCACCAGGATGCTTGAAACGGTGACCAAGACACCTCCGCGTGTCTGGCGGCTTGAGATCGAACGCGATGGCAAGGTGTCCCAGCTTATCTTGAGGTAGACGTCCCTTTGAGCGATCTGTTCGAAGCTTCGGGTCTGGCACAGTCCGGCCCTCGGCCTTTGGCCGACAGAATGCGTCCGGCAAAGCTGGCTGATGTTGTTGGCCAGGATCACTTGCTGGGCCCTGAGGGCACATTGTCCAGGATGCTCAAGACGCGCACGCTTGGATCACTGATTTTCTGGGGGCCGCCAGGGACTGGCAAAACCACAATCGCGCGCCTTTTGGCCAATGAGACAGATCTGGCGTTTGAGCAGATCTCAGCCATTTTCTCCGGCGTTTCTGAACTGAAGAAAGTCTTCGAGGCCGCGAGGGCGCGGCGCATGGGCGGACGCGCCACGCTTTTGTTCGTGGACGAGATCCATCGTTTCAATCGTGCCCAACAGGACAGTTTTCTGCCTGTCATGGAAGACGGCACGATCACACTGGTCGGAGCCACCACCGAGAACCCGTCATTTGAATTGAATGCAGCGCTTCTGTCGCGCTCGCATGTCATGACGTTTCAGTCCCTGTCAGGCGATGCAATTGAAAAACTTCTGCTCAGGGCGGAGGAGACTGAAGAACGGGCTCTGCCGCTTGATGCCGAAGCACGGCAAGTGCTTATCCGCATGGCGGATGGTGATGGCCGTTCCGCACTGACCCTTGCTGAAGATGTCTGGCGGGCTGCCGACATAGATGAAGTTTTCGACGCAGAGCGCTTGCAGCAGATCGTGCAACGGCGCGCTCCGATCTATGACAAGAGCGCGGATGGTCACTACAACCTCATCTCGGCGCTCCACAAGTCGGTACGCGGTTCCGATCCGGACGCCTCGCTTTACTGGTTCTGCCGCATGCTCGATGGTGGCGAAGATCCCATGTATCTCGCCCGACGTTTGATCCGCATGGCTGTAGAGGACATCGGTCTTGCAGACCCCAATGCGCTGGTACAGGCGAATGCGGCTCGCGACGCCTATCAGATGCTGGGGTCTCCCGAAGGCGAGCTGGCCCTCGCACAGGCGGTCATTTACCTGGCGACGGCACCTAAGTCGAACGGCGCTTATGTCGCGTACAAAGCTGCAATGCGTTCAGCCAAGTCCAGCGGTTCGCTGCTTCCGCCCAAACACATCCTCAATGCACCCACAAAGCTGATGAAGGAAGAAGGCTACGGAGCAGGGTACAGCTATGACCACGACGCCCCTGACGGGTTTTCCGGCCAGGACTATTTTCCAGAAAACCTGGGTCGTGAGACCTACTACGACCCGCCGCAGCGTGGATTTGAACGTGAGCTCAAAAAGCGGTTGGAGTATTGGGACAAGCTGAGAAAAGAACGTAGCTGAATTGCCGAACTTTGCGGCGGGCCGGTTCAGTCGCCAGGCGACTTAAGCCGATCCAATGCGCTTTGCAGAGATTTGATCAGTTGTTCCCGCTCGCCGGCTTCCAACTCTTCCGGCAGATCAAATGCGAGCTCATTCAGCTTTTCAGACACTTTCGATAGATCTGCGCCGAGCGTATCAGACGATTTGTCTTTCAATCCCACTACCTGGAAAGTGTTCACGGGGTAGGCGATGCCTTTGACCGTGACGTCGCCGTTTCCGGTGCAGGCGACATGCTGTTTCACCTGCGAGTAGGTTTCAAAGGATATCAGGATCGAGCCAGGGTCAGACAGGGCTTCCAGTCTCGATGCGATGTTCACGCCTCTGCCTATGATCGTATAGTCCAGTCGATCATCACTGCCGAAGTTGCCGACGGTACAATAGTCGGTATGGATGCCCATCCGGCATTTGAGCGGATTGGATATTCCTGCCTGCCGCCAGACGTCCTGCAGCTCCGACATGCGTTCACGCATCTCAATTGCCATTTTCACGCAGGCGAGCGCGTCTTCCGTCACACCACGTGTTTCCGGATCACCGAAGAAGATAACGATGGCATCGCCGACATATTTGTCGATCGTCGCGCCATGCTTCAACGCAATCCTGGACATCTCGGTCAGGTATTGATTGAGGACGCTTGTGAGCTCTTCGCTCTCCAATCGGTCGGCGGTCTCGGTAAAGTCTGCGATGTCCGAGAAAAAGACAGTCAGTTTCTTGCGAGTGGAGGCAATCTTGACTTCCTGTCGGCCCTCGAAGATGGACTGATAGACCTGTGGAGACAAATATTTTGCCAGCTGCCTGGAGAGATCCTCAAGTTTTTCGGACTGCTCGGAAAGCTGATCTTCAATAGCCTCGCTATGTTCGATCGTCGCTTCATAAAGAACGCGAAGGTCTTCCAGTTCAGCACGCAGATCCTTGTTTTCCTCTTCGAATGAGCGAAGGGGAGCGTCCTCTATTTCGTTCTTGATGCTGGACGAGGGCTGCGTTTCTTTTTCCAAGCTGAGTGCCATTTTGATCGAGTGGACGGAAGTCTCTGTTGATGCCGTTTAGCCTGCCGCCCAAGAATCACCTTCGACGGATGCTTTATCTTAGCGCAAGAGGCCTTCAGCTCGCGCGAAAAAGTGCAGTGCAGCTTTCCAGTATAAGGAGCGATGTCAAATCTTGATCACGCACGGAACGCCCAGACGTGAGAAGGCATGATCACATTGTAATGGCGCAGCTCTTCGGTATGGCGGTGCGATCGCCACATAAACATTTGAAACCTTTTACTGTGTTAGACTCGCGAATGGTTCGTTGAGTCCCAAACCGGAAGCCGGCGGCAGCCCATGAAGGAAATCGAACTCAGATTGGCGCTTGTGCTCTATGGGGGCGTGTCCCTGGCCATCTATATGCACGGCGTGAGCCGTGAAGTTTTGAACCTGGTACGCGCTTCGAACTTCCGGTTGGATCGCAATGCTGGCAAGACTGCCGAGAACCAACCTTCAGAACTGTCTCCGGTTCAAACCGCATTTCGTGACCTTCTCGATCTAATTTCTTCTGTTGCCGACATCAGAGTTGTTGTTGATGCAATCGCAGGCGCTTCGGCTGGTGGTGTCAACGGTATCATGCTGGCGCGCGCCATCGCCCACGACCTGCCGCTCGACAGCCATAGTGAGATGTGGCTTCAAAATGCTGACGTTACGCGGCTGGCAAGGCCCCAGTCCGGTCTTTCACGCTATCTGAAGCTTTCGGTTTCACCGGTTTTGGACCGTCTCATCTCTTCTAGACTGAACAAACAGATCGAGAGTGCAGAGACACGCGAGAAACTGCGCCAATTCATGCAGTCGCGCTGGTTTTCGCCGCCGTTTTCGGGCGAACGCTTTATCGGCTGGATGCTGGATGCATGCCGAAAAATGGAAAACGGGGAAAGCACTGGCCGGTCGCTGATACCACGCGGGCAAACACTCGACCTATTCGTCACCATTACAGATTACAACGGCATGAAGCGCCGGATCCATCTGGATGACCCCGCTTTTGTGGAAGAGTGGGATCATCGCCGAATCTTAAACTTTCATGCAGTTCACCGGGCACCAGGTTTTGTCGACAGTCAATTCGACACAGATAACATCCCGGACATTGTCTTTGCTGCACGCGCAACCTCTTCTTTCCCGGGAGCCTTTCCTCCGGCGACAGTTGCGGAGATGGAAAGGGTGCTTTCAAGGAAGGAGCTGGCCTGGAACAATCGAGATTCGTTTCTGGCCCAGGGCCTCGATCTTAGATCCGAAACTTTCGGCAATCACTGCTTCGTCGACGGCAGTGTTGTCATGAACAAGCCGTTTGCTCCCGTGATTGACGTTATTCAGAGACGGCCGGCCGCGCGCGAAGTTGCTCGGCGTTTGATTTATGTCGATCCAGCACCGGTGGAACCGCAAGAAGCGGGCAGCGGTCCTGTCGAGTTGCCGGGATTTTTTCGGGTTATTCTGGCATCGCTTGCGCATATTCCTCGAAATGAGCCGATTGGCGATGACCTGCGTGAACTGGAACAGAACAACAGGCGAAGCCGGTGGCTATCACAGCTGATCGATGCAGCGGGACCCATGGTGGAGCAGGCGGTTTCGGGACTGCTGCCAAAGCGGCGCAAGGTGAGCGCTGCGTTGCTGGCCAAGTGCCGCCAGGATGCGACAGTAGCTGCCTTCCAGCAGGCAGGCTTTGCTTTCCTGAACTATCAGTCGCTGAAACTTCATGCTCTTGCCGAGCGGATTGCCGGTCTTGCAGCGCTGTTGAATGAAGACGAGGGCGCACGGGCGCAGGAAGAGGCCATGCTGGGCCTGTTTGCAAACCACTTCACGGATCTCACGAAAAACAGCAAGGATGTACTTGGCCGCACCGACCCGGAGATTGTTGGACTGCTGCGTGGTCTTGACGTTGATTATCGGGTGAGGCGGTTGCGTTTCGTCATTCGCAAGCTCAACGGGTTTTACCACTATGAGCCCGACAGCGGGTTGCCGCCGCCAGATACAGCCGCGCTCGATCGCCTGAAAGGTTTGCTGTACGAGCAAATCGACCATTTGGGCTGGCGCTGGACCCGTCGATTTTTTGGTGGCAGAAGCCAGTCAATAACGCGGGAATTCGTTCAGGATGTTTCAGTTGGTGCATCCACTGCGGGCGATCATGTCGCAACTCTCCTGGACAGCCTGATCGGCATGATGGGACTTGCTGATCTCGACCGGTTACAGGACGAATTGTTTGCTGAAACGGCACTTGAGCTGCTCGACAAGGAACGGCATGCGACCCTGATGCGAGCCTATATTGGCTTTGCGTTTTATGACCTCATTACATTTCCAGTCCTGCAAAGAAACGATTTTTCCGAAGTCACTGAGATATTGGTCGACCGGATCAGCCCACGGGACGCGACAAGCCTTTTCACGCAAGGGTTTGACCTGAAAGGCAAGCAACTCAATACCTTTGGTGCCTTCTTCAATAGAGGCTGGCGGGAACATGATTATCTGTGGGGGCGCTTGAACGCCGCCGACAGGCTGGTGAGCATTGTCTTGTCCGCTGCTCATGAGGGCACTTTGCCGCAGCCGCAGGTCAATCAGGCTCGCGCGCGTATCTTTTTGGCCGTTTTGGAAGAAGAGCGCGGAAAACTCACTGAAATACCTGATGAAATTGACCGTATCGACGCTTTGGTCAGATCCATTTATCCCGACTTTGCGCATGTTGAAGAGGAAGTCTAGGCGTATCTGTCCATAAAATCTGACCGTGTTTTCTTGACGCGGCGTTTCAACTTTCGCTACGCACTGCTATAGCGAAGGCCTCACGGATGGATATTTTTTATGAGCTTCGTAACAGACACGTTTGGAACTGGGATTGGCGCGCTGGTGGCGATGTTTGCCGGATTGTATCTGGCGAGCCTTGTTGTGCTGTTCGCGACCGGTCTTACCATGACGGCGCTCAACAGCAGGCATCCCGACCGCAAGATTCAAAAACGTCAGCCGACCCATGATGCGATCCGCGATATCAAGTCGTCGACAGTCCAGCTTCTGATAACCAGTTGCTGTCTTTCCATCGGTCTTTATTTCCAGATGCGCGGATGGACGCTTTTTGCTCCGGTGGCCCTGTCCTGGTGGTCTGTACCGTTGTTCTTTGTACTTTCTCTGATGCTGCACGACACCTGGTTCTACTGGGGCCATCGGATCCTTCATACAAAGCTCTTCTATCGGTTCCACAAGCCGCACCACATGACCGTGACGCCTACGGTCTGGTCAAATGACGCAGGTTCCAGCGTCGACACGCTTTTTGCCCATTCCTACTATGCACTGGTGCTTCTCGTCGTGCCGATGCCACCGCTTGTCTTCCTGGGCCATCGGTTGTTCGATCAGGTGTCTGCCGCTATTGGCCATTGCGGATATGAGCATTTCGCAAGCCCGAGCGCCCGCAAACCCTGGCCGCTGCTATGCACGCTCTATCACGATCAGCATCATCAGTATTTTGTCTACAATTACGCTAACTACTTCTCGTTCTGGGATCGGATGTGTGGAACTATTCATCCGACCTACGATGAGCGTGTTGAGGGGTTCGAGGCGCTTTATGCCGGCAAGCAGGATCAATCCCAATGACGCTCCTGCTTGAGTACATCACCGTTTTTGCAGTCATCTACGCGGTTATGGTGGCTGTCTACTTTGCGACTGGTTTCGCCTTAATGGCGATCAACGCCCGTTACCCCGATAGACGAATTCAAAAACACCGCGACGGATTGAAACGCCAGGCAGAAGAAATTCGCTCCTCGATGAAGGCGCTTGCAACGTCCTCTGTCTTGATGTCTGCCGGATACTTTGCCCAGACACAGGGTTGGACCCTGTTTGAGCCCCTGGCGCTTTCCTGGTGGTCGTTCCCGCTGATGTTTGCCGTCTGTTTCGTGCTGTTCGATGCCTGGTTTTACTGGGGGCACAGGCTGTTGCATGTTCCTGCGCTCTATAAATTCCACGTCCCACACCATCGCTCGATAGCCCCAACAGCCTGGAGCAATGATAGCTCCACATTCGTGGACACGCTCATTGAGCATTTCTTCTATTTCATTGTGTGGTTCGTGCTGCCGGTTCCGGCACTGAGTGTTTTTGCGCTGCGCCTTTTCGACCAGATTTCGGGCATGGTCGGACATTCCGGGTTCGAGTATTTTGCGTCCAAGTCATCGCGCTACCCGTCACCACTGATTTGTACGACCTTCCATGATCTGCATCATTCGCAGTTTCACTATAACTACGGTAACTTCTTCTCATTCTGGGATCGCGTGTGTGGAACAGTTCATCCGAAATACGATGAACTTGTGCGCTCGATGGAAGAAACCGGAGAGATCCCGGATACTGAAGAAACCAAAGTCAAGGCAACCGGGTAAGCCCGCACACTAGATCAGCTGTGTCAGCCAACCGACAAACTGGATGTAATAGACGATATGCTCGATCAAGCGTTGACAGTTTTGCTTGAATTTCTGCCGATCTACGCGGCTTGTTATGCCATCAATGTGTTTTTGTATTTCGCCACTGGCTGGGTACTGGTTCAAATCCAGAACCGTCACCCGGAGCGCCGGATTCAACAGAACCGGCGCGGTGAGAAACGCATGTGGAAGGAAATTCGCGCCAGCGTCTCTTCTCTGACCGTGACTGCTGGGTGCCTTGCCGGCGGAATTTTCCTGTCAATGAAAGGCTGGACGCTGGTCGCTCCGCTGGAGCTGACCTGGTGGTCCGCTATCTTGATGTTCGTCGTCTCCATTATCGCCTTTGACACCTGGTTCTATTGGGGCCACAGGCTGATGCATACCAAGTGGCTCTACCGTTTCCACGCCGAACATCACCGTTCGGTCGCCCCGACAGTCTGGAGCACCTATTCCGATGACCTGGTCGATGCCTTCGTCATGCAGAGTTACTATTTGTGGGCTGTCATCTTTCTGCCGATCCCGATACCTGTTCTGATCGTTCACAGGCTTTGGGATCACTTCAACGGTACGATCGGCCACTCGGGTTTCGAGTTTTGGGCATCACCCATGTCCCGCATGCCATCGCCGATGGTTTGCGTCACCTTCCACGATCAGCATCATTCTCGCTTCAAATACAATTTCGCCAATTTCTTTTCTTTCTGGGACCGGGTCTGCGGAACCATCGACCCCAAATATGATGATCAGGTCAAGATTTTTGAAAGGCTTGGGCAGGAAGGCGAGCAAAAACCGGTGACCCCGGGCGAATAGCCGATTGTTTGACGACCCAGAGTTCAGCGGCATTGACGCGTACGGGCTCATTCAGGTCCGGGCATTTATGTGCTAAACGCAAGAAAACCGTTCTCTGCCAGTTAAGGCAAGGCAGGAAAGACACGTTCGCTGGGGCAAAAGAATTGAAACATCTTCTTCTGGTTATGCTCGGCGGCGGACTTGGGGCGGGAGGACGCCACCTCGTGTCGCTCCTGACGCTGCGTCTCTTCGGACCGGGTTTTCCTGTCGGCACCCTGACCGTAAATGTTGTCGGATCGCTGGCAATGGGGCTCCTCATTGGATGGTTGGTCAAGCACGATACCGCCAATATCCAAACGCTTCGGTATTTCTTCGCAACAGGCGTTCTTGGCGGCTTTACAACGTTTTCTGCCTTTTCCCTTGATACCTCAGTCCTTTGGGAACGGGGAGACACCCTCCTGGCACTTGTCTACATCCTCGGCTCTGTTGTCCTTTCCATTGGTGCAGTCTTCGCCGGTCTGATGTTCATGCGCCAATTTGGATCCTAAGGTTTTTCTTCCTTTTGGTGCCGATTCCGCCTATACGCACCGGAACGAATTTTCGTCCGCTTGCTGAAGGACGAGACCGCGCGGGCTCTGAAAGCACGCCGCTGACCTTGAGAACAAAATGTCCGCAATTGAACAAAAACAAGTGACCGCAGATGAAGCGGGCATGCGCCTCGACCGTTGGTTCAAATTCCATTATCCGGGACTGGGCTTTGGCCGCCTGCAAAAGCTGCTGCGCACCGGTCAGGTGCGTCTCGACGGCAAGCGTGCGGAAGCCAGTACGCGAATAGCCAAAGGCCAAACCGTTCGCATTCCACCACTTGGTGTCGAATTGCCTGCCAACGACAAGAAGAACGCAAAGCCGAAGTCGACGAAGCTGATCGCAGATGATCGCAAGGCCATCGAGGACATGCTTCTTTTTGAGGACAATCAGGTCATGGTCCTCAACAAACCGGCTGGCCTGGCCGTTCAAGGTGGCTCCGGTCTGAAACGGCACCTGGATGGCATGCTGGACGCCTTCACGGACCGCAAAGGCAACAAGCCACGGCTTGTGCACCGTTTGGATCGGGAAACGTCCGGAATTATTCTTGTGGCTCGCACCCGGCAAGCGGCGCAGGAGCTTACCAAGGCCTTCCGGCATCGGAACACCCGCAAGATCTATTGGACCATGCTGGCCGGTGTACCAAAGCCGCGTCAGGGCCGCATCTCAACCTTTCTGGCGCGTAGCGAAGGTGAGGAGCGCATGCAGGTCGTTCGGCAGGGAGAAGACGACGCCCAACATGCGGTGTCGCTCTATTCCGTGTTTGAGCAATCGGCGCAGAAACTGTCCTGGGTCACCATGAAGCCTGTGACAGGTCGAACCCATCAGCTGCGGGCACATGCTGCTCACATCGGTCATCCGATCATTGGTGACGACAAGTATTTCAACATCGAGAACTGGGAACTGCCCGGCGGTATCCAGAACCGGCTTCACCTGTTGGCCCGCAGGATCGTCATTCCGCATCCTTCCGGGCACGGTACGATTGACGTATCTGCGCCATTGCCGGCCCATATGCAACAAACCTGGAACCTTTTGGGTTTTGATGCAACGGACTATGATCCGGAAGCAGACGATCCGGACGAAAGCACTATCAAGCGCTGACAGAAGCTAGGTGGGCCAAGAGTCTCACCCTGCCGGGTGAATTTCCAACTCAAAGTCCTCGTCTGGCTGCGGAGGCTGGAAGTAGTTGGTGACCTTGTCGAAGACGTCTTCACTTACCGAAAACTCGTGCGTTCCCGATGCGTTGCGCGCCTTCAGGCGTGTCTTGCAGACTTGATCAGGAACGTCGAAATAGTACAACTTGTGATGACAGCCTGCCGCTTCGAACAGATGTCTCATCCACAGTCTCTGTTCCCGGGTATTGGCCGGAAAATCGAGCACGACAGAAAGGCCTGACTTGAGAAGCTCGACGATATGGGGCGCGATTGTCTGCTTCAAACGTCCGGAACACCGTGCATAGTCGGCAATGTTGACCAGCTCGCCTTCGTAAAGACCCGACAACCAGAGATCCTCGCTGATCAGAACTGTACTCGGATTGGCCGACAAGGTCTTTGCAAAGGTTGATTTTCCGGAAGCTATCTTTCCGCAGAGCATATGCAGCGTTGTTTCAACAGGCATGGGCTGTCCCAGCGTTCCTCAAAGCGTATTGACTTCCTGACTGCCGTTTTCGGATCAGAGCCCCTGAAACAATGCGCTCAAAATAACGGATGCCACCGTGACTGCCACAACACCGGCAACCAGTTTCCAGGCATCGGAACGCTTTTTGAGACCGGGCCAGCCAAGCGGCTTTATCACCTGGATTGCAGCAATCAGGATCAAAAACAGCGCAAGTATTTTTGTCACGGGAGGCTCCTGGCCAGACGGGAGTGGCTATCCCCTAGGGCATAGCCAATCGGAAAGACACTCGCAAGAGATCTCAAGCGCCGCTTTGCCTCTGAAGTTTCGCCATATAGGTCGGCAGCTTGTTCATGGATGGAACAACGATCAGAGTTTTGACCTTACCGCTCTTATAGGCTCGCAGAAACTTGTTGTAATCCTTGAAGGCGACACAGCCATGAGACCCGATGCTGTTCCTCAGAAGGCGAGTATGGGTCAGCATACCGTCCCGGCCTTTCATGGCCGCCTTGTCGAGCGGCAGCATGCGGATTGCCTCAACACCGTGAAAACGTCGTTCCCGCATGCGCAACTTGTAGACATTCGGGGGTGTCGGCCCAAGGTTCTTTACATAGGCGTATTTGGGATTGTCCATGCGATGGCCAATTCCGGAATGAGCTTCGAGCTTGGTGCCATCGGGCATATGAACCGTTGCGGCGCTGATATCGTAAACGGCGATGCCGCTTCCACGACCAGGCAAACCACCCCTTGAGCCGTTGAATAGTTTACCTATCCCGCTGAAAACGCCTGCTTCTTCATTCTCGGGATTGCCAGGTGCCGCATATGCAAGGGCGGGTGCACCATTGCGCGGTTTCACGCTTTCGTTTGCTGGCGTGCGAGAAGCCGGCTTCGCGCGTCGCGGCGGATCAGGCTTTACTGTTGGAGCAGGAGGCAGGATTGCTCCAGGCTTGAAATGAGAAGGTGCGGCAAGCGAGGCGACGACGCTGACGGGTGTCTCGGCGCTTGCAGTTACCGAAGCCCTTGCCAGAGTGCCAACGCTTTGGTCCGCTGCGACTAAAACAGTCGGTTCAGGCAAAGCTTCTGCCAGTTGAGACGCCTTTTGAGCGACCAGAAGACTGCGTGCCAGCTTCATGTGCGCGAGCTTTGCAGCCAATGCTTTCTTGGCGGCTTTTTTTGCGGACGCTTCACGTGCGGCAGCGACATCGAAAGCGGCCATTGCTGTCGATACAGGGCTCGTTCTGGCCTTCGCCGTCAGAGCAACTCCGACAGTTGTCCGATCTGAAGTCGTTGAGGCTGGGCGCTGAGCGCCATTTGTCAAAGCGCCATAACTTGAATGTTGCGTGGAGGTCGGGACGCCAACGAAGTCAAGGAATCTGGAAAATTGAGTGGGTGCCGCGGTCGAGTTCAAAATTGCGACAACTGCAGCAAAACCGGCAAACAGCAGCGTTGCTCCGCCAAGTACGGTCAATGATACCCGCTGATTTGCGAAAGGTGTCAGGCGCCCACCGCCGCTGATGCGTTGTTTGTTCCGAGGCATTCAGACAAAACCACTCTCGTTCGCGCAGCTCTATCAAACTGCGTCCCAAAATCCGTGTTCTTTGGTGACAAATCTGCCCCAAATAATCATGCCCACCCGCGCTGACGATTATTGCCGTTCATGGTAACCAGGGCGTTTAGAAACGTGGTTAACTGAAGGTTAAGCGCGACTGGGTGTGCGATAACCAAGATAAAGAGGCAATTTTCAGGCGCCTGGCTAAATTATGCGATATCCAAAGCAAGAAGTTAAAAGGAAGGGTGCTAGGGCAGCTTTTGCCGATCAGTATTTTTGCCAGGCTGGATTGAGCACCGGTGCTGCTCTTGACCCAAAAGCCAAAACGCTGCACATGCGGGGGAGGCTATCTATCTTCGATTTCCGGTTCGCTACGGAACCGGCAACCCTTCGTTCAGGGACCTTATGTATCTGATCCTTTTTGATGTCGACGGCACCCTGGTGGACAGTCAAAACACCATCTTTCATGGACTACAGGTAGGCTTCGCTGCAGTTGACCTTCCCATGCCCGATCGAAAGACGGCCTTGTCAATTGTCGGGCGATCGCTTGAAGAGGCGTTTCTGGATCTGGTCGGCAAGACACATGCGGACAAGGTTCCCGACATGGCAGCCGCATACAGAGAGTCGAAAGTTTCAAGGCGCCGCCAGGGGCTGGATCTTGATCCGCTATATCCCGGAGCCCGCAAGGCGATTGATCAGCTTCATGCGCGTGAAGATATTTTGCTCGGTATTGCCACAGGCAAGGCGATGCGGGGCGTTCGGCATATGTTTGACAGTCATGACCTTCACGGACGGTTTGTGACGATCCAGACTGCGGACACATCTCCGTCAAAACCGCATCCGGACATGGTGCTTCGAGCTATTTCTGAAACAGGAGTTGAGCCTGAAAACACCGTCATGCTTGGAGATACCGGATTTGACATGACCATGGCCAAGTCTGCCGGCGCGCATGCCATTGGCGTCACCTGGGGTTATCACGATCATTCCCGCCTCGTCAAAGAGGGTGCAGATCAAATAATCCAGAGCTTCGAAGACCTCGAATCCGCCGTGTCAAACGTTATGAAAATTCACAAGGAAACAATGTGATGCGCGACTTTCTTGAGACCTTGCAGGAAGAGGCGATCAAAGACCCTGAGCAGCGTGCACGTGAACTCTCCAAGCGCGAGTTGCCCAAGCGGTTTTACCAAGACGCAAAACACATAGCGGGTGATAACGGATTTGAAATTCACCTCGATGGCCGCCCGGTCAAAACACCGGGGCGAGAAACACTCGTATTGCCGTCAAATGCCCTTGGCGCGGCTGTTGCCGCTGAATGGAACGCCCAGGAAAAGGAAATCAATCCCGCGAACATGCCGCTGACGCGAATTGCCAATTCGGCGCAAGACGCAGTGAGTGTCCGGTTTGGGGAAGTTGCTGATGATATCACCCGCTTTGCAGGCAATGATGCGCTCTGTTATCGGGCAGACGATCCCGAAAGCCTTGTAGAAACTCAGAGGGCTGTCTGGGATCCGGTCGTGGATTGGGCAGGAGGTCTTCTGGGTGGCAGGTTTGTCCTGATTGAAGGTATTATTCACGCCCCACAAGCTGATGATCTGCTTGCGGCATATCGCAATCACATTGCCGCCGTAACACCCTTACAGCTTGCCGCCCTTCACACCATCACCAGTGTAACAGGATCCGCATTGCTGGCACTTGCACTGAAAGAGGGGCAACTCGATGCAGAAAGCGCCTGGACCGCAGCGCATGTGGAAGAAGACTTCAACATTGAGCGCTGGGGAGAGGACGCGGAAGCTGCGCAAATCCGGGCATACAAACGAGCAGAGTTTGACGCCGCCGTTTTGGTCCTTACCGAAGGCTGAATTCTCAGCCCAGATAAAATGTCGTTGCCATAAGAAAGAAGATCAACACCCCCAGAACATCATTCGATGAGGTGATGAAGACACCGATTGCCATGGCGGGATCGATGCCGATCTTGTCCAGCACAATCGGAACTGTCGCGCCGACCATTGCAGCAAGTGTGGTTACGCACAAAAGCGAAAGCGATGTGGCGAGCGCTAGCCGCACCGGTTCTTCAAGTGGAACAATCATTGATGCGCCCAGGACAAGACAGCCGAGCAACGTTCCGGCAATGGCGCCGTTGAAAAGCGCTGCGACAAGTTCTTTCATGAGGCGAAAGAAGATGTCGCCGGACCAGAGTGCTCCGGTGGCGATGCCTTGAACGGCAACTGCCGATGCCTGAAGACCGGCATTTCCGGCCATGGACATGGTCACGGGGATAAAAGCTGCAAGAATGGCCGCTTCCGCGAGTTGATCTTCATACGAGCCGACAACGGTTGCCGCAACGCTCGCGCCAACTAATCCGGCAAGAAGCCAGGGCAGGCGGCCCTTGACGATCCTCAAAACGGTATCATCCGAGCGGGCTTCGCCAGAAACACCACTCATGAGCAGCATGTCCTCGTTGGCTTCATCCGCTGCAATCCGGGTCAGCTGTTTCGGCGTGATACGGCCAATCAGTTGCCCATCCCCGGACACCACTGGAACGGTGCGCATGTCGCGTTTGCGCGCAAGTCGGAGGACTTCCTCCTGGTCCGTGTCGGCCGAAACGGCGATCACGTCCTTGTTCATGATTTTCTTAAGCTGCGTGTCGTTGGGTGCCAGTAAAAGCTTGCCAACCTCCACAGTTCCGGTCAGACGGCCTTTGGCGTCTGTGACATAAACCGTGAACACTTTTCGTATTCTGCTTGCTTCTGCTTGCATCTGGGCGACGGCATCGCCTGCGGTGCACTCCTCGGGCAGAGCAACAAATTTCCTCGCCATCACACGCCCGGCCGTGTCGTCGGCATAAGATCCGCGCGTCCCGATATCTTCGATGTCGGGCAATCGTGCGATCAGCTGTTCAGCAGCGTCATCGGGAAATTCGTTGAGAATTTCCACCGCGTCTTCCGGATCAAGCCCGGCAAGAATGTCGCGAAACTGTTCAAGCGTGCTTTCCTCCATCAATATGGAGCGAAACTCAGGACGCAGCTCTGCAACGACCTTGATTGAGGGATTGGCCGGCAGCCATTGAAAGAGTTTTCGGGCGTGTTTCAACCGGAGGCGAACCAGCAGCTGCATTACGTCGAGTGGGTCCCATTTCTTCAGGAGATCCACCAGTTGATTTCGCTCGCCGGCTCTGATCATGTCACGCACCGCTCTCAGAGCGCCGTCGTTTTCCTCAAGCGGCTCTTGAGCCGGTTCCCTTGTCCAGGAAACAGGTTTGAGATCCGATGTGGCGCTGGCATTGCTCATGGACGTGAACTCCGGAGTTGTCCGGTTCGCATCTACTGCGGATTTGTGACGTCAGCCTGACAGGCTGTAGTGAGGCTAGACCTCAAACTCATCGATATCGCCGAATGCTTCCCGTAACTTGTCCGACCAGCTTTGTGAAAGCTTCCGGAAATATGGGTCATTCTGTTCGATCCGAACCTGACGCTCGGTTGAGAAGGTATCGGTATTGTAGAGAAGCATGTCGATCGGCATGCCGACAGACAGGTTGGACCGCAAGGTCGAATCGAAAGACAGAAGGACCAGCTTTGCCGCTTCACCCAGGCGCATGTCCGAACGGGTCACCCGGTCAAGAATGGGCTTTCCATACTTATGCTCGCCGATCTGCAAAAACGGCGTGTCCTCGGAGACTTCGATAAAGTTTCCGGCAGCATAGACCTGGAACATGCGCGGCTCTTCACCCCTGATCTGTCCACCGAGGATGAAGGTGACAAAAAAGCTTTCAGCACTGGTCGCCAGCGCTTCGCCATCGATTTCCTTGACTTCACGCACGGCACTGCCGACCAGGCGTGCAACCTGAAACATCGTCTTGGCCGTCATGAGCGTGGCACGGTCGTCTTCAACAGACGTGATGTGTTCGCTCAACAGTGAAACGACGGCCTGGGTAATGGCCAGATTGCCAGCCGACAACAACGTGATGACGCGTTCGTTGGGTTCTTCCCAAGTGTGCAGTTTCTTGAACGTGGCAATGTTGTCGACACCGGCATTGGTCCGCGTGTCCGCTGCGAACAGCAACCCCCGGTCCAATTTCAACCCGACACAATAGGTCATTTCAAAGCCCCGCCCATGCTTCAATGCCGGGCGTCGAAGGCTCGGCTCAAGTCTTTGCCTTATGACAGCTATTGCTGCTGTTGCAAAGCAGCCTGTGCGACATCCACTTCTACTTGAAGGTTTTCCTCAAGACCGCCGAAACGAAGTCCTTTGATGGGGGCCGCAGAGCGAGAATCGAGCCCGGTCGTCAGGCGAACGTAGCGGTCGGTCGGACACATGGCATTGGATATGTCGAATCCGGTCCATCCCAATCCATTGATCAGAACCTCCGCCCACGCATGGTGCGCCTCCGAAGCCTGTTCTTCTTCCAGTAGCAAATATCCCGACACGTATCTGGCTGGAATGCCGATCGAGCGGGCGGCAGCTATGAAGATATGCGCATGATCCTGGCAGACCCCTTCGCCAGCGGCCAAAGCAGCCGTGGCGGAGGCGTGGGTCTCGGTCACGCCGATCTTATAGTCCACCTTGTCTCGTATGGCATGCATCAGCGCGTGAAAGCCGGCGATCTTGTCGTGGCTTTCGGCAAGTGTCGCGAGCTTGCGGATCGCCTGATTTGTCTGGGTCAGCGGTGTCACGCGCGTATAGAGGCGGGTCGGAGCGCCGGCATCCGGTTCGTGACCGATGACGCCGTTGGTGTCGACTGTGTCGACGGTGCCCGACGCCGTAATCTCAACCGTTTCAACCAGCTCGCTTCTGGAGACCATATGCACACGGTTCTCGAAGGCGTCCTTGTAAGTGGTGGCACGCTCAATGCCGGGAGCATCGATGGACCATTCCACGATCGTCTGTGACGGTCCATCTTCCGGTGTCAGCCTGAGTTGCTGCATGGCATTGGCCAGCGGCGTGTCGTAGCGGTATCGAGTCGTGTGTCGGACAGTCAGTCTCATGGGGTCGGTCCGGGGCTCAGGTCAGGCAAAATTGTAGTCTTCGGAAAGCTGTTGGGCGAACTGATTGTTCTTGCCGATGAAGTCTGTGAGGAATTCATGGAGGCCTTCCTGATAGATTTCCCGCATTTGCTTTTGCCTCAGTTCTTTTGCGATGTCTGTGGCAAGCTGAAGGCTCGGCTCGCTTGAGCCATAGAATTGTTCAAGGTCTTCCGCAGTATCGCTGATCCAGTCATAGCAGTGCGCAAGAGACCGCGGCATCTCTTTCCTGAGCACAAGAAACTCTGCGATGTTGAACGCCTTCAGGTGGGCATTTGAATAGGCGAAACGATAACTTCTGCGACCGGAAAGTGCCCTGAGGATCGCTGACCATTGGAAACGGTCCGTGGAACCGTCTTCGATGATGTCGTTGTCGGGCAGAAGCACCCAATACTGTGTGTTCAAGATGCGGGCCGTATTGTCGGCGCGCTCCACAAAATTGCCCATCTGGCTGAAGCAATAACCGTCATCCCGCAGGACGGTGTTCAGAAACGCTCCGCGGCAAAGATGTTCGCGTTGGATGACCCAGGCCAGGAAATCTGGAAGTTTTTCCTGTGTGATCGATTGTGGATTGACTTCGGCAAACTCGATCCAGGTTGTGTTGATCGCCTCCCAAAGCTCAGTCGTGATGCTGGTGCGCACCGCGCGGGCATTGTTGCGCGCATGCTCCAGACTGTTTCTGACACTTGCCGGATTGTCTTTGGAAAAGATCAGGTAATTGGTGACATTGCGAAGAGCCAGTTCGTCGTATTTGGCTTGAAAACCGCTTTCACAACCGGCACAAGTCAGCGCAAAAGTCCAGTGTGTGCCGTGCTCCTGACCCATGTGAGACATGATGGCGCCGCGGTAGCCTACTTCCAGCAGGCGCGTGACGTTCAGGGCGCGCTCCTGATAGCGCGACATCCAAAACAGCGAAGAGGCGGTTCTTCCGAGCATCTAGTCCTCAAGTACCCAGGTGTCTTTGGTGCCGCCGCCCTGGCTGGAGTTCACGACGAGTGATCCCCTTTTCAGCGCAACTCGGGTCAGGCCGCCAGGCGTAATGCGAACCCGGTCTCCGATCAGGACAAACGGGCGAAGGTCTACATGGCGCGGGGCAACACCCGATGCCACGTGTGTCGGACAGGCCGACAGGGCCAAGGTAGGCTGTGCGATATAGTTGGTTGGATTGGATTCCAGAACCTTTCGGAATTCAGCAATTTCCCGCTTCGACGCAGTTGGACCTATCAGCATTCCGTAGCCACCAGATCCGTGGACTTCCTTCACCACAATCTCTTCAAGGTTGTCCAAGACATAGGCAAGATCGTCAGGGCGGGAACAGTTCCAGGTCGGCACGTTGTTCAGTATGGGTTTTTGACCTGTATAGAACTCGATGATGTCGGGGACATAGGCATAGATCGCCTTGTCATCTGCGATACCCGTTCCAGGCGCGTTGCAGATCGTGACGTTGCCGGCACGATAGGCGTCAAACAATCCCGGCACGCCGAGCATGCTGTCCGGATTGAAGGTGAGGGGGTCCAGAAACGCATCGTCAATGCGCCGGTAAATAACATCGACCTGTTTCGGTTGACGCGTCGTACGCATGAACACTTTGCCTGCGTCGACAAATAGATCCCGGCCTTCAACCAGTTCAACGCCCATTGAGTCGGCCAAAAAGGCGTGCTCGAAATAGGCAGAGTTATAAATGCCGGGCGTCAGGACGACCACGGTCTGGGTTGATTTGGACAGGTCCGGAGCAACGCTTTCCAAGGTGAGGCGAAGGCTTTCGGGATATTGCTCGACCGGGGCGACGCGATGCATCTGGAAGAGCTCTGGAAACAGGCGCATCATGGTTTCCCGGTTCTCCATCATGTAGGAGACACCGGAAGGGGTGCGGGTATTGTCTTCAAGAACATAGAACTCGTTCTCAGACACCCTTACGAGGTCGGTACCGATGATATGCGCATAAACTTTGCGTGCAGGTGTGAACCCGGCCATTTCCGGGAGAAAAGCCTCGTTCTGCAAAATCAGATCGGCAGGTATTCTGCCGGCCCTCAAGATTTCCTGGCGGTGATAAATATCATGCATGAACGCATTCAGCGCCCGCACACGCTGGTCAATGCCGGCTGACAAGCGGCGCCATTCCCCGGCCGATATCACTCGGGGGATCGGATCGAAGGGAATCAGGCGTTCGGTTGCCTCTTCGGCGCCATAGACCGCAAAGGTGATGCCGAGACGTCTGAAGATCGTTTCTGCATCTCGGCTCTTTTTGGAAAGGAAGTTGGCGGGCTTGTCTTCAAGCCATTTTGAGAGCCTGGCATACGGAGTGCGCGAGTTCCCGGTCTCGTCGAGCATTTCATTGAAGAAAGTGCGAGCGTCCGCCATTGCCTCCCCTTTGCGTGTGCTTCGTTGTTAAGCAATCATTGCAAATTTCTGAAGGCTGTCAAAGTACAAACTGGCGGCGCTCTTGCTCACTCTTTAGGCAATCTTACGCATTAGTCTCTAAAGGAAGTCGTTCCATCCACCTTTGTAAACCGTCCCTTGCCGTCAACATGCACGGTCATGGTGTCGTCTGCTGACCAGTAGGGATAGTTCGTGAATTTGAAGATACGCGGGTAGATGGTGAGCTTACCGTTTTTCGCGACCTCCTTGGTATTGGAGACTGTCAGCATGCCAGCTTCGCTGCGTCCTGCGGGCTGCAGCTGACTGAGGTTGATGCCGGGCTGTTCATTGCGGTTGAAGCTCTGATAGAGCTCTCCGCCATAGACTGCACAGTCAATATGCAGTCTGCTGCGACCGATCCGTGGCCCGGAAGACGTTGGTGTCCACTTGATGTTGCCGTCGATCCCCCATTCGTCCACGCCAAAGCCAAGATGAATTGTTGTGCCGTCTTTGACCGGGATGTTCTTCATTCGCATGTAAACGTTGCCGGATCGGTTCTCGACCGAATATTCCGGCGAAATATAGTTCCAACCTATTTCACCGTCGAGCACGTGCAGTTTCTGCCATTCATAAAAGATCCCGGCACCGATGGAGGCAGATATTGGTGTGGGCAGAAGATTGAATTGTCGTCCCTGCTGAACAACGCCGAGGTCGCCAACAATGTACTGGGCAAGGCGTTTTCCTGATTCATGCAACGCCCATTCACCGGTTTGCTTGCCCGCAGCTTTCATAACTTCCTTGAAAACACTTGCGCCGGATTTGACAACCGCATCCGCATCACCGCCAAAGGACAGTTCCCAGTCGAGCCCGGAAGATGTAATGCCGTCCATCTCTCTTGCCGTTCTGCAGCCCGTGACAAGAAGAATCGCCATGGCGGTGCCGGCCTCCGCCATCAAGCCGGCGCGCTTGCCGGTCACCAGAACCTGTATGGGTAATTTCTTCGATCCCATATTCCAGAGATCGAACTGAAAAACACTTCCTCCAGCGAGTATCGAACCAGAGAAACCGCCGCCTAAAATGGCAATCCATGTTGTTTCGGGACTGTATAAAGTCATCGCAAATGCTCCCAGCCGGCTTGCAGTATTAAGCCATAAAAATGCATTTTTATTGCAGGGCAAAATCCCTTCAGTGCCCGGACTCAGGTCAAAGGGAGCCCGTTCACAATCACCGAATTTAGTATGAAATAACGTTAGGGGATGTGTCGCAAATCATATTTTTGCCGTTTTGTATGAGGCGTAGGCGTACTTCCCCATAATCCCATGTGCTGACTATGCTGCGACTGGGGGGCATGTTAGAGCCTCAGCTGACGTATCTTGGGAGGACCGGATGAAAGAAGTTCTGGCCGAATTGGAAACCCGCCGGGAAACTGCCCGGCTTGGTGGCGGGCAGCGTCGCATCGACGCGCAGCACTCAAAAGGCAAGCTGACGGCGCGTGAGCGGATCGAGATCCTGTTGGACGAAGGCTCGTTTGAAGAGTTTGACATGTTCAAGCAGCATCGGTGCACCGATTTCGGCATGGAAGAACAGCACATACCCGGCGATGGCGTTGTGACCGGTTGGGGCACAGTCAACGGCCGAACAGTTTATGTGTTTTCAAAGGATTTCACGGTTTTTGGTGGCTCCTTGTCGGAAGCACACGCTGAAAAAATCACCAAGCTGCAGGATATGGCGCTTCAAAATCGCGCGCCTGTCATTGGTCTTTTCGATGCTGGTGGTGCCCGTATTCAGGAAGGTGTCGCTGCGCTGGGCGGATACGGTGAGGTGTTCAAACGCAATGTGCTGGCCTCGGGTGTTATTCCGCAGATTTCGTTGATCATGGGTCCTTGCGCCGGTGGTGACGTTTATTGTCCGGCCATGACCGACTTTATCTTCATGGTCAGAGACACGTCCTATATGTTCGTTACCGGGCCCGATGTTGTGAAGACGGTTACCAACGAGACAGTGACCGCAGAAGAACTTGGTGGCGCGTCGATCCACACGACAAAGTCTTCCATCGCGGACGGGGCGTTCGACAATGATGTCGAGGCCCTGGATGAAATGCGGCGTCTCATCGACTTTCTGCCGATGAACAATCAGGCCGATTTGCCTGAACTGACGAATTACGACGACCCGGATCGTATCGACAACAGCCTGGATACGCTAATTCCGGACAATCCGAACAAGCCTTACGACATGAAGGAACTCGTTCTTAAAACAGTTGATGAGGGCGACTTCTACGAGCTGCAAGGCAGTTTTGCAGGGAACATCATCACCGGGCTCGGCCGGATCGAGGGGCGGACAGTCGGCATCATAGCCAACCAGCCGATGGTGCTCGCTGGGGTTCTGGATTCCGATGCCAGCCGCAAGGCCGCAAGATTTGTGCGTTTTTGCGACTGTTTCGGTATTCCGATCGTAACCTTTGTCGATGTGCCCGGCTTCTTGCCAGGGACGTCGCAGGAATATGGTGGCCTCATCAAGCACGGTGCGAAATTGCTGTTTGCCTACACGGAAGCAACTGTGCCGAAAGTGACCGTGATTACGCGCAAGGCCTACGGTGGTGCATATGACGTCATGAGTTCCAAGCATATCGGTGGCGACATCAATTATGCCTGGCCATCAGCCGAAATTGCCGTCATGGGAGCAAAAGGTGCGGTTGAGATCCTGTATCGATCCGAACTTGGCGATGCTGACAAGATTGCCCAGCGCACCAAGGACTATGAAGACAGGTTTGCAAACCCGTTTGTTGCTGCGGAACGCGGTTATATTGACGACGTCATCCGACCTCATTCAACACGGCGCAGGGTTGCCAAAGCGCTTGCCTTGCTGCGGTCGAAGAATGTCGAAATGCCGTGGAAGAAGCACGACAACATTCCGCTTTGAGCAGAACCGAAATGCTTGGTTTCCAAATGAAAAAGGGCCGATTTTTCGGCCCTTTTTGGTGTCTGGTACTGAAGATCAGTTCCAGCGGTTAAAGCCGCGTCCGAACAGAGGTTCTTTACACTGATAAGCCACCGGGCATTTGCGGTTGTCGCGTGTCGGACCGTACTGCACGAACAGTTCCTGGTTCCAATCGCAATAGCTTCTGTTGGAAACAAACATGGAATAGGTGTGCTGGCCTGTCGTGAAGACGACGGCACCGTGCCGGACTACCATGTTCTGTGCTTGTGCGCAGGTCATTTGACGAAGGTCCGGGCGTGCCTCGGCGGCAGTAGCCATGCAAAAACCGGCAAGAGCGAGCGTAGCGCTAAAGAGTTTGCCTTTGTGCATCGATATCTCCTTGCGATGCCGGTGAACTTTGTTGAGTTTGAAATCCGGCGACTAGCAATAGTTCAAAGTGAGACTCTTGACCTTACCCTAAGGTAAGAACTTAGCGAAGTCTGTACCAATCTGTGGTGCGGAGATGTGACGTCGGACACTTAAAGACAGCTTAGCTCCCAAATTTTGTGAGCTTGCCTTTTTGGAGAGTCGAAAGCTTAGGGAGCTGCCCGTACTTGACCGGGGGAGGCAGTCCCAAGTCACAGGCTCAATTGGTGGTTCGCCTGTGTGCCTGAATCGCATGTGTTAGAAAACTAACGTTAAGGGACTGATATCCGGAAATTGCTCAGGAATGTATTTTCCCGAAGTCTGTCGGACAGACAGGGCCCGGGAGGATCTGTTTGACACCTTTGAGCGAAAATCCTGCATACCGATTGTCTTCGAATTTGACAGCCAATGTGGTTGCCGCGCGCAAGCGGTGCCAGACATAGCTGAAACTGTCAGAGCAGGTCGCGCAGTCGCTGCCGATATAACCTTGTTTGTTCACAGGCAGATCAAGAATTTCCTGGTCAATAATCAGTTTGATGTGGCTGCTTGGCGCCGGAGTTTGTCCATCAATCTCGATGTGGAGAACAGTTCCGTTGACCTTGCGGTCCGGATGGCACCAGATGACGAAATTCGCACCAACATTGTTTGTGGTCCAGTAACGGGTGAAACCGTCGACGTCGCCTCGGCTCCACTTGGCGAACGTTTCTGCGTTCGCGGTGTGAGACAACAAACTGACTGCAACAAGTGCAAAAGCAAAAAGCTTTGCCATGAGTTCTCCTCCAAGCATCAGTATTTACTGCAGTAGTTTTCTTAAGATTGAGATAAAGACCGTTCGCAAATTGCTGCCGGAACTGGCAGAAATGCATCACATTTCGGTCAAGTGCATCCCGTTTGTAGCTCAGCTGCCAGAGGGAGTGCGTAGCAAGGTGTCCGCAATACTCCTCTCGCCCTTTGGATAAGTTGCGCAGGGCAGTGGGCCAGCCTACAACTCTGGAAACGATCCAGCTGGGTGGAATTCAATGTTCTCGAAAATTCTTGTCGCCAACCGGGGCGAGATCGCTTGCCGGGTTATCAAGACGGCACGTCGCATGGGCATCAAGACGGTCGCTGTCTATTCAGACGCGGACCGGGACGCGTTGCATGTAGAGATGGCTGACGAGGCAGTTCATATCGGACCGGCAGCAGCTGCTGAATCCTATCTGGTGGCCGACAGGATCATCTCCGCCTGCAAGGAAACCGGTGCCGAGGCGGTTCACCCTGGCTATGGGTTTTTGTCCGAACGTGCGAGCTTTCCAGCAGCACTGGCCAAAGAAGGGATCGTCTGGATCGGGCCGAACTCGCGTGCAATCGAGGCGATGGGCGACAAGATCGAGTCCAAAAAGTTCGCAAACGATGCCAAGGTCAGCACGGTTCCCGGGTATCTGGGTGTCATTGAATCTGCAGATCAGGCCGTAGAGATAGCAGGTGACATCGGCTACCCGGTGATGATCAAGGCCTCCGCCGGCGGTGGCGGCAAAGGAATGCGTATCGCTTGGAATGCGGAAGAGGCCAGGGACGGTTACACCCGTTCCAAGTCCGAAGCTGCATCGTCATTCGGCGACGATCGCGTCTTTATCGAAAAGTTCATCGAAAACCCGCGTCACATTGAAATTCAGGTGCTTGGTGACAAGCACGGAAACGCGATTTACCTGGGAGAGCGCGAATGCTCGATCCAGCGCCGTAATCAGAAAGTCATTGAAGAAGCTCCGTCGCCGCTGCTGGATGAGGAAACGCGCCGCAAGATGGGCGAGCAAGCCGTCGCACTTGCGAATGCCGTCGATTACGACAGTGCAGGAACGGTCGAGTTCGTTGCCGGTCAGGACAAGAGTTTTTACTTTCTGGAGATGAACACCCGTCTTCAGGTGGAGCACCCGGTCACAGAACTGATCACGGGCGTTGACCTTGTCGAGCAGATGATCCGCGTTGCAGCGGGTGAAAAACTGTCGCTCGCTCAGGATGATGTGAAGTTGAACGGCTGGTCGGTCGAAAGCCGGATCTATGCGGAAGATCCATATAGGAACTTTCTGCCGTCGATCGGACGTCTGGTCCGTTATCAGCCACCAGAAGAGGCCTCTTCAGACGGTTCGACGATCCGGAACGACACCGGCGTTGTCGAAGGGTCGGAGATCTCCATGTTCTACGATCCCATGATTGCCAAGCTGATCACCCACGCTCCGACTCGTGAGCAGGCAATCGATGCTATGAGCACAGCGCTTGATGCGTTTTATGTTGATGGGATCCAGCACAACGTTCCATTCCTGACCGCGTTGATGAACCATCCGCGTTGGCGTTCCGGGGAATTGGCAACAAGTTTTATTGCCGACGAATACCCGGACGGTTTCTCACCTGCCGTTCCAGATGAAGCAGCATATTCTGTGCTGGCGGCAGTTGCCCTTTCCATGGGAGCCTTGGAACGCGAACGTCTGGACCATCTGCCAGGCCGCTTGCGTCCTCATTCGGGCGCTATTCGGGAGGACTGGGTTGTTCGGCTCGACAAGACTTATGTGCCGATACGTCTTGCTGCAGGTTATCCCGGGACACCAGTCGAACTCGATGTTGCCGTCGGCGATGGTCCTGTGATGAATGTTGAATCGGATTGGGTACCTGGTGACCCGCTCTGGTCAGGCAAAGTCGGCGATCAGCCGGTGACAGTGCAGATCCGCAAGGTAACTGGTGGCCATCGACTCGACTGGCAAGGGTATTCGGTCGTTGCGAAAGTTATGACCCCAAGGGTTGCTGAACTTGACGAACTGATGCCTGAAAAGCTGCCGCCGGACACATCCAAGATGTTGTTGTGTCCAATGCCGGGGCTCGTCGTATCGATTGCCGTTGACGAAGGGCAGGAGGTGAAGGCTGGTGAACAGCTTGCCGTTGTCGAAGCCATGAAAATGGAGAATGTCCTGAGAGCAGAGCGGGACTGCACGGTTTCTGCCATCAAGGCAGCACCAGGTGACAGCCTTGCAGTAGACGCGGTGATCATGGAGTTCTCGTGATTTGAGGTTTGATTGACACTGTGAGCGGACAAACGCTAGTGCTGCGGCCCATGATGTCTTCGTCATGGGCCGTATTGATTCTCTAACAGGAAAACCGGATGTCCGTTACAACCGTTTTGTTTGATCTGGATGGCACGCTTACTGACCCTTTTGAGGGCATTACCCGTTCAATCCAGCAAGCTCTTGATAAGATGTCATCGAAGGTTCCGGATGCAAAAGATCTTCATTGGTGTATCGGACCCTCGCTCTGGGACAGTTTCCGCGTTCTTCTGGACACCGATGACAAGGCCGAGTTGGACCGGGCCGTTGCCTTTTATAGAGAGCGTTTCACCGACGTTGGTCTCTACGAGAATACCTTGATCGAGGGGATACCTCAGACTTTGAGTGACTTGCGGTCTTTGGGATTTGAATTGCATGTCTGCACGTCCAAACCTCACGCTTATGCCGGCAAGATCGTCGAACATTTCGAACTGATGCCGTATTTCGGCAAGGTGTACGGTTCAGAACTTGACGGCAAACGTTCGGCAAAAGCCGACCTTATCTCTTACATTCTCGACGAAGAGGGCATTACGTCAACGCAAGTCGTCATGATTGGTGACCGCGAACACGATCTGATTGGTGCAAAGGCGAATGGTGTCGAAAGCATCGGAGTACTTTGGGGCTACGGCAGCCATGATGAGCTCCACAAGGAAGACCCGGTACTGATTGCTCGTCAGCCTTCTGAGATTGTCCAGTATCTTGAGAGCAAATTCTCCCGAGCGTGAAGCTCTCATTGCCGCTAGACCAGAACGGAAGGTTCACGGCTTTTCAGTAACACTGAAATTTTGACCACGAAAACGTTGCCAAGAACAAGCGCAACCGTTAGACAGTGGTGCAGAGAACAGTTCTCGGGGCGGGGTGCAATTCCCCACCGGCGGTATCAGGGAAACCTGGAGCCCGCGAGCGCCTTGCAACGTTTGTTTCAAGGGTCAGCAGATCCGGTGAGAAGCCGGAGCCGACGGTTACAGTCCGGATGAGAGAGAACTTGGACGCGGGTCTAACAGCAAGGCCTGCGGACGCGTGTCTTTTGAGACTGTTCTGGAATGGACGAACCGGACAGGATCAAACGAAATGACTTCACCTTCTCGCGGAGCCTTCTCAGGCCCCTTGTTTGCCGCGCTTGCGATGGTCGGCGCGGGGGCATGCTTTGCCTTGGTCAATGGGGCTCTGCAGGCCTCGACAATGCAATTGGGCGTCCCGTCAACTTCGGCGGCCTTCTGGCAATATGCCCTTGGATTGCTCATCGCCTTGCCATGGGTTCTCCGGCGGGGCCTGTCTTCCCTGAAAACGCGTCAACTCGGTTGGCATCTGATGCGGGCCGCACTGGCTGTCGTCGGCATCCAGTTGTGGGTGGCGGGCCTTGCAAGAGTGGAAATCTGGCAAGCGATTGCTCTTGTTATGACGTCTCCGTTTTTCGTTATCATCGGCGCGAAGCTGTTTTTCTCCGAGAAAGTGGGCGTTGTCCGCTGGCTTGCGACCGTTGCCGGTTTTTCAGGCGGTATGATTATCCTCCAGCCGTGGACTGAGGCGTTTCATTGGGGGGCTGTCCTGCCTGTTGCTGCCGCAGCCTTCTGGGCTGGTACATCTCTCGTGACCAAAAAGCTGACAGCGACCGAAAGAGCAGATTCCATTACGGTTTATCTGCTGCTGTTGCTGACACCGGTCAATGCTCTGCTTGCTCTTGGTGATGGCGGAATTGTGCCTTCAGGCAATGCCCTTTGGTTGCTGATCGGCGCTGGTGTCCTGACAGTCGTTGCCAACTACCTGCTGACGCTCGCCTATAAAAATGCCGACGCAACGTTTGTGCAGCCCTTTGACCATTTGAAACTGCCACTCAACATTGCCGTTGGGTTCCTGGCTTTTGGGTTTGCGCCTTCCGGGGCTTTCTGGCCGGGTGCACTGGTCATTGTGGGGGCATCGCTACTTGTCATGCTGGATGAACAAAAGCGAAGCACGGCCATATCCCGAACGGCTTGAGGCTAGGCACGTTTATAGGTGCCTAATGAGTGTCTTTGAGAATGAAGCGGTTTTTTAACCTGCCGCGGCTGGGCGATGACCCAGTCCTTGTGTTGGCCATCTCGCACTGCGTGCTTGTTCCGATTGGAGCAGCTCTTCAAAGGCGGTTTCCTCGATCGGGCGGGAAAAATAGTATCCTTGAAGCAGTGAACAGCCTTGTTCTCTGAGAATTTCCGCGTGCTGACTGGTTTCAACACCCTCTGCGACCACTTCTATGGATAGGGTGTGAGCGATATCGAGAATGCTCGCGACAAGGCTTCGTGCCTGCTCGGACTCAACAACGGGTGCCGTCAGGTTTCTGTCGATTTTCAGTCGGCGTGGTTTCATTTCCAAAAGGCTCAGGATCGATGCGCGGCCAGACCCGAAATCATCAATCTCAACTTCAACGCCAAGTCCCTCCAGGGCATCAAGATTGTATTTCGAAACATCGTCAAGCTCTTCGAACGTCACCGCCTCGCTTATCTCGAAGATGATCGTATTCGGTTGAACACCGGCGGCTTGAACGGTGCTTAGGAAACTTGGCGACTTGAGGCGCTCCGCAGAGATATTGACCGAAATGCGCGGCGGGTTTTGCAGCATCCGTTCCCAGGTCTTTCTCTTCTTTACTGCTTCTTCGAACATGGCCTGGTCGATATCGGCAAGCACACCAAGAGTTTGCGCCAGCTCCATGAACATGGCAGGTGGAAGCACACCGCGCGTTGGGTGTTTCCAGCGCACAAGGGCTTCTGCGCCAACGATTTTTTGCGTCGAAGAGTCTACCAGCGGTTGGTAGACGGGAAAGAACTCCTTCCGTGCGATGGCGCGCAGAAGATCGTTGGAGAGGACCGTGTTCCTTTCGAAGTCGGAACGGAAAGTGGGTTCAAACACTTCGATCCGGTTTCGTCCGCCGACTTTGGCTCTATGGAGCGCGATATCGGCGTTCATGAGCAGCGTTTCAGGATCAGTGTTATTGGTGAGCGAAGCGCTGTGGTGAACGGCCACACCAATGCTGACACCAATCGTGCATTCGGTACTTTGGTGAATGAAGGATCTATTGAGGATTGTTGCAAGCCTTTTGGCGATCGCCTGGGCGTCTGCTTCTTGTGCCACGTCTGCCGCGACTACAAATTCATCTCCACCGATGCGCGCGACAAGCCAGTCCTTCGAAGCGTTTTCAGCAAGCAGCTGCGCGATTTGTTTGAGGATGTAGTCACCGAAAGCAGGTCCCAACCTGTCATTGACCTGCTTGAAGCGATCCAGATCCACTTGAATGAGCGCAATCGGAAGGTTCGATCTTAATTGTGAATTCAAACGTTTCCGGAGCGTGTCGAAGAAGAAGAGACGGTTCGGCAGTCCGGTCAGCAAATCTGTCTGTGCAAGATGCCTCAACTCGGCTTCTGCAGTTACCCGTCGTCTGATTTCCTTTTTCAGGTCTCGTACGCGCCGGAAAGCGAAGACCAGCAAGATTACTGGAGATGCAAACAGCGCTGTTATTATCTCATCCAGTTCGTAGTCTTCATGTGCGCGTGAAAAATCATAGATCCGCTCGAATGCATCCAACTCCGCAAGAATGAGGGTCAATGCTGCAAGTCCAACAAGTGTTATTGCGACTTCCGGCAACAGTCTTTTGCGTTTTTTGGACGCGAAGGCAAGTGATTTGAACGGCATTTGGAAGGACTCGACTAGAGTTACTGCACTGCAAATCTTATTGGCAAATGTTACTAAATTATTAGTTGTGTTGTTTGAAATTACAAATTGATCAAGTTTTCTGTTTTATTTGTTTTTATTGGACGAGTTATGATGAATTATTTGTTTAGGTTGAACTAGATACAACCTTTGTTCAATTTAAAGTGGTGGGCACTTTCATTCAATTAAACCTGTTTCAATCGCTCGCTTCCCAATCGACGCCTTTGGATTGCGCCTGAAGACCGCGATCCTTCAGTGGAACCACCGCCATGATTGTGCTTCATTCAAGTGCGGATGAGATGAGGTTTGAATGACGAGTGATCCACTGACCGTTCATGTACTGGTCGAGGGAAGGGTGCAAGGTGTCGGCTATCGGGCATGGTGTGCAGCCGAGGCTGAGCGACGTCAGCTTTCCGGTTGGGTTCGAAACTTGAAAACAGGCTCTGTGGAAGCCGTTTTCTCAGGTCCTTCGGATATGGTCGTCGATATGATGGATGCGATTTGGAAAGGTCCGTCATTTGCGCGCGTTCGTTCCGTGAAGGATCTTGAGCCTGTCAGCCCCTGTAGTGGCGACTTTGAAATGCGTGACACTGCCTAACCACAGCTGAACCTATTGCGCATGTCACCCGGAACCGCTTTCGGCGTTCGTCCAGACCAGCCAAAAACGAGAAACGCTTCAGGCTGCGGTATTGTGTATCAATCTGAAAAATCATCGTTGAATTGTCACGGAATCATCGCAATGATCTGGTCACTCATATAGCACAATTTGAGTGAAGCACGCCTGTGCCAAATTGTGTAACTCGGGGAGATGACTTGTGAAAATTGCGATACTTGGCGGTGACGGTTTTGTCGGCTGGCCTACATCTTTGCATTTGTCGGACAAGGGCCATGAGGTTCACATTGTCGACAATCTCAGCCGGCGCTGGATCGATGCGGAGTTGGGCGTACAGTCATTGACGCCAATGGATTCCATTCAGGAACGAACGCGCATCTGGAAACAGGAAACCGGCAACACCATCAATTTTCATCTGATAGATATTGCCGAAGACTATGAGGTCTTCAAGGGCTGGCTTGCGGACAATCGGCCTGATGCAATCATCCATTTCGCCGAACAACGCGCCGCGCCCTATTCGATGAAATCTGATCAGCACAAGAATTACACGGTCAACAACAACGTCAACGCCACTCATCACCTGCTCAACGCCATGGTGGAGCTGGGACTGGACGCGCATCTCATTCATCTCGGCACGATGGGGGTTTACGGCTATTCCAACGTGGGAGCTGCCATCCCTGAAGGGTATCTTGCCGTTGATGTGGACACCCTTGCAGGACACAAGGCAAACCAGGAAATCCTCTATCCGGCAAATCCGGGCTCCATCTATCACATGACCAAGTGTCTGGATCAGCTGCTCTTCCAGTTCTATGCAAAGAACGATGGGATGAGGATCACCGATCTGCATCAGGGGATCGTCTGGGGCACTCACACGCAGCAGACATTGCGCCACAAACAGCTGATCAACCGGTTCGACTACGATGGTGACTACGGCACTGTCCTGAACAGGTTTCTGATCCAGGCCGCTATTGGTTATCCGCTCACGGTTCATGGGACGGGCGGACAGACAAGGGCCTTCATTCACATACAAGATTCAGTGCGTTGCATCGAACTGGCCCTCAAGAACCCGCCCATACGCGGCGACCGGGTGAAGGTTTTCAACCAGATGACCGAGACCCACCGTGTGCGTGATCTTGCTGAAATGATTTCGCGTCAAACAGGCGCCAAGGTTGCCTATCTGCCCAATCCACGCAAGGAAGCGGCAGAAAACGATCTTGTTGTCGAGAACAAGCAGTTTCTCGAGTTGGGCCTCGATCCGATTACCCTAGAAGAGGGGCTGCTTGGTGAAGTCGTTGATGTCGCCAAAGCCTACGCTTACCGGGTTGACCGGAGCCGAGTGCCTGCCGTCTCGGCCTGGACGAAGGAAATTGCCGATGAAATCGAGCATGATCCTGAGCATCCTCGGCTGAAGTCCGTTTCCTGATTGTACCGATGGACAGTGCTCCTACGTTCGATCGAGCGCCCTCAGCCAGAGTTGCCTATGTCACATTGGTGACCAATCAGGACTATGTTCTGGGAGCGAGAGCCCTGTTGCGCTCGCTTCGAAGAACCGGGACAGAAGCCGACCTGGTGGTGCTTCATACACCGGGTGTCGAGGAAGCTGATCTCACCCCGCTTGAAAGCTTCATGCCAAGGTTTGGTCGCTGTGAAAGACTTGCAACCTCTGCAGCCTTCAATGAACGCCACGAAAGAGGGAGGTTGCACAAGGCGGCACCATTTTCAAAAGGCGGCAAACCACTTTTTCATACGCCGCTGGACAATTTCGTCAAACTGCGGCTCTGGCAACTGCGCGACTATGAAAGGGTCGTCTTCATTGATGCCGATGCGTTGGTTCTGAAGAATTGTGACAAGCTGTTTGAGTATCCTGAGTTTTGCGCAGCGCCGAATGTCTATGAAGGCCTTGCAGATTTTCATCGTCTCAACAGCGGTGTTTTCACGGCCAGACCGAGCGATGCGACCTTTTCTGCAATGGCAACTGCGCTGGATCAGCCGGACGTGTTTTGGCGGCGGACTGACCAGACTTTCCTGGAAAGCTATTTTCCCAACTGGCACGGCCTGCCTGTGTTCTACAATATGCTGCAATATGTCTGGTTCAATCTGCCAGAACTGTGGGATTGGAACCAAATTCACGTTCTGCACTACCAGTATGAAAAACCGTGGCAAACTGATCATCCCAAGGCTGAGTTGTTGCGTCCGCTTGTTGATCTGTGGCAGGCCTTTGCGAGCGGGACGGGAATGCCGGAAGACATCGGGTGTTTGCCCGGGCCTGCGGTCCTTGCAACCTGACAGGCTGTTTGAATGCACGTTCTGATAACCGGTGGAAGCGGTCTGGTCGGCCGTTTTATCGCTGATCGCCTTCACCGTGATGGGCACCAGCTGACAGCGCTGGGTCGCCAGCCGCTTGACTGGCTAAAAGCAGGTTACCAGTCCTGGAACCTTTCAGACACGCAAGTTGACGTTCCCCAAGCCGATGTGCTGATCCATTGCGCCTTGTCGCATATACCCGGCAAGTACAGGGACGGCGAGGGAGACGATCCGCACGGCTTCATCGAACGCAATGCGGAAGGAACCGTGCGCCTGATGGAAAGATCTAAGGCTGCTGGAGTTGCTCATTTTGTGTTCTTGTCAAGCAGGGCCGTTTACTCCGAGGTCAACAATTGGGCCGTGCTCAGCGAAACGGCGGAGACAGACCCGAACACATTGTATGGCCAGGTGAAACTGGTATGTGAACAGGCACTTCAGTCTTTGTGCGATGACCGTTTCAAAGGTACATCCTTGCGAGCGACCGGCGTTTACGGGACGGCGCCTGGAACCCAAGAACATAAATGGTCTGATCTGTTCGCTGCGTTTGAACGTGGCGAAAGCATCGACCCAAGGCTTGGGACGGAAGTCCATGGTGAAGATCTTGCTGATGCGGTTGCCAGAATTCTTGACAATGCGTCTCAAAGAAATGCGCCCTTTGAAGTTTTCAATGTTTCCGATCTTCTGCTCGACCGTCAGGACCTCATCAAACTCTATGCCGAGCACAGGGGATTAAGTGGGGCAGCGTTGCCGCAGCGCGCTGACGGATCCGTTGGCGTGATGGAGCCTGGCAAGCTGAAAGCGCTCGGATGGGCACCGGGCGGCAAGGAGCGCCTTCAGGCGTTTATCGGATCGCTCAACTGAAGGTTTTCAAGGCTGCACGGCTATCTGGTGTCACCGAAGATCTTTTCAAATTCCGCCCGCAACACGCTGTCATTTTCTGCAAGGCCGACGGGAATACCCAGGTCTACTAGGCTGGTGACGCCGTGCTCCTCCACGCCGCAGGGAATGATGCCGGAAAAGTGCTCCAGGTCCGGTTCGACGTTGAAGCTGATGCCGTGAAAGGTCACCCATTTTCGCACGCGAATACCAATGGCCGCGATCTTGTCCTCGACCTGCGCGCCACGGTCTGGCCGGCGCACCCAGACGCCGACCCGGTCTTCGCGCCGCTCGCCGCGAATATGATAGTGCCACAGGCTGTTGATCAGCCAGGCTTCCAAGGCCGCAACAAAGGCTCTGACGTCCTGTTGACGTCTTTTCAGGTCCAACATGACATAGGCAACCCGTTGGCCGGGCCCGTGATATGTGTGCTGGCCACCACGGCCGGTGCGGTAAACAGGAAACCGATCGGGAGAAACGAGATCGCTGTCGTCCGCGCTGGTTCCGGCAGTGTAAAGCGGAGGGTGTTCCAGCAGCCATACTTGTTCGGGTGCGTCGCCTGAAATGATTCTCTCAACGCGTTCGTTCATCGCGGCGAGCGCGGTCTCGTAGTCGACGAGCTTGTCCGAGATTGTCCATTCGACGGGTGCTGAGCCCGATTCTGGCAGAAATTTCAATGCGAGGCTGTCGCGGTCGGCAGGTGACATGTGGATGACACTTCTTTGTTTTTTGAGCTGGCTGGCCGTGCCGTGGTATGGTTAAGCGCTGGCGGCGTTCGCCCTATTTAAGGATCGATGTGTCTGATGACCACCTTTGATGAGATCAAAGTCGATATATCTGTTGTTCTCGGCGAGTCCGAGATGCCTGTCCATCAGCTGTTGCGCATGGGCCGTGGCGCGGTCATCGATCTCGACGTTGCAGAAGATGACGACGTCAAGATTTACGCCAACAACACGCTTGTCGCCAAGGGGCAGGTGGTGCTTTTGGGCGAAAGGATCGGGATCTCCATCACCGAGGTTCTGATGCGTCCGCCTGAAGTCCGTCCCATGAGGACCGACGGTCCGCTCTAGGCTTCCGGACGGGCCTCAAGAATATTTCCATGCCCTTGTGAATTAATGTCACTTCGGCCCTTGCGCCCCCAAAGCCCTTTTGCTACATGGAGCGCCTCGACGCTGACAGGCGCCGAAAACAATCGAATATGCGGTCGTGGCGGAATTGGTAGACGCGCAGCGTTGAGGTCGCTGTGGGGTAAAACCCGTGGAAGTTCGAGTCTTCTCGACCGCACCAAAGACAATCAGACTACTGATTGATGAATAGGCGTCCTTCGGGGCGCCTTTTTGGTTTGTGTGCCGGTTGCAGGCAAGGCGCACGCCATTTTCAGACCGGGTCTCTCAAAAGCATTGTTCAGACATTTGCCAGTCAATGTGTGACGGTTGGTGAAGCACAGCCGTTGCGATGGAGTGAACAAGGTTTTGAATGACGCCAGCGCGCGAGCAGGTTTCTCGGAACCGCCGATTGATGGGATCTCAGCGGAAACTTCTGTGTTCTCGGTCATGCCTTGAAAACATGCCATCTCTCTCAACCAATCTGCGGCACGAGTACCCAATTTGATTTGCACGCATTGGCGTGAATGTTCGGAAGCCAGAATGATCTGAAAACCTTCTTTTTATGAAAAAGGATTATAATATCGATTTTTTTGAATTCCTTGCTAAAATACCGTAATAATGGTTTCGGTACCAGGGAGGATTTCATGATCAAATCACTGAAGACATTCGTGGCTGTTGCCGCGGTTTCGCTGATCAGTTCTGCAGCGGTTGCGGAAGAGTTGCGCATTGGCACTGCGTCGCTGGGTGGCGCGTTTTACCCCATGGGACAAAGCATCTCCAATGTCGTCAACAAGCATGCGGGCGAGGGGATTTCGATGGTTCCGATCGTGACCGGCGGTTCGGTGCAGAACCCCAATCTGATCGCTTCGGGTGAGGTCGAGATTGCTATCACGAACAACAATCTTGCGGTGCTTGCGACAAAAGGGGCTGGACCTTACAAGGCGGCAGGACCAATAGATATTGGCGCGGTGGCTGCACTCCATCCGTCCGTGTTGCACATGATGGTACTTGCCGACAGCGACATCCAGACGCTTGAGGACCTGAAGGGCAAGCGCGTTGCAGTTGGTCCGGCCGGGGGCGGGACGCTAGGATTTGTGAACTTTCTGTTCCCGCTGCATGGCATGTCCATCGATGACATCACGCCCAGCTTCGTCTCCTATTCTGACGGCTTCAGCCAGCTCACCGATGGCACGGTGGATGCCACGCTGGCACTTTCCGGATTTCCGGCAGGCGCGGTGATGCAGGCAACAGCTGGCGCAGATCTCCGGTTCATTTCTTTCTCTGAAGGAATGCTGGACAAGGCGCTTGAAGCAAATGGAGCATTTGTTGCTGTTGAAGTGCCAGCCGATGTTTATGGCACAGCTGAGCCTGGCACTGTGATCGGGGTGAACAACATGCTGATTGCCCCCAATGACATGGATGCTGCGACCGTTCAGGCAGTGACCTCGGCAATTTTCGAGAACCTTGATGAACTGAAAGCAGAAAACGCCAACGCGCGTCAGATCGATCCGGCGATGTCGTTGAACCTGGCGATCCCGCTGCATCCGGGCGCCAAGGCGTATTTCGACAGCAAGTAGTCACCCACCGATGGTTGGGGGGATGCGCCCCCAACCGGTCAGGATCCAGCTTTGACTTGGCTATCCCGCTATTTGACCGTGCAAAACGGCGTCTTTGCCGCTGGCTTTGCGCTTGGCGCTTATCATCTACTCGTCGTGTCGGGCGTGATTGCAATCTCGACCATGCCGATGCGCGTGACGCATGTGATGCTTGCGCTTTCACTGTTGTTCGTCATCAAACCGGCGAGCCAGAAACTGGCAGGAACAAAGGTCAATGCCGTCTTGACCGTCCTGTTGGTTGCTGCGGCGGTCGGGGCAAGCGTTTGGATGTTGATGCGCTGGAAAGCGATTGCGTTCAGTGGTGGAATAACCACCGACACCGATTTTGCTGCCGGTGTCGTGCTTTTGATCATCGTCTTTGAGGCTGCCCGGCGCGGGATCGGGCTGATCCTGGCCGCAATCACATTCGTTTTCTTTCTCTACCCTTTTGCCGCGCCTTATTTACCGGGAGTGCTGGAAGGACGTGGCTCAACGTTGGAACGGATCGTTGTAGTCCTGACGACAGATACTGCCGGTATTTATGGTATTCCGGTCGGTGTGGCCGCGACCTATATCATCGTCTTCACGATATTTGGGGCGCTCCTGTCGAATTTTGGCGCGGGCGACTTCTTCTTTCAATTGTCGGTGCGCAGCACGCGCGGCCTTCGAGCTGCGTCCGCCAAAGCTGCTGTTTTGTTCTCGACGCTTATCGGCATGGTCAGCGGGTCGGCTGCGGGCAATGTTGCGGTTACGGGAACCGTGACGATCCCGATCATGAAGCGCGAAGGCTATGCGCCTCATCAGGCTGCCTCGATCGAAGCTGTTGCCTCTACAGGGGGGCAGATCATGCCACCGGTGATGGGAGCGGCGGCGTTCATCATGGCCGAGATCGTGGGCGTGCCATACACCTCTGTGATGGCAGCTGCGATCTTGCCGGCACTTTTGTTCTTTGGATCAGCCTTCGTGGTCGTTCACCTGCAGGCGATAAAATCCGGGATCGCGCCGAACACGAGCACAACAACAAGCGAAGAGCCGCTATCGAGGGCGTTGCTGAAGGGAGCGCCGTTCATAGCGGCCTTTGGCACGCTGATCACGATGATGCTGATGGGTTATTCGCCGTTCATGGCCTCTCTCTGGGCGATGCTGGTCCTGATTGTCGGTGACGTCGTTCGCAATCGTAAAATCGACATGGAATTTGCCTGGAAAATCGTCACTTCCATTTCCGAAGGCGCACGCTCGGTGGTCACTATTTCAGCCGCCTGTGCAGCCGCGGGGATCATTGCCGGTGTCCTTGGTGTGACAGGGCTTGGATCGAAGATCGCCACGCTGATCGATCTGGCTTCCGGCGGTTATCTTCTTCTGGCGTTGTTCTTCACCATGGTGACGTCCATCATTCTCGGGATGGGGTTGCCGACCACGGCGGCTTACCTGATCCTGGCAACAGTTGTCGCGCCAGCCCTTGTGAAACTGGGCGTGCCCGTCCTCACAGCGCATTTCTTTGTGTTTTACTATGGATGCATCTCAACCATTACACCGCCTGTGGCCCTTGCTTCCTATGTGGCAGGAGGCATTGCCGGAGCAGATGTCAACAAGGTTGGCTGGACTGCGGCAAGCTACGCGGCGACCTCCTTTGTTCTGCCGTTTGCGTTTGTTTATGGCCCCGGGCTTTTGATGAACGCGTCCTTGGTTGCCAATGCAGCCGCAGTCGTCACTGCTGCAATCGGCACCTTCGCTATTGCGGTTGCCATCATTGGAACACTCAGCCGGCCATTGTCAGCATCAGCTCGCGCTTTGGCCGCTGCTGCAGGACTCTGCCTTTTGTTCCAGGGGTGGCTCAGCGCAGTCATCGGAATTCTATTGTTCCTTGCGGTTGTCGCAATAGACCGCACTCAATCTGCAACCTCAAATCCAAAGAGAACCTGATGCAGCACAGAGAGTTTCGGCGCGTTGTCACCGGACATGATGCCAACGGCATCGCCATTATCGAGAGCGATGAGATCGCAACCCAGGTCCTTGAGCGGCCAAACCGCCCGGGTGTACGTCTCACAAATTTCTGGCTGACCGATCAGACCCCGGCCGAGTATGACGGACCGACCGAGACATGCACGGGACCGTTCATTTTGCATCCTCCCAAGGATGGCACGGTTTTTCGCTGTGTCGAATTCATGCCGGAAGACCCTGAGGTGATGGCAAAGCTCTCTAGCGAGGATGGTGCTGCTGCCTTTGCTGAGATGGGGGCGGGTGCCAATGTCGTGCAAGGAGGGCGTCATCCATGGATGCACCGCACCGATTCAGTGGACTATGGGATCGTTCTGTCCGGTGAGATCTGGATGTTGATGGATGAAGAAAAAGAGGATGTTCATCTCAAGGCCGGTGATGTGGTTGTGCAACGTGGAACCAATCACGCCTGGGCGAACCGCGGCACGGAACCGTGCACGATCATGTTCATCCTGATCGATGGTGTCGCAAAGGCCGGTGAAGGAAAGGGTATTCCGCCACGCTGACGGCATGAAAGGGGCGGCTTTCCTCTGTGCAGTGCCAACCTGCGCTCGGAAGTTCCCCTGAAGGACATTTGTGCGGGTCAACGCAATTGAGCAAGCTGAGACCTCCACCGGAGTGCAGTCCTGCGGCGAAAGACCGGCAAGGGCGAGCTCAAAAACACGCGTCAGTTCGATAGAAATGCGATCAAAAGATTCACGTTGTGAAAAGGACTGCCCGCTTATGGCATAAGAAGGGCCATGACAATGAGGTGTGTTCTGTGGGCAAGAAATTGAAACGGAGGCAGTCGCTGGATGAAATCCTGGCGTCATGTTCCGATACGCTTTTCCCCGCCGAGCTTGGCGTTGCGCCCGTGACGGTCGATAGCCGCGATGCCGATGGGGATACGCCTCTTCATGTGTTGGCTCGACGTGGCAACAACTATGGCATTGAAAGGCTGATTGAGGCAGGCGCTGACGTC
The DNA here is from genome assembly GCF_026191725.2 of Roseibium porphyridii. NCBI lineage: Bacteria > Pseudomonadati > Pseudomonadota > Alphaproteobacteria > Hyphomicrobiales > Stappiaceae > Roseibium > Roseibium porphyridii. The sequence continues at coordinate 2,952,794 of NZ_CP120863.1, forward strand.
AATGCGGTCGGAGACATGTCGGAGACGCCGCTCCATATCGCCTTGCATAAGAGAAACATTGTTGCGGTTGAGCTGCTTCTCAATGCAGGCGCAGGTGTCTCGTTGGTCTCGGAATTCGGCCAATCACCACAGAATATCGCAAATGATCTCGGCAGTGAGTTTAGAGCCTTGCTGAGGCGAAAAGCCGGAGCCAAGCCTGCCTACCAGGAGTGACAAGTTTTTGGTCCTGATGTGATGCCGCGCTTTGCCGTCAATGTGAACGGGTTGTCTGCCTTCAAAGACGCATTGTGGCGAACGACCATCGCAGCTACATTCTTGCCCGGTTTTGGTGACAGGCTTGCTCGTGTCGAGCTTCTCTCTTCACTGGGCCGTCAAGGTCACTTAAAAAACACTTTTTTAGGAGGCCGTTATGTTCAAATCTGTTTCTGGAACAGTTCTTTCGCTTATTGTTGCTGTTTCCTCATTAGCCTTCTCCACGCATGTTGGTGCCGAGACAAAGACGATAGCACCCAGCGCCGTTTCAGGCATGGTGACCGCTCCCGTTGACGGCGACATTTATCGCTACAAGGCGGTGCTGGCAGACAGTGAAGAGGGAGCTGATCTCTACATATTTACGGATGCGGGAGACGGGTGGACACAGAACGTCTATGCAAAGGACATTGTCTGGCGGGGTGGTATCGGCCAAGAACCCTGGATCGAGGCGACTGAGAAAGGCGCTCTCAAGGTCTATTCGGAGAACATTTCAATAGGGCGCAATCGTTGGGAACAGATCCTGACCATAGTCTATCGCAAGGGTCGGTTTCTGGTCGCCGGATACACCTATACCTATTACGATACGCTTGATCCGGACAGTAACGGCATTTGCGATGTCAATTTGCTGACCGGCAAAGGCGAGCTGAATGACAAGACCTTTCGAACGAGTTTGAAAGCGCTGCCGGTTGGGGAGTGGACAATGGATACCCGTCCGTCCGAATGCGATGAAAACTAAGCTTGGGTGTCCAACCACATTCCCAGCTCCATTGCCTTTGAAAGAAGAAGCTTAAATGCACTCAAAGCGGATGCGGCGATCTCTGGCACTTTGCCTGGTCTTGCTGACAGGCCTCGCGGAAGGATCAACAGCGATTGCTCAAAGCCTCTCGACCAATCCAGGGCGTTTCGGTGCGATGACGTGTCAGCAGCTCTGGTATGTGGAGCAGGAAGTTCTGGCTGAAGGGCGTGTGTGTTTGAAAACGGAAAGGGCGCGACGCGCATTCAGTCGGGCAGAGCGTTGTATTTCAGATGATGAAGACATTTTGCCGACAAGGGCGCGAGGTTATCTGGAGACCCTCAGAGAGGTTGCGAGAGGCAAGAACTGCCGTGGCTTTTAAGGCTGTTAAGACCTGCTGCTGAAAATGTCTTTTCTCGCCGAGCGGCCTGGGAAGTTCTATCCAAGTCTGTGGACCGGCTGAGTTTTTGCGGTAGCGCTTTGTGCCGTCTGACGCTAGTTCTTGACGACAGTGCGGCGCTGGGCGTTGCGGGCAGTTCGTCTGAGGAGTGGGAGGCGCCGGATGAGTGAAGCAGCTGAGCTTGACGTTCGAACCACGCCCGATCCTGTCATTCCCGTTCGCGACGAGGAAGAACGCCTCAATCCTGACTTCATCGTTGCTGTCGAAGCCGCCATCAAGGCGCATGATACGTATGGACTGAGACAGCTTGCAGGCGACTTGCACGAGGCCGATACAGGCGACCTGCTTGAGACGCTGAACGGCGATGACCGTGCGGAATTCATTCAACTGCTCGGAGATGAATTCGACTATACGGCACTGACCGAGACCGACGAGGCCGTGCGCCTGCAAGTGTTGGAAGATCTGCCGCACGAGGTTATCGCAGAAGGTCTGGAAGATCTCGATTCAGACGATGCCGTCTACATTCTGGAAGACCTCGATGAGGACGACCAGGCGGCAATTCTGGAAGAGCTGCCATACGCCGACAGAGCCCAGCTGAAAAAGGCGCTTGATTATCCCGAAGACAGTGCCGGACGGCGCATGCAGAGCGAATTCATCGCGGTGGCGCAGTTCTGGACCGTCGGTCAGACCATCGACTACATGCGCGAAGCCCGGGACCTTCCAGACAGCTTTTATGAAATCTATGTCGTTGATCCAGCGTTCAAAATGCTTGGGTCAGTTCACCTGGACAAGATCCTGCGGACCAAGCGGGCGCGGAAGGTGACGGAGATCATGGAAGAGAGTCGCCAGGCGGTTCTTGCGACCGAGGATCAGGAGGAAGTTGCCAGGCGCTTTGAGCGCTACAATCTAGTTTCCTCGGCAGTTGTGGATGAAAATGACCGTCTGGTCGGCGTGCTGACGGTTGATGACATTGTCGACGTCATTCAGGAGGAGGCAGAAGAAGACCTTCGAGCGCTGGCGGGTGTTGGCGATGAGGAAATCTCAGATGATGTGGTCACCATTGCGCGCTCGCGTCTCGCCTGGCTGGTTGTCAATCTTGGAACCGCGGTTCTGGCATCTGTGGTGATCGCACTGTTTGAAGAGACGATCGAAGCCATGGTTGCTCTTGCCGTTCTGATGCCCATTGTGGCGTCCATGGGTGGGAATGCCGGAACGCAAACCATGACCGTTGCAGTGCGCGGTATTGCCACTCAGGAGCTCAGCGCCCGAAATCTTCTCCGCGTTCTCAATCGTGAAATCCTTGTGAGCGCAGTCAATGGATTGGCATTGGCTGTGCTTATCGGTATCACAGCCTGGCTCTGGTTTGCCAGTCCAGGTCTGGGGATCGTGATCGCCGGCGCAATCATCATAAACATGTTGTTTGCCGGACTTTCCGGCCTGTTGATCCCGATTGTACTCGATCGGATGAATGTCGACCCCGCAATTGCATCGAGCGTGTTCGTCACCACCGTGACGGACGTTGTTGGCTTCTTTGCTTTTCTCGGGATTGCAGCGCTGTGGTTCGGGCTGCCGCTTTAGCCTTCCGTCATGCTGTTTAATAGGGATAGCGATCGGCGGAAAAGGCTGCGTTCGTTCGAGCGCAGCCTTTCTCTCTCAGTCACCGCATACCAGGACTTTCTGGCGTTCGCAGGCGGCCGTGCGGTGGTGAAATGCGCCGCGATAGGTTTCGTCGGAATAGAGCGCGATCAACGCATCGAGGTTCGGATAGGACCCGATGGCGATCAGGTCCCAGTCTTCGTCTTCACCCATGAACATTCCCTGATAGGGGCCAACGTATAGGAAGTTCCCGCCAGCTCGCTCCATGGCCGGCATGCTGACAGAAGCATAGTCTGAAAAGGCCTCCTGACCGGTCGACCCGGTTTGGCCCTCGGAATATTCGGCTTTGGGCCGTAATTTGAAGAAGTTGATCAGGGTGACGGGGTGATCGGCTGGCCTATCCAGGAGTTGAGACCATTGGTTTTCGGTTGGGCAAGCACCGTCGCTGCCCGATCCATACCAGGACGTGAATTGAGTTACCTGTTGGTTGACGTTCATGTGCAATCTCCATAACTTTACATGTGTCAAATTGCAGGAAACTTTACACGTGTCAAGTCAATCTAGGGTGCAGAGAACCCGCACTGAAATTCTCGACAGCGCCTGGACTCTGATTTCAGAAAGGGGGGCAGAGGTCTCGATTGCTGAAATAGCGAAGGCTTCAGACATCAGCCGTCAATCCGTCTACGACCACTTCGGCTCAAGAGGTGGGTTGATCCTGGCATTGGTGCGCAGGGCTGACGAGCGGCTTGATATCGAAGCGAAATTGTTTTCTGCGTTCAAGACAGCGGACCCTGAAGAACGCCTGAAGGCAACCATCAGTGTCTGGATCCAGTTTGTTCAGGAAATATTTCCCGTTGCGACCGACCTGATACGCCTCAGAGCGACCGACGAAGACGCTTCTCTTGCGTGGGAGGACCGGATGTCGGAACTGCGCGAATGGCTGCTTGAACTCACGCGAACCCTGGAACAAGACAGGGCTTTGCAACCGACCTGGTCCGCCAAGGAAGCCTCAGAGTATTTGTGGGCGTCTTTCAGTGTTCAGATGTGGGGACTGCTGACGCAGGATTGCGGTTGGCAAAGGGGCGTTGCTCAAGACGTTCTGATGCGAACGATTTGTCAGGCCTTGTTGCGCCCGACAACAAGGCCTGTCTGATATTCCGAGAGCAGACTTCCTGAAAGATGTCAGGAGTTTGTGTCATTGCCGCGCAAGTTGTCTCGTAGCCTCATGATCCTGGACTGAAGATCTGCTATTTCTTCAAGATTCAAGCCTGTTGACGCGAAAATGCACGAACCGAAATGTTCGGTTTTTTTCTCAAGGGCGCGTCCCTTGCGCGTCAATTTCAGAATGACCTGACGTTCGTCCTTGACGTTGCGTGTCCGGGTGACCAGTCCCATGGCTTCAAGCCGTTTCAGCAGCGGGGTCAGCGTGTTGGTGTCAAGCTGAAGTTTAGCTGTGATGGCTCCGACCGGTACATTGTTGGTTTCCCAGAGCACCGTCATTGCAAGAAACTGCGGATATGTAAGTCCGATTTCCTTCAGCAGTGACTTGTAGACGCCGTGCATGGCGTGATTGGCCGAATAGAGCGCGAAGCAAATGTATTTGTCGAGCGTGATTGGGTCGCTTCCGATGGGATCGTTTGCGACAGGAGTCGGTTCGTCAGAAGTGTGCGGCAGGCCGTTGCTTCCGGCCGTTTCTTGCAGGTCGCGGGCCGGGGAGCTCTCGCTGTTTTCCTGCTGAGGCCCTGCAGACTTTTCCGCGATGTCTTCGCGTTTCTTTTTTGATTCTTTGGCGTTTTTCGGTTGCGCTTTTTTCTTGGAGGAAGGCGCTTTCTTTTTTGGTTTTTTGGTCTCTTCAGCTGCAGTCATTCCGATTGCATCCAGAAGAGACATCTGGTCGGTCGTTTCGTTCATGTGCGGTTTATAAATCGTGCGCGATATGATCGCAAGCTGTTGACGACATGTGTCATTGCCTATATGTGCATAAATTATATCGTGCACGATAAAAACGTTTGCGATATTAATATTCAAGTCTTGCTAATCAAAGGTACGAGCAGATGACAGTGGAAGTTCTCTATGAAACCAAAGCGCAGGCGACAGGCGGACGTGACGGATCCGCGAAGACCTTGAACGGGTCGTTCGAAGTCAAGCTTGCAACACCGAAGGAGCTTGGCGGTGCAGGGGGTGCGGGAAACAATCCTGAAGAACTTTTTGCCGCAGGCTACGCCGCATGTTTCATCGGCGCGATGAAGTTTGTCGGCGGGCAGGACAAGATTGCGATCCCTGCCGAAACCGCAATCACCTCAACGGTGGGTATAGGTCCGCGTTCAGAAGGCGGATTTGGTCTTGAAGTTGCACTGGAAGTATCGCTGCCCGGTCTGGAGCGGCAAGCTGCCGAAGATCTGGTTGCGAAGGCGCACCAGGTTTGCCCCTATTCCAACGCCACCCGCAACAATATCGATGTCAAGCTGACGGTCGTCTGACGGTGCGTGGATCACGCACTCAAAAAGCGCGCTCAAAAACAGCTATTGGGTAAGGTCTGGCCCGACCTGGTACACAAACTTTTGCCAGGACGGGTCGAGCCCTTCGATAAAGGGGTTGCTCAATCGGAAGATCCTGCGTTTGTCCAACTTGGCGAAATCAACGCTGGCCCGGTACTTTTGGTCCCAGAGTTTGAGCAACGACCCGTCCTCGTGAGCAAGATGCAATCCCTCCTGTATCCGAGCGATCAGTTCCTCGTTTTCGCTTGATGTCACGAGAAAACGTGGCAGCGGATAGTAGATAGAAACAGCCTCATCATACGCGAGGCCGTCTATTTCGAGATGGGACTGCCATTCGTTGAGGAGTTCATTTGCACCGCGCAAAAACAGATCCGAGCGACCCAGCGCGACCATTGAAAACATGGCCTCGTATTCCGCGCCTGTCCTGACCTGGAAGCCGTGATGTTCCAGAATTCGTGTATCGAGCCAGCCTAGCCCTTGAAGAACCTCAAATTCCTTGAGGTCTTCTAGCGTCCTGACTTTCGAAAGCGCCGACTTGGTTTTCTCGGATACAAAGGCGACACGATACCCAACGACGCCAAGATCCACGGGAAAGGGGATTGCGGTCAGGCTGTCCGGCAAATCATTGTTCATTGAAAACTTGATGATGAAATTTGCGTATTTGTTGTTTGAAGCATCGATCAGGGCCCGCTTCGAGTTTTGACCGACGGGCGTGTTTTGGATTTTGAAGTCACCGTATTTTGCCCGAGTTTTGGTCAAGGCCAGTTCGATGACTGCGCGGTCGTATTCATATCGCTTGTCGGCGGGAGATTCAGGTCCTTGCACGGTAACGGTCATTGCCGCATGTGCTGTTGCTATCCAAGCTATTAATATGCTGATGCCGGTGAAGAGTATTGTGAAGAAGTTGACTTGTTTTCTGATCGACAAGGATATCAGACCCGATGTTTTTGAATTCAAAGCAAGAGCAACTTGCTCTTGATTCCGTCCCGTTTAAGTAAAGTTTGTCACGCACGCTGTGTGAATTGCAATTGAATTTCGTTACATAATCTTATCTGATTGTTTATTTTTTCTTGTGAATTGCATCTTGCAGTTGTTTTTGGGTTGAATATACTTGTTATCTGTCAATATTTCTACTGTCGAAATGTGCAGTGTTAAATGTCCCGGAAGGGTGGTTGTTGATGAAGAGGCCCGCGATAGCTGGAATTTTGGAGACAGCAGTCTACGTTGACGACATGGATGCGGCACATGCCTTTTATTCCGAAGTTCTTGGATTGAAGCGAATGGTTGCCGGCGAGCGGCTTTATGCCTATGACGCAGGCCCGGCTCAGACACTGTTGGTGTTTCACCGGGGTCACACTGGTGATGATGTTGAAACCAGGGGCGGGACCGTGCCAGGTCACGACACCAGCGGCCATGGTCATTTCGCTTTCAAGATTGCTTCGGACGAAATGGACGCCTGGCGCAGTTATTTGCAGGAAACAGGCACGCTTATCATAAGTGAGGTCACCTGGCCTGCAGGTGGCCACAGTCTCTATTTCCGTGATCCGGACGGGAATGTTCTTGAATTGGCAAGCGCTCCGCTCTGGCCAAATTTCTTAGCATGAAATTAGGGTCTCAAGCGTATTGGTGCACATGCGTGATCGAACCAACCGGATAATGAAATGAAATTCTTGCAAGCGATTTTGCGCACGTTGTTCTACGTTGTGGTCGGCGGTGTTATTTCGATTGTCGGAGCAGCGTTTTTCTTCATGAATTGGGAACCGGATCAGGATGACTTCCCAGTGCGCGGCATTGACGTGTCCCACCATCAGGGAGCCATAGAGTGGACAAAGGTCGCGGACGATAATGTCGCCTTTGCTTATATCAAGGCAAGCGAGGGTGGTGACTTCAAGGACAGCGCATTTGCCAGGAACTGGGCGGCAGCTGGGGCTGCGGGGCTTGAAAGAGGCGGATATCACTTTTTCAGTCTTTGCAAACCGGGCAAGGAGCAGGCGGACAACTTCTTGAGTGTCTTGCCGGAAGCGCCGGATATGCTCGCTCCGATGGTGGATTTGGAGTTTACCGGGAATTGTGCCCGGCGCCCGCCCGTTGAAGAAGTGCTTCGTGAAGTCAGTGATTTTGCAAACGCGGTGGAAGCGGTCGTTGGAAAGCAGGTGCTCTTTTATGCGCCGGAGGACTTCTACCGCACCTATCTGAAAGGGCAGGGCCTTAATCGCCGGCTGTGGACGCGATCCATCTGGCACTCACCAGCCTATACGCAGGATTGGACGATCTGGCAGTTCCACAACAGAGGGTCTGTTGAGGGGATATCCGGGGATGTTGATTTGAATGTCCTGAACAGCGAATTGACACTTGAAGACCTAAAGATCTAGTTGTTATCTCTATGAAAAATATATCATAAAATAGATATGTTGACTTTAACGTAAAAAGACTGAACTGTGCGCTCCAACGAGGAGCAGCCATGCAGCGCTATTTCACGATTACGCAACTGACCCAGGAATTCGACATAACCACCCGAACTTTGCGTTTTTACGAGGCGCAAGGCCTGGTGTCACCAACCAGGCGCGGACGGCAACGACTTTATACGCCTGGCGATCGAACCCGCATCAAATTGATCCTGCGTGGAAAACGCCTCGGATTTTCGCTGAATGAAATCCGGGAGATGATCGAGATGTATGCCAGTGCGCCGGGTGAGACCGGACAGCTGCGATTGCTTCTGGACAAGATTGAAGCGCGGCGCGAAGAGCTGCTGGAAAAGCAGCGCGACATCGAGTTGACCCTGTTGGAGCTGGACGAGGTGGAAGCCGGGGCTCGCACAAGGATAAGCGAACTTGGTGCCGGTGCGGCATCGGAGGACGCCTGAATGGACCTGAGACCACGAGACCACAATTGGGAAACCCGAGTTCGCGACAGTTTCAGCGCTCAGAATTTCATGGCGTTTATCGGTGCAAGGCTTGTTCATCTTGCGCCGGGTGGTGTCGATCTTGAGTTGGACCTTGGGCCTGATCTGACGCAACAGCACGGCTATTTCCACGCTGGCGCGACATCGTCGATTGCAGACAGTGCGGCAGGGTATGCGGCCTTGACGCTTTTTCCGCCTGAAGCGGGTGTTCTGACGAGCGAGTACAAGATCAATCTGCTGAATCCTGCGGACCAACCGGTGCTGCTCGCCAGAGGCCGAGTGATCAAGCCGGGGAGAACCCTGACAATTGCGCGATCCGATGTCTACGGGCTGGACGACGGCACACAGGTGCATGTCGCCACGGGTCTTTTCACCTTGATGAGCGTCTCGGGCGTGAAAGACTGATATGATGCACACCCTGACGATCAGGCCGCTTCAGCCCGCGGATAAATCCGCCTGGCGTGCACTTTGGCTGGCCTATCTTGAATTCTATCAGCAAGACCTTGCTCAGGAGGTGACCGACGACCTGCTTGAACGGTTACTTTCCGAAAATGGTCACAGAGCATTGGTGGCCTTTGAAGGCGACACAATGGTTGGCCTTGTTCACTATCTTTTCCACGACAGCACATGGTCGTCGCAGATGACTTGCTACCTGGAAGATCTTTTCGTCGCTCCCACGCTTCGTGGAAGCGGAGCTGGCCGTAAGCTGATTGAAGCAGTCTATGCGGCAGCGGATGCCGAGCCGCGAGCAAGCGGCAATGTCTATTGGCACACACATGATCACAATGAACGCGCGCGTCTCCTCTACGATCGTATTGGCGACCTGAGCGATTTCGTCCGTTATGACCGCTCTCGATAGATCGGGAGCCAGGGAGGTAAAACAATGATCCGTAACGACTTTCCGGGATTTAACTTCGACTTGGGCGAAACTGCCGACATGCTGCGGGATACTGTCCGTTCCTATAGCCAGGATCGCATTGCACCGATGGCTGAAAAGATAGATCGCGAAGACTGGTTTCCGCGAGAGATCTGGCCGGAGATGGGAGAGCTTGGCCTGCACGGTATAACGGTCGAAGAGGAATGGGGCGGTTCGGGGCTCGGGTACCTTGAGCACTGCATCGCAATGGAAGAAGTCAGTCGGGCTTCCGCCTCGATCGGCCTGAGCTATGGAGCGCATTCCAACCTTTGTGTGAACCAGCTGCGACGTTGGGGGCGCGACGACCAAAAAAAGCGGTATCTGGAGAAACTTGTCACTGGTGAGCATCTGGGGGCACTGGCAATGTCGGAGCCGGGGGCCGGCTCAGACGTGGTGTCCATGAAATTGCGCGCTGACAAGAAGGGCGACAAATACATCCTCAATGGATCCAAGATGTGGATCACAAACGGGCCTTCGGCCGAAACAATGATCATCTATGCCAAGACGGATGCAAATGCCGGTCCGAAGGGCATCACAGCTTTTCTGGTCGAAAAAGAATTTCCGGGCTTTTCGGTCGCCCAAAAACTGGACAAGCTGGGCATGCGTGGCTCTGAAACCGGAGAATTGGTGTTTCAGGATTGTGAGGTGCCAGAAGAAAACGTGCTGGGAGAAGTCGGAAAGGGCGTCAATGTCCTGATGTCTGGCCTTGACTACGAACGCGCTGTCCTGGCCGCTGGCGCGGTCGGTATCATGCAGGCTGCGATGGATGTCGTTATCCCGTACGTTCATGAACGCGAGCAGTTCGGACAACCGATCGGGACGTTCCAGCTCGTTCAGGGCAAGGTCGCGGATATGTATGTGACCATGAACGCCACAAAATCATATGTTTATGCGGTCGCCAAGGCGTGCGACCGCGGTGAAACAACGCGCGAAGACGCTGCTGGTGCAATCCTTTATGCTGCTGAAAATGCGACGAAAATTGCGCTGGATGCCATCCAATTGCTTGGTGGAAACGGGTATATCAACGAATATCCGACCGGCCGCTTGCTGCGTGATGCGAAACTTTATGAAATCGGGGCGGGAACTTCTGAAATCCGCCGCATGTTGATTGGCCGCGAGATCTTCAACAAAACGACCTGAGGCTTCGCCAAGGAGTGGATCAATGAAATGTACACGGTTGCCGGTCACGGCGGATGCCAAGTCTCCTGCTGGAGCCGATAACCGCTTTATTATGGATGGTCCGACCGGCAATATGATCCACTCGACGGTCCCTGCCGGTCAAATAAACAGGGCGACCAAGCACAACACAGTCAGCGAATTCTGGCACATTCTTGAGGGACAGGGACAGATCTGGCGAAAATCCGGTGCAACGGAGATTGTTGTCGATCTGGAGCCGGGCGTATCGATTGATATTCCCTCCGGGACGGCCTTTCAGTACCGCGCGACTGGTTCGGTTTCTTTGAAGTTCATTTGTATTTCGATGCCACCCTGGCCGGGAGACGATGAAGCAGAATTTGTCGAGGGGGCATGGCAGCCCACAATTTGAGTATTTTGCGGGTGGTTGGATTATCGGTCGGGCATACTTTTGAATATTAGGCAGGTCGTTTCCTTCTGCAGACTTCACGAGTAACAAGTGCGCCCAATGGTCGCTTGATTTCAACGGTGTAGCGGCCGATCTGTCGATAATCGTTATGATTGCAGTTCTTTAATTCAGTCTCTTTTAATTGAATTTTGCGTATGGGTAGCATCTCAATTGCAGGGGTGCACTATGGATCGACTATTACGCTACAGCCTAGACTTGTTTGCCGGTCTAATTGGGGTCGTTTTAGGCCTGCTTCTGTTGTTTCAAGGAATGTCGAAACTGATTCAGGGCGTAGTGATGTATTTGATGCTCAACGGTATCGGTTTGGATCCTCGGACTGAATTGGTTGGCAATATCATCGAAAAGTCCGATGTCCAACTACCGGGGCCGGGCGTCTTCGCATTGTTCGTTCTCATGTTCGTAGGGCAAGTCGTTGCTGGTGGTGGGCTTCTATTCTTTGGTGGCAGAGGAATTTACAGAAGAATTTCAATAGGTTTTCCCACTGAAGAAGAGGGGAAAGCGAATACACTTGTCGGAAAATTAGCTTCCATTGGTGTGTTTCTCTTTGGAATTGGTATTGCCGGAGCTGGTTTGGTTGGCGGCACGGGCAATATGCAAAAAAGAATTCCGATAGTTTTCTGGGGTGTAGAGGTTACTGGCAAAGTCGACAGTCTCGTTAAAGCTCAAGACTCTGTTTCAATGAGAACACCAAGCTATCTTGCAACGTTCTCATTTCCTGGGCCGGACGGTGAAATATTTACAAGAACAAAGCGTGTCTCCTATACGACCTACACAACTTTGAAACGCAACAAATATGTTGATCTCAAGTATGATCCAGCGAAGCCAGAAACATTTACCTTGAAGCAATTTGTTGCCAGCCCACTCGAATACATCTGGTACTTTGTTTGGCGCATCGCATTTGTCTATGTCGGTGTTTGCGGCATACAGAGAAATCTGAGTCCTGGAGCCCCAAAACTGCCTAAACCGCAAGTAGCTGCGGGGCAAACGTATACGGCCACAAACAGCCACTCCCAATACGGTACTCAACGGAGCTACAGCAAACCCACGCAGTTTGGGCGCCGGGGTGTCTAATCTTATGCTTGGTCACAGCTTCTGTATGCGGCGACAAATCCTTCCAAGATATTTTTTCGTAGGTCTTTTGGACGAAAAACGAGAGGCCAAAAATGAAACAGATTGCTGTTGTCATCGGATCCAGAGGAGGAATCGGTTCGGCGCTCCAAACGAAACTTTACGACGAACAGCAGTATGACGCTGTCCTTGGTTTAAACAGAGTGGACACGCCAAGATTGGATCTGCTTGACCAAACGTCTATCAAATCTGCAGCCGATTGGGTGAAAGATCAGAAGGGTGATATTCGACTTATTGTCGACGCAACCGGTGCTCTGACTGTGTCTGGCAATCGACCTGAAAAAAGTATGCGAGAAATCGATCCGACGCATTTGGCGGAAGCTTATGCGGTCAATGCTATTGGCCCCGCACTTGTAATGAAGCATTTCTTGCCTCTTCTGCCACGGTCGGGGCGGTCAGTATTTGCAACTTTGTCGGCCCGTGTTGGCTCTATTGGCGACAATCAACTGGGCGGCTGGTATGCCTATCGGGCTTCAAAAGCGGCTCTTAATCAACTCGTCAAAACGGTTGCGATTGAAATCTCGCGCAAAGCGCCGGACGCCATATGCGTTGCCTTGCACCCTGGTACGGTAAAAACGCCATTGACCGACGGATTTGCGAAAACGGGTCTTGACGTTCAAACTCCCCATGAAGCTGCCGTGAAGATCCTGACGGTTCTGAGATCGCTCGAACCTCAGGCAAATGGCGGTTTTTTTGACTACCGGGGCGAGAGAATTCCCTGGTAAATCGTTTGTTTTTCGAGCGTTAGTCAAATTGAATTCAAAAAGTCTATGAACGTTGCAGGTGCTGCGCATTTCATGTTCTTCTTGCGATTCAACCGATTGCAATAAAGGTGATCAATGAGATGGAATTTCGCCCGCTAACGCCAGACCGCTGGGACGACCTCGTCGAGTTGTTCGGACCGGAAAAAGGAGCCAACTCCGGTTGCTGGTGTATGTGGCCGCTCTTACGAGCGAAAGACTGGCAAGCCATGGCACGCGAAGAACGTCGAGATGCCTTCCACAACAGGGTCTCGACTGGATCTGAACCCGGGCTGTTGGGTTATCACGACAAACCGGCGATTTGCTGGGTCGCGGTAGGACCTCGCGAAAACTATGTTCGGTTCCAGTTGAGCCGGACCACTCGCCCTCTTGAAGAGGATACGCCTGACCAGATTGGAAAAACCTATGCATTGACATGCTTTTTTGTTCGAAAGGGATTCCGGAACAGCGGTTTGATGTTCCAACTCATAACGGCAGCGTCAATTTATGCCAGAAGCAAGGGAGCACACTATCTGGATGCTTGCCCGATAGAGGCTGACAAGCCTCTGCAATGGGGCGAGGGCTTTGTTGGAATTGCATCCGTTTTCCGCCGCTGTGGTTTTGAAGAAGTCGCCCGACGTAGCCCGCGCCGACCTCTGTTGCGGCTTTGTTTAACTTGAACTGGAGGCGACATGCCAGGCGAGACCGAATTGAGTGCGTTGATTTCGCACATGCGTCCGATGCTCGATCCTGAGCCCTATGTTTTCTGTACATTTGAAGCCAGGGCACCAGGGGATCTCGCACAATATGAGCCAATAGGGCTTTTTTCCGAAACGGAAGGGACGACGGCGATTCTTCCCGTTGAACGTGCTCGCGAGCTCGGATTGGCCGATGCTGAGTGGTACCGGAGGATCACGCTGACGGTTCATTCGTCGCTGGAAGCTGTTGGACTGACAGCTGCCGTTTCTGCGGCCCTGGCAGAAAAAGCCATTCCGGCCAATGTCGTTGCCGCCTATTTCCATGATCACGTTTTTGTCCCTGCAGAACGCGCTCAAGATGCATTGGAAGTCTTGAGGGATCTTGCTGGCGGTGAATAGACTGGAACAGTGCTGGCTGCGGCCAATGGCCGGTCATTTGGAGCCTGAGTGGATTTTCCCTTGCAATTTGACCTTCGGCTTACCATTCCTAAGCTTGAGCAATCAGGGGTAAGATGATGCAACGGGTGAAGCGGCGTCTGGCGGCGATCATGTGCGCAGACGTTGCGCAATATTCGAAGCTGATGGCGCGTGATGAGGATGGCACGTTGGATCGGCTGAAGGCCTATAGGTCTGTTATGTCATCCATGACAGGGCGCCACAACGGCCGGATTGTTAATACCTGGGGTGACGCCGTCATCATCGAGTTCACTTCGGTTCTGGAAGCCGTTCAATGCGCGGTCGACATCCAGAACGAACTTTTGCACCGCAATTCCGAACTGCCCGACTTGAACAAAATGGAATTCAGGATCGGCATCAATCTCGGCGATATCATGGTCGAGGGCGATGACATCTATGGGGACGGAGTGAATGTCGCTGCGCGCCTTCAGGAAATTGCGCCCACGGGCGGGATAATGCTGTCGCAGTCGGTTTACGATCAGGTCAAAACAAAAATGGCGCTCGGCTTTGAACCGCTTGGCCCACAACAAGTCAAGAACGTCGCTGATCCGGTTGAAACCTATTCTGTTCGAATGGGAGGACGTAATGCGCCGCAGGAAAGCACGACTGCTCAAAACGCAGACGAGGCCGACAGTCCCGGTTCAACATCGGATAGACCCAATTGGGACAAGGATACGCAAGCCGTTGCCAACGGTTTCGAGCAGGCACGGCGCTGGTTGCGCGCGCAACCGAGAAAAGTGCGCAGCTGTGTGTTCATGATCGGGTTTTTCTTCATTCTCAATCTTCTGACGTCGGGGTTGTCCACACTATGGTTCGTCTGGCCATCCTTGCCCTTTGCAGTCATGCTTGTCTGGCACTTCGTTGTCGGACGCAGGGAAAAGGCGATTGACAGCCAACTTCCACGTGGAGACTGAGGCATCGATCTGGTCCGCCGTTGCCTTTCTGATAACTCTTTTCACGTTATTGAGGATCACATCATTTGCGAGTGCCCCAGACTTCGCATACACATGACTTAATGCCGGGATGATGGACTTGTGGCCATCGTCCGTTGAAAACGCCGGTTCAACCGGCCCAACAGCCAAGGGAGCTTAATCCTGCGCATGAAAAACTATTCGACCACGGTGCCTGCACGCCTCGACGATGATGACGAGGACAAAGCCAAGAGCCAGCAGTCGATCCAAGTCGACAAGCATCTGTTCGAAGCGCGCACAGTTCTGATCACCGGCCCGGTGACACAGGAAATGGCCCGCGACGTCTGTTCCCGTTTGCTTGCCCTTGCACAGGTCTCGAACGATCCGATTACGGTGATTGTTTCTTCGCCTGGCGGCCACGTTGAATCGGGCGACATGATCCATGACACCATCAAGTTTGTAGCACCTGAGGTGCGGATACTGGGAATGGGCTGGGTCGCCAGCGCAGGTGCCCTGATTTACGTGTCCGTGCCGAAGGACAAGCGGTTTTGTACTCCGAACACGCGCTTTCTCCTGCATCAACCGTCCGGTGGTGCCGGCGGCATGGCAACGGATATCGAGATCCAGGCCAAGGAAATCATCAAGATGCGTGATCGATTGAACAAGATCTTCGCTGATGCAACTGGCCAGCCGATCGACCGGATCGAAAAGGACACGGATCGCGACTACTGGATGAGCCCGGAAGAGGGCATTGACTATGGTCTTGTCGGAAAGGTCGTGACCAGCGTGGACGAGCTGGGCTGATCAAGCTCTGAAGGAAACTTTCTCAGGACGCCGGTGGATGGTTCCACCGGCGTTTTGTTTTGTAAGTGCGCCTTAAGCGCTCAGCGTTTCCGGTTCGACCGAATAGACCAGCACCGGAGCAACGGGTTTCGGGCTGAGAACCTGCGGACGCAAGCGGTCCAGCAGTCTCCGAAATTCAGTTTCGTCTCCCGTGCCGGCTTTGCCGCCAAAGAATGCGCCGACCAGGTGATCGACGAACCGGGCGTAGAGGTCGGAGCAGGTGCAGATTGGCGAGAGCAGCTCGCACACGGGCTTTCCATCATAGAACGGCGCACCTCCTGACAGGAAAATCAGGAATTCTGTCAGGTCATCGGAACGCTCGAACTCTTCACGGAAACCGGAGAGATCGAAGCATTCATCCTGTTCCAGACGTTGCTTCAGACGCGGCATTGCCTGCATGACTGCCTTACGTCCACCAAGTTTCATATAGAGTGTCATCTGGCTATCCTCGATTAAGCCTTCGAATTGATGCCTAGAGATTGCCTCAATTGATTTCAAAACCCTGTGACTCCGATCACGATTATTCCCTTTGCGAAAAATTCCAATGAAACTCTGCTGAATCGTGCTGGCATTCGTTGGAAGTAATTTCGGCAAATGGGCTCCTGGCTCGGCGCAGAATGTCGAGTTTGTGTGTCAGTCTTTTTACAGTTCAAATGTCTCTACCAGCTTTGCGACTGGCAATGAGTTGAGGCGGCAGATGGAGGTAAGAGGCAACAAACGAGTTGTCTATAAGGACGCAACTTTCCGCAAATTTCCAGCTGCAATGACTGCCGCATCCAGAGATGAATGTGATCTGATTTTGTTGTGGCTTTTGGGCTGTCTCGCAGCATGGACATTGACCTTCCTGTTGCGATCAGAGCGAGTTTGAAGCTCTGTCTTGACTTGTTGGATGACGTCAGCCGTTGTTCTGCAACAAAATGGTTTCCTTGGAGGGCGGATGTTCTTCTACGTTTCGAAAATCGGTCAGTTTTTCATTCAGCCTTCGAACTTTCTGATCGCGTTGATTCTGTTTGGCTTGGTGATAACGGCATTCACCAATCGTCGGCGTATCGCAAAGCTGATGACTTGGACCGGGCTTATTGGCCTGATTATTTGTGGATTTTCTCCAGCAGCCAACTGGTTGATCCAGCCACTGGAAGACCGGTTTCCTCGTCCCGCAGAGATCAGTGGATTTGATGGCATTATCGTTCTCGGTGGCGCGGTCGATACCGTCGTGACCGGTGTTCGAGGAGACACTGCTTTGACCATGTCGGCTGAACGCATAACGATCACTGCGCGGCTTGCAAGATTGTTGCCTGACGCAATCGTCGTGCACACCGGCGGTCAGGGCGTCATTATTTCTTCGCAGGCGACGGAGGCCGAGGGGGCAGGACGTCTCTTTGCCGATTTTGGAATTTCACCGGAGCGCGTTGTGCTGGAGGACGAGTCGCGCAACACCTGGGAAAACGCAACCTTGAGCAAGAAGATCGTGGATCCGCAGCCGGGCCAAAGGTGGCTGCTCGTCACCTCCGCCTATCACATGCCCAGGTCCATGGGGGTCTTTGAGAAGGCCGGGTGGACAGGGCTGACGGCTTATCCTGTGGACTATAGAACCAGGGGGGAAGTGGACAGAGGGTTGGGATTCGATGGCGCTTCAAAGGGGCTGCGCCGATTCGACATCGCGTTTAGAGAATGGCTCGGATTGGCGGTCTATTGGGCGATCGGGCGGAGCACGGAATTTTTCCCACAACCCTGAAGGCGGCAAATCACTTTTAACTTACATCTCATTTTTGGGTTCAACCTCTTTTACAGACGGTTGCGTCGCACCATATATTGAATGAACTCAGGGATTTGAAAGGACGTGGGCTCATGGTCCTCGAAGCGCCGATCGTCGCGGCAGACGTTGTACAGTGGCTCTACAGCGACGCTTCGCATTTGAATGATACTTTGGAAATCGTTTCAGAGCTTGCTGAACGCCTGCGTCGCGGCAATGTGCCGGTCGACAGGGCGACAACAGGTATCTGGGTCGTCCACCCGAACGTGCGTGCAGAAGCATCCATTTGGGCAAGTGATGGAACGCGGGAGCTCAGGCTCTATACGTCTGATAACAGTTCGGAAGAGGACTACCATTCCAGTCCGATCAAGCGTGTTCACGAAACGAGCGCTGCAGTGCGTGTCCGGATCGAGAAAGAACCTTCGATTGCCGTGGAGTTTCCGGTCACGGTTGAACTGCGGGATGAAGGTTACACCGACTATATTGCGCTGCCGCTGCCGTTTTCGGATGGCTCTGTAAAGGTTGCTACCTTCGCAACCAAGACGCCCGGTGGGTTTGCAAGTTCTCATATCAGTGTTTTTGAGTCGCTCGTGCGGCCGCTGGCCCTGGTGTGTGAGCTCAAAACCTTGAAACGCACGGCGGAAACTGTACTGGAGACTTATGTTGGCCCGCGCGCCGGTTCGCGCGTTCTCGACGGGACGACACGCCGAGGCGAGGGCGAGTGGATCAAAGCGGTTGTAAGCTTTGCCGACATTCGCGGGTTTACCCGGATGTCCAACACCTTGCCTGCCGACAAGGTCATCTTGTTTTTGAACAAGTATTTCGGTGCAATGACGGCAGCTGTGGAAGCCCATGGCGGCGAAGTGCTGAAGTTCATCGGCGATGAAGTGATGGCCATCTTCCCCTATGAAACGGATGATGAGGCGCGCGATGCCGCCAAGCGGGCCTTGCTTGCAGCGCGCGAGACACTGCAGCGGATCGAAACGATCAACAGCGCGAGAACATGCGCTGCGACCCCGGACATGAGCGTTGGGATCGCGTTGCATGCCGGCGATGTATTCTATGGCAATGTCGGCAGCGAAACGCGGCTTGATTTCACTGTGGTGGGACCGGTCGTCAACCTGGCGGCGCGTATTGCCGAACTGGCGAAAGACCTTGAGCGTCAAGTGCTGGTTTCCGACGCTCTTTCCGACATCATGGGCTGCCGTTCAGGTCTTTATGGACGGTATCAGGTGAAGGGTTTCGACGACCCGGTATCGGTTTATTCTCCGGATTTGACGGGTGATCCAAGGTTTGGATATTGCCCTGAAAACACGGCTGAGCGTGCTCTTGAAGCAAACTGACGCCGTGTGAGCACGATCAGTACTGCGAGCGTGGCCCCTGCAAAAACGTAGGGGCCGGCAAACCAGCCAAGAAATCCGATTGCGAAGAAAAAAGCGCGTTGACCTCGGTTGAAATGGCGTCCGGCGAGTACGTTTAGTTCGCCGGCCTGCATTGCCATTTTTCGAACCGCTTGGTCTTCAGCTTGTCCGAGGTCCGGAACGGCACCCATAATGATGCTCGCATAGTTGAAAAGCCGATAGGCCCAGCCGAATTTGAAGAAGGCATAGGCGAAAATCAGCATCAGGCCAAGAACCTTGATTTCCCATAAGGCTCGGCTGTCTGCACCTGGTATCGCCAGGTCCCCCGCAATTTGAAGTATCCGCTCTGTCGCGTCGAGCAGTGCAAAACAGCCCCCCATTGCCAAAAGTGCCGTTGAGGCAAAAAAGGCAGTGCCTTGCTGGAGGCCGGCCATGATGGAGGTGTCCATGATGCGGACTTCGCGCATGCACATGGAGATCATCCAGCCACGTCGAAAGTCGTCCATTGCGCTTGACAGAGTTTTTTGTCTTAAGGGACTGACGTCAATCAATAAATTGAAGCCGAACCAGGCAAACAGAAACCAGACGGCTGCGGCGATATCCAGATATGAGAGGGACTGCATCACGAACCTTTTGACGATGCCGGCGGGTGAACTCCGGCTTTAAATTGTCATAACAGAGTTTATCCAACAGCACTAAGGAACACTGTGGGAAACCATAAGGTGCTGAAAAACTGAAAGGATTTAAGCTCTGCAAAAAAGCGATACCAGTTGCTCCTTTTTTGCGCTTGCGAAAGGGTAAGGGATCGTTTACCTCATCGCCCCAATGGCGCCACATTTGAGGTCGGTGGGACCCGGTGCCGAATAACAAAGTGTAGGGATTTGATGGACGAAAACGTGCAGAAATCTTGTTGGAGCGTCACTCTTTGGACTGTCGCTGTCGTTGGCGTCGCGTTGACGATGGTTCTTTTGTTCAATGATGTGGAAAGTGCCAAACAAGCCGTCGCTGTTGCTCAATAAGAACAGCTGGACGTGTTCAGAACAAAGGCGCAGCCGGGAGCTGCGCCTTTTCGTTTTTCTAGCCGGAAATGTCCGCGCGACGCCTATCAGCTGATCCTGTCGATCCTGGGCGATTGGATGGACCGGAGACCTTTCTGAATTCCATTTGACGCACAACGATCCGACCTGCCGGCCGGCTGATCAGAAATCCAGTATAGGCGTTTTGCCGAAGTGGCAGCAGCACCATCTGGACCGAACCGGCACCGGGCCAGGCAAGGCGGGCACCCCAACCCGGAACGTTTTGCGGCGTCTCCTTACCGAGAAGCGCCTGAATATCGACGCCATGGAGCAAATTGGTTCCGCTTGCATCCCATTCTATCGACGCAAGGCCGTTTTCGATCCGGAAAAGGTGTATCCGGGTCCCGCCGATCTTCACACTCAGGCCATCGCCTTCAGTACCGGCAATCTCGGCTGTACCGGCATTTCGATCGACTTCGATCGTCCTGCGCACGTCGCCTTCCTGAACAAACCCGGCCGTATTGCGAACCTCAAATGTGCCAAGCGGCCAATCGCTGGCGGCAAGTGAAACCGTCAAAAGAAGATACGCCAAACCTGTGAATAACGAACGGATCAATGAAATGCCCCAAGTTGCCCTTGGCTTAAATCTAAGTTGGGAAACTTTAGAAAGTCTTTGTTCGAATTGAGAAAATCGCTAACGTCGTTATACGGAATTGTCAGTGTTCATTTTGACAGTGTGACAACCAGATCTTCGATGGTGGAATGCTCGGGCTGCCATCCGGTGGTGCGACGGGCGTGACTGACGTCCACTTTCTGCGACAAGGCATAACCCGCGCTCCAGTCGGTTTCCGGATCTGTCTCTTCGGGGGCTTGCGTCGTGTCGATTTCCAACGGTGCGCCGTGTCTTGCGGAAATGTGCGATGCAAGGTGACCGACCGAGATCCCGGCAATGCAGCTGGCAATCAGGGACATTCTGAAACGGGACTGTTGCAGAACGCGCGCGTAGAAATCTGCAAGATCGTTGACTTCGACCAGTGGCCACAGCGTATCGCGCGTAGCTCTTGTTTTGAACGGTTGGCCCTTCTTCAAGGCATCGGTCATCTCTGCGATAGGTCCGAAGTTCCGGCTGCACACCAGTGCCGGATGCACCACGGCAAGGTTCATGTCTGTGCCGTGTGACAAGGTTCTGATTGTCTCGGTCATATAGCGAAAGGCAGGCAGAGGCGAAAATGGAGTTTTTTCCGTGATCACGTTTCGTGATGTCGTTTGCGGAAACAGCCAGACACCGCCGGTGTAGATCACCTTGAGTGGTTGCTGACGGTGCTGCGCGGCCTTTTTCAATGCCAACATTGATTGCCTGTCGACACGGCCCATGTCTGCAGAAAAAGTTGCGCCGGAGTGCACCACCGCGTCACAGGCGGCAGCGCGGCTCACCCAGCTTTCTGGAGAGCGCAGGTCACCGGGGTAGGCATTGGCCCCCAGAGCACGTAGTTTTTCAGCCGACGCGTCTGATCTGGCGAGGCCGACAATCCGGGCGTTCTCGTCGAGAAGTCGCTTAAGGACTGCCGAACCAATGCTACCGGTCCCGCCTGTGAGAAACACTTCCATACGTCTATGAGACCCCTGTTGGGCGTCTACCGCAAGCGTTACGTCACTCTTGCTGTGCAAAATCCACCGCCGTTTCCAGAAGTCAGCTTGACGGAACCGGCAGGCCTGCTAGGTCAGGTCTATGACCTTGCATCTTGTCAAATTGTGTGTGGGAGCAGACAGCGCAGAATCTCTTCAGGCCTGGATCGACTACCGTGTCGAGCAGGCGCGCCTTGCTGGTGCGGAAGAGGTGACGACACACACAACACGCATGGTCCCGACCCGAAAGGATGAGTTGCTGGACGGCGGGTCGCTCTTCTGGGTCATCAAGGGGAAGATCCAAGCGCGCCAACACCTGTTGGACATTCGCCCGTTTACCGATGATGCGGGTATCAAACGGTGCAATCTTGTGCTGGAACCCCGTTTGATATTGACCCAATACCGGCCCAAGCGCCCGTTTCAGGGTTGGCGGTATCTGAAGGTGGATGAAGCTCCCGGTGATATCCGGCTTGCAGGCGAGGCGGTGGCGATGCCGGACGCAATGCGTCGCGACCTGACAGAGCTTTGCCTCCTCTAACGAAAGGCTCAATTGCGGGCGTTGTAAGCGGATTGGGCGGAAAGTGCGTTGCGCAGATGTGAGAGCAAGGCGTCCAGTTCAGGCCAGCCGCGCCCCAGCTTCGGGTTGTCCTTTTTTCGGGTCATGGCCAAATGCGCGTAACCGTGAACGAGCGACCAGATCAGGATCTCGGTTTCTTCGATCTCAGTTCCGGCAGGCACCAAGGGTGCACACGTTTCCCGCAAGATACTGTATGCCTTGGAAGAGGCCTCACAGAAGTCCTGGTCGTTCTCATTGAATTTCTGCCCCGAGAAGATGAACAGAAACAATTCCGGATGTCCCGCTGCGTAGTCCAGGTAGCCGTGACAGATCGCAGAGAGACGCTCAAAAGGCGCAGGGCCCGCCTTGTCTCTTCTTGCAAGCATGGCATCGCAAAAAAGACGATATCCTCTGGCTGCGATGGCCGTTGAAAGCCCCATCAGGTTTTTGAAGTGATAGCCTGGCGCTGCATGCGAAACACCAGCCATTGCCGCGCATTCCCTCAAGGACAAACCATCGGGCCCTCGGTCTCTCAACAATTCGACGCCTGCATCAACCAACTTGGTGCGAAGCGTTCCGTCCCTCGGGCGGCTTTTGGAGGCATTCGTCATGAAGGCTTCATCCGTGATTAGCTTGACACTGTCAAGTTCGATCTTATCTTGACAGTGTCAAGTTATGAGGAGGGGAACGACATGGAACGAATTTCAAGGCTTGCGAACAGCTCCGGCTTTTGGCTGGCGACGGTATCTTCGGTCTTGGTTGCAATCGTGTCTTACCGCTTCATACCGCTGGGAGTTCAACAGGGAATGGAATTCGTTGCCCATAATCTCAGCGGTAACGCCCTGGCACTTTACGCACATATCGGGGTCGCGCCGGTTGCACTGGCCCTGATGCCGTTTCAATTCATGTCCGTCTTGCGGTCACGCTGGCCTGCTCTGCACCGTTGGAGTGGTCGGGTCTACGTGGGAGCAATCCTTGTCTCGGGCCTTGCGGGTCTTCAGCTTGCATTCCATACGACCACCGGCGCCTTTGCCACGGTTGGGTTTGCCACGCTGGCAGTCGTTTGGCTGGGTACCACGGGTGCAGCCTTCTATTTTGCGGTGAATCGTCAGATTGCTCGGCACAGACGCTGGATGCTTCGGTCCGCGGCGCTTACCTTTGCCGCCGTCACCTTAAGGGTCTATCTGGGGTCTTCGATGGCCTTAGGTGCAGACTTTGCCATTGCGTACCCCATCATAAGTTGGGCGTGCTGGGTACCGAATGCTCTTTTGGTGGAGTTCTATCTTCGCCGGGCTCATTTCTTGAAGCATCGAACCACGTGAACGGCCTCTACGAAAATTTTGGTCCCTGCACTCAGCTCCCGTGAGCACCTGAACTTGCCAAAGTCCCTCGAGCGTCCCAAGTTGAATGTCAGAGAAAGTCACAAGGACTAGGCAAGCATGGGTAAGACCGACGACCGCATGAAAGAAGCGCTTGTCCGGCAAAAATCAGAACTTCCGTCAGCGGATGCCGATGTCTCGGCATTCCTGGAAAAGGCGCGAAGCATCAAACCGCAGCCAGGAAGCGACGGTCGTTTGATTTTTGCGCTTGATGCGACGATGAGCCGACAGCCGACCTGGGACCAGGCCTGTCACATTCAGGCAGAAATGTTTCAGGAAGCCGGGAGCATCGGTGGGCTGAACATCAAGCTTGTTTTTTTTCGAGGATTCGGCGAATGCCGGGCATCGCGATGGTTTAATTCCAGCGATGATTTGGCTCGTGCGATGAGTCGAATTTCATGTCAGGGCGGGCGCACGCAGATTCGCAAGGTTCTGACGGCCGCGCTTGAAGCGGCCGACAGGGAAAAGATAGCGGCGCTGGTCTATGTCGGCGACTGTATGGAAGAAGATGTCGATTTGCTGTGCGACAAGGCGGGTCAACTTGGGCTGCTCGGGGTGCCGATGTTTCTGTTTCAGGAGGGTCGCGATCCAGTAGCGGAAAAAGCTTTTCGTGAAATGGCGCGCCTGACAAAGGGGGCCTATTGCCCATTCGATGCTGGAGCAGCCCGACAATTGGCAGAGCTTTTGAAGGCGGTTGCAGTTTTTGCAAGCGGTGGTCGATCGGCGCTTCACGCGTTGGAAAAAAGGGGCGGGCAGGGTGCGCGGCTGCTTCTGCAACAGCTTCCTCCAAAGTCGTGACCCGAATCTGCAAGAGGCTACCTAAGAGCGTTCCTTCAAAAGTGCTTTGGAATGCCCCATTTTGATGGCAGGAAGTTCGTGGCAGTTTGGAGCTGCCCGATCCTTTATCTGTCAATCCAGTCCCAAGGGACCGAATGTTCTACCTACTGATCGGAATTGTCCTTCTCGTCGCCGTTTTGACGCTGGCCAGGAACTTTGTGCACGCCAACCCAGCCGCGCTTGCCAGGCAACTGCGTACATTCGCTGGGGTCTTCATGATAGCACTTGCAGGATTTTTTGCCGTTACGGGACGCTTTGCGTTTGCGCTACCAGCATTTGGGCTTGGCGTGATGTTGCTTCGACAACATGTCTTTCCGGGTCTTTCTGGTGGCTACAAACCGCAGAAGTCTTCCGGGCAGAGGTCGCGTGTGCGAACGGCAATGGTTGAAATGGAGTTGGATCACGACAGCGGAGCCATGACCGGGACGGTGTTGGCCGGCGGCTTTCAGGGCCGCGGGCTTGATGATCTCAACGACCAGGAACTTGAAACATTCTGGCGCGAATCTGGCCAGGATGAACAAAGTCAGAAGTTAGTCGAAGCTTATCTCGACCGCCGGCTTGCCGGATGGCGTGAACACTTCCAGACGGATGGAACAGAGCGGCAGGGAAGCTCGCCGAGCGCGGGCCCCATGACAGATGAGGAGGCCTACCAGATCCTGGGGCTTACGCCCGAAGCCGGGGACGCGGAAATTCGAGCCGCGCACCGAAGGCTTATGATGCGGGTTCATCCCGACCAGGGAGGATCCGGTTTCCTCGCGGCGAAAATCAACGAGGCTAAAGACACGCTTCTCAGAAGACATTGACGGCATCCGTTACGCGGTTACTGATAGATGGCGAAGCAAGCATATTTTGCTTTTTTCAGTGTTCTGCAGGCTCTTTTGGCTGCAGTTTTGTTGTCGAAGCCGACAAACCTTGCTCGATAGAGGGTTTGTCCGCCGGATTCGACCGGTTCGGTATACGGTGAGCGGCCACGCAGGGCGCCACCGGTTTTGGCCTTGGCGTTCTTCAACATACGAATTGCCTGGCCTTCGGTTTCTGTCGCTGCAATCTGGACCTGCCAGCCTGGCTCGATATCCTTGCTGTCGCTGGTTGCCACAGTCACTGTATCGTCGGCTGTTTCAGGCTCGACTGGCGCAAGCGCAGCTACTTGTGTGTCCGGCTGCTGTTCGATTGCCTGTTTTGCACTGATCGTTGCTACAGGCACGGTGTCCAGCTGGATTGTTTCTACTTGAACGGACCGGGTTGCCGGAGCATTCGAAAGGGCCAGTTGCTGTTGCGACGTTCCACCTGAACGGGCTTGAGCGGCCTGAAGCAGTGCAGTTTTCGAGATGGAATTCGTGCTCAACGAGCCGTCCGGGCTTTCCGGCGGAATAGGCGGCAGCGCGGTTGCAACTGCGAAGGTGCTGTCGAAACGCTGCTTCACGAGGCGCGGCGGCAACGGCACTGCTTCACCAAAACCGGGCACGGTTGCCGGCTGCGGGGCAGGTACGACACCAGCCTGTTTGGGCGCTGAAAACGCAAGCACCATCGGAGCACCGGTCGCAGGCGCAGGTTTGCTGCCGGGCTTAGAAACCGGCAACGGCGGATTTTTCAAATTCGCGGCAACGAATGTCGGTTGAACATTGCTCTTTGCGATCGCAGGCACGGTTTTTGGTCCGCGGCTGGCTTTGCGCAGATAACGGCTGATGAGATTGGTCATATGGGCGTTTCTGGACTTTCCAGACCTGCCACCCATGACAACTGCAACAATGTGGCGTCCGTCGCGATTGACAGAAGTGACCAGATTGAAACCGGACGCGCGAATGTAGCCTGTCTTAATGCCGTCTACGCCCTTGACCCGACCAAGCAGCTTGTTGTGATTGCCGTAGGTCCGGCCTTTGTATTTGTATGACCGGGTTTTGAAGTAGCCGTAATACTGCGGAAAGCGCTCCTGAATTGCCCGACCAAGCCGTGCCATGTCTCTTGCGGTTGTGCGCTGTTTGGAGTTTGGCAGACCGTGTGGGTTGCGGAAGGTCGTTTTGGACATGCCGAGCTGACGCGCAGTCCTGGTCATGCGTTGCGCGAACTTCTTCTCAGAACCGCCGATGTTTTCCGCCACAACTGTTGCAACATCATTGGCTGACTTGGTTACGAGCGCCAGAATGGCATCCTTGACCCTGATCGTGCGGCCTGCCTTGACGCCTATCTTCGAAGGTGGGCGACCAGCGGCATATTTGGATACGGTCAATTTGGAATCGAGCGAAAGCCGACCTGCCTCGAGCTCTTCAAAGACCACGTAAAGGGTCATGATCTTTGTCAGCGAAGCTGGGTAGCGATAGGCATCTGCGGAAGATGCATAAAGGGTCTTGCCGGTTTTTGCGTCGACAACGATGCCGGCATATTTCGGGTTGGCCATCGCCGTAGACGGAACACTCAGCAAGAGAGCGCCTAGGACCAAAATCTTGCCTGCACGGGCAACCATTCTCGCATTGCGAAGAAAACGCATACCAAACACAATAACTATCCCATTCAGGGTCACGCGGCCAGTGTTTGAAGTTGCCTGGACTGGATCATGAACCCCCGTGCGATTCAATCCGGCTACCCCGTCGACTACGTGTGTATTTGATGGAAACACGGTTACGAATGTGTAAATAGTTTGCGCAAAAAACACTTAAAAAAATTGATTTTGATTAGAGTTAATCAATAGTTAATCGGTTGTTATTTGATTTTTATATCGTTAGCGAAGATAATTTTTGAAATTATCAAGTAAATTTTCTTAATGAAGTGTTTCTTTTTTGGGTCGTGTTGTTTCATGGTGAAAATATTGGAGGAATAACTTGAAGTGCCGCTGGGGCATTCGTTGCAGTGGATTTTCTATTTGGCTGCTATTTTACCTGTCGCGGGTACGCGCCTTTCGGTTTTATAACATTATTAATTTCTCGTAATGGTTGTTGTTGCGATGCAAAATCACCTTGACACTTTTTGTGCAGTGCATTATGTGAAGTTTCATTAGGTAACGCGATTAGCGCGCCGGCTGCCGAATGGAGCAACCACGAGGCCACAAAGACCGGTTCGCCGGATGAGGGCAGTTAGATGATGAATAACTTCGATGAGATCCAGAAGATGAGCAAAGACAACATGGACATGGCCATGGAGTCGTTCGGCACGATGAGCAAAGGCATGCAGGCAATTGCAGCCGAAGTCGCTGACTATCAGAAAAAGTCCTTCGATGAAGGTACTGCTGCAGTCGAGAAGCTCGTGTCCTCCAAATCTCTGGACAAGGCTTTTGAAGCTCAGGCTGACTACGCCAAGAGCGCTTACGAAGGCTTCGTCGGTGAAATGACCAAGCTCGGTGAAATGTTCACTGACATGTCCAAAGACGCTTACAAGCCTTACGAAGGCGTGATGAGCAAGTTGGCAAAGTAATTTCCAATTTCTGCCGCTGAAAGGCAGTGAATTGATCGAAACCCGGCTTATTTGAGCCGGGTTTTTTCGTATATGCACAGTTTTGCCCAGTCTTTTGTTGGTGTCGAACACATCGTCTTCACGGATTGGAAATGCGCTACCTCCCCATCTTTTAATCTCTTTTGAGAGACCTACATTCAGCAATACCGGCTGCACTTTATGCCGATTTGTGCAGTTCACCGGTTTGTTGATGAAATCGACCATTGCGCAAGGACGGCTTGCGCGGCAGGATTACCGTAGAAGCAAAGCGACCGCGGACGTTTTTCGGAGCTGCGGTTTGGGTTACGGGCAGGCTTTCCAGAGTTAGCTTCTGCCCGCTAGTATGAAATGAGTGATGGCCGGAGTGAATAAGGCGATAGACTGGGCAATGTCGGCAGGCTCTGATTATGACAATGACGGTGGCGATGCCGGAACGGTCGTTGTCACCCGGACGAAAACGGTTACCAAGCGGCCAAATCTGTATCGTGTGCTGCTGCTGAATGACGACTACACGCCGATGGAGTTTGTCATTCACGTTGTGGAGAACTTCTTCCAAAAAAACCGCGAAGAAGCGACTCGCATCATGCTTCATGTTCACCACCACGGCGTCGGAGAATGCGGGATATTTTCTTACGAAGTCGCGGAAACAAAAGTGACACAGGTGATGGATTTTGCGCGAAAGCACCAACATCCTTTGCAATGCGTCATGGAAAAAAAGTGAGGACCAACGCACGTGCCTTCCTTCTCACGCAGTCTTGAAAAAGCCCTTCACCAGGCTCTGGCGTTCGCGAACGAACGCCAGCAGGAATATGCGACACTCGAGCATCTCCTTCTGGCGTTGCTCGATGACCAGGATGCTGCGGCCGTAATGCGGGCCTGCAATGTTGACCTGGATACAATCCGCAGGAACCTCCTAGAATACATCGAAACCGAACTCGATAATCTGGTCACGGACAGTGACGATGATTCCAAGCCGACCGCTGGTTTTCAGCGCGTCATTCAACGTGCCGTGATTCATGTGCAGTCTTCTGGGCGTGAAGAAGTCACGGGCGCGAATGTGCTGGTTGCGATTTTTGCTGAGAGGGAAAGCCACGCTGCTTACTTCCTGCAAGACCAGGATATGACGCGTTACGATGCGGTGAATTATATTTCACACGGTATCGCGAAACGCCCTGGTATGTCCGAAGCCAGACCCGTGGAAGGTGCGGAAGAAGAAGACGTATTGCCAGGCGCGGAGGCGGACAAGAAATCAAGTCAGAAGACCGATGCGCTTGAAGCTTATTGTGTCAATCTCAATGACAAGGCGACTGGTGGCAAAATCGATCCACTGATTGGACGAGACAGCGAAATCCAGCGCACAATCCAGATTTTGTGCCGGCGGTCAAAGAACAATCCGCTGTTTGTCGGAGACCCAGGTGTTGGCAAAACTGCGATCGCGGAAGGATTGGCCCACCGTATCGTCAATGGTGACGTGCCTGATGTTCTAAAGGACGCCACCATCTTTTCGCTGGATATGGGCTCGCTTCTTGCCGGAACGCGCTATCGCGGCGATTTCGAGGAACGTCTGAAGCAGGTGGTCAAGGAGATCGAGGACTACCCGGGTGCCGTCATGTTCATTGACGAGATCCATACCGTGATTGGGGCAGGTGCCACATCCGGTGGTGCCATGGATGCCTCCAATCTTCTCAAACCGGCGCTTGCGTCGGGAGCAATCCGTTGCATTGGGTCCACGACCTACAAGGAGTATCGCCAGTTTTTCGAAAAGGATCGGGCACTTGTGCGGCGATTCCAGAAGATCGATGTCAACGAACCGTCGATTCCCGATGCAATCGATATCCTTCGCGGACTGAAGCCCTATTTCGAAGACTTCCATAAGGTTCGCTACACCAACGATGCCATCAAGACAGCTGTTGAGCTGTCAGCGAAATACATTTCTGACCGCAAGCTTCCAGACAAAGCCATCGATGTTCTGGACGAGACCGGTGCGTCCCAAATGCTTGTGCCGGAGGCGCGGCGGCGTAAGACCATTGGTGTGAAGGAAATCGAAAACACCATTGCCACAATGGCCAGGATCCCGCCGAAGTCGGTTTCCAAGGATGACGCTGAAGTTCTTGAGAACCTCGGCAAGGACCTGAAACGGGTCGTCTACGGCCAGGACAATGCGATTGAAACCCTGGCCTCGGCGATCAAGCTGGCCAGAGCGGGGCTTCGCGAGCCTGACAAGCCGATCGGCAGTTACCTGTTCTCCGGACCGACTGGTGTCGGCAAGACGGAAGTTGCCCGTCAGTTGGCTTCATCGCTCGGGGTAGAGCTGATCCGTTTTGATATGTCGGAGTATATGGAGCGGCACACGGTGTCGCGCCTGATCGGCGCACCTCCGGGCTATGTCGGATTTGATCAAGGTGGCCTGTTGACCGATGGCGTCGATCAGCATCCGCATTGCGTGCTGCTGCTGGACGAGATCGAGAAGGCCCACCCGGATCTGTTCAACATCCTGCTGCAGGTCATGGACCACGGCAAATTGACCGACCACAACGGCAAACAGGTCGATTTCCGCAATGTCATCTTGATCATGACGACGAATGCTGGCGCTGCGGACATGGCCAAGATGCCTGTCGGCTTCAATCGTGTGAAACGTGAAGGTGACGATACCGAAGCGATCAACAAGCTGTTCACGCCAGAGTTCCGCAATCGTCTGGACGCGATCATTCCGTTTGGCAACTTGCCGATCGAGGTCGTCTACAAAGTCGTCGAGAAGTTCGTCATGCAGCTGGAAGTACAGCTTGCTGATCGCAACGTGACGTTCGAGTTGACCGATGAGGCCGTGAAATGGCTGGCGACGAAAGGGTATGATGATCGAATGGGCGCTCGACCTCTCGGCCGGATTATCCAGGAGCATATCAAGCGACCGCTTGCCGATGAGGTGCTGTTCGGCAAGTTGAAAAAAGGCGGCATGGTCAAAGTGTCGGTTTCGGAAGACGGGAAGGGTCTCCTTCTTGAAAGCGTTGAGGAGCGGGCGACACCACCGAAAACCAAAGCCAAGACCGAGCCCAAGCCGCGCCCTAAGCGCAAGCGGAAAGCGCCGGCGAAATCGGCAGCGTCCGGCAAGGACAGCAAAGCATCGTCGTCCGGCAAAGGCGGTTCCTCCAAGAAGAGCTTGGTGCCCAAGGTGCCGCTGGCGGATTGATCGGTCCGTTCCAAGCTTAGAAAGCCCCGGTATTGCCGGGGCTTTCTTTTTGAGTAAAGGCTGTCGAGCCTAGAATGTGCGGACTGTTGGATGTCGTGTTTGCTAAACGTCGGCAAACAATGTCGGGTCCGGGAAAACAGCCTCCGCGAAGTCGGCGATCGGCAGCATCATGCGGGCCTTGATTTCTGACGTAAACAGCTTCTCGAAATCGATCGAGTCCATAGGTTTTGTCTGTCCGCGCGCATGCCACGCAACAAGACTTTTTGTCGTATGAAAAACTAGGTGATCGAGCCCGTCCGTGAGCTTGCTGTAAAAATCTATGGGATTGTCCGCAAACTTTCCGTTGCTTCGACGAATGTTGATAGGAGGAGAGCTGCCGACGATGTGGCCGGCATCGATTTCCTCGTTCATTAGATGGACTGTCCAGCGCGTCGTGTCTGCGTTTCTTTGCTTTACATCCTCATGCGGTGCCGGACCGGCACCATGCCCGCTCGCTAGGTCGGACGGGTGAAAGTTATAAACACCAAGGTCCGGAATGCGGAGGAACGGTTTGTCGATCAGTTGTCCGAAGCCACAGCACAAAACTGCATGGGGTTTAAAGTCCCGTAGTGTTTCGCGAAACCAATCCTGCTTTATGTCGCCTGTATAAACGGGAATACCTGCCGACAGGGCTGTTCTAACGGTCGCGCTTTCAAGCTCACGTTGCATGTCTTCGGGATAAAGGTGCCATATGCGCTTGCGTGCACTGATCCGGGCATCCTGGTTTAGAGGATCATCTGTCAACAGGCATGAGATGTATAATTTTGCGGGAAAATGGTGTGCGAAGGCGAGCAGTGTCTTGAGCGTCAAAAACCCAACTGGAAGGCTTGCGATCACGGCGATGCGCAGAGTGTCGCTAGCAGGGCGAGGTCTTGAATCAACGCTCGGTTCTATAAATTCACCCCATCGAATGGATTCGTCGTTGTAGACGTGATCGGCAAGACGCAATCCCTTTAGCCACCGATTTAACCAGATGTCTTTTGAGAGGTCTGACATAAAGCGCTGTCCAGTTGAGGTCGATTGCCATTGGTTGAACCAGAGAAATTGCTCATCAAGAACATGTCAATATTGAACAGAACCTGTTGTGGCACCGCGTTGACATTTCGTGGGAACAGGATCAGAAAATAAGGTCTCCTTACGATTTTCGTTTTGGTCTACGTTCATGTCCTCGCCAAACGGCGCTTCTGAAAACCCACCTGAAAACAGGGAAGTCATTTCTTCGAAGAAATGGTTTGCTCGCGGTGCACGTGCAGCAATCTCGATACCTGCGTTCATATTGACGGCAGCATTTGTCGGATATGCCGGACTGGCTCGCGAGACCGGCCTCACATTGCTTGAAACCCTTGCAATGACTGGCTTTATCTGGGCGTTGCCGTCCGTGGTGGTCTTGACCGGTGCCTTGTCTTCCGGAATGGGTCTTATCCCGGCGGGCATTGCCGTGGCGCTTGCTTCCGTGCGACTGATGCCCATGACAATGGCGTTGATGCCGATCATCAAAGTTCAAGGAAAAACCAGGAACTGGCAGCTTCTGATTGCGTCACACTTCGTTGCGGTCACGGCCTGGGTCTATGCCATGAAACACCTGCCGGACCTGCCGAGAGAGGCAAGGCTGCCCTTTTTTGTGGGCTTCGGCAGTTCGATTTCCACCTTTGTCTTTGTATTGACGGGCATTGCCTATTTGCTGGTTGAGCGGCTTCCGGACGTTGTGGCCGGGGCCTTGTTTCTTTTGACCCCCGTTTATTTTCTGTGCTCGCTCTGGGGGGCTGCAAGACTGAATGCGGACAAGGCGTCCATGGTGGCTGGTCTGGTGCTTGGGCCGGTCTTTTTTATTTCACTGCCTGGGCTTGATCTGCTTTGGACCGGATTGGCGGGTGGCACGCTGGCGTATCTGGTTACGCGTATTTGGCGGCGGGGGCTGTCGTGATGGATGGTCTCATGCGCAGCGGGGCTTATGCGGATACCTGGTGGTGGCCCTTTCTCATGATCCTGGTCGCCGGCTGGCTGGCAACAGATGTGTGGCGTTGGCTGGGTGTTTTTGCTGGTGGACGCCTGCGTGAAGACGGTGAGCTTCTGATTTGGGTAAGGTGTGTTGCAACGGCGCTCGTTGCGGGGCTCATCTCCAAACTGATCCTCTTTCCGCAAGGCGTTCTCGCTGAAACACCCATGTGGTTGCGCCTTGCCGCAACAGCCTTCGGATTTGCCGCCTTTCTTGGATCTCGTCAGCGCGTTGTCATTGGCGTTTTGGCGGCAGAGGCCTTTTTGCTCATTGGGTGGACTTCTCTCGATCTCTTGTAGTTGACGGTATTGCGGACTTTTTTGCTGTAGCTGTTCAGGGAGCTTGATACGATGAGTTGAACACACTCCGTGTTGCAGCAAGAAGGAGAACACCGGAATGACCAACCAAGTGGAACTCTTCTATGCACCGCAGACACGGGCGACCGGGGTGCGTGTGCTCCTTGAGGAATTGGGTGCACCTTACAAGTTGAATGTATTGAACTTCAAACTTGGTGAGAACCGGCAACCCAGATACCTGGCTGTGAACCCCTCCGGGAAAGTGCCTGCATTGCGCAGTGGTGATGCAGTAATTACAGAACAGGTTGCCATCTATATCTATGCGGCCGACTTGTTTCCTGAAAAGGGATTAACCCCCGCTCTCGATGACCCCCGCCGTGGTCCGTACCTACGATGGTTCGTTCACATGGCCTCTTGTTTTGAGCCCGCCCTGGTGGATCGTGCGCTCAAACGGGAAGAACCGCCACAAGTCATGTCACCCTATGGCAGTTTCGATACCGTGATGGAAAATATGAGGGCGCAACTCGCGAAGGGCCCATATGTTCTTGGCGAACGCATGACGGCGGTTGATGTGCTTTGGGCAGTGGGGCTGCGCTGGGGAATGATGTTCGGTATTGTTCCTGAATTCGATGAATTCAAGAGTTTCACGCAACGCTATTTTGAGCGTCCCGCACCCGTCAAAGTGTTGCAGGAGGATCAAAACCTCGCCAAAGAACAGGAAGATGCAGCGGTCCAGGCGGGCGTGGACTGATCGATTTCTGATCGGCAGAAACGAGGCCGCTAGTACATATCCGGGTTGATTTCCAATGGTTCGACTTTTCTGATCCACTCTTTCCTGATGTGAGGGATTAGTATCTGGACGGAACCCGGTGAGTGATCGTCTTGCTGCCCGTTCAAACAAAGCCAGGAGCCGTCATCCTCGATCCGTCCCGTCTCTATGGATTGAAATAGAAGCTCACACCAATGGCCATAGGAAGAACGCAGGAGCCGGTTCTCCGGAACCAGCAGCTCCAAAGTCACGTATTCAAATTGATTGAACTCGTGCTCCGAAAGGAGGCTTGCCGCCAGCAGCTCAAGATCGTCCTCCTGGGTTTCAAAGGTCCAGACTGGCGGTGTCCGGCCGTCGCACAAGCCATGTTCCTTCATGTGCTTGGCTGCATACTCGTATGCTAGCCTGTACTGGGGCGGTGTTTGAATTCCCGCCCAGGAGGGCACATAGGTACCATTCTTGTTGAGAAGAGGCAGAACCTCTTTGCGCTGAAATGTGAAAAGGCGGGCGAACTCCGATGGCGCTCCGTTGGCTGAAGGGGCAATCAGGAGAGCGCTTCCCGGATTTTCTCAGCCTGAGCAGCAAGAACGTCATTGTCCGCCATATCGCCTGTGTGGGGTCTCAGTGAGACGCCTTCGAAACGCGGAATTACATGAACATGTGTGTGAAAGACTACCTGACCACCTGCCGGTTCGGAAAACTGCTGGATTGTGGTTCCATCCGCAGCAAATGCCGTGATTACAATGCGTGCCATCTTCTGAACCGTTGCCATAACAGCGTTCAAGTCATCTTCGGCGATGTCGAAGATGTTGCGTGACGGGTTCTTCGGGATCACCAGAATATGGCCGTCGCCGCGTGGCATGATGTCCATGATCACCAGCGTCTTGTCATCCTCATAGACCTTGTGACTTGGCAATTCACCTCGAAGGATCTTTGCAAAGACGTTCTGGTCGTCATACGCGGGTGTGGGCATAGCCATCTCATTCCTCAAATCGTCAACAATGCTCCAACCTTGGAGCAGGCAGCAGCGAGACTAGTCGGTCCAACCGGATGGGAGCAAGGGTGAAATGATCTGAATTTCCAGGAAGTAAGAGCGACCTTCTGATTAAAGGATTGCATCCCGTCATTAGACGGGATGCTGGATCTATCAGGCGGCTTTGGACTCGCCGGAACCATCCGCAACGAGCTTTGAGACACCGGCAAAATCCAGTTTACCAGAGCCCAGAACCGGAACACTCGGCACGACACGAACTTCTGCCGGTATCATCAGATCCTGAGCTCCGTTTGATTTGGCGGCTTCAACGAACGCGGATCGTGTCGCGTCGGGGTTTTCAGTGACCAGTATCAGTTTCTCTCCTTTGCGGGGATCCTTGATTGCTGCAACAGCTGACAGATGGTCGGGCCAGATCTTTCCAGCCAGCGCTTCAACGGCGGCGAGTGAGACCATTTCTCCGCCGATTTTAGCAAAGCGTTTTGCGCGTCCCTTGATGGTGATGAAACCGTCCTGATCGATGTCAACGATGTCACCGGTGTCGTGCCATCCGTCAACGAGCGGTTCTATTACACCTGGATTTTCGGATTTCAGGTATCCGACCATAACGTTCGGACCGGATACGAGCAGTCGGCCGCCACTTTCAACGCCGGGTACGGGCTCCAGTTTAGCTGTCATTCCCGGCATCAGCTTGCCGACCGTGCCCGGTTTGTTGAACATGGGCGTGTTGATCGCAATGACGGGTGCGGTTTCCGTTACGCCATAACCTTCAAGAACACGCAATCCGAAACGTTCTAGATAGGTCTCTCTTGTCGACGGCTTGACTGGCTCTGCGCCTGCAAAGCAATAGCGCAGCGAACGGAAGTCATAAGCATGGGCTGTCCGGGCATATCCGTTCAAGAACGTGTCGGTCCCAAAGAGAATTGTTGCATTGGAGCCGTAGATGAGTTCGGGAATGATGCGATAGTGCAGGGGAGACGGGTAAAGATATGCAGGTACTCCTGAAATCAGGGGCAGAATTGTTCCAGCTGTCAGGCCGAATGAGTGAAACATCGGCAAAACATTGAAAACCTTGTCGGATGGGGTGAAGTCAATTCGGGCGGCAGCCTGTGTCGCATTTGCCAGAATGTTTCTGTGCGTCAGGACAACACCTTTCGGTTCGCCCTCCGACCCGGATGTGAACAGGATAACGGCTGTATCGCTGGCATGACGCGCAACCAAAGGTCGGGTCTTTGTGACGAGACCTCTGACTTTGTCGAGGAGCGTGATTTCCTTCCTGACTTCGTCAAGCCAGATGAAGCGGACATGCGGCGATAGCTGCTCAACGAGGTTGTCGAGCCGCGCCTGAGCGACAAACGTACGCGAGCAGAGAACGGTTTTGACGTTGGCTGTCCGGCAGGCTGACAGTACGTTGCTCGGTCCGGCGGTGAAGTTGATCATTGCCGGAACCTTGCCGGCCGATTGAGCGGCAAGAAAGGTCACCGCAGAACCGTTGGCATTGGGCAGCATGATGCCGAGTGTGGTTTCACCGGGTGTCAGCTTTGCAATCTTGCGCGCCAGAACGGAGACGCCCGTCAGAAGTTTGCCGTAGTTGAGCTTGCCGCTCAGCGGGTCTTCGACAGCAAGTTGCGAATATCCGCGCTCCTTGGCTGTCTCGATGACCCGGTCGAGGATCGTGCTGTCTTGTGACAGGCTGGTTTCGAACATCAGACCTGACATGACCTGGTAAAGTTCAGCACCCGCTGCTGCGCGGCGCTTGCGGCCCTTCAGGTCTTCGGACAGTTCTAGGCGTTTCGGTTCCATAATCGTCACCTTTACTTTCGGAAACAGTCGTTTGCGGATTTGGTCGGGTCTCAGATACGAGAACGGAGTTTTTTCAAGGCCTTCGATGCGGATGGGCACAATCATAGCCCCGGTCTTGTCAGCAACCATTGCCGCGCCGTCATAGACTTTCATCAGGGAGCCGGTGACCGTCAGACGGCCCTCGGGAAAAATCACGAGCGGTTCGCCCGATTGAACGGTTCTGATCAGAGCCCGCGTTGCCATCGGCTTTGACGGGTTGATCGGCAATGCGTTGGCGAGGCGCAGGAACGGACGCACCCACCAGCGCTTGGCAATGTCATAATCGATTGCAAACGTTGGCGTTCTGTCGCTTAAGGTCAATGCAAGTCCAGCGTCGAGAAGGCTGACGTGATTGAGGGCTAGAACTGGAGCCGGACCAGCTTTTTCAAGGTTCTCCAGGCCGGAGATCTCCACGCGGAAGATCGAACGATAAAGTATCGAAACCGCGTCCCGCATCGGATTGGTCGGCAGGAAGACCAGCATTGCGATTGCAACGACCAGGTTAAGCGCAGACAGGAAGACAAGGATCGCCGGCACAGAAGCGCCGAGATACTGTGCACCGGCAAGCGCCAGGCCGCCAAGCGTCATGATCGCTGCACCCAGCGCATTGGTACCAGCAATTCTGCGCGCCCGGCAGTCAGCATCAGACCAGGTCTGCAATGCGGTGAAGGTTGGAACTGCGAGGAAGGCTCCAGAGATGGCAAGGCCTGCCATATCGATGGTCAGGCGCAGGACGCCGTCGCGTGCAATGAATTCACCCAGTGTTGCGGCAGGCATAGAATGAGACACGCCATTCAAGGTGAGAGCCGTGTCCAGGCAAAAAATGGCCAACAGAAAGGTGCCGACCGGAACCGGCAACAGGACAACGCGTCCGGCTAGCAGCCAGGCGGCGATGGCTGAACCAATACCGATGGACACGGCAAATACGGCTAGAAAATAGGTGACTGCAACTTCGCCGCCGCCAAGCAAGGACTTTACCATCAGCGGCAGGATGGCCAGTATCATGGCGCCGATCAGCCAGAACCAGGCATTCATGAGCGCGACGCGGACAAGGCGCTTGTCGGCGACAAGGTCCGCAAGTACACGCCAGGTAGACGTGGCGACGTTCCAGTCGATCTTGAGATCAGGAGCTGCTGCCGGTGCTGCGGGTATCAGGCGGCTCAATCCATAGCAGGCAACGGCCAAAGCGATCATGACCGGTGCGAACAACATGACAGGTGCCCCTGTGGCAAAGACGAGGCCAGCTGAAATGGTTCCACCGAGAATGGCCAGAAAAGTGCCGGCCTCTATCCAGGCGTTGGCGCGTGGCAGTTCGTTCGATGGAAGGTGATCAGGCAAAAGCCCGTATTTAACGGGACTGAAGAGGGCGGACATTGCGCCGAAAACGAAAAGAGCTGAAAAGAGGATTGGAAGTGAGCTCAGGGCCATGCCCGTGACAGCAAGTGCTGCACCGCCGATTTCCACCAACTTGGTAAGCCGAGCGATCCTGGCCTTGTCAAATCTGTCGGCCAATGCACCGCCAATCGCGGAGAACGCCAGAAACGGAGCGATAAAGACCGCGCCGGCCAAGGCAATGAGGGCACCGGAGTTGTCTGCGGAAGAGCCGGCGACATTGAACAGGATCAGAAACACGAGTGCGTTTTTGAGGAAATTGTCGTTGAACGCTGCAACAAACTGGGTCCAAAAAAGCGGCGCAAACCGCCGGGATGTCATCAATGGTTTTTGCATTATCTTCTCCTGCGGGGGACTGCTTGCAGTGCGCTCCACTTGAACGAACGTCGGTTAGGATTGCTCAGGCTGATTGATGCCAATCTTCAGTTTCTCGGGTTTCGCGTGTTCCAACCGATTGTGAAATTTTTCAGCTTCATTGCAGTCGGTCAGGGTCAGAGCGACCTGAAAACTTGCTGCGAAAAGTGCTCTCTGTTGCGATATCAACGGCTCGAACATAACGCCTCCATAAAAGTGAACATTGTTCATTATTTGACAAAGCCACAGAGACTCAGTTAAGTCAAGAAAAAAATGAACTCCGTTCACTTTTATGGAAAGGTTGTGTATTGGCCGGATTGCAGAAAGCGAAGAGCGAGGAGACGCATCGCCGGGTTTTGGAGGCAGCCATCAGCGCGGTCGAAGCCGGAGGTCTGGATGCCGTGAACATAAGAAAGATCGCCGCTGAAGCCGGCTATTCTGTTGGCTCGGTCTACAAACACTTTGGCGATCAGGACGAACTACTGCTCGCCGTCAATTCCGTTACACTCGGA
Organism: Roseibium porphyridii; assembly: GCF_026191725.2. NCBI lineage: Bacteria > Pseudomonadati > Pseudomonadota > Alphaproteobacteria > Hyphomicrobiales > Stappiaceae > Roseibium > Roseibium porphyridii. The sequence goes on from NZ_CP120863.1 coordinate 2,991,799, forward strand.
CGCATCCGAGAGAAGATGTCGGAAGCGATCGACCAAGCGGATGATCCGGTGGTTCAAATGAAGGTGCTGGCTCAGACCTACCTTGATTTTGCGCGCGCAAACCGAAATCTATGGACGACACTTTTCGCCCACCAGCTGCCGGAGGACAAAGCGGTTCCGGAGGAGCATATTCAGGAAAATATCTCACTGCTGGAATTCATCGCTGTCCCGCTTAAGGCACTTAATCCGGATCTTGAGGACAATTTTCTGGCGGCAAGAACCCGTACTTGCTTTGCCGCAGTTCATGGTCTCGTCACCATTAGCCTGGAGGCTCGATTTGTCGGCCTCAGTGGAGAAGAGATAGATCGAGAAATGATGTATCTGGTGGAGCGATTGTCTGGACGGTGACTGGCGCACCACTCCAAAGACTACGTGCCGCAAAAGGTTTGGTAGGGACCAAAATCTTCAGGTGCGGACAACGCATAGGCTTCAAAACCCGGACGCTCCTCATATGGTTTTGAGAGAAGGTCAAGCAATCGTTCAACCTGGTCGTAATTGCCGTCCTCCGCTGCCGAGAGCGCCTCTTCGACCATGTGGTTGCGAGCAATATAGATAGGATTGACGGCATTCATCCGGTCTTTGAGGCCGGCAGTGTCAGTACCCTCTGACTGCAATCGGTTCAGCCATCTGTCGCGCCATGAAACAAATGCGCTGGTGTTTTCAAAAAGCGCCGCTGCTTCGTCTTCATTCTCCTCGGCAGTCTCTGCCAACCGGCGGAAGAATAATGTGTAGTCGACGGCTTGATCCTCCATCAGGTTTAGCAGGTCTTCAATCAGGTCCTGGTCACCTTCCGCTTCCTTGGACAATCCGAGCTTGGATCGCATGCCCGACAGCCAGAATTGGCCATATATTTCTGGAAAGCGTGCGAGTTCGTCTGCTGCAAGCGTAACAGCTTTGTCCAGGTCATCAGGCTCGATCAGCGCCAGAAGCGCTTCTGCCAGCCGGGCAAGGTTCCACTGGGCTATGACTGGTTGCCTGCCAAAGGCGTAGCGGCCACCATGGTCAATAGAGCTGAAAACCGCTGCGGGATCATAGGCATCGATAAAGGCACAGGGGCCGTAATCGATGGTTTCACCTGAAATCGTTGTGTTGTCCGTATTCATGACGCCGTGCACGAACCCGACCAAAACCCAGTGTGCGATCAGGTGGGCTTGCCGCTCGACGACGCGCCTGAATAGGTTCAGGTACTTGTCCTCTGCATCCATAAGGTCCGGGTCGTGCCGGGAAATCGCATAGTCAGCGAGCTGGCGAACCTTATCGGTTTCGCCTCTTGCAGCAAAAAACTGAAACGTGCCAACACGCAAATGGCTGGCTGCCACGCGTGTGAGAACAGCGCCCGGTTTGGGACCATCACGGAATATCGTTTCGCCGGTGGTCACCGCTGCGAGGGCGCGGGTCGTTGGAATACCGAGCGCATGCATCGCTTCGCCCATAATGTATTCCCGCAATACCGGACCGATGACCGCCTTGCCGTCACCGCCACGCGAGAAGGGTGTCGGACCTGAGCCCTTCAACTGAATGTCCCGTCTTATGCCTTCGCGGTCGACCAACTCTCCCAGAAGCAGGGCGCGGCCGTCACCCAGTTGAGGAGAGAACCCGCCAAACTGATGACCTGCATAAACCTGAGCCAAGGGGCTGGCACCTTCGGGACTGTTGGTTCCGGCAAAAATAGCGGCCCCTTCGGCTCCCATCAGCTCGTCGGAGTTGAGGCCGAGTTCAGCTGCCAGTCTGTTGTTGAACAAAACCAGTTTGGGTGAGGGGACTTGTGCGCCTTCCCAGGCCACATAAAACCCTTCAAGTTCACGGGCATAGGAGTTGTCAAAGTGGAATAGCGGCGGATTTGCAGTCATGATTGCCTGTTGTCCAGAAAACGGCGGGAACTCTTACTCAAGCATATAGGCAGACTAGGACCGATTCCGAGAGCAGAGATCGAATGAAGCACGCACTATGTCGGATGAGGCGACAAACAGAGGCCAATTGGCGCGTATGTCTGCAAGACGACGAATGAATCATGCTGGCATGTTTGGAGACTTAAGCCGCGTCAGAGCCGCCCGTGCATTGGCTCACGTAGGAGGAGTTGATAGGCTCCAAGGCGCGATGTCATTTGGTGTTCAATTTTTTTTCGACGCACAATGAATATTTTCGAATGCCGCGTGTCTACGTGGTGTGAATTTTCAAAGGGAGAAGCGCCATGAAAACTGTATTTGCATCCGCCGCCATTGCCTTGAGCCTGGCTTATACCCCGGCATTTGCGGGAGAGACCCCGTCCAGTCCGGACGCAAAGGTCTACTTTGTCAACATTGATGACGGAGCCACGGTGAAGGGTCCTGTCAAAGTCGTTTTCGGGCTGTCGGGCATGGGTGTTGCGCCGGCCGGTGTCGAAAAGGACAACACAGGGCACCATCATCTGCTGATTAACCGGGCTCCGATCGGTCAAGGCGAAGATGGCGAAGACGAATTCGTCTACAGCATTCCAGCTGACGAGAACCATATCCACTATGGCGGCGGTCAGACCGAAACGACGCTGGAACTTGCACCGGGTGAACACACATTGCAGCTCGTTCTTGGCGATCTCAATCACATTCCGCACAATCCGCCAGTCTTCTCTGACGTCATCAAGATCACTGTCGAGTAAGGATCACCAACCGGCCGGCGGTACCGCAACCGCCGGCATGTTGGGGGAACAGATGAAGCCAAAAGAAGTCAGGGACCTGTTGCCGAATGCGCTGCCGTCAATCTGGCGGTTTGCGTTGAGCCTGACCGGTGACATCGACATGACCAACGATCTTGCGCAATCCACCTGTTTGCGTGCGGTGGAAAAGGCTGATCAGTTTCGATTTTCCGGAAGTTTCGAAGGCTGGTGTTTGCAGATCTGTCGTTCTATCTGGCTGAATGAGCTGCGCAGTCGCGCGACACGGCAAAACAAAGTCTTTGCGACAGTGGACGCGGATCTGATCCCTGATATTGCCCCCAGTGTCGAACACAGTCTTTTTGCCAAGGAAATCATCGAGCGGGTGATGGCTTTGCCTGACGCTCAGCGCAGTGCAGTGGAATTGGTCTTTGTGCAGGAATTCACCTATTCGGAAGCCGCGACGATCCTGGATGTTCCGATCGGTACGATCATGAGCCGTTTGCATGCCGCGCGCAAAGCCCTGCAAAAATTCGCCCAAACACCGAACCAGGACCAAAGGAAGGAGAAGCGATGACCTATTCGGATCAGGAATTGCTGGCCTTTCTGGATGGCCGACTTGATGAGAAGCGAACTGCAGAGATCGAACAAACCATGCGCATCGATCAGGATCTGGAAACGCGCGTGATGGATCTGGATCCGGTTGCTGCACCGGTTCGAGACGCCATGAAAGCCCTGCCTGGCGACCATGTGCTTATGGACCTGAAGCGCGCTGCACCCTTCGCTCCTCAGGCGAAGGCGAGCTCGTTGCAATGGTCCAAATTGGCAGCCGTATTGGTGTTGGGCGCGCTTTTAGGAAGTGGTGCGATGTGGTTCGGCCAGCCGGCTCCAGAAGATTGGAGAAGCCGCATCGCGCAATACCAGTCACTCTATGTTGCGGAAACGGTTAGGCTCACCACCGCATCCGCTGAAACGCTTGAACGACAACTCGATGCGGCTGTCGATACGCTCGGGCGCCCCTTGGAGCAGCAAGGCCTTGATGCTCCAGCCTTGCTCAGTCTGGCTCGCGTGCAGGTGCTTGGTCTCGACGACGAGCCCTTGATCCAGATTGTCTATCAAGCCGACGATGGACGGCCTTTTGCGCTGTGCATAACGACGGGAACCGGGGCAGGAGACCCTGATGTTGCCAAGTCTGAAATGTTTCATGGTCTGGCGACCACCGCTTGGCACGATGGATCCTTTCGCTACATCCTTGTGGGTGGGAAAGACCTGACAGAGACCGAGCAGCTTGCTCTGCAGCTCAAAGCCTTTCTTTGAAGCCGAAAGTCGCGCTCAAGGCTGTGCAATGAGCGCTGTTTTTGGAAACACCAATTGATCCTCGATGGACATGGTCCTTGCCGGGTTGCATGCTTTTTGTTTCGGGAAAATACTCCAGATATCAGTTAGAATCAGGAGCAGTTGTCATTCGCGAGACGATCCATTCCGGCGAAGTTCACGCCAGGCATCTCAGGTCACTTTTTTTATCCGATATTCATTTGGGCACACGTGGTTGTCAGGCAGAGTTGCTTCTTGACTTCCTGAAGCATCACGAGGCACAGAGGATTTACCTGGTCGGTGACATTATCGATGGCTGGCGCCTTCGGAAAAAACGCTTCTGGCCTGCGTCTCATCAAGACGTCATGAACCAGATCCTGGAGCGCGGTCGCCGCGGCGTTGAACTCATATATATTCCTGGAAATCATGATGAATTCCTGAGAAGGCATAATAGAACCAGATTTGGCTGCGTTCGGTTTGCCGACAGCATCGAACACCTCACTGCCGGCGGGCGGAGATATCTGATCATTCATGGCGACCAGTTTGATGTTGTCATGCAAAATGCCAAGTGGCTGGCTTTTCTTGGTGATCGTTTTTATGTCACCGCTTTGGCGCTCAACACCTGGCTGAATATCTTCAGGCGACGGCTGGGCTTGAACTATTGGTCTCTGGGGGCATTCGCAAAGCAGCATGTGAAGCAATTCGTCAATCTTATTGGCAAATTCGAAGACACGATTTCTGCCGAGATAGACAAACGGGATCTCGACGGCATCATTTGCGGTCATATTCATCATGCCTCGGACAGGGAGGTGAATGGTATTCACTATCTCAACACAGGTGATTGGGTGGAGAGCTGCACCGCGGTCGGTGAAAATCTGGATGGTTCGCTCGAGGTGATCCGCTGGCAAGGTGCTGAACAGATCGACCCTCGGCCAATCAAAGACACAGAGACGATTGTTGCTGCATGAAGTCCGTGCTTTTTGTAACCGATGCCTGGTATCCGCAAATCAACGGTGTTGTCAGGACGCTTGAATACACGGCACGCGAGCTTGAGCGACGCGGTGTGCGTGTCGAGTTCATGACCCCAAAAGGGTTCAGAACAATTCCGTGCCCGACCTATCCGGAAATTCGCCTTTCGCTGACAACAAGGCGCAGGGTTCGGCAAGTGCTGAGGGATTTCGGTTGCGAACATGTGCATATCGCTACGGAGGGGCCACTTGGCTTGCTTGCCGCAAGCGTTTGCAATCGCGACAGACTGCCCTTCACAACAAGCTATCACACGCGGTTCCCTGAATATGTCGCTGCCAGGCTGCCGATTCCGACGACACCCTTTTATGCCTGGTTTCGCCGGTTTCACAATTCAGGATCAGGCTGCATGGTCGCCACATCGCTTCTGGAAGAGAGCCTTCACAAGCGGAAATTCAAGAACCTGATGCGGTGGGCGCGCGGGGTGGATACGGATCTGTTCACGCCGCATGAGGGTTCGGTTTTTCCGGTCGAACTGCCACGACCCATCTTCTTGAATGTCGGGCGAGTTGCAGTTGAAAAAAATATCAAGGCATTCCTTGACCTTGAGTTGCCGGGTTCAAAGGTTGTGGTTGGCGATGGCCCACAGTTGGCAAGCCTCAAGAAGGCCTATCCAGACGTTCTTTTCACCGGTGCAATGAACGGTGAGAACCTCGCGCGACATTACTCCGGCGCGGATGTCTTTGTCTTTCCTTCCAGGACGGACACATTTGGGCTCGTTCTGCTTGAGGCCCTGGCTTGCGGCACACCCGTTGCCGCCTATCCCGTGATGGGCCCGGTTGATGTGATCGGGAAAAGTGATGGCGGCGTTCTTTCTGGCGATTTGAAAGAGGCCGCGCTCCAGGCGATCAAGATATCAAGGAAGACCTGCCGTCAGGTGGCTCTTGAACAGAGCTGGTCCAAATGCACCGACCAGTTTTTGGCGAATATTCAGGCTGCAGACGGTGTCCATTCGGCTGCCAAATCCAGAAAAGCTGCCTGACATCCATAAGGCGACATTGCTGCCACTAGACCGCAATCGACGAGGGTGCGACGCGCGCTGACTGGAACTGATCCGTTAGCGCACCGTTTTCGTCTGTCACCTGCAGCGGTTCAAAATCACTTTCAAAGCGGCTGGGGAGGCGATGTTGTGGCTGGTAGGCGGACCTGAGCTGATCTGTCATGGCGCTGTAGGTCAGTGGTGGCTCTTTAAAGGACTGATACATCTGGCGCGGACTGCCGATGCCTGCATTCCAACCGAACCGGTGTAATGGCCGGACTGCAGCAAGTATCGTCTGTTCAAGATCAAAGTGCTTACGCCAATGCCAGGCATGGGCGAGTGTGTGGCGCGTCAAGGCGCTCTTACGGCCACGAAATTTCAAAAGGTCCCTCAGAAAAGGCACGACTTTCTCAACGGGCTCTTTTGGCCATTCGACAAGTTTTTGACCGTCCATGTCGCTGAGCAGGACATTCGGCATCATACGGCCTTCTCGTGCTGCCTTGTCGAAATATGGGGTTCCTGTAATCGGGATGGTCATGGACAAAAGTCCCGGAAGAGGCACTCGGTGGTTCGCCAGAAGACCGGACAATTGGTCGTCGACTTCTGCGACAGTCTGATGTGCAAAGTCGATGATCATGCCGTAGTCGAAGAAAATACCGTTTTCCGCGCAAGCTTCGGTTAAGGTCAGCGGGTCGGAAGAAAGACTTTGTTTCTTGTTGAAGGTCCGAAGAAGGGCAGGGTCCAACGTCTCGACGCCCGAAAAAATGCCCTTGCAGCCGTTTTCAGCCATGAGTTTGAGATTTTCTGGACGTTTGAAAAAGTCTCCGGTGACAAGGGCTCCCCATCCTCGGAATTGTCCCCGGCGCCATCTGTCGCCGATTTTCTTAACCCGCCACTCAAAGCTCCCACGATTGTTACCGTAAAAGTTATTGTCGAGAACCATGACACAGACAGCCTTGCCGATTGCGTCCAGCTGGCTGTCGATCGAGTGCTCGGAATGAGCTGTATAGGCGCGGCCTTCTCCGGAAAGGGAGCAAAAGGAACAGGCAAAGTTACAGTTCTTTGTCGTTTCCAGATAGGCGATCCCCATGCTCGGCGATGTCAGGTCAAATCTGGGGGCGGTTGCGTCAGAAACGTGACCTCTGGAAAGAACGGCCTCGATGACTTCGGCAATTTCTTCAACATCGCCCTGGCAGGAATAGTCAAAGACCCTGTCACAGATTGCGGGAAGAGCCCGCGCAATCGGGCCACCAATGACGCCGACAACGTTCGGATTGAAATGCCTGCAATAGGCCAAGAGTTGCCGTGCTCTGTCGAACGCAGCCGTCAGGCCCGTGAAGACCACCATATCCGGCCATTCGAACTGACGCCGATCAAGCAGTGCACCGTGATACACCTCGTCCCATACGCGAACTTCGGCGAGGGCGGGGTTGAAATATCCTGCCAGGTAATAGGGTGCCATTGCCCGCGGCACGAACAAGCGCGTCGGCGTTGCCGATCTCCAAGGGTCGAAGTAAGCGTTGACGATCAGAATTCGGCTCTTGCGGCCTGCTTGCATGCTGTCTCCGAATGCCACTCTTTTGGCTGGTTTTCCTCTTGTGGCAAGTTTGCGGGCAAACCTTGCATATCGGCGTGGAATAGTCTTCCCGTTCAAAGGCTAAGTAGCATTTTATGAACACCTTGATGCTAACGATCCGGGTTTAAATGATCTGTTTTCACACATAAACGCAGTCGACCGCCATTTCATGGAAATGATCGAACACTTCAGGAAACACGATGCTTTTGCGCATCTGAACGATGCCGTCCTTGCGGGCATCTGTTCGGTCTCAAAGACAATCGACGTTCCTGAGCACCAGTTTATTGTGCGAGAGGGTGAAGAGACCTCAGATCTTTATCTGCTGATTGACGGTGAGGCACGCGCGGTCAGGCGAGATCCGGGCGGCGGCGACATCAAGCTGAATGTGATTAGGACCGGTGAATGCGTCGGAGAACTTGCCTTCCTGGACGGTGCGCCCAGATCCGCCTCGGTGGTTGCGGAATCGCCCTGCAAACTTATCAAGATCCCAGTGGATGCCTTGAGAGCCCTGCCTGACGGTGCGATGGTGACAGGTGAGTTGAAAGGTGCGCTGGCTGGCGTCGTTGTCAAACGGGCACGTAGCTTGAGTGACGAAATGCTGGCCGCGCTGCGCGAACAACTCGCAGCCAAGACCCTGCAGAACCAGTTCGGTTACTTTCTGGTTTTCACCATTGCGCTGTTTCTGATCTCAACTTCGCTTTTCTATCTCGTTGCCGAGCGCTACGTGAAGGATGTCTATGATCCCGGATTTTCCTGGCAGACGATCCTGCTTTTTGCGATTCCCTGCCTGATCATCATCAAGGCCATGAAGATACCACCGGCTCAACTCGGGTTGCGCCGGGAGGGGCTGGCGAAGTCACTTGCACAGTCCTTTGGTATCTGCGTGGTTTTGTCGATTCCGATCGGAATTTACCTGCTTTTCTTTAAGCAGGTCCAAGCGCCAGTCACCGGCGGCGTCAGGGTTGATCTGCTCTTTTTGACGCAATACCTGTTTCACACGGTGTTTCAGGAAATCGGATCAAGGGGGCTGATGCAGGGACTGTTCCAGAAGTTCCTGGCCGATACCAAGGGGCACCGTGCGGTTCTCTTGACCAGCACGATATTTGCTTCGCTTCACCTGACATTCGGCGTGGATGCCGTCGTCATAACATTCTTCGCCAGCATCATTTTCGGGTATGTCTATCTCTATCAGAAGAACCTCGCAGGCGTGATTTTGATGCACTACTGGTTTGGCGTTCTGGCCGCGCTGATGGTCGCGATCTGATATTTACTGAAAATACCCGGCAGAAGACAAAACCGAATACACCTATACGCACGAGACGCAGCAAGTCCGGTGGGCCGAAACCCACCGGGCGCTTGCGTATGAACCTTCTTCACAACTGGGTCGGATTGGGTGCGTCTCCATAAACCTCAATCGGATCAAAGGCTTTCTCTGTTTCCGTGAAGTTGAGTTCAATTGGCCCATTCTCAACCTTTGTCGGAACAGCACGATAGAAACAGGAGCGGTACCCAACGTGACAGCTGGCACCGCCTTCGACAGCAACTCGTAACCAGACCGCGTCCTGGTCGTCATCGATCCTCATTTCAACGACTTTCTGGATGAGCCCGCTGGTCGCACCCTTGTGCCAAAGACACTTGCGGCTGCGGCTCCAATAGTGGGCTTCACCGGTGTTGACGGTATTCAGCAAGGCTTCTTCGTTCATCACGCCCATCATCAGAACGTCACCGGTTTCTGCATCGGTCGTGACGACGGGAAGAAGGCCGTTCTCGTCAAACTTGGGGGCAAGAAATTTGCCCTCTTCGACTTGCTCAACGGAGACGCGGCTCGCGAATGGTTGCACATCAGACATTATCCCATTCCTCCTGTCGACACAGAAACGGAGGACAGGAAATCTCTGCGCAATTCAGGATCTGTTTGAAATTCTCCCAGCAGTTTCCTGGTCAACATCGATACGCCGGGTTTTCTGACACCACGCGTTGTCATGCACATGTGAGCCGCTTCGATCACCACGGCAACTCCTCTCGGCTGAAGAACTTCCTGAATGGTGTCGGCAATCTGAGAAGTCAGGGTTTCCTGGATTTGAAGACGTTTTGCATAAACCTCGACAACGCGTGCGATCTTGCTGATGCCGACAACACGATTTGCTGGAAGATAGGCAACGTGCACTTTGCCGATGATCGGAACAACGTGGTGTTCGCAATGCGATTCCATCCGCATGTTCCTGAGCACGATCAAATCATCGTAATCATTGGTCTCTTCAAACGTTCGAGCGAGCAGGTCCGCAGGGTCGACCGTGTATCCTTCGAAAAACTCTTCATAGGCGCGCACAACGCGGGCAGGCGTATCCACCAAGCCTTCACGGTCCGGATTATCCCCACTCCATTCCAGCAAAACACGTACAGCCGCCTCGGCGTCTTCACGAGAGGGGCGCAGCCCGTGCTCTTTGCGATGCTCTGCCATGGCCGCAACGCTCGCAGCGTAAGTCATTGTTTTTAAAACCTCGTTCGTTGATTTTGCAGGCTTAAGTGCGACATGACTGCACGATATTTGAACCGCGCATTCGCGTGACTTTCGAAACCTCTATCGACATCGTCAGCGCTGTCATTCGCTCCAGAATTTGAAAGCAATCATTTGCTTCAAGAAAAGAAATTTCCCGCTTCCTTGAATCTGACTTGGTACGATATAACATAACATATGACAATTGGAATGGGTCTGCGGATCAGGCGTCTGCCGCTTTGATAGGAGAGCGGGCTAACGACTGCACGACAGCAATGCCAAGAGCCTCAGGATCAGGACGAATTCGGGAGTTGGAATTGAAGCGAAACCTAGCTGAACGCGCTCAACAACTTCAGGGACCCCGCTATCGCGGTGCGCGTTCGACGTTGGTGAACTGGACGGAAGCTGTTGCTGCAGGACAAATCGAAGGGATCTTGAAGCTCTACGCACCTGACGCAGTTCTTGTGCCGACGCTTTCCAACGAGATCGTCTTTTCAGAAGACGACCGCCGTCGATACTTTGAGTTTTTTCTGTCCGACGGAGTGCCGAGTTGCGAGATCAAGCGCGATGAAGTCCGGATTGATCAACAAAACAGTACGGTCTTGATTGGCGGTATCTATTGTTTTGTCTTCCCCCGGAAAAGCGGTGTGGAAAAGGTGCCTGCCAGATTTCTTTTTACATTCGAGGAGTTTGGTACGCGTTGGCTGATAACCGGTCATCACTCTTCACGCTGTGTTTGAACTGACACGGCAAATACAGATCCTTTCACCCCAATCAGCGCAAGTGACCAGCATTTCATGACGCTTCCCGACCGAATTCCTGTTTTCTTGTTGAGTGGTTTTCTGGGCTCCGGCAAATCAACCCTGCTGAACGCGTTCTTAAATGATCCTGCAGTTGAGGACACGGCGGTGATCATCAACGAGTTCGGCGACATTCCAGTCGACCACCTCCTGGTCCGTCAAGGCGAGACAACAATCAGTCAGGTCTCCACCGGCTGCTTATGCTGCTCGGACACGACAGACATTCGTCAAACCCTCGAAGATCTCCAAAGTGCGGCCTCTTCCGGCCTGACGGGTGGGTTCTCGCGGGTGATTGTGGAGATGAGCGGGCTCGGGGATCCAGCTCCGCTCGTCAACGCATTTTCAGCCGGTGACAATGCTGCGGGTCCTGCATTTTACCTCGCCGGTGTGGTTACCCTCTTTGATACCGTCACCGGTGCCAGCACAATTGAAAACCATTTCGAGGCGTTCAAACAGATTGCCTTTGCTGACCGGATCGTCCTTACCAAAACCGACCTGGTTGAAGAGCCGAAGACCTCAACAGAGTGTTCCGGGCTTTTCGGTGAATTGCGAGCGCTGAACCCAAGTGCCGACATTGTTGATCGCCAGTCGGTCGATCTTTCAACCTTGTTTTCTCCAAGGCCTTATACGGCCGTCGAACGAGGAGAAGATGTTGCTGGTTGGCTGGCTCTCGAGGCCGCATTGGCACTGGAGGACGGTCATGGCGATGCATCGGGATCGGATACCGTCAATCTCAGGCACGGTTCAGGTATTCGGACATTCAGCATTGTGCGCGATGATCCATTGCCGAAGTCAAATCTGGACCAGTTTTTCGATCTTCTTCAGAACTCCGCAGGACAGAGGCTCTTGCGTGTCAAGGGGATCGTTGCCACCAGTGATACCCCCGAAAAACCGTTGATTGTCCACGCAGTTCAACATGTTGTTTCCGAACCTGTGCGTCTTGGCGCGTGGCCCGATGAAGACCGCCGGACACGACTGGTCTTCATTACCAACGGTATAGATCCCGGACCGGTGCGCGATTTGTTTGCGGCGGTGACCAACACCACTCCCTTTTCGTTCACGAAGTCACTCAAAGTCGCCGGAGCAGCCATTTTGGGCCCTGTCTCCCGCACGTTTTCCAACCTCACCAGCACTTCTCGGAGGTCACAATGAACACATTGGACAAGACGCCTGTTACCGTACTTACCGGTTATCTCGGGGCTGGAAAAACCACTCTGCTCAACCGCATTCTTTCGGAAAATCATGGAAAGCGATACGCGGTTATTGTCAACGAATTCGGCGATGTCGGAATCGACAATGATCTTGTTGTCGATGCGGATGAAGAAGTCTTTGAAATGAACAACGGATGTATCTGCTGCACGGTTCGCGGCGACCTCATCCGGATCATTGAAGGCTTGATGAAACGACGAAACCACTTTGATGCGATCCTGATCGAAACAACCGGATTGGCCGATCCGGCTCCGGTTGCTCAAACCTTTTTCGTTGATGAAGACGTGCAGTCAAAGACCAAGCTTGATGCGATCGTAACCGTGGTTGACGCCAAACATCTCCTCGACGAGATCGACAAGGCGCATGAAGCCCAGGAACAGCTGGCCTTTGCTGATATTGTGCTCTTGAACAAGGTTGACCTGGTCGGTGAGGAGGGGCTCGGCGAAGTGGAAAAGAGGATCCGCAGGATCAACCCGACTGCCGTTATTCATCGCAGCGAAAGGTGTCAGGTCGACCTTGACAACATCTTGGGACGGAGTGCCTTCGATCTCGACCGTGTGCTCGAAATCGAGCCGGAATTTCTGAAGCACTTTCATGATCATGACCACGACGACCATGTTGCGAGTTTCTCGTTGCTCAGTGATGCGCCGCTCGATCCGGAAAGGTTCTTTCCCTGGATACAATCGATTGCCCAGAACCATGGTCCTGACATGTTGCGCATGAAGGGGATCATCGCATTTGCAGATGACGATGATCGCTTCGTAATGCAGGGTGTTCATATGCTGCTGGAGGGTGATCATCAGCGCCCTTGGAAGGCTGGAGAAAAGCGCACGACCCGACTTGTCTTCATAGGCCGCGATCTCCCGCGTGATGCCTTTGAAGAGGGGTTCCGGAATTGCTTCGTTCAAGAGGGGGTTGCGGCTGAATGACCAAGTTCGACAATCCATTCGCACCAAAATTCAGCCGCTTGAAAGTCAAATCCTCTGAGATAAAGGGCTGGGTCCGTGAACTGTTGAGTTTGCCGGACGATACGCCGATTACCGTGGCGGAATTGGCCTGCCGGGATGAAGGGTGTCCGGATATTGAAACGGTAATCGGTGTTCTTGAACCCGACAAACCCATCGTGAAGTTTCGCCTGCACTCCACGATGACCGAGGTTACCAAGTCAGTGGTCGCTGAAGCCACAGGTACCAAGGTGTAATCGGGATACATACGGCCCTTTGGCATGCGATCGACGGAAGGTTTGTGTAAGGGCTGCAGCTTTGAAATGTCTAAGGTGACCAGCTCAAATCTGTCTTCTGCTCAGAGAGAGCCCAAAGCCTTGTGGCCTGTTCCTGTTCCAGGGTGAATGCCTCCAGCGGGCACTCACCGACAGGGCCGACCATTTCAAACCTTGTCGGGCCGTAGTATTTCTTTTCCTCCAATCCTTCCTCGGTGGCACACATGACCTCGGGCCAGGACCCTTTCTCGGCAGATTGCGCAAATGCCAGAAGCAGAATGGCCAAAACTCGGGTCTTCAGGTCGGCCGTGTCACGGATCAAACCGGTTCGCGACGCGCCAGGGTGACACACCTGAACCTGAACGGTCTTTCCTGCTTTTTTCACCCGACGCTGAAGTTCATAGGCAAAGATCATTTGCGCCAGTTTGCTTTGCGCGTAGGCGTTCCAAGCCGAATAACTATTGTCAAAATTCGGATCTTCAAACCGGATGCGTTTTTCGCCCATCTTGTAGCCGTTGCTGCCGACGACAACGATGCTGCCTGATGCTTCCTCGATCCGTTTGAAGAGCAGCCCACACAACAGGAAATGGCCGTAGTGGTTCACGCCGAGCTGGCTTTCGAAACCGTCCACGGTGAGTTGCTGCGTGGCGATCTGCGCGATGGCGGCGTTGCATATGAGGGCATCTATTTGGGGGACGGTTTGCAGAAGCTCTGCCGCAGCGTCCCGAACGCTTGCCAGTACAGCAAGGTCCATACGAACAAAACTGACGTCGGTTTGCGGCCCGAATTCCTGTTTCAATCTTTCGATCGCGACGGCTGACTTCTCAGCGCTGCGGTTCATCATCACCACACGTGCGCCTTTGGAGAGCAGTATCCGCGCCGCTTCGAAACCTGTGCCCCCGTTTGCCCCTGTGATGACGTAGGTTTTTCCTTTCAGGGAGCCGATACGTTCCGGCGTCCATCCTTTTGGTCCAAATCTCATTTTCAACTCGCATTTCTTCCTGCGATGGCAGGGCATTTCGGGAAGTGTTTCCACAAAGTTGAAATGAGAGATAACTCTCAAAGGTAATTGAAAACAGGCGAATTGGTCGCGATTAATTGCCTGATTGTATCGATGGTGTTGATGAGTGTCGCTTTTCAGGGCAGGTTGCGGGAATGAGCAGAGATCAGATCAGACAAATCATCGACCGAAGGTTGCCGGGTGCCGGAATGGTTCCGACCGGCGTCCAGGGAGTGCAGCTCTTTCGGGTTACCGAACCTGTGGCTTGTGCCCCTGCGGTTTATGAACCGACCGTGGTTGCCATAGTTGACGGAGCCAAGGAAGCCATTCTCGATGGCCGACGCTACATCTATGACAGTGAGCGATACCTTTGTTGCCCCATGTCGATGCCCGTTGAAGCAGGGACGCCCACAGCGGCACCGGACAACCCACTGCTCGGCGTTATTGTTTCCCTCGACACGCGGGTGATGACCGAGCTGTCCATTGAGCTGGAAAGCGCCGTACCTACACGGAAATCGGGGCGAAGCACGCCCCAGTCGGGTTTGACATTTGCGCGGTGGGATGCAGCCTTCACCGATGCTCTGCACAGGCTCGTGCAACTGGGCGATGACCCCACCGATACAGCGGTCCTCGGAGACAGTCGGCTGCGCGAGTTCTACTATGCTGTCTTGAAAGGCGAAGCCGGCGCCACCGCGCGCGGGGCTTTTGGCGTTGGCAACGAGATTGCCCGAACTATCCAGTTCCTGTCAGCACACTTGAACGAACCGGTCACCATCGACGACATGGCGGCGCACGCGGGTATGAGCCGGGCCGTGTTCCATCGCAAGTTCAAACAAGCGACCACTCTGTCACCGATCCAATTCGCAAAATCCATGCGTTTGAACCACGCGGCAATGAAGATCGCGGGGGGGATGAATGTAAGTGAAGCGGCCTGGGAAGCCGGCTACGTCAGTTCCTCGCAATTCAGCCGGGAGTTCAAACGCATGTATGGCCAATCTCCCAAACGCTGGAGCCAAGAAGCACAACTCCCGGAGGGGGTGCTGTAACAGGCAGAGGAGCTTTTTTCACTGTGCGTTGAGGTTTGCTCTCTATTCCAGACCATCAACGATGTCATCGACTGGTTGCTCTGCAATGGTCAGCGCCTTCCCCATAGTGACGAATGAGGGGAAGCATATGCGGCTGCTTCGCGCCACCAATTCGGACGCTCGCAGGATTTCCACCCGATCCTGAAAGCTACCGTTCGTTAAGGGATTAGCGAAGGTCAATTGAGGGCGGGAAGAGGTCTTTTGTTGCAGGATGAACGAAGGTCTGGGATGCGTTAGGAGCGGACTTTGACCGCAGGCAGACGTTACCAATACAGTTTCTGAGACTACTGTTAGCGGTGTCCAATCTCGCTATGACAGCATAGATCAAACCAAGCCGCCATAGCCGTACTAATTCGGTTTGAATCAGACGATAGCGGGTAGAGGAACAGGAGTCTGGATACGTGTGAGACCGGCTAGAAGAACCTTTGCCCTATCTAAACGTCCTTTTTCTGCCTTTTCGGGTTTCCGCCTAGCAGTTTCTTCCCATGGGTCCGGGTAGCCTTCCCTCGCAAGGAAAACTGCCGTAGCAGCCAACTCCAATTCTACAGCATCAGAATCGGCAGCAGCTCTAGCAAACTCACGACGACGCTCATCTACCAACCCATCGGCTGGTGACTGCGCTGTGAATATCGAGTACGAGCCGCCCCAAGACGTAGGATGCTCGGTTTGTTGCAAATCGCCCAGCAAATCGCCTAGATCTGCAGCAGTAGCCAAATCTTCGCTGTATGGGCCGTAGTGCTTGTAGCTAAAAGACAACCCGTTCTCCATTCCCGAGACAGTAAGGAGATATGCAATCTTCTGTAAGCGGGTACGGCCCACGACGCGGCCGCCAGCATCAGCAATAATTGCAGCAACTTTTTTAGTATCGCTTAGCGGCATGCTTCAACCTCCCCCTCAATGATGCTGTCAATGGTCTTGCCTGCGTCCACATCATTACAGTCATGATATGCACGTGAAAGCTTAAAGTCAGAAAGGCTGGCTACAACGCGCGAACGCTGTTTTAAATCTACGAAATTGTTGCCGTCGGTTCGCACGTTAATCCTTCCCAAAGAGCCAACGTCGTCTTTGTACGGAGAGCGCTCTGCTTCATCGATCAAGACCCGATGAATATCCTCAGAATTAGCCTTAGTCCATTCGGTTAATTTTTCGTTTACCCTTGCGCAGCACGTTTCTATTTTAGCCAAATGTTCAGCCTCACCCTTGCTTTCAGGATCGAACTCGTGACTGACCCGCGCACGAACATCAACACACTTATAGAGCTTGCGATCCCGAAGCCTCGTGGCAAATTGACTTACCAGCGGATCTTTGGCTTCCGACATCAGAGAAAGCGCACCCCAGATTACGGCATCGTCCAGACAAAGGACGATATCTAAATCGTCGGGATTGATGGCAAATTTGATGAGGGCGTGGCGGTCGGGCAATCCTGTTTGTGCAGCACTATCGTTTTTAGCAAGCGTCACTATACGCACGAGCAACTCCGTAAAGAGCTTTTCTGCTCCACGTGTAGTTTTGTGAAAATAGACGGTAGGATAGAGTTGAAAGAGACCCAGCACATAAGCTTCTGCTGCGTGGATAGCTTTTGGTCCAATAACAAACGTATCAACGGTACCCGTTTGTTCATCGTCTACGCCAGTTGGGAGCGATGCAATCTCAAGGTTAGCTATCAGCCAAGCAAAGTCGATTGCCGCATGCTGGGTGCCGGTCATAAGCCGGTCTCTCCGCATATAGTCTAGCCGATCAGCATCGAATTGGCTTGACACGACGGCATTGTGAACCGTCACACGACCCTCTTTCTTCACCATGTCCGCAACATCGATTGCGAACCCACTCCCTAATTCATTGTTTAGTATGTCGGCGACTTGGCCTTGTCGAATCAGCAAATCGCTAACGTGCTCGTGGTCAGCAAGCTTCAGACCCAGTCGCTTTCCCACTGTCTCGAACGCGTGGCTAAACGGTCCATGGCCTAGATCGTGGACAAGCGCCGCGGCCAAGGCACGGTTCTCGCGGGTTTCCGAACGGCCATCAACAGTCCGAACCACGTCCATCAATTGCCTTGCCGTGTGGAAAACCCCGATGCTGTGTGCAAATCGGGAGTGGCTGGCACCGGGATAAACAAAATCCGAGAAACCGAGTTGCTTTATACGACGTAGACGCTGGAACGGGCGGGTTTGGATGACGCGCCAAAGGGTTCGCTCAAGTTCGTCATCCCCTGTGACCTTGAATTCTATTAGATTATGTAAAGGATCGCGGATCCGCTGCTGAGCCATATTGAATTGAATACGAGATTCTTTGTCTGTACTCCACAGTTGATTAGCAAACATAAGCACAGACCCTTGCGATCGCATCCTGCGCTTGCAAGCTTGAAACCGTGCGCGCCACCCGTTACCGCCCACGCTGCACCTATCGTTTCTCGGGTCTGCGTTGGGGGCACCTATGGAAGTCATATTATCTGCATCTTTATTCATCAGAACAAATATAGAACAAAATCGAGGGCTTGGCGAGATGCTTTCGTGGGCAGTAGCGCTGAAGCTCTGCGGCCACGAGCACTTCGAAAGGGTTCGCCGTTCATCGGAGCGTCGGCGCATATATCGGGCGAATGTCGCTCAAGGGCAATTTGTGATCAGTAGTCGAAAGCATCGAACAGCGATGAAACGTCGAATGAGGAGTTATATCCTGGCGCTTGCACGCCTTCCAATCCGAAAGTAAAGAAGTGCTTCCTCGCGGCTCGCCAGCCACGAACCAAGCTCGGAAAGCTCGCCTCAACATCTTCGGCAGTGTCATTTTCCTCGCGCCACGCGGATTGATCAAACCAAGTGCCAAGTATCAACTCTTCGTTGGATGGTGTTGGGCAGTTTCTGCGATACTTAGTTCTAAGAATACGCCTGCGCTCTACGCACGCGCGACGCACAATATTGACAACCCAACCATCTAAATCCTTCAACACTTGCGGGTCTTCGATAAGGCAATAAAAGCCCATCAGGCCGCGCATCGTTTTTAGACTTCCTTGGTGGTACAAGAAATCTTGAATATCCTGCTCTCTCAAACCACCGTAAAAGCCTCTGCGCATCTCATAAATTAGGCCCAACAAGTCCCAGTCATATTTGCTTCGCCGGTTGGCGCGCCTGATGTTGAAACCATGCGATAGGGAGTTGATGAGATAGATGTTGATAAGGCGAGAAACCTTTTGCTGAAGTTTACGTTTGGTCTTGACGGGCATGGTTAAGCCAGAATCTCTGAAACCGTAACCCAAGTAGGTGAAATCGTTTATCGTTCGAATTTCGTGTGGGTAGTCAGAGATAATCGCGATTCCGGGAGACTTTCGTCGATTGATGACAAGTCCGCTATCGGAGCAATGCCGATCAAAACAACGCTCTAATCGTTGCGCTTCCTCATAGCTACCACAGATGGCAACTACGTCATCTGCAAATCTGACAAATTTCCCAGACGCTGCCGATAACTTTCGGTCCAAGTCATGATTGGCAAGGTTTGCTAGAAACAGAGATGCAGAGGAACCTTGCGGTGTGCCTTTTACCTTTCTTTTGAAGGTTGATGTTCGATGAGCTTCCGAGTTTCCAAAGCGATGGTGAAGAAATGCTTCAAAAACATGACGCTCATGAGGCGTGAGGCTCACTGTAGCGCGATCAGAAATTTTTCTTTTTAGATAGCTGGCGGGAATGTTGTCGAAGTATTTCTCAAAATCAATTTGAACCGCAAACAGCTTGCCATCCTTGTCAAAGTCACGAAGTGCAAGAATTGCATCAAAAACATTCTTGTCTGGATGATATGCGTAAGAATTTGGTGATAGCCTTTTTTTGTTTCGGCTAAGTGTCCGGCGAAGTAAAATATTCGCTACTGCTGCGTCCGGTATCCCAAATGCAGTAACTTCGCGTTTAGAACCGTCTGGCTTCGGAAGTTCGAATAGCACTGCGGGTTCGGGATCGTAGCTCTTAGCCAGGATTTTATACCAAATTGCAGTGGCGATGGCATTCGCATTACGCTTGCAATGTTTAGGGTCGAAGTGGCGATGAAAAGATGTTCGCGCTCTTGTGGCGGGAACACCGGCTAAACCTCCAGTCCTCCGCTCAAATTTTTCTCTGTACTTTTGTTCTTTTTCCGCCTGCTTCCGAAATTTGTCGAAGGCTTTTTTGCTAAGGCGCTTGATTTCAAACTTTATCTCGTTTCGCATCAATTATTCCATGGAATGTCGGTGAGGCGCATAGAGTAAGGGGAAACGACGACTGTCGTCGTCGATACCGTCCAGTAGTTCTCTCAAACCACTGTCGCCAAATCAGTTTCCCGAAATGGACGTCATCGCCCCCATAAAGGACGGGTAAGTCGCGCCTCACCTAGGCTCCACGCCCTTCAAGCATTTGGATCAAAAGTTGTGAAAAGAGTCAATCACAGATTGCAGGGTCAAAAATCAGGCGGCTCATCAAGTCCGCTAGGGGCGATGTTCGGCGAGGAGGTCG
Organism: Roseibium porphyridii; assembly: GCF_026191725.2. NCBI lineage: Bacteria > Pseudomonadati > Pseudomonadota > Alphaproteobacteria > Hyphomicrobiales > Stappiaceae > Roseibium > Roseibium porphyridii. The sequence goes on from NZ_CP120863.1 coordinate 3,011,641, forward strand.
CCCTTACGTCCACGTCCTTGGCAGTCCTTACCGTTCTCAGAGAGCCGCCTGCCTTGATAGTATTTCTGCCTGACCGTTCTTCCGGCTTGTCACCGGCCTATGAAAACTTTTCCGAAAGCCTCGCACAAGGCTTTTGCGCGAGGCTTTCGGATCGCCATCACGCATTTGGCAGATTGCCTCTTATACCAGTAATCCTCGCGGTTAAAGCGAGGTAGATTACCAAGCGCTCCCCAAAACCTAGCTTGTATGCAAAGGCTGGCGTAAAAAGGACGAAATCGGCATCTTTATCGCCTGCATTATCGTCACTTTTAACACAATCTCGCACTTAGCACGAATGTAGGCTCCCCGTCCGAAACTGACTCTCAACTCGGCATCCATAGTTGTCTGCTCTGGGCCGTCATCAACACCCATGGATATAGCAAAACCCGCCCAATCGTCTCCGATGGGCGGGTTTCTTTGTCTGGGCGCCGGGAGCCGCGCTTGGCCGGTAGTGAAACCGGCCTGGGCGAACTCCCGGCTAAGTGCTTAGCTGCAGCCGCTTGTGCTGCCGCATGTGTCGCATTTCAGGCAGGTGCCGTTGCGCACCATGGTGAAGTTGCCGCATTCGGCGCAGCTTTCGCCTTCATAGCCTTTCATACGGGCCTGGGCGATCTGCTGTGCTGCAGTGCTGACCTGGGGGGCAGGGGCCGTTGTGACCTCAACTGCCGCTGCAACACTTTCACCGCCGCGGGCAAATGCAGTTGCCACAGCCGATGCCTGCGCAGCGACGGTTCCCGCGAGCTCCACTTTCACCGTTTCGGTGATTTCACCTGCCGGTTCTGAGCCGGAGACAAGGCGGAAGCGTTCCGTCTGACCACGGACAAGACCGTGGGACACGACGCCCGGGTCGCCCTTATCCATGTTCTTGACCGCGCCTGCGTCAACCGGACCGCTGAAGGCTTCCGGCGGGACATGGGCAAGGTCGTGACGGCCGAGATAGGAAACCGCCAGTTCGCGGAACACGTAGTCCAGGATAGACGTTGCGTTCTTGATCGCATCGTTGCCCTGAACCATGCCGGCCGGCTCGAACTTGGTGAAGGTAAAGGCGTCAACATACTCCTCAAGCGGCACGCCGTATTGCAGACCGAGCGAAACGGAGATTGCGAAGTTGTTGATGAAGGCCCGAAGAGCGGAGCCTTCCTTGTTCATGTCCAGGAAGATCTCACCAAGACGGCCGTCGTCATATTCACCGGTCCGCAGGAACACGGTGTGTCCGCCGATCTTGGCCTTCTGGGTGTAGCCCTTGCGACGGGCAGGCAGCTTTTCCTGCTCACGGACAACGCGCTCAACGATCCGCTCGACAATCCGCTCTGCAACCATTTCGGCCTTGGCGGCCTGTGGCTTGGCGGCGAGTTCCTCGATGGCATCTTCCTGCTCGTCTTCATCGTCTGACAGAAGCTGCGAGTTGAGGGGCTGAGACAGCTTGGAACCGTCGCGATAAAGCGCGTTGGCTTTGAGAGCCAGCTTCCAGGACAGCATGTAAGCTTCCATGCAGTCTTCGACCGTTGCATCGTTCGGCATGTTGATCGTCTTGGAGATCGCGCCGGAGATGAAGGGTTGAGCTGCCGCCATCATGCGGATGTGGCTTTCCACCGACAGGAAGCGCTTGCCGATGCGGCCACACGGGTTGGCACAGTCAAACACCGGATAGTGCTCTTCCTTCAGGAAGGGAGCGCCTTCGAGCGTCATGGCACCGCAAACATGCGTGTTGGCGGCTTCAATGTCGGCCTTGGAAAAGCCGAGGAACGTCAGCAGATCGAATTCCGGATCTTCAAGCTGTTCGTCTGAGACGCCAAGCGTCTTCAATTGGTCGTCGCCGAGCGTCCAGCGATTGAAAACGAACTTGATGTCGAAGGCCGACTTCATGCCGTCTTTCAGTTTTGTGAGGCTTTCGTCGCTGAAACCTTTGGTTTTCAGGGATGAGGGATTGATGCCCGGTGCCTGATCGATCGTGCCATGTCCAACAGCATAGGCTTCGATCTCGCCGATTTCGCTTTCGGAGTAGCCGAGTGCACGCAATGCTTCGGGAACGGCGCGGTTGATAATCTTGAAGTAGCCTCCACCGGCGAGCTTCTTGAATTTCACAAGCGCGAAGTCCGGTTCGATGCCGGTGGTGTCGCAGTCCATCACGAGACCGATGGTCCCGGTCGGTGCAATCACCGTCGACTGGGCGTTGCGGTAGCCGTTTTGCTCGCCAAGTTCCAGCGCGCGGTCCCAGGCCTTCTTGGCACGGTCGATCAGGATCGGCTCCGGACAGGAGGCATGGTCGAGCGGGACCGGGTTGGTCTGAAGACCCTCATAGCCTTCGGCTTCGCCATAGGCCGCACGGCGATGGTTGCGCATCACCTTGAGCATGTGCTTGGCGTTTTTCTTATATCCCGGGAAAGAGCCGAGCTCACCGGCCATTTCGGCTGAAGTCGCGTAGGAAACCCCGGTCATGACAGCAGTAAGCGCACCGCAAATCGCGCGGCCCTCGACACTGTCATAGGGGATGCCGGACGTCATCAGCAGGCCGCCAATGTTGGCATACCCAAGTCCAAGCGTACGGAATTTATAGGAGAGTTCCGCGATTTCCTTTGACGGAAACTGAGCCATCAACACGGATACTTCGAGGACGATGGTCCACAGCCGTACGGCGTGTTCGTAGTTGTCGATGGCGAATGAACCATCTTCCTGCCGGAACTGCATCAGGTTCAGGGATGCCAGGTTACAGGCTGTGTCATCCAGGAACATATATTCCGAGCACGGGTTGGAGGCGCGGATCTCGCCATCAGCCAGGCAGGTGTGCCAGTCATTGATGGTTGTGTGATACTGCAGGCCCGGATCAGCGGACGCCCAGGCGGCGTAACCGATCTGTTCCCAAAGTTCCTTGGCTTTGACGGTCTTCAGAACGCCGCCGGATTTGCGAGCGGTCAGATCCCATTCGCCTTCTTCGATCACAGCGTTCAGGAAGCCGTCGGTCACGCGGACGGAATTGTTCGAGTTCTGGCCGGCAACGGTCAGATAGGCTTCTGAGTCCCAGTCGGTGTTGTAGGTCGGAAACTCGACCTTGGTGAAGCCCTGGCGTGCGAACTGGATGACGCGCTGGATATAGTTTTCCGGCACCATCATTTTCTTTGCAGCGCGGATCTCGCGCTTCAGGGCCGGGTTCTTGGCCGGATCGAAGCAGTCACCGTTGTCTGCTTCACAATTGACGCAGGCGCGCATGATGGCGGAAAGGTGCTTCTGGCAGATTTTGGATCCGGTGACGAGGGCAGCCACCTTCTGTTCTTCACGAACCTTCCAGTTGACGTATTCCTCAATGTCGGGGTGGTCGACATCCACAACAACCATTTTGGCTGCGCGGCGTGTCGTGCCGCCGGACTTGATTGCGCCTGCTGCACGGTCGCCGATTTTCAGGAAGCTCATCAGGCCGGAGGACTTGCCGCCGCCAGACAGCTTTTCGCCAGCTGCGCGGACATGCGAGAAGTTGGAGCCTGTGCCGGAGCCGTATTTGAAGAGGCGTGCTTCACGGACCCACAGATCCATGATGCCGCCATCATTCACAAGGTCGTCACCAACCGACTGAATGAAGCACGCATGGGGCTGCGGATGCTCATAGGCGGTTTTGGATTTGGTCAGGCGGCCAGTCTGGAAATCGACATAGAAGTGGCCCTGGCTCGGTCCGTCGATGCCATAAGCCCAATGCAGGCCGGTGTTGAACCACTGAGGAGAGTTCGGTGCGACCTTCTGGGTGGCCAGCATGTAGCGCAGCTCATCGTAGAAAGCCTGCGCGTCTGATTCCTTGTCGAAATAGCCGCCTTTCCAGCCCCAATAGGTCCAGGTTCCAGCAAGACGGTCGAAGACCTGGCGTCCGTCAATTTCAGAACCGTAGCGGTCGTCTTCGTCGATTTTTTCAAGGGCGGTTTCGTCGGCCTCATGACGCCACAGCCAGGACGGGACAGTGTTCTCCTCAACAGGCTTCAGTTTGGCAGGTACACCAGCCTTGCGGAAATATTTCTGCGCCAGGATGTCCGAGGCAACCTGGGAGAACTGGGCCGGTACCTGGATGTTCTCCAGACGGAATACCACCGATCCGTCCGGATTGCGGATCTCACTGTTAGCTGTCCGAAATTCTATGCCGGCGTAAGGCGATTGGCCTTCCTTGGTGTAGCGCCGCTCGATCCGCATTCTCAGTTACCCCTTTAATCCCTTGCCGGTTCCTGAAACCAGCCTTGTCCCGCATTTCATCCGGTTTTGGCGTTTCGCCTGCCTCTTACACCGGATGTTGTCCTGCCTACACTAGGTCTGTGTCTGTATGTAGCGTATAGAGATTAACGATCCACTACATATAGTGTTCATCAACAGCTTTGTCACGATATGCGCCAAGGATCAGGCACACAAAATCCCGTTCCCCGGTTTTGGAAAAAAACCTGAGATGCAAACGCGGCTACTGGTGGTTTTGGATGACCGGGTTGCCTGGAAAAGCTCCCGACTACGCACATCGCAATGATAGGAAATCTAAGGTAAATGAAATCTTAAGGTCAAGGCGTGAGTGACAACAGCTAGTGCTCAAAAAACATACAAACGCAAAATCTTGTGTGTCCATGTGGATATTGGGGAGGGGAGTGGGGAGCGCGCAAACCCAAGGGAAAAAGCGCTTGCTTTCCCGGCGAAGAAGTGCCGGTAGCGCTCTGCCTACGAAGCTGTGGATGAGTGTGCGCGCGATTTTATGAAAATTTGAAGTAAATGGCGCGCGTCGCCTTCAACCGGGTTTAAGCCGCGTCTGCTTTAGTGTGGGTAGGACAGGGATAGGGACCCGCACAATATGAAGCATCATGCCGCTTTCGGGCTCGCAATGGAGGATATCGACGCTGTTGTCGTGGAAGACAGCAAGCCGATGCAAACGATTCTCCGATCGATTCTCCTCAGTTTCAAAGTGTCACGCGTACGCGTGTTTGATTCGGTCGATGAGGCGCTCGAGGCAAGTCTCGCAGAGCCGCCCAATGTGATTCTCACCGACTGGCGGATGGCACCGACATCCGGGTATCAGTTTTTGCGGCTCGTCCGTCATCGCCACATGGAACCGCTCTGCTATGTGCCGATTCTCTTTATCACGGCTCACGGAACGCGTCCGCTGGTGGACAAGGCATTGAGAGCTGGCGCGCATCATGTGCTGGTGAAGCCGGTTTCACCGTCGACACTCTTCAAGCGGCTGCACTGGCTGTTGAATGACGACCGTCCGATGATTCTCGAGCACTCGGGTTTTTACAATATCTATGGCATCCAGAAGACGATGGATGAGCAGGCAGAGAAAATGCAGTCATTGGCGGGGGCCAGACTGCATCACCGGACCGCTGTAAAGAAGCGGGCTGAAGTGGAAGACGCCGTTGAAGAGGCCTTTGAGAAGAAAGAAGAGCCCAAACCGATCTTTGCCGGTGTCAAGAAACGTGCCGTCAGCAAGGACAAGGATATCAAAAAGAAGTTCTCGGCAGCTGCAAAACACATCCGCACGGCAGGCTTTACCGGTCTCAAGGGGTTCAAACCCCACTGACGATGTGCGCAAGGTCCACAATTGATTGATCCGGCATCTGCGGCATGATGGCCGCAACGGTGCGAATGCCGATATTTTGTATCTGCGACCTATGGACAGATGCGGGCGTTGCCGCCATAGTCCGCCGAAATCCGTCAGTTGTGCGAGTATAGCTGTGCGGAATGCGTGCGAATTGACTTTGAGGGACCCCAGAGGGCCATGAAAACTCTCCTGCTTGAACTTTTCACTTGGTGGAACGGCCAGACAATGGGCACCCGTTTCTTCACCTGGCGCAAGGGCGAGTTTGTCGGCGAAGACGAATTCGGCAACAAGTATTACAAGGAACGCGCGGGCAAGAAGCGCTGGGTGATCTATAACGGTCTGGCAGAAGCTTCAACGATACCGCCGGGCTGGCACGGCTGGATGCACCATCGGGTCGATACCCCGCCGTCCGATGAAACCTATCACCCGAAGCATTGGCAGCAGACGCATCGCGCCAACGGAACGGGAACACCAGAAGCCTATCGACCGCACGGTTCGATCCTGACGCCTGAAAAGCGGCCTGAGGTGACCGGTGACTATGAAGCTTGGACACCTGGCAACTAAGGCCTTCTGAACCAATTGAAAGGCCCCGCTGAAGAGCGGGGCCTTTTTCGTTTTGTTGGCCTGAAGGGCAAGCCAGCCGTTTAGCCGGGTTTCTGACTTGCCTTTGCAGATGCCTGCTGCGCACCAAACAATGTGCTTGCGGAAGAGATCAACCTGTTCAGGACCAGAATGACCAGAGACGTGCTGTAGCCCAGTACGAACGGCATGATCAGCAGCATGGATTGGTTGGTGAAGGCGAGCTCCGATTTCGTGGGGACTGTTGTCTTGTTCAATGCCGCCGAACTCAGGCTTTTCACGAAACTCAGGAATTCATGAAACCCGAATGGCAGGGTGAAAAACAGGGCAAATAGTGCTCCCAGAACGATCCTTTGAACGATCAGACGCGAATCTGAAATATCGAACGTGATGTCGCTTGTGACCGAAATGGCATTGAAACCGATAAAGGCAGCAGAACCGATTGCTCCCAGGGACATCAGCCAGACAAGGAAGAAGAGGACCATCGCTGCACCGTTCATTCCAGCGCCGAACAAGGGAACCTCAGACAAGACCACGGACATGATCATCGAGCCGATCGAAGCAACAACCAGCCAGACAGCGAGCTTGGGCAGAAAATTCGGCATCTGAGATGCCAGGAACCTTTTGCGATTGGCGTCTGACAGTTGACTGAAGAGAGCCTGGGTTTTCTGCTCAATCGCCTGCCACTCAGCGTCCGTCGGAGCGCGGCCTTGGTCGCCTTGCTTGCCGGCTTGCAGGTGATTGAGAATGCCGAGAGAAAAGTCCTCCGGCAGTGATGTCGCTTCGCGAATCAAAAACGAATGCAAGCCGCGCAGGGTTTCCAGATCCTTGTTGAACTTCGGATCCAGGATTGTGTTGCTCGGGTCCGTGGCCCCGCTGTTCCAGACGGAGGCGGCAAAATCCGCCATGGTCTGCTTGGCTTTTTGAAGCTCCGTACTCAAGTGGGCGGCCGTCCCGGACTTGGGCGCTGATGACGATGATAGTTTGTCCGGCTTCAAGGAAGGTGGCGTCGTAGGCGCTGGAGGAGGCGACCCATGTGAAAAAGCCTCGTCGCCCAACTCCTTGCGTTTGTGGACTGCCTGCTCACGCACCAGTCGAGCGTCTGTCTTGTCTTTGACATCCCCAGCCATGCAGCATCCTGACTTTTCTTTGTTACGTAACGGAATGCTAGCAAAGATAGGTGGTTACGGCAATTGCAACCTATATGCGCGTCAAGGTTGCCGCGCATCTGTCTAAAGGCAAACAGGGCACCATTCACGCTTGGCGTTGGCCGTTAGAGTGTATTTTTAGGCGTCCAGCACACTCAAGACGTCTTGTCCGGAAGCTTGAGGAGACAAGGCGTAATAGTCGGTCTCAAGCTTGAGAGCGTCGGCAAGGCGTTGATTGTAGTCGGCCTGCGAAACTTCCTGCGTACCAAATTTGTTCAGATGATCGGTCACAAATTGTGTGTCGAGCAGGGAGTAGCCGCCAACAATCAGACGGGCGACCAAATGCGCAAGACAGACCTTCGAAGCATCAGACTTGAAGGTAAACATGCTTTCGCCGAAAAAAGCGCCGTTCAGGCTCACACCATAGAGCCCGCCAACAAGTTGACCGTCCTGCCAGGCCTCGACCGTGTGGCAATACCCCATGTCGAAAAGCTCGCCGTAAAGCCTTCGAATTTCGCGATTGATCCAGGTCTTGTCGCGGTTTGGCTGAGGTGTTGCACAGCCGTCGATAATGCCCTGGAAATCCGTACTGACACGAATTTCGAAAACGTCGTTTCGAATGGTTCTGCGCAAGCGTTTGGGAAGATGGAAATTGTCCAGCGGCAAGACACCGCGCCGTTCCGGCTCAAGCCAGAACAGGCCGGGATCGTCGGCTGATTCAGCCATGGGAAACAGACCGCAGGCATAGGCCTTCAGCAGTACCTGTGGCGTAATTTCCATAACGATGTCGTCTTTGTAACCTGCCATAAGGCCTCACTGTCCCTGTGGCGGCGATGTTGGCTCGCCGCCTGGTCGGTCAGCTGGACTTATTCTCCAGGTGCTTCTCGAGCCAGTGAATGTCGTACTGACCGTTGGCTATGTCCTGATTGTCCACCAAATCGCGGAAAAGCGGAATAGTCGACTTGATTTCGTCAACGACAAATTCATCCAGGCACCGACGCAGACGCATCATGCATTCGACACGATTGCGACCGTGCACGATCAGCTTGCCAATCAAACTGTCGTAATAAGGCGGGATCTTGTAGCCCTGATAGACACCAGAATCGACGCGAACGCCCAAGCCGCCGGGCGGATGATAATAGGTAATTGTCCCTGGAGACGGCGTGAAGTTGACCGGGTCTTCGGCGTTGATACGGCACTCGATTGCGTGCCCCTCAAAGCTGATATCTTCCTGGGTCATGTCAAGCGAGCCACCAGCGGCAATCCGGATCTGTTCGTTCACCAGATCGATGCCGGTGATCATTTCGGTCACCGGATGCTCCACCTGAAGGCGCGTATTCATTTCAATGAAATAGAATTCGCCGTTTTCATAGAGGAATTCGACTGTGCCAACGCCGCGATACTTGAGCTTGCGCATGGCATTGGCAACAATTTCGCCAATCTGGCTGCGCTGTTCGGCATTGAGGCTCGGTGAAGGCGCTTCTTCAAGAACCTTTTGATGCCGGCGCTGGAGCGAACAGTCGCGTTCTCCAAGATGGACCGCATTTCCTTTCCCGTCACCCAATACCTGGATCTCAATATGCCTCGGTTTTCCGAGATACTTTTCCATATAGAGGGCGTCGTCGCCAAAAGCGGCGGCTGCCTCGCTCCGCGCGGTTGAAAGGGCAGTGTCCAAATCGGCCTCGGATTTGGCGACTTTCATGCCGCGACCACCGCCGCCCGAAGCGGCCTTGACCAGCACCGGGTAGCCGATTTCACGGGCAATCGCATGGGCGTCATCGGAAGATGTAACTGCCCCGTCAGATCCAGGAACAACAGGAATACCCAAATCCCTGGCCGTTTGCTTGGCCTGGATCTTATCTCCCATGATGCGGATGTGTTCGGCGGTCGGACCGATAAACTCGATATTGTGTGCTTCGAGAATTTCCGCAAACCGTGCGTTTTCCGAAAGAAAACCATATCCAGGATGAACTGCATCGGCCCCGGTAATTTCACAGGCGGCCAGAAGCTGCGGAATGTTGAGATAGCTCTCACGTGCCGCCGGAGGTCCGATGCAAACACTTTCATCGGCGAGGCGCACATGCATTGCATCAGCGTCTGCGGTGGAGTGAACGGCGACGGTTGGAATGCCAAGCTCTTTGCATGCACGCAGAATGCGCAGGGCGATTTCGCCTCGGTTGGCAATTAGGATTTTCGAGAACATAGCCAAAGAGGCTCCTTATTCGACGATAATGAGCGGTTCGCCGAATTCCACCGGCTGAGCATCTTCCACAAGGATTTCCTTGACGACACCGGTTTTGGTGGAGGGAATGTGGTTCATGGTCTTCATGGCTTCGATGATCAGGATCGTTTGACCCTCTGTCACCTTGTCGCCGACCTGAATAAATGCGGCAGCTCCCGGTTCTGGAGACAGATAAGCTGTTCCGACCATAGGAGATGTTACCGTTGAACCGGCACTGGCTGTCGTATCAGCAGCTGGCGCGGAAGCTGTAGCCGGCGCTGCGGCTGGTGCTGCTGCGGCGACAGGTGCAACAGCAGGAGCGGCAGCCATGTTGATCGGGGCGTTGATTGACATTTGACGGGCGACGCGAATGCGGGTGTCGCCCTGTTCCAGCTCGATCTCGGAAAGATTGGTCTCGTCGAGTAAAACTGCGAGATCCCGGATCAGGGCAGTGTCGAATTTCTTGTTATCGTTACGCATCATGTGGTTTGGCTCTCGTACTCGGTCCGCAATTGGCACAAACATATACCGGCCGCTGTCAGCTCCACCTTGGCTGGTGGCTGGCTCGATCTTGCCGGTTTTCGGGGATTTGAATTCCGTCAACTCCGGTTCGTTTTGTGCAATTAGCCCCGCATTATCAAAGCATTTGAGGTCGTATCCCGCTTCCGTTCAGAAAGCGGATTACGACCCTTATAGGCATTCAATAGTAACAGGAAAACCCCGACGGATCATCGAAATCGAGGAAAAGTCGTGTCGGATGAAGGTTTTTTAGCAGGTCGTCTGACCACAGTTCTTCATCGCGTCCAGTTTGTTGCGCAATTGATCATATCCAACAGCGCCCATTACGACCTCGTTGCCGACCACATAAGAGGGTGTTCCGGTAAGGCCCAGGCGATTGGCGATTGTATAGACTTCTTCAATTGTCAGCCCGGCTTCGTCGGTTTCCATGGCTGCGAGCAGCTTGTCTTCCTCGATGCCGGTTTCCAGAGCAGCCTTGAGTGCGCTTGCCCTATTTGCCTGACCACGGCTGAGAAGCAGGGATTCGTGGAATTCAGCATATTTGTCCGGGGCAACGGAATTGACCGCGACTGCAACCTGCGCTGCTTCAACGGACCCCTGACCGAGAACGGGGAATTCCTTCAACACGACCTTCAAGTCCGGGTCGCCCTCGATCAATTTCATCATGTCGCCATAAGCGCGCTTGCAGTAGCCACAATTGTAATCGAAGAATTCGACCAGCGTCACCGAACCTTCTGGATTGCCCATGACAACCTGACGAGTGGAATTGAACAGAATGTCGGCGCTGTCATTGAGAGCCTGCAAGCGTGCAGTCTCTGCAGCTTCCCGTTCACGTCGATCCAATTCGGTCAGCGCTTCCGCGATGATCTCCGGGTTCTGCAAGATATATTCGCGGACGATCTTTTCAATCTCGCCACGGTCAATGTCCTGAGCTGTCGCCGACCCTGCGACAAGTGCAAGACACAGCGCGCTTGCGGAAAAGATCCTCAGCAGCACAGGCGGGCACAGGCGCCGGGAGAATTGGAATACTTGGGTCATTCAGGGCTCCTTTGACGGTAGATCCGGATCTTGGCCGGTCTCTCCGCCTTGCGTGTCACAGGTCAGCGGTTTCGCGGTAGTTTGGGTGTCTTGTACGCTACAATATCGTCCGCTTGAAGCCATGCCGGCGATCCGCGCTTCAAACTTTTTTGAGCACGCGCCGCATAGCGCTTGGCTGCCTCGAAGTCTCCGCGAACCATCAACCCCTTTGCGGTGGCCAAATCTGCCTCAGCGCGTTCGCCCTGACGGCCATGCGCAATGGCAAGCTGGCTGTAGGCAATGCCTGAGTTTTCGTCCATTTGAATGGCTCGTTTCAAAACCTTCTCGGCCTCAGGCAGATAGGACTGCTCATTTGCACCGACAAGCGCGTAGCCAAGCCAAACGAGAAACTGTGGTTCGTTGGGTTTGAAGGAAAGCGCTTTTCGGAACGGTGCAATGGCGCGCTTGGGGTCGCCGCTCTCCAGAAGAGCCTGTCCCTTCAATTCGTAATAATAGGGATTGTTGGGTTGTGTGCGGATCAAGGCATCGATCTCTTTGACAGCACCTTTGCCGCGGCTTTTCATGGCCGCAATCGCTCTGGCGTATTGTGCAGCCGGGCTTTTGTCGCTTCTGGGGTAAGCCCTGAGCGTTGCCGATGGGTGACTGGTAAAGGCATAGAGTTTGGCACGCGCCTGGTCATGCCTGTACTGCAACACATAATCTTCCGGTTGGTTGAAGTACTTGGATTTTTGAGCCTCGTTCAAAAGGCCGTTGAAACGCTCTTGCGCCATAGGATGGCTCTGCGCATATGGGTCGGCAAATTTCCTTGAGAACATTTGCTGTTCCGACATGCGTTGAAAGGTTTTCAACATGCCGCGGGCGCTCTGTCCTGTTGCGTTGAGGTATCTGAGTGCTGCCCTGTCGGCCGCAGCTTCTTCACCGCGCTGATAGCTCAGCAACGTTCGTCTGCCGACTGAGCCAGCTCCAAGAGCAGCTGCAGCACCTCCTGAAGCAGCATCCCCTGATCCGGCTGCCGCGCCGGCAGCGGCTGCTCCAGCGCCCAGTATCATGCCGATCACGGAAACGATTTGGGCGTTCGCGGCTGCGGATCTCAGACGGACGAGATGCCGGCCGGCGATGTGACCTGTTTCATGCGCTATAACGCCGATAACTTCGCCTGGCGCTTCTGCTTCCATGATGACGCCGATATTGATGAACATGCGCCGGGAATCGGGAACGAAGGCGTTGAAACTCTTGTCGTTGACGAGAATGATCTGTGGTTCTGAATTGGAAATGCCAGCCACCTTGTAGATAGGCTTTGCATAGTCCTTCAAAAGCGCTTCCACTTCAGCATCACGAACCAGTGGAAGTTTTCCGCGTTGTGCCTGTGCGGGGACAATAGCCATCGGCAAAATGACTGCAGCCGAGCAGGCGATGGCAACGGCTTTTTTCATCAATCGACTACCGGACTTCAACGTCGACAAAGCTTGAACGGGCACGAAGGTCTTCTCGCTCTTTGATGTGTCTTGGGGCAGCACACCCATTCCACGCACATATTTGTGTGGCGAAGGTATGGAGGTGTCGCGTCAGGGTCAAGAAAAGCCGAATGACAAATAAGTAAGGATTGTGACTGTCTGCCGCGCCAATTCCGATGGATGCGTTGCATCACTTCATAAAATCCGCGATACCGGTTGCCTTCGAAGCAGGACCGGAAACGCTACCCCTATGAACACACCAGTTTTTTCGCCTTCCAAGCGAAGTGAGGTTGCCCCGTTTATCGCCATGGACGTTCTGTCCGAGGCAGCCAAACTGGAGGCCCAGGGGCGATCAATCGTTCATATGGAAGTTGGGCAACCTTCCGCACCAGCGCCTAAGGCTGCACTTTCAGCAGCTACAGAGGCGTTGAAGCATGGCCGTCTCGGTTATACAGAAGCGCTCGGCATCAAGCCGTTGAGGACTGCGCTCTCTGACCACTACAGACACACTTATGGGGTTAATGTATCGGCGGAGCGTATCATGGCGACCACCGGTTCTTCCGCTGGTTTCAATCTGGCATTCCTGGCAGCGTTCGATCCAGGGGACCGTATTGTGCTGACCGCACCGGGATACCCGGCTTACCGGAACATCTTGAAGGCGCTCGGATTGATCCCCGTCGAAGTGGAGGTCGGTTCAGATACCCGTTGGTGCCTGACGCCTGAGCATCTGGAAGCAGCCAGGCGCGAAGGTCCCATCAGAGGTGTTCTGGTCGCCAGCCCCGCCAATCCAACGGGCACCATGATGAGTGCTGAAGCGCTCGACACCCTCATCCATTACTGTGACGATGAGGGGATCTGGTTCATCTCCGATGAGATCTACCATGGCCTCGACTATGCCGGTGAGCAGAAAACCGCTCTGCAAACGTCGGAAAAAGTTATAATTATCAATAGCTTTTCAAAATACTATTGTATGACAGGTTGGCGGATCGGCTGGATGGTCTTGCCGGAGCAACTCGTTCGACCGACCGAACGCATTGCACAAAGCCTTTATATCTCTCCACCAGAACTCTCCCAGATCGCGGCAACATCCGCACTTGGTGCGGTTCAGGAGCTTGAAGCAGTCAAGGCAGGTTATGCAGCCAATCGGACCCTGTTGCTGGAGGGACTGCCTGCGATCGGTTTCGATAAACTGTTGCCAGTCGACGGCGCATTTTACATCTACGCCGACATAAGCCGTTTCAGTTCAAACAGTCTCAAATTTGCCAAGCGTATCCTCCATGAAGCAGGGGTCGCAGCGACACCCGGTGTCGATTTCGACCCCGTCCACGGGCACGAATTTCTGCGGTTCTCTTTTGCAGGTGCCCATGAGGACATGAAATCTGCTCTAGAAAGGCTTTCAGGTTTTCTCGGTTAGTCCCAAGTGCGCACAAAGAAAAGGCGGCCAAATTGGCCGCCTAATAACTGTTTCTATGATTTAGGATCAGAAGAACGATCTTCCACGCTGCCACCAGCCGACGCGCTTTGGTTTGTCTTCCTTTTCCTCCTGCGACGTTTCGCTTGTGACCACCGGCTCAGCGGGAGCTGAGGGTTTCACTTCTGCGTCCTCTTCAGGTGCATCAGCAGCAACAGGCTGCTCGGAGGTTGGTGTTTCCACCACGATTGTCTCTTCCGAGACGAGTGTTTCGGCCGCTTCGGCTGCAACAGCACCATCGGCTTCCGGTGTGTCTTCTGTTACTTCGGCAACGCTTTCTTCAGTTGCCTCGACCACCGTATCGGTTTCAGCCACTTCTGCGGGCGTTGCATCGCTGTCATCGCTGCTTGCGACCTCAGCGACGTCCTCAGAGGCTTCTTCCGTCTCTGAGCCTTCCTGAGCGTCAAACCCGTCCTGCGCTTCGCCGTTCGCGATGTTTTGAGCTTCCGTGCTCTCATCTTCTTCGCCATCGGCGCGCACATCGTCGCCGTTGCGGCGACCTCTGCGTCCCCCGCGACGACCGCGACGGCGTTTGCGACGTGGCTCATCATCACCGTCACCGTCTTCGGATCGTGCCTCCTGAGACGCATCATCGTCTTCAGTTTGCTCTTCACCTTCTCCCGAGGTCTGACGAACTTCGTTTTCGTCAGACTGCTGATCGGAACCGCCTCTGCGGCGCTTGCGCCGGCGTCTGCGACGACGGCCGTCGCCGTCTTCGTCCTGGGCCTGTTCTTCAACGACCGGCTGTTCCGTCGTCTCGTCGATGATCTCGACGGTATCGGGCTGAACGATAGGTGCCGGCGCTGGAATTCGATCCCTGTCAACCGGTGCCCCACGCTCAAGCACGTAGAGTTGCCCATTGACCATGTCGTCAGCGTGCACCTCTATTTCGACCCCGAACCGGGTCTCCAAATCAAAGAGGTTGGAGCGTTTCTGGTTCAAAATATAGAGCGCGACCTGCGTGGTCGTGCGAATGATCAGGTTGTGTGACGCACCCTTGAGAAGGTTGTCCTCGATGGACCTTAGAACGTGAAGGGCAACCGATTCCACGGACCGGATCATGCCGGTACCCTGACAATGTGGGCAGGGCGTTGTCGAACTTTCCAAAACACCCGTCCGGATCCGTTGACGGGACATTTCCAGCAGACCGAAATGCGAGATGCGCCCAACCTGGATGCGCGCCCGATCGTTCTTCAAACAATCTTTCAGCTTGCGTTCAACGGCACGGTTGTTCTTCGACTCCTCCATATCGATGAAGTCGATAACCACCAGACCGGCGAGATCCCTGAGCCTGAGCTGGCGAGTTACCTCTTCAGCGGCTTCCAGGTTGGTCTGGAGAGCCGTGTCTTCGATATTATGTTCGCGCGTGGATTTGCCTGAGTTCACATCGATGGATACCAGAGCTTCGGTCTGGTTGATGACGATGTACCCCCCCGATTTCAGCGTGACCTGTGGTGAGAACATCGCGTCAAGTTGCGGTTCCACGCCGTAACGGATGAAAAGCGGTGAGGGGTCGCGATATGGCTGAACATTCTTTGCATGGCTCGGCATGAGCATGCGCATGAAATCCTTGGCTTCCCGGTAACCCTCGTCACCCGAGACAAGGACTTCGTTTATGTCCTTGTTGTATAGATCGCGAATTGAGCGTTTTACGAGACTGCCTTCCTCGTAGACGAGACTCGGCGCACTAGACTTCAGCGTCAGCTCTCGAACATTTTCCCAAAGCCGCATGAGATATTCAAAGTCGCGCTTGATCTCAGCCTTGGTTCTGCTCGCGCCAGCCGTGCGCAAGATGACACCCATGCCTTCCGGCACATCGAGTTCAGACGCAATCTTTTTCAGGCGCTTGCGGTCGGTTGGCTGTGTGATCTTGCGAGAGATGCCGCCACCACGTGCCGTGTTGGGCATGAGAACCGAATAGCGGCCTGCCAAAGACAGGTAAGTGGTCAGGGCCGCGCCTTTGTTGCCGCGCTCCTCCTTGACGACCTGAACCAGTATGATCTGGCGGCGCTTGATGACTTCCTGGATCTTGTACTGTTTGCGTACCGGAACAGACCGCTCAGGGACCTCTTCCATGGCATCTTCAGCGCCAACGGATTCAACTGCGTCTTCTTCCGAATCGGCATCATCATCGTCGTCATTGCGGCGACGGCGACCACGGCGGCTTCTGGTGCGAGCGGGTCTTTTGTCTTCTTCTTCGTCCGTTTCCACTTCGTCGGAAACGTCTTCGTCGGTTTCCTCAGCGTCGTCCTCTGCAGTACCTGCCTCGGGAGCTTCACTTTCAGCTGCGTCGCCGTCAGTCACTTCCTGCGGTGCCTTGGCCGATATTTCCTCAGAAGCTGTTTCGCTTCCATCTGTTGCAGATGCTTCGTCCGAATTTTCTTCTTGTCCGGAGGCATCTGCCGTCAGTTCTTCGTCTCCCTCAGGAGACTGGTTCACACTCTCTTCAACCGGTTCGCCGTCTTCCGCTGCGCTCAGCGGGCCTTCAGCAGCACCTTCGGCTTCGGCTTCCACCTTTTCACTGGCGACCGTCTCGCTCGCCTCGTTCTTGGCTGCGCGGGATTTACGCCGGCGTTTTGGCTTTTCTTCGTTTTCTGCGTCATCGCGCTGGCGCTCGGCAGCCTCGGCTGCAAGCAACGCCTCACGGTCCGCAACGGGAATTTGGTAGTAGTCCGGGTGAATTTCACTGAAAGCGAGGAAACCATGACGGTTTCCGCCATATTCCACGAAGGCCGCCTGAAGCGAGGGTTCGACCCTTGTAACCTTTGCTAAGTAGATATTCCCGCGAAGCTGCTTTCTGTTTGCCGCTTCAAAGTCGAATTCTTCAACCCGATTGCCACGCACGACGACGACCCGGGTCTCTTCCGGGTGGCCCGCGTCGATCAGCATTTTGTTTGCCATTATGAAACTTCTCCACGGCAGCGCTCATGGGCGCGTGTGCAAAACGCGCATCGCCCGAAAGGAGGATGGCTGCCGTATTTGTTTTGATAAGATGAGAAAGGGCGTTTGCGCCCGGCGCGGTCGGGTCATCAACACAAGCGGCCGCAAATGCGGGGCCTTGCTGTATGTTGTTCTCCATGTGCATCGCGCGGGTCCTTCGGGGCAACGCAAGCCCTTTAGTTAAGTCGTTGTACCTTTTCCGGTTTACAGCTTGGCGTGAACGCTCTGTCTGCACCGGTTCCGGACTGTGTTCGTCTAGAAGAGCCGCCGCGGCCTCGCCGGAAAATCTGCCATTGGTTATGGGCATCACATTGCGAGGCGGGGCGGTTTCAAAGATGTGCCAATACCTTATCCGCAAACTGCCAAGTGGAACTTTTGACTGGTAGAACGGCCTCTGTTCTGCCATTTCCATGTCCTGGCGGGTGATGACGTTGTGGATAGATACCCTTGTTCGTCACCAGGGAAGGTATCGGTCTTGAACCGAAATCCGTAAGGTACTTTTACGATCCGCTGCTTCGCTTTGCAAGCAATGTGAAATGCATAAGGCATTTTCCTTGAGCTTCGGATCGCGTATGACAGGGCTGGCTGGGGCCCGTGTGCAGGCAAATTGCAAGCAAAATGGCCGGAATAATTGAAGTGAAACACTGGACAAAACCACTGGTTGGCATCATGCCGAACGCCATGTGTCAGCTGCTGACGCTCGCTGGCTTTGTTTTCTGTCTTTTGCTGTTTGGTTTCAGTGCGCTATTGATGCCAGCACACGCGGAAGCCGAAAAACCAACTGTTTTGGGCGCCAGAGTGGCAGGCGATGACGCTAGAACGCGAATCGTTCTGGACATGGACCAGCAGGTGACGCCGACAATTTCCGGTTTGCGCAATCCTTATCGACTGATCATCGATCTCCCTGAGGTTGTCTTCAAGGTACCCGAGGATGCCGGAGAGAGTGGTCGAGGTCTCGTATCCGATTGGCGATTCGGCTTGTTCGCTGTCGGCAAATCCCGGATTGTGTTGGACCTGACCGGCCCGGTGAGTGTGGACAAGACCTTCTTCTTACCCGCAATTGACGACCAACCGGCACGACTTGTCGTGGATCTGGTTAGCGCGTCAGCCGAAGATTTCTCGACATTCGTAGAAGCTTCTCGCCCAAACCGGTCCACGGCCGACAAGAAAACAGATACCAAGACCGACCGATTGGCGGCCGCAAAGGACAGCGACAAACCTCTCATTGTTCTGGACCCGGGCCACGGTGGCATCGACACCGGTGCCACGGGCGTTGCCGGTACGCTGGAGAAGGCCATCGTTTTGGATTTCGCCAAACTTCTTAAGGCAAAACTGGATGAGAGCGGTCTTTACACTGTGCACATGACGCGCGAGGAAGATACGTTTATTCCGCTGGCAAAGAGGGTTCAGATCGGACACGACCTCGAAGCGGACCTGTTCATTTCCATTCACGCTGATTCGGTCAGGAGAGGCCGGAAATACGCGCGGGGAGCGACGGTTTACACACTTTCTGACAAGGCATCTGACCAACTTGCAGAGGATCTGGCAGAAATTGAAAACATGTCCGACGTGATCGCGGGGGTGGAATTGCAGGAGGAGCCGACCGAGGTGACCGATATCCTGCTGGATCTGGCTCGGCGCGAGACCAGGTCTTTTTCGGTCTATTTCGCCAGAACGCTTGTGAGCGAGCTCAAAAGCGCTGTTCGATTGATCAACAACCCGCACAGATCTGCGGGTTTTCGGGTGTTGAAAGCGCATGATGTGCCGTCAGTTCTGGTGGAGCTGGGCTATCTCTCGAACGAACATGACGAAAAGCTCCTGATTTCCGAAGAGTGGCGTGAGCGCATGGCCGGCGCAATGAGCGAGGCAATTCACGGTTTTTTCCGGCCGAGATTGGCCCGGCAACACGTGACGCCATCTCAGTAAAAGGCCTGAATTGTCTCGAAAATTGAAGGTCTTGTCAGGCGATTGCCTCAGCATCGCCATATTGGTGCACGAGGAAGGCTGACAAGTGTTTGTGACAATCGGCGCCAAAGGGTGCTGTATTAATGTTTCCGTGTTAAAAAGCCTGACGCGTTAATGACGGGGAAAGACGAGCCCGCAGTATGAAATTTTTGGTGAAGTTTTTTGGCTATCTTTTCGGGATCGGCGCAGTATTTGCGCTGTTGATAGCGGCAGGTGTCTGGATGTACCTGGAGACACTCTCGGAAGATCTGCCCGACTATACGGCGTTGCAGAACTACGAGCCGCCGGTGATGACTCGCGTTCACGCAGCGGACGGTAGTCTCATGGCTGAATACGCCACGCAGCGCCGCATGTTCTTGCCGATCCAGGCCATTCCAGACCGTGTGAAACAGGCTTTTATCGCCGCGGAAGACAAGAATTTCTATTCTCACATCGGTGTTGACCCTGAGGGCATAGCCCGTGCCGGTGTGCGCTTCGTTCAAAACTACGGTTCTGGGCGGCGCCCGGAAGGGGCCTCCACCATCACGCAGCAGGTCGCGAAGAACTTTCTGTTGTCAGACCTGGTCAGCGAAGAACGCCGCCGCCGCTCAGCTGCCTACGAGCGCAAAGTCAAGGAAGCAATCCTTTCGCTGCGCATCGAACAGGCCTTTACCAAGGACGAGATTCTCGAGCTCTATCTCAACGAAATCTATTTCGGGTTCGGAGCCTATGGCGTAGCTGCCGCTTCATTGATCTATTTCGACAAATCCGTGCACGAGCTCAATTTGGAAGAGATCGCCTATATGGCCGCGCTTCCGAAGGGGCCCAGCAACTATCATCCGTATCGCAAAACCGAAGCGGCCATCGCCCGTCGTAATTATGTGCTCGATCGTATGATGGCTGATGGCTATATTTCGACAGCGGAAGGCGAAGAGGCGAAGAAGAAATCGATCGTCGTCAAGCCTCGCGAACGCGGGTCTTTCCTGTTTGCCGCCGAGTATTTCACCGAAGAAGTCCGGCGTGAAGTCGCTGAAATTTTCGGGGACAAGCGTCTTTATGAAGGCGGGCTTTCGGTCAGATCCACTCTGGATCCCGAACTTCAGAAAATGGCGCGCAAATCCCTCATGGATGGCCTGATCGACTTTGACCGCAAACGCGGCAGTTGGGGTGGCCCGGTCGACAAGATTGACCTTGGCGCTGATTGGGGCGTCGACCTGGCCAAAGTGGAACCCTTGAGCGACATCCCGGAATGGCAGCTGGCTGTCGTATTGGAGGCCGGCGGCGACGAAGCGCGTGTCGGCGTTCAGCCGAAACGGTTGGTAAGCGGCAGTCTTGATGAAGAACGCCAAATCGGACAGCTTTTCCTTGATACAATGAAATGGGCACGGGTCTCCGGTCGTGCGCCGTCCGCTGTTTCGGATGTGCTGACACCTGGAGATGTCGTCTACGTGCAGGAAAGCCCGGTTGCGCCGGGAACCTTTGAACTTCGTCAGATCCCCAAGGTCTCCGGCGCGCTTGTGGCCATGGACCCGTATACGGGCCGTGTTCTCGCGATGGTTGGCGGGTTCAGTTTCGCACAAAGTGAATTTAACAGGGCGACACAGGCCTACCGCCAGCCTGGATCCTCGTTCAAGCCGTTCCTTTACGCTGCTGCGCTCGACAATGGCTACACGCCGTCGTCCGTGATCATGGACGCGCCTCTGGAAATCAGTCAGGGACCGGGGCTCGGCACATGGCGGCCTCAAAACTATGGCGGAAAATTCTACGGCCCATCTACATTGCGTACGGGTATTGAACTGTCCAGAAACGTCATGACCGTGCGTTTGGCGCAAGATATGGGTATGCCCCTCGTTGCTGAATACGCCAAGCGTTTCGGCATCTATGACAACATGCTTCCCGTTCTGTCGATGTCACTTGGCGCAGGTGAAACCACCGTGCTGCGTCTGACCACTGCCTACGCAACGATTGCAAATGGTGGCCGGAAAGTTCGTCCAACCCTGATCGACCGGATTCAGGACCGATACGGTCGTACCATCTATAAACATGACAGCCGGATCTGTGATGGCTGTACCCAGGACAACTGGGAAGGGCAGGGAGAGCCGTCTCTTATAGACAATCGTGAGCAGGTTCTGGACCCGATGACGGCCTTCCAGATAACGTCCATGATGGAAGGCGTCGTTCAGCGGGGTACAGCAACCTCCGTACGTGCTGTCGGTCGCCCTGTTGCCGGAAAAACGGGCACAACAAACGACGAAAAAGATGCCTGGTTCATGGGCTTCACGCCTGATCTTGCAGTCGGCGTCTTTGTAGGCTTTGACAATCCGAAACCGATGGGCCGTGGCGCGACCGGTGGTCAGGTTTCTGCGCCGATCTTCACCGACTTCGTCAAAAAGGCGCTTGCCGACAAACCGCCAGTGGAATTCAGAGTGCCCAAGGGACTGCAGTTGATTGCTATCAATCGCAGGACCGGATTGAGCGCAGCTGCAGGCACACCTGGAGCGATTCTGGAAGCCTTCAAACCGGGCATGGCGCCAAACGACAGCTTCTCCGTGATCGATTTCCAGGACTCCATGGGGGTCCCGGCCAATGTTTCACAAGAGGCGCTCGACGCGGTTGCAGGCGGCACAGGCGGCCTCTACTAACCGACCAAAGCTCCTTTGGTCGCGATGGGACAATGGAGACCAGTCAGCCCGGTTTACAGCAGCTGGTCTCACAGGTAATGTCCCGCTCCAATTCCCGGCCCGTGTCTCCTCGTCGAGACCGGGCCGCTTCACATAAATTGACGCGAGGTACCCGATGCGCGCCGAAATGGAAGCGATCGTCGATGAAATCAAGCAGGCCATAAGCCTGCTGAGGAGGCATCTTTGACTGGGACAATGCACTTGTCCGCCTGGAGGAACTGAACGCTCTTTCCGAAGATCCAGAGCTGTGGAACGAACCGAGCCGGGCTCAGAAGCTCATGCGGGAACGGCAGCAACTCGACGACGGCATCAACGGTGTCAAGGGACTAGAGCAGGACTTGGCCGACAATGTCGAGTTCATCGAACTCGGCGAGATGGAAGACGACAAGTCTGTTGTTGAAGATGCCGAAGAGGCACTTCGTGGCCTGAAAGACAAGGTCAACGAGCTGCAGCTGCAATCATTGCTGTCCGGTGAAGCCGATGCCAACGATACCTATCTGGAGATCAATTCCGGGGCAGGTGGCACGGAAAGCCAGGACTGGGCGTCCATGTTGCTCAGGATGTACAGACGTTGGGCTGAAAAACACGGTTTCAAGGTAGAAATACTTGAATACCACGATGGTGAAGAGGCCGGCATCAAATCCGCGACACTCCTCATCAAGGGAGAGAATGCCTACGGTTGGATGAAGACGGAATCTGGTGTTCACCGGCTGGTTCGAATCTCGCCCTATGACAGCAACGCGCGTCGGCACACAAGCTTTTCGAGCGCCTGGGTCTATCCGGTGATCGATGATTCCATCGAAATTGACGTTAACGAAAGCGATTGCCGTATCGACACTTACCGGGCTTCCGGCGCGGGCGGACAGCATGTCAACACAACGGATTCAGCCGTGCGCATAACGCACCAGCCGACCGGAATTGTCGTTCAATGCCAGTCAGAGCGTTCTCAGCACAAGAACCGGGCAACGGCTTGGGGCATGCTTAAGGCACGTCTCTATGAGGCAGAGCTGAAAAAACGCGAGGAAGCTGCCAGCGCTGAAGCTGCGTCCAAGACCGACATTGGTTGGGGTCACCAGATCAGATCCTACGTGCTTCAACCCTATCAGCTTGTGAAGGATCTTCGCACCGGTGTTGAAAGCACTTCACCGGGTGATGTCCTGGATGGAGACCTTGACCGCTTTATGGAAGCGGCGTTGGCGCAGCGGGTCTTCGGAGGAGAACCGGTTGAGGTCGAGGACGTCGAATAGTCCCGAAAACTATTGAAACAGTCGGGGCCCCAGTGGCCCCGTTTTGCTTAGAGCGACAGTGCCGTCAATTTTTCGCCTGCAGCCAGGAACGAGGCCGGATTGTTGGGCTTTTCATTGCGGCGAATCTCATAGTGCAGATGAGGGCCTGTTGATCGACCTGTAGAACCGATATTTCCAATCAGGTCGCCCGCCAGCACATGATCGCCCTCAGAGACGCGAATGCGGCTGAGATGCGCATAACGGGTCACGAACCCGTTAGCGTGTCGGATCTCCACCATTTTGCCGTATCCACCTTGCCATTTGGCGCTCAGGATCGTTCCCGGCGCGGTCGAATAGACGCGGGAACCATAGGGTGCCTTGAAGTCTGTACCGGTGTGCATTGCAAGTCGGCCAAGGAAAGGATCGACACGAGGTCCATAGCTGCTGGAAACCGACCCGTTTTTAATCGGACGTTTGACGGGGAGCCGTAGTGCAGTGAATTTTATTCGCCGCAACGCGTCTAAGGCATTGCTGGCACGTTCTATTCTTTGTGGGAAGTTCTCATCGGTTATGGGCAGGAATGGGCCGCCGACGGATGTCTTTTTGCGCAACGCTGTGTTTACGGAAGGTGCTATCTTCCGGGTGATGTCGAGAATATCGTTGATCCGACCTTCAGTCGCGACCGTGATCGCATCAATCGCTGCAGTGCTTTCGACATCCATCGCCGAGATGTCAGCCTTCACCGCATCGAGAGCAGTTTGCTTCTCAGAGTTTTTTTTTTCGTCGAGCAGCTCGGCGTTGGCGCCATCGACCGGTTGTTGCAGGATTGTGAGTGGGTCGACACTCCTGCTCGTACCGTCGCGAAGACCAAGTGCCTTTACCGGCTCATCGATCAGTTCACTTTCGCCACCGATCGCAGATTTGTCATGCGTATCAGCTGCTGCAAGGCCACGGCCGTCCAGACTGGGCTTTTGAGGCGGCAGCGGTTTGTCACTGCTGAGATAGATGCCTGCATTTTCAGCCCGCGCAACAAGATCAGCAACAATAGCATGACGCTGATTGAGATCCTGCTGCCTGCGCAGCACGTCCATGACCTGAATTTCAACCGATTCCCGATCAACCATCTGCCGGCTGTTCAGGTTTTCAATTTCGGCACGCAGGCGATCGATGTGATCCTGGTACTCAAGGACAAGTTCAGTGCGCTCAGCGCTTGCTTCCGCCATCATGTCGTTGCGCAGAAGATAGTAACCGACTGTCCCAACCACTGCGAGCGTGGCTGTTACACAGGCGATAGCGCCGCAGACAAGGTGAGCGGGACGCACCGTATATGTGGTTGTCTTGGCGTTTTTCCCCAAGGGCGCATGATGGGCTGCTGCCCTTTGGTTTGGGTATGTCCGCGTCTTTTCTCGGCGCTGTTGCATGGTCACTCAGTCACTGCCTGCATTCTGCAAAAGAACTGAGTGTGATTAGAATTTGGTAAGGTTAATAAATCGTCTTCAAAGGGGGTGAAATTACCCGACAAGAGGCGCCAATGGCTTGTAAAACCCAGGGGTTAGGCCAGCTTCCGAGCGCGCACGATCGTTAAAAGGTGGTTTCAGAGCTCCGCGGAAGTGTCGCCGAACATAAGCATGGAATGCCGGTTCAGCTCTGATTCCCTGTCGATCGCATAAGAATCGGAACCATTTCGCTCCAAATGCAACGTGATTCTTTTCGTCCCGGTAGATGATATCCAGGCACTTCGCAGTGTCTTCGTCACCAATCTGACGGGCCTTTTCGATCATTGGAGGTGTGATATCGAGACCCCGGGCCTCCAGAACAAGGGGAATGATCGCCAATCTGGCAGCCAGGTCGTGTCCGGTGTCTTGCGCTGCCTGCCAGAGACCATCGTGCGCAGGCAGGTCGCCGTAGGTGGCATCCAATCGTGACAGCCTGTCTTGGAGCATTGCAAAATGCTTTGCTTCCTCCAGTCCGACACGGACCCAGTCGTCATAATAGGATCTGGGTAGTCGTACATAAGCAAAGCGCCCGATAAGGTCCCAGGTCAAATCAACGGCATTCAACTCGATATGTGCAAGCGAATGGATGAGCGCCAGTCTGCCGGCCTTGCCGGTAAGGCTTCGCTTGGGCATGTCGCGCGGCGCCAGGAGTGTTGGGTTCGGCGGACGGCCTGGCCGTTCCGGCATGTCACCGTCCTTTGAAAGCGACCCCAAAGCCAGGCTTCTTTGAAACCAGGCTTTGGACACGCCGTAAGCGAGCCGAACCTTTTCGCTTGTCTCTTGAGCTGCGACAATCGCACGCGCACCGGCTACGAGGCT
Source organism: Roseibium porphyridii (assembly GCF_026191725.2). Classification (NCBI taxonomy): domain Bacteria; kingdom Pseudomonadati; phylum Pseudomonadota; class Alphaproteobacteria; order Hyphomicrobiales; family Stappiaceae; genus Roseibium; species Roseibium porphyridii. The sequence continues at coordinate 3,036,770 of NZ_CP120863.1, forward strand.
TTCAGGGATGTCTGGTTTTTCCGTAGTCGGCATGCTTACCTTAGAGTGTGCCTGCTGCTTCAAGAACGGCCTCGGCATGCCCGGGCACTTTCACTTTCCGCCAGATTTGAGCGATTTTTCCCTCTGCGTCTATCAAAAACGTGGCTCGCTCTACACCCATGTATTTCTTGCCATACATGGATTTCTCCACCCAGACACCAAAACTTTCTGCTGTTTGTGTATCGGTATCGGCCCCAAGTCTGACCGCGAGGTTGTGTTTGGCAATGAAGTTGTCGTGTTTCTTGGCGGAATCGGGTGAAATTCCGATGATGGTTATTCCGAGGTTCTTGAAGGCTTCCATGTTTTCAGAGAAGGCAATTGCCTCCTTTGTGCAGCCTGGTGTGTTGTCCTTGGGATAAAAATAGACCACCACGGGTTTCCCTTTCAGGGAACTTAGTGAGACCCGACCGCCACCATCGCTCTCCAGATCAAAGTCAGGTGCTGCATCGCCAATGGTCAAATCACCCATATTGCCTTCCTTCCGTCAAAGTTTGTGCGTTAATGCCCGAATCCGCCAGTTCGCGGGATCGCGGCTGTCGCTTTTGTCAAAGAGTTCGCAGTATCATAGGTCGCTCGGCGACTCGTTCAATGCTGCGCGGGAGCAAGCCAGATCTTGTTCCAGGAAACACTGGATCGCCTGACTGATACGCACAGGCTTTAGAATGGATTTGTGGAGTTGCCAACCAAAGGCGGAGCGACAGAGCTGAAAGAGCCGGGTAAAGCCAGGCCCAAACGGAAGCGACTACGTTACTTCGTCGCTTTCCTTCTCGTCTGCTTGGTTGCGGCGACTATCGCCGTGTTTGCGTCTGGGCCAGTTCGCGTGCCTATGCTGGGAAGCCTGTTGGCAATGCAAGGGACACGTGGTCCGGTCACGCTTTCCGTCGACGGTGCGAGCCTTGATTTCACCGCGCGTGACGGCATCAACATTATCCTTGAAGGTGCAGAGGCCAGTATCAGTGGCCCCTCGGCTGTCACACTACGCCTTCCCAAACTGACCGCGCCGCTTAACAGGGATGCGCTGTTCTCGGGCAAAGTCCATTTCTCTTCCCTGATTCTCGATCAACCGCACGTCGAAATCGAGCTGAAAGGCGGTCCGGCAAAGATACCGGAAATCGGTCCTCTTATGGAGGCGGTTGATCGGGTTAGCGACGTTGTCGATGATCAGTTCGCGCGCAGAGCGCTGAAGTTTGTCAGTGTCACGGATGCATCGGTTGAACTGTCCGGGGCGACCAAGCGAAAATTCACAGGCATTGACGCCAATGTGTTCAGGGGAAGTAACCGTGCGATCCGCGCTTTTGCAAAGGTATCGGGTGGTGTTTCCACCTGGCGGATGGAACTTGCACGCAGCGCCCCCGAGGGGGGAGCAGAGAAGAGCATCGGCGTTGTGGTCAACGGTATCACTCTCGCAGAACTCCTTGGACCCAATGCCACACCGCAATACGGCAAGGGCTTCGGGTTACCGGCTTCGGCCAAAATTGAAAGTCGATTGGATGCGGAAGGAGAGTTTCTTTCAGCAAACGCGGTCGCGCGGGTCCGAAATGGCTGGTTTCAAATGGGAAGGACCTTGGTTGCATTTGATGATGCAGCTTTATCACTTCTGTTTAAAAAGTCCGGCCAACCTATTGAAATAACAAAATCTCATATCATTCGAGGCAATAGTCGAATCTTTTTCACCGGTGCGTTGGAGCCCGGTCTCGGTGGCGGGCGCGAATGGGGCATCAAGCTGGATGCCGAGCATCCTCAATTCGGTTCGGCCGACATTCGCGAAGCGCCCCATATGCTTGATGGGGTTCAGGTGAGAGCGCGCTTTGACCCGCATGGCCGGCTTTTGTCGATAGATCGCTTTACCGCACGTTCCGGAAAAGCGGTTGTTCATGGCGTGGCCGTTCTCGAGATAACCTCTAAGGGGCCTTATCTGGCACTTGCCGCTGAGGGCGAGCAGATTCCAATCGCCGTGGCCAAACAGCTTTGGCCAATAACACTCGTTCCACCTGCGCGGCGCTGGATCATCGACAGAATAACCGGCGGGAAAATTGAAAAGGTCTCCTATACCGGCGCCATCCGTCCACCAGCATTCAATCATCGTGATCCGGACCCGGGTTGGTCCGGCGACGACATGCGTCTTGACATGACTTTTTCCGGTGGGTCCGTCACGCCCATTGGAGAAGTTCCAGAGATAAAGGGGCTTGCGGGGACGCTGACCGTTCAGGACGAAACGCTCACTGTTTCAGCAACCGATGGCTTTGCGACGACCCCCGATGGCGGCGAAATTGTTTTGCCAGAGGGTGTCTTCAATATTTTCAACTTGCCCCTCCGACACGGAAAGCTTGCCCAGATTACGACGAAGCTGCAAGGCGAGGCCAAGGATCTGGGCGAGGTTGTCGATAGCGCTCCCTTTAGAGTGCTTGAACGTGCCGGATTGAAAAACGATGGTGTCAGCGGTCAGGGCGAACTCGACGTCACGGCAACTTTTCCGCTTGGAAAACCCGTCGATATTGTCGATCTCGATTGGCGAGCTACGGGCGAGTTGGAGAATTTCACCGATAAAAACCCGATATTGGGGCACACCGTTGCAGATGCAGATGTCTCAATTGATGCGAACAAGCAGCAGGTCGCGATAACGGGGAGGGGCAAGCTGGACGGTCTGCAGGCCGATATCGACCTCGTCGTTCCCCTTGGCGAAAACGGAGTTGCCGGCAAACAAGACGTGATCGTCTCCACCACTGCTGCCCAATTGAAAGACAAAGGAATTGATCTGACAGCGTTTCTGGACGGACCCATGACGCTGAATGTCACCCGGGCAGAGGACGCACAGGACTTTGTGATCGACCTGAAACCTACGGACGTGCGCTTGCTGGCACTTGGATGGCATAAGGCCAATGGCGTTCCGGCAACGGCCTCGTTCAGGCTCGTGGAGACGGACACTTCTCGCAAAATCGAAAACTTCAAGCTTACGTCTGAAGGTGTCAACGTCACCGGAAATATGAACCTGTCGGCAGATGGAGACCTCGTTACTGCGTCGTTTGATACTTTTCAGTTACGACCGGGAGATGATGTGGAAGTTGACATACAGCGCGCTTCTGGTGGTCGGTACGACATCATTTTTGCGGGTGCTGCGTTCGACGGTCGTGGACTCATTCGCAGCATTCGTAGTCCCGGTGGAAGTAAGGGAGCGGGTGACTTCGAAGATGGCGCGAGAATCTCCGCTACGATTGATCGCGTCACAGGCTTCAACGGTCAAAGTATCTCAGGCTTTGCCGGGCAGATCGAGACCGGAAGCAAAGGATTGGTGTCGGCTGATCTGGGCGGACTGATGAACGGAAACTCCGGTTTTGAATTCTCTGTGACACCGCAGAACGGATCGCAGACTGCCAACGGAAACTTTGCCGATACCGGAGCAACACTTCGCTTCCTGGATCTTTACGAGCGTATGCAGGGCGGCAATGGCACCGTGAATGTTGCCATGGCCGATGAAGACAGTTGGGTCGGTGACTTCAATGTTCGAAGCCTGAAAATTACCGAAGACCCGGCGATCAAACGCATTCGGGAGCGTGATCGAAATGGGTTAAACCCGGACGGTTCGGTTACCAATCGGCGGGAGGTTGATGGAACGGCGAGTTTCGATACACTCGATATCAGTTTCACGCGCGACGGCGACTTGATGACAATTACCCGAGGAGCCCTGCAGGGGACCGCGCTCGGCGGCACGGTCAGCGGCACCGTTGATCTTGATCAGCAGACACTCAACCTGACCGGGACATTCGTACCGATTTATGCGTTGAACAATTTCTTTGCCAAAATACCGCTGCTTGGGTTTGCACTCGGTGGCAATTCCGGTGAAGGGCTGATTGGCGTCACCTACAAACTGTCCGGATCTGTTTCCGATCCGGTCCTGTCAGTCAATCCGATCTCAGCGATCGCGCCCGGTATCTTTCGCAAGATGTTTGAATTCCAGGCCAATTGAGCATCAAAAAAAGGCCGATCAACATGAGCCGGCCTTTGTATGGGTCTTTGCTATTGTTCAGACCGGCTTCAAGAGCACGTGCTTTTTCTTACCAAGTGACAGTTTGACAATTCCCTCGTCGGTGACATCGTCGAGAGACAGTTGCCGGCGGTCATTTTGCTCACCCTTGTCGTTGATCTTGACCGCACCGCCCTTGATATTGCGACGGACGTCGCCGTTAGAAGCGCACAGTCCGGCGGTAACAAATGCGGACAACACCCCCAGACCCGCTTCAAGATCAGCTTTGGAAATCTCTACAGTAGGCAAACCCTCCGCAGACTGACCTTCTTCGAAGGCCTTGCGTGCAGTTTCTGCGGCAAGCTCTGCCTTGTCACGGCCATGGATCAGAGCTGTTGCCTCTGTAGCGAGGATCTTCTTGGCTTCGTTGACATCGGCACCCTGGAGTGCAGCCAGCCTTGCGACCTCGTCCATTGGCAGGACTGTGAAGAGTTTCAAAAAACGCTCGACATCCGCATCTTCCGTATTGCGCCAATACTGCCAATAGTCATAGGCGGAAAGCTGCTCCTCATTCAGCCAGACAGCTCCAGCTGCGGTCTTGCCCATTTTGGCACCTGAGGCAGTGGTCAACAACGGGGATGTCAGGGCATAGGCATCCGCCTCGCCGAGGCGTCGCACAAGGTCGGTTCCGGAAAGGATGTTGCCCCATTGATCCGAGCCGCCCATCTGCAGCCGACACCCGGTCCTGCGGAAAAGCTCCAGATAGTCATAGCCCTGCAAGAGCATGTAGTTGAATTCCAGGAAGGACAGATGTTGTTCACGCTCAAGTCGAAGACGGACCGAGTCACGTTGGATCATCTGATTGACCGAGAAATGCCTGCCGATGTCCCTCAGGAAGTCGACATAGTTCAGTTTCAAGAGCCAATCGGCATTGTCCAGCATGAGCGCATCAGTCGGACCGTTTCCAAAGGTCAGAAGCTTTTCGAATACCTTCCTGATACCAGCCTTGTTTTCTTCAATGTCTTCTTCCGTCAGCATTCGGCGGGTTTCGTCCTTGCCGGATGGATCGCCGACACGGGTTGTGCCGCCGCCCATCAAGGCGATTGGACGGTGCCCGGTTTTCTGAAACCAGTGGAGCATCATGATTGGCACCAGCGATCCGGCGTGAAGGCTCGGTGCCGTGCAATCAAAACCGATATAAGCGGTTACGGTCTCCTTGGCGCAGAGTGTGTCGAGCCCGTCTGGGTCGGATATCTGGTGAATAAAACCGCGTTCTGAAAGAACGTTTAGAAAGTCCGATTTGAACTCGCTCATGCCTGTCTGTCCGTCCGTAGTCGTCTTCTGCGCCATCAAGGGCCCTGTTGGACGTGCTCTAGCGCGTGCTGCCGGAGTTGTAAATTGCAGCACATAGGAAAAGGGGGTGTTGTTGCAGCTTGACCGAAAAAGTTCAGTTTGGAGTGCGTCCTACCGGGCGAACTTTCAGACATACATACTTCAATTGACCTTCTTCCCAGGCGATACGCAATTCTTCGCTCAGTGTTCGAGGCACCAATTCATTCAGCACAGCCTGGCACTCAGCCTCGGTTTCGAAAGTACCTTCATCACTTACTGGCCAAACATTCGGACCGGTTAGCATTTGAATGGATACTGCAAGAATAGCCCACATATTGAATCACCTCTCTTTTGTGATTTACATCATAAAATGTAACAAAGCCGCGGCTAATCATATGAAAGTAACCCAACGTGATGGCAGTCACAGCCGAACAATTGCGGCAAGTCTATGTTCTTCTCATCGGCGCAGCGAATTGCGCCAGGATCAAGAGAGAGGACCTGACATGTTTCGTAAGTTCGCAATCGCCGCCGTTACTGTTGCCACCGTCGCAACTGCTGCCGTTTCCATGACACCGAGCGAAGCTCATGCAAAAAACCGTGCCGGAGCCGTCGCTGCCGGAGCGATCTTCGGCCTTGCTGCCGGCGCTATTATCGCCTCCCAGGCACGTCCGCGCTATCAGCCGCCGGTTCGCTGCAGCTACCGTCCAATTACACGCTGGGATGCTTACTATGGCCGTTACGTTGTCGTTGGTCATCGTCAAGTTTGCTACTAAGATCTTTCAAGATCCAATCGCTAGCGAATTGCCTCCTCCGGGAGGCTTTTTCGTATTGTGAAGTGTGTCATTTCACCTTCAAATACGGGACCCGCGAATCTTGGCCGGTGTTCCATGTCATCTCATCAACTTTCACCCTCACGCCGTTTTGGCCTGCTTTGTGGCTCGCTGAAGCCGGGTCCCACAAATTCAATTGCTGACGTCAGCGGCGTTTCCGTTGGGCACAAGACAATCCGTAACGGCGATGTGAATACAGGCTTCACTGCTTTGGTCCCGCATCCGGGGAACATCTTCCAGGAGAAGCTCACTGCGGGTGTCGAAATCATAAATGGTTTTGGAAAGAGTGCCGGACTGATTCAGGTTGATGAGCTTGGGACACTTGAGACGCCAATTCTCCTAACAAATACATTCGCCATCGGCGCTGGCGTCAACGCGTTGATCCGGCAGGCAATCCTGAAAAATCCGGAGGTGGGTCGCACGACAAGTACGGTCAATCCTTTGGTTCTGGAATGCAATGACGGGTATCTGAACGATATTCAAGCCATGCCTCTTGCCGAAGTTGATGCAATTGCGGCTCTCGAAGCGGCTTCGTCTGAAGTCGAGCAAGGCAGTGTTGGCGCAGGTACCGGCATGAGTGCATTCGGTTTCAAAGGCGGCATTGGATCGGCTTCCAGAACGTTCGAACTAGATAGTGGCCGTTTTGTGCTGGGGGCATTGGTGCTTGCCAATTTCGGGCGCGCGGGCGACCTGGTCTTGCCGGATGGTCGCCGTCCGGACCCCAAGGATACACAAACCTCTGAAGAGCGTGGCTCGGTTATTGTGGTCCTTGCGAGCGACGTTCCACTTGAGAGCCGACAGTTGAAACGCATTGCGAAGCGGGCAGGGGCGGGCCTTGCCCGTCTTGGTGCATTTTATGGAAATGGCAGTGGTGATATAGCGCTAGCGTTTTCCACAGCACAAAATGTTCTTCATCAGGAAGAAAATGATTTTGTCGACCGACGGTGCTTGAACGAAGACCGGATCGATATCCTCTTCAGAGCCGCCGCGGAAACAACACAAGAAGCCGTCTTGAATGCGATGATCGCTTCACCTTCGACAACAGGCAGAGAACGGCATCAGAGGCCGTCGCTGATCGATTGGCTTCAAGACACGTCGAACCAGCTTTAGGGAACGAACCCAACAGAAAACCCCGGCGTTGCCGCCGGGGTTTTCGATGTTGCAAGCTACGATCCGATTAGACGGAGTAGTACAGGTCGAACTCGACCGGATGCGGCGTCATTTCGTAACGCTCGACTTCTTCCATTTTCAGTTCGATGTAGGCGTCGATCTGGTCGTCGTCGAACACACCGCCGGCTTTCAGGAACTCACGGTCAGCGTCGACAGCTTCAAGCGCTTCACGCAGCGAGCCGCAAACTGTCGGGATTTCTGCAAGCTCTTCCGGCGGAAGATCGTAGAGGTTCTTATCCATGGCATCGCCAGGATGGATCTTGTTCTTGATACCGTCGAGGCCTGCCATCAGCAGTGCGGAGAAGCACAGGTACGGGTTGGCAGTCGGATCCGGGAACCGGACTTCGACGCGCTTGGCCTTCGGAGACGCCGTGAACGGAATACGGCAAGATGCAGACCGGTTGCGCGAGGAATATGCAAGGAGAACAGGAGCCTCATAACCCGGAACCAGACGCTTGTAGGAGTTGGTGGACGGGTTGGTGAAGGCGTTGAGTGCCTTGGCATGCTTCAGGATGCCGCCGATGAAGTAGAGGCAGGTTTCGGAAAGATCCGCATACTGGTTGCCAGCAAATGTCGGCTCGCCATCTTTCCAGATTGACAGGTGACAGTGCATGCCGGTGCCGTTGTCGCCGAAGACCGGCTTAGGCATGAAGGTGGCGGACTTGCCGTAGGCATGGGCAACCTGATGGACGACGTATTTGTAGACCTGCATGTTGTCGGCGCAGCTTGTCAGAGCGTCGAATTTCATGCCGAGTTCGTGCTGAGCTGCAGCCACTTCGTGGTGATGCTTCTCAGTCGGCACACCCATTTCGCCCATTACGGACAGCATTTCGGAACGGATGTCCTGTGCGCTGTCAACCGGCGGAACCGGGAAGTAGCCGCCCTTGGTGCGCGGACGGTGGCCAAGGTTTCCTGTCTCGTATTCGGAACCCATGTTGGACGGCAGTTCCGTGCTGTCCAGAATAAAGCCAGTGTTGTAAGGATCAGCGTTGAAACGAACGTCGTCGAACATGAAGAATTCGGCTTCCGGACCAACGTAGATCGTGTCACCGAAACCGCCGGACTTGACGTATGCTTCTGCCTTTTTGGCAGTCATGCGCGGGTCGCGGTTATAGCCTTCACCGGTGATCGGGTCGACGATGTCACAGAAGATAGCCATGGTGGACTGTGCGAAGAACGGATCGATGTGAGCTGATTCCGGATCCAGGATCAGCATCATGTCGGACTCGTTGATGGCTTTCCAGCCGGCAATGGATGATCCGTCGAAGGCAACGCCTTCGGCAAACATGTCTTCATCAACAAGAGCAACATCCATCGTGACGTGCTGCATTTTACCGCGGGGGTCGGTAAAGCGCAGATCGACGAATTTCACGTCCTTTTCCTGAATCTCCTTAAGGACTTCAGCGGCAGTGGTCATAGTGTCCATCCCTTAATTATCATGTGAACGGTTGGGTAATGTTCCGGCCCTGCTGAGGTTCAGATAGAGCTCTTTCAGACGCTGGACCGGAATTCGGATAGCCGGCAATTGCCGGAATTAGGTGGGTTAGATCGCGTCGGTGCCGGACTCACCGGTCCTGATGCGAACAGCTTCTTCGATGTTAGACACGAAAATCTTGCCGTCACCAATGCGACCTGTTTGCGCGGCTGACCGGATCGCATCAACGGCTTTCTCGACCATGTCATCGCCGAGTACGATCTCGACTTTCACCTTGGGGAGAAAATCCACGACATACTCAGCGCCGCGATAAAGTTCGGTGTGGCCCTTCTGGCGACCAAAACCCTTGGCCTCGGTCACGGTGATGCCCTGAAGGCCGACTTCCTGCAGAGCTTCCTTAACCTCGTCCAGTTTGAAGGGCTTGATGATCGCTTCGATCTTTTTCATCACCTTGTGTCTCTCTCCACTTGTCAGGCCGTGAGTGCTCGGCTGGTCGTTAGTTGTCCGGTTCTCGTAGAGACAAGTCGACCCTACGGGCCCGGAGGGACCGTTGACCGCAACAAAGCATGATGTGTGCCAACCGAAGTTGGTCACCTGCAAATTTTTGAAGGGCCTAGAATTCCGCCAAAAAAAGCAGCAATTCAAGCAGTGCAGTTTCGAATAACACACGCAGCCCAACACGTAGATGACTACTTACTAGGCAACTCGCCTAATTAATAGGCGGAAATTGTGCTGCTTCCATCATCAAAAGGTTGGATCTCGACAAAACTGACCATCCCTTGCAAAGGTGCCCCTGCAGGATATTGAGGTTCGAACCAATGACAACAGACTGGCGCTCACCACACCCCTTCTTGCTGTCTCCCACAGAAATGGGCCGGGCTGACAGACTGACTATCGAGGGTGGCATTGCCGGTATCGAATTGATGGAGCAGGCCGGGCGGGCGGTGGTGCGTGCAGCCGTGGAATTGGTATCAGCAGGTGCGCAAATTCTTATTCTTTGTGGCCCTGGAAACAATGGAGGTGATGGTTTCATTGCGGCACGATGCCTTGCCGCCATGGGATATGGCATCGACGTTCTTCTGATCAGCTCGGCTGATCGGCTTAAGGGCGATGCACGCCTGGCCTTTGAGAGGATGGGGCTGCCTGCCGAACGCATCGCTGAAGGCCAAGAAGGACAAAAACGCCTGCCCATGCTCCTGGACAGCGTGGACCTGATCATCGACGGTCTATTCGGTGCCGGTCTAGACCGGCCTCTCGAGGGTGAGATCAAGCAAATTGTCGACGCTGTGAATGATAGCGGCAAACCGGTATTGGCCATCGATCTTCCCTCTGGTGTCAATGGCGCCAGTGGCCAGAAACTGGGATCGGCGGTCAGGGCACAAAGAACGGTTACGTTCTTTTGCGAAAAGCCCGGTCATTTGCTTTTTCCTGGTCGGGAACTCTGTGGCGCAGTTGTCGTGGCACAGATCGGGATCCGGCCGGACGTGTTTGGCGATATCAGGCCACAAACCTTCGAAAATGCGCCTGCACTTTGGCGACATGCCTGGCCGATGGCGAGCCAGCAGGGGCATAAATACACCAAGGGCCACGCAGTTGTCTTCAGCGGCTCTGTTTCTTCAACAGGGGCCGCCAGACTGGGCGCTGCTGCAGCACTGCGCGCCGGGGCCGGGCTTGTAACGCTCGCATCACCCCCGGATGCAATGATGGTCAACGCCTGCCACTTGACCGCTGTCATGCTGAAAAAACTGGCTGGCGAAAAGGCTGTCCAGGATTTGCTGTCAGATGAGCGATATTCTTCTGTTCTAATCGGTCCCGGGTTCGGTATTGGTGCTGGGACTCGCTCTTCTGTAGAGGCCATTCTTCGAGCCAGTCGAGCGACCGTACTAGATGCAGACGCCTTGACCAGTTTTTCTGAAACTCCCGAACATCTTTTTTCCCTGGTCAAACTATGTGATGCACCGGTTGTTCTGACACCACATGAGGGCGAGTTCGCAAGGATTTTCCCGCAGGTCGAGGGTGACAAACTCGCGCGTGCACGATTGGCAGCCAGGCTTTCCGGCGCCACACTCATATTGAAGGGGGCCGACACCGTCATCGCTTCACCTGATGGCCGTGCCGCGATCAACCACAATGCACCGCCCTGGCTTGCGACGGCTGGATCCGGCGACGTTCTTGCCGGCATCACGACCGGATTGCTTGCTCAAGGTGTTTCCGGCTTTGAGGCCGCCTGCCAGGCGGTGTGGCTCCATGGAGAAGCAGGAAATATCGTTGGGCCCGGACTGATAGCTGAAGACCTTGCCCCGGCTCTCAAAGAGGTGCTGCGAGCGCTTGTGGACAAATTCGGTGAGGGGTAGGGCCGCAGCCTCGTTTTTCCTTTGACGGAAAAGTCAGTGGTGCTATAGAAGCCCCGCTTCATCGGCAGAGCGACAAAGGCTCTGCAGTGCGGATGTGGTGAAATTGGCAGACACGCCAGATTTAGGTTCTGGTGCCGCAAGGCGTGGGGGTTCAAGTCCCTCCATCCGCACCAATATTCTACGCGTTTCCGGTCCTTCAGCCTGACTTGATAAAGCGTTGTTCGAGAGAGCACCATCAAACACACCCGAATATTGCGACCTGCTCAATCGACCTCGTTCTGCTGTGGCTTTTGGCGGAACAGGTGATTGGCTACCTCGCCAAAATTTGGTGTTTCCACAATGACATAACGCTGATTGGCAACTTCGATTGACGGTGGCATGCCTGTCTTTTCAAAGGCGTCGTGTCCCTCTTTCAAGTTTTGCCAGAAATCAGACCACTCAGAGGAGGTTTGCTGGGAATGATTTTCATCGGTCATTCGAAAAGGAAACACATGTACATCAAAGGCTTCCTGTCCGTTTTTGAAGGCTTCATTCGCAGCCAAATAGATCTCTTCAATGCCTGCATCCGTCATCGCATAGCAGCCAATTGAGACACAGCTCCCGTGGATCATCAGGAAGCTTCCGGTCCGGCCAAGAGCGCGGTCATAGGCGTTGGGAAAACCCAAATTGAAGGAAAGGTGATAGTGACTGTTCGGGTTCATGAGCCCGCGTGTGACCTTGTAGAAACCTTCAGGGCTTTGCCTGTCACCTTCCTTCAGCTTCGGTCCCAGCTCACCTGAAAAGTTGCAAATTGGATAGGTCTTGAAGCGCTTGAATCCATTTATGGTCGCCGCCCAGAGTTCAAGCTCGCTGGATGCCTTGAAAACCCGGATAAATACGGGTGAACCTAGTCTCAAACCCTTTTCGGCAAACTCTTTTTCAAGCCTCGGCAGCACTCTTTCTGCAACGTTCTCCAAGCGTTCAGAAGTTGGCAATTTGTGTTGCGCAAAAACGGAGGTCGCCAACAGTGAGAACACAAAGGTCAAAATGAGCCCGGAGAGCAGCAGGAAAATGTGTCTTTGCGTATTTTGCTTCACGCAATATCTCCAAAACGCCGAATGCTGAAGGCTGTGGCGAGGGAAGGTTGAATTGCCAAACTTGTGAAAGTTAAGGTGAGATGTCCAGTCAAGCGGCTGAACCTGCTTGAAAATTCCGATAAATTGCGGCCGGATTGGCGTTGCAGGCACTTGCAAGCATCCAGGGCGCAACGATCAGAGTGGCAAGGCCTTTATGAAGCTGCGGATGAACAGACGGCACGTGTTGAAGCTTTCAGCCAGCTCCGTGATGGCAACGTCCACCCTGCTGCCGCGCTATGCGTCGGCTGTTCAGACGAGTTTCGATGTGATTGTGATCGGGGCGGGAATTGCCGGCCTTGCGGCGGCTGGCAGGCTCACGGAACTTGGATATTCCGTCGTCGTTCTGGAGGCTACAGATACCGTCGGTGGCCGGATCAGAACGGATTGGCGCTTGGGAGCCCCCTTTGAAGTTGGCGCTGGTTGGATACATGGCCCGCAAAAGAACCCGATATCTGGTCTCGCGGCCAGGATTGATGCACCGATCTTTGTGACCCGGGATGACAGTTTCGAGGTCTATTCCCGAACGGGAGAACGGCAATCCCGTCAGCGAATATATGATGCCTATGAAGACCTTACGGAGCTTTATGAGCAGGTCGACGCACAAGTCGGCACTGGGCAATCGCTTGAAGCTGCTCTTCGTTCCTTGCCTGATAACCGCCTGGCAGATCCAGTTTTGAACTGGATGGCGAGTGCCTATACGGAGTTCTCGACCGGAGGTGCCCTGGAGACATTGTCAGCCTACTATTTTGACGAAGATGACGTCCTCGAAGGCGATGACGTCATCCTCCCGGAAGGCTATGACAAAATTCCCAGCGCTCTGTCGGGCGGATTGGACATACGCTTCAATACCCCGGTTGCAGCTGTCGAATATGAGAAAGGCGAGGGAGCAACTGTGCTGAGCGCAGGTGGAAAATTCGAAGCGGATTTTGTCATTTGTACCGTTCCACTTGGTATGCTCAAGCAGCAACGAATTGGTTTTGATCCACCTCTGCCAAAAAAGCTCCGCTCGCATATCGCCAATCTCGGCTTTGGAAACGTAACAAAGCTCGCGCTTAAGTTCGATGCTCCATTTTGGCCGTTGGACATCCAATATTTCGGCTATATGAGCGAACCAAGAGGGCGATGGAACTACTTCCTGAACTACCGGACTTTCAGTAACGAAAACATACTTTTAGGCGTCAGTGTTGGCGCTTATGCTCTGGAAGTTGAAAAGCTTTCCGACGCTGAAATGGTGGTCGACTGCATGGCAGCCATCCGTGCCATGTTCGGACCCGGTGCGCCGGAACCTGTTGCGCATATTGCAACCAGGTGGTCAGAAGACCCTTGGACAGGCGGCGCCTATTCCTACTCGAAACTGGGCAGTTCACCGAAGGATTTTGAGGGCCTTCAAGAGCCTGTCGCCGATACGCTTTTATTCGCAGGTGAGCATACGAATTTTGCGTATCACGGGACTACGCATGGCGCTTACATGAGCGGTTTGCACGCCGCAAAATCAATTGACGAGGATTTGGCGGACTGAGGAAAATTTCATCGACTGAGGAATCTCGGCCCAAGGTCGAAAGATGTTTCAAGAAGCCAATTGTTTTCTGGTGGAATCGCGATCGGGACCGTTCTTGGTTTTAGAACAGCTTTCCGCATGTCATATCGCTGCGATTTCCCCGTCTCCCCTTGACACTTCGGACCCCAAGCAGTATCGCGCTCCCATCGTGCGTCTCGGACTCCGTTCAAGGCGATGCGCTGCTGTTTGAACGCTTCCGGAAAAAGGGGAGTACCGGCAGCGCGGCACACGGAATTTTAAAACAAAACCTCCGGGGCGGATTGCCGCTCGGGATTGAGGACGACTAAACCCATGCAGGTAACCGAAACCCTCTCTGAGGGCCTCAAGCGTGAGCTGAAAATCGACATTCCGGCTGGTGATCTTGCCGCCAAGCTCGAAGACTACATGGCCGACCTGAAATCCAAGGCCAACATCAAGGGCTTTCGTCCGGGCAAAGTGCCGCTTGGACACCTGAAGAAAATGTATGGCCGTCAGGCCATGGCAGAAATTCTGTCCAACACCATTCAGGAAACCACGCAGAAGGCCGTTGAGGAGCGCTCCGAGCGCCCGGCATTGACACCGGAAATTGATCTTCCGGAAGAAGATGCTGAAAAGATCATGGCTGGAGACGCCGATCTTTCCTTCAAGATGACCTACGACGTTCTGCCTGATTTCGACATTGTCGATTTCGCCGGCATTGAAATCGAGCGCCCGGTCGTTGAGATCGAACAAGGTGAAGTCGACGAACAAGTTGCTGAAATCGCCAAGAACAACACACCGTTCGATACCAAGGAAGGTGCTGCGGAAAATGGCGACCGGGTGACTATGTCTTACCTCGGCAAGATCGACGGTGAGCCGTTTGAAGGCGGTGCTGACGAGAACGGTCAGCTGGTGCTGGGCTCCGGTCAATTCATTCCTGGCTTTGAAGATCAGCTGGTCGGTGCCAAGGCAGGCGACGAAAAAGTCGTTGAAGTGTCCTTCCCGGAGGACTACCCGGCGGCTCACCTTGCCGGCAAGGCAGCTGCTTTCGATGTCGTTGTCAAGGAAGTTGCAGCGCCTGGTGAAGCAACCATCGACGATGAGTTTGCCAAGGGACTTGGTCTCGAATCACTTGAAAATCTGAAAGAGATTGTTCGTGGTCAGATTGAAGGTCAGTTCGGCCAGATGACCCGTCAGCGCGTAAAGCGTCAGCTTCTCGACAAGCTGGACGAGCATTATTCTTTCGAGCTTCCGGAAAAACTGCTCGACAGTGAATTCGATGTTGTCTGGCGCCAGGTCGAGGAAGACATGAAGCGCAACGAAAAGACCTTCGAAGACGAGGACACCACAGAAGAAGAGGCGAAGGCGGAATACCGCAAGATCGCCGAGCGTCGCGTGCGCCTTGGCCTGGTCCTGTCCGAGATTGGTGAGAAGAACGGCATTCAGGTTACTGACGAAGAGCTGCAGCGTGCGCTTTATGACCGTGTGCGCCAGTTCCCGGGTCAAGAACAACAGGTGTTCGAGTTCTACAAGAACAACCAGCAGGCCCTGGCAAGCCTTCGTGCGCCGATCTACGAAGAAAAAGTCGTCGACTACATGCTGGAGCTTGCCAAGGTAAGCGACAAGACGGTGACCAAGGAAGAGCTCGAAAAGCTGGTCGCCGACGACGAGGAAGACGCGTAAGCTTTTTCCCCCATATCCCCAGATGCGGCAGTGGTTTTAACTTTGCTTTCATGCCGCATCTGTCATGACTTTGCGTTGAGGGCGACATCTCATATATACGGGATGTCGCTTTTTTCGAGTCAGGCCCTGAATCGATGCGCTTCAAGGCCTGTTTCAAGCCAGGGAATCATCCCGGCATCATCTCAAGCATATGGATGAGGTATGAAGGATCCTGTCGATATCTACATGAACACACTCGTGCCGATGGTTGTCGAGCAGACAAACCGGGGCGAGCGGGCCTTCGATATCTTCTCGCGCCTGCTCAAGGAGCGCATCATCTTCCTGACCGGTCCGGTCGAGGATCACATGGCAACCCTGGTCAGCGCGCAGCTTCTTTATCTGGAAGCGGAGAATCCGAGCAAGGAAATCGCAATCTACATCAACTCACCGGGCGGTCTGGTGACATCTGGTCTTGCGATTTACGACACAATGCAGTTTATCCGACCGGCGGTATCGACCCTTTGCATTGGCCAGGCGGCCTCTATGGGGTCTTTGCTGTTGGCAGCCGGACACAAGGACATGCGCTCAATTCTGCCCAATGCCCGTGTGATGGTTCATCAGCCATCGGGCGGTTTCCGTGGGCAGGCGGCGGATATCATGCTTCATGCACAGGAAATCCTGGCTATGAAGCGCCGGCTGAATGAAATCTACGTGAAGCACACCGGACAAAGCCTCGATCAGGTTGAAGAAGCGCTTGAGCGTGACAACTTCATGACTGCTGAAAAGGCTAAGGAATTCGGCATCGTAGATAATGTCATCACTGACCGTACAGGTCTTGGTGGCGAAGAGACCGAATAACGGGCTTACCTGGTCTTAAGCAAAGATTGAATTTCTTTGATTGAGACCGGGAAAACCCCAATTGATGCCGGGTTTTCATCTTCGCCTTAAACCTATATTGATTTTTAATGGCGAAGCATGGTGACATCGGACCTAGAGAAGCGGCGCTTCGGTGTCTCTTCGGTACCGGTGGGTCCGGATGGGCCAAACCGGCTGAAAAGGGGAAACGCCCCACAAACGCGAGGTTGACTACATGACCAAGGCCAGCGGCAGCGATTCCAAGAATACGCTTTACTGCTCCTTTTGCGGCAAGAGCCAGCATGAGGTTCGCAAGCTGATCGCCGGCCCGACTGTTTTCATTTGCGATGAATGTGTCGAGCTGTGCATGGATATCATCCGTGAGGAGAACAAATCCTCGCTGGTGAAGTCTCGGGACGGGATCCCGACCCCTCAAGAGATCCGCGACGTTCTGGATGACTATGTCATCGGACAGGGTAGTGCCAAGAAGGTACTATCGGTCGCCGTTCACAATCACTACAAGCGCCTGAATCACGCATCGAAAAGCAACGATGTGGAGCTGGCGAAATCGAACATCCTTCTGGTTGGTCCGACCGGGTGCGGCAAAACTCTGCTAGCGCAAACACTAGCCCGCATTCTGGACGTGCCCTTCACCATGGCGGATGCGACGACACTTACAGAAGCCGGTTATGTCGGTGAAGATGTAGAAAACATCATTCTGAAGTTGCTGCAGTCCGCTGACTACAATGTTGAGCGTGCGCAGCGCGGCATTGTCTATATCGATGAAGTCGACAAGATCAGCCGGAAAGCCGACAACCCTTCGATCACGCGTGACGTGTCGGGTGAAGGTGTTCAGCAGGCGCTCTTGAAGATCATGGAAGGCACGGTCGCTTCCGTTCCACCGCAAGGCGGGCGAAAGCATCCGCAGCAGGAATTCCTGCAGGTGGACACCACCAACATCCTGTTCATCTGCGGTGGTGCGTTCGCTGGTCTCGACAAGATTATTTCCGACAGGGGCACCCAGTCGTCGATAGGTTTCCAGGCGCAGGTTCACGCACCTGAAGACCGTCGTATCGGTGAGCTCTTTGCCGAGCTGGAACCTGAAGACCTGCTGAAATTCGGTCTCATTCCGGAATTCGTCGGTCGTTTGCCGGTGATCGCGACGCTGGAAGATCTGGACGAAGATGCGCTGGTGACAATTCTGACGGAGCCTAAGAATGCTCTGGTCAAGCAGTATCAGCGTCTGTTCGAAATGGAACAGGTAGAGCTTTCCTTCCACGAAGACGCGCTCAAGGCAATTGCGCGTAAGGCAATCGAACGCAAGACTGGCGCGCGTGGCCTTCGGTCGATCCTTGAATCGATCCTGCTGGATACGATGTACGAGCTGCCTGGCCTGAAAGGCGTCAAGGAAGTCGTGATTTCGCCGGAAGTCGTGAAGGGAGAGGCGCGGCCCCTCTATATTTACGAGGACCGTGAGGAAAGCTCGGCATCAAGCGCCTGAGACCTTTGACGGACAGTTGAAAATAAACGTGAATAAATGCCGCTCCATAAGAGCGGCATTTTGCATTTTCCCTCTGAAGCCACTGATGTGACGCGTTTTCCACCGCAGGTGTGAGTCGTCAACAGACAAGGCTTCACAAGGACGCGTGATTACCTTGACACCAGCAGGTCTGGTGTCCACCTAATAGGCCTAAAGAACGGCTCGTGCGGACTGTCGGTGCGCCCATCTGGGGTGCCGAGGTCAGGCCACTCGGTTCTTCCAGGATCCGAAAGCTGTTTTCCAGTGTTCTGGCTGCCTTTTAATGAGTGGGGCCCGGACACGCTGAGAAAGGAAAAAAAATGAGCGACGCAGAAATCCGCGCCACAGATCCGGACAGCACGGCTGTCTATCCAGTCCTGCCCCTGCGCGACATTGTCGTCTTCCCGCATATGATAGTGCCGCTGTTTGTCGGCCGCGAGAAGTCGATCAAGGCGCTCGAAGAAGTGATGACCACCGACAAGCACATTCTGCTGGCGACCCAGATGAATGCAGCTGATGACGATCCGAATCCGGATCAGATCTACAACGTCGGTACGCTCGCAACCGTGCTTCAATTGCTGAAACTGCCTGACAACACCGTCAAGGTGCTCGTGGAAGGCGGTGCTCGTGCGCAGATCGGAGACTATTCTGATCGCACGGACTATTTTGAAGCGACCGCTACAGTTCTTCCCGAGCGCGATGGCGAGAACATCGAGGTCGAAGCTCTCGCACGCTCAGTCGTTTCCGAGTTCGAAAATTATGTGAAACTGAACAAGAAGGTTTCGCCGGAAGTGCTCGGTGCGGTCAATCAGATCGACGATTATTCCAAGTTGGCCGATACCATTGCGTCGCATCTGGCGATCAAGATCCCTGAAAAGCAGGAAATACTCGGCGTTGTTTCCGTCGCAGAGCGTCTTGAGCGCGTTCTTGGTATGATGGAAAGCGAAATTTCCGTTCTTCAGGTTGAAAAACGCATTCGTTCGCGCGTCAAGCGGCAGATGGAGAAAACGCAGCGCGAGTACTACCTGAATGAGCAGATGAAGGCCATTCAGAAGGAACTTGGCGACAGCGAAGACGGCCGCGACGAAATTGCTGAACTTGAGGAAAAGATCAAGAAGACGAAGCTCACCAAAGAAGCGCGTGAGCGGGCTGCTGCTGAGATCAAGAAGCTCAAGCAGATGAGCCCAATGTCCGCTGAAGCGACCGTCGTGCGCAACTATCTCGACTGGCTGATCGGCATTCCCTGGAACAAGAAGTCCAAGGTCAAACACGATCTGGCGCTGGCCGAGAAGGTGCTCGACACCGACCATTACGGTCTCGACAAGGTTAAAGAGCGGATCGTCGAATATCTTGCGGTACAGAGCCGGGCCAACAAGTTGCGCGGCCCGATCTTGTGCCTGGTCGGTCCTCCCGGCGTCGGTAAAACGTCACTAGGCAAGTCCATAGCCAAGGCCACGGGACGTGAATTCGTTCGCATGTCGCTCGGCGGCGTGCGTGATGAAGCCGAAATCCGGGGTCACCGTCGCACCTATATCGGCTCGATGCCCGGCAAGGTCATCCAGTCGATGAAAAAGGCGAAGAAGTCCAATCCGCTTTTCCTTCTCGACGAGATCGACAAGATGGGCATGGACTTCCGGGGCGACCCGTCTTCAGCTTTGCTCGAAGTTCTTGATCCGGAACAAAACTCTTCGTTCATGGATCACTACCTCGAGGTTGAATACGATCTTTCCGACGTAATGTTCGTGACCACGGCCAATACGCTGAATATCCCCGGTCCGTTGATGGATCGTATGGAGATCATCCGTATTGCTGGTTACACCGAAGAAGAGAAGGTGGAAATCTGCCGCCGTCACCTCATTCCAAAGGCGGAAAAAGATCACGGCCTGAGGGATGGTGAGTTCTCCATCGAGGACGATGCGCTGCAATTCGTCGTGCGTCGCTATACCCGGGAAGCGGGTGTGCGAAACCTTGAGCGCGAAATGGCGACCCTGGCCCGGAAGGCGGTCAAGGATATCCTGATGAGCGACAAGGAAAGCATTACCGTTACGCCGGAAGTGGTCGAAGAATATCTCGGTGTTCCGCGGTTCCGGTATGGTGAAGCCGAACTGGAAGACCAGGTTGGTGTTGTCACCGGTCTGGCGTGGACGGAAGTCGGCGGCGAACTTCTTACCATCGAAGGCGTGATGATGCCGGGTAAGGGCAAGATGACCGTAACCGGCAATCTGAAGGACGTGATGAAAGAATCGATTTCAGCGGCAGCGTCCTATGTTCGCTCCCGCGCGATCGATTTCGGCATTGAACCACCGACCTTCGACAAGAAGGATATTCACGTTCACGTGCCTGAAGGTGCGACGCCGAAGGACGGTCCTTCTGCAGGCATCGCGATGGCAACAGCCGTGATTTCCACAATGACCGGAATTCCGGTTCGCCGCGATGTTGCCATGACCGGCGAGATTACGCTTCGCGGACGGATACTGCCGATCGGTGGCCTGAAGGAAAAACTGCTCGCTGCGCTGCGCGGTGGCATTAAGCTTGTCATGATCCCGGAAGACAATGCCAAGGACCTGGCTGACATTCCGGACTCGGTCAAAAATTCGCTTGAAATCATCCCGGTATCCGGAATGGAAGAGGTGCTGAAAAATGCTCTGATCCGTCTCCCGGAGCCCATCGAATGGGATGAAGCAGCCGCAAATGCCGCAACCAAGGCGAGTGAAAAAGAAGAAGACGGGTCTGGAATTTTGGCTCACTAAGAGCCAATTTGCACCGCACAAAACGTCAAGCCCCGGGTCAACCGGGGCTTTTCTTTTGAAAAATCGGTAGAAATGGCTGTTTTCTGCGAAAAAACCACTTGCGTTTCGCGTCAATTCGCACGAATTTCGCGCAACGGCGCTGACAGGAATCGTCGGCACTCTGCCGTTTCTTAGAAAGGTATCTGCTATGAATAAGAACGATCTGATCGCAGCTGTTGCAGAAAAGACTGGCCTCACCAAAGCGCAGGCAGGCGAAGCAGTTGACGCAACTTTTGATGCAGTCACAGAAACGCTGAAAAGCGGTGACGAAGTCCGCATCATCGGCTTTGGTAACTTCACGGTTTCTGCCCGTGCTGCCACCGAAGGCCGGAACCCGCGGACTGGCGAAACGATCCAGATCCCGGCTTCTAAGACGCCGAAGTTCAAGGCTGGTAAAGGCCTGAAAGACGCTGTGAACTCTTAATCGTTCCAGACCGTTTTCAATTGACCCCGGGCTTGCGATTGCAGGACCGGGGTTTTTTGTGTCTATAATAGCAATCTATGAGTGCTTCTCTTTGAATTACATATTTAGATTTATCTTTTCCCTGGCGATGCAGAACTCCTTGCAAGGAGGGAGCCATGACACTTCAAGCGCTGATTAGCCGCCGGCAACGCGCATTATTTGACGCCTGGGTTCGCGACCCGCTTGTCCAGGTTCAGGTGGAGCACCCGGAATGGTTGGGACGCCTTGTCTTTCTTGATGATTATGATGATGGCATTGAACCAGAACGGGCAGGGCGTAGAAGCCTGAAAAATGTGGCCATCGTCCGTAGGCCTGGAAACCCGGACGAAAACGCAAGTGTCTGGGTGCGGGCGGGCTACTCTTCCTATCAAAAGGCATGGCTGGCTTTCGTGAATCAGGTTTACGGCATCAAAGCCACCAGCACCGACCTTGCGGGCTACAACATTGATCATTTGCTGAACAAAGCGCGCAGCCCTAACAAGGCAGGGTTCATTCGTGTTGAGGCAATCAACGACGCAGTCAATCAGGCGTGGGGAGGTTTGTTTGAGCGTGCAGCGAGCAACCCGGAATTTTCTGCAAATCAAAAGAGACTCAGGCGAACAATGTCGTGGATCATTGCCGCCAAATTGATGGATCAACCCCCACCAAGAGGGCCGAACGATCAACAGGGAATCGCCAGGCTTGTCCAATTTTTCAATCGTAATGGCCTTGCCGGTGACAATCCTCAGCGCGGTCTGACGGATATGCTGCAGTTTGCGTATCGGTTTCGATAGCCGGTCTTCAGGTCGTTCCGTTCGAACACAGGGCCTATCAGAGTTCAAGACGCTCCATATTGCTGGCTTTGTCAGGTGGAAGGATGCCTCTGCTGGTGTTGTGTTTGCTCAGGTTCGACAAAGCTGGTTTGAAGCCGTCATCCACAAGTATGGTTAGGAATGCTATTTTCTTGGAAATAGGACTTGCCAAGAAAGTGGCGACAACCTAAAAGGCGTCTCACCTCGTTGAGGGCGATTAGCTCAGTTGGTAGAGCGCTTCGTTTACACCGAAGATGTCGGGAGTTCGAGTCTCTCATCGCCCACCATTTTCTTTCCTAAATTCAAAGACTTTGGCTTTTGCCGGTGCGCTGTGCGTCCCGGTCTTCATTCGTTTTTGTTCAGTGAGTTTTTTTCCGGTCGGCGCGGCATCGTCTGTTCTTTCGCGAACAGGTCTGATCCTATGAAACAGTAATTGCAAAAAGATGGATGGAGTTCGTTTGAATTTCTTGGTGCAGCTTCAAGGACTTGGCTGCAATCCATAGACTAAATTCACTATAAAATGAGCACTGAGTGCACTTTTTTTCTTGTTTTTCGCCGTGTTTGGTTCTTATAAATTTCACCGGCTAATAAAAAAAGCGTCGAAGAATTAGAAGTTTAATGAGATGGCGATTGTCCTTTTTATCAAGATATTGGGATCAGTTATGCTCCTCCTCTATGCAGTTCGCATGGTGAGGACCGGTTTTGAACGGGTGTCAGGTCCCGCGCTCAAACGCACCATCAACAAAGCCGCCTCCGGACGGGTGACCGGCGCAATGTCCGGCATGGCGGTGGCGGTTCTGCTGCAAAGTGCTACGGCGGTAGCCGTGCTGGCTGCGAGCTTTGCAACCTCTGGCATCTTTTCAACGGCTGCAGGGCTTGCAGTCCTGCTTGGCGCCGATCTCGGCTCGTCTCTCCTCGTACAGATCCTTGTGTTCGACCTTAGCTGGCTGGTGCCGCTGTTGCTGGCAGCAGGAGGGTGGTTGTTCCTGAAACTTGAGTCGCGAACGACGAAACAGGCAGGACGGATCCTGATCGGCATTGCACTCGTGCTGATCTCGCTTCAGATGATCGGGGAATCGACGGCACCTTTGAAAGAAGCTCAGTTCATGCCGCATATTGCCGGTTATCTAGCGGGCGATGCGTCAACAGCACTGGTGCTTGGAGCGGTGCTCGCTTTTCTAATTCATTCCAGTGTGGCAGCCGTATTGATGATTGCAGCCTTCGTGCAAAATGCAGGCCTGCCATTGGAGGCTGCTGTGCCGATGGTTTTAGGCGCGAATATCGGGGCAGGGTTCGTTGCGCTCTGGCTGACACGGGGCATGGATCAAAAGGCCCGGCAACTGCCGCTCGGGAATTTGATCTTCAGGGCAGGTGGCGCTTTGATTGCGTTGACGTTGGCCACATCCATTCCTCTACCATTGGAGACGTTAAGCAGCGTTCCTGCGCAACAAGTTGTGGCGGTGCATATCTTTTTCAATCTGCTGCTGGTATTGACCTGTCTGCCTTTGACCGGACCCGTCGCGAGACTAGCCGCGCGGTTGATGCCCGCAAGAGAGCGGGGATCCGACACCAGCGACACCCTAGTCAAAAGTGCTCTGGATCAACGGGTTGTACATGTCCCCAGACTGGCACTTGCAAGTGCGACCCGGGAGCTCCTGCGAATGGGGGAACTGGTTGAGCTTATGACCCGTCCGGTGATGACGATGCTTGAAAACGGCGATCAACGGGAAATCAATCGCCTTCAGGCAATAGATGAGAACGTCAACAGGATCCACTCCGACATCAAGCTCTATATTGCCGAGGTAAACCGCGGTGAGTTGACGTCTGAAGAGGCCGAACGGAGCATGGAGCTGGCGAGTTTTGCGATCAATCTGGAGAGGGCTGGCGATCTGGTGTCAAAAAACCTTCTGGAGCGTGCGGTTGAGCTCCAGGAAAGGGGGATCAGTTTTTCCAGAGATGGGCAAGTCGAACTTGAAAACATGCATGATCGTGTGTTGGCCAACATGCAGTTGGCGCTCAATGTACTTGTCTCCGGTGATGTTGCTTCAGCACGAGAACTGATCGCCGAGAAAGACAGGATGCGGCAATTGGAACGGGAATGTCATGACCGGCATCTGGACCGGTTGAAATCGAGGACGCCGGAAAGCATTGATTCAAGCAACGTGCATATGGAAGTCGTACGCAGTCTCAAGGAAATCAATTCGCTCTACGCCACCGTGGCGGTACCGATCCTGGCACTGGAAGGGCAATTGATGGACAGCCGCCTTGTGCCAGCACAATAATGCCACCTTATTGAAAAGACTGCGCCAATTCGCACAATGGGTTTGTTCAAAACACTGAAGGCACCGTGTCACAAAATCAGTTTGCCGGTTTCGCTTTTTTGCATTGCAGACTTGTTGGTCGGGGGTGAGTTATCCACATTGAAGAGCGGCAACTTAGAAGCGGAAAAACCGAGTTGTCTGCGGCTTTGTCAAAAAAGGCAATTTGGATGCGTCAGTGCGCTTGACTTCGCTTTCCAGCCGCCGTACATCAGCGCCACTTCACGGCAACACTGCGTTGCCGCGCGAAGCGGGTGTAGCTCAGTTGGTTAGAGTGCCGGCCTGTCACGCCGGAGGTCGCGGGTTCGAGCCCCGTCACTCGCGCCACTTCTCACTAAGATGCAAATTGTATCTTGAAAGAAGCGGCGCAAATATACCGTGATTGTGCGGGTGTAGCTCAGTTGGTTAGAGTGCCGGCCTGTCACGCCGGAGGTCGCGGGTTCGAGCCCCGTCACTCGCGCCACTCACGGTTCCCGAACTTGTTCCCTTAAATCTCAAATGCCGAATGGTGTGACCGCACATGCGGCCAAGCAGGCACGACCAGATTCTTGTCGCTTGGGTCTGAGTGGTGCGCGTAGGTTCGCGTAAAAGTATTCGACAGCGTCAGCCTCTTCAATTTGTTACTGTTTTGGGTCTTCCCTTGTTTTTGAATGGCGATTCTACTCAAGGGGTGGAATTCCGGCTCGGGTGCGTCATAATCCCGCGCAGCCTGTGTAAAGATTTTGCGATTGCACAAACTGGCTAAAATAAAGGAGTTGGCAGGGGTCGTTTGGAAATTGGCTCATATGTGGCAAGAGTTTGACCCGGTAGGGGTCTTGCGTTGCACCAAGCCGTAAGTTAAGCGTGCGCTCGCATGTTGGTTTCATAAAGCCGACGGGTTCTGCGCGACCAGCCGGCTCTATGAGGCTAAGAGGTGCAGCCCCGGCTCCGGATCGCCTCTCGATCCGCCTCCATATGCAAGGACGCGAAAGACATGGAAGAACTCTTGCGGGAATATGTCCCGATCGTCGTGTTCATCGGCATTGCACTGGTGATCGGCCTTGCCTTGCTGATTTCACCGTTTTTATTGGCCTATAAAAACCCGGATCCGGAAAAGTTGTCGGCCTACGAGTGCGGTTTCAACGCATTCGACGATGCACGCATGAAATTCGACGTGCGTTTTTATCTGGTCTCGATTCTCTTCATCATCTTCGATCTTGAAGTCGCCTTCCTGTTTCCATGGGCGGTGGTATTCGGCGACCTCGGCTGGTACGGGTTTTGGTCCATGATGGTCTTTCTTGGCGTCCTGACTGTTGGCTTTATCTACGAATGGAAAAAAGGAGCGCTGGAATGGGATTGAGCACTACCGATCCAATCGTCGCTCCCAAATCCAAAGGCATCATCGATCCGAACACCGGTAAGCCTATCGGAGAGGACGACGCGTTTTTCCTTGAGGTCAACAATGAGCTGGCCGACAAAGGTTTTCTTGTGACTTCGACGGACAACCTAATTCAATGGGCCCGCACGGGCTCTTTGATGTGGATGACCTTTGGTCTCGCGTGCTGCGCTGTTGAAATGATGCAGATGTCCATGCCGCGCTATGATGCGGAGCGTTTCGGATTTGCCCCGCGAGCTTCCCCGCGTCAGTCAGACGTTATGATCGTGGCCGGAACGCTAACCAACAAGATGGCTCCTGCGCTTCGCAAGGTCTACGATCAGATGCCAGAGCCACGTTATGTGATTTCGATGGGATCATGCGCAAACGGCGGTGGCTACTATCACTATTCCTATTCAGTGGTTCGAGGATGTGACCGGGTCGTGCCGGTAGACATCTACGTTCCCGGGTGCCCGCCGACGGCAGAAGCGCTGCTATACGGCGTGATGCTGCTGCAAAAGAAAATTCGTCGTACGGGAACCATCGAAAGATAAGGGTTTTAACGCCTGAGTTTGCGGCGAATTCAAAGGATAGGCGCTTGCCGGCGCGTTAAATGGAAGGCTCCGAGGGAGTGAGGTCAAACACCATGGACGAGACTTTGAAGGAACTCGCTGAGCACGTCGAGCTTGGCCTTGGCGAGTCTCTCGTGTCCTGGAAAGCAGAATTCGGTGAATTGACGCTGAGCGTGAACGCGACCGACATTCTGGATGTGGTGCGCTTTCTGCGTGACAATGCGTCTTGCAAATTCGTCAATTTGACCGACATTTGCGGCGTTGATTATCCGGAGCGTGAAAAACGCTTCGATGTTGTCTATCACTTCCTGTCACCTGTTCAGAACCAGCGTATCCGCGTGAAAATCGCGACCGATGAGACGACAGCTGTCGCCTCACTGACGCCGCTCTTTCCGGGCGCGGAGTGGTTCGAGCGCGAAGCTTACGATATGTACGGGATCCTGTTTTCAGGTCATCCGGACCTGCGGCGCATCCTCACTGACTACGGCTTTGACGGACATCCGCTGCGCAAGGATTTCCCGGTAACCGGTTTTGTGGAAGTTCGCTATGACGACCAGAAGAAACGTGTCGTCTACGAGCCTGTTCGACTGAACCAGGAAATGCGTTCCTTCGACTTTCTCTCGCCTTGGGAGGGTACGGACTACGTACTGCCTGGCGATGAGAAGGCGACAACCAACTGATCGGCAGGGCAGGGATGAGCGAGCGGCTTTCTGGTGGATGTCTTTGCGGCGCAGTACGGTTCAGTGCGCAGCCTGACAACGGCGAAATGGGTGTGTGCCATTGCGGCATGTGCCGGCGCTGGACAGGCGGGACATTCATGGCTGTTGGCTGCGGCCCCATGAGCAATATTCAAATTGAAGGTGAGGACGCTCTCAGCGTCTACAAAGCTTCAGACTACGGCGAGCGGGTTTTTTGCTCGAAATGCGGCTCGACATTGATTTGGCGCATGGCTGACGGCTCTCACGCCAGCCTTTCCGCTCAGGCCTTTGACGATCCGTCGCAATTCAAATTCACCACGGAGATTTTCGTGGACGAACAGCCGGCCAACTACGCGTTTGCAAACGAGACGCGCAAAATGACCGGCCCTGAAGTTTTTGCGTATTACACGCAGCAAATGCAGGAACCTCAAAATGGCTGAGGCTCAGGTCCGTAACTTCAACATCAATTTCGGGCCCCAGCACCCGGCGGCCCACGGCGTTTTGCGTCTGGTCCTGGAGCTGGACGGTGAGGTGGTGACACGCGTTGATCCGCATATCGGTCTTCTTCACCGGGGTACCGAAAAGCTGATCGAGCAAAAGACCTATCTGCAGGCCGTTCCTTATTTCGACCGTCTCGACTACGTGGCGCCGATGAACCAGGAGCACGCCTTTGCTTTGGGCGTCGAGAAGTTGCTTGGCATCGAGGTTCCAAAGCGCGGCCAGCTTATCCGGGTGCTTTATTCGGAAATCGGACGGTTACTGTCTCACCTTTTGAATATCACGACGCAGGCTCTCGATGTCGGTGCTCTGACACCGCCGCTTTGGGGGTTTGAGCCGCGCGAAGAATTGATGGTGTTCTATGAGCGCGCCTGTGGTGCCCGCATGCACGCAGCCTATGTGCGTCCGGGGGGAGTTCACCAGGACCTGCCAAGGGATCTGCTGGATGACATCTGGGACTTTTGCGATCCGTTTTTGCAGACCTGTGATGACATTGAAGGACTGTTGACGGACAACCGGAT
The DNA here is from genome assembly GCF_026191725.2 of Roseibium porphyridii. NCBI lineage: Bacteria > Pseudomonadati > Pseudomonadota > Alphaproteobacteria > Hyphomicrobiales > Stappiaceae > Roseibium > Roseibium porphyridii. The sequence continues at coordinate 3,064,562 of NZ_CP120863.1, forward strand.
TTTCAAGCAACGGAACGTCGACATCGGTGTTGTCGATCTGGATGATGCGTGGGCCTGGGGCTTTTCCGGTGTCATGGTCCGGGGATCGGGCGCTCCTTGGGACCTTCGCAAATCTCAGCCATATGAGTGCTATTCCGAACTCGACTTCGACATTCCCATTGGAAAGAACGGCGATTGTTATGACCGCTATTTGATCCGGATGGAAGAAATGCGGCAGTCGGTTCGCATCATGAAGCAGTGTCTTGAGAAGCTGACCGTTGAGACAGGGCCCGCGTCGTCAATCGATGGCAAGATCGTTCCTCCGAAACGGGGTGAAATGAAGCGGTCGATGGAAGCGCTCATACACCACTTCAAGCTCTACACCGAGGGTTACCACGTTCCCGCCGGTGAGGTTTATGCAGCGGTGGAAGCACCCAAAGGCGAATTTGGCGTTTATCTGGTCTCTGACGGCACAAACAAACCTTATCGCTGCAAGATCAAGGCGCCAGGATATGCGCATCTGCAAGCGATGGATTTCCTTTGCAAGGGCCACATGCTTGCCGACGTTTCTGCGGTTCTCGGTTCCATGGACATCGTTTTTGGCGAGGTCGACCGCTAGATCATGACCTCGGCCGGAAACCCCATTGTTGTTGATTGGCGCACCGGTGCGATTTCAAACGCATCGCCTGTTGAGCGCGCCGGCCTCACTGCCATGAGCATTGCGGCCAGGGCGCTTGCGCCAGTGAACAGTCGTGGAATTTCCTATGTGGCCAAACTGATCAGCAAAGCTCTGCCCAGTCAAAAAGACATCTGCCTCGTGATGGACGAGGACCTAGAATTCTCATTCCCCTATGGAGATGCTTATTGGAGCCGCCTGTTGCAGCCCTTGAGCCTCTATGAGGAGGAAATCGAGGCGCTTCTGCTGACTTTTGTTGATCTTGACTACGCCTTCATCGATTGCGGTGCGAACTACGGTTATTGGTCGGCAAAGGTAACCAGCAGACGGTTCGGCAAACGCCAGACTGCTGCGGTGGAACTCGACCCGGTGAATTTCAAAAGGCTGCGCGAGAACGCGGTTCTGAACGACAACCGGTTCATTTGCATCAACCGGGCGGTGTTCGACAAGGATGGAGAAGTCCTGAACTTCTTCGGCCGCAAACATGAGGCCAGATCGCTGGTCGATCAGCAGGTTTCAGGGCGCGCCCTCGGTGATGTCGAGACGATAACTCTGGACAAGATTATCGAAGAAGCCGGGCTTGAGGATCACTCGAACATAATCTTGAAACTCGACGTTGAAGGAAGCGAGATTGAAGCTCTGAAGGGAGCAAGCAATCTTCTGCAAAAAGATGTTCTGATCATCTATGAAGACCATGGCGCCGATAGGAGTCATTCGGTTTCGAAGTACCTTTCCGAAGAATGTGGCATGCGGCTGTTTGGCTACAATGCTGATCGTTACTTCGAACTGGGCGCGGTTTTGGAGCTTGACGGCCTGAAACCCGACCGCCGCAAAGGTTATGATTTTTTCGCGACACAAAGCCGATTCTGGGTGGATCGTCTTGCCGGCCTTGTGGCCGGTCAGACGCAGACCAGAGATGGCGGTGTGGCAGTCGCGCAGTAAACGGGGATAACACCATGGCAGTTCGCCGACTTGCCGCGGAACAACCAGAAAGCTTCGTGTTCACTGAGAAAAATCTCGCGTGGGCCCATAAGCTGATCGACCGCTATCCGGCCGGACGTCAGGCCTCCGCGGTCATTCCGGTCTTGTGGCGCGCGCAGGAACAAAATGACGGTTGGGTGAGTGAGCCGGCAATCCGCTATATTGCCGAGTTGCTGGACATGCCCAAGATCCGTGTCCTGGAAGTTGCGACATTCTACACGATGTTCCAGCTGCAGCCGGTCGGAAAGAAAGCCCATATTCAGGTTTGCGGCACAACACCTTGCCAGCTGCGCGGTTCGGAAGACCTTATCAAGATCTGCAAGTCGCGCATTGCCAAACATATGCACGAGATCTCAGAAGACGGCATGTTCTCGTGGGAAGAAGTCGAGTGTCTCGGTGCCTGCGTCAACGCCCCAATGGTACAGATCTTCAAGGACACCTATGAGGATCTGACGCCCGACAGTTTCAACAAGTTGCTCGATGATATCTCCGAAGGCAATGAAGTCACACCGGGTCCCCAGAACGGGCGACGCTTCGCAATGGCCGAAGGTGGCCAGACGTCCCTTACCGAGATCGACGACACCAGCCAGGGCGCGTTGCCCGTTGCTCATGTCGTTGACGGGGCTGAAAAGGCATCGCATGACTTTGCCGGAGCTTCCATCAATGTCGGTGGAAACGACTATGATGGCGTGCCGACTCCGGCAGAGGATGCTGTTGCCAAGGTGAGGGCAGCATTCGCGGCGAAAGCGGAGAAAAAGGCAGATGCACCGGCGCCAGCAGCTGAGGTAAAGAAATCAGAGGCTCCCGCTGCACAGAAAGCCGATACCAAAGACGCCAGCAAGGCAGACAAGCCAGCCAAGAAGGCGGCTGCACCAAAGTCTGCCGTCAAACCAAAGGCGGAAAAAGCTGCGGCCTCAGTTGAAGAAAAGGCGCCGGAAACACTGGCCGAAGCACGTGGCGGAAAACCCGATGATTTGAAGAAATTGAAGGGTGTTGGACCGAAACTGGAAGCAACGCTTCATGAACTCGGTTTCTTCCATTTTGACCAGGTCGCGAACTGGGGCCCTGCGGAAGTCGCGTGGGTGGATAGCAGGTTGAAGTTCAAAGGTCGCATCGAACGCGACGGCTGGATTGAGCAGGCCAAGGTCCTGGCGTCCGGCGAAGACACAGAATTTTCCAAGCGCGTGGAAGCCGGTGATGTGGCCTCCTCCAAGAGCGAAGACTAGGGGGTCGAGATGCTGAAAGATCAGGATCGGATCTTCACCAATATCTACGGTCTGCATGACTGGGGTCTGCAAGGCGCGAAAAAGCGTGGCCAATGGGATAACACTAAAGCACTGCTGGACAAGGGCCGTGACTGGATTGTTCAGGAAATGAAGGATTCGGGCCTTCGCGGCCGCGGCGGTGCGGGTTTTCCGACGGGCTTGAAGTGGTCCTTCATGCCAAAGGAGACCGACGGACGTCCAGCTTACCTTGTAGTCAATGCAGACGAATCGGAGCCGGGAACCTGCAAGGACCGCGAAATTCTCCGGCATGATCCGCATACCCTCGTTGAGGGCTGCCTTGTCGCCGGGTTCGCGATGGGGGCCATTGCTGCATACATTTATGTGCGCGGCGAGTTCATCCGGGAACGCGAACGTCTGCAGGCCGCGATCGACCAGGCATATGACGATGGCCTGATCGGCAAGAACAACAAGAACGGCTACGATTTCGATATCTACGTTCACCATGGTGCCGGAGCCTATATTTGCGGTGAAGAGACTGCTCTGCTCGAGAGTCTTGAGGGCAAAAAGGGCCAGCCGAGGCTGAAACCGCCGTTTCCGGCCAATGTCGGGCTTTATGGCTGCCCGACAACGGTGAACAATGTTGAATCGATCGCAGTTGCTCCGACAATCCTGCGTCGCGGTGCGGCCTGGTTCTCGGCGCTTGGACGTCCGAACAACACCGGCACGAAGCTTTTCTGTGTCTCCGGCCACGTCAACAAACCTGCGACATTCGAAGAGGAACTTGGTGTTCCTTTTGACGAAATGATCGACAAGCACTGCGGCGGCATTCAGGGCGGCTGGGAAAATCTCTTGGCGGTCATTCCGGGTGGGTCTTCGGTACCGTGCTGCACGGCCGAACAGATCAAGGAAGCGCCCATGGATTTCGACACCTTGCGTGGCATGGGATCGGGACTGGGCACGGCTGCGGTGATTGTCATGGACAAGTCCACTGACATCATCAAGGCGATCGCAAGGCTTTCCTACTTCTACAAGCACGAGAGCTGCGGACAGTGTACCCCGTGCCGAGAAGGAACGGGTTGGATGTGGCGCGTCATGGAACGCATGGTCAAAGGCGAATCCTCTTATGAGGAAATCGACATGCTGTTCAAGGTGACCAAGCAGGTCGAAGGCCACACCATTTGCGCCCTCGGAGATGCGGCCGCCTGGCCGATCCAGGGTTTGATCAAGAATTTCCGGCCGGTCATCGAACAGCGCATCGATGACTATGTCGCCAAGTCGAAGTCCTCTTCGACCATGGTGGCGGCTGAGTAAGCGGAACGGGATTTGGAGAGCAACGGATGACGAAGCTCATCATCGACGGCAAAGAAGTGGAAGTCCCGGCGGACTATACGCTGCTTCAGGCCTGTGAAGAGGCGGGCGCCGAGGTTCCGCGCTTTTGTTACCATGATCGCTTGTCGATCGCGGGCAACTGCCGCATGTGCCTTGTGGAAGTGAAGGGTGGGCCTCCCAAGCCGACGGCATCCTGTGCCATGGGCGTGAAGGATCTGCGCCCCGGTCCGAACGGCGAACCACCTGTGGTCGACACCAAATCCGAAATGGTCAAGAAGGCCCGCGAAGGGGTGATGGAGTTTCTCCTCATCAATCACCCGCTCGATTGCCCGATCTGCGACCAGGGCGGTGAGTGTGACCTGCAGGACCAGGCGATGGCCTATGGGGTCGATGGCTCCCGTTTCCATGAAAACAAACGTGCAGTTGAAAACAAGGAAATCGGGCCGCTGATCAAGACGATCATGACCCGGTGCATCCACTGCACACGTTGCGTTCGTTACACGACGGAAGTGTGCGGCGTAACCGATATGGGGCTTATTGGCCGCGGCGAGGACGCCGAAATCACCACGTATCTCGAGGCCGCGCTGTCGTCGGAGATGCAGGGCAACGTTGCAGACCTTTGTCCGGTGGGTGCGCTCACCCACAAACCATACGAGTTCCATGCCCGTCCGTGGGAGCTGACCAAGACGGAAAGTGTCGACGTGATGGATGCTGTGGGCTCCGCCATTCGGGTCGACACCCGTGGCAAGGAGGTCATGCGGGTGATGCCGCGGCTGAATGAAGAGATCAACGAAGAGTGGATCTCCGACAAGGCGCGCTACATCTGGGACGGACTGAAAACACAACGTCTCGACAGGCCATATGCCAAGGTAGACGGCAAGCTGCAGCCGGTTTCCTGGAATGAAGCTTTCCAGATCATTGCGGAAAAAGTGAAGGCAACAACCGCAGACAGGATTGGATCTCTGGCTGGGCAGTTGGCAGGCGTTGAAGACATGTTTGCGCTCAAGAGCCTGATGGAAAAGCTCGGTGTTGCCAACATCGACAGCCGTTTCCCGGGATCGCCTTTGCATCCGAAGAACGGGCGTGCCAGCTACATCTTCAATTCCACGATCCAGGGGATTGAAGAAGCTGATGCAATCATGCTGATCGGTACCAATCCGCGTCAGGAAGCACCGGTTCTGAATGCCCGTATCCGCAAGCGGTGGTCCCAGGGTAACGTCAATATAGGATTGATCGGAGAAAACGCTGATCTGACCTATCCGGTAACCTACCTTGGTGCAGGCCCTGACAGCCTGAAGCAATTCGTCGATCATGCGCCGGCAAATGCCGAACGTCCGATTTTCATAGTTGGGCAAGGTGCTCTCAATCGGCCGGACGGTGATGCCGTCTTTGCCAACATCGTTGCAGCTGCAAAGTCGCTCGGTGTGATCAAAGATGGCTGGAACGGCCTCAACATATTGCACACTGAAGCCTCACAGGTTGGCGCTCTTGATCTTGGTTTTGTGCCAGGAGAAGGCGGCAAAGACACTGGCGGAATGCTTGAGCAGGGCGCACTGGATGTTTTGTTCCTGCTGGGTGTCGACGAAGTGGACGTTCCTGAAGGTGCATTTGTGGTCTATCAGGGCACACACGGCGACCGCGGAGCGCATCGTGCCGATGTGATCCTTCCTGGCGCAGCCTACACCGAGAAATCCGCGATCTATGTGAATACCGAGGGTCGTGTTCAACTCGCCGACAGAGCGGCATTTCCTCCCGGAGATGCCCGTGAGGATTGGGCTATACTTCGAGCCTTGTCCGGGCATCTTGGGCAGACGCTTGAGTTCGATTCACTGAGCGAGTTGCGTGCGAAATTGTTTGAGGCGGTGCCGCATATGGCAAGCATCGACTCGATTGAAGAAGGCAATGCAGCCGATCTTCAGAAGCTGGCCAACGCCAAGGCCAAAATGGATGGTGCCGGATTTGCCAATCAGGTCCGGGACTTTTATCTCACCAACCCGATCGCGCGTGCCTCCAAGGTGATGGCCGAGTGTTCGTCGCTCGCAAAAACGCGTGCGGCAGAAGCAGCAGAATAAGGGGCAGGGGACCGATATGGCTGAGTTCATGACGACCTACGGTTGGCCGTTCCTCTGGATGGCATTCCAGAGCGTTCTGCTGATGGTCGTGCTTCTGGTGATTGTCGCCTATGTTCTTTACGCGGACCGGAAAATCTGGGCAGCCGTGCAGATCCGGCGTGGTCCGAATGTTGTCGGACCCTGGGGACTGTTTCAGAGTTTCGCCGATCTCCTCAAGTTTGTGCTGAAGGAGCCGGTTATTCCGGCGGGATCGAACAAGATCCTGTTTCTGCTGGCTCCGCTTGTTTCTGTGCTTCTGGCACTCGCCGCATGGTCGGTAATACCGGTGGCCGACGGCTGGGTCGTCGCCAACATCAATGTCGGAGTGCTTTTCGTCTTTGCCGTATCTTCACTTGAGGTTTATGGCGTCATTATCGGTGGTTGGGCTTCCAACTCCAAGTATCCGTTCCTGTCTGCACTGCGCTCCGCGGCGCAAATGGTCTCATATGAAGTGTCGATCGGCTTCGTCATTGTTACTGTCCTGTTGTGTGCCGGAACGCTGAACCTTTCTGGCATCGTCCACGCACAGGAGACTGGCCTGGCGACCATGCTGGGCGTGCCTTGGCTGTCTTTCCTGAATTGGTATTGGCTGCCGCTGTTCCCGATGTTCGTGGTCTTCTTCATCTCAGCCCTTGCTGAAACCAACAGGCCTCCATTCGATCTGGCCGAAGCAGAATCAGAACTTGTTGCGGGTTTCATGGTCGAATATGGCTCGACCCCGTACATGATGTTCATGCTTGGTGAGTATGTCGCGATCTGCCTGATGTGCGCACTGATGACCATCTTCTTTATGGGGGGCTGGCTTCCGCCGTTTGATTTCGCGCCATTCACATGGGTACCCGGCGTCGTCTGGTTTATTTTGAAGTGTCTGCTGGGCTTCTTCATGTTCGCCATGGTGAAGGCAATGGTGCCGCGTTACCGCTATGACCAGTTGATGCGCCTGGGCTGGAAAGTGTTCCTGCCGCTGTCTTTGGCGATGGTCGTGGTTGTCGCCGCTGTTTTGATGGTCATGGGCTGGGCGCCGGGCGCAGCGTGAGTATCTCGATAGCCGGCCTTGTCGGTGCAGCTGTTGGACTTTACATCGGCTGGCTCGATTGGAAGATCCTGAAGGGTATTCTTCAGGCGAGCGAGACGAAAAACAGACAGGCGGGCGGCGACGGTGGCGCCGTCGCAAAGCACAAGGCGCTTCTGGGCGCTCTGATATTTGGAGTTCCGGTGATCGGCTTCCCGATCATCGGTTATTGGGCCGCCAGCGCGCTGGCAGGTTGAGGAAAGAGAGGCAAAAAGCGATGGGACTCAGTCAATCCGTCAAATCGCTGTTTCTGCAGGAGTTCGTGTCTGCATTCATTCTGGCGATGCGCTACTTCTTCAAGCCGAAGCCGACGATCAATTACCCTTTCGAGAAAGGGCCCGTCAGCCCGCGTTTCCGCGGGGAGCACGCCCTTCGCCGTTATCCGAATGGCGAGGAACGGTGTATTGCCTGCAAACTCTGTGAGGCGATCTGCCCGGCGCAGGCCATTACGATCGAAGCAGGCCCGCGTCGCAACGACGGAACGCGCCGGACGACGCGTTACGACATCGACATGGTCAAGTGCATCTATTGCGGCTTCTGCCAGGAAGCCTGTCCGGTGGATGCAATCGTCGAAGGACCGAATTTCGAATTCGCAACGGAAACCCGCGAAGAGCTCTACTATGACAAGGAAAAGCTGCTCGCAAATGGGGATCGTTGGGAGCGCGAAATCGCACGCAACATTGAAATGGACGCTCCTTACCGCTAGGAGCTAACCGCACATAACGATTTTCGCTTGGCAATCCGGCCGGGCCCCGCACTTCCGGCCGAAAGGCCACACCACAGGCAGGTCTTTGAAATGATCCTGAAAGCCCTCTTTTTCTACCTGTTTGCCGGCGTCACGGTGGCGTCAGCATTCATGGTGATCGCGTCCCGCAACCCGGTGACGTCGGTTCTGTTTCTGATCCTGGCCTTTGTGAATTCTGCGGGTCTGTTCATCTTGCTGGGCGCTGAATATCTGGCGTTGCTGCTGGTGGTTGTCTATGTCGGTGCAGTCGCAGTTCTGTTCCTCTTTGTCGTGATGATGCTCGATGTGGACTTTGTCGAGTTGCGTCAGGGTTTTCTGCAGTATTTGCCTGTTGGTGCGCTGGTCGGTCTTATCCTGATGGTTGAGCTTCTGATGGGTGTGGGCACCTGGATCATTGCCCCTGAGATTTTGGGGCACGGATCCGAACCGACGCCGGATCTGAGCCAAATGAGCAACATCGAAGCGCTCGGCTCGGTGCTTTACACGAAATACATCTATTTCTTCCAGGTCGCGGGCCTGGTGCTGCTTGTGGCAATGATCGGAGCAATCGTTCTGACACTGCGTCACAAGCGAAATGTCAAACGCCAGAGCATTCCGGACCAGGTTGCGCGGAACCGCGAAACAGCCATTGAGGTTCGGAAAGTTGAGCCTGGTAAAGGCATCTGACGCGTAGCGCGCGTCGCAAGAGAATGTCCGGTGACCGACACGCTCCTCCGTGCGGTTTCTGGTTGGGGTAAACGAGGGGAGCACGGCGAGGCGCCCATGGAAATCGGTCTGTCGCACTATCTGTCGGTCGCGGCGATCCTGTTCACAATCGGGATTTTCGGGATCTTCCTGAACAGGAAAAACGTGATTGTCATCTTGATGTCCATCGAGCTGTTGCTGTTGTCGGTGAACATCAACTTTGTTGCCTTTTCGTCGTTCCTCGGCGACATGATGGGACAGGTTTTCACCATGCTGGTTCTCACCGTGGCCGCTGCAGAAGCGGCAATCGGTCTGGCGATCCTGGTGGTCTTCCACCGGAACCGCGGCTCCATCGCCGTGGAAGACGTCAACGTGATGAAAGGTTAGGAACCGATGTATTCCGCAATTCTGTTCCTGCCGCTGCTCGGCTTTCTGATTGCCGGCCTCTTTGGCCGCACAATCGGAGCTAAAGCCAGCGAGTACATTACGAGCGGTTTTTTGATAATCGCGGCATTGCTGTCGTGGATCGTCTTTTTCGGCTTCTGGCTTGGCGGGGCGCAACTGGAAATCGTCGAGCTTTTCCGCTGGATCAATACCGGCGATTTGAAGGTTTCCTGGTCCATCAGGGTGGACACGCTGACTGCGGTGATGTTGGTGGTTGTGACCACGGTCTCGGCGCTGGTGCACGTTTATTCCATCGGCTACATGCATCATGATCCGCATCGGCCTCGGTTTTTCGCCTACTTGTCGCTATTCACCTTCGCCATGCTGTCATTGGTGACCGCAGACAATCTGCTGCAGATGTTCTTCGGTTGGGAAGGCGTGGGTCTTGCGTCTTATCTTTTGATCGGGTTCTGGTACAAAAAACCGTCGGCCAATGCCGCGGCCATCAAGGCTTTCGTCGTCAACCGTGTCGGTGATTTCGGATTTGCACTTGGCATCTTCGGCGTCTTCTACGTTTTCCAGAGCATCGACTTCACCACGATTTTCAATGACGCGCCGTCCTTTATCGAGGAACAAGGCGAAGTGATGCCGTTCCTTGGTTATCACCTCGATGCGCAATCAGCGATGACGGTCATCTGCCTGCTGCTCTTCATGGGGGCGATGGGCAAGTCCGCGCAGTTTCTTCTTCACACATGGTTGCCGGATGCGATGGAAGGTCCGACACCGGTTTCCGCGCTCATTCACGCCGCGACTATGGTAACGGCAGGTGTCTTCATGGTCGCGCGTCTGTCTCCGCTGATGGAGCTGTCCGACACAGCGTTGACGGTAATTGTGTTCTTCGGAGCAACGACGGCTTTCTTTGCGGCAACGATTGGTCTTGTTCAGAACGATATCAAACGCGTGATTGCCTATTCGACCTGTTCGCAGCTTGGTTACATGTTCGTTGCGCTTGGGGTCGGCGCTTATTCCATCGGGATCTTCCATCTGTTCACGCACGCCTTCTTCAAGGCGCTTTTGTTCCTGTGCGCGGGCTCGGTAATCCACGCCGTCAGCGACGAGCAGGATATGCGCAAGATGGGTGGCCTTCGGAAACACATTCCAATTACTTATTGGACGATGATGATCGGAACGCTGGCACTCACGGGTGTCGGAATTCCGTTCACCCATCTGGGATTTGCCGGATTTGTCTCCAAAGACGGGATTATCGAGGCTGCGTTTGCAGCATCTGGCGGAGAGCACGCCAATCCGATGGCGCTATACGGCTTTTGGCTGACGGTGATCGCTGCGGCGCTCACATCGTTCTATTCCTGGCGCCTGACATTCATGACTTTCCATGGCAAGCCGCGTGCGCCTGTGGACGTGATGAAGCATGTGCATGAGTCGCCGCTGGTAATGACTGTTCCGCTGTTCGTCCTGTCGATTGGTGCCGTTCTTGCCGGGATGGTCTTCTACGGCTCGTTCTTCTATTCGGAAGAGGCTTACAACGCCTTCTGGGATGGTTCGCTGCCAGCCTTTGCCGACAGCCATGTCCTGCATGCCATGCATGAAGTGCCTGCCTGGGTGCGGGTCTCTCCATTCGTGATGATGGTGCTTGGCTTACTGGTTGCCTACCAGTTCTATATCCGCAAGCCGGAGATGCCGAAGCAACTGGCAGAACGCCATACCGGTCTCTACAAGTTTCTGCTGAACAAGTGGTACTTCGACGAGCTTTATGATTTCCTCTTTGTCCGTCCTGCAATGTGGCTTGGCCGTGTTCTTTGGAAGAAGGGCGATGGCACTGTAATTGACGGGTTTGGCCCGAACGGTGTTGCCTCCCGAGTCCAGAACGTGACCGCATGGGTCGTCAGACTGCAGACCGGATATCTCTATCACTATGCATTTGCGATGCTGATCGGGGTGGCTGCACTGATCACCTGGTCGATGTTCACCGGTGCTGGCACCGGCGGGGGTGCACACTAATGATTGACTGGCCAATTCTGTCACTCACAACATTCTTGCCGCTGCTTGGCGTGCTCTTCATCCTGCTTGTTTCTGGCGACGATGAGGGCAGCAAGAAAAACATCCGCATGGTCGCTCTGGTGACGACAGGTGTCACCTTCCTGCTGTCACTCTTCATCTGGGCGAATTTCGACTACGACAACCCGGGCTTCCAGTTCGTGGAACACCGCGACTGGTTGGGCGGTGGCATCAACTATCGGATGGGCGTCGACGGCATTTCCGTGTTGTTCGTAATCTTGACCACCTTCCTGATGCCTTTCTGTGTTCTGGCCTCCTGGGAGAGCATTCAGAAGCGCGTCAAGGAATACATGATTGCTTTCCTGGTGCTTGAAACACTTATGATCGGCGTATTCTGTGCGCTGGATCTGGTGGTATTCTACGTCTTCTTCGAAGCCGGTCTTATCCCGATGTTCCTGATCATCGGTGTCTGGGGAGGCGCGCGCAGGGTCTACGCTTCGTATAAATTCTTCCTCTACACATTGCTCGGTTCTGTCCTGATGCTGATCGCGATCATGGCGATGTACTGGACGGCCGGCACGTCAAATATTGAGGAGCTGCTTGCAACATCCAAGTTCCCTGCGCATATGCAGACTTGGCTCTGGCTGGCATTCTTTGCAAGTTTTGCCGTGAAGATGCCGATGTGGCCGGTGCACACCTGGTTGCCCGATGCGCACGTGGAGGCTCCGACAGCCGGATCCGTGATCCTGGCGGGTATTCTGCTAAAACTTGGCGGTTACGGCTTTCTGCGCTTTTCTCTGCCCATGTTCCCGATAGCTTCGGACATGTTTGCGCCGATGATCTACACGCTCTCGGTGGTCGCGATCATCTATACATCGCTGGTGGCTCTCGCTCAGGAAGACATCAAGAAGCTGATTGCCTATTCGTCGGTTGCTCATATGGGTTACGTGACCATGGGTATTTTCACGATGACAGAGCAGGGCGTTCAAGGCGGCATCTTCCAGATGTTATCGCATGGCATCGTCTCCGGCGCGCTCTTCCTGTGCGTTGGCGTGATCTACGACCGTATGCACACGCGTGAGATCTCGGCCTATGGCGGGCTGGTCAATCGGATGCCGAAATATGCGGTCGCTTTCCTGATCTTCACGATGGCCAATGTTGGCCTTCCCGGAACATCGGGCTTTGTCGGAGAGATCCTGACCTTGATGGGGGCCTTCCAGGTCAACACCTGGGTGGCACTGTTTGCCACAACCGGTGTGATCCTGTCTGCGGCCTACGCACTTTACCTTTATCGACGCGTTGTGTTCGGCGCGCTGGAGAAGGAGAGCCTCAAGTCGATGCTCGATCTCAACCTCAGGGAAAAGGCGATCCTGATCCCGATGGTTGTCCTGACGATTTTCTTCGGCTTCTACCCGATGGCAATCCTGGATGTTACCCAGGGAGCAGTCGACAATCTCATCAATCAGTATAGCGCTGCACTTGACGCTGCCGGCGTCACACAGCACGCAGCGGCCGCTGCGGTTGCCCACTAAGGTTTCGAGGACGAGACAGAGCTATGTCAGACGTGACCCAACTGCCAGATCTCATGCCGGTTCTGCCGGAGATCATCCTGGCCCTCGGAGCAATGGTGCTTTTGATGATCGGTGCCTTTGGTGGCAAAGGTGTCAGCTACGCCATATTCGGCGGTGCCATGGGCCTGCTGGGCGGTGCCTTCCTGGTTCTATTGCTGGTGCCTTCCTTCGGAGAAACCTTCGGGGGTTCATTCGTTCTGGATGAGTTCGCGCATCTGCTCAAGCTGCTCGTTATGGCGGGTTCGTTCTTTGCTATCGCGATGTCCTGGGCCTATGCCAAAAGTCAGTCGTTCGACCATTTCGAGTATCCGATCCTAATCGTCATGGCGACGCTCGGCATGATGCTGATGCTGTCTGCCAACGACATGATCGCGCTTTATCTCGGTCTCGAGCTCCAGAGTTTGTCACTGTACGTGGTGGCCGCGATCAACCGCGACAGCGTCCGCTCCACGGAAGCCGGTCTTAAGTATTTCGTTCTTGGTGCCTTGTCTTCCGGAATGCTGCTCTACGGTATGTCTCTGGTTTACGGCTTCACGGGGCAAGTGTCATTTGCCGGTATTGCGGAAACTCTGACCCATGAAGGTGCATCCATCGGTCTCGTCATCGGTCTGACGTTTATTCTTGCAGGGCTCGCCTTCAAGATTTCTGCCGTTCCGTTTCATATGTGGACGCCGGACGTCTATGAAGGTGCTCCAACCCCTGTCACCGCGTTCCTTGCAGCAGCTCCTAAGGTTGCCGCCATGGGTATGTTGGTGCGGATCGTGATCGAGGCTTTCCATCCGGTCACCAGCGATTGGCAACAAGTGATCGTCTTCGTGTCGATTGCTTCCATGGCGCTTGGGGCATTCGCGGCGATCGGGCAACGCAACCTGAAACGGCTGATGGCATATTCCTCAATAGGTCATATGGGCTATGCGCTCGTGGGTCTGGCAGCTGGCACGCAGACCGGTGTTGAGGGCGTGATCTTCTACATGGTTGCCTATCTGGGAATGACGCTCGGCGTGTTTGCCTGCATCTTGTCCATGAGGCGCAAGGACGGCATGGTTGAAGAAATCGACGATCTTTCAGGTCTTTCCCAGACCAATCTTCCAATGGCGATCTTGCTGGCCTTGCTGATGTTCTCACTGGCAGGCATTCCTCCGCTCGTCGGATTTTTCGGCAAGTGGTATGTCTTCGTGGCCGCTGTTGAAGCAGGGCTCTATCCGTTGGCAATCATCGGCGTCTTGATGTCGGTTGTCGGTGCCTACTATTACCTTCGTATCGTCAAGGTCATGTTCTTCGATGAACCTGCAGAACGCTTTGAGGCCATGCCGATGGAACTTCGCGTGGTGCTCGGTCTTTCCAGCATATTCGTGATCTTCTTCTGGCTGGCTCTAGGTCAGGTCGTCAATGCAGCAAGTGCTGCCGCACAGTCACTGTTCTGATTACACACATGAGCATTTCGGGAATGGGACATCCGGCGCCAGGTGCGCCGGATTTTCGCTTTGAGGTCCATGAAAGCGTCGGGTCGACGAACAGTCTTTGTTTTGAACGGGCTCGTGATGGAAACCCGGGAAATCTTTGGATCAGATCGGATATCCAGACGGAAGGCAGGGGCCGACGCGGACGGGATTGGGCATCACCGGTCGGGAACCTTTTTGCCAGCCTTCTGCTGGTGAACCCCGAACCTGCGGCAAGGATAGGTGAATTGCCGCTGGCTGCGGCGGTTGCCCTAGCGGAAGCCGTTGACAAAGCTGCCGGTACGCTGCAACTGGTAAAACTGAAATGGCCAAATGACCTTCTGGTCGAGGGGGCAAAACTTTCCGGCATTCTGCTGGAGGTGGAAACACTAAACGATGGCCGACAGGCCGTCGTTCTGGGGTTCGGTGTGAACTGTGTTTCCCATCCACCGCTGTCGCTCTATCAGGCGACGGATTTGCGTAGTCTCGGGTTCCAGGTGTCCGCTGAAAGACTGTTTGAAGCGTTAACGAGCACCATGGCGGATCAATTGGTGCAGTGGCAGCAGCCTGGCGGTTTTGAAACCATTCGCAGGGCGTGGTTGAAGCGCGCAGCGCATCTGGGCAATCGCATAACGGTCAAACTTGGCCAGGAAGAAATTACCGGCATTTTTGCCGATTTGGATGCGCGCGGTCATCTGGTGCTTCGCCAGGACGACGGTCGCCAGCGCACCATCTTTGCGGGTGATGTGTTTTTACCTGGCTGAGAGCCGAAACACATCAGCCGGCAACAAGTTCTGAAGGAGCACTCAATGGCTTCGGCCAAATTGAATGAAAATGAAATCGTCTTTCTGCCACTTGGTGGTGTCGGCGAAATCGGAATGAATCTCGGCCTTTACGGCTTCGGTCCCGACGGCGACCGGACATGGCTGATAGTCGACTGCGGTGTCAGTTTCGCCGGGCCTGAATTGCCTGGAATTGACGTCGTTGTTCCAGATATCAAATTCCTGGAGGACGAGGTCGATAACATTGCCGGTATGGTGATCACCCACGCACACGAAGATCACTACGGCGCTATCTTGCACCTTTGGCCTTATTTGAAGGTGCCGGTCTATGCGACGGCCTTCACCGCGGGGCTGCTTGCCGCCAAATCGGAAAGCGAGACGCTTGAGGAAGATGTTCCGGTTACCGTCGTCAAGCAAGGCGAGCGGCACAAGATCGGACCGTTCGACGTTGAATTCGTTGCCATGGCACACTCAATCCCTGAGCCGTGTGCCCTGGCGATCCGAACTCCAGCCGGCCTCGTTCTACATACAGGCGATTGGAAAATAGATCCGACGCCCGGCGTTGGACTTCCGATCGACATGAACCGGTTGGCAGAGCTTGGACGCGAGGGCGTCATGGCGCTGGTCTGTGACAGTACAAATGCGGTCCGGGATGGTGTCAGCCCGAGTGAAGCCGATGTCGCCGAAGAATTGAAGAAAGTGATGGCAGAGGCCGATAAGCGAATTGCGGTCACGACATTCGCGTCGAACGTTGCCCGAATTCGAGCGGTTGCAGAAGCCGCCGCTGCAAACGATCGCGATGTCGTCGTTGTCGGACGATCCATGCACAGGGTGATCGATGTTGCAGGTGAACTTGGCTATCTGGATGGCCTGAAACCTTTTCATGACGAGGAAGCCTACGGCTATCTGCCACGCGAAAAGGCCGTGCTTCTTTGCACCGGTTCGCAGGGCGAAAGCCGGGCCGCACTTGCCCGGATTGCCTCCGGCGATCATCGCAACATTGCCTTGTCGAAGGGGGACATGGTGATTTTCTCTTCACGTACGATACCGGGAAACGAGAAGGCTGTCGGTGAGGTATTGAATAATCTTGCCGACAAGGACGTGGAGATTGTCACAGACAGAGATGCGCTTGTGCATGTTTCGGGACATCCGCGCCGTGGTGAGCTTGAGCAACTCTATAAGGTGATCAAGCCGAAAGTCGTGCTTCCCGTTCATGGTGAACCCTTGCATCTTGCCGCGCATGCCGCATTTGCGAAGGAACAAGGCGTTCCGGAAGTTGTGCGCGGCAAGAACGGGGACATCATTCGCCTTGTTGCAGGAAAGGCTGCGGTGATCGACGAAGCACCCTTCGGCATCCTGGTGAAGGATGGTGCCATACTTGATGATCCGGAAGTCACCGGTGTGCGTGAAAGACGCAAGCTGTCTTACGCTGGTGCTGCCGTCGTTGCGTTGGTGGTGAACCGAGGCGGCGATCTCCTTGATGACCCGCATGTCACTCTTCTCGGGTTGCCGGACACGGACGACGACGGGGAGCCGATGGAGGACATTGTTACCAAGGCGATTGTTGGAGCGGTGACGAGCATTCCGAAGGGAAGGCGCAAAGACAAGGACCTGGTGGGCGAAGCCGCTCGGAAGGCAGCGCGCGCGCAGATCCTGGATGTGTGGGGCAAAAAGACGCTCTGCAAGGTGGTGGTGACCCAACTATAATTACGGACGGCCGCACATGGCCGTTTCTATTTGGGAAGGAATTCGAATGATTGGTCGGCTCAACCATGTCGCCATCGCGGTTTCGGATATTGACGCTGCAACTGCGGTTTATCGGGACACGCTGGGTGCAGAAGTTTCGGCGAAAGAAGAACAGCCCGATCATGGTGTCTGCACGGTTTTCATCAACCTGCCCAACACGAAGATCGAACTGCTTGAACCGCTCGGCGACAATTCTCCGATTGCAAAATTTCTGGAAAAGAACGCTTCTGGCGGAATTCACCACGTTTGCTACGAGGTGGATGATATCATTGCAGCGCGCGACAAGTTGCTGGCGGACGGAGCCCGAGTATTGGGTGATGGTGAGCCGAAAATTGGAGCCCACGGGAAGCCAGTGTTGTTTCTGCATCCAAAGGATTTCCTCGGAACTTTAACTGAGCTGGAAGAGGCGTAAGGCGATGTCCGTGGCATTTGGCATGGCAGTATTTTTCATGCTGTGGTGGATCATTCTGTTTGCAATCCTTCCTTTTGGACTGCACCGCACGCAGGAAGAAGCAGGGGAAGTCATTCCAGGTTCTGAGCCGAGTGCCCCGGACAAACCGAAGTTCTTCAAGGTGATCGTTCTGACGACTGTTATCACTACTCTTGTATTTTCGGCGTACGTCTCATTGCGGGCGCAAGGCTTCGGATTGGACGATATTCCGTTTTTCAAGCCACCAGGGGCGAACTACAGTCAGCCGGGCAGCTGACCATCGCCTTAGTTCTACCAGAATTGAAGGCGGGCAATTTGATGACAAAACCTTGGCTGCTGAAAAGTTGAAAACAGCTTGAATAAAAGAAAAAAGGCAGAGCTAAGCTCTGCCTTAAAAAAGTTCCGCGTCTAAACTGACCCTTTTCCCTTACCGGTTGGGATAACAACCTGGTTGGGCGGCTGCGTACCAAATGGCGCGCCTTAGAGTCCTTCCTCCCAAGACTCAGACCGCGATGTCCTTGAGCTTCTTAGCATTTCTGCCGAGGCATCTTTTTGTTATGGGAACGGAACGTAGCTCATTGTTTGCAGTTTGTCACCTATTTGTCGTGCGGAGATGAAAATTTTTGCTTGTCTAATTTCGAACCTTGAATTTGAACATTTGGTCAGGATTTGCAAGGCGTAAAACTAAGCCGGCAAAACGGCTGGTATTCTGTCAATTTTGATGATTTTCAGGCGAAAAAATGCGAAAGCCGACAGTGCTTAAGTAAAGGGCTTGTTTTTGCCTTCCGCATGCGCTTTGACTGCGCACCAAACAGGCACTGCCAGAAACTGAGAGAACCTTCATGCGTCTTTCCCGTTATTTCCTGCCCATCCTGAAGGAAACGCCCAAGGAAGCAGAAATCGTGTCCCACAGGCTGATGTTGCGCGCGGGCATGATTCGACAGCAATCCGCAGGGATCTATTCCTGGCTGCCGCTCGGGCACAAGGTTTTGCGCAAGATTGAGCGAATTGTTGAAGAAGAACAGGCCCGGGCTGGTGCGGTTCAACTGTTGATGCCGACTATCCAGTCAGCTGATCTGTGGCGCGAAAGCGGGCGGTATGATGCTTATGGCAAGGAAATGCTGCGCATCACCGACCGGCACGAGCGGGATATGCTTTTCGGGCCGACCAATGAGGAAATGATCACCGATATTTTCCGCGGCTATGTTCGTTCCTACAAGGATTTGCCGCTGAACCTCTACCATATTCAATGGAAGTTCCGTGACGAGGTTCGTCCGCGATTTGGCGTGATGCGCGGCCGCGAATTCTTGATGAAAGATGCCTATTCGTTTGATCTGGACAAGGAAGGAGCCCGGCACGCCTATAACCGCATGTTCGTCGCCTACTTGCGCACCTTCGACCGCATGGGCCTAAAAGCGATCCCCATGAAAGCCGACACGGGTCCAATCGGTGGCGATATGAGCCACGAGTTCATCATTTTGGCAGATACCGGCGAGAGCGAGGTTTTCTGCGACAAGTCGCTGCTTGAAATGCCGATCCCTTCAGAAGATACGGACTTCTATTCAGACCTCACGTCATTGGTAACCGGCTGGACGACACCCTATGCTGCGACCGATGAAATGCATGACGCAACTGCGTTCGATGCGTTGCCCGACGATGCGAAAGTGTCAGCGCGCGGGATTGAAGTCGGTCACATCTTCTATTTTGGCACCAAGTATTCCGAAGCGATGGGGGCCAAGGTTGCCACGGCAGAAGGGACAGAGGTTCCTGTGCATATGGGATCCTATGGCGTCGGCGTTTCCCGCCTTCTTGGCGCCTTGATCGAGGCCAATCATGACGAGAACGGAATCATCTGGCCAAAGTCCGTCGCGCCGTTTCATGTTGGGTTGGTTAACCTCAAGCCGGGTGATTCACTGACGGATACGACGTCGGAGGATCTCTATGCCAAGCTTGAAGCAGCCGGTATTGAAGTTCTCTACGATGATCGAGACACACGCGCTGGTGCGAAGTTCGCAACTATGGATTTGATCGGTTTGCCGTATCAGGTGGTTGCTGGTCCGCGTGGCCTGAAAGACGGTCTTTTGGAGGTCAAGGACCGCGCAACTGGGGAAAAGGAGATGCTTTCCCCTGAAGCGGCCATGAACAAGCTGACGGCGGCATTGACGGACTGATCAAGTCCGGTGATCCTCCGTGATGGGGATTCGGTCGCGGTTCGCTGCGGCCAGACGGGCTATTTTGATTGCTCTGGGGCGTTGCTGAAGTGGATGGACAATGACAGCGGCAGACACTGCGGACATTGAGCGTGACGAAAAACAAGCCACCCCAACGCGCCCCTTTTCCCCATTTGAATGGATGATCGCCGGCCGCTACTTGCGGTCGCGGCGCCGGGAAACCTTTATTTCCGTGATTGCCGGCTTTTCCTTCGCGGGCATCATGCTTGGTGTGGCGACGCTGATCATCGTCATGGCAGTGATGAACGGATTTCGCACCGAACTCCTGGGCAAAATCCTCGGTATCAATGGACATATGCTGGTCCAGCCGATCGACCTTCCGTTGACGGACTATGATGCAGTTGCTTCACGCCTTGAGGGCGTGCCTGAAGTTGTCAGTGCCATTCCCTTTACCGAAGGCCAGGCACTCGTCTCTGGACCGGCCGGAAATTTCGGTGCGCTGGTTCGGGGTATCTACGAAAGTGATCTGAGACGTGTCCCGCTGATCGCAAACACGGTTCGAAGCGGAACCCTGGATGGATTTGACGAGGGTGAGGGCGTTGCCATCGGCTCGCGTATGGCGCAACAGCTCGGAATTACAGTCGGTGACAATGTCACCATTATCTCGCCTCGTGGCAGCGTGACCCCCATGGGTGTAACGCCACGGGTCAAGGCCTATCCGGTTTCAGCGATCTTTGAAATCGGAATGAGTGAATACGACGCGACCTTCTTGTTCATGCCGTTGAACGAGGCTCAGGCCTATTTCAACATGGACACCAAGGCGACAGGCATTGAGATTTATGTTCTTGATCCGGACCGGGTCGGAACAATGAAGGCAGCAATCGAAGAGGCCGCAGACCGTCCAACCTTCGTGACGGACTGGCGGCAGCGCAACATAACCTTCTTCTCTGCCCTGGAAGTTGAGCGCAACGTGATGTTCATCATCCTGACACTGATCGTTCTGGTCGCTGCACTGAACATCATTTCAGGAATGATCATGCTGGTGAAAGACAAGGGCAAGGATATTGCAATCTTGCGCACAATGGGTGCTTCACGTGGCGCCATCATGCGTATCTTTCTGATCACGGGAGCAAGTATCGGCTGCGTGGGAACTCTAGCAGGATTTGTTCTCGGGCTGGTTGTCTGTCTGAACATTGAAAGCATCCGCCAATTCGTATCTTGGCTGACAACCACCGAACTGTTCTCGCCCGAGCTCTATTTCCTGTCGAAACTACCTGCTGAAATCGATAGTGGAGAGACGACCACCGTCCTGTTGATGGCGTTGCTCCTGTCCTTGTTGGCAACGGTTTATCCGGCATGGCGTGCCGCGCGCCTCGATCCGGTTGAAGCGCTCAGGTATGAGTAGGAGCGGGGAGATGAACATGGCTGTCGATCCGCGTCAGACGCCAGGCACTGCTCCGGCCGCGCTTGAACTGTCCGGCATTACGCGCAGCTTTGATGAAGGCGATCGGCAATTGCACATCCTTCGGGGAGCTAATCTTCGGATTGAGCCTGGAGAAATGGTAGCTCTCGTGGCTGCTTCAGGAACCGGTAAATCGACACTTTTGCATATTGCGGGTCTCTTGGAACGCCCGGACGAGGGTGATGTATTTCTCGGTCCCGTCAATTGCTCCGAACTCTCTGACGCGGAGCGCACTACGATCCGACGGAATGACATTGGTTTCGTCTACCAGTTTCATCATCTGTTGCCGGAATTCACCGCCGTTGAAAATGTGATGATGCCGCAAATGATCCGTGGCTTGCCGCGCAAGGAGGCTGCCAATAGAGCCGACGAGTTGCTCAAATACATGAGGTTGGGCGACCGTGGCAGTCACCGGCCGTCGGAACTCTCAGGCGGGGAACAACAGCGCGTTGCAGTCGCGCGGGCGGTGGCGAATGCTCCGCGCATTCTCCTTCTCGATGAACCGACCGGGAACCTTGATCCCAAAACAGCCAGTTATGTTTTCGAAGCGCTTTCCGCACTGGTACGTGCTTCAGGTGTCGCGACGCTCTTTGCCACGCACAATCTTGAACTGGCTGGTCGCATGGATCGCGCTATCACACTTGCGGATGGCCAGGTCAAAGACCTTTAGCCGGGTCAAGTCTTCCAACTTTAGAGATGATTTTTCAGGACACGATGCCGAATTGAGGCAATCTGCATTGCTTTACTGTGCCTGGAACAAAGCAAAAACCTCAGGTTTTCATCGAATTTGATTTGCCTACTGACAAGAGGAACAAAAAGGGCTTGCAAAAGGAACAAAAATAGAACATGATCTCATCAACGTTAGGTCAGGTCTGGAGAATGAAATGTTCTATATCGCTCGTGACTTTGCAGCTTTTGGTTCGCTTGTTTGCTTCTGCACGACACTTGCCGTTTGGGGTGAAGTACTTTTCTCCGCAGGTTGAGGCCGGTAACTGAGCGCTGCTGTGCGCTTTGTCGAAGAATATCAGGATTGCGGACGGTGGTGTCCGGCTGAGGTTTGGGCCTTTCGCCAATAGAAAGAACAACGGTAACAACCGGGTTGATGGCTCGACAGAGCCCTCGCAAAGCGTTTCACTTGTGTGCTGATTCTGAACGGGCGTGCGAGTGCATCAATGACGAATTCCGAAACCTCAACTGGTGGCGCCAAAGCGGGTGTTGGAGCAGCTTCAGGCCCTGGGTTTGTACATTTGAGGGTTCATTCCGCATTGTCCCTTCTTGAAGGGGCTCTGCCCATCAAGAAGCTTTTGGATCTTGCAAAGGCAGACGAACAGCCGGCAATGGCTGTTGCAGACACCAACAATCTCTTTGGCGCGCAGGAGTTCTCCTCGAAGGCATGGGGAGCCGGTATTCAGCCGATTACTGCCTGCCAATTGTCAATTGCATTTGAAGACGGGCTTGAGAGCGGTCGCCGCGGAGAGCCAGCCCTTGCGGATCTGGTTCTGATTGCAATGACGGAGACCGGATACGGCAATCTCATGGAATTGTCGTCGCGGGCCTTTCTGGATACGGAAACCGGATTGCGACCACATGTGTCGCTAGAGTACCTCCTTTCAAAGTCTGAGGATGTCATTGCCCTCACAGGCGGTGCTTATGGTCCGATTGGAGCCGCGCTTCTCGCGGGTCGCAAGGATTTGGCAAAATCGCGTTTGCGGCAGATCTCAGACGGCTTTCCCGGACGCTGTTATGTCGAGTTGCAGCGGCATGGCATGGATGTCGAGCGCAAGACCGAAGATGCGTTTCTGGATCTAGCCTACGAGCTGGATTTGCCTCTGGTCGCAACAAACGAAGCTTTTTTCCCGAAGCGCGAAGATTATGAAGCGCACGATGCGCTGATCTGCATATCCGAAGGGCGCGTGCTTATTGAGGATGACCGCAGACGCCTGACACCTGAACACTATTTCAAAAGCCGCGCAGAAATGTGCGCACTGTTTGCCGATCTGCCTGAAGCGCTCTCATCGACCGTTGAAATTGCTCGTCGTTGCAGTTTCCGGCCGATGAAACGGGACCCGATCCTACCGCGATTTGCCGGTGCGGATGCTGACCCGGAAGAAGCAGAACATGCAGAAGCGGAAGAGCTCAAAAAGCAGGCTCGGGAAGGACTGCAGGCACGGCTTGATGCTCACGGTCTTGCTCCGGGTCTTGAGGAGAAGGACTATTGGGACCGGCTCGATTATGAGACCGGTATCATCGAACGTATGAAGTTTCCCGGCTATTTCCTTATCGTTGCCGACTTCATCAAATGGGCCAAAGGCAATGACATTCCCGTTGGGCCGGGTCGTGGGTCAGGAGCTGGGTCGCTCGTTGCCTGGTCGTTGACGATCACCGATCTCGATCCGATGCGCTTTTCGCTGCTCTTTGAACGGTTCCTCAATCCGGAACGTGTTTCGATGCCGGACTTTGACATCGACTTTTGCCAGACGCGCCGTGAAGAGGTCATCCGCTACGTTCAGGAAAAGTATGGCCGCAAGCAAGTGGCTCAGATCATCACCTTTGGTTCGCTGCAGGCGCGTGCGGTCTTGCGGGACGTCGGCAGGGTGCTGCAGATGCCATACGGTCAGGTAGACAGGCTCTGTAAGCTTGTGCCTGCCAACCCGGCCAACCCGGTAACGCTCGCCCAAGCGATCGAGGATGAACCACGCCTTCGCGAAGCAGCAAAGGAGGAGGAGATTGTCGAGCGCTTGCTTGGCATGGCGCAGAAGCTTGAAGGGCTTTACCGCCATGCCTCAACGCATGCGGCTGGTGTGGTGATTGGCGACAGACCCCTTGAAAAGCTGGTGCCGCTTTATCGTGATCCGCGTTCCGATATGCCGGTTGCTCAGTTCAACATGAAAATGGTTGAAGATGCCGGTCTCGTAAAATTCGATTTCCTGGGTCTGAAAACACTTACTGTCATCGACACTGCGGTGGAGTTGATTGAGCGTCGTGGGGTCAATGTCGATGTCGCCGGTTTGCCTATCGACGACATCAAGACCTATGAAATGCTCGCCCGAGGCGAAACCTTCGGTGTGTTCCAGCTGGAAAGTCAGGGCATGCGCCGCGCAATCGCCGGTATGAAGCCAGACCGATTTGAAGACATTATTGCGCTGGTGGCGCTTTACCGGCCGGGACCGATGGAGAACATTCCGGTCTACAACGCGGTGAAACACGGCGAGCAAGACCCGGACTGCTTGCATCCGTTGCTAGAACCGATCCTGATGGAAACCAATGGCATCATCGTCTACCAAGAGCAGGTGATGCAGATTGCACAGGTGCTTTCCGGGTACTCGCTCGGCGAAGCGGACCTTCTGCGGCGGGCAATGGGCAAGAAAATTGCTGCCGAAATGGAGGTTCAGCGTGCGCGTTTTGTCGATGGTGCTGTCGAACGTGGCATCAACAAGTCACAGGCCGGAACAATATTCGATCTGGTGGCGAAGTTCGCGAACTACGGATTTAACAAATCCCACGCTGCGGCCTATGCGCTGGTCTCCTATCATACAGCCTGGTTGAAGGCGAACCATCCCGTCGAGTTCATGGCGGCTTCCATGACACTTGACATGGGCAACACCGACAAGCTCGGAGACTTCCGCCAGGAAGCGCGCCGCATGGGTATCGAAATTGTGCAGCCGTCCATTAACCGCTCACAAGTCTTTTTCGATGTTGCCGATGGCAAAATCCTCTATGCGATGGGTGCGATCAAGGGCGTCGGCGAGCAAGCTGTTGAACACATTGTGGAGGCGCGTGGCGACGCGCCGTTCAAGAGTGTCGGCGATTTTGCCAGACGAATTTCACCGCGAGCACTCAACAAACGGACACTGGAAAACCTGGTTGCCGCTGGTGCTTTCGATGAGTTGGAGCCGAACCGGGCAAAGGTTTTCGAAGGGCTGGATCGAGTCATGGGCTTGGCGCAACGAACGGAGGAAAACAAGACGCTCGGCCAGGATGAACTGTTCGGCGCCAGCGACAGCGAAGAGCCGTTGCAACTGGACGAAGTGCATGGATGGACCAACGAGGAAAAGCTTCAGCGGGAGCACTCCGCCATTGGGTTCTACCTTTCAGCACACCCGATCGACGAATACGCACCAATCCTTGAGAAAATGAGGGTTCAGCCTTGGACGCAATTTGCTGAAGCAGTCAAGAAAGGCGCCTCGGCGGGAAGACTTGCAGGGACGGTCGTCTCAATGCAGGAGCGTAAAACCAAGACCGGCACACGCATGGGGATCGCGCGCTTGTCAGATGCGACAGGTCAATACGAAGCCTTGCTGTTCAGGGAAAAGCTGGAACAATTCCGCGATGTCCTTCAATCCGGCAGATCCGTTGTGGTTCTGGTTGGCGCAGACATGCGTGACGATGAACCTTCGTTGCGGGTTGAACAGGTTGATCCGATCGACAAGGTGGCCGCACGTCTTCAAAAAAGCATGCGTGTCTTTGTTCGTGACGAACGTCCGATCCGAAGCCTTGCCAATCAACTGAAGGTCCGCGGGGAAGGGGACGTGACAGTCATCGTGCTTCTGGAAAACGGGGCACGTGAAGTGGAAGTCAAACTTCCCGGAAGGTTCAGATTGTCCCCGGAAATCGCAGGCGCGCTTAAGGCTGTTCCAGGTGTAATGGACGTACAGATGGCGTGATCGCGACGCTTGAAACAATTGGACAGTCTGGGCGAAACCGTTGAACACCAGTCTGTGCTCTAGTCGATTTCCACACTTTCGATCAATTTCGGAATTTGGTCGGCTGCGAGGTCGACAA
Source organism: Roseibium porphyridii (assembly GCF_026191725.2). Lineage (NCBI taxonomy): Bacteria > Pseudomonadati > Pseudomonadota > Alphaproteobacteria > Hyphomicrobiales > Stappiaceae > Roseibium > Roseibium porphyridii. The sequence continues at coordinate 3,090,148 of NZ_CP120863.1, forward strand.
AGGCCCTTACAGCAGGGCGCATCAGTCGCTGGGGCTGATAGACCAGATGCACCGGGACGTGGCGCGCAAACCAATCAGGAGCCACTCTGGAGAGTTGGTTGGTTCGAAGAGCTGGCGCTGCAATCAATTCAGGCAAAACGACGATGACATCACTCGCCAAAGCAGCCTCTAGTAACAACCACGGGTTCATACAAATGAGGCGTGGTTTTACGGCGAAGGATCGGCTTTCGCCATCGGCGGAACGAAGTTGCAGTGTGGGTTCGGGTTTCATGCCTCTGTGAAGGAGCGCCACGGGCAAGTCGCTGAGATCTTTCAGGTCTAGATCCGGTGCTCCACTACGCCGATAGAGTCCTGCACGTACTGTTCCGAGATTTCTAGCAACAAGCGTATCGTCAACAATCGGTCCGACCCGTATTGCAGCATCATAGCCTTCTTCCGCCAGGTTTATATGACCGTCGGCGAGGTCAATATGAAGGTCGCAGGCCGGGAATTGGGCAAGGAATTTACTGACAATCGGGCTCAGAAGAGCTTGTCCGAAGATCGTTGGCGTTGTGATCCTGATAGTGCCGACGGGAGCATCGCGCATAGACGACAATGACGTTTCTACTGCCTCTACTTCCGAGATCATTCTCTGTGCGTGATTTACAGCCAATGACCCGGCTTCCGTTGGGCATACGGATCGTGTGGTTCGGTCAAAAAGACGCAAACCGGCCCTGTCTTCCATGCGCATAACGCGGCGGCTTACCGTAGCCGGCGGTATGCCGAGCGCTTTGGCGGCTTCTGCAAAACTCAATCGGTTATGCAGCTCGACCAGTATCCGCGCGTCAATAAGGTCTTCGATTATCATTCCATTTTCATCACTATTGAGATGCATTTGTTGCTGCTAGTCGCATTGATGCAATTGTCTATATCGCGTTTTGAGCTCGGGCCTCAACGCGCAATGCGCTGTTTGCCTGGCTCTGTCTCAACCGAAGTGTGGCCAACTTTCTGGCCTTTCACACTTCAAAACGCAGGAATTAGTGAATGACCCTTCCAACATCCGAGCTCACCCCTGACAATTGCGTTTTCCTCATGATCGATCATCAGGTCGGGCTCATGCAGTTTCTGTCCTCGATTGACCCAATGCTGCTCAAGAACAACATTCTTGGTCATGCGAAAACAGCCAAGGCAATGAACATTCCTGTTGTAATGGGAACGAGTTGGCCACAGGGCCCGAATGGCCCGACCATGCCTGAGTTAAAGGCGTTGTTTCCGGAGGTTGACGTGATAGACCGGCCATTTGTCAATTTCTGGAACGATGAGGCCTCACGGGAAGCCGTCCGTGCAACTGGGCGGAAGAAATTGGTCATCTCCGGACTTGCAACGGAGGTTTGCGCCGCATTCCCAGCAATCGCAGCCTTGCGCGAGGGGTATGAGACTTACGTGGTGATGGACGCAAGTGCTGACTTCAACCCCTTCATACAGCAGGTCACGATGACCCGACTGGCGGCGGCTGGTGCGATTGTGACAACGTGGGTTTCCGTTCTTGCTGAACTATCGGCCAACACGCAAGTGAACGGGCAGCATATCGGGCGGTTGCTCAGCGAGCATATGGGTCAATATCAAGCCGCCATGAACAATTTCCTTGGAACGGCTGCAAATGCGACTGAAGTCCGCGAAGGTGTCGGGCTTACCGGCAATCCACCGATCCCAATGGCGCTGTAACACCAGATCTGACGCCGCCGAGGCACGAGTTTTATAAAATTGTCTCGGCGGCAGTCTTTTTAGAAACGGTCCTTCCGGTTCAGCCGATCTCAAACGGTCCAGATTTTTGTTGAAACTGTTGGGTCTCATGCGCAACAGCACAGTTTCGCGTCAGGGATCAATAAGGTCTATTGCTCAAACGGTTCTACGCGTTTGATACGCCAAACGTTGTCGGATCCGAGCAATTGTTTGAAATCGTCAGCCTCCAACTGCGAAAAAGTGGAATAGGTTTCCATGACCGCTTCAATTGACGAGACTTCTTGAACAAAACGGGTTCGTTTGAAACTTCCCGGGTAAGCTTTTTCGCCAATTTGGTCGAGGAAGTCTTCGGAAAAAACATAGGCTCCATCGAAATCAACCGAGGCAAGGATTGCCCCGTTAAACTCTGCGTGTCCAAGGACTGCGTCTTTGAAGGTTGACCCGCTCAGATCCGCTCCGCTGAAGTCTGTTCCCATGAGCGTTGCCCGGTTGAAGTTTGCAGCTGTGAGCCGAGCGTTTTCGAACCAGACGAATTGCAGGAATGCGTCGGTGAGATCAATACCGCTCAGGCGGGAAGACAGAATTTCAGAAGTTGAAACGACTGGGGGAAGAGCAAGTTCCGGCAGCAGCGAAGAAAACCGCGCGGATTCAATGCGTGCTTCGCGCAAGATCGCGTTTTCAAGATTTGCTCCCTGAAAATCAACTTCTGTGAAATGGCTCCTTGCGAGATCGGCATACGCCATCTTGCCATTTTGAAAACTGAAGGGACCAAAGAAGAAATCGCGTAATGCGGCGTGCGAAAGATCAAGTCCATAAAAGTTCAGGAATTCGAATGACCTGATACCAGAGCGCACAAGCGTGTCCAGCAGCTGACCACGTTCGGGGCTGTAACTGCGCGCAACCAAAGCTCGTGCTTCGGGAGCGTCTTGCCAGTTCCCTAAGCGGGCCATACGCGCAAACGATTTCGGGAGTTCTTCACGCCGCCGCTGCATGGCGTCCTTTATCGCGCTTTGTACGCTGCCGAAGTCGTCTCCAGCGTCCAGATATCTGTATGGCTTGGAGGCTTGCGAAGATGCGACGATGCGCATGATGAGGCTTTGATTGAGATCCTTCGCCGGATCAACAATCGGTATCTTGTCAGCGGCAACATCACCCGTTGAAGCGTTTGCGCTTTCCGGCTGTGCCGCAACCTTGTCCATCACGTCGCCAAGCAGAGCGGCAATCCGGGTGATTTCTACGGCAATCGCTGCGTTTCGGGCAGCTTCTGCAAGCTCGACTTGCTGGTTCAGCAGTGCTGTCTGTTCCTCAATGCGAACATTCTGACTGGCAATCAATTCATTTTGTCTGAAAAGGAGCGCCGTGCCGGCGAGGGCTGCCAACGAAGCAATCAGACCAGTCAGCGAAGCGATGATCCACCGGCGGGCCGTGATCCAGCTATATCTGGCCAGTGTCAACTGGACCAGTTCGCGGGCCGCATGAGTTGCGCCTTCAGGATCTCTGTCAATGGCTTTCTGGGTAACGCGGGACAAGGGTTCGGCAAACATGTCGAGCCGAGATTCCGCAATGCCGAACAAGCTTGCCATCAACTTGCCGCGGAACACGTAAAGGCCAAGACCCGTCAGAACAATCAGGGTCACGAGAACAACGAATCCGGCTAGCACGTGCGTGAAATAGACTTCAAACAGGTCAAAGCCCGAAAAGGCCAGAAAGAAACCGGCAGCGATTCCGAACAGAAAAAACAAGATGCCGAAACTGAAGGAATGGGTCTTTCGGTTCAGACGTTCTGTTTCGGTCGCCGCCATTCCTGCTGTGTCTTCATTTTCATCCATGGGCGTACTCCGGAACGGTCCAGATGAGGCAGAAAAGCGCTTGGCTTGCTAATCATTCAGAGCGATTAGCTCGCAGGCCAAATGATTTCGACACGAATACCTCCCGGCTCAAGGCACATCATATGCATGCGCGGTCCGCCTGAAAGCAACTCCGGCTCGAATTCGATGTCAACGCCGGGCCAATTGCGAATTTTGTCAGCAAGGTCAAACAGACTTTCCCTAGTCGGCACTTCGAAGGCAACGTGATGCAAGCCGATATTGGATTTGCGATCAAATGAAATCACGCGTTTGGAAGTATCTGCCTGCCAAAGTGTCAAGCGGCATGTGCCGTCAGAAACAGTAGTGCGTGGATAGCTGTCGTCTTTGGCCAGCAGTGACCAACCGAGTGCTTCCGTGAAAAACTCGGTCGTGTTGGTGAGGTCCAGAACCGTCAGGCCCAGATGGTTTATGCCTTGCGTTGTCAAGAGAACCCTTCCACTCGTCAGATTGGTTCAAAAATCTTGTTAAAATAGCTCTTTTGCAGGTCAAGGTTTGCGACCTGGGTTCGTAATCTATCCAAGTGCTTGGTCAGGTCGAGTTTGAAATTGCACAATCATTGCCTTGAAGCCAAAGAAATCCGGTGCTTAGGCCTTGAAATAAAATTTCTTCCCAACTATAAGGCGCCCATTCCACACGCAAGGGGCGGAAACCGAGCTTATCGGTGTCCATCCGGTGGTTGAGGGAAAGTTTCCTTCGGCCCAAACCCTCTTGCGGAGGTTAAACCGGAAAACTCAGGAGTTTAAGGGCCATGTCTTTGCCCGATTTCACCATGCGCCAGCTGCTTGAAGCAGGTGTGCACTTTGGTCACCAGAAACACCGTTGGAACCCGCGCATGGGTCAGTACATCTTTGGTGTGCGCAACGATGTTCACATCATGGATCTGTCTCAGACCGTTCCGCTTCTCCACCAGGCTCTGAAAGCTGTGTCTGACACAGTTGCTGGCGGCGGCCGTGTTCTGATTGTCGGCACCAAGCGCCAGGCACAGGAAGCAGTTGCTTCTTCTGCGCGCAATTCCGCACAGTACTTCGTGAATGCACGTTGGCTCGGCGGTATGCTGACCAACTGGAAAACGATTTCTCAGTCCATTCAGCGCCTGCGCAAGCTGGAAGAAACACTTTCTTCCGACGCCGCAAACGCTTTGACTAAGAAAGAACGTTTGTTCATGGACCGCGAGCGCGAGAAGCTTGAGCGGAACCTTGGCGGTATCAAGGATATGGGCGGTATCCCGGATCTGATTTTCGTAATCGATACCAACCGCGAGTCCATTGCCATCCAGGAAGCTCGTCGTCTGGGTATTCCGGTTGCCGCGATCCTCGATTCCAATTCCAGCCCGGATGGTATCACCTATCCGGTGCCGGGCAACGACGATGCAGGTCGTGCGATTTCGCTTTATTGCGATCTGATCGCCCGCGCAGCTATCGACGGTATCTCCCGTGCACAGGGTGCTTCCGGTATGGATATCGGCGAAGCCGAAGAAGCTCCGGTTGAGGAAGTTCTTGCAGCTGAAGAAGCTCCAGCTGAGGCCGCACCAGCGGAAGAAGCTCCGGCTGAAACCGCACCGGCAGAAGAAGCAGCTGCAACTGAAAAGGCTGCTGCTGAAGCTTAAACAGCGTTTCGCCGCGGGTTATCGCGGCGAAAACTTGTTGAATTCGCAAGACGGTCCGCAATTTTTTGCGGTTCCGTCATAAAGGCGCGGCTGGCCATCGGCTAAACCGCATCTTATCTGAAACCCCCATCCACGAGGCAATCGATGAGCATTACCGCTGCGATGGTAAAAGAGCTCCGTGAGAAATCCGGCGCTGGCATGATGGACTGCAAGACCGCTCTGACTGAATCAGGCGGTGACATGGAAGCGGCTGTTGACTGGCTTCGCACCAAGGGTCTGGCCAAGGCGGCCAAGAAGGCCGGCCGTGTGGCCGCTGAAGGCTTGGTCGGCGTTGCTGCTGACGGCAACAAGGCAGCAGTGATCGAACTGAACTCCGAAACCGACTTTGTCGCCCGCAACGAAGGCTTCCAGGAGCTAGTCTCCAAGGTCGCCAAGGTTGCAATCGGCACAGACGGTTCGGTCGAAGCACTTGGTGCTGCGGATCTTGACGGTAAATCTGTTGCAGATTCCGTTACTGATGCGATTGCGACGATCGGTGAGAACATGACTTTGCGTCGTTCAGCTGTTCTGAGCGTGAACGAAGGCACGGTGTCCACTTATGTGCATGGCCAGGTTGCTGAAGGTCTGGGCAAGATCGGTGTTCTTGTTGCGCTGGAATCTTCCGGTGACAAGGCAAAGCTGAATGCACTTGGCCGCCAGATTGCCATGCATGTCGCTGCAACAAGTCCGCTGGCTTTGAGCACGGACGAGCTGGACCAGGCTGTTGTCGAGCGCGAAAGAACGGTTTTCTCCGAGCAGGCGCGTGAATCGGGCAAGCCTGAAAACATCATTGAAAAAATGGTGGAAGGCCGTTTGCGCAAATTCTACGAGGAAGTTACCCTCGTGAAACAAGCCTTCGTCATCAACCCGGATCAAACGGTTGAGCAGGCTGTTGAGGCGCTTGCAAAAGAACTCGGCACCGACGTCAAGCTTTCCGGCTTCGTCCGCTTCGCACTCGGCGAAGGGATCGAGAAAGAAGAGCAAGACTTTGCCGCAGAGGTGGCGGCAGCCACCGGGCAGTAAGCTCAAGGAAAAGCGCCGGCAAGACCGGCGCTTTTTTTTTAGGAAGACAATTTTCTAGACGGGGGCACCCATGACGAATTCTTTGCGTTGGAAACGGATCCTTCTGAAACTCTCCGGTGAAGCGCTTATGGGCTCCCAGGCTTTTGGAATTGACCCGGCCATTGTGCAAAGGATCGCCAAGGAAATTGCTGATGCGGTGGCTCTCGGGGCACAGGTTGGTGTTGTTGTTGGTGGCGGAAACATCTTCCGCGGTGTCGCGGTTGCCGCAAAGGGTGGAAACCGTGTAACGGGTGACCACATGGGCATGCTTGCAACGATCATGAACAGCCTGACCCTGGCCGATGCCCTGCGCCGCCTAAAAGTGAACGCGCGTGTTCTGTCGGCTGTTGCTGTTCCATCCATCTGCGAGACGTTTTCCCAGCGTGTGGCGGATCGTTACATGGAAGATGGCGATGTCATTGTGTTTGCCGGCGGCACGGGCAACCCGTTTTTTACCACCGACAGTGGCGCCGCACTGCGAGCTGCGGAAATGAAATGCGACGCCTTCCTGAAGGGGACGCAGGTTGATGGTGTCTATTCGGAAGATCCCAAGGTCAATCCTGAAGCGGAGCGTTATGAAACGCTTGGCTACGAAGAGGTCATTTCGCGCAATCTGAAGGTTATGGATACGACTGCGATCGCGCTAGCACGCGACAATTCCATTCCAGTGATCGTATTTTCCATTCACTCACCTGGGGCACTGGTCAGCGTGCTTCAGGAGACCGGCACCTACACAGTCGTGGGTGACTGAAAGATTTAATCTCTTTCCCGAGCCAAGCTCTTGTGTTTCAGCGCGTTTATGCCATGTTGACGCGCGCCGAGACTCTATTCAGCCAAGATGAAAACAATAGTGAGGACAAAATGTCGGTAGAAGGTGTCGATCTGGATGATTTGAAGCGCCGCATGCAAGGAGCTCTTTCGGTGCTGAAGACCGAATTCGCTGGCCTTAGAACCGGCCGCGCATCTGCTTCCATGATGGACCCGATCTCCGTTGACGCCTATGGCCAGGCGATGCCGCTCAACCAGGTCGCAACCGTTTCCGTGCCGGAACCGCGCATGGTCGCAGTTCAGGTCTGGGACAAGAGCATGGTTGCCGCTGTTGAAAAGGCAATTCGTGAATCGAACCTTGGGCTCAATCCTGTTGTCGACGGCCAGTTGCTGCGTTTGCCAATTCCCGAGCTCAATCAGGAGCGACGCCAGGAACTGATCAAGGTCGCACACAAATACGCTGAAAATGCCAAGGTGGCGATCCGCCATGTGCGCCGGGACGGTATGGACGACGCGAAAAAAGCTGAAAAAGACGGCGAAATCTCTCAAGATGACAGCCGCGCAGCATCGGATGAAGTGCAAAAGCTGACCGATACGATGATCGGTGAAGTGGATGCGATGCTTGAAAAGAAAGAACAGGAAATCTCTCAGGTCTGATTGGCCTGACCTGTGAGGTGAGGACTCCCATGAGCGTCAGTCCGGACCATACTCCGCACACTGTTTCAGCGGATGGTGCCAGCGGAAATCTGCCTCGCCATGTTGCGTTCATCATGGACGGCAACGGGCGATGGGCGACTGCGAGAAGCCTGCCTCGAACCGAAGGACACAGGCAGGGTCTGGAAACCTTGCGCAGCGTTATTCGTCACTCGGGACGGGTCGGCATCGAAGTGGTGACGATCTACAGTTTTTCTTCAGAAAACTGGAGTCGGCCCGAGGCAGAAGTGTCTTTCCTGATGGGACTGCTACGCCGTTTTGTTCAGCGGGATTTGAGCGAGTTGCACAAGTCCAACGTTCGCATACGCATCATTGGCAATCGTGCGGATCTCGAGCCAGGCATTCTTGCACTTTTGAATGAGGCAGAGGACCTGACGAAAGAAAACACCGGTCTCAATCTGGTGGTTGCCTTCAATTATGGATCCAGAGCGGAAATCGTCAGGGCTGCACAGAGCCTTGCCGAAAAAGTTGCCAAAGGAGAGCTTCAGGCGGGTGACATTTCGGAGACCGCTCTGACGGAGGCTATGGACACCGCAGGCTTGCCGGATCCCGATCTCATTATTCGAACCAGCGGCGAAATGCGTCTTTCTAATTTTCTTCTTTGGCAGGCCGCCTATTCTGAATTTTATTTTTGTGACAAGAATTGGCCAGAGTTCTCGGAAGCCGATTTCGACAAAGCTCTTGCCTGCTTTGGCAGCCGCCAACGCCGCTATGGCGGACTTGACGCCAAGGCGTCGCTGTGACGTCTGGCGTGCAACATGGCAAATCCTGAAACCTCCGGGAAAAAACTCTCCGATCTTGGGCTTAGACTGGCATCGGCACTTGTTCTTGGACCGCTTGTTCTCTTCATTACCTATTTGGGGGGCATCGCCTTTTTTGCCCTGATGTTGCTCGCGGCCACGCTGTTTTTGTGGGAGTGGTTTTCGATCACAGGTGCAAAGCATCGTTCGGTGCCTGCGTTGATCGGTTTTGCAAGCCTGACTGGATTGTCGGTTCTGGTGTATTTCGATCTGGCGACCACAGGGCTGGGGCTGATTTTGATCGCAGCGCTGGTTGTTTTTGGCGCGAACGGTTTTTCAAAAGATGGCAGGTGGGCTGGGGAGGGCGTGCTTTATAGTGGCCTGTCCCTGTTTTCGCTTCTCGTCCTTCGTGAAGGAACCGTTGGTCTTCTGTTCGCGTTTTTCCTGCTTTTCGTAGTTTGGGCGACAGATATCTTTGCCTATTTCACAGGAAGAGCTCTTGGTGGACCCAAGTTGTGGCAGAGGGTTTCACCTAAGAAAACATGGTCGGGCGCAATTGGCGGTCTGGTGTTCGCCTGCCTTTTTGGGGTCGGCGTTGTCCATTGGGCCGGTGAGAGTGACCTTGTGCTCTGGTGCCTTTTGGCAGCCATGCTTTCCGTGGTTTCGCAAGCAGGCGACCTGCTTGAATCTGCGATCAAAAGACGGTTTGACGTGAAAGATTCCAGTCGGCTCATCCCTGGGCATGGTGGCATCATGGACCGCATCGATGGATTGGTTGCGGCAGCGATCTTTGCCGTAATCGCGGGACTGGTTAGCGGAGGTACGCTCGCGGACCCAATTTCGGGATTTGGATTTGGTTGAGCGTGAGGAACTAGATGTCGGCCAATACTGAAGCAGCAAAAAGTGCTGCGCCGATCCGTATTATTGTCCTGGGCGCGACAGGATCAGTCGGTCAAAGTCTTGCGGATATTATCGAGAGAAACCCGACGCAGTTTGAGGTCGTGGCTCTGGTGGCCAACCGCAACGCGGCCGCGTTGAGCGATTTGGCAAAGCGGCTCAATGCGCGCTCTGCGGTTCTTGCCGATGGCCGCAAATATGATGCTCTGGTCGAGGCGTTGCATGGCAGTGGCATCGATGCCTCTGCAGGATCTGAGGCAGTTTTGGAAGCGGTTGACCGCCCAGCTGACCTAGTGGTCGGTGCGGTCGTTGGTGCAGCCGGACTTGAGCCAACAATGGCGGCAATCAAACCGGGACGCAGGATTGCGCTTGCAAACAAGGAATGCCTTGTCTGTGCTGGCGATCTCTTCATGGCCCGTATTCGGGAAAACAACGCTGAGCTGCTCCCTGTCGACAGCGAACACAATGCCATCTTTCAGGTTTTTGAAACCGCGCAGGTCGATCTGATCGAAAAGGTCATTTTGACGGCATCGGGTGGTCCATTCAGGACCTTTTCGATGGAAGAGATGAAAACCGTAACGCCGGCTCAAGCGTTGAAGCACCCAAATTGGGAAATGGGTGCCCGCATTACAATTGACAGTGCAACCATGATGAACAAAGGGTTTGAAGTTATTGAAGCTTCGCATCTTTTTCCGGTTCAGTACGAGCAGTTGGGTGTGTTGGTACACCCGCAGTCGGCCGTACACGGGCTTGTTCAGTACAAGGATGGGTCGCTTCTTGCTCAGCTTGGTAGCCCGGACATGCGCACACCTATCGCCCATTGTCTTGCCTATCCAAAACGGATGGACGTTCCGGTAAAAAGGCTCGACCTTGCTGCTCTTGGAACACTGAGTTTTGAAGAGCCGGATTTGGAGAGATTTCCTGCCCTGCGCTTGGCGCTTGAAGCAATGAAGGCCGGAGGCGGTGCACCGGCAGCTTTGAATGCGGCCGATGAAGTTGCGGTGGAAGCATTCATGTTGGGGCAAATCGGATTTCTTGATATTCCTGCTGCTATTGAAGCTGTTCTTGAAAAGTTGAACGCAGAGGGAGCCCTGACGTCTGCATCTTGCGTTCAAGATGTGCTTCTGTTGGATGACGCTGCCCGGAAACGGACGAGAGAATGGGTCGACGCCCGGAGTAACTAGGCCAAAACTGGCTCAATCATAGCTGCGGAAAATTTTCTTCGACCATTAACACGCCGTAATTTTCCTTTTAGTACAGTGCACTGACGCATTTGCAGCCGTGCAGGATCGGAACCCTTGATGGACTTACTTTTTTCCGCGTATTCACTCTTGGTCGGAACGATCATTCCCTTCTTGTTTGTGCTGACTGTTGTGGTGTTCTTTCACGAACTCGGCCACTTCGCAGTTGCCCGCTGGTGCAACGTCAAGGTTGACGCGTTTTCTGTTGGCTTCGGACGGGAGATTTTTGGCCGAACCGACCAAAAGGGTACCAGATGGAAGCTCTGCATGATCCCTCTGGGTGGCTATGTGAAGTTTGCAGGCGATGAAAATGCCGCAAGCGTTCCAAATCGTGAACTGATTGCACAATTGAGTGAGGAAGAGCGAAAAACGGCGTTCATAGCAAAGCCTGTGTGGCAGCGGGCCGCAATTGTTGCCGCTGGTCCGATTGCCAATTTCATTCTTGCCATCGTTATCTTCGGGGCTCTGTTCATGGCGATCGGCAAACAGGGGACACAGCCCTTGATCGAAGAAGTTTTTCCGGATCGGGCTGCAGCGCGTGCCGGGCTTCAGGCCGGCGATATGATCACTGAAATCGATGGCCGAAAAATCGAGACTTTCGGAGAATTGCGCCAGATCGTGCTCATGAACGCCAATACTCCTCTGGTCTTTGAAGTCGATCGTTACGGCAAACCGGTCACGTTAACGGTCACGCCTGATGCACGGGAGAAAGAAGTCTTCTTCGGTGAACGTCAGGTGGCGGGCGATATAGGCCTGCGAGGCACCGCAAACCCGGAATATTTGGTGCGGATCAAGTACAGTCCGTTGGGTGCTATCGCGGAGGGTACGCGTGAAACCTACCGGATCATGGAAGGTACAGTCAGTTACATCTGGGGCGTCATCACGCAGCGCCAGTCTGCCGATCAGCTTGGCGGACCAATCCGAGTGGCTCAGATTTCCGGACAGGTTGCCGATCTTGGTATCTTGCCCTTGATCTCACTTACCGCGGTTCTCTCCGTCAGCATCGGGCTTATCAATCTGGCTCCGGTGCCAATTCTCGACGGTGGGCACCTGGTCTTTTACGCTGCGGAAGCCTTGCGCGGAAAGCCGCTGAGCGAAAGGGTTCAGGATGTGGGATTCAGAATCGGTTTAGGCTTGGTACTTATGCTGATGGTCTTCGTTACGTGGAAGGATATCATGCGGCTTGTAACCACCAATTCCTGATTGCCGTGACATTGACGCAACGTCTTCAGACTAAATCGCTTTCAGGCGGGAAGGGCTGTTGCGTTATCGGGAAAAACCTATAAAACGTTCGTCGGTTCCGAGAATCTACAGGGGTGATGTGGATTCCGGAAAGGGGTATTTAAAAAAAGGCATAGCGCAATAATGCAGCGATTGCAGAAACTTACACGGGCCGTTCTGTTTGCGGTTGCCGTACTGTCGATTGGGTCAGTTTTGCCGCAATCCACAGGGTTGAATTTGTTTGTTTCAGAAGCTCAGGCAGCGGTTGCCCGGAGCATCGACGTTCGGGGTAACACCCGCGTCGAGGACGAAACCGTTATCAGTTACATGACCATCGTTCCCGGGCGCAACTACAGCGCTTTCGATGTCGATGAGTCATTGAAGGCACTGTACGCGACTGGTTTGTTTGCCACCGTTGAGATCACCCCGCGTGGCAGCCTGGTTGTTGTAACCGTCACGGAAAACCCGATTATCAATCGTGTTTCCTTCGAGGGCAACCGGAAAATCAAGGACGATGCGCTGGCAACAGCCGTTCGTTCGCAGCCGCGTTCGATGCTTTCTCGCGCCAAGGTTCAGGCCGACGTGCAGAACATTCTGGAAGCCTATCGCCGCTCCGGTCGGTATGGCGCTTCCGTCGATCCTCAGATCATTGATCGTGGCCAGAACCGTGTTGATCTCGTGTTTGAAATCAACGAAGGCGCAAAGACCGGTGTTGAACGGATCAGTTTCATCGGAAACCAGTCTTTCAGCGACGGTCGCTTGCGTGATGTTATCAGGACCCGTGAAAGCGGTCTTCTGAGCTGGTTGCGCAGCACTGACACCTATGACCCTGACCGCCTCGCTGCGGACGAGGAGTTGCTGCGTCAGTACTACAACAAGAAGGGTTATGCTGACTTCCGGATCGTTTCGGTAAGTGCGGATCTGGACCGTGAGCAGAACATTTTCTATGTCACCTTTACGGTCGATGAGGGTGAGAAATACGAAATCGGCGATGTTGAAATCGTTTCGACGATTTCAGATGTCGACCCTGAAGAGCTGCGCCGTCTCGTTCGTACGCGCAGCGGTCAAACCTTCAATTCACTGCGTGTCGAGCAGACGGTTGAAGACATCACATTGCGTGTTTCCGAAGAAGGTTATGCCTTTGCTCGCGTTCGTCCGCGTGGTGCACGTGATTACGACAACAACACGATTTCGCTGATCTACTACATCGAAGAAGGTCCTCGTGCGTATGTTGAGCGTATCAACATCATCGGCAACGACCGGACGCGTGAGTTTGTCATCCGTCGCGAATTCGATATCGCAGAAGGTGATGCTTTCAATAGAGCTCTTGTCGACAAGGCAGAGCGCCGGTTGAAGAACCTCGGCTTCTTTGAGCGTGTGTCCATCACGACCCAACAGGGCAGTGCAGCCGATCGCGTGATCGTCAACGTCCGTGTTGAAGAAAAGCCGACGGGTGAGATCTCCTTCGGTGTCGGTTACTCTACAGTTGATGGCGTGGTTGGCGACATCTCGCTGACCGAGAAAAACTTCCTTGGCCGCGGTCAGTTTGTGAAGATCGCCGTAGGTGGTGGTACGGACACGCAGTCTTATGAGTTCCGTTTTGTCGAACCTTTCTTCATGGGTCGGCGTGTCGCACTGGATCTGGATCTTTACCGAAAAGTGGATGATGCCAACGACTACCGTTCCTTCGACCAGAAGAAGACCGGTGGTGGTTTTGGCTTTACGCTGCCACTGCGTGAAGAAGAGCTGACGGTTCGGCTGTTCTACAGTATCTTCCAGGAGAAGAACTCGGACCCGGACAACCAGTCGACCAACATCAACAACTGTAACACGGCTAATTTGTCGCTCGCTGTCTGTGACTCACTCGGTACCTACCTGACATCGCTGGTCGGCTACGAGTTGCGTTACAACACCCTGGACCGCCTTATTGATCCGACCGATGGTGTCTATGCTTCCTTTGGTCAGGAGTTCGCAGGTCTTGGTGGCGACAGCTACTACATCCGCACCGAAGCACAGGCTCGCGCCTACAAGGAAATCCTGGCTGACTACGGCCTGGTTGGTAGCCTTTCCATTCGTGGTGGTAACATCATGGCGATCGGCAGTGAGCGTCTGCGCGTTTCCGAACAGTTCATGCTCGGCGGCACGCTGGTTCGCGGCTTTGAGAACCAGGGTATCGGCCCACGCGATGCGACGACAGAAGACTCCATTGGTGGTCGCTTCTTCTTCGCAGCAACAGCCGAAACCAGGTTCCCGTTCCCGGTACTTCCGAAAGAGTTCGGCCTGTCCGGTGCAGTCTTTGCCGATGCAGGTTCGCTTTGGGATGCCGACAGCGATCTTGTGAATTTGGTTGAAAACAACGGTGGCCGGATCGACTCCAACGAGTTCTCGGTTCGCGCATCCGTCGGTGCGGGTATCCGCTGGCAGTCACCATTTGGCCCGCTCCGTGCCGACTTCGCTTATCCAATAGCGAAAGACGATGCGGATAAAACCCAGGTATTCCGCCTGAGTGGTGGTACGCGCTTCTAAATCGCGGTCAATTAGGTTAGATATCGGCCGCCGATCTTATCGGCGGCCGTTTTTTGTTGGCTGGCAACAAGGATAAGATGATGTCCGAGCCAAAGTTTTTCAGGGCTCCAGAACCCGTTTCGCTGGGTGATATCGCGACCTGGGCGAAGGCCGAAATTGAAGTGGGCAGTGAAACGCTCGAAGTCACCGGTGTCGCGCCACTTGAGGATGCCACGCCCGGAAGTTTGGTGTTTTTCGACAATACCGCTTATTTGAAGCAGCTGGAGACAACCAGCGCTGCCGCCTGTCTTGTTGGCAAGCGCCACAAGGGCAAGGTTCCGGAAGGCGTTGCTGTTCTTGTTTGCGCTGATCCCTATCGATCCTGGGCAATGGTGCTGGCAAAACTTTTTCCCGACGCGATGATTCCGGCCGACCGAACCAAGGTCTTCATCTCTGATCGCGCCTTTGTCGACCCGGAGGCATCTCTGGAAGATGGGGTCACCATAGAGCCAGGCGCCGTTATCGGTAAGGGTGTTGAAATAGGCTCTGGAACCGTGATCAGGGCCAACGCGGTCATTGGCAGCGACGTAAAAATTGGCCGAGACTGTGTGATAGGCCCGAATGCGACTGTCCAGCACTCTGTATTGGGAAATCGCGTTTATTTGCATCCCGGTGTGTGTTGCGGTCAGGATGGTTTCGGCTATGCCATGGGCCCGCAGGGGCATCTGAAGGTTCCTCAGGTGGGCCGTGTCATTATTCAAGATGATGTCGAAGTCGGTGCCTGTACGACGATAGATCGCGGTGCAAATCGCGACACAATGATCGGCGAAGGTACCAAAATCGACAATCAGGTACAGATTGGACACAACGTAGTGGTCGGGCGCCACTGCGTTCTTGTTTCCCAGGTTGGTCTGTCGGGGAGCTGCACACTGGAAGACTTCGTCGCAATTGGCGGTCAGACTGGTGTTCGTGGCCATGTAAGGATCGGCATGGGAGCTCAGGTTGCTGCGGTCAGCGTCGTTAGCGAAGATCTTGCGCCCGGTGGGCGGTATGGCGGAACACCTGCCAAACCCGTCAAACAATGGTTCCGCGAAGTGGCTGCTGTCAGAAAACTTGCAGAGCGCGGCAGTGGATCGTAAACGGTAAAATCATCAAGGACTTTGCGGCATTGAAGCGCCGAGGGGCTATTATGGAAAACGCGGAAAACAAAACACTTGTCAGCGCAGACATCATGAGGATCATGAAACTGCTGCCGCATCGTTATCCCTTTCTGCTGATTGACAAAATCGTCGATATGGACGGTGACAACAGCGGAACGGGTATCAAGAACGTTACCATCAACGAACCGCATTTCTCTGGTCATTTCCCAGAACGGCCGGTCTTTCCCGGTGTGCTTCTGATCGAAGCGATGGCACAAACGGCAGGAGCCCTGTGTGTACATGCACGCGGAGACGATGCGCCGCCGCAGCTGGTTTATTTCATGACGATCGACAAGGCCAAGTTTCGCAAGCCAGTCGAACCTGGTGATCAGGTCCATTTTCACGTGAAGAAAATCAAGCAGCGTTCGAACATCTGGAAATTCGATGCCGTGGCCATGGTCGACGGTAAAAAAGTGGCAGAAGCAGAAGTCAGTGCAATGCTGGTAGATGCGTGAGGATATATGACTGAGATTCATCCGACGGCTATCGTCGAAGACGGTGCCGTAATCGGCGAGGGTGTTCGTATCGGCCCTTATTCAACGGTTGGCCCGAACGTGAAACTTGCTGTAGGCGTGACACTCGAGTCGCACGTCGTTGTGACGGGGCATACGAGTGTTGGTCCGAACTCGCATATCTTCCCTTTTGCCAGCATCGGGCACAAGCCTCAGGATCTGAAATTTTCCGGTGAAGTTACCTATCTGGAAATAGGTGCCAACAACCAGATCCGCGAACACGCGACCATGAGCCCCGGTACGGAAGGTGGCGGTGGTGTCACGCGTGTCGGAAACAATTGCCTTTTCATGATGGGAACACACGTTGGGCACGACTGTTTGGTCGGCGATTACGCGATCCTGGCAAATAATGCCACCCTCGCGGGGCATGTGGAACTGGCGGATCACGTGATCCTGGGAGGGCTGAGCGCAATTCGGCAATGGTCACGGATCGGGACTGGCGCCATCGTTGGCGGCATGACGGGTGTCGAGTTTGATGTCATTCCATTCGGCTCTGTGATTGGTGATCGTGCCCGACTTGCGGGACTGAACCTCATTGGACTGAAGCGTAAGGGTTTTCCGCGCGAACAGATCCACGCGCTGAGGGCGGCTTATCGAGAGTTGTTTGAGAGCGACGAAGGGACGCTTCGCAGCCGGGCGGAGGCGCTTGCTGCAGGACAACCCGATCAGCCATTGGTCAAGGTCGTCACAGATTTCATCCTGGAAAAGGAAGATCGCCGGTTCTGTACACCGCGCAGCGATGACTGATCCAATGAGTGGAGGAGCCAACCAGCACGCAGCAAGATTGGCTCTGATTGCCGGGAACGGAAGCCTGCCTTGCCAGATAGCCGATGCGCTTCAAAAGGCAGGACGTGAGTTCCGAATTGTTGCCATCAAGGGCGAGGCCGACCAAAAAACTCGTGATCGCGCACAAGCTGAACTGGGCTGGGGCGAGATCGGACGTTTATACAAATTTCTCAAGTCCAATGGATGCAGAGAAATTCTGTTGATCGGAGGCGTTTCCAAGAGGCCGGACTTCACGTCAATTCTCGGCGATTTCGGAACCTTGAAGCGTTTGCCGACGATTATTCGTGCTCTTGCGGGTGGTGATGACAGCCTTTTGACAAAGGTTATCCGTCTGTTTGAAGTTGAGGGGTATCGCGTCGTGGGTATCAAAGATGTGGCACCACAGCTGCTTGCGGCGAGCGGTGTCCTCGGTAACCGGCAGCCAACAGATAGTGATTGGCGTGATCTAGAACTCGCGCTGACAGCCACGCGTAAACTTGGTGAACTGGATGTCGGACAGGCGGCGGTCGCTGTCGGTGGGCGCGTTGTGGCGCTTGAAGGCGCTGAGGGTACAGACGCAATGCTGGAGCGTTGTGCGGACTTGAAACGCAACGGTCGGATCAGAGGTCGTGGTCAGTCCGGAGTTCTGGTCAAATCTGCAAAACCCGGCCAGGATCTTCGTGTCGATCTGCCGACAGTTGGACCAAGAACGATCGAATTGGCCGCGGCTGCTGGCCTTTCCGGCATCGCTGTTGAGGCTGAAGGAGCGTTGATTGCGGAAAAGGATGACACGCTGAAAAAGGCGGATACCGAAGGTGTCTTCCTTGTTGGGTTCGATGGTGTCCAATGCGGCGAGATTCCCGATCCATGACAGGCACCATGCCAACCGTCTGCCTTGTTGCTGGTGAGGAGTCCGGCGATCAGCTCGGTTCAGAGCTGATGAAAGCGTTGAATGCCAAACTTGGAACGGGAGTGCGATACTGCGGCGTTGGCGGTGAACGCATGACGTCGCTTGGATTGACCAGCTTTTTCAATATGAGCGACGTGTCGGTGATGGGGTTGACGGCGGTCCTGGCGCGTCTGCCGTTGATCGTGAAAAGGGTCTATCAGACTGTCGATGCCGTGATTGCAGCAGATCCCGATGTTCTGGTGATCATCGATAGCCCTGAATTCACTCACAGTGTTGCCAAGCGCGTGAGAAAACGTGCCCCTCATATCCCGATAGTTGGTTATGTTTCGCCTTCTGTGTGGGCCTGGCGGCCCGGACGGGCCAAGAAAATGAGCGTTTATGTGGATGAACTCCTCGCGCTCTTGCCGTTTGAACCTGAAGCTCACGAGAAGTTGGGCGGACCGACTACACACTATGTTGGCCATCCATTGAGCGAAAATGCCAATGAGCTTCGCCCTTCAGATGGTGAGCGTGAAGATCTCGATCGGCCGGGCAGGGTGTTGCTGGTGCTTCCCGGAAGCCGTGGCAGCGAAATAGACAGGTTGCTGCAAGACTTTGGCAAGACGGCTGCCCTGGTAAAGCAGGAATTTCCCGATCTGAAGATTGTTCTTCCGGCAGTTTCTCATTTGGAAGAAAGGATCCGGGAAGGCGTTGCTGATTGGCCGGTCAAACCTGAGATCGTGACAGGACTTGACGCGAAGAAGGCCGCATTCCGAAAAGGACATGCGGCACTGGCTGCTTCTGGCACGGTCTCGCTTGAGCTTGCACTTGCAGGCGTACCTATGGTGGTTGCCTACAAAGTTGACTGGTTCTTCAGGCGCCTCAAGGACCTCAACCGAATTTTCAAATTCTCAAGTGTTGATTCCTTCGTGTTGCCAAATATCATTTTAAAGAAAAAGGCCATTCCAGAGTTTCTGGATGATGAGGTTCAGCCACGCGTCTTGGCACAGCATTTGTGTGTGCTTTTGCGAGACGGAGAGGACCGTAAGGCTCAGATCGCCGATCTTGCGCGTCTGGACGATGCAATGCGTCTTCCTGAAGGGTATAGCCAAAGCGCTGCGGCGGCTGATGTCGTTGTCAGTGCAATGAGAACGTGACTGACTGGTTTGCGACCGCCCGCCTGATTTTCAAACAAAAAGAGACCCGGGCAAATAGCCCGGGCTGTTGTTGAGGCTGGCTCTTGCTGCAGAACCTCGTTGGGTCAGGCGTTGGCGACGTTGTCGAGGAAATGTCCGACTTCCTGCTTCAGGACATCGGTCTTGTTGGACAGCTCACTCGATGCACCGAGAACGAGATTTGCATTCTGACTCGTTTGCGCAACTGCCTGTGACAGATCGGACATGTTTGTCTTTACTGAACCCGTACCTTCGGCTGCCCGCTGAACGTTGACCGAAATCTCGTTGGTGGCAGCGCCTTGCTGTTCGACTGCGGTGGCGATTGTGGACGTGTATTCATTGACCTCGTCCATGGTTTCCGTAATTTCAGCGATTGCAGTTACGGCGTCTTTGGTGGCGTTCTGAATTTCGGAAATCTGCGAGCTGATTTCCTCAGTCGCCTTTGAGGTCTGTGTTGCGAGTTCTTTCACCTCTGCTGCGACAACCGCAAATCCCTTTCCGGCCTCTCCAGCACGTGCAGCTTCAATGGTTGCATTGAGTGCGAGCAGATTGGTCTGCTCAGCGATTGCCTGGATGAGGCTGACAACTTCACCGATCTT
Source organism: Roseibium porphyridii (assembly GCF_026191725.2). NCBI lineage: Bacteria > Pseudomonadati > Pseudomonadota > Alphaproteobacteria > Hyphomicrobiales > Stappiaceae > Roseibium > Roseibium porphyridii. The sequence continues at coordinate 3,109,670 of NZ_CP120863.1, forward strand.
GGTTGCTGCTGTAGACAGTCCCTGAACCTTTTCATTTGTTATCTGGGTGCCTTCTGTCGCCCGGTTGACGACCTCGGTCGTCTGATTGACCTGGCGGGAGATTTCCGAAATCGAAGCTGCGAGTTCTTCAGCGGCGCTGGCAACCGTTTGCACATTCTGAGTTGCTTCATCGGTCACGCCGTAGGTGCTGTCGGCAAGACTGGAGTTTTGGCCTGCAATCGAACTGAGATCTTGCGCTGTGCCGTCAAGCGTCTGCGCGGTATCAGCAACGGATCCGAGCACTTCCGTCGCTTTATCCCGAAACCCGGAAATAAGCTCTTCAACCCGAGCTTGCCGTTCTGCGCGAAGGTGCTGCTCCTGTTCTGTCTCCGACTGCAATCGGACACGCTCTACGGCATTGTCACGGAAGACCTGCAATGTACGTGTCATATCGCCAATTTCGTCGCCACGTGCGGTGCCGTCGATTTCGACATCCGTGTCGCCTTCCGCAAGTCTGGACATGGTCATGGTGGTACGACGAAGTGGCCTTGTGACCGCGAAATTCAACGCGACCGCCATGCCAACTCCAGCAAGAACCGCTGCCAGAAGCGCCAAACTGATTACGCCCAAGGCGCTCGTGCTGGATGCTTGTGCCGCAGCGCTCTGATCCGCTGAAATCGTTGAAATCTGCGTTTGAACGGTGTGCGAGTGTTCTTTCAACGTTGCGATCTGATCGGCGAGTTGAAACTGGTTCATCGCCAACTCGGTGAAGCTTGCCCCGAAGGTCTCCACTGACGTTTTGACAACCGGGATCTGGTCAGCGATTGACGGGAAGTCCTTGGCGCTTTTTTCAAGGCGCGAGGCGAGCTTGGTCAGTCCGGCAATTCCATCGGTTACCGATGCTTGAGTGGTCTCATTTGGCGTCAGCAGGAAATAGAAAGCCGCTGCCTTGACTGCGTTGGCATCTGCCTCAATTTGCATGACGGTGTCGGCAACACTGTCGGCTACGTAAAAGCGCTTGTTGATTTCGTCCGCCTGGGCATAAACGTTGTCGATCGCAACATTTGCTTGCGTTCGGATTTCCTTCACACTCGCGACAAGCTGTCCAAAACCCTCTTTGGCGGCATCCGTCAGGTCAAATATCTTTATGTAGTCCTTGGTTTCGGAGAGTTCCCCAAGTGTTTGCTTGATCTCTTCGGTTCTGGCAGCAAGGTCCTGAAACTTGGAAGGGTCAACGCCGTCAAAACTGTTGGCTGCCATTTCCTTGGCCGTTGGGACCATTGCAGAGACCCGCTCTGAAATCTCTGCCAGTTGTTTGGCGTTGTTGGCAGCTGCATTGAACAGGTTCTGCAAAGTCAGTGCTTCTTCCTGAAAGCCTGCTGCGGCCTGGCCAACCTTGTTCGCCAAAACCAGTGTCTTGCGGGCGTTGCTTTCGTCCATACTGACGCCGTCACGTGCCATCAGCGCCTTGCCGAGGATCTGTGACGCTGTCTTTTCAAGATGTTCAACAGCACCGTCCAGTTGGGACTGCTTTTCACCCTGGGTTTGGGTCAGCCCGACCACCTTTTCAAAGGCGTCCTTAAACTTTGTCACCGCGGATGCGGCTTCCGCCACGGGAATCTGGGCCTGCGGGTCGCCCTTCAATTGCCCCTCGAGGATCTGCAAATTCTCGCTGAGCGCTCCAATATCAAGAAGCGTTGCTTCTGCCGATTGAATATCCTGGGTGGACAGAAAATTCTCGCGTTTTGAAGCAAGGTTTTGAAGTTGTGCAATTGTGGATGTTGATTGTTTGGCAACTTCCATCCTTTCGGAGAGGGTCATCACACTATATGCGCCCACACCGCCCACAATCCCGGTCAGTGCAATAACTGCGGCAAAACTGCCGCCAACTTTGATGCCAAATTTAAGATCGGAAGCGAATTTAAGGAAATGCATTTCAACCCCTTGAAGTCCCCAGCGCGAATTGCGCAAACTTACTTTCAAGAAAGCTATTCAGTGTTTCCTTATTATTTGTAAATGGGAATAAATAACCGAAAATACTACCTTTAGTATAAATAATTACTATTTGAATTACAATATTCAATTCTACTAATAAATTAGTATAAGAAAATTCCCCTGAAACAACTGGCTTCTGTTTTCTGATTTTGAATTGAGAAGGAATATCGCTTGAGTATCGGCCGTGAAAATCTGCCGATTGAAATTTTTACTTGTCACAACATTCTCCTGGGAAAATCTATTTCTTGAGTGCAGCTTCTTTCCTTTGGGAGAAGTTCAAAAAAAAGGGTGTTTCCGGCTCCCGGAAACACCCTGTTTGAAGGCCTGAGTTGTGCGTTGGCACAACAGTGATTCTTAGATCGCCTTAACGACGTTGATCGATTGGCAGGTAATCGCGTTTAGTTGCGCCCGTATAGAGCTGACGCGGACGGCCAATTCGCTGGGACGGGTCTTCCACCATTTCCTTCCACTGGGCGATCCAGCCAACGGTGCGCGCAAGCGCAAAGAGCACCGTGAACATGTTTGTCGGGAAGCCGAGCGCGCGAAGCGTAATTCCGGAATAGAAATCGATATTCGGATAGAGCTTCTTTTCGACGAAGTATTCGTCGTTCAACGCGATTTTTTCCAGTTCCATGGCTACATCGAGCAGCGGGTCGTCCTTGATGCCCAATTCGCCGAGAACTTCATGGGTTGTCTTCTGCATGATCCGTGCCCGTGGATCATAGTTCTTGTAGACACGGTGACCAAAGCCCATCAGTCGGAATGGATCATTTTTGTCTTTCGCGCGCGCCACGAATTCGGGAATACGGTCAACGGATCCGATTTCGGAAAGCATGTTGAGCGCGGCCTCATTCGCGCCACCGTGGGCAGGGCCCCAAAGGCAGGCAATACCTGCAGCAATACACGCAAACGGATTGGCACCTGAAGACCCGGCGAGGCGCACGGTTGAAGTCGATGCGTTCTGCTCATGATCCGCGTGAAGGATAAAGATCCGGTCCATTGCCCGGGCAAGAACCGGGTTCACCTTGTATTCTTCACAAGGCACGGCGAAGCACATATGCAGGAAGTTTGCCGAATATCCGAGATCGTTACGCGGATAAACAAATGGTTGTCCCACGTGGTATTTGTGGGCCATTGCCGCAATTGTCGGCATCTTGGCGATCATGCGCAAAGAGGCCACCATGCGCTGGTGCGGATCGGTGATGTCTGTAGAGTCGTGATAAAACGCTGACAATGCACCGACGGTTCCAACCATGATTGCCATGGGGTGCGCGTCACGGCGGAAACCTGAGAAAAAGCGGTTCATCTGTTCATGGATCATCGTGTGGTAGGTCACACGTTGAACGAAGTCATCCTTCTGTGCCTTTGTCGGCAGTTCGCCGTAGAGCAGAAGATAGCAGGACTCCAGAAAGTCGCCGTGGTCAGCGAGCTGCTCGATCGGATAGCCCCGGTAGAGCAACGTGCCTTCATCACCGTCGATATAGGTGATTTTTGACTCGCAAGATGCGGTTGAAGTGAAGCCCGGGTCGTAGGTGAACATGCCTGTGTCCTTGTACAAGGACGCGATGTTCACTACCGACGGCCCGATGGATCCGTCAAGGACGCCGAAATCGTGGCTATTGCCACCGACGTTGAGCTTGGCGTTGTTGTCGGCCATACAGAAAACCCCTTTGCGTTGTCCGGATGTGCAGCCCTAGTGATTGGCAAGCGAACCGACGGGATCGGTTCCTGCTGCCGAGCGGCACTGGAGAAATTTTCGCGTCCTGCGTAGCCCATTTACTGCACTGCCGCAAGTTGGCCGGTATAACCCTTTCGTCAAAGGCCAATTTGCCGGGATTGCTGGAGCCGCCGTTCAACCCGTTTAAGCGGCCCCAATCCGTATTAGTGCGTCAATTAGACCGCCTGATCCTGAATTCGAGCCAAGGATTCCTCTCGGCCCAGTGCGACCAGGACATCATATATTCCCGGAGAAGTCCCACGGCCTGTGAGGGCGGCACGCAGCGGCTGTGCAACTTTACCAAGCTTCAATTCCTTACGCTCTGCGTAGGCTTTGACGGAGGTTTCCAGTGGCTCAGCGCTCCAGTCGCCGGCTTCCATCAATACACCATGAAGGTCTTTCAAGATGGTCTTTGCTTCATCGCTGAGGATCTTTAGCGCCTTTTCGTCAAGATCAAGAGGGCGCTGACGCCAGAGATAGGAGGCGCTCGACGTAAGCTCGACAAGCGTTTTGGCGCGTTCCTTTAGCCCAGGCAGAGCCGCGAGCGCCACGCTTTCGTTGTTGGATGACGCCAACCAATGCAAAACCGATGCGCCGTCTTCAGCATGCTGAAGATAGGTTTTCCAGTGTTCCAGCAACTCCTGGTCCGGCGTTGCGCGCATATAGTGCCCATTGAGGTTTTCAAGTTTCTTGAAGTCGAAACGGGCTGCAGACTGGCCAACGGCGTCCAAGCCAAACCATTTTATCATGTCGTCGAGCGACATGATTTCTTCGTCGCCGTGGCTCCATCCAAGACGTGCAAGGTAGTTGCGCATCGCCTGCGGGAGGTAACCCATCGCACGATAGGCTTCGGCTCCGGTTGCTCCATGGCGTTTAGATAGTTTTGCACCATCCGGTCCATGAATTAGCGGAATATGCGCCATGGCCGGGACTGCCCAATCGAGTGCTTGGAAAATCAGGGTCTGCCTGGCGGCATTGGTCAGATGATCGACACCGCGGATAATATGCGTGATGCCCATATCATGATCGTCGACGACGACGGCCAGCATATATGTTGGTGTGCCATCAGAACGCATAATGACAAAGTCGTCCAAATCCTTGTTGGGAATGACGACACGACCCTGGACCAGATCCTCGACAACGGTCTCGCCTGACTGCGGTGCCTTGAGGCGAATGACAGGTGCGATGTCCTTAGGCGCTTCTGACGGATCACGATCACGCCAAGTGCCATCGTAGCGGGGTGGACGACCTTCAGCCCGCGCTTTTTCCCGCATGGCATCAACTTCTTCTGGAGAGCAATAGCAGCGATAGGCTGTACCGTTCTCGATCATCTGCTCAACGACTTCACCGTGACGGCCAACCCGTGAAAACTGCGAAATAGGATCTCCATCCCAGTCGAGGCCCAACCATCTAAGACCGTCAATCAAGGCATCAACGGCTTCATCCGTGGAACGGGCTCGGTCGGTATCCTCGATGCGTAGCAGCATCTTTCCGCCAAAATGCTTGGCAAACAGCCAGTTGAACAACGCCGTGCGAGCGCCGCCGATGTGTAGAAAGCCGGTTGGTGAAGGAGCAAAACGCGTGACGATGTCTTGTGCCATGGTGCTAATTAAAAGTCTCTGTCAAGATAATGGCGCAGGTCGCGCCTTTGAAGGTGGCGCGGTCTTAGCACAGGCATTGGCAAGGCTAAATAGGCTCTTGCCCGTTTCTTAAAGTGATGAAGGGACCAGCAGGTGGTGCAGCAGCAAACACCGCCCGAGAATAAACAGAGCCGCGATTCAGCGGTTTCCTATTCCGTATCCCAAACCGATTTACTCGAAAATGAAAACCTCCGTTCCGGAGGCCGGCGGAAAAACAGGCCACAGTCCGCCTGGGCTGTTTTGGCGCAGCTCACGCCAAGAGCACCTGGCACCATGCAGAACCGCATCTGGGAAGATCAGGGGCTACTATGGTGCTGCTTCGCATTTTCGGCGGGAATTGCGGTCCACAGGGTACTGCCTGCTGAACCCAATTGGATCTTGCTTACCGCGCTTACGATTTTTGCGGTGGGAGCTGCTTTCCGAGTTTCCCGGCGCGGGGCTTTAAACGGATTTGTTCTGCTTCTGCTGGCTCTCCTTTGCGGCTTGACCGTTGCCAGCGTCAGGACGGCCGTTGTCGTGGCACCAAAACTCGCTGAGATGATGAATGTCACGCTGACGGGGTTTGTTCTTGAGAGGCAAGTCAATGCGCGTGGGACCCGATTGCTGCTGCAAGTTGAAACCGTCGACGACCGGCCGCGATCGGACTTGGGATTTCCAAAAAAGGTCCGGGTGCGGGTGCCGGTGGACGACATTGCCAGACCAGGGCAACTCGTGGAATTGCGAGGGCGGCTCTTTCCTCCGGCAGGACCTGTGCTGCCTGGTGGCTATGATTTTTCTTATCGAGCCTACTTTTCCCAGATTGGTGCAACGGGGTTTGGCTATGGGCCCTCCAGGGTTCTGGAAGCTGACACAACGCCACGGATGGTTCAAGCAATGGCGCTGGTTCAGAACCTGCGCGAACGCATTGCGAACAAGATCAGAACTGTTTTGGGACAGTGGCCGGAAACTGCCCTTGTCGTCGCTCTCCTTGTCGGGGATCGAAGCGGTATAACAGAAGCGCAAGAGGAAGCGCTTCGTGCCGCGGGATTGGCTCACATCCTGGCAATATCCGGTCTGCATATGGCTCTTTTCGCAGGTGGTGCATTCGGAGCTGTTTTGTTGTTGCTCTCGCTGTTTCAGCCGCTTGCACTCAGATGGCCCATTCACAAGTGGGCGGCGGCTACAGCGCTTTGCGCTGCAGTTGGCTACTTGCTCATATCTGGTGCTGCCGTAGCCACTCAACGCTCGTTTGTGATGATTGGACTGGTCTTTCTTGGCGTTTTGGTCGGCCGGCGTGGTTTGACGCTTAGAAGCGTTGCCCTTGCCGGGTTTCTGCTTCTGCTTGTTTCACCAGAGCGTTTGTTCTTTCCCGGTTTCCAAATGTCCTTCTCCGCCGTGATTTGTCTTGTCGCCGTCTATGAGCTTTGGCGTAACCGAGCTAAGGGCAGCTGGAAGAAAAAGCCTCATTCTGCACTGTTGCCACGGGTCTTTGGCTCATTGGGAAAGTGGTCATTCGGTTTGCTCGTTACGGCTGTCGTCGCCGGTCTTGCAACTGGGATTGTCGGTGCGCATCATTTTGGCCGGATTGCTCCCTATGGTGTCGTTGGCAACATGCTTGGAATGCCTGTTTTTTCGTTGCTGGTGATGCCAATGGGGGTTCTGGCACTCATCTTGATGCCATTCGGACTGGCCGCGTTGCCCCTCGCCATAATGTCTCTTGGCATTTCCTGGTTGCTGGACATTTCCGAATTTACTGCAGCTTTGGGAGGTGATACCGGGACCATCGGTAACCTCTCTGCGTTGCCTACTTTGTTTTTGATGAGTGCGCTATTTCTGGTTCTTCTGGTGCCCGGACGTTTGCGCTTGCTGTCGGCAGTGCCATGTGTCGTTGCAATGCTCTTAATTTTCCAGTCACGACCCCCTGATGTTCAAATCGCATCCTCCGGTTCGCGAGTTGCAGCTCGCGACGACAACGGTCAGCTGAACTTATCAAGCACCCGTTCTTCTTTTGCGTCAGAGCTCTGGCTTCAGAAGGAAGGAGTATTCAATGCCACGATTAAATCGCGCAAGATGAAATCGTCTCAACGGAGCTGTGATCAGGCTGGATGTGTGATCAAAGCACATGCACCAGTTCTTATGTTCGTAAACGGTCAACGCGCCGAAACGTCTGTTTCAATAGCGTTCCCCAGACAAACGGAAGCTCTGTATCAGGATTGTCAATTCGCCGATTTGATCGTGACCGATCTAATCGTTCCAGATGATTGCCCTGCAGCGATTGTCATTGATGCAGAAACGAGAAGCAGGCGAGGGGCGGTGTCCATCTGGCTGTCAGTGCAGCCAAACGCGGGCGCCGATACTGTGCCAAGAGGACAGAAGCTTATCACTGAAACTGGTCGTCAAAAAAACGACGAGCTCGGCAAATTTGGCGCTCAAACCGTCACCACAGTCATCTCTAAAATACGTTTCGCTATACCAGAGACGCCGAGACCCTGGCACCATCCGGGAGAAATGACGCGCGCAATTCTGACATCAAAAAGCAAGTGAATCCGTTAGGAACGACCTGCTGATCTAGTACTGGCGAAACAAAGCAACAAGACGCCCTTGAACACGAACACGCCCCGGTCCGAAAATGCGTGTTTCATAGGCTGGATTTGCAGCTTCGAGCGCAATGGACGCACCTTTTTTGCGAAGCCGTTTCAGTGTTGCTTCCTCATCGTCCACCAGAGCAACGACTATGTCGCCACTGTCAGCTGAATCTGTCCGACGGATAAGGACCGTGTCCCCATCAAGAATGCCGGCTTCAATCATGGAGTCACCGCGCACTTCCAGCGCGTAGTGTTCTCCCTTGCCGAGGAGTTCCTGTGGGACGGTAATTGAATGACTGTGGGTCTGAATTGCCTCGATCGGAACACCAGCTGCGATCCGACCCATTACCGGGATTTCTGCGCCGGCAGCATCGGGGACAGATGAGGATGGGGGAGACTTGGAAGCTACATCCTTGCCCAATGAGCCCTCGATGACTTCGGGTGAGAAACTTCCACGTGGTCGTGGAGCCCCCAGGCCAGGAGCAATTGAGTCGGGAAGGCGGACGACTTCCATTGCACGCGCCCTGTTTGGCAAGCGACGAATAAAGCCGCGTTCCTCAAGGGCCGTAATGAGCCGATGGATACCAGACTTGGAACGCAGGTCCAGAGCGTCCTTCATTTCATCGAAGGACGGTGGGACGCCAGTTTCCTTCAGTCTTTCATGAATGAACATGAGCAGTTCGTACTGCTTGCGCGTCAACATAACGGTTACCCCTGACCAAGAATCGGGCTGGTACAAATCGAGAACACTCTAGCTGTTCCTATTGTGTTCTGCAAGAGTAAATGTTCTCTTACTGTTCTGTTGCCGTTGACCCTGGCCAAAAGAGAGCAGGAGCAGCTTGCATCTTGGGGATTGGGCTCAGTCCGCGGAAATTAGCAGCAATTCACATGTTACGAGGGTCGGGCATTTACCGGGTTGCAAGGCACCTTGATGGAGATTTCCGTTGAGGTCGACGGCGCGTATCTGAACCTGTTGGCCGTCATGGAGTTGGCGCCCACTTCCTGAGCGCAACAGGATTTCAGAGATGAGGCCTTTCATGGGTGGCGACGATCTGAATTCTGCACCTGCGAGACTGCCCAGACCAACAACCTTGAAGGTGTTGGCCTCAATCTTCGATGCGAGGCCGCAAATACTGTCGTGAAGATCCTCAAAAGGTGCCAAGGTCGTGATCAGAGCGTTGGTTGGTGGGGCGTGCGTGTCGGTGCTCTGAGATGGCTTTACCCGGAACAGCGTAAACTCTGTTTCAGGATCGTATTCGGCCTCGAACCCAGCTCCAATTAAGCCAAAGCCGGTCAGGTCCGAATTTCCCGCAAGCGATACGCTTTGCGGGAGCAGGTGTCCGAGATGAGCGTTTCCATTTTCCTGCCAATAGGCGTGAATGTGCGCAAACCATTGGCCGTCCCTGCGACCAAGAATAGCAACGGCTTCGACAAGTGTTGCCCCTTCTGAAACTCGGGTGTCGCTATACCAGGCGGCGTGCCGATCATCGAACGCGCAATCAGGCATGACGTAGTCAAATGCGTTTAGCGCCAAGCCGCTGAGGTCAAGCACGGCGGATTGATAGCCTGACGCGTCAATCCATTGGCCAAGCTCCCGCAGCAGACTTCCGCCATTGGTCAGGGTGAGTGCAACCGGTTCGGCATGGCATGGGAGCCATGGTCTGCGTTGAGAAGCTTTTGGTCCAGGGTGCTTGATATCATCAAGTGTCCGGGGCGCGTCGCGTCTCATGTCAAACCTTTTTCGCTCAAAAACTCGCGAACAAGTTTTTTTGTGATCTTGCCGTAGGCACTGGTCGGCATTGATTCAATGAACAAGTATCGATGAGGCATCTTGTATCGGGCGACCTTTCCGGCAAGAAAGGCGCTCAATTCTGCCGTGTCTGGTTCAGCTTTCGTTGATGCCACGCACACCGCCAGTCCGACTTCTCCCCATTGAGGATCAGGTACGCCAAGAATTGCAACCTCAGACAAGGAAGGGTGCGTCAACAGCACTTCTTCAACTTCCTTCGGGTACACGTTTGACCCGCCTGAAATATACATGTCCGATGCGCGGCCGGTCAGATAGAGATACCGGTCTTTGTCCATATGGCCGATATCCCCGGTCCGAAACCACCCATGCCGAAACGAGCTGTGGTTGGCGGCATCGTCTTCTAGATAACCAGCGCAGACTGCTGCCCCGATGACGCAGACTTCGCCAGTTTCTCCGGGTGGCAACATGGCGCCAGTATCATCCTGTATCGAAACTTCAATTCCGGTCCGCTCGGTTCCACAGGTGCCAATTCGCGCCCCAGGTCCATCTTCTTGTACGTGATCCTGTGGGCGCAAGACGGTTATGTTGCCTGTTACTTCACCCAGGCCGTAGTACTGGACCAGAACGGAGCCAAGCTTCTCGAGTGCCAGCTTTTGATCTTCTCGGTACATCGGAGCACCGGCATATATCACGTGGCGAAGGCTCGAGTGATTGTATCGATCGACGGCAGGGTCTTCGACCAGTCGCTTCACAATAGTGGGAACCGTGAACATGTTGCTGACCTTGTGCCTTTCGATCAGTTCGAAAGCGACAGCGGGGTTAAACCCCGTTCTTGGCATCAGGACATGTGTCGCCCCGGCAGAAAGCTGTGCAATTTGCTGGAGACCTGCGCCATGCGAGAGTGGCGCTATCACGAGTGATGCATCTTCTTCGCTTGTTCCCGGCATGAGGTCCGCCATGTAGTTGACAGCTACGAAGCCGATCTGGCCATGAGACAGGACCACTGCTTTCGGCCGGCCGGTGGATCCGGATGTGAAGAACAGCCAGCAGGGATCATCGTAGTCGACGGGCGCATTCGGAGTTTGACTGCCCAGATGGTCAGCTAGCAAGGTTTCATAGGAAACGCCAAAAGCGCTTTCGCCGATGCTGACAATGCCGCGTAACTCCGGATTGGCAGCCTTGACGGTTTGTGCTTGTTCTTCAAACTCTGCATCACAGAGCATCAGCTTGGCTTTGGACTTTTCGCACGTGTAGGCCGTCTCTGCAGGGGCTTGTCGAAAGTTGCAGGGTACCCAGATCGCTCCGAGGCGAAAGGCTGCGAGCATGATTTCGGTCATCTGATTGGAGTTTTGTGCCTGAACGAGAAGGCTGTCTCCCTTGGTGATGCCGAATCTGCTGCTTAGTGCCGCCGCGAGCGCTGAAACACGTTTGTCGAGTTCCTGCCAGGTCCAGGTTTTGTCTTCCCAGATGATTGCAGCGCGATTGGGCCACCGAGCCGCGTTTTTGCTCAAGAAGTGCGCCAGATTGGCGACGCGGTTCGAGCAACGCTCTATCATTGGCTAAGTTCCCTTTATCCTACCCGCAGCGTTCCGAAACCTAGGCTGAGCGTCATGAGTTTGACAAGCAAGCAATGAAACGTTCCCCACACGCAAAAATCCATGCGAGGATGCGAGCTGTGTTTCGCAAAAAGATACCTTGAGCAAGAAATGAACGAACAAGAGACCTTCGACTGGGACGATGCGTATGCCAATGCTGCGCATATTCAAGATGCAGCCACCTATCCGCCGCGCTGGGCAAAGGACGCCAACCAATTTCGGGATTCCTGGCCCATTCAAGATATCGATGTGCCTTATGGTGACAGTGAACGCCAGAGGCTTGATGTTTTCAGTCCTGATGGCCCCTCGCGCGGTTTAGTGGTTTTGGTTCATGGTGGCTATTGGCTGCGTTTCGACAAATCCAGCTGGTCGCATCTTGCTGAAGGTTGCCTGAACCAGAACTGGGCCGTTTGTCTGCCGTCATACGACCTGGCACCTTTGGTGAAGATCGAAGAGATCACCTTGCAGATAGGTGATGCCATCAAGACTGCTGGCGGCCGCTTGGATGGGCCCATACGTCTTGTCGGTCATTCGGCCGGCGGTCATCTGGTGACACGGATGCTTTGTCCAGACACTCCGCTTTCTGCAGATACTCTTGGAAGAATTGAGAAAGTGGTCTCTATCAGCGGACTTCATGACCTTCGCCCGCTGAGGAAGACCGCGATGAATGAATCTTTCGATTTGTCGGAAGGTGAGGCAGAAAGAGAAAGCCCGGCTCTCGTAAGACCCTTGAGGGAATGTCCTGTCGTCGCGTGGGTTGGAGAAGACGAACGCCCTGAATTTGTACGTCAATCGAACCTACTGGCTCAGGCCTGGCCAACAGCAACTTGCCATGTCGAACCGGGGCGGCACCATTTCGACGTGATTGAAGACCTGATTAATCCGGATAGCGGATTGGTATCAGCTCTTTTGAAGGACTGACTTGGGAAGCGGGGAATACCGAATGCGCAGAGAAAGCGACAGTCTTGGGGAAATCGATGTCCCGGAAGACAAATATTGGGGTGCACAGACACAGCGCTCCATAGAGTTTTTTTCGATTGGAACCGACCTCATGCCAATAGAGTTGGTGCACGCCTATGGGTACTTAAAAAAGGCGGCTGCGCTGACCAACATGGATCTCGGACTTCTGCGCGAAGATCTGGCAGACCTCATCGTCCAAGCGGCGGACGAAGTGACAGAAGGAAAGCTGGATGTCCACTTTCCCTTGCATGTCTGGATGACCGGCAGTGGCACCCAGACAAACATGAACGTGAATGAAGTCATTTCCAATCGCGCCATTGCCATTGCAGGTGGAGTTCTGGGGACAAAAGACCCGGTTCACCCCAACGATCACGTCAACATGTCCCAGTCATCAAATGACTCCTTTCCGGCTGCGATGCACATTGCGGCCGCTTTACAAGTGAAACAACGATTGCTGCCGGGCGTGAAACACCTCTACGACAGCCTCAAGGCCAAGTCAGTGGCTTGGGATGAAATTATTAAGATTGGGCGTACGCACATGCAGGATGCAACGCCCTTGACGCTTGGTCAGGAGTTTTCAGGTTACGCAGAATTGTTGAAGCAGGATACAGAGCGCATAGAATTTGCACTCAAGGACGTCTATGGGCTTGCGCTGGGCGGAACTGCTGTCGGTACGGGGATCAATACCCATCCAGACTTCGCTGTCGTGTCAGCTTCCAAGATTGCCGAATTGACAGGACTCCCTTTCTACACCGCGCCGAACAAGTTTGCGGTTCAAGGCAGTCACGATGCATTGGTTATGCTGAGCGGTGCTCTTCGCACGCTGGCAGTGTCGCTGTTCAAAATTGCAAATGACATTCGACTGCTTTCTTGCGGTCCGCGCTGCGGTTTATACGAGTTGATCATTCCGGCCAATGAACCGGGCTCATCCATAATGCCTGGGAAGGTCAATCCGACACAGTGTGAGGCCCTGGCCATGATTTCGGCCCAAGTCATGGCAAATGACGTCGCCACCGGGATTGGTGGTGCAAGTGGCTATTTGGAAATGAATGTCTATAAGCCGCTGATGATCAGCGCCATATTGCAATCAATTCGGATCATGGGGGATGGTTGTTCCAACTTCTCAAGTTTCCTTGTTGAAGGCCTGGAGCCAAATGAAAAGCGTATTCGTGAATACCTTGATCAGTCCTTGATGCTGGTGACAGCGTTGAGCCCTGTCATCGGCTATGACAAGGCAAGCCACGCGGCTCACCATGCTTTTGAAAATGACATCACTTTGAAGGAAGCCTGTTTGGCGCTGGGCTTTGTGCTTGAGGAGGAATTCGACAGTGTTGTCGACCCGGCGAAGATGCTCGGCCCTTCGTTATAGGCGGTTTTTAGCAGATTTTCGCAATGAGTTTTAGCGGAAGGACAAGAGCTGACGGTCTGGCCCTGTTGCCAGACGTCACGCGGAGATAAATCTCTCGGCAGTCAATTTGTTCTGCATGAGCATGTCACGCATGCGTGCCCGCGAAAGCTCTGTCTGGCCAGACTTGATTGCTTCCGCAACTCCAACGTGGTCATGCACGGAAACATGTTCTTTGCGTTCAACCTTGCGACCTGCCGAATAGGAAAAAATCAAGACGGCATAGATCAGATTTTGCAGCTGAGCGAGCATCATGTTGCCGCTGGCCTGCAGGATGGTCGCGTGAAAGGCGTAGTCTGCACCGATGACGTTTGTTTCATCGTTCATTTGCGTCAGGCTTTGCGCAGCTGCCAGTATCCTTGCCCGTTGTTCTGGACTGGCATGCTCAGCTGCCAGGGCTGCCGCTTCAGGTTCGAAAATGAGTCGCAGTTCTGTTGCTTCTGCAAAGATGCGCGCGGTCAACGGGCTTTCTGGGTCGTGCCATCGGATTACATCGGGATCCAACAGGTTCCAGTCCTCGAATGGACAAACCCTTGACCCGTAGCGACGTGCCGTTCGAACCAAGCCTTTGCCACACAGAACCTTGATGGCTTCTCTCACGACGGTCCTCGAAACGCCAAGAGAATCGACCAGCTCATCTTCCTTGGGCAGGACAGCACCGGTTTTATAGTAACCGCGCGCAATCCGCTTTCCCAGATGTTCCACCGTGTCCTTCACCGCACCAGTCGGCAGGGAAGCCAGAGCCTTGTCAGGTAAGGCGAAAGAATGATGGGTTGCTTTGTTCATTTTATCAACTCAGGTGGTCGCGGCGCCGGAACCGGAAGTAGAACATGCTTGGCAACCGACGTCTTCAAATTCTGTTTTACAGGGGAATTGCGAGAAAAACTAGAAATATCAAGGAGTGATATGGCTTCAAAAAATAAAATTCACCGATAACTTACGTATTGCTGTGTTGTTTGCGGTGCGGCATTGTAAAATAACCTGATTGTAGGACAGATTTTTCATTGATAATCGACAATTTTGGTCCATTTCGTCGATAATTGCATGTTGATTTGTGGTGGGTTGCAGCAAAAGCCGACTAAAGAAAAATGATTTTGGCTGCTCAATATCCAACAAGTTTTTCGGAACTGAAGGCACTCAAATTCATTGCCTCTCGAAGTGCGGCAATCACGTCAACTTAAACTCGGCGGATCAGCAGAAATCGCGATGTGAAGCTTTAAGAAAGTCAAAAGCCGAGAAGTTCACTTGAGGTATCCAAAAGAATTCTTGCAAATACTAATATTGATTCGAATTCATCGTACTGAAGGTTGGACTGTTTTTATTTACAATTGATTTTTATAGAATATTTAGGAAAATTGCCCAGGGTGAAATTTTGGTGCTTGTGTCTGTTTTCGATCGTTTCAGTGGCGTTTTCGGCCTGGCCGGACGGGATGCGATCGGGATCAAACATCATGTGACGGGAAAACGGGCTGGGTTTCTCACTCCTTTTGAAGAGGATAATCGACGTTAGGTGTTGGCTGACCTTTGTCGATTGAGCAGACACCAGTTCCGATAGTCGAGGTGGGCATTTTGAGTTTGAGCAGCAGTTCGACGTTGCCATACACTCCCAAGGAGATGGGCCGTGCAAGTCTGTCTCGCACTTTCATTTTTTATACGCTTGGATTGTTTGCTCTTCTGGGGGTGCTGTTCATCGGCATCTTGACAAAGATTACCTGGGATTCGTCGCACGCACGCGCGATCCGCGTCACGGAAGCCTTTTTTCAAGCAACGAAACGTCCCTTTGAGCGCGCAATCTGGACGGTCAATGCAGATGCGACCCTTCAGTTGATACGTGGCCTGGAGAGTCTTGAAGTCATCGAAAAAGTATGGGTTGAAACACCCGACACAGGAAATTTCGGTGAGCCGTTGACTGGCCAGCGCGCAGAAGAAGCTCTCAGCTACACCCTAAATTCACCCAGCACAATTCTGCACAAGGACGCAATCGGGCAGGTCTTTATCCTGATCGACCGAAACACTATTTCCTACGAAATTGCTTCGACTGTGGGTTTCATTGTTACAGCGATCGTTGTCTATATTTTGCTGCTGGCAATCGTGATCCGAACAGTCTTCAAACGGCTGATCGGTCAACCCTTGTCAGACATCGTCAACTATCTGTCGACACCGCGATTGATCGAAGACCCGCCAAAGGCAGAACTTATGCCGGGCCGGGCAGACGAGATTGGAATTCTGTCCGCAAGCCTCCAGTCGATGGTTCAACGGCGACACATGGATTTGCAAAAAATTCAAGAATATCAAACCAATCTGGAAGACTTGGTGGCCCATCGCACAGAGCAGCTGAAACTCGTTCAGGAAGAATTGATTCAGGCCGATAATCTGGCAGCACTTGGGGCGCTTGTCGCCGGGGTTTCGCATGAATTGAATACTCCGCTTGGCAACGCGCTTATGGCGGCCACGACAATCAAGGATTCAACCCGGCTCCTGACCACCGAACTTGACCAACAGAGCCTGAGCAAAGAGGCTCTTGAAAAAGAAATTGGTCGAATTTCCGATACGGCGGACATCATTGATAAGACGCTCGGGCGAGCGCGCGACCTGGTCGGCAACTTTCGACAGGTCGCCGTTGACAGGCAAAGTGAAAAGAAACGCGCCTTCAGTTTTGATCACATCATTCGCGAAACGCTTGCCACGCTTCAGCCGACTTTGAAGAAGACGCCGTTTGAGGTCCAACTTGACCTGAATGCAGATGGCGTGATCGACAGTTACCCTGGTGCCGTCAGCCAGTTGGTTTCCAATCTGGTCGAAAACGCCCTGAAGCATGGATACGAGGATCGTACAGACGGGGTTGTCAGACTGTCTTCGCGTTTGGAAACCGTCCCGCTCATTTCCGGTGGTGAACCAAGCCAGATGAAGATTGTTTTCAAATGCAAAGACGATGGTGTCGGGATACCTGAAAAGAACCTGAAAAAGGTTTTCGAGCCATTCTTTACGACCAAGTTCGGCAAAGGTGGATCCGGGTTGGGAATGGCCATTTGCTATCAACTGGTGACGGAAGCCCTTAACGGGACGATCTCGGTCGTATCCAAGGTGGGGTCGGGAACCGAGTTTACGATCGAATTCCCGGTCGTCGCTCCTGCCGATACCAAGCAACCTGCCAGAAGCAAGGTGCAGTGAGATGGTGATGGATTTTCTTGCTCCTTCGAAACCTGAAGCCATCAAGAGTACCAAGGCTCCCTGGAAGATTCTCATCGTTGACGATGATCCCGATGTACACGAGGTGACGAAGATTGCCGTCGCAGGGTGCGTCTTCGAGCGGCGCTCATTTGAGTTGCTGCATGCTCTTTCGGCACAGGAGGCACAGGAAATACTCAAAACCAGCGATGATATCGCTGTTGCGCTTGTTGACGTCGTTATGGAAAGCGACACTGCCGGGCTTGGATTGGTCAGCTGGATTCGGTCTGAACTTGGAAATCACTTCACGCGTCTGATCCTTCGGACGGGCCAGCCCGGTTACGCGCCGCAAACCGATGTGATCATGAAATTCGACATCGATGGCTATGCAGAAAAGGCAGAGTTGTCTCGGACAAAATTGCTTACAGCAATCATCACGGCCTTGCGTGGCTACAAGCTGGTTATGTCGCTTGAAACCAATAGGCGCAAACTCAAGCAGCTAAACGGTCATTTTGCTGAAATTGTTCAGAAAAACGCGCTGAGTGAATTTGCAACAGCTGTCTTGCAACAGTTGACCGACCTTCTGGACCATCCGGTCGATTTGCTGCTCTGCGGTCAAGATACTTTGCCGGACCAAAAAAACGCTGACAGATCCAACATACGGGTTCTCGCTGCGACAGGTGGACTTCAGGAAAAAACGGATCTTCCAATAGAAGTCCTCGGGGAAGATGCCGTCCGTGGAGCAGTCAATTCATGTATCGAGACACGAGAACCCGTCTCAGGGCCGAATGGTCTTGCGATGCCCCTCATCACGCGCAACGGTATGACCGGTGCGCTCTACCTTGCCATGAGCGATGTTGAGCTTGAAGAGAGTGTCGGGACAGAGCTTATGCAGCTCTTTGTCTCCAACGTCGCACTCGGTTACGAGAAAACCGGGTTGCTCGAGCACATCCGGAATTTGGCTTTTGTCGACCGCGTCACCGGACTTTCAACGTTTTCCGGGTTCATTGAGACCTTTCAACGACATGCCTCCAATCAAATACCGCTTCTCGTGGTTCATTGTGACATCCAGCGTTTTCGGGTGGTTGTGGATGGCATCGGCGATGAAAGGGCAGGTGGGGTTTTGAAACGGACCGGCCATCGGCTGTCACAGATTTTCCCCGATGCCCTGACGATCGCGCGCAAAGAGAAGGACGAGTTCCTTGTCCTTCTTAAAGGTGGTGAGGCCAATGACATCCAGAGCATTGTGACGCGGGTGGAGGATGCGTTTCAGGAACCCATCACTCTGGATGACAACCAGATCAATCTGCGCATGCGTCTTGGGTTTGCCTCAAGCGAAGACAGTGCTCACGGTGCCGAAGAATTGGTGCGTTTTGCCTCGATTGCACTCAACGATGTCCGCCAGAAAGGCATGACCAATCATTCCGTTTTTCATCCGTTGATGCAGGAAGCTGCCTTTGAGCGTTTGCGACTGGCATCCATGCTGACAGGCAGTGCCAATCAGACAGAATTCCATCTTCATTATCAGCCAATCATGCGCGCCGGGGATGACAGCATCGCGTCATTCGAAGCGTTGATGCGCTTCAAGACACCGGCAGGCAATTTCCTGAACACCGCTCGGATGATTGAAGCAGCTGAGGCCAGTGGTTCGATCACTGAAATCGGTGCCTGGATGTTCAAGTCGGCATTTTCCGAATTCCGGAAACTGTCCGTGGCCGGAGATGATGTTCGCCTGAACGTCAATTTGTCGCCCAAGCAGGTTCAAACAAACCGAATTTACAAGGACATTGAGGACGCTGCCTCGGCTGCGGATTTGCAGTTGCATCGATTGGTCTTCGAAGTTACCGAAGGCCTCTTTTTAAGCAACGACCAGGTTACCCTGTCACTTTTGACGTGGCTGCGGAACAAGGGAGCCAAGGTCGTTATTGATGATTTCGGAACAGGATATTCCTCGTTCAGCTATTTGCGCAAACTGCCAGTCGACGGCATCAAGATAGACCGGAGTTTTATCTCCAATATGGATCAGGATGCTGACGCTCTGGCAGTGGTGAAGTCAATCATTGCTGTCGCGAAGGCAATGAACTTGGAAGTGACCGCAGAAGGCGTCGAAACGACCGGGCAGCGCAAAATCATGCAGGAACTCGACTGTGACTACCTGCAAGGCTTTCTCTATTCAAAGCCTCAAAGCAGTGATGATTTATTGAAGTTCATTCGGCAATCTTCTGTCTCTGGCGGCACATTTCAATAGTGAGGCTCGATTTCAGGGTTGCTCGCAGCTTGTATTTCCGCTCCGAGATTTTTGTTTTGAAGCAGTTGATGCCGTGCCAATGCGTCAACCACAGCCATTACGGTATGGGCATGTGAGCGACTGTTGTTCAAGAATTTCGACATAAGCGATTGAAAGTCTGGGTGAAACACGCTCTGATACCAACAATGCAAAAGCTTGGTTCGTTGTCGCTTCGCGCTACGTTCCATAAGCACTCACCGCAGTAACAACGCATAACTTGAGGAGAAATCATATGGATATGAGCGGTTCTCATAGGATCCCAGCCTCCCGTTTGGTTGTTTGGTCTGCGTTGAATGACGCTGATGTTTTGCGTTTGTGCATACCTGGTTGTGAAGTTCTTGAGCGGGTTTCGGCTGATGAGCTGACGGCGTCGGTTACGTCGAAGATTGGTCCTGTCAAGGCGAAGTTCAAAGGTTCTGTTACGTTTGAGAATGTTGTTGCGCCTGAGAGTTACACGATTGTTGGCGAGGGCAAGGGAGGAGTTGCCGGGTTTGCCAAGGGGTCTGCGGACATTCGTCTGGTTGAAGATGGCGATGCGACGGTTTTGAGTTACGAGGCGAAGGCTCAGGTTGGCGGCAAGTTGGCTCAGCTTGGCAGCCGTTTGATTGATTCCACGGCGCGCAAGATGGCGGAGGAGTTTTTCTCCCGGTTTACCGAGCAGGTTGGGGGCTCAGCGGCGGCGGTGTCCGAGGTGTCTTCGGTGTCTTCGGATACGGGTCTTGCGGCTGATCTTGATGAAGGTGTTGCCGAGGAGGCGAAGCGGATCGCGCTTGAGGAGGCGCCGGGCGAGGTTCTTCATGCGATTGGCGAGGCGGAGCACAAGGTTGAGGAGGGTCTTCACAAGGCAGAGGAGAATTTGGAGGATGCTGCGGGTCGGAATGCGTTTGGCGGACCGATGGTGTGGGGTCTTTTGCTGCTTGGGGCGCTGATTGTTGTTCTTGCGCTTGCCAGTTGACCCTTTGGCGACAGATTTGGAATGATCCGGTTCTGGTGGCGTTTGCTGTCAGGACCCACAGAACACGGTGTTAAACCGGCTATTTGGGCTTTGGCCCGAGAGGTTCCATGAGGGAGAGAGATTTATGTCGAAAGTATCTTTGGTATTGAACGGGAAGACCGTTTCGTCCGAGGTCGAGGACCGGACGTTGCTTGTGTCTTTGATCCGGGATGTTCGGGGGCTGACGGGAACGCATGTTGGCTGTGACACGTCGCAATGCGGGGCGTGTGTTGTGCATGTTGACGGCAAGGCGGTGAAGTCCTGCACGATGCTTGCGGCCCAGGCGGATGGCAGTGAGGTGGTGACGCTTGAGGGGATTGGCAGTGCGGATGCGCTTCATCCTGTGCAGGCAGCGTTCCGGGAGCATCACGGTCTTCAGTGCGGATTTTGCACACCTGGGATGATCATGAGTGCGGTTGACATGATCAACCGTCACGGTGCGGGCAATCTTGATGAGGCAACGATCCGGCACGAGCTGGAAGGCAACATCTGCCGTTGCACCGGTTATCAGAACATCGTCAAGGCGATCAAGGCGGCGTCCGACCAGATGGCGGGCATGGCGCAGGCGGCCGAGTGAGGGCCCGGTTTTAAGGACATGACGGATTTAAGGGTCTGATGCGCGTGTGTTGTTCGCGCAAGGGCCTGATGAGGGTCAGGCGGGACGCAGTTGATCTGCCGGAGGGAGCCGGCAGCAGCGGTTCGAAGCCGACCTTTGAGACGAAACGGGCCGGGCAGACCGGTCGGAGGAGACCATCCGGAGTTTTTTTGATCCGGAGCAGTATTTGGGAGAGAGACGATGGCAGTTGAAGGGATTGGCGCCCGGGCTCTGCGCAAGGAGGACAAGCGCTTCATCACGGGCCGTGGCCGTTATACGGATGACATGGCGATGCCGGGCATGGGCTATGCGGCCTTTGTGCGCTCGCCGCATGCCCATGCGAAGGTCACGGGGATCGATGCCAGTGCGGCTCTTTCGATGCCGGGTGTTGATGCGGTTCTGACGGGCGATCAGCTTGTGGGCGACGGTGTTGGCAATCTGATCTGCGGGTGGATGATCCATTCCAAGGACGGCACGCCGATGAAGATGGGCGGCTGGCGGGCGCTTGAGCCTGAGATTGTGCGCCATGTCGGTCAGGCTGTTGCGGTCGTGATTGCGGACACGCAGGCCGAGGCGCGGGATGCTGCCGATGCCGTGGTTGTCGACTATGAGGAGCTTCCTGCGGTTGTCGATCCGCTTGCAGCCCTTGAGGCGGGCGCGCCGCAGATCCATCCGGAAGCGGAAGGCAATCTGATCTACGACTGGGAGATCGGGGATGCGGGAGCGACCGATGAGGCGTTTGGCCGTGCTGCGCATGTGACGCGGATGGAGATCCACAACAACCGCCTTGTTCCGAACGCGATGGAGCCGCGGGCCGCGCTTGCCGGGTATGATGCTGCCGAGGAGCATTATACGCTCTATACGACGTCCCAGAACCCGCATGTTGCGCGTCTGGTCCTGTCGGCGTTCTATAACATTGCGCCGGAACACAAGCTGCGGGTGATTGCACCGGATGTGGGCGGCGGCTTCGGCTCGAAGATCTATATCTATCCGGAAGAGATGGTGTGCCTTTGGGCGTCGAAGCGCGTCGGCCGGCCTGTGAAATGGGTATCGGACCGCACGGAAGCGTTCCTGACGGATGCCCATGGCCGCGATCACCGCTCGGAAGCCGAGCTTGCGCTGGATGCGGACAACAAGATCATCGGGCTTCGGGTGAAGACGGTTGCCAATCTGGGCGCCTACATGTCGCTGTTCTCGTCGTCGGTCCCGACCTATCTCTATGCAACGCTGTTGTCGGGGCAATACGACATCCCTGCGATCCATGCGAATGTGAAAACGGTCTATACCAACACGACGCCGGTGGATGCCTATCGCGGTGCCGGACGTCCTGAGGCGACCTATCTGCTTGAGCGGATCATGGAGACTGCGGCGCGCGAGGTCGGCTTGTCGCCGGCAGAGTTCCGCCGCAAGAACTTCATTCGCTCGTTTCCGCACCAGACGCCGGTGATCATGTGCTACGACGCGGGCGATTATGATGCGACGCTGGATGCGGCGCTGAAGGCGGCCGATTATGACGGGTTTGCCGCGCGCAAGGCGGAAGCGGCCGCGCGGGGCAAGCTGCGCGGGATCGGCCTGTCCTGTTACATCGAAGCCTGCGGGATTGCGCCGTCAGCGGCGGTCGGGTCTCTTGGTGCCGGTGTCGGTCTTTGGGAATCTGCCGAGGTTCGTGTGAACCCGGTGGGGACGGTCGAGGTTCTGACCGGTTCTCACAGTCATGGCCAGGGCCATGAGACGACCTTCGCGCAGCTGATCAGCGAGCGGTTCGGTCTGGACAGCGATGCGGTTGCGATCGTGCACGGGGATACGGACAAGGTCCAGTTCGGCATGGGCACCTACGGGTCCCGCTCGGGCGCGGTCGGCATGTCGGCTGTTGTGAAGGCGCTGGACAAGGTCGAGGCGAAGGCGAAGAAGATCGCGGCCCACCTGATGGAGGCCTCGGAAGGGGACATCCAGATCGAGGGCGGCGAGCTGAAAGTGGCCGGGACGGACAAGAAGCTGAGCTTCACGGAGGTGGCGCTTGCGGCCTATACGGCGCACAACCTGCCAGAGGGCATGGAGCCGGGGCTGAAGGAGGGGGCGTTCTACGACCCGACCAACTTCACCTTCCCGGCCGGGACCTATGTGTGCGAGGTCGAGGTGGATCCGGAGACGGGCCAGACGGAGGTTGTGAGCTTTGTGGCTGCGGACGACTTCGGCAACATCATCAATCCGATGATCGTGGAAGGTCAGGTGCATGGCGGCATCACGCAAGGCATTGGCCAGGCGCTGCTTGAGAATGCGGCCTATGACGAGAGCGGTCAGCTTCTGACGGCCTCCTACATGGACTACACGATGCCGCGTGCGGATGATGTTCCGTCCTATCAGCTGTCGACCCATGTGACGGCGTGCCCCGGCAATCCGCTCGGCATGAAGGGCTGCGGGGAGGCCGGAGCGATCGGGTCTCCGCCTGCGGTGATCAATGCGATCACGGATGCGATTGGCAGCAATGCCCTGTCGATGCCGGCCTCTCCGGAGAAGGTGTGGACGCTGTGCCAGGCTGGCCTGAGGCAGGCTGCCGAATAGGACTTGAGACGATGCGCGGGCGGTGTGGCCGCCCGCATTGGACCTGATGTCATTGGACACTTGAGATTTGGGGGAGACCCAACATGTATGAGACAACCTATCACCGTGCCGGTTCTGTGTCGGAGGCTGCCGAGAAGATGGCGGCGGCAGAGGACGGCAAGATCCTGGGTGGCGGTCAGACGCTTTTGCCGACGATGAAGCAGCGTCTTGCGGCGCCGTCGGACCTTGTTGACGTGACGAAGATTGCGGAGATGCAGGGCATTTGCGAAGGCGAGGGCACCCTCGTGATCGGGGCGGCAACGACCCATGCGGAGGTGGCTGCATCGGATCTTGTGCGGCAGAAGCTGCCCGGTCTTGCGGCCCTTGCCGGAGGCATCGGCGACCCGGCGGTCCGTCACATGGGAACACTTGGCGGTTCGATTGCCAACAACGACCCGGCGGCGGATTATCCGGCGGCCTTGCTCGGGCTTGGTGCGGCGGTGACGACCAGCAAGCGGACCATTGCGGCCGGGGAGTTCTTCACCGGCATGTTCGATACGGCGCTGGATGAGGATGAGGTGGTCGTGTCGGTGGCCTTCCCGCTGGCGGCAAAGTCGGCCTATGCCAAATACCCGAACCCTGCCTCGCGCTATGCCATGGCGGGCGTGTTTGTGGCCAAGGGCGCAGACGGATCGGTGAAGGTGGCGGTGACGGGCGCCGGGCAGAACGGCGTCTTCCGGATGAGCGACATGGAAGCGGCCCTGGCCGGCAACTGGTCATCGGACGCAGTTGCCGGAATTGCACCCGAACCAGGAGATATGCTCTCAGACCTCCACGGATCCGCAAACTACCGAGCAAACCTCGTGACCGTCATGGCTAAAAAAGCCGTAAAAAAAGCACAGTGAACGAATAGTTTTATGACTACTTTACGGGGCCCGGCTTTAATACAGTCGGGCCTAGTTACAAATATTTAAATTTTTAGAGAAAGTTAACTTCGCTTTATTTGCGGAACCGAAAAACATTGTGTGATATGGAACACCTTATTCGTGCCATCCGGATGCCAATATTGTTGAGATATAATTCGTCTCAAGAGGGCTTTAGATTCTAGCAATCCGGTTGTGGTTACGTCCTGCCTTGCAAGACTTGTCGGCAAGGTGGTTCATGACGGTGCTTGAATGTGAATTCCTGATCAAAAGCAACGGTTCCGAGGGCTAAATGGTGGGCGTAAAACAAAACAACGCGAAAGCGGTGGTTGGCCGGAACAATCCGGTAACAAAGGCATTTCGTCCCGTCAAATCCGCCTTCTGGGGCGTTGCGATCGTTAGTTTCGTCATAAATATCCTGATGCTCACCGGGCCGGTGTTCATGCTTCAGGTATATGACCGGGTGCTGGCAAGCGGTTCCGTCCCGACGCTCGTCGTCATCGGGGTTCTGGCCATTGTGCTCTACCTCTTTTATGGCCTCCTAGAGGGCGTTCGGAGCCGTATCCTGTCTCGTCTAGGCCAAAGGGTCGATGCGCGCCTGAGCGGGATTGTTTACAGAGTTTCCAATTCACTGCCTGTCAGGCTTGGTAAAAAGGCAGCCAAACTTCGCCCTGTTCAAGATTTGGATACCGTTCGACAATTTCTGTCCGGTCCGGGTCCGGCTGCTATCTTCGATATTCCCTGGCTGCCGTTGTATCTTGGCATCGTTTTTCTGTTTCACCCTCTTCTTGGTATCGTGGGCGCTGCCGGTGCGCTGGTCATCACCATTTTGATTGGCTTGAACGAGCTTATGTCACGCGGCCCTTCAGAGGAAGCTGCCGGTCAGGCTGGAAAGCGGTCGGCTGAGGTCGAGATCGGTCAGCGGAACTCCGAAGTTGTCACAGCGATGGGAATGCAGAGCGCTCTGACATCGAAATGGGATGATCAGAACAACGAATATCTGTCGACACAGCGCCGTGCTGCGGATCGAACAGGTGTTTTCGGAACGGCGATCAAGACGATTAGGTTCGTTCTGCAGTCTGCGATATTGGGTGTCGGAGCCTGGCTTGCGATTCAACAGGAAATCACCCCAGGTGTCATGATTGCGGCCTCAATCATGACGTCCCGTGCGTTGTCGCCGATTGAACAGGCGGTTGCTCAATGGCGTGGGTTTGTCGCAAGCAGACAGGCATTGAAACGCCTGCGGGAAGTCTTGCTGATTGCAGATGACGAACCTGAAAAGATGGATTTGCCGATCCCGACGCAAAAACTCACGGCCGAACAGGTCTTCTGCGGCCCGTTTGGTGAAGCCATGCCGTTTGTCCAAAATGTTTCACTTGAACTGTCCGCAGGTGACGGACTTGGAATCATCGGGCCTTCAGGTTCGGGCAAATCGACATTTGCACGCGCTCTTGTCGGGGCGACGCCATCCCTCAAAGGCGTCATCCGCTTCGACGGTTCAGAACTTGGTCAATGGCCGAGCGCGAAACGAGGCGATTTCATCGGCTATCTGCCGCAGGATCTCCAGCTTTTTGATGGAACGATCGCAGATAACATCGCGCGCTTTGGTGCCGAGGCTTCGTCTGAAAAGATTATCGAAGCAGCCAAACTGGCAGATGTGCATGATCTGATCGTGAGCCTGCCAGAAGGCTACAACACCGTCATCGGGCGCAGCGGACGGTTGCTTTCTGCCGGACAAAGACAACGCATTGCGCTTGCGCGGGCGCTTTACGGAAACCCGTTCCTCGTGGTGCTGGACGAGCCGAATTCCAATCTCGACGCAGAAGGTGAGGGCGCTTTGACCAACGCCATCAAGGCGATGCGTGACAAGGGCTCGATTGTGGTTGTTATCGCGCATCGACCGAGTGCCATCGCGACGGTCGATAAGATTTTGTGCCTCAAGGAAGGCAAGATGGTCGGCTTCGGCCCCAAGGAAGACGTACTTAAACAAGTTGTGCAACCGGTTCCGCGCGTGCAGACCGGTATGGCTCCGGGACGGTGATCAATGGCTAATCAGAAAATCAATCAAGCGACCGGAAACGCCCTGTCAGGCAATGCGGATGACATGTTGCGCAAAACAGTCCGAAATCATCTGCTGTTTGCCTTGTTCGTTGCGATCTTCGTGGTGGGGGGCATCGGAGCCTGGGCCACTTTTACCGAGATATCCGGCGCCGTTGTTTCTTCAGGAACCATTGTGGTTGAGAGCAATACCAAACAGGTCCAGCATCGTGAGGGTGGTATTGTTCGTCAGATCACGGTCAAGGATGGCGACATGGTCGAGGCGGGAGAACTTCTTCTCAGGCTGGACGATACCGTTACCCGCGCCAATCTGGCGGTGATCACCAAACAGCTGACGGAATTGACGGCGCAGGAGCTTCGCCTTGAGGCTGAGCGAGACGACAAAACCACAATCGACTGGCCGGAGGATCGCAAGGACAAGGTCGGCGATATTGAGCGCGGACAGCAGCTGCTTCTACAGGCAAGGCAAAATTCAAAGGAAGGCAGGAAAAATCAACTTGAGGAGCAGATCCGGCAATTCAACAAGCAGACCCAGGGCTTGCAAGCCCAGGTCACGGCCAAGGATTCTGAAATTGAGCTGATTGATGAGGAACTCGGGGACCTTGACGGGCTTTTGAACAAGCAACTCGTCTCCAAGAGCCGCGTTACAGCGCTTCGAAGGGAAAAGGCCCGTCTTGCAGGCGAATACGGAGACCTGATCGCGCAGATCGCGCGAACTAAGGAATCAATCAGTGAGCGCCGCATCCAGATCCTGCAAATTGAGGAATCCTATCGTGCCGAGGTTCTGGAGCAGCTTCAGGAAGTACGTTCGCGCATTGCACAGCTGGAAGAGCAGAAGATCGCCGCTGAGGACGAACTCACCCGCGTTGCAATCATGGCGCCTATCAACGGCTTTGTGCATCAGTTGTCAGTCCATACAATCGGCGGTGTGATAGCACCGGGCGAGACCGTCATGCAGATCGTGCCGAGGGAAGATCAGTTGCTGGTTGAAGCGCAGGTTCGCCCTGTTGATATTGACCAAATGGCACCGGGACAAAGTGCAAGAGTACGCTTTCCGAGCTTTGACCAGAGAACCACGCCCGAGCTGAATGCGGAGCTTCTGACTGTGTCTGCTGACCTGACAGAGGATGAGCGCACAGGCAACAGCTACTACGTTGCAAGGATGGTGATTGACGACAAGGAACTGGATAAGCTCGGTACCCAGACGCTGGTTCCAGGAATGCCGGTTGAAACTTTCCTGCAAACAGGGGATCGGACGGTGCTGAGCTATCTGGTGAAACCCATTACAGACCAGATCGCCCACGCGATGCGGGAACGCTGATCCGACGTTTCAGAGTTTCAAGATTGGAACCATTGTGCCGGCTGTCTCGCCCAAAGCGTGCGGCGGCCGGACAATCAATGCACCGGATTGTGCGAGCAGGTTCAACATGGAACTGTCTTGTTTTGAAAAAGGTGTGGCAACCGCGCGGCCATTTTCGTCTTCAGACAAAGCTGCGCGGACATAGTCCTGCCTTCGGTCATTCTCTGGCAGGTCTGCGCCAAGTATAGCCTGTTGCGGACTGGTTTGGTTCGGATTTTGACCAAGCATGGCCTGCAACAACGGTTTCAGGAACAAAAGTCCACACACCAGGCTGGAGACAGGATTGCCCGGGAGCCCGAGGACCTTTGTCTTGCCGAGGCGCCCGGCCATCAAGGGTTTTCCTGGTCGCATGGCGATGCGCCAGAAGGCCAAATCCATGCCTTCCTGGCCTAGGACATCCTGAACCAAATCATGGTCCCCAACCGATGCTCCGCCAAGTGTGACAAGAATGTCCGCCTTGACGTCCAGTGCCCTGCGTACATGTGTTGCCAGTTCAATCGGGTCGTCTCGTGAAATGCCGAGATCAAGGGGTGAGCCGCCGCAATCTTCGACCAGTGCGGCGATGCCAGCGTGATTTGAAGCGATGATCTGATCCGGGCCAGGATCCTGACCCGGGCGCACCAGTTCATCACCTGTTGCCAGTATCGCAACGACGGGTTTGCGGATGACAGGCACCTGCTCGTGGTTCATCGCTGCTGCCAGCGCAAGGT
This sequence comes from Roseibium porphyridii, assembly GCF_026191725.2. NCBI lineage: Bacteria > Pseudomonadati > Pseudomonadota > Alphaproteobacteria > Hyphomicrobiales > Stappiaceae > Roseibium > Roseibium porphyridii. Next base: position 3,137,911 of record NZ_CP120863.1, read on the forward strand.
GCCGGTATGTGAGGCACAAAGGAGGAGACAACAAGACCTCACCCTTGGAAAAATCGAGGCCTGCTGGCCGAACAAAGGCCGATTTCTGAGGCAGTTCAAGCACAGTAATTCTGTTGCCTGTTCTTTCCGCATTTTCCTGAATGAGAATGGTGTCGGTTCCTTCGGGAACCGGTGCACCGGTAAAAATCCGCACGGCCTGGCCGCTCTGCACATTTCCGGTGAAACCGTGTCCAGCGGGCGCTTCCCCAATCACCTCAAGGACGGTCTTATCACTGGAGAGGTCACTGTGACGGATGGCGTATCCATCCATGGCGGATGCGGCAAAAGGGGGCTGGTTTCGCGTGGAGACAAGAGGTTCGGCAAGAAAACGACCGTTGGCCTGATCGAGTGCTACCTGAACAGTTTCTCTTGGTTCGACGCCTTCGAGCAGGTTTTCAAGGGCCTCCGAGACGGGCATGAGGCTCATCAGGTGCCACCTTCGCTGCCGTCTTCTTCCAGCGTCCAATGACCCGACTTGCCACCGGCCTTTTCCACCAATCTGATATTTCCAATAACCATTCCCCGGTCGACTGCCTTGGCCATGTCGTAAATGGTCAGGCAGGTAACCGAGCAAGCGGTCAGAGCTTCCATCTCGACGCCGGTTTGTCCGCTGACTTTTGTTGTCGCTGTCACAAGAAGACCGGGCAGTTCTTCATCGACTTCGATATCAACAGCAACTTTGGACAACATCAGGGGATGACAAAGCGGCACGAGTTCGTGGGTTTTTTTCGCAGCCATGATCCCGGCAACACGCGCTGTGCCGATCACATCACCTTTTTTGGCATTGCCAGATCGAATGAGTGCGAGCGTTTCGGCGCGCATGGTCACGCTTCCGCGCGCCACGGCAATTCTGTGGGTGCTTTCCTTGGTCGAGACATCCACCATGTTGGCTGCACCGGCCTCGTCCAGGTGCGTCAGTTTCGGGTCGTGACTGCTCATGGCCGGATCAAACCGCTTTTGACAGGGGTGAACGTTGGAGGAGGTCTTTTGTCGCTTGGGTCACATCATCCTGGCGCATCAGGCTTTCGCCGATCAGGAAAGTTGAAATCGCGACCTTGTTCATTCGGGCGAGATCATCAGAAGTGAACAACCCGGATTCGCCAACCACGATCCGGTCGTCCGGCACCTGTGGTGCCAGAGCCTCGCTGGTTTCAAGTTTTGTTTCGAAAGTCTTAAGGTTTCGGTTGTTGATACCGACCAGACGAGAGGTAAGCTTGAGCGCTCGTTCCAACTCCTCGGCATTGTGCACTTCAAGAAGAACATCCATGCCAAGTTCGAATGCTGTGTCTTCGAGCGCTTTTGCCGTTTCGTCATCGACCGACGCCAGAATGACTAGGATACAGTCACCGCCCCAGGCCCGGGCTTCATGGACCTGGTAGGTGTCGTACAAAAAGTCCTTGCGCAACGCGGGCAGGGAAACAGCCGAGCGCGCAGCAGTCAAGAATTCCGGTTTTCCCTGAAATGACGGGGTGTCAGTCAGAACCGACAGGCAGGCTGCCCCGCCGTCTTCATATGCTTTCGCAAGTGCTGGCGGATCAAAGTCGGCGCGAATGAGACCCTTAGAGGGACTGGCCTTCTTTATTTCTGCAATCAGGGCATAGTCGCCAGCCGAGTGCTTGGTTTCGATCGCCTTCAAAAAGCCCCGTGGGGCCTCGATGTCAGCGCAGCGTGCCTTCAGGTCAGCCAGGGAGACATGGGCCTTGGCTGCTGCGATTTCTTCGCGTTTGTAGGCTTCAATTTTTTGCAGGATATCGGCCATGATTTACCCGTTTGAAGCAGCAACCAGCTTTTCAAGTGTGTCTGCCGCTGTGCCGCTGTCGATGGATTCTGCTGCCATATCGGCACCCTGTTTGAGATCATCGACCTTGTCAGCAACTATCAGGGAGGCAGCAGCATTAAAAAGAACTATGTCGCGATATGCATTTTTTGCACCCGCCAGCACCTCGCGTAGAGCCCTGGCATTTTCGGCTGGCAGACCACCTTTGAGATCTTCCATTCTTGCGATTGGCAAACCTGCATCTTCCGGAGAAATCTCAAAAGACCGGACACTTCCCGCCTTGAGTTCACTGACAAACGTCTTGCCGGTGGTGGTGATCTCGTCCATCCCGTCCGAGCCGTGAACGACCCATGCCTTTTCCGAGCCGAGTTCGTTCAGGGACTGTGCGACAGGTTCAACCCATTTGTGCGCAAATACACCGACCATTTGGCGATTGACGCCCGCGGGGTTCGACAAAGGACCAAGCAAGTTGAAGATCGTTCTTGTTCCAAGTTCCATGCGGGTAGGACCCACATGTTTCATCGCTGCATGATGAAGCGGCGCGAACATGAAGCCTATGCCAGCCTTGCGAATGCACTCTGAGATCTGTTCAGGCGCAATGTCGATATTCACGCCGAGTTCTGAAAGCGCTTCGGCAGCACCGGACTTGGAGGAAAGGGACCGGTTCCCGTGCTTGGCAACCGGCACGCCGCAACCGGCCACAACAATCGCCGTGCACGTTGAGATGTTGTAACTTCCGGAACTGTCACCACCTGTGCCAACGATATCTATGGCATTGTCTGGCGCATTGACGGGCAGCATCTTGGCGCGCATCGTCGCAACCGCACCTGTAACTTCGGCAATGCTTTCACCGCGTACGCGGAGTGCCATCAGGAAACCACCCAATTGGGAAGGTGTGGCGGATCCGGAGAGGATGACTTCAAAGGCCTCGCGTGCGTCTTTTGGGCTCAGTGTTTCGCCGTCAGCCACACTTGCGATGATGTCCTTGAAATTGGTCATGTCGTCAAATCCGCCAGTGCCGAAAGTCAGTGCTGCTGCTGCGTCAGTCCGATCACCTGGGAAATTCCGACATTGTTGATTTCAACGCCCGACTTTCTTTCCTGATCGGAGATGAACTGACCTAACAGCGTTTCCTGGATCTGCTGCGACAGCTGAGAACCGAGTGCTGCAGCTTCCGGTGAATCGGCCTCAAGCTCCGGGCGAGACGTTGCCGTGACTTTCAAGACCACCCGGCTATTGCCATCCGCCGAAGCTGTGGTTGCAGCACTTCCTTCTGGTCCATTGAACACAGCCGTGATTGCTTCCTGCCCCAGATCTCCCAACGGGTTGTTTCGTCTGAGGTCATCTGCTGTCTTGACCTCAAGCCCCATTTCCGTGGCAAGGTTTGCCAGAGGTGTTCCGCTTTCAGCCTTCGCGAGAGACGCATCGGCAGCTTCACCAAGCCGCTTTGCCATCTCATCCCGTTTCCAGCTGGCAATGGCGTCTTCTCGGACTTCATCAAGCGTTCTATCGCGCGCAGGAATAACCTTTGTGACTTCGTACCAAAGGAAACCCTGGTTTCCGAGCTGGATGACGTCGTTTTCAATGCCGATGTCACTGTCGAATGCACCGGACACGAGGCCGTCAGTTTCGGTCAACTCCACTGTTGAACGTGACATGGACAGGCCACTGGCATCGAAGGCTTCAGGAGACTTCACCTGAAGCGAGAAACGCTCTCCGACTTCGTCTAGCAGTGCGCCACCTGCGCGGGCATCTTCGATTTCATCTAGGAGGTCCAGAATTTCACGCTCAGCCTGTTCTGATGCCAGCTCTGTGACAATGGTGTCACGAACTTCTTCGAAGGGCTGCACGTCTTCCGGCAGAATTTCTTCAACGTTCAGCACAACTGTCGAGAACCGACCGTCGACTGCGCCACTCGTTTCTCCTTCTGCAAGAGAAAAGGCAGTATCGCCGAGCGTTTCGTCCAGAAAGTCAGCTCTGGCCATTTCACCAAGGGAAACATCGTTGTTCGTCAGATTGCGCTCAGTCATGAGATCGTCAAAGGTCTTGCCGCCTTGCAGTTCAGCTGCTGCTTCCTCAGCTGCTTCCTGAGAAGGGAACGACATTTGCCTCACCCGTCGGCGTTCGGGCTGCGAAAAGTCTTCTTTCCGGCGCTCATACTCGGCAAGAGCATCTTCTTCGACAATGTCGCCCGGTCTGGAAAGAGCCTCGGGGGTCAGTTCGAGCATCTTGATTTCACGATATTCCGGTGCTTTGAAATTCGCCTTGTTGTCTTCAAAGTAGGTTGAGAGATCCCCGTCAGCGGGGTCCTCAATCTCTCCGATATAGTCGGCCGTGATCAAAAGATACTCAGCGTTGCGGCTTTCGCTCTGGTAAGCGTTCAACGCCTCCAGGTAGGCAACTGGTGCCTTCATGCTTCCAGCGATGCCTTCGGCGAGTTGGCTGCGTTCCGCAATATGACGGCGCTGGACGACATATTCGTCTTCTGTATACCCGTTGCTTTGAAGCACTTGTTGCAATCGGGTGCGATCATAGCGTCCGCTTGAGCTTTGGAACGCCGGATCAGACTGAATGATTGTCGCCAGGCGCTCGTCCGATACGCTCAACTTCAATTCATTCGCTGCATTGTTCATCGCAGCTTCCGCGACCAACCTGCCGAGAGACTGCTGCGGGATGCCAAGTGCAGCTCCCTCGCTGGGTGTCAGCGGACGGCCAAGCTGTTGACCGAAACGGTTGAGATCCTGACGGTATGTGCGATCGAAATCGAGGAGGGAGACTTCCGTGTCACCAACTCTTGCCGCAGTGTTTTGGCCGAAGCCCTGCAAGAAGTCGGTTACACCCCAGATGGCGAAGCTAAAGATCAGCAAGGCGATGAATATTTTGGCAATCCATGTGCCAGCGCCCTTGCGCAGCGCGTCGAGCATGACGTCTCCCGTATTCTTGTCATTCCAGCAGCCGAACAGCAGGCTGATTATGGGACCGGCTTCAGCCGGAGCGGGCGGATCATAATGAGGTCATGTCGCCGCCGCAAGGCGGTGACGCGTAACTTCAACGCAGATTTGATTTTGCTGGGCAGGTGTGGATTGCAACATTGGGATGCTTCTGCTCTATAGGCGGCAAATTCTTGACATGCCTTGGGAGAAAAACACTATGAGCGCAGCGATCAAGCCGCTGGTGGCCGGAAACTGGAAAATGAATGGCCTGAAGGCCAGTCAGGCCGAGTTCTACAAGATGGTGGTTGGTATCTCCGACGAGGTTGCCGACACCGTTGACGCGATGATTTGCGCCCCTTCGACGCTCACCGCCCTGTTGGCCGAGAAAGCCGGTAAAGGGCCGCCCGCAATCGGCGGGCAGGATTGCCACACCGCTGCTTCTGGCGCCCATACCGGAGACATTTCTGCTGAAATGCTGGCCGATGCAGGCGCGAGCGCTGTGATTGTCGGGCACTCGGAGCGCCGCACGGATCATGGTGAAAGCGACGCAATCGTAAATGCCAAAGCACAGGCGGCTTGGCGTGCCGGTCTGATTGCAATCATTTGCGTGGGAGAAACAGAGGCTGAACGGAAAGCCGGGAACGCGGTATCGATTGTCGAAGGCCAGCTGAATGCATCCATTCCGGACGGTGCGACAGCTGAAAACACTGTCGTCGCCTATGAACCGGTCTGGGCGATCGGTACCGGATTGACGCCGACTGCTGCGGATGTGGCAGAAATGCACAAGGCAATGCGGGTCAATTTGGAAGGACGACTGGGAAGCGAAGGACAGGCGATGCGCCTGCTTTATGGCGGTTCAGTCAAACCGGCAAACGCAAGAGAACTCATGTCTGTCGACAATGTAAATGGGGCGCTTGTAGGGGGAGCCAGCCTTAAGGCCGATGACTTGTTGGGTATCCTGGCTGCCTATTCGTGATCGGCAAGGTCTTGACGCTTCTGTGTTCAAGACGCAATTGAAGGGTGGAAAGCCACCTCGGTCTGGTGTAGAAGGCCGCCAAACTTGAATTCAATACAGAATGGCACTCGATGGAAACCGTAGTCATCGTAATACACCTTATGGTCGTCCTGGCCCTGGTGCTTGTTGTCCTCCTTCAGCGCTCGGAAGGCGGAGCGCTTGGTATTGGCGGCGGTGGCGGCGGTGGCGGCCTGATGTCAAGCCGCGGCACGGCGAACATACTGACCAGGGCAACTGCAATCCTGGCGGTGGCGTTTTTCGCAACGTCCCTGGCGCTTAGCCTGATTGCAAAAAACGAAGACAGCCCGGCGTCAATCCTGGATGCCGCTCCGGCTGCGATCGATGGTGCACCAGCTGTTCAAGATGGGGATACCCAAAATGGATCAGGCGGTATTCTTGATGATCTTCAGGGTCTAAGCCCACCCTCAGGCCCACAGGTGCCGACCGCGCAATAAGGCGGTTCTGAAGGCTCAACGGCCTTTCATCCAACAGATGCCCTGCGGCTGATCTCGCAGGGCATTTTTATGTGTTAAGAACGCAACTCCCGAGTGGCCAAAGCGCCCTCGGCAAGGATATGGTATTGATCCATGGCGCGATACATCTTCATCACTGGCGGCGTGGTTTCCTCGCTTGGAAAAGGTCTTGCATCGGCGGCACTGGGCGCATTGCTTCAGGCCCGTGGATACAAGGTACGTCTTCGTAAACTCGACCCTTATCTCAACGTTGATCCGGGAACGATGAGTCCGTACCAGCACGGAGAATGCTTCGTGACTGATGACGGCGCGGAGACGGATCTCGATCTCGGTCACTATGAACGCTTTACCGGGCGTCCGGCCAATCAGCAGGACAACATTACCACCGGGCGCATCTATCAGGATATCATTGCCAAGGAACGTCGCGGTGACTATCTGGGCGGCACTGTACAGGTGATCCCGCATGTTACCGATGCCATCAAGAACTTCGTTGTGACCGGCAACGAAGACTACGACTTCGTTCTCGTGGAGATTGGCGGCACCGTTGGAGACATCGAGGGATTGCCGTTCTTTGAAGCAATCCGACAGCTCGGCAACGACCTGCCACGCGGGGACGTTGTCTATGTTCACCTGACTTTGATGCCTTACATACCGAGTGCCGGCGAAATGAAAACCAAGCCGACTCAGCACTCGGTGAAGGAATTGCGTTCAATCGGCATTCAGCCGGACATCTTGATGATTCGCTGTGATCGGCCCATTCCCGAGACAGAGAAGCGAAAACTCTCCTTGTTCTGTAACGTGCGGGAAAGCGCGGTCATTCCAGCCTATGACGTCAAGTCGATCTACGATGTTCCAATCGCGTATCATAAAGAGGGGCTCGACAGTGAAGTGCTGGCGGCCTTTGGCCTGAAAGGTGCTCCGGCTCCAGTGCTTGATCGTTGGGAAGGTATCTCGGAAGCCGTCGCAAACCCTGAGGGCGAGGTCAAAATAGCGATCGTCGGCAAATACACCGTTCTGAAAGACGCTTACAAATCGCTGATTGAAGCTCTTGTTCACGGTGGAATAGCCAATCGTGTCAAAGTGGAACTTGAATGGATCGAATCGGAGATTTTCGAGAAAGAGGACCCAAGTCCCTATCTGGAAGGTGTCCACGGCATTCTGGTGCCCGGTGGCTTCGGCGAACGCGGCGCTGAAGGCAAGATTGCGGCCGCCAACTACGCCCGGACTAGAAACATCCCTTATTTCGGTATCTGTTTCGGGATGCAGATGGCCGTTTTGGAAGCCGCTCGCAACCTTGCCGGAATTAAGAACGCCAATTCCACTGAATTCGGACCAGCAAAGGAACCGGTCGTTGGTTTGATGACGGAATGGACCAAGGGCAACGAAAAGGAGACCCGCGTTGCCGATGGTGACCTGGGTGGCACGATGCGACTTGGTGCTTATCCTGCCGCATTGAAGGCGGGATCGAAAATTGCCGAGATTTATGAAACGACCGTGATTTCAGAGCGTCATCGTCATCGCTATGAGGTCAATATCGGCTACCGCGAGCGCCTTGAAGACTGCGGTCTGATCTTTGCCGGGACATCCCCGGACGGGGTGTTGCCGGAGACCGTTGAAATTGATGATCATCCTTGGTTCATCGGTGTGCAATACCACCCGGAGCTCAAGTCTAGACCCTTCGAACCTCATCCGCTTTTTGCTTCGTTTGTCGGTGCTGCGGTTCAGCAGAGTCGTCTGGTCTGATTGAACGTTCAACCCGAAGGAATGGCCATGGTGCGCGGTCTTGATCATATCGTCGTCGCAGTAAAAGATCTTGATGCAGCCGGTCGTGCTTATGCCGAGCTTGGTTTTACGGTGACGCCCGAGAACCGACACCCTTGGGGTACGGCAAATCGGCTGATTCAGGTTGATGGCTTCTTTATCGAGTTGTTGAGTGTGGCTGACGCGAGCCTTATTGAGGAGCCAGCAGGAAAACACTTTTCATTTGGCGCTTTCAATCGGGACTTTCTGTCGCAAAGAGAAGGGGCCAGCATGCTGGTCCTGGAAAGCAAGGGTGCTGCGGAAGACCGTGATGCGTTCTTGAAGTCAGGTCTCGACCTCTATGAACCGTTTTCTTTTGAACGCACAGCTCATCTGAAAGACGGGTCCACAGCATCTGTCGCCTTCGACTTGACGATCTTGAACAATCCGCTCTCTCCACAGATCGGCTATTTTACGTGTTTCAACAAATACCCCGAGAACTTCTGGAAACAAGATTTTCAGACGCATGCAAACGGCGCGCGCACAGTGCAAACTGTTTATATGCTTGCCGAAGATCCGTCGGATCATCATGAATTTCTGGGCGCTTTTGCTGGGCAACGCGAGATGCGGGCCACCAGTCTTGGATTGGAGTTGGAGACGCCTCGGGGAAAGGTGTTTGTGATCAGCCCCGCAGGATACAAATCGCTTGTCGGAGAAGCCGCCGCCAATGCCGTTGTCGGTGATCTGCCGCTTTTGGTTGCATTGGAGTTTGAATGTGACTGCCTTGATGCGACCAGGATCGTTCCCGCCAATGAACTCTTCGGTCTCACGATTGTGCTCAAGCCGGCCAAAGAGCATAAGTAGTGTCGGCTGAAGTCTAGTCCGCGGCTTTCAAAGACAACTCACCGAGTTGAAAACCTGACGCAATTTATCGTGTGCGCGAACAGGCGCGACCAGAATAATCTCTTGTTGAATCAACAAGTCCTTTTATAGTGAAGTTCGATCGTGCGCCTCGGCCTCAAGGGTCTGACAGCGGAGCTTCATGAATGGCCATTTTTCATTTTTCCTCTTTTCACCGTTCAATTGCTATTGCCGGAGTCACTGCCGTTATTCTGGCAGGTTGCTCGGACAGTTCTCAGCAGACGGAAGCACCTGCGGCACCACCACCCGCAGTCACTGTTGCAAAGGTGACATCGCAGGATGTACGCGAAAGTGCGCGTTTTGTTGGACAAATCGCGGCCGTCGATCAGGTCGACCTGATTGCGCGTGTCAGCGGATTTCTGGAGGACAAATCGGTCCCGGACGGTTCTGTCGTGAAACAGGACGATCTCTTGTTCACAATCGAAAAAGCGCAATACGAAGCGGAGCTGACCAAGGCCAAAGCCGACGTTGCGAGCGCAAAAGCCGATTCGGCCCTGAAGGCTGCGGATGAAAAGCGTGACAAGGACTTGTTGGAGAAGGGGCACGTTTCTGAGGCCGCTTATGAGGCGACACTTGCGCAAAAGCAGCAAGCCGAAGCTTCAGTTGAGGCTGCTCAATCAGCTCTTCAGCAGGCCGAACTCAATTTGAGCTATACGAATGTATCCGCGCCGTTTCCCGGCCAGATCGGCAAATCGACATACAGCGTCGGCGAAGTCGTTGGTCCGACAACGCAGCCGCTTGCGAAGCTCATCCGGCTCGCGCCCGTCTATGTGAATTTTTCGGTGTCAGAAGCGCAGTATCTGGACGCGGTGAAAACGCATGGCATCAAACCGGCAGACATCAGCCCGGATGAGTCGCCAGACATAAGTCTTGTTCTCCCCAATGGCGAGACATACGGAGAGAAGGGCAAGATTGTCTATATCGACAATCAGGTAGATCCAACCACCGGGACTATATCGTTCAGAGGCCAATTCCAGAACGAGGACGTGCGCCTGTTGGCAGGAACCTATGTCACCGTTGTGCTTGAAGCTCCCAAAACGGAAACCGCGCTAGTTGTTCCGCAGGCCGCCATTCAGCGCGATCAGCAAGGTGCTTTTGCGCTTGCCGTTACCTCCGACAAGAAGGTCGAGCAAAAATATGTAGAGCTCGGGCAGCAAATCGAAACAAATTTTGTGGTGACCAAAGGACTGGCGGAAGGTGATGAGGTTATCATCGAAGGCTTGCAGAAAGTCAGGCCCGGTGTCGAGGTAACCCCCGACCTTGCAGCCAAGCCGGCGGAGCAAAGCTAAATGTTTTCAAAATTTTTCATCTACCGGCCAAAATTTGCGCTGGTTATTTCAATTGTGATTACGATCGCCGGGATCCTGGGTTATCTGGCGCTTCCTGTTGAACAGTTTCCGAATATTACGCCGCCAGTCGTCAACGTATCGGCGACTTATACTGGAGCGAACGCTGAAGTTCTTGAAGAAACGGTAGCTGCGCCGATCGAGGGGCAGGTCAATGGCGTCGACGACATGATTTACATGCAGTCGACCAGCAACGACAGCGGCAACTATTCCTTGAACGTGACATTCAATGTCGGAACAGACCCGGACATTGCGACAGTCAATACTCAGAACCGTGTGAGCCAGGCGACCAGCCAGCTGCCGAGCGAAGTTACAGCCAATGGCGTGACGGTCCAGAAGGCCAGCACAAACATGTTGCTGGTTGTAACGTTGTATTCGCCGAAAGGCACATATGACGAAGTTTTTCTGTCAAACTATGCCTCGATCAATCTGAAGGATGCGCTGGCGCGCGTCCAAGGCGTTGGCCGCGCAGATGTCATGACAGACTTTGCCTACGGTATGCGGATCTGGCTCGATCCAGACAAGCTGACAAGCCTTGGCATGACACCGACGGATTTTATCAACGCGGTTCGTGACCAGAACATTCAGGTTGCCGCGGGTCAGATCGGAGCGCCACCGGTTCCTGATGGGCAGCAGTTTCAGTACACAATCAAGGCCAAGGGGCGACTGTCGACACCCGAAGAGTTTGAAGAGATTGTGCTTCGAACCGGCGACGACGGGGCCACTGTCACGATTGGTGATGTCGCTCGTGTCGAGCTCGGAGCGCAATTCTATAATGCCTCCGGTGAATTCAACGGACAGCCGTCCACCGTTCTTGCAATCTATCAGGCACCGGGTGCCAACGCTTTGCAGGTTGCCGAAGATGTCTTGAAACGCCTGGATAGTCTGTCTGAAACATTTCCTCCCGACATGGCCTATGGCGTGCCGTTTAACACGACCGACTTTGTCCAGGCATCCCTGGATGACGTGATCGCGACGCTCTTTCTGACCTTCCTGCTCGTTGTCTCAGTCGTATTTGTGTTCCTTGGCAATTGGCGGGCGACGATCATTCCCACCGTTGCCATCCCGGTTTCGCTGATCGGAACGTTTGCGGTGCTGCTTGCGCTCGGCATGTCACTCAATACCATCTCGCTGTTCGCTCTGGTTCTGGCGATTGGTATCGTTGTTGATGATGCGATCGTTGTCGTTGAGAACGTGGAACGCATCATTGCGGATGAAGGATTGCCGCCCAAGGAAGCAACCGCAAAGGCCATGGAACAGATCACCAGTCCGGTGATTGCCACCACCTTGGTTCTGCTGGCTGTTTTTGTGCCTACAATCTTTATGCCCGGCATTACAGGTCGGCTCTATTCGCAGTTTGCGGTTACGATTTCCGTGTCTGTCGTGATCTCGTCGATCAACGCCTTGACCCTGTCTCCTGCGCTTTGCGGCCTTATCCTTAAAGCTCGTTCTGGTCCGCCTCGCGGCATCATGGGAATGTTCGACCGAGGCATTACATCGATCAGAGATGGCTATACCGCAATCGTACGCAGGCTTGTGCGTGTTGCATTTGTCGGCGTTGCGATTGTTGCCGGTGTGATAGCGGTTATTGTCACGCTCGGCGGAACATTGCCTCAAGGTTTTCTGCCATCGGAAGACCAGGGGTACCTCATGGTCGATGTGCAGCTGCCGGACGGTGCTTCGCTCCAACGCACCGAGAGTGTTACTGAGCGTGTTGTTGAGCTGACATCAAACACCCCTGGAGTTGAAAACGTCGTGATCGTGAACGGGTTTTCTATCCTGAACGGCGCGACCTCTTCGAATGCAGCGCTCGTCATTGCAACGATGAGCAACTGGGAAGACCGGCAACAGCCGGATCTCAAGATCGATGCAATACTTGGAAAATTCTGGGCAGAGTTTTCGACAATCCCGGGCGCAAACATCATCGCCTTCAATCCGCCTCCCATTCCAGGCCTAGGTACGACCGGCGGTGTCCAGATGATGTTGCAGCAAACTGCGGACGGAACTCCTCAGGATCTCGCGTCTGCAGTGGGTTCCATGGTCTACTCGGCCAACCAAAGTGCAGACATCGCGCGCGCATATTCAACCTTCAGGGCGAACGTGCCACAGGTGTTCGTTGACCTTGATCGGCAGAAGGCCAAGACCCTCGGGATCAACGTCTCCGATGTCTTTACGACGTTGCAGGCTTATCTTGGATCCTACTATATCAACGACTTCAATATCTTTGGCCGCGTTTACAAGGTTATGATCCAGGCTGAGGGTCAGTTTCGAGACCGTGTTGAAGATATCGGCGCGCTTTATGTGCGCACCGACGAAGGAACGATGGTGCCAATGCGCAGCATCCTGACAACGCAGAACGTCCTCGGCCCTCAGATCCTGACGCGCTACAATATGTTCCGCTCTGCTGCCGTGATGGCTGATCCGGCTCCCGGTGCATCGACGGGCGTGGTCATCAACGAGGTTCAGACTGCTGCTCAGGAAGCCTTGCCACCCGGATATACCTATGAATGGACGGGCACCGCACTCCAGCAGCTAGGGTCTGGCAACATTGTGATGTTCATTCTCATGTTGTCGGTGCTTTTCACCTATTTGTTCCTGGTTGCTCAGTACGAGAGCTGGACGATGCCGGTCGCCATTTTGATGTCGGTCTCATTTGCAATTCTTGGCGCCCTGGTTGCGGTTTTTGTGACGGGCGGCGACGTCAATCTCTACACGCAGATCGGAATGATCATGCTTGTGGGCATGGGGGCCAAGAATGCGATTCTGATTGTCGAATTCGCAATGGAACAACGTGACAGCGGTAAAGGTATTCGCGATGCGGCTGTTGAGGCGGCGCATTTGCGCTTTCGTGCCGTCATGATGACCGCTCTGTCGTTCCTGCTGGGTGTTGTGCCGTTGATGACGGCTTCTAGTGCCGGTGCAGCAAGCCAGAAAGCCATCGGTTTTGCGGTGTTTGGTGGAATGCTGTTTGCAACCTCGATTGGTGTTCTCTTGATCCCAATTCTTTATGTGAGCCTGCAGACGCTCCGTGAGAAGGTGAAAAGCCTCTTGGGTGGCGAAACGCACATTCAGAAGGAAAATCCGGTCGGATAAGTCCGGATTTTCAGCTTTCTTGCTTATCGAAGTCTTAAGCGCCAATACATGGAACCAACCAAGCAATTGGTTCGTTTCTTAAGGGGGCTTGAGCGAGATCAGAACCGGCTCAGCATTGAAGGGCCGACAGACTTGCAAGTGTATTCAGAAAACACAAAAAACTGCGCGTCAGCGTTCACGCGTCGCGCTGGCAAAAATCCATTTGTATTTTGGAGGAGCTTGCTAAGTCGTTGGAAATATTGGTGAGCCGACAGGGGTTCGAACCCTGGACCTACTGATTAAAAGTCAGTTGCTCTACCAGCTGAGCTATCGGCTCTCACCAATTTCCGGTGCAACAACAGCGTCTGCGTTCGTCGCCGCCGCGTTGGTGGCGTGTGTTTAGGCCGACAAAGAGGACATTGCAAGAGGCAATTTTGATTTTTTCAACAGCCTCGAAAAAAACATAGCGAATGCTGTTTGAACGGCGAATAAACGCTCATGAGAACTCAAACGGGAAAGAGTTTTTAAATAAAAACAAAAACTAATAGTGATGTAAAATTGCAAATACATACAATCATTTCAAATACAATTTAAATGCTAATCAAGTAGATTCAAATTTAAGAAAATAATGATCATTCTCCTGCAAAAACTGTCAGGTGGCGCAATAAAGCTTTGTGGGGTAACGTCTTTGAGCACTTGAGAGGTTACATGCAATCAACAACTATGGACACACACACGAGCTCGGTGGAGTTCGATTTCGTGAAAGGGCACATCGCTGCAACGATGACCTTGATTCACGGACTGATTGATCAAGGCTTGATAGACAGACAACAGCTGGATGCATTTTTCGCGTCTTTCGTCGGGGATCTCCCCCATAGCCGTGAAACGCTTGGTTTGCGATTGATCCTCGATCAGTGGCGCCAGGGTTTGAGAGACGGTGCAGATCAGGAGACTCTGGAAGGGCAGCTGTTCGAAGTCATTAATGGAGGGAAGGCAAACTAGACGTACGAATGTGACCGGCCTTGGGTTGGGGGCCGGAGCATGTTCCTTAAGGGAAATGCTGGGTTACAATGAGGCGCTTGAGCGCCTTTTTTGTTGAATATCGTAAAGTGCTTTAGTCCAACCTCACCAGACAAGCTGAACTGGTCAGAAATCATTTGGTTTGGTATTCGTTGCCAAACAAAAGGTGCGAGCTTGCCGAGGAGTTGGGTTCATCTATTCTGTTTCTACAAAACCAGGGTCAAGAAGCGGTTTTTTATCTTCTTGTCTAGCCGTTGTCACAATCGCAGCTGCCTTGACCACGGCCAATAGCCCGGCTTCGGGCGCTGAACAATCTTTCGTCACGATCGGCACCGCCGGAGTAACCGGCGTATACTACCCTTCTGGTGGAGCGACCTGCAGGATCGTCAATCTGAGTCGTCATGATCATGGTGTTAGGTGCTCGGCTGAAACCACGCTTGGTTCAATCTCCAACATTGATCAGTTGAGGGAAGGGAACCTTGATTTTGGCTATGTTCAGTCGGATTGGGCGCACCACGCCTATCACGGGACTTCCGTCTTTGCTTCTTCCGAACCGTTCGAGGATCTTCGGACCGTTTTCTCGTTACATCCCGAAGTTGCCACCATCGTTGTGAAGCGAAATTCAGACTATAGGCAGTTCGATGACTTGAAAGGGGCTCGGATTAATATAGGTAGCAGCGGTTCCGGTTCGGCTGCTTCCTGGTCCGCAATTGTTCGTCGGATAGGTTGGGCAGAGGAAGACCAAGGAAACCTCTCAAATCTGAGGACATCGCAATTAGCCGACGCGCTTTGCACAGGCTCAATTGATGCATATTTCGTGTTAATTGGTCATCCGGCGGCGTTGATTGAAGAAACACAGCAGCTTTGCGGTGTCAGGCTGCTCGGTATCGAGAGTTCTGCAGTCGAAGCCCTGCTTCAACAGTCACCCTATTACAAAAGGGCCGTCATTCCCGCCGAAACCTATGGCAATGAAAAAGCAATCGACTCGTTCGGTGTTGTTGCGACTTTTATGACATCGGCGAAGATGCCGGAAAAAATCGTCAGAACTCTTGTGAAAGCGGTCTACGAGAACTTTGATGGTTTCAAGGATCTTCACCCGGCGCTTGGGGCACTGAGTGCGAACGATATGACCGATTTTGGCGAAGCAGCGCCGCTACATCCTGGCGCATTGCGCTTCTTCCAGGAACAGGGCTTATTGCCGTCAGAACCGACATCAGCCGATTGAGAAGCGGTCACCTCGCTAAAAGGTGAGTGGCTTTTGTCTTTTTGCAAACCGCCTCTCCAGTTAAACAGGTTTGAAGATAAAACAACCCGGCTGCGGTCGGAACTCAATGCAATCTAAGCCGGAAACCTAGATGATCCAGGATGTGACAATAGTTGGCGCCGCATTGGCAGGTGTCCTGTCATTCGTCTCTCCATGTGTGCTGCCTCTCGTGCCTCCCTATCTCGGTTTTCTT
Source organism: Roseibium porphyridii (assembly GCF_026191725.2). Classification (NCBI taxonomy): domain Bacteria; kingdom Pseudomonadati; phylum Pseudomonadota; class Alphaproteobacteria; order Hyphomicrobiales; family Stappiaceae; genus Roseibium; species Roseibium porphyridii. The sequence continues at coordinate 3,153,704 of NZ_CP120863.1, forward strand.
GCCGGAGTTTCGCTTGAAGAGCTCACAGGTGAAGATGAGGACAAGCATAGTGCGACCCGCCGAGTTTTTTTCAGCGCGTTGATTTTTGTGCTCGGATTTTCGACAGTCTTTGTACTGTTAGGCGCAACAGCAAGTTTTCTTGGTCAGTTTATCCGGGCCTATCTTGACTACCTCGGATATATCGCGGGCGTCGCAATCATCATCATGGGTCTTCACTTTCTTGGGGTGTTTCGGATCGGTCTTCTGTATCGAGAAGCAAGAGTGCACGTTGATAGAAAGCCCGCGGGCCCGTTGGGTGCTTATGTCATCGGGCTAGCTTTCGGATTTGGCTGGACGCCGTGCGTCGGTCCGATCCTTGCCGCTATCCTGTTTGTGGCGGGCACTGAGGATACCGTCGGTCAGGGAGCGCTTCTTTTGAGTGCTTATGCAGTCGGACTGGGCGTTCCGTTCCTGATCGCAGCCCTTTTCGCAGGCCCGTTCCTCAATTTCATGAAACGCTTCCGCAAGCATATGGGGGCGGTGGAAAAAGCCATGGGTGGTGTGCTTGTACTAACCGGGGTGCTGTTTTTGACCGGACAAATGGCCGTATTCTCATATTGGCTACTGGAGACATTTCCAGCGTTTCAGTACATCGGATAAGACAAAAGCAACTCTTGGAATTGTGACGGATGAGTCGAGAAACCAGGTTTGGGAGCTGCCGATCTCGGTTCACCACGTTCCGTTCAAGAAACGACTTGTTCCTAGAACGCACTGTCCCTGAATTCGGCCGCTGCAATCAAAGGCTCACCGGCATAAAGGGCAGGGTGGCACAAGCTTGTTACGTCCAGCAAATGTAGGCAGGCGACAGCTGCATCGGCGGCATTTCCAAAAGGTCCGACAAGAAGGGCGACACCGCCTTCAGCGACTTGCCTGTTCATGAGAAGTGGGCGTAGATCTCTCATGCGTTCTTCGTTCTGCTCTTTAAAGTCGGCCCAGGCTTTCGCGGCAGCAGCGATGCTGCTGTAGTGACCGATCACCGCACCGAAATCACTGCGTTTGATCTGGTTTTCACCACCTCCACGCAATCTTCCTGCTGCGCTCGACGGAGATATGATTGTGGGTTTGGCGCGGGTTTGTGTCGGATTGGCATCAAATGGAGCAGCTGGAGGCGTTGTTTGTTCAGGGAAGGTATCTATTGCCTGGGTTGGTATTGAACCGGTCACGATTGGACCGGGTTCAACTTCCGGCAATTGCACGATCCGAACAGGTTCCTGGTTTTCGACATTTGCGACTGGATCGCCGGGCGGGGTGCCTTGGGGTGTGTGAATTGCAATTCGGCGAGGCGGGACGTTTTTCTGTGTGTTTTCCCGATTGTTGCCGGTCTGTATTTCTTTTTCAGGCTTTGATTCCACGGCGAAGCTCGGTTTGCCTGGGACCGCTGGCTGAGAGTCCGTTGTGCTTTGCAGGTCAGGTTTCGCCCTCGTGATGACGACACCCGGTACAGGTTCAATGCTTGCGTCGCCTTGTGCTTTTGATTGGGCAGCGTCGGAAAGCTTTGCAACCGCCACCTGCTTCTCCAGAGCCGCTATTCGCTGAGAATACGCCATATTCTGTTCGGTCAACGCGCTGAGCCTCCGGCGAAGGCCGACAATTTCGCGTTGAAGAACTTCAATCTGGCTTTGATTCAGATTAACCGCATCAAAATCCAGCCTGTTTGGCGGCACCTGGAGGATTTCCACCGGAATGCGCCCAGATGTGGGGATCGACGCAGTTGTCTCGATATCGCCTGCGGGCGGGAGCACGAGGCCGGACGTTACCAGCGATCCTGAGGATCGATTGGGAGTGTCACCACCGAACTGATAGGAGGCAACTCCAATTGTTCCCATGATAACCGCAATGAATGCCCAGGAAAGCAGCCCGACGCGCGAAGGCGTGAAGGTTTCACGGATGGTATCCTTGAATGTTTTTTGTTCCTGAGTCTTTGCCAATTACCCGGTTTCCCGATCGCGAATAACGAATCTCACTGAGAATAACGTATCAGGTGCTAATTATGGTTAACGGACAGCAAACGGAAATGGTGCTTAAGTCAGATCTTTCAATGTTCTGTGGATCGGGGCATATAAAGACCGATTCCACCTGATCGTCACATGCCTTCAAAAATGGGACTTCCATGACAACGCGCAGCTGCCTCTCAATTGTCCTTGCCGCCGGCCTCGGCACACGCATGAAGTCTGATTTGCCAAAGGTGATGCATGAAATCGGTGGCCTGCCGATGGTTGGGCATGTATTAAAAACGTTGCAACAAGCCGGTTCTGACAGAATATCAGTGGTCACCGGCCCTGATATGCCACAGCTTGAAGAGCTCGTTTATCGACTAGCATCAACAGCGCGTTGTTATGTCCAGCATGAAAGGCTTGGAACGGCGCATGCTGTTTTGTCGGCTAAACCTGCATTGGAAATCGAAGCCGATGATGTCGTCGTGGTTTTCGGGGACACGCCTCTGGTGACCGCTTCGACAATCATGAAGGTTCGTCAGGCTTTGCAATCAGGTGCTGATGTCGCCGTTCTGGGGTTCAGATCTGCAAATCCGTTTGGATATGGCCGTTTGCTCATCAAAGACGAGCAACTGATAGCCATTCGCGAGGAAAAGGACGCAAGTGAAGAAGAACGCAAAATCACAGTTTGTAACTCAGGCATAATGGGTTTTGCAGGGAAACATGCCTTGTCGCTGCTACAGGCGATCGGAAATAATAACGCAAAGAACGAGTTTTACCTTACAGATGCGGTTGAACTTGCAAATACGCGCGGTTTGAAAGTCGTGGCGGTCACCGGTTCAGAGACCGAAACCCAAGGGATCAACACGCGTCTTCAGCTTGCATCTTGCGAAGCCGATTTCCAGAAACGAATGCGCAAGGAAGCGCTCGAGAAAGGCTGCACGCTTCTTGCACCTCACACAGTGTTCTTTTCGCACGACACTGATCTCGAAACCGGGGTCATTGTCGAACAGAATGTCGTTTTTGCAACTGGGGTGAAAGTGGCGAAAGGGGCAAAAATCCGGGCATTCAGCCATCTGGAAGGAGCCACTGTCGGAGCTGACAGTATCGTTGGGCCTTATGCCCGCTTGCGTCCAGGTGCTGTGCTTGGAACAGATACGCGTGTCGGGAATTTTGTTGAGGTGAAGAACGCGACATTCGGTTCCGGCGCAAAGGCCAACCATCTCAGTTACATCGGCGATGCCAGTGTTGGATCAAAATCCAATATAGGCGCGGGAACAATAACTTGTAACTACGATGGTTACCTCAAGCACAGAACAGAGATTGGTGCCGGAAGTTTTGTCGGATCCAACTCAACACTTGTTGCTCCTGTCAAGCTCGGCAACGGCGCTTTTGTGTCAGCTGGAAGCGTGATCACTGACGATGTTTCGAGAGATTCGCTTGTCTTTGGCCGGTCGAAGCAAACCGAAAAACCCGGACGGGCGAAAAAGCTTCGTGAAGAATTGCAGGCAGCCAAGGATGCAAAATCCTGATGGTTTTCAGGCTTTAGGCAATTGCTTGTCACGTTCTGAAACAGGGTTTGATTTCAGTCCCTGAGGCTCAGTCGTCTAAAGCAATGCAATCAGACAAATCAGGTTTTTAAGGCATTTCTCATGTGTGGCATTGTCGGCATTCTGGGCGATATTGAAGCAGCTCCCCGGATCATAGATTCCCTGAAAAGACTGGAATATCGTGGCTATGACTCTGCCGGCGTGGCAACGCTGGTCGAAGGAAAGATCGTGCGCCGTCGTGCGGAAGGCAAACTGCGCAATTTGGAAAATTCCCTCGAAAATGCGCCGCTTTCCGGCACATCCGGGATAGGGCACACGCGATGGGCAACGCATGGAGCACCCACGGTCTCAAATGCCCATCCGCATCAGGCTGGCGCTGTCTCGGTTGTTCACAATGGCATTATTGAAAACTATCTCGATTTACGGGACGAAATTGTTGCCGCCGGAGCCATTCTGGATACTGAGACAGACACGGAAGTTGTCGCACATCTCATCAATATTGCAATGGCTGAAGGGATGTCTCCCAAAGAAGCCGTTGCCCATGTGCTGCCAAGACTGAAGGGAGCCTTTGCTCTCGCCCTTCTTTTTGAAGGCGAAGAGAACTTGCTGATTGGTGCGCGCAAGGGGTCGCCATTGGCCGTTGGCCATGGTGAAGGAGAAATGTTTTTAGGCTCTGACGCGATCGCGCTTTCGCCTTTCACGGACCGCATCACTTATCTGGAAGAGGGTGATTGGGCTGTTGTGACCCGTTCGGGTGCCGAGATCTTTGACCAGGACAACAACAAAGTAATTCGCCCTGAATCCAGGTCTTCAGTGACGTCCAGCCTGATGGACAAGGGCAACTACAAGCATTTTATGGCCAAGGAAATTCACGAACAGCCAGAAGTGCTTGGTCATACACTGTCTCGGTACTTTGATTATTCTGCAAAGACGGCGAGGGTTGATGGCGCGCAAGCACTCAAATTCAAAGACCTTTCCAGGCTGATTGTGACAGCGTGTGGAACCGCATATCTGGCTGGCCTTGTTGCCAAATACTGGTTTGAGAAATACGCGCGTCTTCCAGTCGAAATCGATATAGCAAGCGAGTTTCGGTACCGGGAAACTCCTGTCGGAGAGCGGGATACAGCGCTTTTCATCTCGCAGTCCGGGGAAACGGCCGACACACTAGCTTCGCTGAGGTATTGCAAAGAGCACGGGGCAGCAATCGGGGCCATCGTCAATGTTCCGGAAAGCACGATCGCGCGCGAAGCTGACATGGTCTTTCCAACAATCGCAGGCCCGGAAATTGGCGTCGCGTCAACAAAGGCTTTCACGTGCCAACTTGCTGTTCTTGCAGCGCTTGCGCTTCAGGCTGGCCGGGAACGCGGGGTGCTTTCACCTGAACGCGAACATTCACTCGTTGCAGAGCTGACGGAAGTACCGAGCCTTGCGCTGAAGGCACTTGGATTGGAAGCCGATATTGAAAGGCTCTCGCAACCTCTTTCGAAAGCCAACAATGCGCTTTATCTCGGACGGGCAACAAATTTCCCGCTTGCTTTGGAGGGCGCGCTCAAACTCAAGGAACTTTCCTATATCCACGCGGAAGGTTATGCGGCGGGTGAGTTGAAGCACGGGCCTATCGCGTTAATCGATGAGAACATGCCTGTCTTCGTTATTGCTCCATATGATGGAATTTACGAAAAGACCGTTTCCAATATGCAGGAAGTTGCCGCGCGCGGTGGTAACATTGTGCTCATTACAGACCAGCGCGGCGCACGAGAATGCGGGAATGCAGCGCAAAATACCGTCGTTCTGCCGGATATGTCGGATATTGTTGCGCCGATCATATATGCCTTGCCGGTACAGCTCATTGCCTACCACACTGCGGTTTTCATGGGTACGGATGTCGATCAGCCTCGAAACCTCGCCAAATCAGTGACAGTGGAATAGCCAATGACTTCATCTCCGGAACCAAGCATCAGCCACTTTGAGGAAAGCTTTCGGCACGATGTCATCAGCCTTTGGGAAAGGTGCGGGCTGACGAGGGCCTGGAATGATCCAAACAAAGACATCGACCGAAAGCTAACTGACAAGAACGGGGCATTTTTTGTTTTGCTCTTGGGAAATCAGCTCATTGGTTCGGTTATGGCCAGCTACGACGGTCACCGAGGTTCAATCTACTATCTAAGCGTGGACCCGGACCATCAATCGTCCGGTCTCGGCAAATTGCTGATGGATCACTGCGAGACATTTCTTCAAGAGCTCGGATGTCCCAAAATTAACCTGTTTGTGCGTCGTGGAAACGAGCAGGTTCTGCAGTTTTATGAAAAACTTGGATATGCGGAAGATCAGGCAGTTCCGCTCGGAAAGCGGCTCATTCCGGACAACTGATGCCGTTCAAGTTTCTGGTTGCTCTTTGACCTGACGAGGCTTTAGGTCCGAAGGTCGGCTCAGCACATAAGTTGCGCATCCGATCATGAAGAGGCCGACCAGGACAGCCAGCCAGGCAGATGGTTGGGCCGTATAGAAGAACATTCCATAGCCGAATGTCATGCCTGCTACCGCAATTGCCTTGGATTTACGACCAATGGCACCGTGTTCTCGCCAGGCAACGACCGGTGGTCCGAACACCGGGTGATTTAAAATCCTGGTTTCAAGCGCGGGAGACGACCGTGCAAAACAGGCTGCTGCCAGAATGAAGAAGATCGTGCTGGGAAGGAGCGGTAGAAATGCACCGACAATTCCGAGCCCAACACAGCCGGTTCCCAACAGTTTGAACGTGGCTCGCCGCAACGCTGCCTCCGAATTCGGCAATTTTGGGGTATATCGCCGAAAAATAAATCAAGCGAAGCATACCGCCTTGCGATAATGATGCTTATCTAAGTCACGTCACACGGAATGACGAGCACAAAAGGAAAGTCAGTCGGTTTTTATTCATGACCAGGCACAAAGATAATTCAGATGATCCGCACAAGATAGGTCACAGACCCGGTGCGGCAACTCGCCTGCGAAACTACTTTCTGACAGGCTTGGTCATTACCGGGCCGATTGGCATCACGCTATGGCTGACATGGACCTTTATCAAATGGGTCGACGGCTGGGTAAAGCCATTTGTGCCCCGGATTTATAATCCTGAGACGTATCTGCCGTTCCCTGTTCCAGGATTCGGCCTAATCGTCGCGATTTTTGTTTTGACGATTGTTGGCTTTCTCGCGGCAAATTTTCTCGGACGCAGTTTGATCTCGGTTGGCGAGAGTTTACTTGGAAGAATGCCCCTCGTTCGTAATATTTACAGTGGCTTAAAGCAGATTTTTGAGACAGTACTTGATGAGCGTGGCAACAGTTTTACCAAGGCAGCCTTGATTGAATATCCACGTAAGGGGCTTTGGGCGATTGCGTTTATTTCCACGGAAACCAAGGGAGAAGTCGAGAGGCGGTTGAAAGGCAAGGCCGACACGATGTCGGTGTTTTTGCCAACAACGCCGAATCCGACGTCTGGTTTTCTGCTTTTCGTCCCGAAAGAAGATATTGTTGAACTGTCCATGAGTGTCGAAGAGGCCGCCAAACTGGTGATTTCGGCTGGTCTTGTCAGCCCGGACTATCCTGAAATTCTGGAAGACGTCATAGCGGACCCTGAAAAGCTGAAGCAGATTAGGGAACGAGAGGACGCTTGACTATCCGGCTCGCAACAGCCTGATTGCGGCGTCCCGTCCGAACAGATAGAGCAGGGCTCTCAGAGCTTGGCCACGCGTGTTTTCAAGCTCAGGATCCATTTCCAGAATTAGCCTCGCGTCGTCTCGGGCGACTTCCATCAGATCCGCATGCTCATCGGCCCTGGCAATTCGGAAGCCAGGCGTGCCGGATTGCCTTGTTCCTAGGATTTCTCCGCCACCGCGCAGCTTCAGATCTTCTTCTGCGATGAGGAAACCATCGTTCGTTTCCCGCATGATGTTGAGACGTGCCCCTGCAGTTTCACCAAGCGGACCTTTATAGAGCAGTACACATGAAGAAGCCTTGTCTCCGCGACCGACACGTCCTCTGAGCTGGTGCAATTGAGCAAGCCCGAAACGCTCGGCATGCTCTATAACAATGATGGTGGCGTCAGGGACATCGACCCCGACCTCGATGACGGTGGTTGCTACAAGAATTTTGGTCTTGCCGGATTTGAAATCGGCCATCGCAGCGTCTTTCTCATCCGCAGTCATGCGGCCGTGTACCAGCGAAACCCTTTGGTTCAGAAAATGTTCCAGAACACGATGTCTGTCCTCAACGGCTGCCAAGTCAGTTTTCTCCGATTCCTCGACCAGTGGGCAGACCCAGTAGACTTTTTGTCCCTCGGAGACAGCTGCTCCGACGCGTCCTATGATTTCGTCAAGGCGGTCCAGAGAAACAGACACGGTTTTTATCGGTTTTCGACCTGCAGGTTTGTCCGTCAACCTCGAGACATCCATATCTCCGAAACCTGTGAGGACGAGCGTTCGCGGGATAGGTGTCGCGGTCATGACGAGAACATCGACGCCTTGCCCCTTCGCCGACAGGGCAAGCCGCTGATGAACTCCAAAGCGGTGCTGTTCATCAACCACCACCATTCCAAGATCCTTGAAAGTGACGTTTCCCTGGAAAAGGGCATGAGTGCCGACTACAAGATCGATTTCTCCCCGGTCCAGCTGTTCCTGCCTCAAACGTCTTTCCTTTTGGCTGTCCTTGCCCGTCATCAGTGCAAGTCGGATACCGGCCTTTTCACACAAGGGAGCCATGGAACTGAAATGCTGCCGAGCCAATATTTCAGTTGGCGCCATAAGAGCGCCTTGTGCGCCCGTTTCGATAACCTGAGCAAGCGTTGCCAGCGCCACGACCGTCTTGCCGGAACCGACATCGCCTTGGAGGAGACGAAGCATTCGCACGGGTTCTGCGAGATCATCGTTGATTTCTTTGATAGCCTGTACTTGGCTGCCGGTCAGTCGGAAGGGCAGAGATCCAATGACCGCGGTCTGCAATCTTCCCTCAGGTGCACGTGAGACACCACCAAGTGTGCGCATGTGCTTACGAACCATGGCGAGCGCGAGCTGGCTCGCCAGAAGTTCATCATAGGCAAGGCGTTCCATATAGGCTGAGTGGGGGTCCAGGTCCTGCCGCTCTTCAGGTGCGTGAAGTACCCTGAGCGCCTCGGTAAAACCCGGCCAACCATTTTTTTGCAAGTAAGCTTCGTCCAACCACTCTGGCAGATGAGGCACCTTGCCGGTCGCAGCCTTCATCGCCTTTTGAAGCGTTTTTGCCGCGACCCCGGCTGTTAACGGGTAGACCGGCTCAATAGGGGGCATCTGTTCGGCTTCTTCAGGAGCCAGAGAATAGTCGGGGTGCACCATTTGTGGCTTGTCGTGGAACCACTCGACCTTTCCGGAAACGACCCGCCTTTCGCCTTCGGGATAGTTCTTTTCCAACCAGTCTCTTCGGGGGTGAAAGAAAACGAAACTGATTTGACCGGTCTCGTCAAACGCAGTGATCTTGTAGGGTGCCTTGGAATGGCGGGGCGGTGCTGCGTGCCTGCCGATTGTCACGTCAAGCGTGACAATATCTCCATTTTCAGAATAGGCGATGCCCGGTCTGTGACGTCTGTCGATCAAGCTGTGAGGAATATGAAACAGGAGATCGGCAACGGTGGCATCGCGGTCTGGCTGTGATCCGACCAGTCCGGATAAGAGTTTTGCGATTTTCGGTCCGATGCCGGGCAGTGTGGAAACCGGGGCAAACAATGGGTCGAGAACCGGTGGGCGCATCTTGCTGGTCACATACCTTTTTACAATCGGTCCTTTCGCGACCTGATACTGTTCTGGCATGAAGAGAGACAGTTTCGCAACAAATAGAACATTCTGAGAACTCGGGCGCTGACAAGTCCCACTACCGGGGTTATATATCCGCGACCAATTTTTTCAGCCCGGTGCGATCCAATAGATCTGCGACACTCCAATGTCCGCAGAACGGATCATTATCTTGAAAGCCAGCCATGACAGACGCATCCAGAACTCCCGGATCTCAGAGCATCCCGAAAGGCGCAGCTAGAGATTCCCGCCGCAAGAAGGTTCTCTTCCGTTGTTGGCACCGTGGTATGAAAGAGATGGACTTGTTGCTCGGAGGCTTTGCAGACGCCGAGATAGACAGTCTCGACGAAAAAGAAATGCAGGAATTGGAGCATCTGCTCACGGCACATGATCAAGACCTCTATGCGTGGATGACCGGCCGCAAACCTCTGCCTCAGGAGTGGGATGGGCCGCTTTATCGTCGGATAATCGCTTACCATGAAAAAGCCGGTCCGGCCGGTTTCTCGAAATAGACTTCTAAGGACAATTGCTGTGTTTGACAGCCTTCTGAAAGACCAGGCCAATGTCACGTTGGCCGGTGTACCTGACGGCGCTGAAAGCTATGCGCTTGCAAAGCTGCTTTCCGAGTGTGAAGCGGTAGGACTTTCGCTTGTTTTTGTTGCGCGTGATGCGACTCGCATGGCGATGGTCAGTGAAGCGCTCGCATTTTTTGATCCTTCTGCGAATATCGTTCAGCTGCCGGCATGGGATTGTCTGCCTTACGATCGGGTCTCACCAAATACAGCTATCAGTGCGCGGCGTTTGCTTGCATTGGGTCAGCTTGCCCGTGGTATCCAGGCCGGACAGAAAACGATCCTGCTCACAACGCTCAATGCCGCTCTCCAGCGTGTGCCGGAACGGTCGTTCATGGCCGATCAGACTTTTTCGATGGCGCCGGGCAATCAGGTTGACATGTCCGCAATCTCCAATTGGCTGGAAATGAACGGGTTTTCGCGCACACCCACAGTGCGGGAAACAGGTGAATACGCTGTCCGCGGCGGAATTGTCGATTTGTTTGCTCCTGGTTCGGAAGAGCCTGTTCGTCTTGATTTCTTCGGAGACACGCTTGAGTCAATCCGATCTTTCAATGCCGAAACACAACGGACATCCAGACAACTGAAGCGCCTTGACCTTGTGCCTATGAGCGAGGTTGTTTTGTCGGACGAGGCAATTTCGCGATTCAGAAAGTCATATTTGGCAAGCTTTGGCGCAGCCAGTCGCGAAGATGTCCTCTACCAGTCGATCAGCGACGGCAGGCGCTATGCTGGGATGGAACACTGGTTACCGCTGTTCCACGACCGTCTCGAAACGATTTTCGACTATGTCGGCGATGCTCCTATCGTTCTCGACACCAACAGTGCTGATGCGGTTCGCGAACGCGCCGAGCAGATCAACGAGCATTACAGGGCGCGCCAGGAGGCTCGCGAGATGGGCGCTGGCGCAGGCACTGTACCTTATATGCCCATCGAACCGAACCGGCTTTACATTTCAGAAAAAGACTGGACTGCTGCCATCGCTGACAGGGCGAGTGCAGCGCTGGATGCATTTACACCACCGCCGGGAAGCGGGAAAACAGTCGTTGCACTTGGTGGCAGGCAAGGACGCAGTTTTGCCGCAGAGCGGGCCGCAGGAGATGTAAACATCTTCGATGCCCTCACAGCTCATGTGCGGGAACTGCAGGCATCGGGAAAACGTACTGTTATTGCCTGCTGGTCAGATGGCTCTCGTGACCGTCTGGGGCAGATTCTGGCCGACCATGGACTGGGCTCGGTTCAGGAAGTCGATACCTTCGAACAGACAAAAACCCTGCAGGCAAAGACTTCAGCGCTTTGCGTCCTTGGTATCGAACATGGATTTGAACTTCAGGACATCGCCTTTATCGGCGAGCAAGACATTCTCGGCGACCGGCTGGTGCGTAAATCGCGTCGCAAAGCCAAGGGCGCCAACGTCATAACAGAAGCAACCGGCCTGTCGGAAGGGGACTTGGTCGTTCACGTTGAGCATGGCATCGGCCGCTTTATCGGTCTGAAGACCATAGAAGCCGTTGGTGCTCCACATGATTGTCTCGAGCTGAAATATGCGGGAGGAGACAAACTCTATTTGCCGGTTGAAAACATCGAACTGTTGTCTCGATACGGCTCGGAGGACCAGGAAGCACAACTGGACAAATTGGGTGGAGGAGCCTGGCAAGCCCGTAAGGCTAAACTCAAGAAACGCATACTCGAAATTGCCGATGGATTGATCAAGACGGCCGCGCAGCGTGCCTTGAAGACTGCGCCTGTTGTGGAGACGCCGGAAGGTGTCTACGACGAATTTGCTACGCGCTTTCCTTACGAAGAAACAGATGACCAGATGACGGCAATCGACGCCGTGTTCGAGGATCTTTCTTCTGGCCGTCCGATGGACCGGCTTGTCTGCGGGGATGTTGGGTTCGGCAAAACTGAGGTCGCGCTGCGAGCAGCCTTCATCGCGGCCATGTCAGGGCGACAGGTTGCAGTTGTGGTGCCGACCACATTGCTGGCCCGCCAACACTTCAAGACCTTCTCGGACCGCTTTCATGGACTCCCGATCAATGTCGCTCATGCGTCACGACTCGTGCCAACCCGGCAACTGACACAGACTAAGAAGGGTCTGACAGATGGTTCGATAGATATCGTTGTCGGAACGCATGCGCTGCTCGGTAAATCCGTTCAATTCCGCGATCTCGGTTTGCTTGTCATCGACGAAGAGCAGCATTTCGGCGTGAAGCACAAGGAGCGCCTGAAAGAGCTGAAGTCGGATGTCCACGTTCTGACGTTGTCTGCGACGCCAATTCCGAGGACATTGCAACTTGCCTTGACCGGTGTTCGGGAACTATCCCTCATTGCAACACCGCCTGTTGATCGGCTGGCGGTGAGAACATTCGTTTCGCCCTTTGACCCGCTAGTGGTTCGCGAAGCCCTGTTGCGTGAGCACTATCGGGGCGGTCAGAGCTTTTATGTCTGTCCGCGATTGTCTGACCTTGCTGAGCGCATGGCCTTCATGGAAGAGCAGGTGCCGGAGTTGAAGGTCGCGGTCGCCCACGGTCAAATGCCGCCTGGCGAACTGGAAGACGTCATGAATGCCTTTTATGAGGGCAAATACAATGTGCTTCTGTCGACAACGATTGTGGAATCTGGCCTCGACATTCCAACTGCAAATACCTTGATCGTGCACAGAGCCGATATGTTCGGTCTCTCACAGCTTTACCAGCTGCGCGGCCGCGTTGGCAGATCCAAAACACGTGCTTATGCGCTTTTCACTGTGCCGGCAAACAAGACACTGACCGCGACTGCGGAGCGGCGGCTCAAAGTGCTTCAGTCTCTGGAGACGCTTGGGGCCGGGTTCCAATTGGCCAGCCACGATCTGGACATTCGCGGAGCAGGGAACCTGTTGGGTGAAGAGCAATCGGGTCATATCAAGGAAGTTGGGTTTGAGCTCTACCAGCAGATGTTGGAGGAAGCTGTCGCGCAGTTGAAAGACGGTGGCGCTGACTTCGGTGATGAACAATGGTCGCCGCAGATCAACATTGGTACACCAGTTCTCATTCCCGAGGACTATGTCGCCGACCTACAGCTGCGTCTGCAGCTCTATCGCAGGCTTGGTGACGTGACTGAGGCGGAAGAAATTGATGCGTTTGGCGCTGAAATGATTGATCGGTTCGGACCGTTGCCGGACGAAGTTCAACACCTTCTCAAGATCGTTTTCATCAAAGGGCTTTGCCGCAAGGCCAATGTCGAGAAAGTCGATGCGGGTCCGAAAGGCATAGTTGTCAGTTTCCGCAATTCTGAATTCGCAAATCCGCCAGGTCTCGTGTCTTACATTGCAGAACAGGGCGTGCTGGCCAAAATACGTCCCGACCAGAAAATTGTACTCACGCGGGAATGGGAAAACACGGACACCCGTCTGAAGGGGACAGCGACTGTGCTAACGAAATTGGCGCGTCTGGCTGCGGCGTAAACCTTTAGTGCTCTGGCCAGGCCTGTGCACCGACAAAGGGAACAAATGCGACCTTGCCGAAGTTTTTGGATTCATAGGTTCCATCAGAAACGCGGCGGACAACGATTAGATCCTGAAGACTTCGGGAGGAACCAACTGGAATCACCAAGCGCCCTCCAGGCTTCAGTTGCTCCTTGAGCTCTTGGGGAACAAAAGGGGCTCCCGCAGCAACTGTAATTGCGTCATAAGGTGCTTTCGCACGATAGCCTAGGCTGCCGTCACCACAGATGACGTCAACATTTTCAAATCCAGCGGTGACGAGATTGTTTCTCGCCGTCTCTGCGAGCAGGGAAAATCGCTCGATACTGACGACATGGGCGCAGAGCTTGGACAAAACGGCTGCCGCATAACCGGATCCGGTTCCGACGTCCAGGCAAACGCTACAATCTCTCAACTGCAAGGCTTCTGCCATTAGCGCAACGATGTAAGGTTGGGAAATGGTTTGACCGTGTCCGATTGACATCGGACCATCCCAGTAAGCGTCGCATCGCTGCTCATCTGGCACAAAGAGGTGTCTGGGGACAAACCGCATTGCCTCCAGCACTCTGGCATCTTTCAGACCGCGCCTTTCCAATTGGACGAGAACCATTTGGTGACGTTCTGCGGCAAAGGGGTCCATGTGTGTGGTTCCAGTCGTTCACAACGAAGACGAGCATTTTTGTCGCGTCTCAAGACTCTATTAAACCTAACGCCTCATAGTACTCTGACAAAGAGACCAGAGTTGAAGCGTTAAGGTCCAAAGAGTGCCCCGAGCAGCTACCCGTCAGCGTAAGCAATCCTTTATTCGCCGCCTTATTACGCCTGCGATCGCAATCGCAGCGCTTGGCTATTTTGGTTTTCATGCCATGAGCGGTGAACTCGGCGTGGTTGGCAGAGCAATGATCGAGCGGCAGGTTTCTGAACTTGAGGCTGAGTTGGCTGAATTATCCGCAGAGCGGCAGGAACTTGTGGCTAGGGTCAGTCTGCTACGTCCTGAAAGCCTTGATCCCGATATGCTTGATGAGCGCGCACGCCTCAATCTCAATTTGGTTCACGAAACCGAGTTGGTTGTGCTTCGTCCTGGGCATAGATACGATATGAACTGAAAACAAGTTTATTGTTCAGAGTTAATCGATTTTCAGTTAAACGTTAATTTCACCATCCAAAGCAGACATTTAAATCAATTCAAGAATCAGAAAACGATGGATTGGATTGACAGAAGGGAGCGGATAAGTTGCTCCTACCTGTCTTAGGGGAAACGTCACGCCGAGAAGAGGGTTATGGCCGCAGCAAGAAAGACCACTTCCGCTAGCTCAAAGAGCACAAGCCGGACCCGCAGCTCCGCTAAAAAAGCGAAGCCTGCGATCGCCGAGTTCGACAAAGACGATGAACTCCACGCCTACCGCGAAATGCTACTCATTCGCCGATTCGAAGAAAAAGCCGGTCAGCTATACGGCATGGGCTTCATCGGCGGGTTCTGCCATTTGTATATCGGGCAGGAAGCTGTCGTCGTTGGTATGCAGATGGCCAAAAAAGACGGCGATCAGATGATCACCGGGTACCGCGACCACGGGCACATGCTGGCCATGGACCTCGACCCCAAGGGCGTGATGGCGGAGCTTACCGGGCGCCGCGGCGGCTTGTCGAAAGGCAAGGGCGGTTCCATGCACATGTTCTCCAAGGAAAAGCATTTCTATGGAGGACACGGGATTGTCGGCGCTCAGGTGTCGCTTGGAACAGGTCTTGGTTTTGCCAACAAATACCGGGGCAACGGCAATGTTGCGATGGCTTTCTTCGGTGACGGCGCTTCCAACCAGGGGCAGGTCTATGAAAGCTTCAATATGGCCGAGCTTTGGAAGCTCCCTGTTGTTTACGTGATCGAAAACAACAAATACGGCATGGGCACGAGCGTCGCACGCGCATCTGCAATGACCGACCTTTCCCAGCGTGGCGCTTCCTTCGGGATCCCGGGCGAACAGGTCGACGGCATGGATGTTCGCGCAGTCAAGGCTGCCTCCGAAAAAGCGCTGACCTGGTGCCGCGAAGGCAAGGGTCCCTTCATCCTGGAAATGATCACGTATCGCTATCGTGGTCACTCGATGTCCGATCCGGCGAAATACCGCTCCAAGGACGAAGTGCAGAAAATGCGGACCGAACACGATCCGATCGAGCAGGTTCGTGCGCGCCTTCTGGAAAACAAGTGGGCAAGCGAGGACGACCTCAAAGGCATCGATAAGGATGTCCGGGCAAGGGTCGCCGAAGCTGCTGAATTTGCTCAGACTGATCCGGAACCGGATGCGTCTGAACTCTACACTGACATTCTGCTTTAACGCCGGGGGAAAACATGCCGATCGACATTTTGATGCCGGCGCTCTCGCCGACAATGGAAGAGGGTAAGCTCGCCAAATGGCTCAAGGCCGAAGGCGACACTGTGTCCGCGGGCGACGTCATCGCGGAAATCGAAACAGACAAGGCAACCATGGAAGTGGAAGCCGTCGATGAAGGAACGCTTGGCAAGATCCTTGTTGCCGAAGGGACCGACAACGTAAAGGTCAACGAGAAAATCGCCGTTTTGCTTGGCGAAGGTGAGGATGCCAGCGCGATCGACGCTGCTGCGGCTTCGCCTGCTCCTGCTGCGGCTCCTGCTGCTGCTGCAGAAGCTCCGAGTGCACCGGCTGTTGCCGCTGCGCCGCAAGCGCCGGTGGCTGAAGTCGTCGAGGATCCGGAGGTTCCTGCGGGAACGCCGATGAAATCATCAACGGTGCGTGAAGCACTGCGCGATGCCATGGCAGAGGAAATGCGCCGGGATCCGGACGTCTTTGTCATGGGTGAAGAGGTGGCCGAATACCAGGGCGCTTACAAGATCACGCAAGGCTTGCTGGATGAGTTTTCAGAAAAGCGCGTTATCGATACTCCTATCACGGAGCACGGCTTTGCCGGTCTCGGCGTTGGGGCTGCAATGGCAGGGTTGAAGCCCATCGTTGAATTCATGACGTTCAACTTCGCCATGCAGGGTATTGATCAGATCATCAACTCTGCTGCCAAAACGCTGTACATGTCGGGTGGCCAAATGGGTGCCCCGATTGTTTTCCGCGGACCCAATGGCGCTGCGGCGCGTGTTGGCGCGCAGCACTCGCAGGACTATGCCTCCTGGTATGCGCATGTTCCCGGGCTGAAAGTCATTCAGCCTTATTCGGCTGCGGATGCAAAAGGTCTTTTAAAGGCTGCGATCCGTGATCCCAACCCGGTCATCTTCCTGGAAAACGAAATCCTTTATGGTCATTCGTTTGAAATCCCGGATGTTGACGACTTTGTACTTCCGATTGGCAAGGCCAAGGTGGAACGTGGCGGAACCGATGTGACCCTGGTTTCCTGGGGCATCGGCATGACCTACACGCTCAAGGCTGCTGAAGAATTGGCCGGAATGGGCATTTCAGCCGAAGTCATCAATCTGCGTACAATCCGCCCTCTGGACATCGACACAGTTCTTGCGTCAGTTCGCAAAACGGGGCGTGTGGTGACCATCGAGGAAGCTTTCCCGATGTGCTCAGTGTCGTCGGAAATTGCTTATCAGGTTCAGGAACAGGCCTTCGACTATCTCGATGCGCCCATAACCCGGGTGACTGGCAAGGACGTTCCGATGCCTTATGCCGCAAACCTGGAAAAACTCGCATTGCCGACTGTTTCTGAAGTTATCGAAGCGGTGAAAGCCGTGACCTACACAGCCTGAGGCGGGGGAGACGGACATGCCAATTAATATCACCATGCCGGCCCTCTCTCCGACCATGGAAGAGGGCAACCTGGCCAAATGGCTGGTCAAGGAAGGCGATCAGGTTTCGGCGGGCGATGTGATCGCAGAAATCGAAACCGACAAGGCAACCATGGAAGTGGAAGCCGTTGATGAAGGAACAGTCGGCAAAATCCTTGTTGCTGAGGGCTCCCAAGGGGTCAAGGTCAACGAACTGATCGCTGTTTTGCTGGAAGAGGGCGAAGACGCAAGTTCTATCGATACCTCTGGTGCAGCAGCTCCGGCAGCCTCAGCTGCCGAACCGGCACCGGCGGCAGACACCGCTCCAGCCACTGCGGCGCCTGCTGTTGCAGCTCCTGCGGGGCCAGCTCCGGTGGCTTCTGACGGAACGCGCCTGTTTGCTTCGCCGCTCGCGAGGCGGCTTGCCAAACTGAATTCGCTTGATCTCAACGCTTTGAAGGGAACCGGTCCCCACGGCCGGATTGTAAAACGCGATATTGAGACTGCTCTTGAAGCCGGGACAGGCAAGGTTGCTCCTGCCGCAGAAGCTCCCAAGGCTGCTGCTGCAGCTCCGGCAAGCGGACCTTCCGCCGATCAGGTGCTGAAACTCTTCGATGAAGACAGTTACGAGCTGGTGCCGCATGATGGCATGCGCAAGACAATCGCGAAGCGTCTTACGGAATCCAAACAGACGATTCCGCACTTCTATGTGTCTGTCGACGTGGAACTGGATGCTCTGTTGGCATTGCGCGCGCAGCTCAATGGTTCTGCTGCAAAAGACAAGGACGGCAAGCCGGCCTACAAGCTTTCGGTCAACGATATGACCATCAAAGCGCTTGCATTGGCTCTTCGTGACGTTCCGGACGCAAATGTGTCCTGGACAGATGACAACATGGTCATGCACAAGCATGCCGATGTGGGCGTCGCCGTGTCCATTCCCGGCGGTCTGATTACGCCGATCATCCGCAGTGCAGAAGAGAAATCGCTTTCCGTCATCTCCAATCAGATGAAGGATCTCGGCAAGCGGGCGAAGGAACGCAAGCTGAAGCCTGAAGAATATCAGGGCGGAACGACTGCTGTGTCCAACATGGGCATGATGGGCGTAAAGAACTTCTCTGCGGTCGTGAACCCACCGCACGCCACCATTCTTGCAGTTGGCGCCGGTGAAAAACGCCCTGTCGTCAAGGACGGCGAACTTGCCGTTGCCACCGTGATGAGCGTGACGCTCTCCACCGACCACCGTTGCGTGGACGGTGCGCTCGGTGCGGAGCTGCTGGCCGCATTTAAAGGCTACATCGAAAATCCAATGAGCATGCTGGTTTAAGACCTCAGCTCCGGCGCGGCGGCAACGCCGCGCCGTTTTTCAAATGAAGTTTCATTTGCCGGGGAAAACACCATGGCTGATACCAACTACGACGTCATCATCATCGGCTCCGGGCCAGGTGGTTACGTCACTGCCATACGGTCCGCCCAACTGGGATTGAAGACCGCAATCGTTGAACGGGAACATCTTGGCGGCATCTGCCTCAACTGGGGCTGCATCCCGACCAAGGCCCTGCTGCGGTCGGCAGAAATTCTCGATCATGCCAATCATGCCAAGAGCTTTGGCTTGACGCTTGAAGGTTCAATGAAAGCAGACGTGAAGGACGTTGTTGCACGTTCGCGCGGTGTTTCGGCGCGTTTGAACGGCGGCGTCGGCTTTCTGATGAAGAAAAACAAGA
This sequence comes from Roseibium porphyridii, assembly GCF_026191725.2. Classification (NCBI taxonomy): domain Bacteria; kingdom Pseudomonadati; phylum Pseudomonadota; class Alphaproteobacteria; order Hyphomicrobiales; family Stappiaceae; genus Roseibium; species Roseibium porphyridii. The sequence continues at coordinate 3,172,529 of NZ_CP120863.1, forward strand.
TCGATGTAATCTGGGGCGAAGCCAAGTTGGCAAAGCCGGGGCAAATTGTTGTCGGGAAGTCTTCCAAGCCCGCCGTTGAACCTCAGCATCCGGTGCCCAAGGGCGTTAAGGGCGAGGGCACCTATACCGCCAAGCATATCATCGTTGCGACCGGCGCCCGTCCGCGGGCACTGCCTGGTATCGAACCGGATGGAAAACTGATCTGGACCTATTTCGAGGCAATGAAGCCAGCCAAGATGCCAAAATCGCTTGTTGTCATGGGATCTGGCGCGATTGGCATCGAGTTCGCCTCTTTCTATCTGTCGATGGGCGTTGATGTGACGGTTGTCGAACTGATGGCCAACGTGATGCCGGTTGAGGACGAGGAAATCTCGAAATTCGCTCGCAAGGCTTTGGAAAAGCGCGGGCTGAAAATCATTACCGAAGCCAAGGTCACGAAAGTCGACAAAGCAGCGAACTCCATCACCGCGCATGTTGAAACCAAGGACGGAAAAGTCAGCCAGATCACGGCAGATCATCTGATCTCGGCGGTCGGGGTTCAGGGCAATATCGAGAATATCGGCCTTGAGGCACTTGGCGTAAAAACCGATCGCGGCTGTGTTGTCATTGATGAATATGGCCGGACCAGTGTTCCGGGCATCTATGCCATCGGTGACGTTGCCGGTCCGCCCATGCTGGCACACAAGGCAGAGCATGAAGGTGTAATCTGCATTGAAAAGATTGCCGGCGTCCCAGGTGTCCACCCGATGGATCACCGCAAAATCCCTGGCTGTACTTACTGCAACCCGCAGGTCGCTTCTGTCGGACTGACTGAAGCCAAGGCCAAGGAGCAGGGCCGCGACATCCGCGTCGGTCGTTATATGTTCAATGCGAACGGTAAGGCGATCGCCCTTGGCGAAGACAATGGCTTGATCAAGGTCATCTTCGACAAGAAAACCGGTGAGCTTCTGGGCGCACACATGTGTGGAGCCGAAGTGACGGAGCTTATTCAGGGCTTCATTGTTGCAATGAACCTTGAGACGACCGAAGAAGAGTTGATGCACACGATTTTCCCGCATCCGACACTTTCGGAAATGATGAAGGAAGCTGTGCTCGACGCATACGGCAAAGTTCTCAACGCTTGACCGAGAAGTCTCCGGCCGGACAAACGGCCGGAGCCATAGTGATGCGGGCGATGAGGCTGATATGCTTGCCTATCTTTCTGACGGATTGAGGTTTTTGTTTCGTGAGGGAAGCTGGTCTCTCAAGCCTCATGAAGAGAAGACGATATGGGCTGCTCTGGCGATACTGCCTGATGATCAAACAGCGCTGGCAAAGAAACAGCTTGATGAGCAGTTTTTCGTCGAACGACAGTCTGACGGCCGTATTCCGTGTTTCCGCTACTATGCTGAAGGTCGCCTTTCCCGTTTGACGGGAAAATACGCGGTTGGCGACCATTTCATAAGTGTGAAACTAAAAGCGGGAGACCGTAAGGTTTCAGGCAAACTCGTACTTCATGATGGGCTCGTGTTCGGATTGGAATTTTCAAAACCAAGCAGCTTCTTCAGGCACGTGGGTGTTGATGTGATATCGGCAAGTTGTGATGATAGTTCGATTGGATACACTGCTGTTATTGATCGGGCCGAGCACGGTTCTGACTGAAACCAAAAATAGGCGAGTGCGCAAAATGGATATGAAAGCAATTTTGATCTGGGTTGCTATCGGTATTCTTGCCGGTTGGCTGGCGAGTATCGTAGTGGGTGGCGGTGGATTGATCCGCTATCTGATTACGGGATTGATCGGCGCATTTGTCGGCGGATTCCTGTTCAAGGTAGCCGGCATCAACATCAATCTGGGAAACACACTGGTCAACGAGATCGTTGTCGCAGCGATCGGCGCCGTCGTCGTCGTGTTGCTTGCGCGCCTGATCGCTTAGCCAGGGAAGTGGGAGACCCGCGATGGGATGGATCATCACTATCATTATCGGTCTGATCGCGGGTGCCGTCGCACACCGGGTGCTCAACAGCCGTGGTGGATTTCTCGGAAGCCTCGTCGTTGGCCTTATAGGTGCGTTGATCGGTGGTGAGCTTGCGTCGATTTTAAACCTCAATTTGACGGGTGGCATTCTCGACCGGCTGATCATTGCTGTTCTCGGCTCGATCCTGTTTCTGTTTTTGTGGCGAAAAATACGCAGCTGATTTGACAAGTTGGTACGGAAAGTTCGTGTCGTTCTCGATGCTGAACCCGTTTCGTCGAGCCTGGGAATGGCAACAACTGGCGATGATAAAATGAGACATCGGTTGAACGTATGCCGATGAATAAAATGAGACTGATGTCCTGATAATGCAGCAAAGACGGAGCAGGGCTCAGACATTCATGTGTGCGCAAGCATGTTGTAAAGTCCGAGGATACCAGATTGATGATCCCAACGATCAGTGATTTTCCCCTTCGCGCGATTGATAAACTTCGATACGCGGATACAGATCGGCAAGGTCACATCAACAATGCTGTCTTTGCCACGTTTCTGGAAACGGGAAGGGTGGAAGTCATTTTTGGCCAAGCGCTTACAGATGCAGGGGCATCATTCGTCATTGCTCGCCTTGAGCTTGATTTCCTTTCGGAAGTGAATTGGCCAGGCGAAGTGGAAATTGGAACATCTGTCCTGGATATCGGGCGCAGCTCGTTCCGTCTTTTTCAATCGGTATTCCAGGATGGCAGTCCTGTGGCAAAGGCGGTCACGGTAATTGTTCAGATGAATGAATCGACGCGAAAATCCCATCCGCTCACGGAGGAAGCGCGGCAAAAGCTGGAGAAACTCCGCAGTCCTGCGCTAAACACATAGCTGGCTCAACAGCTTTCCGTATTGACCTTTCAAGGGAAAAACGACACTTAAAGCCCATGGTTACGATCGTTGACACGCTAAATCGCCCGAATGAAAAATCCGATGCGCGACCGCGTCATCCGGAGAAGGCTCATCGTCCCGATAATCCGGTCCAACGCAAACCAAAATGGATTCGCGTCAAGGCACCGACCTCGCCGGTTTACCGCGAGACCCAGAATGTCGTGCGCGACAACAATCTGGTGACCGTGTGCGAAGAGGCCGGTTGTCCGAATATCGGTGAATGCTGGTCCAAAAAGCATGCAAGTTTCATGATTCTCGGCGATACGTGCACGCGGGCATGCGCCTTCTGTAACGTGCGCACGGGAATGCCCGGTCCGGTCGACCCCAAAGAACCACAGGGCGTCGCAGATGCGGTTGCGACCATGGGACTGGAGCATGTCGTCATCACGTCAGTTGACCGTGATGATCTTGAGGACGGTGGAGCTCGGCATTTTGCCGACGTTATCAACGCAATCCGCAAAACCTCTCCGACAACGACAGTCGAGGTTCTGACGCCGGACTTTCTGAGAAAAGAGGGTGCCGCGGAAATTGTGGTAGATGCGAAACCCGATGTGTTCAATCACAATCTGGAGACTGTCCCGTCCAAGTATTTGAAGGTGCGGCCGGGCGCGCGCTACTTCCACTCCATTCGTCTACTGCAGAAAGTGAAAGAACTTGATGCAGAGATGTTCACGAAATCAGGCATCATGGTTGGACTGGGCGAAGAGAGAAATGAAGTCCTCCAGCTTATGGACGATCTGCGCGCAGCAGATGTTGATTTCCTGACAATCGGACAATATCTGCAGCCTTCAAAAAAACACCACCCAGTGATGTCTTTTGTCACGCCGGAGGAATTCAAGGGCTATGAGCGAATTGCCTATGCCAAGGGTTTCCTGAAAGTGTCAGCAACGCCTTTGACGCGGTCTTCCCACCATGCGGGCGAGGATTTCGCCGACCTCAGGGCTGCGCGAAAAGCGAAGCTCGGCCACTGAGCCGGACCAGAACTGGATCTGTTGAGCCGCATGCCGAGTTTTACTTCCAACCACACGGTCAATCACAAGGCGGATGATATGTTCCGCCTCGTAGCAGATGTCGAAAAGTACCCGCAGTTCGTACCGCTCTGCCAGGGACTGCACGTGCGCGGCCGCAAGGAACTTGAAAATGGCAACACGGTTCTGGTCGCCGATATGACTGTTGCCTACAAACTGTTCAAGGAAACATTCACCAGCCGTGTCGAACTTCGCCCTGAAGACCGGACAATACTGGTGGAGTATCTGGATGGACCGTTCAAGCACCTGGAGAACAAGTGGACCTTTGAGGACACAGGTGAGGGCAAGAGCAAGGTTGGGTTCTTTATCTCATACGAGTTCCGCAGCCGCACGCTGGGGTCGCTCATGGGCGTGATGTTCGACAAGGCATTCCGCAAGTTTTCCAGCGCGTTTGAAGCGCGGGCGGATCAGGTCTACGGCGCTTGACTAGGCCTATTTGAACTGACTGAATGCATCCCTGATTGTACGCAGACGACTCGATTTCATGTCGAGCGGTTCGTTTCTGCGCCGGATCTGTTCGATTTCTCGCTTCTTCAAACCAAGATCATCAAGAGTCGCAAACGCGGAATAGTCCGAACAAACCACACGTCTTTCAGCGCCAATATTTTCTTCAACTATCAGACTTCGGCCCGCTGCAACTTCTTCTTCCGTCCAGACAACCGTCCCGGAAGACACCCAGAATGTGCGGTCGCAATAGCGAGCTTCGTGATAGCCCTTTTTGGGTAGAGTGAGGATTTCGTGAGATCCGTTGAACCCACCGTTCGAATAGTTTGAACGGATATAGAAATCGCCCTGCGCATGCGCAGCGCCCGCCATGTAGACAGCGGATATCGTTGATAACGTCAGGAACGCAAGGGCGCGTTTCATGCGGTTGGTCCTTTTTGCTCGGCCCCCTTATTGCCTGCAATGTCTAAGTCTACATGTATTGTTGTTACCCGAGCCTTACCTTTGGCGGCTCGTTTTTGGATTAATTGCCTCGCAACGTGTTTGCAGCGTCCTCGACCGTTGTCGGGCGGAAAGACTCTCTGATTGCAGCAAATCTGTTCACCGATTTCACCGTCGACCCGTCGTTTTGAACGATCACTCTGGGATCGTCGTAAATTCCAAGCCCTTCCAACGTGACTTGTTCTTCGGGATGCGCACAAATCGGTCGCCAGCCTTTGCCCCAGTTGTACTCAACTCGAACAGTGTAGTTTTGTTCCACTTCGAGCTCGGTCCACGCCACAGTCGCGTAGCGCACCCAGTACTTGCGACCGCAATACTCAACCTGAACCAGTCCGTCTGACATCCTGCTGTAGATGCGGTGGGACCCACGAAACGCACTATAGTCGTCCCGAGACACAATATAGGTGTCTCCGACGGCCAGTTGTTCGCTCTCCGCTTTTGCAATTGCTCCACCTGCTAGCAGTGTTCCTGCTGCAAGAAGCATCCGTGCGACAGTCATTTACTCATTCCCGTTTCGCGAAATAGATCGCGTCTTGGTTCTTCCCGAGCGTGACCATATGAGAAGTGTTTGTAAAACCTGTTGCTACTGGTAATTGAAGTTGATTAAAAATTTAATGGTCCGAGGACCTCAGAGAAAAACCGGGTTCTTGGATTTAAAGGCAAGTGTTCAGCTCACTATTCATGGTGAAAACTGGAGCTTTTGCTTTATGGCCGCTTCCATGTGAAACCTTCTCCCATCGTCGGCAGACGGCTTTGAAGCTGGTCTTTGGCTTTGGTCAGGAAAACTTTTGTACTTTTTGTAAAACTGGATACGAGGAAGATCACAACAACCTGAACCAAATCCGTTGTGTTGCGCTCTGTCCGTCTGGAATTAGTCCTATCTTTGAAAGCAATACCTAAGTGGCCGCATTGAGAACAGAGGTTAGGGCGGTCTGTACGGTTTCAAGTCTGATCGACTGACGACCACGGTCTGCAAACCAGCAATGCATGTGTTGTGTTGTCTTTCCCCGAACTGCAACAGCTACATGAACTGTCCCGACCGGCTTGTCTTCACTTCCGCCGCCTGGACCTGCGATACCTGTTACGGAGACGGTGATATCCGCATTGGAGTGCTTCAATGCGCCTTCTGCCATTGCCATTGCAACATCCTTGCTGACGGCGCCGGCACTTTGAATGAGCCCAGCTGAAACACCCAGCATATCTGACTTGGCTTCATTCGAATAAGTGACGAAAGAACGGTCAACGACGGCCGAAGATCCGGCGATTTCTGTCAGAACACCGCTGATCAAGCCGCCGGTGCACGATTCCGCTGTTGCAAGCATCAAACCCTTGGCTTTCATTGCGTCCAAGACTTCGGTTGCCAGGGGAATGAGATCGTCCAGATTGCGTGGTGCAGGGCTGCTCATTGGAGTTGTCATCAGGCTGAACTTTTACTCATCGTCTTTCAGAGGGAGGCGAACTGTAACACTTGCAAGCGCTGCAATACCTTCCTTTCGGCCGGTAAACCCCAGTTTCTCGGAGGTCGTCGCCTTAACCGAGACACGCGAAAGCGGGAGCTCGCAAATACGCGCAACAGATGCCCGAACTTCTTCTCGGTGGGGGCCGATCTTCGGTTCCTCGCAAACTATCGTAAGGTCAATATGTGCAATGCGGCCACCAAGGGCAGCCAGTCTCTTGATGGCGTGTTGCTGGAATTGATCAGAAGATGCGCCTTTCCATTCAGGGTCACTGGGTGGAAAGTGTTGACCGATGTCTCCGTCTCCGATTGCGCCGAGCGTCGCGTCGGTAATGGCATGAAGTGCAACATCGGCGTCTGAATGTCCTTTCAGGCGCTTGGAATGCGGTATGGAAAAGCCGCCAAGGATGACTGCTTCACCGTCCTCAAAAGCATGGACGTCATAGCCTATACCGACTCTCACGTCCGCCAATTCACTAAGAGGTCGGGGTGCGGCAGTTTCAGCTTTCATCTTAAAATAGGTTGCCTGTTTTTCAGCGCGCTTGAGGTCTGCGCCGGTTGTGATCTTAAAGTTGGCTGGATCGCCTTCTGAAAGTGAAATGGTCATGCCATTCCATTCCGCAAGACCTGTGTCGTCCGTAAAAGCCGTTTGTCCAGCTTCGTTCGCGCGCATGTGTGCTGCAAGGATACTTTGCAGCGGAAATCCCTGAGGTGTCTGTGCTGCCCATAAGCCGGTTCTGTCAATCGTTTCCAGGTTGCCGCTGGATTGGTCTGCTTTTTTGAGCGTGTCAGCAACAGGTACCGCAGCCAGTGCTCCCTCGGCGCCCTGGTCAAGCCTTTCCAGCACTCGGTCAATGGTTCCCGTGTCGACAAAGGGACGTGCTGCATCGTGAATGAGGACGTAGTCACAAGGCACGCTTTCCAGTGCCTTCAATCCCTCGAAAACCGATGTTTGTCGGGTTGCGCCACCAAAAACAGCCGCGCCAACCTTTTTTTGGATAGGCTGCTCGATCTCGGCAAATACTTCTGAATAGAGATCTGTATCGTCAGGATGAATGACGGTCACAATATGTGTGATCCGTGGATGATTTCCCAAAGCGTTCAGTGTATGGCTCAGAACAGGACTGTTCGCGAGGAGCTTATACTGCTTCGGCCGGTCGTCGGTTGCGTCTGCCAGGCGCGTTCCACGCCCAGCGGCAACGATCAGGGCTGCCGCGGATTTTGCCATGATCGCTTTCTCCAGGCTTTCCAAAAAATTCAAACTGACAGGCCGTCTTTAACTAAGAACCTGTTTAGACCGCAAATTATGTCTTGTTGCATTGCATTAATTGTCTACAATATAGGCAGATAAGAAAGTGCACAGGCATTAAGCAAAAAATGAGAATCGCGTGTTACCTGTGATGAAGACACTAAAGGTTGGCAAGCATGAAGTGCCGAACAGGGCGGTGCTCGCGCCAATGTCCGGCGTAACCGATCTGCCGTTTCGGCGGATCGCGGCGCGCTTTGGTGCCGGTATGGTGGTCAGTGAAATGGTCGCCAGCGAGTCCTTTGTTAAGGGTGATGCGGAAACGCAGATGCGTGCCGAGGCCCATGACCAGGGCTTGCATGTTGTCCAGCTTGCCGGACGCGAAGCACGCTGGATGGGTGAGGCGGCCAAGGTCATTGCCGATCTTGGTGCCGATGTAATCGATATAAACATGGGGTGTCCGGCCAAGAAGGTCACATCTGGCTACTCAGGCTCAGCGCTCATGCGCGATCTTGATCACGCACTGACGCTGATTGATGCGACCGTTGCGGCTGTTGATGTTCCTGTGACCTTGAAAATGCGTCTCGGTTGGGACGAACAGTCAATCAATGCACCTGAGCTCGCCCGACGCGCAGAAGCGGCCGGAATAAAACTCATTACAGTTCATGGTCGAACCCGGAACCAGTTCTACAAGGGTGCTGCAAACTGGTCGATTATTTCGAGGGTGAAGGCGGCTATTTCCGTTCCTTTGGTCGCCAACGGTGACTGTAAGAGCAACACCGACGCACTGAACATGCTTGAAGCATCTGGGGCGGATGCTGTCATGATCGGGCGAGGCGCATATGGACGACCATGGCTTCCGGGTTTCGTCGGGCATTTTCTTGCGACCGGCGAACATCTGTCCGAGCCGGAGGGGAATGACCTCGCGGATCTGGTGATCGAGCATTACGAGAGCATTCTGAGCCACTATGGCGAACGTAAGGGTGTTCGTATCGCCCGAAAACATGTCGGCTGGTACCTGGAACAATCCGAAACGCAAGGGGCGATACCGATGCCTGCTGCGCTCAAAGCAAACTTGATGACATCCCAAAATCCCAAAGAAGTGACCCGCATTGCCCATGACTGGATCTCTTCAGCAAATGAACGGACAGCTGCGTGAGTGATCTCAAGTCTGAAACGGGACGAACAGCCGCGCTGGCCAGCGATGGACCGATGATACTGGATGCATTGCCGCATCCTGTTCTGCTTGTGGCCCCGGACGGGGTGATCGAGTCGGCAAACATGGCCGCAGAAATTTTTATGCGATCAAGCGTCTCGGTACTGCGCCGACATCCGATCAGTGATTTTGTGCCTTTCGGCAGCCCCCTCCTGACACTCATCGACCAGGTGCGAGAGCGCGCGGCACCGGTCAATGAGTACAAGGTCGACATTGGTTCACCTCGCATTGGCGCGCCGAAGGTCGTGGACATCAATGCCGCTCCTGTCTCCGATAGACCGGGTGCTGTAGTGCTGATGTTTCAGGAACGCACGATGGCTGAAAAGATCGACCGCCAGCTGACGTCGCGCGGAGCCGCGCGCACAGTTACGGGTCTCGCAGCCATGCTCGCGCATGAGATCAAGAATCCACTTTCCGGCATACGCGGCGCTGCTCAGTTAATGGAACAATCCGTTCCAAGTGAGGATCGGGCACTTGCCAGGCTGATCATGGACGAAACAGACCGGATCGTGAAACTGGTCGACAGGATGGAAGTCTTTTCCGATGAACGTCCGATCGAGCGCGAACCTGTCAACATTCACGTGGTTCTAGACCATGTGAAGCGTCTGTCAGACAGCGGTTTTGCAAGAGACAAGCGTATCGTTGAGATCTACGACCCGTCCTTGCCACCTGTTTATGCCAACAAGGATCAGCTCATTCAGGTGTTTTTGAACCTCATCAAGAATGCCAGTGAAGCTATTGGCGATGACCCCGACGGTGAAATCCGTGTTTCAACGGCTTTCAGACCCGGTGTCAGATTGTCGGTGCCTGGAACGGATGAAAGGGTCAGTCTGCCGCTTGAATTTTGCGTTCAGGACAATGGTCCAGGTGTTCCAGACGACCTGCTGCCGCACCTTTTCGAACCATTCATTACGACCAAAACCAACGGATCCGGACTAGGGCTTGCGCTTGTTGCGAAGATCATCGGCGACCACGGCGGTGTGATCGAATGCGACAGCCAGCGCCACAAAACAGTCTTCCGAATCCTCATGCCCGCTTTTTCCGGCGAAGGAGCCTCCCACTCCCAAAAGCCGAACGAAGGGAATAGCTGACCATGCCGACCGGCACGATCCTAGTTGCAGACGACGACGCGGCCATTCGCACAGTCCTCAATCAGGCCCTTTCAAGGGCCGGGTACACTGTCAGGCTGACCTCCAACGCTTCAACCTTGTGGCGTTGGGTTTCTTCAGGCGACGGAGATCTGGTTATCACCGACGTTGTGATGCCGGATGAAAATATTTTTGATGTGCTTCCGCGCATGAAAAAAATGCGTCCCGAGTTGCCTGTTCTTGTCATGAGCGCCCAGAACACATTCATGACAGCAATCAAGGCGTCTGAGAAAGGCGCTTATGAATACCTTCCCAAGCCATTTGACCTCAAGGAACTGACCAGCATTGTTCAACGCGCCATGGAGGAGCCGAAAAAGCGGCCGTCCCTGGACCTGGATGATGCTGGTGAGGGAATGCCGCTTGTTGGTCGTTCTCCGGCAATGCAGGAGATCTACCGCGTTCTGGCGCGCCTTATGCAGACCGATCTGACGGTCATGATCAACGGCGAATCTGGAACGGGCAAGGAACTGGTTGCGCGCGCCCTTCATGACTATGGCAAAAGACGAAATGGGCCATTTGTTGCAATCAACATGGCCGCCATTCCGAGAGACTTGATCGAGGCCGAACTCTTTGGTCACGAAAAGGGGGCGTTCACAGGTGCCCAGAATCGCAGCTCCGGCCGGTTCGAGCAGGCAGACGGTGGCACGCTCTTTCTTGATGAAATTGGCGACATGCCCATGGAAGCCCAGACCCGCCTGTTGAGGGTTCTGCAGCAAGGCGAATATACGACGGTCGGTGGTCGTACGCCCATCAAGACGGACGTCCGCATTATAGCTGCAACGAACAAGGATCTAAGGCATCTGATCAATCAGGGGCTTTTCCGGGAAGATCTCTATTTCCGCCTCAACGTGGTGCCGATCAGGTTGCCACCTCTTCGTGAACGGATCGAAGACATTCCCGATCTTGTCAGGCACTTCTTCTCACTGGTTGAAAAGGAAGGGTTGCCAGCAAAACAGATTGACCAAGAGGCACTCAACCTTCTGCGCCGGTATCGTTGGCCGGGGAACGTTCGAGAACTTGAAAATCTTGTCCGTCGGCTGGCAGCACTTTATCCGCAGGATGTGATCAGCGAAAATCTGCTTGAACAGGAGCTTAGCCAGCCTTCTGTTGCTTCGGTTGAAGAAGAAACGACTGAGAACATCAATCTCGGTGGATCGGTTGAACGCTACCTTGCAGGCTATTTCGATACTTTTGGAGAGGCTTTGCCACCTCCAGGGCTCTATCATCGTATCTTGCGGGAAGTTGAGTATCCACTCATCAGTGCAGCACTGGCGGCGACGCGCGGCAATCAGATCAAGGCAGCGGAACTCCTCGGCGTGAACCGGAACACCTTGAGGAAAAAGATCCGCGATCTGGACATTCAGGTTATGCGCTCGGTTCGTTGACTGCTGCTGAGCGTTTGTCGCTGAAGTACCAGTCGACAAATTGATGACGAAAGACCAAGTTCCTGCGTCAACAAGCCAGGCGTGGGAACAGATGTGAACGCCTGAATCTGTTCCGAAGCCGCGCCGGGCAGATAGAAGGGGTTTCGATCAAGCGTTTGACAAAGACTTGATATTGAAAAAATACATATATAACAATCTCTTAAGTCTATTTAAGAAATCTTCCACCGCATTTTTTCGGTGATGCTGCCGCCCTGTCGCAATTTCGCAACATTGTGTGATAAGTTTGCCGCATAAAACGATATTGAATGCGGTCGATATTTCACGGCCGCTGTGCTGAGGCTTAATGATACTGGAAGCGGAACAGCGATCGGCAGCGCAGTCGAGTGCGGCAGGTAAACTCTGGCGCCGCGCAGGCCTCGCAATCATGGTTGTCGCCCTGATTTCGATTGGCGTGACATTTGCCATTCTGATGGGGCTTACAACCATCGACCCGACTCGGGAAGTCATTGTCACTGCAATGACGATCAATGGCGCATTAGCTGCAGTTCTGCTTGGCGTCATTTCCGTTGAAATTCTGAAGCTATGGCAGGCGCGACGGCGCGGTCGTGCGGCTGCCCGTCTTCATGTGCGGGTCGTTGCTCTTTTCAGTGTCGTTGCAGCGGTTCCAGCTATTCTTATGGCAATATTGGCCGCTATTACGCTGGATCGGGGTCTCGATCGCTGGTTTGAGGAGCGCACCCGCCAGATTATCGACAATGCCCTTACGGTTGCGCAGGCCTATCTGCAGGAACATGCGCGCGTGTTGCGCGGCGATCTGATCGCCATGACCAACGACATTGATCGTGCCAAAGCTGTCTACGACTTCGAACCGACGCGCTTTGATCAGTTTTTCGCGACGCAAGTATCTTTGCGTGGGATTCTGGCGGCGTTTATCCTCGACAGCGAAGGTAAGGTTGTCACGCGTGTTGTGCTGGATCCAAATGCCGATGTTCCACTGCCGCCGGCTGACAGTTTTTTCAAGGCAAAGTCCGGTGATCCGATCCTGATTGCACCAGGAAGTTCCAATATCGTCGGCGGAATCATGAAACTGTCTGCATACGACAACTTCTATCTCTACGCCGTGCGCGCCATCGATCCGCGTGTTGTCGAATATTTGCGTCTGGCAGAGACAGGGGCCTCTCAATACCAACAGATGGAGAGTAGCAGGTTCGGGGTGCAAGTCGCCTTTGCTCTTGTCTATCTCGGTGTGGCACTGGTTCTTCTCTTGTCAGCCATCTGGATCGGCTTTGGTTTTGCCAACCGGCTTGTGTCGCCAATCAGAACGTTGATTTCGGCGGCCGACGAAGTTGCCAAAGGCAATCTTGCAGTGAAGGTCCGAACGGAAAAATCGGGCGGAGACCTCGCAAATCTTGGAACGACATTCAACAAGATGACCGGGCAGTTGCTCGGTCAACGCGATGCTTTGCTTGCTGCCAATGAACAGATTGACCGGCGCCGGAGATTTAATGAGGCGGTGTTGTCAGGGGTCTCTACGGGTGTGATCGGGATAGACGATGAAGCGTCAATCATGTTGATCAACCGGTCAGCATTGGAGCTTCTGCAGCTTGATGAGATCCAGATTCTGAACAAGCCCTTGATGGAGGTTGTTCCTGAATTGAATGAGTGCATCCGGGAGCTCCTGGAAAATGATGGTGACCGCCTGCCTGAGAGACAGATCGAAATCGCGCGTGGCGGACGGCTGAGGACAATTAACGTTCGCATTACGACCGAACAATCAACCCGACGCGAACACGGATTTGTTGTTACCCTGGATGACATTACGGATCTTGTGTCGGCCCAGCGCAATTCAGCCTGGGCGGATGTCGCCCGCAGAATTGCGCATGAAATCAAAAACCCTCTAACGCCAATTCAGCTGTCTGCGGAACGCATCCGGAGACGATATGGCAAACGCATTGAAGAAGATCGTCAGGTTTTCGACCAATGCATTGACACGATTGTCCGGCAGGTGGGCGATATCGGTCAGATGGTTGATGAATTCTCGTCCTTTGCCCGCATGCGCAAACCTAACAAGTCTTCGGGAGATCTCCGGGAAGCCGTAAGAGATGCTGCATTCATGCAGTCTGTTGCTAATCCGGAAATCAGCGTGACTGCGGATGTTCCGGACACGCCGGTCAAGGCGGTCTTCGACGCGAGGCTTATCGGCCAGGCATTGACCAATGTCGTGAAGAACGCCACCGAAGCCGTTTCAGCCCGCGAAGGTGAGGATGCGCCAAAGGGCACTGTCAAGGTTCGTCTTTCAGGAGAAGGGCCGGACCAGTCGGGCCGCATCGTCATCGATGTGATCGACAATGGCGTGGGCTTGCCTGAGGAAAATCGCAGCCGCTTGCTGGAACCATATATGACGACGCGTGAGAAAGGGACCGGTTTGGGTCTCGCGATCGTGCGGAAAATTTTGGAAGACCACGGGGGCGGAATTGAATTGCTTGACGCGCCCAAAAACGATCCTTCAGACACGGGAACTCTTGTTCGCCTGACTTTGGCCGCCAAGGCCGAGATCGAGCCGGAACCCGAGCAACAACAAGAAGCAGTGACTGCTCATGGCACATGATATTTTGGTTATAGACGATGAAACCGACATTCGAGAGATGATTGCCGGTATTCTGGATGATGATGGTTACGGCACAAGAACTGCGCATGATTCAGACAGCGCACTCGCTGCGGTAAAAGAGCGTAAACCGTCGCTCGTCATTCTCGACATCTGGCTTCAGGGAAGCCGACTGGATGGCTTGGCGCTCTTGGATCTTTTCAAGGAAACCGACCCGGACATGCCCGTTGTCATCATATCGGGTCATGGCAACATCGAAACGGCTGTATCGGCAATCAAGCGCGGCGCATATGACTACATCGAAAAGCCGTTCAAAGCTGATCGTCTGGTTCACATCGTCGAACGCGCCCTGGAAGCTTCAAGTCTCAAGCGTGAGATTCGCGACCTCAAGCAGCGAAGCGGCGAAACCAGTGATATCATTGGAAACTCTTCTGCCGCTCATGGTCTCAGACAGACTGTCCAGAAGATTGCCGGTACCAATAGCCGTATTCTGATCGTCGGCCCTTCGGGAGCAGGCAAGGAGCGTGCGGCGCGGATGATCCATGATTTGTCGCCCCGGGTCAAAAGCCCGTTTGTGGTTCTCAATGCGGCCACCATTACGCCAGCGCGAATGGAAGAAGAGCTGTTCGGTATCGAGGACGAAAACGGAAATCTGCGCAAGATAGGTGCACTAGAGGAAGCCCATGGCGGCACATTGTACCTTGATGAGGTTGCAGACATGCCGGCCGAAACCCAGGGCAAGATTCTGAGGGTGCTTGTCGAGCAGAGCTTTTCGCGTGTCGGCGGAACTCAGAAAGTTCAGGTTGATATCCGGATTCTGTCTTCAACGTCGAAGAACCTTGAAGAGCATATAGCTTCAGGGCTTTTCAGACAGGATCTTTATCACCGTTTGAGTGTTGTTCCTCTCAGGGTTCCAGGGCTTGCCGAGCGGCGTGAGGACATCCCGGTTCTCGTGCATCATTTCATGGAGCAAATATCAGGTGCTTCGGGCATTCCGCTCCGGCCGATCGGCGATGATGCAATGGCGGTTCTTCAGACGCATGACTGGCCGGGCAATGTCCGTCAGCTGCGCAACAATGTTGAGCGACTGATGATCCTGAGCCGCGGTGACCCCGACAGCACAATCACGGCGGACTTGTTGCCGGCTGAAATCGGAGAAACCTTGCCGAGCCTGCCGAGTTCCGGCACTGGAGAACATCTCATGTCCGTTCCGTTGCGCGAAGCGCGCGAGATTTTCGAGCGTGAATATCTACAGGCGCAAATCAAGAGATTTGACGGGAACATCTCGCGGACTGCAGAATTTGTCGGTATGGAACGGTCTGCGCTTCACCGGAAACTGAAGACCCTGGGTATGACCTGACACCCGGTGAACATCGGAACTAGTCAGCAGAGTGGGGAAGGGTTCTTTCCATGAAAATCGTGATTTGCGGCGCAGGTCAGGTCGGGTACGGCATCGCCGAACGATTGGCCGCAGAACAAAACGATGTGTCCGTGATCGACTCCGCACCTGAGCTGATCAATGCGATTGGCGATCAACTGGATGTGCGCGGCTTTGTCGGTCATGGTGCGCACCCGGATGTTCTTGCACAGGCCGGCGCTGAAGAAGCCGACATGATTGTCGCCGTCACGCTCTATGACGAGGTCAACATGGTGGCCTGCCAGGTGGCGCATTCCCTGTTCAATGTGCCGACCAAGGTGGCCCGGATCCGCGCACAGTCCTATCTGCAGGGTCGTTGGCGCAATCTCTTTTCGCGCGACAACATGCCGATCGACGTGATCATTTCGCCAGAGATTGAAGTTGGCGAAATGGTGCTGCGCCGCCTGGCATTGCCGGGGGCGGTTGAAACTGTTCGGTTCGCCGATGATCAGGTGGTTGTTGTCGGGATCATGTGCGAAGACGATTGCCCGGTAATCGACACGCCGCTGCGCCAGCTCACCGAGCTGTTTCCCGATTTGGGAGCCGTTGTAGTCGGCCTTTACCGAAACAATCGGCTGTTCGTGCCAAAGAGCAGTGACTCTATCCTGACCGGTGATCTCGCCTATGTGGTCGCCCGCAGAGATCAGGTCAGGCGTACACTCAGCATTTTCGGGCATGAAGAGCCGGAAGCGGCCAAGGTGATTATCGCCGGAGGCGGCAATATCGGCCTTTATGTTGCCAAGGCTCTTGAGCAGCGTCAGTCCGGAACGAAAATCAAGCTTATCGAGGCTTCGCGTGAACGTGCGATTACCGTGGCGGATGACCTTAAAAGATCTGTCATTCTTCACGGCAGCGCTCTCGATCAAACGATCCTCAATGAAGCGGACGCCGGCGATGCCGACACGATGGTCGCTCTGACCAACGAGGACGAAGTCAACATTCTGTCGTCGGTGATGGCGAAGAAGCTCGGCTGCAAGCGCTCTTTGTCCTTGTTGAACAACCCGAGCTATCCCGCCTTTGCGAATGCGCTCGGTATCGACGCTTTCATCAATCCTAGAGCGGTGACGATCTCGCGCATTCTGCAGCATGTTCGCCGAGGCCGGATCAGGGGCGTTCACTCTCTGCAAAACGGTGCTGCCGAGATCGTTGAGGCGGAAGCGCTGGACACCTCACCACTTGTCGGCAAGCCTCTGAGGGTGATTGATCTGCCGTCAGGTATTCGTGTCGGGGCCGTTTTCCGCGAGGGTAAGGTTCTGACACCCAATGGTGATCTGCAGATTCAGGCACAGGATCGCATCGTGATCTTTGCGGTTGCCAACAGGGTTCGTCAGGTGGAGCAAATGTTCCGCGTCAGTCTCGACTTCTTCTGATCGTTTGCCGATTTTCTAGCCTTGCATTTGCCTGACCGAAAGGTCAAAAATGACCCCGATATCGATTGGTTTGATTTGATCCTGGCCCCTTACGGAGGAAGCATGAGCCGAATTGCCTATGTCAACGGTCAATATGTCCGTCATGCGGATGCCGCAGTCCATGTGGAGGATCGAGGGTACCAGTTCGCTGATGGCGTATATGAGGTCTGCGAAGTTTGGCAAGGCAAGATTGTCGACGTTCCTCGCCATCTTGACCGGCTTGACCGTTCCTTAAACGAATTGCGCATAGATTGGCCAATGGCGCGCAGCGCTGTCAAATTTGTGCTTCATCAGGTCGTCAGACGCAACAAGGTGCGCAACGGTCTTGTCTATATTCAGGTGACACGCGGCGTGGCCCGGCGTGATCATGTTTTCCCATCCGAAGATGTGGCGCCGTCCATTGTGGTAACGGCTCGCTCCAGCGACCCTGCGGCTGCACAAGCCGCGGCGGAGGAGGGGATTGGCGTCGTCAGCTACCCTGAAAACCGTTGGCCGAGAGTGGACATCAAGACCGTTGCATTGCTTCCCAATGTTCTGGCCAAACAAAATGCCAAGGAACATGGTGGCAAAGAAGCCTGGTATATCGACAAGGATGGCAATGTGACCGAAGGCGGGTCGACCAATGCCTGGATTGTCACCAAGGAGGGCGTTCTGGTTACCCGGCCGGCGGAAAGCGGCATATTGCGTGGTATTACTCGCGCCGTTGTGCTGGAACTCGTTCAAAAGGACGGGATGACCTTTGAAGAAAGACCATTTAGTCTTGAAGAGGCATTTGAGGCCAAGGAGGCATTCGTCACCGCGGCGACCACTGTGGTGATGCCAGTGACACGTCTGGACGGCCGGATTATCGGAAATGGCCATCCTGGATCTGTTGCAACCCGATTGCGCGAATTGTTCCATACTGCTACTGATTTGCAGGCGGTATGATTCGATTGGCCTTGTTGGGCGGCGAATTCGAAACAATATAGAGCTGGGGCAGACAGCTCTTCTGGTGGGCAATGCAAAAAGCGAGCGGTTGTCAAACCTTAGCGTTTGAACTTGAACGTCTTTTGACGGTAAGCTGCTGTGGAACGCCGGATGCTCGGCCGCATCCGGGACAAATAGGATAAAAAGACTGATGGCTGAGCGCGCACAAAATCTCCAAGACACTTTCCTCAATCACGTTCGCAAGCAAAAAACTCCTCTGACAATTTTCCTGATCAACGGTGTAAAATTGCAGGGCGTCGTAACCTGGTTCGACAATTTCTGTGTCCTGCTTCGTCGCGACGGGCATTCTCAGCTTGTCTACAAGCACGCGATTTCCACAATTATGCCAAACGGGCCTGTTCAGTTGTTCGATCAGGCAGAGGAAAACGCTGAAAAGGCAAGCTGATTGAAACCGAAGTCTCGGGCAGACGATTTTTCAAAATCAAACGGTACTGAAGAGCCGGGCCAGAAATCACTTCGCGTGAAAGACACTGGGGTAGATCGCCTGCCTCAGCCTTTTCGTGCGATCATCCTAGAGCCTGTCCTCCAATTGCGGGGGGAAGGTTCCGGCGAACTGCGTGGAAATAGAAGCCCTGAGGCACGGCTTGAAGAAGCTGTTGGCCTAAGCGCTGCCATTAACCTCGACATCGTTCACTCAGGCGTTGTTCGGGTCAACAATCCCAAACCAGCGAAGCTCTTTGGTGAAGGCAAGGTGGCCGAACTTGCCGGTATTGTTGCCAGCGAAGACCTCGACCTTGTCGTCATTGACCATCCATTGACGCCTGTTCAGCAACGAAATCTGGAACGACGCCTTAAGACAAAGGTGATTGACCGCACCGGACTCATTCTGGAGATTTTTGGCGACCGAGCACGAACCAAGGAAGGTAAGTTGCAGGTCGATCTTGCGCATCTCACCTGGCAGAAGAGCCGATTGGTCAGGTCCTGGACCCACCTCGAGCGGCAACGGGGCGGTGCCGGCTTTATGGGGGGGCCTGGTGAAACGCAGATCGAGGCAGACCGTCGCCAGATACAAGAGCGCATCATTGCGCTGCAGAAGCAGTTGGAAAGCGTCCGACGAACACGCGATCTCCATCGTAAGAAACGCAAGAAGATACCGCAGCCTGTTGTGGCACTTGTCGGTTACACCAACGCCGGAAAGTCAACACTTTTCAATCGGTTGACCAAGGCAGATGTCTTTGCCAAAGATCTCTTGTTTGCAACTCTTGACCCGACGTTGCGCAAGATAAAGCTGCCACATGGCAGGGAAGTTATCCTGTCGGATACGGTTGGCTTCATTTCCGATTTGCCGACCCACCTTGTTGCTGCTTTCCGGGCGACTTTGGAAGAGGTGCTGGAGGCCGACCTTATTCTGCATGTTCGCGATATTTCGCACCCGGATACAGATGCGCAGGCTGAGGATGTCAAAAAGACCTTGAACGATCTCGGGGTTGACGCCCAAAGCGGCGCACCGGTCGTTGAAGTATGGAACAAGATCGACTGCCTTGATCCTGCGCTTCGGGAAAAATTGCTCGACGATGCCGGCCATGATGGGCCTGTTTCTCTGTCGGCTTTGACAGGTGAAGGTATCGATGGCTTGTCTGACCGCATCGACGCGTTCATGGCAATGCACGACGATATCTTCTCCATTCAGATACCGGTTGCAGAAGGTGCTCTTCTGGCAAAGCTTTACCAGATGTCTGAAGTGCTGGAACGCTCAGATGCGGAAGACTTCGTGACGGCTGAGGTGCGTGTTTCCGACAAACAACGCGGGCCCTTCAGGGATTTGTTTTCGGAGTTTCTGCTCGATCTCGCTGGCCGGTTGGACACGAGCTCCGAAGACTGACGTTTCCAAAAGGGTACTTGTGAGGAAGACCGCTTGATTTTGAGCGTCGAGTCCAAGTTATTTTTCGAATTTCCTGGCGAAGAAGTAGCTAATTGTGGCCGTCGCGAAGCTCACAAAGGCAATGAAGAAGATTGCCCAAACGGTTTCCTGCAGGTGGGCAACTGCTGCCAAAAGCGCTGAAAGGCAAATCATTGTAAGTCTGCCAAACGATCTTGCCACCGCAATTCCTTTGACGCGCTGACCCTTTGGCGCAATTTCCATAAAATAGACTTGCAAGACCGCTATTATTCCGCGGACTGCCACAGTGACAACGAAGATTGCGATGGCATGTATTCTCAAATCGTGTTGCAGGTTCAACATATGCAGTGTCGCCAGGATGGACCCGCAAAAGCCGACCAGAAGTGAACAGGTTATCATTACCAACCGGTGAGAAACGTTGTTCAAGGTACCCCAAAGCGGGCCTGCCACGATGTAGCCCAAGGCATAGGAGGTGACCATTGCCGTCAGCCCCTTGCTCGTTGTGTGGTGGGTCTCTGCAGCAATAAGGGCGAAGAACGGAACGGCGAGTATCACAGCTGAAAAAACTGTCGTGATGACCACATACTGGCGAAACCATGATTGTTTCATCATGGCCAGCACGTTGAGATAGTAGTTTCTGACCAATCTAAGCGGAGACCGTGTTGCCGATGGCCGCGCTGCGTTAGTTGGAGCACTGTCTTCCACGGCCAATATTGCAAGCGCTGATAGAGCGAAACAGGCGATGCCGATCGTAACCACAATGGAGTGCCGACTAAGGGGTGGCAATTCCAGTGTGAGCTCATGCGCGATCCAAGCCAAGGCAACGCCAAATCCGCCACCGATCGCCATCTGCGTGTATTGAAGCAACAAGCGCGATTTTGATTGCAAGTTGTCTGCCAAAAAGTCAGTCATCAGCAAATGCTGAAATTCGTCTGCGACCCCCATTGTGAAAATGCAGACAACAAAAACGATACTTGTCTGGGTCTGGGTTCCGAAAAGCACAGAGACAATCGTAGCGCCAAAACAGAGCGCTAAGATCATGTCACACAGAGACAGCGCCAACTTTCGATTTTTAACCTTGGCAATTCTCTCAAAAAGAAAGATGTCGGTCAGCGAGCTGGCAAGTTGTCGAACAGACACGAGGGCACCAACCAAAAAGACTGGCATTCCGACTGATACGGCCAGAAACGTGATGACAATCGACGGGCTCGCCATTGTCCAGGCTGTTTGTGCCAGACTTGTTTGCCCGGCCAGCAAAGACAAAGTTCGTCTTTCCACTGAAGATGCAATGACGGCCAATTGTCACAAGCTCCGGATCGAAAATCACGTCTTACAATTGAAGGGTATCTCGCCGTTGGCACGGAAAAAAGCAACTTGAAGTTCAAGAACCAGGCTCGCCAAGCTGGGCAGGAGACCTCCAGGAGTTCTGAAATTCATGACTGTCTCTTTTTTGCTGCTTGCCAAGCTGCTTCCATGTCTTCGAGTGTCATGTCCTGAAGCGTTGTGTCGGTCCGACTGGCTTCGTCTTCAATGGCAGCAAACCGGGTTCGGAATTTTCTGTTCGTTCGGCGCAAAGCTTCCTCTGGATCAATGTCGAGGTGGCGGGCGAGGTTGGCGAGTGCAAACAGAGTGTCGCCAAGTTCGTCACTCATGCGGTCTTTGTCCGGGTCTCCTTTGGCAAGTTCTGCATCTAATTCGTGCGTTTCTTCCCGGATCTTCTCGAGTACGAGCCTGGTATCATTCCAGTCGAAACCGACCTTTGACGCCCGGCGCTGCAGTTTGTCGGCTTCCTGAAGAGCAGGGAAGGCGGTCGGTACATCGTCAAGATAGCCTTTGCTCGGCTCAGAAAGTCCGAGAGCTTTGCGTTCGGCCCGTTTTTCAGTCCGCTCTTCGGCTTTGATCCGCTCCCAGATACCTTTGACGTGTTCCGCCTTTTCACCGTTTTCATCGCCGAAAACATGAGGATGGCGACGGATCAGTTTTTTGGTTATGCCTTCAACGACATCGCCGAAATCAAAGTGCTCGCCTTCCTCGGCCATGCGCGCGTGATAGACCACCTGGAGCAACAGATCGCCAAGCTCTTCTCGCAGTTCCAGCAGATCATTTTTTGCGATTGCATCTGCGACTTCGTAAGCTTCTTCGAGCGTATAGGGAGCAATAGTCGAAAAGTTTTGCTCCAGGTCCCAGGGACAACCTGTTACGGGCGTTCTCAAGGCCGCCATGATTTCGATGAGGCGGGCTATGTTGCGGCTGGGTGTCATTGGCATTCCAAGTTTAGGTGAAAAGTCTTAGGCGGAGAAAATACCCACAAAAATCATAAACACTGCACCGACAAAGGCCAGTATGCCGACGACAGTCATGAAAATCCGCAGCGGTCTGGAGTGCCCCTTGAAGCCATCATAAGGCGCACGTCTCTCTCGGTGATCTGAATATAATTCCAGCAGGTCAGAAAGTAGAAAGGTCGCAAGAATTACCGCAACAACTATTGCTGTTATGATGACTTCGAGCAACGAAAACTCAGGCAATTCAGCTCCTTATGGACGGGTGCCAGAATGTGACGGCCCGCTCCACCAGCGCCACTGCGCCGTAGAACAAGGATCCTGCAAGAGCGGCAACAGCGATTTCCGCCCACACCATATCGACGTTCATGCGACCGACTTCCGTTGAGATCCGGAACCCCATGCCGACGATTGGAGTGCCAAAGAATTCAGCAACAATGGCCCCGATCAGAGCCAGGGTCGAATTGATTTTCAACGCATTGAAGATGAACGGCATGGCCATGGGCAGGCGCAACTTGAAGAGCGTTTGCCAATAGCTGGAGGCATATGTACGCATCAAATCGCGCTGCATGGCATCTGACGCGGCAAGGCCCGAAACAGTGTTCACCAACATTGGAAAGAACGTCATGATGATGACGACCGCCGCCTTGGATGGCCAATCGAAGCCGAACCACATTACCATGATCGGTGCAACGCCGATGATGGGTAAAGCGGATACCAGATTGCCGATGGGCAGAAGGCCTCTTCTCAGAAACGGGACCCGGTCAACAAGGATTGCAATCAGAAATGCCGAACCGCAGCCGATTATGTAGCCTGCCAGAACCGCTTTAAGGAAAGTCTGCTGGAAATCAGCCCACAACGTCGGGACAGAATTGATGAGCCGCACCCAGATTTCAGAAGGGGCAGGCAACAGTACTTTCGGCACACCTGCACCGGTCACCACCAGTTGCCAAAGAACAAGTATCGTGATGCCGAATATGGCTGGTATCGCCAAATTCACGATGCGGGCCATAGTCTGCGAACGGCTTTTCCAGATTGCCAGTCTCTCGACAAACAGCCAGGAGGCTGCCCAGGTCGCAATTGCCAGTGCCCAGAAACCCAGTTTCGCTTCTCCGACATGCTGCGACACAGTTGAAACCAACAGCCAGGCCGACGCGGCAGCAACAAGCCCGAGTATGAGATCCCCGATCCAGTTGCGCATGAAACCAAGTTCATACCGGACACCTGCAATGGCCAGGATCACCAGACAAGCTGCCAGTCTCGGCACGTCCATGATGCCGTAGTCAGGCCCGAAGATTGGGCTGAAAAGCCCGACAATCACCATCAGCACAACAAACCAGGCAAGAAGGGCCGGCATGTCTAATCTGCGTTTGGCAGCTGCTTGTGCACTCATCTTGCCATGCCCATACGTTTGAGGGTGTGTTTTTCCAAAACGCCTATCAGCGCGACAAGAGACCCGGCAAGGAAGGCTGCCATGAGCAATGCGGACCAGATCTGAACAGTTTGGCCATAGTAGGAGCCTGCAAGAAGTCTTGCCCCCAGTCCTGCAACGGCGCCAGTTGGCAATTCACCGACAATCGCTCCAACCAGTGAAGCGGCCATGCCGATCTTCATGGAGGTGAATAGAAACGGCACTGCATAGGGAAGGCGGAGTTTCCAGAATGCCTGAACGCGGGTGGCAGAATAGGTGTGCATCAAATCCATGTGGATCACTTCAGGCGACCGCAACCCCTTCACCATGCCGACCGCAACCGGAAAGAAGGAGAGATAAGTTGAGATAAGGGCCTTCGGCAGCAATCCGGAAATCCCGACCGCATTCAGAACGACGATGATCATCGGCGCGATGGCCAGGATCGGGATGGTTTGCGAGGATATGATCCACGGCATTAGGGATTTGTCGAGTACGCGGGAGTGAACAATGCCGATCGCAAGCAGAATGCCGAGCGTTGTTCCGATAAGAAATCCCATCAAGGTCGAAGAAAGCGTAATGCCGCTGTGATAGATCAGCGAGCGTTTGGATGTGATCTTCTTCTCAACCGTTGTTTTCCAGATCTCTATGACAACCTGATGAGGTGCTGGCAGCACTGGGCGTTCCTGGGCGAGTGTGTCGGTTATAAGCTGGCTGACAGGAACATCGGTCTGGCTCGCACGCTCATAGATTTCCTGCTGAAAGGGCGTGTTGAGTGCAACAGCAGCTATGTACCAGATCGCTAGAATGGCAGAGACGACCACGATAACGGGTCCGACGGTTCCTGACATCAGGCCAGAAAAAGGGTTGGTGCTGCGATTTCCGGGGAGAGAAGTGTCTGTCATTGAGGCACCCCGGATGGCTTCCAAGAAAATAGTATGTCCGGAAGGTTCTCTTCGTTGTCGCCATCAGTTCGGCGAACCTCGTGGAAGCCACGCATTGAATAGAACTTTTGTGCATCAGTATTGGCAACGAAGGTCCACAAGCTGACACCATCGGAAAAATCTTGTTTCACGTTAGCAAGTAGCCGGCTGCCCAATCCGTCTTTGCGGGCACTTTTTGCGACATACAGCCCTGTGACGAAACCATCGCTACTTGTTGCTGAGAAGCCCTGAACAAATCCGTCGCTGTCTTTTGCAACCAACACACAGCGGTTTGAATACACAAAATCAACATAGTGCCGCAAAACATCATCGTGTGGGTGGACGCGCGGCATCCATGGCGTTTCGTCAATCCAATCGTTCAAAATGTTGCCGCAAGCTATCATGTCTTCTTCGACCGCGCTTTTGATCTCAATTACCATGGTCGCTTCAGTCTTCATAAGAATGACCGGCACGAAGGCCGTCACGTACCCTGTGGGCGATCTTCAGGAATTCCGGTGTTTCGCGAATGTCCAGGTTTCTCTCGCGCGGCAAATCGCTGTCGATAACGTCATAGATGCGGCCCGGGCGAGGGCAGAGCACAACGATTTTGGTCGAGAGGAAAACGGCCTCCGGAATTGAGTGGGTCACGAAAACGACGGTCTTGTTGGTTTTTGCCCACAATTGGAGCAGCTGTTCATTCAAATGGTCGCGAACGATCTCATCCAGGGCACCGAATGGCTCGTCCATGAGAAGCAGATCCGGTTCAACGGCCAGCGCACGTGCAATAGAGGCGCGTTGCTGCATGCCGCCGGAGAGCTGCCAGGGATATTTCTTTTCAAACCCGGACAGGTTCACAAGATCCATGTTCCGGGCGATCCGCTCCTGCTGCTCAGTTTTGGGCAGTCCC
The DNA here is from genome assembly GCF_026191725.2 of Roseibium porphyridii. Lineage (NCBI taxonomy): Bacteria > Pseudomonadati > Pseudomonadota > Alphaproteobacteria > Hyphomicrobiales > Stappiaceae > Roseibium > Roseibium porphyridii. The sequence continues at coordinate 3,197,609 of NZ_CP120863.1, forward strand.
ATGATTTCAAGGGGCAGGGCGACATTCTTGGCGATCGTGCGCCAGGGATAAAGAGCCGCAGCTTGAAATACATAGCCATAAGCACGGTTCAGGCGGGCTTTCTCCGGTGAGACACCGTTGACTGTTATTGATCCGGCCGTTGGCCGTTCCAGATCGGCGATCACGCGCAACAGCGTGGTCTTGCCGCAACCGGACGGGCCGATAAACGAAACGAAATCACCTTCGTCGATCTTGAGGTCGATGTCGGAAAGGGCGTGAACCGGTCCGTCATTGGTTTCGAACGTCAGCGACAGATTGTCGATGTCGATAACGCGTTTCGGGCTGGCGCTGGTCGTCTGTTCCACCGTTTCGGTGTCCTTTGCGCTGGCAAGAGCAGTCATTCATTTCCTCGCTATCGAGCCATTGGAAAACTGGCCGACAAACGGGCCCTCCCTTGGCACGGTTCCCTCCCCAGACGGGGAGGGAATATCTTCAGTCAGACACCACTGGCTGGAATGCCCGTACGTTCCACTTTGCGCGGAGCAGTCAGCTCTTTCCACGTCGAAAGTGCTTTGTTCACAGCCTGGAAAGGCTCACGGGCGACAAACTCACCATGGCCCTGTTTGTGATTGACGGTGCCGTCTTCGACCGCGACACGTCCACGTGTCAGTGTGTATCGAGGAAGCCCTTTGACAGCCTTGCCTTCAAAGACGTTGTAGTCGATGGCTGACTGCTGGTTGGTAGCTGTGATTGTCTTTTCCTTTTGCGGATCCCAGACCACCAGGTCGGCATCCGCTCCAACCAAAACAGCTCCTTTTTTCGGATAGATATTCAGGATCTTTGCAATATTGGTTGAAGTAACCGCGACAAATTCGTTTGGCGTCAACCGACCGGTTCCAACTCCGAAAGTCCAGAGCATTGGCATGCGGTCTTCCAAACCGCCGGTGCCGTTGGGGATCTTCGTGAAATCCCCCACGCCGGTACGTTTTTGGTCGGTTGTGAAAGCGCAGTGGTCCGTCGCGACCACCTGAAGGGAACCCGAGGCCAGGCCTGCCCACAGACTGTCCTGGTGCTTCTTGTCGCGGAACGGCGGAGACATCACGCGGCGGGCGGAATGGTCCCAATCATGATGATAATATTCACTGTCATCGAGTGTCAGGTGCTGGATCAAAGGTTCGCCATAAGCGCGAATGCCATTCTGCCTTGCCCGACGGATTGCTTCATGTGCCTGTTCGGATGAGGTGTGGACGATATAAACAGGGACACCTGCCATATCGGCGATCATAATAGCGCGGTTGGTTGCTTCCCCTTCAACTTCCGGTGGGCGAGAGTGTGCATGGCCTTCGGGGCCATTGTGACCTTCTGCCAGCAGCTTTTGTTGAAGCGTTGCGACAACGTCGCCGTTCTCAGCGTGGACCAGGGGCAAAGCGCCAAGTTCAGCGCAGCGCTGGAAGGAGGCGAACATCTCGTCGTCATTCACCATCAGAGCGCCTTTATACGCCATGAAGTGTTTGAACGTGTTGATGCCCTTTTTCTGGACCACTTCCTGCATGTCGTCAAAGACCTGCTCACCCCACCAAGTGATGGCCATATGGAAGGAATAGTCGCAATGCGCCATTGTGGACTTGTTGTCCCACATCTGCAGCGCTTCAAGCAGCGACTGACCGGGTGAGGGCAAGGCAAAGTCAACGACCATTGTCGTGCCACCGGATAGGGCTGCACGGGTCCCGCTGTCGAAATTGTCAGATGAGAATGTGCCCATGAAAGGCATTTCCAGATGCGTGTGCGGATCAATGCCGCCCGGCATGATGTAGCAACCGGTCGCGTCCAGGGTTTCGTCACCTGAAAGGTTCGGGCCGATTTCGACAATACGGCCGTCTTCGATCTTCACGTCGGCTTCGTAGGACAGGTCAGCAGTGACAACAGTGCCACCTTTGATCACTTTGCTTGCCATCGTCGTTTCCCTTTCGTTCACATAAGTTTCACCGGCGGATTTGCCCGGTTGATCATTCAATTGGGTTCAGGGCACCAAAGCGCGGGAGCCGTCAGGTCCCGGTCTTTGAGGATCATCGAGATCCCGTATTTTTCAGCGATGGTGCACGCTTTGGTGAAGTGTATCGGCTTGTCGATGTATTCCGCATCAAAGATGGCCTTGCCTGCGTCATTATAGGCGCTGTAAGCCTTGCAGGTTCGGTCCTGATAACAGCTTTCCGCAATGGCAAAGTCGAGCACGTCAATCAGTTTCTCGGTCAGGTCCGGTACATTCTTCTGTCCGATCTTCAAACCAAGACCGCGCGCCGTGCCGGCAAGCAAGCGAATATAGGCGACCGCGTGCTGCTCTGTGATCGGGAAGCCGCTGTCATTGTCATGGACATCCATGTTGTCTGGCTCAATTGCATCGAACCCCATCGACTTGCAACTTTCGAAACGGGCTGCCATGAGCGGTAACAGGACATCGAGGCGGCGAATGTCGAGAAAGCGTTCATCGGGCCAGTCGTCATAAGTGTTGCCGATGATTTCCGACGGAAAATTTGCCCTGTCGGGTGATGTTCTTTCAAGCGTACCCACGCTGACATAGCAAATCGTCTTGATGCCTTTGGATTTCAGAGCGGCCAAGTCTTCGGGCGATACGATAGACGGATGCAGATCCAGCACCTTGACGGGCCTGTTGAGATCAGCCGGTTCCGTTAACTGCCAATCCCAGCTGTCGCCGGCGGAAAAGGCGAAGGCGGGCAGGGACAGCATGAGAACGCTGCCTGCCAATGCCATCGCTTTTCCAAAAAATCGCATTATTCGACGATCTCCGCCGTTTCCACCACGGCATGGAAAAGAACATCCGCACCTGCTTTCGCCCAGTCTTTGGAGATTTCTTCTGCCTCGTTGTGCGACAGGCCGTCGACACACGGACACATGATCATTGCTGTCGGAGCGACTTTGTTGATCCAACACGCGTCATGTCCCGCGCCGGAAATGATATTCTGGTGGGAGTAGCCAAGCCGTTCGGCAGCATTTCTGACCGCGTCGACACAGCCCTGGTCGAACTCTACCGGATCAAAACCGCCGACTTTTTCGAATTCGACTTCAAGTCCCATTTCGTCGCAGATTTTCTTGCCACCGATTTTCAGCCGGTCTTCCATGTCCTTGATAACGGCAATGTCGGGCGACCGGAAGTCGATGGTGAAGACGGTTTTGCCGGGGATCACGTTTCGCGAGTTCGGGTAGACGTCGATGTGTCCCGCCGCGCCAACAGCATGAGGGGCGTGAGACCAGGCAATTTCGTCAACCAGTTCCAGAATGCGCGCCATGGCAAGCCCTGCATTCTTGCGCATTGGCATCGGCGTCGAACCGGTATGGCTGTCTTTTCCGGTCACGGTAACTTGCGTCCAGGAGAGCCCCTGACCGTGTGTCACAACGCCAATGTCCTTGCCTTCAGCTTCCAGGATGGGCCCCTGTTCAATGTGAAGCTCGAACATGGCGTGCATCTTGTCCTTGCGAGCGCCAACTTCTTCGTCGCCCACCCAGCCGATGCGCTTCAGTTCATCACCAAACTTCTTGCCTTCGGCGTCTTCGCGATCATAAGCCCAGTTCTGTGTGTGAACACCGGCAAATACACCGGAAGCAAGCATGGCTGGGGCAAAACGCGTGCCTTCCTCATTGGTCCAGTTGGTCACGACAATCGGATGTTTGGTCTTCAGACCAAGGTCATTCATCGTCCGCACAAGTTCCAACCCGCCCAGAACTCCGAGGATACCGTCGTATTTACCACCTGTTGGCTGGGTATCGAGATGAGACCCGACATAGACCGGCAGAGCATCGGGATCCGTTCCCGGCCGGGTCAGGAACATGTTGCCCATAGTATCAACGGCCATCGAAAGTCCGGCCTCTTCGCACCATTTTTGAAACAATTTACGGCCTTCTGAATCCTCATCAGTCAGGGTTTGCCGGTTGTTTCCGCCAGCGACACCCGGGCCGATCTTTGCCATTTCCATCAGGCTGTCCCAGAGCCTGTCCGGATTGATCTTCAAGTTTTCGCCTGGAGCGGCCATTTGCGTGTCTCCTAGAAAGGTGTCGGTGTCTCGTTGACAAGCTTTTGTTCAGTCTATCGCATTCAAAACACTGCGCAATTTGCTGAACAATTCGTCTATCTGGTCCTTGGAGATGATCAACGGTGGTGACAGGGCAATGATATCGCCCGTGGTGCGGATCAGGATACCGTCGTCATAGGCCTTCAGGAAGGCCGAGAATGCTCTTTTGGTCGGTTCTCCGACAATCGGTTCCAGTTCAACTGCGCCGATCAGACCGAGATTGCGTATGTCGATGACATGCGGGCAGTCTTTCAAGGCATGCAGACCGTCTTCCCAATGTTGGGCAAGCTCCGCGGCGCGCGTCAGAAGACCTTCTTCTTCATAAGTATCAAGGGTCGCAAGAGCCGCTGCGCAAGCGACCGGGTGGGCGGAATAAGTATAGCCGTGGAACAATTCGATCATGTGTTCCGGGCCGGTCATGAAAGCGGTGTAGATATCGGAAGAGCAGAATACCGCTCCCATGGGCACAACACCTGATGTCAGTCCTTTGGCCGTTGTGACCAAGTCTGGTGTGACGCCGAAGAAGTCTGTCGCAAAGGGCGAACCAAGTCTGCCGAAACCTGTGATAACTTCGTCGAAAATCAGCAGAATTCCGTGTTGGGTACATATTTCGCGAAGCCGTTCCAGATATCCTTTGGGGGGGATCAGAACTCCTGTTGAACCGGCCACGGGTTCAACGATCACTGCCGCAATCGTCGACGGGTCGTGTAGCTGGATGATGCGGATCAGATCTTCCACATATTCTGCGCCATTTTCCGGCATCCCCCGGGAAAATGCATTGCGGTCCGGGTCGTGCGTGTGACGCATATGGTCGACCCCCGCCAGCATGGTGCCGAAGGTCTTGCGGTTCGCGACGATGCCGCCAACTGAGATGCCGCCAAAACCCACACCGTGATACCCGCGCTCACGCCCGATCAGGCGTGTTCGTGTCCCCTGACCAATGGAACGTTGGTAGGCCAGCGCGATTTTCAGTGCTGTGTCGACGCTCTCCGAGCCGGAGTTCGTAAAAAAGACATGATCAAGAGGAGAGGGCATCAATGCAGCCAGTCTGGCTGCCAGCTCAAATGCCTTCGGGTGCCCCATCTGAAAGGCGGGCGCATAGTCGAGTGTCGCGATTTGTTGCTGCACGGCCTCAACGACTTTTGGGCGCGAGTGGCCCGCATTGCAGCACCAAAGACCTGCAGTTCCGTCAAGCACCTGACGCCCCTCTGCGGTCGTGTAGTGCATATCCTTGGCCGAAACGAACATGCGCGGTGTTTGCTTGAACTGACGATTTGCCGTGAACGGCATCCAGAATGCTTCAAGATTGTTTGTGGCAGCGTGGCTCGATGCTGCCGGAGATGCCGGTGATGACATGCGTCCTCCTTGCGACCCTTTTGCTGCGCTCAAGGTCGACTGTTGATCTCAAAAAGAAAGGATGATGAGCAACGGAGCATTGGCGGCAATGCAACGCCGATCAGATCCTCTCCCTACACTGTCCCTCATGATCCTCGGGCGGGCTTTTGCCTCTTCCTGACGATCCTTCTTTCTGGATGGCTCACGCCAATCACGGCTTGTCGCCGGATCACGACCATGATGGTCAGATGCTGCCGAACGATCAAGAGTTGCCTATTGCGGGCGCTTTGGTGATCGACTAGCCTTCTGACCATCTGGTCAATTTACCCTAGGAGGGATTTGACCAAATGGTCAAGATGCAAATCCAATCGACATGACCAATTTGTGGTCACCTGCCGATGCGACGCGCAGCAAAAGGTCCGGGCGGGCTGCTTCCATGAGGGGAATCAGCTTACATTTTGGACATCTAGATTGGCGCCCACATGGGCTGAAACGGACGAATTTGATGACAGGTCTGAGCGGTCAGGATACGGCATCACTTAAACCGGGCGGCATGAGCCGCATTCAGGAAAAGAACAGAACACTGATACTGGAGGCCGCGCTTGCCGAGTTTTCCAGAAAGGGATTTTCAGGGGGAACCGTAGAGCGAATTGCCGCGGAAGCAGGCATGTCGAAATCCAATCTTCTCTATTATTTCTCTTCAAAGGAAGCGATCTACAAGGCAACTTTGGCGCATATTCTGGAAGTGTGGCTCGCGCCGTTGAAGACGTTGAAGCCAGATGGTGAACCAGCTGCGGAGCTTGCAGACTATATTCGGCAAAAAATTGAAATGTCGGCGAGATTTCCAGAAGCGTCGCGTCTTTTTGCAAACGAAGTGATGCAGGGAGCTCCTCAAATCCTCCCGATACTGGAAACGGATCTGAAGCGTCTCGTGGAAGAAAAGAGCCAGGTGATTGAAAACTGGATTTCGGCCGGAAAGATGCAACAGGTCAATCCGCTTCACTTGATTTTCACCATATGGGCGACCACACAACACTATGCGGATTTTTCCGTCCAGATCAGAGCGCTAACGGGCAAAGACCTGAGTGACCCCGGATTTCATATGGAAACGGTTCAAGCAGTGACAACGCTGATCCTGAACGGTGTCGGCTTGGCCTTGCCTGAGGCAGCCGATCAAAACCAATGACCGATGAGCCTTCAGATCTGCCCGACAGTTCGCGGATCTCCGTAACCGATCGCTTCTATATTTCGAAAGAAGATCTGTCGGAGGATTTCATCAGGGCCTCCGGGCCCGGCGGCCAGAATGTCAACAAGGTGTCTACCGCCGTGCAGCTGCGCTTTAACCTGGCTGGAAACGAAACACTGCCGCAGGATATCAAATCGCGCGCTGCAAGGTTGGCCGGGAGCCGGTTGACCTTGAACGGCGAAATTGTGTTGCGTGCCGACAGATACAGAACCCGGGAGCGCAATCGAGAAGACGCCTTGGAGCGTCTGCTGGAGTTGTTGCGAAAGTCGACAGAAAGGCAAAAGCCGCGCAAGGCAACCAGGCCCACCCTGGCTTCCAAGAAGCGTCGCCTGGAAGCAAAGAAACAACGGGGCAATATCAAGAAGATGCGTGGGCGTGCAGGTCGGCAGGATGACTAAGTGTACAGTCTGCTCGTCGCTTCCGTTACCTCGTCACGATTGGTTGCAATGCAACTGTGAGCAAAGCGCTGTTCAATCAATTCTCTCGAATAGAAGATCTGACAGGGCGACGGTCATTTTTGAGGATCGGCCGTTGCATTTTTCAGCGCGTCACCGGGAGTTTCATTGAAGGCCTGACGATACATTTTCGAAAAATAACTGACGCTCGAAAATCCGGATGCATGGGCGATTTCCGCGATTGTGTTGTGTTGACGCATAAGGATCAGATCGCGAGCTTGATTTAAACGTACTGATCGAATGAAGGCTGCCGATGTCAGCCCGTTGACCTTCTTTATTCGCCTGCCCAGTGTCTTTTCACTCATAGCCAGAGCGGCTGCCAGTTCTTTGACGCCGAAATTCTCGTCTTTGATATGAACCTGAACACAATCTGTAGCCTGTTCGAGAAATCGTTTTTCCGCCGGCGCCAGCAGATTGTTGTTCGGATCCTCCGTCAAAATCGTTTCCAATGCGTCTATACGTGCACCGGTGTCTTTAAGTGCCTCGGCCTTCACCGTTACATCGCTCCGCAATAGGTTGGCTTCCATGATCGCAGCATGCTTCTGGCTCTGCATGGTTTTGACCATGACAGAGATCGCAATTAGCATGAATGTCGTTTCCCCAATGATCGCAATGTAATAGCCCCAGGAAATTGGGTAGCGAATGATGAGTTCGTAGGCGTAGGTGGCGTTGGTAATTTCAAGTGGGAAGGAGAAAAAGTAGACCGCGACAACAAGGCCGCTGGTAAAGAACAATAACGAAAGAGCAATCGGCTTTGCCTGTGGCAATCCTTCTCTGATCTTGCGCAGAGCGACGATCAACAGGACCAAGGGGCAGAAGAAGTAAATAACATGCAATGGCACTGCCAGTGTCCATGGATCCAGGACCGCAAGAACAGTTGAGATAATGGTGGTCACAGACAAGACGGAAAACAAAACCGTCAGGCGTCTCTGGCCGGCATCAACCTCGAGCAAAATTCTACAGTATTGGACATTTGCAAAGGCTGCGACCCCGGTAAAAAAGAACATGACCGGCGAGATCACTGACACGGGCAGGGTGATGCCCAGAATTTTATGAAGCCACCCATCATAGAGAAACGAGAACAAAAACTGACTGACGAGATAGAGCGAATAATATTTGTAAAAACGGGTTTCTATCTGACGAAAAATGATCAGGCTGAAGATCGTGATTGATAACACGTAGCTCAAAAACAATGCATTCAATATCATCATGCCGGTGGACCAGTCTGCAAACAGGTTCGGCGTAATGATGACCGGTTTCAAAGTCGGTTCCACGGTTCCGGCAACACGAAGATAGAACACTTTTCTCTCGCCTGGCCCCACAACAAGAGGCAGACCGGGCTTCATGGAACGGGATGCTCTTTCCAATTGAGGAACGGTCCGGCCATCTTGAGCTATCAAGACTAAGTCGTCTCGGGTTTGTTCATAAATAATTACGTCATCGAAAATGGTTTCAGCAAATGCGACCAGCCAGTGTTTTCTTGTTTCATGGTCGTTGTTTACAGCAAAGCGGAGCCATAGGGTTTGGCCGGGCAAAGGCGCTTGTAGCGCCGTGGCACAGGGAAGTTTGGAAAACTCTTTTTGGCTAATCTCACTGGTCTCCAGCGAGTTTGAGAGATCAATATAGTATTCCGCATTCAGTGAGCGCAGTTGATCGCTTTGATTTTCCGAAAGAGTGTTTTCAAGTCCATTGATAAAACCGGTCGCGCATGTGTTTCCGGGATCTTCAGCTTTTGACTTAACAGTCGCTATGAAGATCAAGAATAATGTGGCGAACACAAGCGCAGTTCGCGGTTTATATCTCTTCATGAACCTCTGAACTTCGATCTGACCGGCAGCTTGCACATTCGCGCGCATATCGGACAAATGCAAGCGCATATCCGTCAAAATACGGATGATACGTTCCAATCTTTCCGATCGCCTGTAACAACATCCGAACCTCGGGGGGCGGCGCTTCAACGCGCATGTCGTTCCAACAGGTCTAGCTGATTTTGTAACGACGAAACGGATCGATGTGACACTTTGCAAGTTTGGTTTTCGTGGGAACCGGACCCCGGTTTCAAGGTCGTGTGGTGCGCCAACCAGGTGGCTTCTGAATTCACACCTTCTGGCGTCCACGTCACTTGTCGCCGCGGGCACTATCACCTTTGCCGTAACCGATGTGCAGGCTCAGCAGATCGATATTGCCGACGGTCAGACCACAACGATCAACACGTTGACACCGTTTGATGACATCAATTTCGCCGGTGATGGAAGACTAGATGGCACCGGGCTGCTGCAGGCGAACGGCACTCCTACAACTATTGACGTCACGGGAAGCGGGTCCGCCTTCATTGACAGCAACATAGGAAGGAATGGCGGAAATGGGATCACTTTAGTCAATGGTGATGGTGGAACCGGAACGTTGACAATGACAGGTAAACTCTCCGGTACAAGTGTTATCGTCCAAGCCGGAACCTTGATCTTAAACAACGACGACGGCGACGCCATCGGTGACACAGATGGTCTCACAGTAAGGAGTGGGGCTACCATCAGTTTGCAGACAGATGAAACGGTAAGCAGGATTTCAGGAGTTGGTTCCTTTGTCCTGAATGCAAATACGCTGACTTTCGCCGGCTTTGGAAGTACTTTCTACGGAGTGATGTCCGGCACTGGCGGTGTTGTTATCAATGCCGGCGACCTCCATCAATTTGCAGCAGAAAATACATACACCGGGTCTACGACAGTCAATGGTGGAACATTGACCATCGGTCTGAATAGTCCCCCCCCAGGTGAGGGGGTGATCCTGGATAGCAATGCCGTCCTTGTGAATGGAGGTGAATTGATCCTTGACGTATCCGAAACAATCGGGTCCCTCGCCGGGACGGGCGGAACGGTCCACGTTGAGGACCCTGATGGTTCTCTGCATACGCTGACCACTGGTGGCAACAATGCCAGCACCACCTTTGGAGGGTCTTTCAGCGGCGGCGGCATTCTCAACAAGCGCGGTACGGGCACTTTCACGCTTTCCGGCGACAATACAGGGTTTGACGGCACGGTCACCGTCTCCGAAGGGACCTTGAGCCTGGCAACGACGGCCGCGGGCGGCGATGGCAGTTTTTCCATCACCACAACCGGCTCGGTGATCGACTACGCCGACGGCGTGACCAGTGCAGCGCCGATAGACATCAATTCGAACACGACCCAGCTACAGGTGCTGACAGGCTCAGCAACACAATCAGGTGTGATATCTGAAACGGGCGGGGCGCGACCGATGGAGAAAATCGGCGATGGCACGCTGACGCTGACCGGCACCAACACCTACACCGGCGGCACGACGGTGACTGCGGGGACCTTGCAGCTCGGCAACGGCGGCACGACCGGCAGTGTGGCCGGAGACATCACCAACAACGCGGCGCTGATCTTCAACCGCTCGGATGCAGTGACCCTGTCAGACGTCATCTCCGGTTCCGGCACCGTGACCAAGGCGGGTGCGGGCACGCTGACGCTGACCGGCACCAACACCTATACCGGCGACACGACGGTGACGTCGGGCACGCTCGTCAACCAGGGCACAATAGCCGGGGCTGTTGTCAATAACGCAAGCTTCACCAATCAGGCCGGGGGCACGACGGGGGCGGTTACCAGTGCCGGCACCGGATCGAATGCCGGCACGATTGCGTCTCTGATCAACACCGGTGGCACTTTCACCAACACGGGAACGATTACCGCGGGCGCCTCCAACAGCGACGGCACGACAACCAACACCGGGGCGATTGGTGGTGCGCTTGTCGTCTCGGGCGGTGTGTTCAATCAGAACGCAGGCGGAACGCTTGTCGGCAACACGACTGTCAGCGGTGGACAGCTGAATTTGAATGGGACTGGGACTCTTTCGTCTGCCAGCGTCACCGTCAACGGCGGAACGCTGTCCACCGATGGCGGATCGCTTGCGGCCACGGCCGGTGTTCAGGTGACTGGCGGAACGTTTGCGCTGGAGGGCGATGAGACGATCACCACGCTGACCAATGCGGGGACGGTGACAATTGGCGCGGGCAATACGCTTGCCGCGGCCGTCATCACCAATTCCAGCGGCACGATCCGGGTCGGTGCCAATGCGACGCTTCAAGGCACCGGCAACACCCTGAACAACAGTTCTCTCATCGATGTTGCCACGAATGGCACGGTGAGCGATGCCGGAGCGATCAACAATCTGGCTAATGGCGTCATCAACTTCAATGGCCCCGGCGGCACAGCAACATTTGCCTCAACAACAACCGGTTCGATCTTCAATGACGGCACCATCAATGTCGTTGACGGCGATGTTCTGGTGAGCGGCAACCTCACCAATCAGGGCAGCGGACAGCTCGGTGTCGCAGGCGGTGACATGACCGGTATCGGCGTGCTGACCAACACCTCCACTGCCACGTCCGGTGTCTCGGTTGGAGCAGGGCGGCTGCTGTCGGCCGATTCGATCGTCAACAGCACAGGCGCGATGTTCTCCAATGCGGGGACGTTGACCGTGACCCGCGGCTTGACCAACGCGACTGGCGCGACACTCACGACCACCGGGACGTTGAATGGGGCGGTGACCAACAGGGGCACCCTCAATGCGACCGGCACGATCAACGGAGCTGTTACCAACGGGGGTGTCTTCTCGACTGGCGGCAGCGGGGCAATTGCAGCGGTCACCATCAATGGCAATCTCGTGCAGACGGCCGACGGATCTCTTGTTGTCGATGTGGACAGGGCAAGCAGCACCAATGATCGTTTAACGGTCACCGGCACGGCAGATCTGGCCGGTACCGTCGATCTCAATCTGACAGGCGCTGATCCTGTCGGGCTCTTTACGATTGTCAGTGCAGGGGGAGGGGTCACCGACACTGGACTTGCGCTCGGCACCATGCAGACCTTCACCAATCCGCTGACCGAGGTTCAGCTGGTCTACCCGAACGCGAACGATGTGGCGCTCAACTTCAGCTTCAATGCCGAGGCCGGCACTTTCAACTCGAACCAGACAAACACACTGACCACGCTCAACGCGATCAACACCGGCCATACCGGCGAAACAGGTCCGGTGATCCAGGGATTGTTCAATTTGGGATCTGTCGGGGAAATGAGGACAGCACTCAATCAGCTTTCTCCGGAGATCGCGCTCAACACCGAGACGGCCTCTTTGTTCTCCGCGGCTAACTTTACGAACAGTCTGTTCTCGTGTCCCGTTGAAGGTGGGGCCCATGCGTTCATACGCGAGGGCGATTGCCTTTGGCTACGCCCGCAGGGGCGTCTTCTGAGTGTTGACGAAACAGAGGACCGGATCGGCTTTGAGGAACGCGTCGGAGGCGTTTCCGTTGGCGGGCAGTACCAGGTCTGGACAGACTGGCACGCCGGGTTCGGGCTTGGATACGAGCAGGGCACCCTGGACAGCAACGCCGGTGCCAGTGCCCGGAGCGACCGCCTTCATCTCGGGGGCACGCTGAAGTACCAACATGGTGCTCTGTTGATCGCAGGGGCTGTTTCCGGCGGCGTCGGCGCTTATGAAACCACCAGAAGTGTCAACTTCGGCGGTCTTCGTGCGGTCAACAAAGGCGACTACGACATCTCCTATGCAGGCGCCCAGATGCGTCTTGCCTATTTGCTGGAAGAAAGCGGTTTTTACGCCAAGCCGCAGGTGGATCTGTATCTTGCCTATCTTGACCGCGACGGCTTCACCGAGACCGGAAACTCTGCGACAGCGCTCAGTGTGGACAGCTCCGAAGAAACGAATTTTTCGGTCACGCCCGCGATTGAAATCGGAAGCGAGCATGCACTGTCCAATGGCTGGACAGCCCGCATGCGCCTCAAGGCCGGTGTCACGCTTTCTTCGCAAGGCCAGAACTCTCTGACCGCCCATTTTGCAGGTGCTCCGGCCGGCGCGCCAGGCTTTGAGAGCACGTCTGACGTGGACAACGTTCTTGCCGATGTGGAAGCCGGCGTAATGCTGCTTTCCGGCAGCAACACAGCACTCGAACTTGGTTATCAGGGTCGTTTGTCACCTGGTACGCGCCAGCATGCAGGTTTCATCAAAGCATCGCTGAAATTCTAACGCGGCCTCGCCGTCAATCCAGTCTTTCCAATCTGAAAAGGAGTTCAACCATGAACCAGCTTAGCCACCGGTCAGCGTGGGCTCTCCTGCCATCAAGTTTGATTGCTGCGACAATTGCTTGTGTGCCACCTGCTTTGGCACAATCGAAAGCCAACGCAGTGGTTGGAAAAAACGGTTCAGACTGGATTGTGAATTGTGGCAATCAAAGCGGGCAGGCGTCTGAATTTTGTACCATGTCTCAGACTGTTCTTGAAACTCAATCGCGAAAACGGCTTGTCAGCGCTACAATTGTGAAAGATAGCGAGGCTTGGGCCATGGGGTTGTTGCTGCCTCATGGTCTCGACTTGACCTCAGGTGTAGCAGTCTCGATTGATGACGGCACTACAACTCGATACCCGTTCAAGACAGCCGACAAACACGGCGCATACGTGCGGGTTGCGCTGCCATCCAAAATGATTGCAGACATGAAGTCGGGGCAGGTGATGCGGATCGGGGTTGTCAGTGCAGGGAACCAAAGCGCGAAAATGGAACTTTCATTGACCGGCTTCTCCGGGTCTCTGGAACTCATGGACCGTTAAACGCTGCAATCAGGCATAAGAGAACCGAGTTAGATCAGGTGTTCAAATCGCTTGCGGTCTTTCACTCAAATGAATGCCTGCAATCATGCAGCGGACGGAACCGCCTGCAAGCTCTATGGTTGGAATGTTGAGCGGCAACAGCGAGACATGAGCTTCAAGAAGTGCTTTCTGGCGTGAGTTCAGCGAGGCCAGGGCTCGCTGAGACAACGCCAACACAGGGCCGTCTGAACCGGACAATTCAATAGCATTTCCTGCAAAATCGGCGATTTGCTGTTGCGAGAGTTCAATGACATCGCGGTGTCCGGCGTGAATACGGTCCAGAACCTCTTGTCTCCGTACTCTATCTTGGATGCAATCAACGCCTATCATAGCGAACCCGGTTCCAATGCACATCAGAACGTTGGTGTGATAGATCGGCGCTCCTGACAAATCGAATGCGTCAAATACCATGGGCTCGTAGTCGAAATGCGCACAAAAGCGCTCCAGCAAGACTTCGCTGGTTCGTCTGGAACGGGCCGCATAGGCGACACGTTCAAGATGATCGATGACCATGGCTCCCGTGCCTTCCAAAAAAAGGCTGTCTTGTTCCAGACCGGAATAGTCTCTGATGTCCTGAACCCGAAATCTCTGTTTCAGCAGTTCCAACACGTCGTGCCGGCGTTCTGAGCGTCTGTTGGGTGAGTACATCGGATAGACTGCAATATGGCCGCCCGAGTGCGTGGAAAACCAGTTGTTCGGAAAGACTGAGTCCGGTGTCGTAGTGCCTTCGTCCTCAAAAAGATGGACCTTGATACCGGCATCTGACAACGCGCTGACTGCTTGAGTGACTTCACTATACGCTCGCGAGGCGATCTGTTCTGCTGTGTGGCCGGCAACCTGTCCTTGAAACGTATTGTCTTTGGCTGTCTGGGTGTTTGGTGTGAAGTGATGAGGTCTGATCATCACCACCGATTGTGGTGCTTGTATCGATTTGTTGTGCATCTTGCTCTCCGGCGACTTCGGGTGCCGGCACAAAGATATGCCTTCGTATTTGCAAAAGTTATAGCCAAACCATACATTATGTCTGGTATCTTTGAGCAAATTGCTATCAATCAACGAGCAAAATGCAATGCATGTTTTTGACAAACTCGATCGCCAATTGATTGCGATCTTGAGAGAGGATGGTCGTGCACCCGTTGCCAAGCTTGCCGTGATCCTCAATGTCTCCAGGGCGACGGTGCAAAACCGGCTCGAGAGGCTGTTGGACAGCGGTGCCGTTCTGGGCTTCACCATTCGCGCAAGAGAAGACCACGGCCCGGATGGCGTGCATGCAATCATGATGATCGAAGTTTCCGGCAAATCGACAACCAGCGTCATTCGAAAGTTGCGCGGTCTTCCGGAACTGCGACAACTTCATTCGACCAACGGCAAGTGGGATCTCGTCGCCCAATTGACCGCCGTCAATCTCACGGACTTTGACCGAGTGCTCAGGGATGTCAGAGGCGTTGACGGGATCACGAACAGCGAAACATCGATTTTGCTGAGTTCCGTGTGAGGTACGTCTGGCGACTATCTTGAAATTGAGCGAGGCATAAAGGGCGCAAGTAGGGGGGGGTACGACCTGAGCAAACTCCTTATTTGTCGAGATCGCTTGTTTGGTAGAGAGGTTCTTAAACACTCACTCGGGTCGAGTTTAGTTCTCCTTTAAACGCACACGTTGTCCAGTTTGAAAGGATTGAGAAGTGCCGCATTTGTGAGTGACCACCAAAAACAATGATCACTTTTCTCTTCAAGTTAAGTCGAAGCGCTGGACGGAACAAGAAAGGCATTGACACAAATACCAATAAGATATCCATTTACCTCACCTAGAAGTTGCAATGTCTTGGCAGGGCATCTTGGTCACAATTCAGAACACTTCAGGCTGCTACAGTTTCTGTGAGGCGGACATGAAAAAAGTCTTTTGTTTATTGCCATTTCTTGCACTCGGTGGGTGCGTAACAGACGATACTTCAGCTTCATCCCGGCCAAGCAAGGACGAGTTGATTTGTATCGATTCAGGCTTTGTCCCGGGGACAATTGAGTTTTCACAATGCCTGGCAACGGCAAAAATTGCTCGCAAGACTGCAGAAGACCTGGAGAAGGAGCGCAAAAAGGAACAGGAGAAACGCGACACTATCAGTGCAAGTCTGGCCAACGAAATTTGTGTCGAGTTCGCCAGGAAAAGAATGCCGTATCCGGTCATCAGAAATCAGACCGTGCATAACATCAGTGGCGGATACAGACAAACGATCCGAGTAAGCTTTGAACTGGACGAACCGGGGACCTCATATTCATCCAGAAGCGCGCAATGCATCATACGTGGTCGAGAGGTCGTCGATTTCAAGATTACCTAAAGACTGTCATCAGGGTTTTCAGACAGGTTGCAGATCGACCTAAGCGATGTTCTGACTCACTGTGATGGCATCGTACGTGTGACGACTACATATGATGCGCCGAACTCCGGGAGTGACTTTGGATCGGGATATGTTTGAAGGCGTAAGATATGCCGTTTGACATGTTCATGAGATAGGCGCGGTCGAAACGTTGAATTCATCGCCATTGACCAGAGGCAGAGCTTCAATTTGCTTTTTCGTCTCGCTCACTCATCAAAACTTATCTGATGTCGCATCTACCAGCTCAAGCGTCAAAGCGGGAAGTGCCGCATTCTTGAATGGACAAACCCGTGACACCGCAGAGGAGCATCCACACATCAAATTCGCATAATCAATATTATGGAATATTTTTACTTAGGCAGGAATGACCCTGAAACCAAAGGCTTACCGTTGTCAGCGACCACTCAGTCTCAACACCGCGTAGCGTTCAGTCAGAAAAACCGCTCTGGTCGTGTTCGATCTCTTGATGTGCGTCAATGACCTGTCGTGCGACTTCAAAAGCAAATCCGGCTCGGCACAATGCAGCAAGATCCTTATCCCGGCGCTGATCACGGTCCGCGGCTTTGCGAAACGGACCAAGACGTCGCCGGCGTGCAAATGCGATCGCTGCCTGAAGCTCAGCTTCATCATCACTTTCAAGCACGTTCTGAAGTATGTCGCGGTCAACGCCCTTGGCGATCAGTTGCGCTTCAATCTTGCGTTTGGATCCTCCACGCCGACGTAAGCTGGCTGCCTTTGTCTCAGCGTAATGAAGATCATTGATCAGGCCGGTCTCGACACACAATGAGACAACGCGGTCAATCATTGGCTCGTAGTCTTGCGGCTCCAACTCAAGGCTGCGACAGGCTTTTGAGACCTTGCGTTGCAGAACCCTGCGAAGATTGGCTGCAGATGATGCATAACGCTCCAGGTAATGAAGCGCCGAACGCTTCAATCGTTCTTCGGTCGGTTTCTTGTAGCGCGCTTTAGCCTGCATAGTCCGACAAGGCAAACTCGTCGTGGGCATCGTCCAGAACCAGCTGCAGTCCATCATAGGCCGGTTCTATGCCAGCCGGCAGTTCATCGCACAAAGTTCTGTAGTCCAAGTCATTGTGAAGATTGGTGAAAACAGCTTTTTTGGGAGCCAACCTCTTTGTCCATTCAAGTGAGACCTGAAGGCAGAAATGGCTAGGGTGTGGTCGTCGTCGCAAGCAATCGAGAACCAGAATGTTCAGATCTTTCAGTGCTTTCTCGCTCTTTTCCGGAATATCGGAAACGTCCGGAACGTAAGCAAGGCCGGAGGTTTTGAACCCCAGTGCATTGATTTCACCATGAACGACTTCAATCGGTTCGAAGCTTATTGTTCCCCCAGCGCCGGAGACTTCGATAGGCTTCCCGATTTGAATTGGTTGATGCTCAAGGATAGGCGGGTAATTGGAGCCCTTGGGTGTTTCGAAGCAATATGAAAACGCAGAATGAACTCTTCCATAGGTTTCCAAGTCCATGTAAACGTTAGTTTTTTTGCCGCTCTTGACCCAGAAGCCGCGCAAATCGTCAATTCCGTGTACGTGATCGGCATGAGCATGGGTGTATAGGACCGCATCGACGTTCTGCACATTAGCTGCCAATAGCTGGTGCCTCAGGTCTGGTCCAGTATCAATCAACACGGTTGTGCACTTGTTGTCCACACGCTTTTCCACAAGGATTGCACAGCGCAGACGTCGATTCCTCGGCTCACCTGGGTCACAATCGCCCCAGTCGTTGCCGATGCGTGGCACGCCGCCAGATGACCCGCATCCCAAAATGGTCGCGGTTACCGTCATTGGGCGGCTACCTGGGTGAGCTTTGCAGGATTTGGCACCTTCTTGAACAAACGAAAGAAGTTTTCAGTCGTTTGGCGCGCAATTTCAGCTTCGGAAACACCCCGTGTTTCGGCCAAAACGGCTGCGGTCATAGCGGTATAGGCCGGCTCGTTGCGCTTTCCGCGCCTGGGCTGCGGTGCCAAATAAGGCGCGTCGGTTTCTACAAGCAAACGGTTTGCAGGCAGGTCGCGCGCGATATCGCGCAACTCTTCTGAGCGTTTAAATGTCAAAATACCGGAGAAGGAAACGTAAAGCCCGAGTTCAATACCCGTGAGGGCAAGGTCGCGCCCGGACGAAAAGCAGTGAAGAAGAGCTGGAAATGGCCCCTTCCCCATCTCTTCACGCAAGATGGCGGCCATGTCTTCATCAGCGTCTCTTGCGTGAATGACCAAGGGCAACCCTGTTTGCCGAGAGGCTTCGATATGGACGCGCAGCCCTTCGGCCTGGGCCTCTCTTGGCGCCTTGTCATAGAAGTAGTCGAGACCTGCTTCGCCGATCGCGACCACCTTAGGGTGGGCAGCAAGGCGCACAATTTCGTCAACCGGTATACCGCGCTCTGTGCCTGCGTTGTGCGGATGCGTCCCGACGGAGCAGTAGACATTGTCGAACTCCTCGGCAATGGCGCGCACCTGATCAAATTTCCGCACATGGGTACAGATTGTGACCATCAATTCGACACCAGCGGCCTTTGCTCGCGCGATCAGTTCGGAACGTTCGCCGTCAAAGTCGGGAAAGTCGAGATGGCAATGGCTGTCAACAAGCATGAAATTTCCAAGATGGTTGTATTAGAGGTCGCAACACAGTGATTCAGCAGGCCTTGATACAGGGAAACAGACAAGATCCCAAGAGGCAGATTTGGCAATGGTCACGGACAACGACAGGTGTCAGAAAAGACATTACGTAAAGGGCTTGCCTTGGCTGGATGCTGCTCTGAGGGAGAGAAAGAAGTCCAGCACAACTTGTTTTCGGTCGAGATTGAGCGCATCTGCATCTCGGATTGCCTGGTTTGTTTTTTCGCTGAGCTCAACAAATCCATATGCGTTCCGAACACTGGAACTGACATCCCGGCGCATGCATTCATGAAGCCAGGCCTGGGCCATGTGCTGGAAGCTCTCCCAGTTATCTGCCTGGCCACGTGCTGCAACAACGTCAGCCAAAGCGTGAACGGCGGCGAGATCAACCTGTGCACCCTGGTTGGCAAGTTTCTTCATGCCCTTGGCAATCGCAAGACCATCGCCGGACAAAAGCGTAATTGCCGACCGCAGGCTTCCATCCGCAGCCTCAGCAAGCTCTGCCAGGTCATTACCTGATGGAACAAGATCAGGCGCAAGGTCTGCCAAACCGCTTCCGATTTCTTCTGGCGACAGTGTTGCAAGATCCAGCCGGCGGCAACGCGAACGGATGGTTGGCAACAAACGCCCCGGCGCATGACTGAGTACCAGAAACAGGCACCGCGCGGGTGGCTCTTCCAGTATTTTCAGCAGTGCGTTGGCGGAACTTATGTTCATGTCATCGGCGGCGTCGACAATACAAATGCGCCATGCCTTTGCAGAGGCGGTGGTTCCGAAGAATGAAACGGTTCTCCGGACCTCATCGACGGGCAGGTCGGATTTGAACCGTTTTCCTTTTTCATCCCAGGGCCTGCGCAAATGCAGAATGTTCGGGTGGCCGCCTGCTGACAATTGTCTGGAAACAGGATTATCCTCTGACACAGACAGGTCTTTTGCAGCTGTCACCGAAGGCCCGAAACGGTCCGGGTTTGCGATGACGAAACGGGCAAACCGAAATGCCAGCGTGGCCTTGCCGATCCCCTTTGGCCCGCCGAGGATCCAGGCATGGTGCAACCGTTCGGACCTGTAGGCCTCAAGCAACGCTGCTTCAGTCCTGGAGTGCCCGATGAGTCGATCTCTTTCATGGGGCAATGGATACCCGGAGATCGCATCAACTTCCGGTATCTCGACCGGTTCGTTTCTACGAGCCATCAGGAGGCTGCCTCTGCCTTGTCGGTAAAGGTTTCTGTGCGCTCGAGTTCTTGTTGAAAAGCATTTAGCACTGCGTTTCGGATGGAAGATTCCACCTGGTCAGTATCTTGCTGACCGTCAATGACAGCAAATCGGTAATCTTCTTCCTTTGCCAGTGCCAGAAAAAGCTGCCGTCTGCGTTCGTGGACCGTGAGGGCTTCGCCCTCGAACCGGTCAGGTCCGCCACTGGCGTCTGTCTCAGAGCGTTGAACAACCCTTTTGAGCCCGACGTCAGCAGGAACATCGATCAGGATCGTCAATTCCGGATAAACGCCTGCAACAGCGGCGGTTTCCAACAATTTGAGATAGTCGGGATCAACACCGGCTTCACCCTGATAGACTCGCGTTGAATCGGCGTACCGGTCACACAGTACCCAGGTTCCCTGTTCCAAGGCAGGCCGTATGGTCGTATCGACGTGGTCTGCGCGGGCGGCCGCAAAAAGCATGGCTTCCCCCCTTGGGCCGAGTTCTCTGGCTTCGCCGGAAAGCAGCAGCGCCCGGATTTTTTCTGCGCCCGGAGACCCTCCAGGTTCACGGGTCACGACAACCTTTATTCCGCAGCTTTCCAGAAAGGTCTTCAAGCGGGCAATCTGAGTTGACTTCCCTGCCCCCTCACCGCCTTCGAATGTAATAAAGTGTCCCGCCACCTTGGCTCTGGCTCCGCAGACTGTGTCGATCTTTAAAGTTCTTCGGTGGTCTTTTAACAGCTAATCTAAAGTGTGTGGACTGGTCCTGAAAATTTATCCAATCCAGCCGAACAGCAGCTCCTGCAATCCGTCAATTGCACGCGAGAAAAGCGTCCCTTCGGCAACAGACTGCCCGGTCACGACAGGAGCGCGATATACAATACCGTCTTTGCCGATAACCCTGATTTCGCCTGCTTTGGTGCCTTCCTCCACGGGTGCTTGCAAAGGACCTTCGTAGACGACACGAATGCGATATTCGAGTGTTTCACCATTTGGCAAAAGCACATCGATATTTCTGGTAGAAACGAGCGGAACAGTGCTTTCCACGCCGCCATGGACACGGCCGTCGGCAATCGTTTCACCAGCGGTAAACACGGTTTTGACGATGAAATAGTCCCAGGCGCCTTCAAGGACTTCTTTCAATGTCTGAAGCCTGTGCTTGTCAGAAGTGAGACCTGCGACGGACGCAATCACGCGTCGGCCGTTTCTATCCACCGACCCAAGACCGGAGAAGCCGTCATTGGGATCGTTGCCGCCACCCAATCCGTCGAGATTGCGAATTTCGCCCAGCAGTGGGTTCTTGTTGCGTTGAAAGATCTTGTTCCATGTGAATTCCGGTATCGCAAACATGGGGTAAAGATCGTCGTGTTCCTCAACGAGGTATTCTCCCAGCCGGGCTTGATCGCGTACCGTGGTCTGGCTCGGAACTTCAGGATAACCGGTGGGATTGGCAAACTTGCTGTTTGTCATTCCGATCGTTTGAGCCAGATCGGTCATTCGTTTTGAAAAAGCATCTTCGGAACCATCCAGGCACTCGGCCAGGATAATCGCCGAATCGTTGCCATTGTGGACCAAAAGACCTTTCAAAAGGTCTTCTACCGAGATTTCCGATTTGATTGCCGCGAACATGGTTGCGCCCCGTCCGGAGGGAGCCCCCCCGCTGCGCCATGCATGTTCACTGACCTTGCACAATTGATCCAGTTTGAGCTCGTCGTCTTTCAGAGCTTTGAAGACTGTCGCCGCGGTCATGACCTTGACCAGCGCACCAGGCGCAAAGGGTTTGTCCGGCTCTTTTGCAAAAAGGATTGTTCCGGACCCGGGCTCAAACAAAAATGCCATCGGCGCTTTGGTGACGATGGTTTCGGCAGCATTTGCGATACTCGGAAAACCAGTCAGGCTTCCAAGCGACGCAAGCACGAGCGCACGCATGGGCAAGCGTATCAACTTTGGAAAATGGGTCTTGCAGAACCTAAGCCACATGAGTCCGCTTGCTCTTTATGTGCAAAACGGTCTCGAGCGGAAACCGGCTGGCGATGGACCAGCCGTGTGTCCGTGCTAGTTTCCGTTTCGGGAATTGGCTGCCAGTTGCCGCATGGACAGGCCTTGACCTGACACATGCGTCAGTGCTGCGTGCGCATCCGAAATCCGCTTGTTTGCAGCAAATGAGGAGATTGCGCTGCCGCCAACCAGGCCAGTCGGCTGTGCCGGTGCGGGTACTCGCAAAACACCGAGTGTACCTGTTGCCGGTGCACCCGATGGTGAATAGGCGGATTCAACTGGCTTGAAGCTGTTGTTGGACGCAACCTTGATTGTCTGATTGCCGGATTCAAACGCAATCGCAGGATCAAAGGCAACGGCAACGCGTTGCGCCGAAAGCGTGCGTGACGCAGTGACTGATGTCGGTGCGAGATAAGGTCTTGGCCCCGGTGCAGGAACTCGTCCGTTGAAAACGACCGGCGGTGTCGCCTGAGGTTCGGCAAGTGCAAGCAATGTGCCTGGGCGCGTTGCACCCGGCTGTACAGCTCCTGGTCCTTGATAGCTTGCCATCAGGTATTCTTCATCCTGACCGTGAAGTGGTGCGCGGCCAACATATTCGACCTTCACCTTGCCAACGCCGGACGTTTTGGTGTCGAGCATGGTTGCAACACGTTCAGAAAGGTCAATCACGCGGTTTCCGTGGAAGGGTCCACGGTCGTTGACACGAACAATCATTGATCGTCCGTTGGCGACGTTCGTCACGCGGGCATAAGATGGAAGCGGCATTGTTGTGTGAGCGGCCGTAAGCGCATTCCGGTCGAAGATTTCACCATTGGCCGTCTTGCGGCCGTGGAAGGTCGGGCCATACCATGAGGCAAGTCCGGTTTTCCGATAGTTGGGGTCTTCTTTCGGGTAGTACCATTTTCCGGCAATCTTGTATTTCTTGCCGACGACATAGCGTCCACCGCCCTTCGGTACGGGCTTGCCTTGTGCAACCATACGCGGGCTGGCTTTTACGCCATATTTTTTAGGACTGAATTTTGCTTTTTGTTCGGTCGGGGCAGAACTGCAGGCGGCCAAAGCCGACACGGCTGCCAGGGTTACCAACCCGGCGCACACCTGAGACCAGATCGATCTGGCTGGACGTTCATCCTTTTCAGGTACCCCTAAAGACGATCCCGCGGTTTTGCAGGTCATTTCGCCTATCCCTTGCATACTGCCGTCCTACTCACTGACGCGCCGGCGGCCCCGCAGCTCACGCGCTTAACCCGGCGCTTATCAGCTGTGCCGGTTTTAAAGCATTTTGATTGATCTCACCGATCAGTCACCGTGAAGACACACTGCCCCCGCTGCACGTTCCACGAATGCCCTGTTAAACCTCAAACGTGTTACTTCAAAGTAAACCTTCAGTCGAGGGAGTTTTGGCCATGAAAACAGCCTTTGCACCGCCGAAATTGTCCGGAGGGTTGCAAGGCCTTTCCGGTCTTTTTGTAACATATTGTAATATATAGGAAAAATCGTGATTTTTCTGATGGTTAAGTGTGTTGCGTCATAAACACAGTAACGGAAAAAACGTCAAACACTCAGTTTGTGATGTGCGTCACATCCACCCCTGTCAAATCCGCCTAGGTTGAGCTCATTGCTGATGACCGCCCTGTCACAGCAATGCTGGACCCCACCTCCAGCTTCGGCCGCCGGTTCAAAACCCTGCCCACGACACCGGACCGGCGGCCCCTATCTTGGTTATGTTCCGGTGCCGCTCGCACGTCCTGCCCCTACCCCTGAAAGCGACGGGACCGGAACATGCCAAGGATCTCCAATCTCTTTCGCAGTCCTTCCACACGAATTTCAGCCTTCAGCAAACGCAAGCTGAAACACGGCCTTGACTTTCCGTTCAATTCCGACGAAACGGGGTTAGCAATCGCACATCCTGTATGGATCGCAGTTGCAAATGGTGAGGTGGCCGAGTGGTTTAAGGCAGCGGTCTTGAAAACCGCCGTGCGTGAGAGCGTACCGTGGGTTCGAATCCCACCCTCACCGCCATTCTTCTTACAGATGTCGAATTGAGCACCTGTCCCTTCCGGTCGGGTATGAAAGGCAATCAAACTGCTGACGAGTGATCGTCTGGTTTGTGCATCGTCTTTTTCCAAATTGAAAATTGAACTTTCCAATTCGCGAATCTGGTCAACAAGGTTAAAATTCACGGTCTCTATCTATCTGTTTTTGCTTGTTAAAATAGAAATTCTTGTTTTCGTCCGGTTGGCCCGGTGCCTGCAACTCCTTTGGTGACCATCGCTTCGGCGAGTCAGACAAAGGAGAGAAAAATGGCAAGTTTGCCCGCAACGCGTCCCATGATCGGGACCAATGAAAACGATGTGCTGAACGGAACCAGGCATTCGGACGTGATGTCCGGACGTTTTGGCGACGATCTCATGACCGGCCAAGGTGGCAATGACGAGATTTGGGGCGGTACCGGTGACGATACGCTCTACGGCAACAACGGCAACGACATCCTCTATGGATCCGGCGGCCCGAACCTGGTTCAGGTCACCAGTATGGAAATCACCGGTGATTATCCGGTGTCAGTTGTGTTCGAAGGCGAAACCGCCGGCTACCGGAACACATTCGGCTATTACAAGGTGGCCGAAGACGGAACCATTTATGATGTCGAGTTCGTCTGGCCAAACGCGTCCTTGCAAGGCAGCGGCGGCAACCTGATCCAGGGACAATCCCGGGAATATCTGAATGTGCAAGCGGGCGATAAAATTGCCTTCTTCATCGTTTCAAACGGATATGGCCGCAACAACGGTTACAATGGTCTCGATCTGGAAAACGGGTCATTGCATTTTCTGAATGCCGATGGCTCGCCGGCAACGCTGAACAGCAACAGTCCGCGGCTCTATCACCTTGACCAAAACGGCACTCAGACCCTTATCAAATATGATCCCTACCATACTGCCGCCCATGGTGACACAGTTGGGCTCAATCCGGACAACATCCTGCACACAACGGGTGTTTTAAAGACTGACGAAGGCACGATCACACTTGGCTTTGAAGATCTCTTCAATGGTGGCGACCGTGACTTCGATGACAGTGTCTTTACGGTAGATATCGGTTTGGCCAACGCCTTGCTGCTCAACGCGCATTATCAGCAGGAAACCGGCGGGACAGACCCTGAAGGCAATGGCGGTGACCAGCCGGTCGTAATTGAACGGTCAGACAATGACGTTCTGCACGGCGGGTCTGGAGCGGACGAACTTCATGGCCGCTCTGGCGATGATCAGCTCTATGGCAACAACGGTCATGATTCCCTGCACGGAGGTAGCGGTAACGATTCTCTTGACGGCGGTTCCGGCAATGACAGCCTTTACGGGAACTCCGGCGATGATGTCCTCTACGGAGGCCAGCATGACGATGACCTCAACGGCAACAACGGAGACGACACGCTCTATGGCGAAACCGGAAACGACAATCTGAATGGCGGTACCGGAAATGACAGTCTTGATGGCGGGACCGGCGACGACAGCCTGATTGGCGGATCCGGTGATGACGTGCTCATCGGTGGCTATGGTGAAGACACACTGAAAGGCGGTGCCGGAAACGATGAACTGCGAGGCGGGCATCAGGACGACAAGCTTTACGGCGGTCATGATGACGACGTCTTTTACGGTGATGCCGGCAATGACTACATCCATGGTGGTCGCGGCAATGATACAGTCGACTATTCCGACTTTGACGTCGATCTGTCGATCCTGCTGCACAACAAGCGAGCCCATGGACAGGAGATCGGAACCGACAGCCTGAACTTCATCGACAATATTGTTTCAGGTGGCGGCAACGACATTCTGAAAGGAACGTCTGGTGTCAACACGATTGATGCTGGTGCAGGCAACGACCAGATCCGATCGCTCAGAGGCAGTGACACGCTGACAGGCGGTGACGGTGCAGACACGTTCGTGTTCCGGACTTATGACCTTGTCGGGGTTGACGTGATCACGGACTTTGCGATCGGTCTCGACTTTCTGGATTTCAGCCACCTCGCCGGTCAGGATGATGACCAGACCTTCCTGGCACGTCTACAGTCCACCAGCACGGATGGCGACACGACCCTCTCGGTGGATCTGCAGGACAACGGGACCTATCAGGACATTTGCACATTGAACAATATCGACAATCAGTCGGTCACGTCACTGTTCGATAGCAATTGCTTCATCTTTTAAAATGATTGAACCGGATCGCATTTTGGCAAATGCGATCCGGTCTCCTTTCCTTTCAGAAGGCCTGTTCATTTGCAAAATTGAAAAACCAAACCCGATCCTCCGGCCGAAACATATTTCTGTTTTGCAAAGCCAGTAAGATCACAAAATTCCGAAAAACCATTAAAATAACTAAAAAACAGATATTTAGATCTGATTTCTAATACATAAGATTAATTCTTTCCTCTGTTCAGTCACTTGGCATCCTCTTTGCGTTCTATCGGTCATCGGAAAACCAATGGGAACTGTTCAGTTGGAGATTATTCACGAAAGACCCAGCCAACGGCTGCACTACCGGGTGACGGCGCCGATGCGCGTGACACTTGGCGAGCAGACCGTTGATGCTGTTGATTGGGGTCTTGGTGGATGCCGGATCTCTGGTCTTTCGGGGGACCAGCCCGATATCGGTTCCCAGCATACTCTCTTCTGTACGTTGCCGTTTCAAGGCTTCAACATAACTCTGAAAGCCGAAGCAGAAGTCGTGCGCCGACACGACGACACAAATCAGCTGGCCTTTCGATTTACAGATCTGGGTGACCGAGAAACTGCTCTGATGCAGCATTTTGTCGAAGACCTGGTTCGCGGCAAGATGACCGATGTTGCCGATACAATCGTGCGGATCGATACGCCGGTAACACCTGTTCCTGTCAAGCCAGACCCAAATCCGGCAACTGATATTCCCGTTCGACGCTGGCCGGTCAGGCAGATTGTCATGTCCTGCTTTTACCTTGTGCTCGGCGCCGTGGTTTTCGGTTATGTCGGCGTATATGCGTTTGCAACCCTATTTCGCCTTGAAATCCAGTCAGCTGTTATAAGCGCACAACGTATGGAGATTTCTGCTCCATTCAATGGACGTCTCCTGGAATTGAACCATCGTCAAGGGACACATGCCGTTGCCGGTGCTCTGATTGCCGTAATGGCGGATACGGGACACAACGCCAACTTACAGCGGGTCAGGTCCGATCTCGCCAAGACCCGTGCAGAACTTGCTGAAACGACCGTCATGCTCGAAGAAGAAGAGCGCCGCTCAAAGGGATACGAGCTTGTGGCCAGGAACAACGTACGCCAGGCGGAATCTCAACTGTCCGGATTGGCGCTCGCAAGGGACAACGCGTTGCTCAAGTTGGAACGTGTCCGGGGATTGGCCGCCAAAGGTCTTGTGCGCGCAGATGATGTCGAGGCAGCGGAACTGGAAGTCAGATCGGTCGTTTCCGACCTTGAGCGCAAGAAGATACACATTGAGGAACTCAAGGAGCTGATTGATGGCGGCGCTAGTGTTCGTCTGTTTACCGGAAACAGTTTTGCCGGGCGCACAGCTGAATTGAAAGCGAAGGTCGCGCGATTGACGGCACTTCAGGATCATTATGCGCATCTTGAAACGGAGCTGGCTGGAAAAGACACCGATCAAAAAATCTTGGCTCCTTTCAATGGGCGTGTTGTCGAGACACTGGTTGCGTCCGGGAACATTCTCAAACAAGGCGAGCCGTTGCTGGTATTGGAAGAAACCGGTGCGGAAACCGTCACAGCATTTCTGACACAGGAAGAAGCGGCGCAGGTTCGCATCGGCAGCCCCGCCAATCTCTTCCTGCCAACCGAAAACAGATGGATTTCTGTGGAAGTCGCTGCGATCGACAGAACCGCAGGTTTCGTGGATGAGGTAACGGAAACGCATCGTTTCCGGGCTCCCGACGCTCGATCGGCAAAAGTGACCCTGGCCCCGGTCTCCGGCGCCCTACCCGCCAGCGGCACGCCGGCGACCGTCTATTTTCAACGGTATCGAAACAACCTGGTGTTTCGCACGGCGCAGCAGATTTTTGAGGCGATCTGATGGACAGCCGCGAGATCACGGGCCCTTATGATGTCGATGAAATTACACATCGCCCCAAAGGCTGGGCGAAGTGGACGCCCTTCGCGATTTTTCAGATCACGCTGTATTTCGGACTGTGTTTCATCGGTCTGACCACCTTTGAAAATGTCTTTTTCAGTCCGGCAACCCGGGAAATAACCTTCGTTATCGGCCTGCTCGGCATCTGGCGATACGGTTGGTGGTTCACACACGCGGTCAGGGCCTGGATCTATGGCCGTTTTGTCTATCCTTCCATGCGGGATGCCGGTCGAAAGGTCTGGGATGACGGGTGGCGGCCTCGGCACCTTCATTTCATGATGACGACCTACAAGGAACATCGCGATATCACCGAGAAGGTCATCAGATCGATTTGCCGGGAAATTCGCGACGCTGGTGTTCCAGGTACCATCTGGCTCGGGTCAGGAGATCGGTTCGATGAGGAACTGATCTCCGAGCTCTTGCAGAGGGAGTGGTCTGATCTTGATGTGACCCTTCACATCGTAAGACAGAACCAGCCTGGCAAGCGTCTTGCCATCGGTCTGGTCTTAAGAGCGATGAGCCGGGGAGATGTTGAGAAGGATGATCTGATCATCTTCATGGATGGAGATTTCATTCTCGCGAAAAATGCTGTTGGCGCCTGTCTGCCGCTGTTCAAGCTCTACCCAGATTTGCAAGCCTGTACGACAGACGAAGAAGTGCTTTGCATCGGGCCGAAGTGGATTGCCAATTGGCTGACCATGCGTTTTGCCCAAAGACGCCTGGCCATGCAGTCACACTCTTTGTCCGGCAGAGTCTTAACCTTGACCGGCCGCATGTCGGTTTTTCGTGCCAACCATCTTTTGAAACTCAAGTTCATCCGGCTTTTGGAAGCTGACCATCTAGAGCATTGGCTCTGGGGCAAATTCAGATTTCTGTCTGGCGATGACAAAAGCACCTGGTACTACATGCTGCAGTCAGGTTGCCGCATGCTCTATGTGCCGGATGCGATGGGATATACCGTTGAGGTCATTGAAGGTTCCGGCATGGACCGGATGGTGCAGAACTTCCGCCGTTGGTCTGGAAACATGCTGCGCAACGGTGCGCGCGCCCTCGCACTCGGTCCGCATAGGATGCCTTTTTTCATTTGGTGGTGCCTGCTCGACCAGAGGGTATCCATGTGGACCATGCTGGTCAGTCCCGTTCTGGCGATTTGTACCTCGGTTCTGTACGACCCCTACTATATTTTCGGCTATGTGGTCTTCATCTGCATCACGCGCATGCTCCTGTCGCTTTTCCTTTATGGCTACGCGCGCAAGGTGGATCTCAGCTATCCGTTCATTCTCTATTTCAACCAGCTCATCAATGCGTCCGTAAAGGTCTATTGCATATTCCGCCTGTCCAAGCAGCGCTGGTCCAATCGGGGCGACCAACGGGCCGGTGAAGGCGACGGGTTGGTCGCCAGACTGCAGAACCTGATGGCAAGCTATTTGACGTTGCTCTACGTCACCATGCTGTTTGTCGGTGTTTGTCTGATGGCCGGGCTCATCGAGCCGCCAAGCAGCGGCATGGTCACAAACCTGCTTGGCCTTTCATCAAGTCGGCCAATGTCCTGAAGTTTTCCAAAATGCAAATAGCCCTTTTCAATTCCGAAAGTGGATCAGGGCTGCAAAATGCAAACAAGACCATAACATACTGAATAATAATGATCTTTAGTTTCACTCGTAAGTGGCCCGAGTTTTGTTTCTGTAGTGGCAGCAAAAAAACTCGGAGGCCTTCAGATGAAACTGAGACCGATAGTCTACACCGCAGCATTGGCACTGACCGGCATCGTGGCCCTTGGTCCCGTTGTGTTCAATGCGGTTGTTGACGCCTATGATCACAACAGACTGTTCGATCTGGGGCTCGACAAGCGGGAAATCAGCGTCAAGGCGCACTATCCCCTTTACAAAATGATCGAATATCCGCGCATCAAGGCCTCAACGGTTGTCCTCGGCGACAGTCGCGCCCGTGCGCTGCAAGACCGCTATTGGCAAGAGCTGGGACGCAACGATGTCTACAATTTTGCCTATGGCGGTGCGACCGTCTACGAAATCTACGACACCTTCGACTATCTGCGTAAAAACGTTGACCTTGAGACCCTGATAGTCAGCCTACCGCTGCGCAGTATGGATGCGCGTTTCAAAGGCGGCATGAACCGTGTTCCAGAAGCGATTTCAATAGCGAATGATCCATTCGCCTACTACACGAACTGGTTTGTCGCCAAAACCGGCTGGACGCTTCTGAAAGACAGATATCCCTCTGTCTTCGCTTCATTGAACGACATTTCGCTTTGGCCCGTCCAACGTGCGAATGCTGCCGAGTTTGCCGGGCGTGACATGCTGAGTGTTGAAGCATTGCTGGATCCCGCGCTCTGTGACGAATGCGTTCTCACTACACCGAACGGAACGCTCGTTCTGCCGGCAATCCATCGCCATGGTGGTCTCGGGTTTGGGCACTGGGCGAGATACTGGCCGGAGATCACCATTGATCGTGACCTTCCTCAGCTTTTTGCCAAACAGGTTGGTACCAACGGAGCCGCTGATTGGAGGCGCTTCAAGCAATCGGACGATCTCTGGGACAAGGTTGAGGAAATCGCGCGTTGGAGTAACGAAAATGACGTCGAACTCATTTTTCTGATCCCTCCGACCATTTCCGAAATGCAGCGCAGGATTTCAGATTTCGGACTGTCGGCGGCGAACCATAAATTCCGGGAGCGGTTGTCTGAGCTGGCCATGGTCGTCGACCTTGATTTCGACGCTCCATTCACGCGAGAGCTGAACAATTTCACCGACGCTTATCACTTCGGTTCTGATCCTGCGCGCAAGATTGTCGGTGAACTGATTCTACTGACGGACAGTAACGATGACCAGCAAACCAAAGCGATCGCTCGCCGCAAGGGCCTGGCGTGTCCTGTTTCCGGCGATGACGTCAAAAACAGTCACAGCGAAGGAACCTTGACGCTACTGGAAGGCAATTCCTGCCGAATCTGGAGGCGGACCAATGGGTAAGAAGCTCAACCTTATGAGTGATCTGATGGTCGGTCTTGCCGGCTTCATGATCGGGGCAGCAACCGTTTCATTCCTCGCAACCGGTCAAGACGAAGACAACCTGGTGCCGGAAAAAGTCGAATGGCTTTTCGACAGATCGAATGCCTTGTCGTGCCAGTCCTGCACCGGAAACTTTGACCGTCTGTTTGATCCGGAGATGCAAAAATGAACAGGACCACCAAAAGACTGTCGATCTGGAAACTGATGCTGCTTGGTACAGTTTTCGGTGTCTCAGGCGCAATTGCCCTTTCAGGCGATATCGTACCGGAGACTGTCAGATCTGAACGCATCGATCCGACAATTGAAGAAATGATCAAACAGGCGCGTGGACTGCAGAAGGTTGGACGCTGGAACGCGGCAGCAGACCTGCTGACACAGCTAGCCAATGATGGGCACCCTGTTGCGCTCTATCATTTGGGCCGGGCTTACAAAAACGGTTGGGGCGTTGAAGCCGATCACGCTCAGGCTCGGCTGATCTTTATGGAAGCAGTTCGGTATTCCTTCAGCTTCAGGGGCGAAACCGCTTATGAACTGGGACGCCTGTTTCAACGTTCGTCTGGTGAGCGCTGTGCGGAAATCGCACTGCAGTGGTTCCACAAGGCGTTGGCCTGGGATTACCCAAAGGCGCATGTACAACTTGCCAAGCATTATGAGCGCGGCATTGGCACAGAGCGGAACCTGCCTGCAGCTTTTGATCACTACGAAAAAGCGGCCATTCACGGATATCCGTCCTCCACGATCAATTATGCCCGCATTTTGCTGACCGGTCGGTATGGCACTATTGCGGACCCGGATAGAGCTGCCTTTTGGGCAAGCAGAGCAATTGAGGGTCTGGAAAAGAAGGCCCGGGACGGATCTGCAAGTTCAGCCAAGACGCTTGGTCGCATTTTCCGTGACGGGGAATTTCTGCCTGCAGATCCTTCACTTGCGAAAGACTGGTTCCTGAGATCAGCCGATCTCGGGGATGCTGGCGCAATGCACGATTTGGGTTTGATGATCCTGACGGGCGACGCGGATGCAGACGACGTTCAGGACGCTCTCAAATGGTTGCGGCTAGCAGCAAAAGCAGAGCACGGCGGAGCCCTTACAGCACTCGGCAGGCTGCATTTGAAGGAAGTCCACGGTTTGTCCAGACAGGAAGCTGTCGACTTTTTCCAACGCGGAGTTGAAGTCGGCCATCCAGGGGCAATGGAAGAACTCGGCAGGCTTTACGCCATTGGGCAACTGGTTCCGCAAGACCGGACCAAAGCCATGGAACTTGCGGGCAAAGGCGCGGACCGAGGACACCAGGGCAGCGCCCGCCTCTTGAAGGAACTTCAAAAAACAAACGAGGCCAATCTTACGGTCATCGAGCGTTCTTTCCAACCAAACCAGAACAAGACGGAGGGCTAAGTCATGGTCTTCAGTTCATTGGAATTCATGTATCTGTTCATGCCACCGGTTCTTGTCGGCTACCTTTTGCTGAGGCATTGGGGTTGGGAGAACGGCATCATTTGGTGGCTAACCATCGCCTCACTTGTGTTTTACGCATGGTGGACACCCATATACCTGCCCCTTCTCTTGGGGTCGGTTGTCATCAATTACGGATTTCACCGCATCCTGAGGCAGATCCGCGACAAGTTCATTCTTGTTGCCGGCATTTGTTTCAATCTGGCGCTCATTGCAGTGTTCAAATATGCGGACTTCTTTATCGGCAATGCGAACCTGATGTCCGGTGCTGACATTCCGTTGTTGCATCTTGCGTTGCCACTCGCGATTTCGTTCTTCACCTTCCAGCAAATTTCCTTTCTGGTTGATACCTACAAGGGCGAAATCTCTGAATGCGATTTTCCGCGATACATGCTGTTTGTCGTCTTCTTTCCGCAGTTGATCGCCGGACCGATCGTCATGCAGAAGGAAACCATCCCGCAGTTCAGGCTGCCGGTTTTCCGCAACAAACTTGTGTTGAACCTCGCAGTTGGCGGAACTCTGTTCGCAATTGGACTGTTCAAGAAGATTGTTCTTGCTGACGGCATTGCACCTTACGCCAATGGTGTCTTCAACTTGGCAGAGACGACTGGCGGAGTACCCTTCGAAGCGGCCTGGATTGGAGCACTTGCCTATACATTCCAGCTCTATTTCGATTTTTCCGGATATTGCGACATGGCCTTGGGCCTTGCCAGAATGTTCGGGATTCGCCTTCCTGTAAATTTCAACTCCCCCTACAAAGCGACCAGCATCTCCGACTTCTGGCGTCGGTGGCACATTACGCTTTCCCATTTCCTGCGGGACTATCTCTATATCCCCTTGGGCGGAAACCGCTCAGGACCGTGGCGCCGTTACG
This sequence comes from Roseibium porphyridii, assembly GCF_026191725.2. Taxonomy (NCBI): domain Bacteria; kingdom Pseudomonadati; phylum Pseudomonadota; class Alphaproteobacteria; order Hyphomicrobiales; family Stappiaceae; genus Roseibium; species Roseibium porphyridii. Next base: position 3,231,053 of record NZ_CP120863.1, read on the forward strand.
GCAATTTGATGATCACAATGCTGCTTGGTGGACTGTGGCACGGTGCCAGTTGGACTTTCGTCTTCTGGGGCGGCCTGCATGGTGCCTACCTGGCGATCAATCATGGTTGGTCCGCGCTGTCGGAAAAGGGCTATGTTCCGAATGTCCTGCCTCGGTCGGTAGGCCTCTTTCTGTCCCGTGCACTCACCCTGCTGGCCGTCGTCGTTGCCTGGGTATTCTTCCGTGCCGAGAGCTTTGCAGGTGCTACGAATATTCTTCACGGTATGACCGGATTGTCGACGGTCTACGAACCGAAGTTATGGGAAGGCCTGGTGACAGGGACCGCACCGATTTGGGCCGGTTTGATCTGTCTAGCAGCGATTGTGTTTCTGCTCCCGAATTCCATTGAATTCACGGAAAAGTACAATCCTATTCTCGGTCTCAAGAAGTTTGCCGCTCAGCGGCGCAGCGAAGGGTTTCTTCCGGTTCGTTGGCAACCAAACGCCAGGTGGGCTGCCGCAGTCTCCATTCTGTTCGGTGTTGCCCTCATCCAGACCTATCGCCTGGCTGAAATGACCGAATTCATCTACTTCAACTTCTGACGGAGCATGGCATGCGAATTGTTTTAATGCTCCCGATGATCCTGGTGTTCTGTTGTCCCTCCTGGGCAGCAGAACTTCATCAGAAGCAGGCAATCGACCAACTGGTTCTCCCGGCGCAAGGGATAAGTGTTGACCTTAATTCTGGGGAGGTATCGAGAAAAGGCGCGACCGGCCAGTGTCTTGAGCAGGTTTCACAAGCAGGTCGTCACCAATTGGTTGTTCAGAAAATGCCTGGCGACGATGCGCCGTCAGTCACGCTGAACAAGACCCCCGTCTCATGGATCAAAGCCGTAACCGGCGAAGCAAGACTGGGCAGCCTCAGGCTTTCTAGAGACGGCTCTCTATTTGCACTTCGCAAATGGAAAACCGGTGACAAGCAAACAGAGTTGCTGCAGGACGGTCGGGTCGTCCTGACCTGGAAACGCGGCTTTATTGTCCGATTGCTACAGGTTCGGACAGGAGATGTGGCTGTCCTAGAAGAGCAAGGTGATCAGGCGGCAAAACTTTTCCGATATCGTCGAAATTCAAGCGGTGAAACCATGTCCGACCGGGAAGAGCTTGTCGACTTCAGAAGCTGCAAACCTGGTCGACTACGTCTCAAGGGCGACGATCTCTGGGCATGGCTAGACTGTGATGAAGATGCTCAAAAGGGTATCTACCGCATTTCGCTGAAAACGGGCGAAATCGGGTTGCCAGAAATGTCCAATCCTGATGCAGACTTTGTAACGCTGCCCAAGACGTTCGACCTGAGCAAAGGTGAAACCATCGCGGTCATAGATGGTTCACCTGCAGCGAAACACTTTCATTTTGCGCTGAATGGTCTCTTGCTTTCGCAAACAGGTGAAGTGAAGGCGTGTTCGTCTGATGCTGAAGGCATGCAAAGCTGGAACCAGAGTTATCGACTGAGAGCGTTGGCGACCCTTTATGCCAAGACCGGCGCTTCCGTGTTTTCCGGGATGGCTCGCAAGTCGATGCGCTTAAGCCTTGCTACAAACGATGGTGAGGCCGGACGCGCAGGCCCCGACAATCCTTCGTGTGGCTGGAGTTCAACGATTTATGGGACCAAGCCGGGTGAACGGCTCAGTCTCATGATCAATCAAGCCATGATTTCGAATGCTCTTTCGACCGGCTGTGACCTCCTTGGGCCCACCTGCCCTGAACATGTTGCTGAGCGGATAGCCGATATGTCGATGTGCCTGGTCCAACATTTCGAACCTCAATTTGACGCGAAGGCCGGGCTTTACCGTATCGACGCTGATGCCGGTTTCCGGTTTGCGGGATCCGTCGCGCCCTGGAACTGGCAAATTGCCTTCGCCGAGGTTCTGGACCGTAGCGACGATGGTTCCCTTCGTTGGCGCGCTCGCCAGATTGCAAGGCGATTCCTGAAATCCTGGAAGTTCAACTCGGATGGCGCGTTATGGCGCTATTGGCCTGACGCCTACTATCAGGAGAACGGTCTGAAAGAGGTGCAATTGAAAAAACAGCGGTTTGAAGACACGGGCCATGCCGGCATAAGTTTGCTGAGTCTTGGCCGTATTCCGAATCAAGACCTGATAGCCGACATTGGCTCCGTTGGGGCCCGACTCGACTATTTGTTATCATTCGGTACAGACACTCCACGCGACCTTGATGGCAAAGGTCCGCGATCTGGTCGATGGTTTCCATCCGGCGGTTGGGCAAATTTCGCGACCGATAAGTTCAAGGCGGCGCTGAGTGGCCCAGTGCCCGGGTGGCGTTCCGCCGACGCTCTCTACACCTATGCTGCGCTTTTCGATCCCGATAAGCCGTTTCAACTGACAATGGACATATTCGTTTGTGCCGACATCTGCCGGCGAGAAAGGCAATTCACCTATGAGAACTGGCAGTCTTATCTAACCGAAAATCCACTCTTTCAACTTCGACAGGCTGAGGCGCGAAACGATAGCGAAATTGCATCAGAGGAATTTTTCGAGAAATCGAATTTTTATAAACCATGAGCAGGCATGATAGCCAAGGCCCTTCCAAGGTTGCGGGCCCGAAGACGGCGGAGCGAAGGACCAAAACCATGCGCACCTGGATTAAACAGATGAGCCAAGATGCAACATTTTGGCTGGTTCTGATCTTCATATCCGCTTCCGCCATCGCCGCCTATGTGCTCGCGGTTGATTTCGGGCAAAAGACGCGAACAGCGGACCTATCAGCAGCCGCGAAAGCACAGTCTGATCTACTGACGGCAACCCGATCGTTTTATTCCAGGGAAGTCATCGACAAACTCTATTCATCTGATGTCAGCGTCAGCCATGAATATCACGACAAGGAACTGACGATACCTGCCCCGGTGTCCATGACACTAGCCTTGGAGGAAGAACTCAGCCGTCAGGGTTCGGACAGTACAATCAGGATGCTCTCCGATTATCCGTGGCCCTGGCGCAATGATCGTCAGCTGGACGATTTCGAAAGAGAGGCGCTCAAGGCGTTACAGGAAAACCCGGGTGAACCCTTTCAACGGCTCGAGCAAAGAGACAACGGAGCGGTCTTTCGGAGTGCCACGGCAGTACGCATGGAAGGAAGCTGCGTTGCCTGTCACAACACACATCCTCAATCTCCGAAACAGGATTGGGAAATTGGTGACATTCGTGGTTTGCAGGAAGTCGTCATACCGGCGAGTGCTCTTTTCGGAACTGGTTTCACGTCAATCAACAATCTGATCTTCATGCTTGCTGTTGCCTTCGTTGCAGCTGTGGCGTTGACACTTGTGCTCTCCAATCAACGACAACGGGCTACCAAGCGTTTATCTGATATGGCGACCGCGGAGCGGGAGAAAAACGAGGCACTTGTCGCGGCTACACGTCGTGCAGAGGCCGGCGAAGCACAGGTCAGTGCAATTTTGGAGACCATGCTGGATGGTGTTCTTTCGATCGGAACCGATGGAAAGATACTGAGTGTAAACCCGGCGGCGTGCGACATGTTCGGGGCGAAGGCACCCTCGGAACTTGTCGATCTGAAAATCTGTGATCTTCTACCTGATACCGAAAACTCAGACCTTCCATTTGAATGCTGCAACAAGGGCACTCGGCCCCTGGAGATTGCGGCCGCCGGAATGCGATTTGAATCGGTTGGCAAACGCATGGACGGCCACGAAACGCCTGTTGAGCTGTCGCTTACCAAGTCCAGATCCGGTTCGACAGACATCTATACGGCGATCCTAAGAGATCTAACTGCTCAAAAGGCTGCAGCTGAGAAGCTGAAGCAGGCTGAAACGCGCCTCGTCGACGCAATCGAGTCTCTGCCAGATGGTTTCGTTCTTTACGATGCCGACGATCGGCTTGTTTTGTGCAACAGCAAATACAAGGAGTTCTACAACAGAAGCGCGGATCTGATCGAAATCGGCAAGAAGTTCGAAGACATTATCCGAGGTGGCGCCAAACGCGGCCAATATCAAGTGTCCGATCACGTCCTTGAAGAATGGGTTGCCTTGCGCATGGAACGCCATCGCAACCCCGGTGCGCCGATGGAACAGCACCTGGATGATGGTCGTTGGCTCCGCGTGATTGAATCCCGAACCAGCGAAGGCGGTCTCGTTGGCTTCCGCGTCGACATCACAGAGCTCAAAAAGCGCGAAGAAGAACTGAGGCGCAGTCAGGACCTTTTGCGCAACGTGGTAGATGCCTCGTTTGATGGTGTGATTGTCATGAACGGTGAAGGCATTGTTCTGGATTTCAGTCCGGCTGCCGAAGACGTTTTCGGATGGTCTGCCAACGAGATCATCGGCCAGAAAATGTCCGATTACATCATTCCTGAAAAATATCGACAGATGCACGACACTGGGCTTGAGCGTTTCTTGGAGACAGGCGAAGGACCGGTTCTTGGCAAAAGGATAGAAATTGAAGGGCTTCACAAAGAAGGCAACGAGATGATCGTGGAACTTGCCATCCGCCATACCAAGGGAGCGGAAGGTCCTTTGTTCCTGGGCTATGTTCGTGACATCACCGAACGAAAGGCTGCCGATGCCGCTTTGAGGGATGCCAAGGAAAAGGCCGAGGCTGCGAATGAGGCGAAGGCTAAGTTCCTGGCCATGATGAGCCATGAGATCCGCACACCTATGAACGGCGTGCTCGGGATTTTGAGCTTGTTGCGCGATACCGATCTCGATCCGTCGCAGAAGGCCTATGTCAAAACAGCAAGAGAATCCGGCCGCTCACTGCTGGAGCTCATCAACGATATTCTGGACTTTTCCAAGCTGGAAGCCGGACGCATGGAACTTGAGCATGCCCCTTTCCGACTGAACACTCTGGTCAAGAGCGTCATGGATCTTTTCAAGCCGACTGCTCAGGACAAGGGATTGGGACTGTTTCTGAACTATCCGGACAACGTACCCGTTCATGTCGTCGGTGATGCGGGCCGCCTGCGGCAGGTCGTATTGAACCTCGTCTCGAATGCGATCAAGTTTACCGAAATAGGTTCGGTTGAGATAACGGTCGCAATTGCTTCAGAAGATGAGCGTCGTCCGACTTTCCGTTTTTCCGTCAAAGACACAGGCATCGGAATTCCAAAAGACAAACACGAAAGCCTCTTTGCAGAATTTGTCACGGTCGACAGCAGCTACACCAAAAAACAGGGTGGTACTGGTTTGGGGTTGGCGATCTGCAATCAGATTACTCAATTGATGGACGGTGAATTGACCGTTGAAAGCTTGCCTGGAGCGGGCAGCACTTTCCACTTTGCCATTCCAATAGAACTTGCCGATGATCAGACGGCTGTTGACGAACCGTCCCATGAAAATCCTGAAACGGACTTTCCAGAGGGATTGGTCATTCTGCTGGCGGAAGACAATGCGACAAATCAGATTGTTGTTAGCCATACGCTGGAAAATGCGGGATGTGACATCGACATTGCCAACAATGGCAAGGAAGCCGTGCAGGCGGCACAAAAACGGGACTATGACTGCATCTTGATGGATATCTCGATGCCCGAGATGGATGGTCTGGAAGCAAGCAAGCTGATCAAGAACGGTCGCCGAAACGCGACAACACCCATCGTCGCCTTGACCGCTTATTCTCTCAGAGGTGATCGTGAACGGTTTATTGCAGCCGGGATGACGGATTTTCTGGCTAAACCAGTCGAGAAAGAAGACCTGCTCGCCTGCATCTCATCAAATGTCGGCCAGCGTGAAATTCAGTCAACCGATGACCTTCAAGACAATCAAGAGAACACTCTTTCGGCAGCCCGGGACATCCTGAGCACCATGCCTGAAGAGCTACAAAAGAAGCTTCTTACCCAATTCATTGAGGACACGACCAAGAGACGCGAGGCTGCGAAACTGGCGGTTGAGAACAATGATCTGGAGAAACTTGAACGCGCGACACACGCCCTCAAGAGCGTTGCCGGCACCTTTGGGGCGGGAGAACTCACAAATGTGGCTGCGGCAATCAACACTCTTGCAAGAGACAATAAATCTATCGCGGCCATGTCCAGGCTGGACGAACTGGAAGAGACATGTGACAGAACGTTAGGGGAAGTGAAAGCTTTAGCTGACGAAATGGGCATCGCTTTATCCATTTGAGAGCCAATTTTGTGCCGTTCGCCCGGAGGAGTGTGATTTGAAAGTTCTGATCGTAGAAGATGCACTCCCGCTTGCCACCGTCTATGGCCACCAGCTTTCACGGGCTGGTATTGATACGCTACATGTCGAAACTGGTCAGGATGCCATAGACAGATTGCGCAAGGGGGGCATCAGCGTTGTCCTTCTTGATCTGCAACTGCCGGATATGAGCGGGCACGACGTGCTGACTTTGATTGGTGAGGAACAATTGCCTGTCACAGTGGTGGTTGTGACGAGTTCCGGCTCAATCAAGACGGCTGTCGAGGCCATGCAGGCCGGTGCCTACGACTTTCTTGTCAAACCCGTCGCCGAAGAACGATTGGTGACAACGACGCGCAATGCGCTGGAACGTGAAACGCTTACCGAAGTCGTCGAAGAAGTGCGGAAACCGACGACCCAGAAAACCAATCACGGGTTTGTCGGCTCATCCCTTCCCATGACGGCCGTTTACAAGATGATCGAGAGTGTCGCCCGTTCGAATGCATCTGTATTCATCACGGGTGAAAGTGGAACCGGTAAAGAGGTGTGCGCCGAGGCCATTCACAAATCCAGTCCGCGTGTCAAAAAGCCCTTCGTTCCGCTCAATTGCGCTGCAATTCCGAAAGACCTTATCGAGTCGGAGATATTCGGACACGTCAAAGGGGCGTTCACCGGCGCAACCTCGGACAGGGATGGTGCTGCTGCACGAGCAGATAGTGGAACACTGTTTCTGGATGAAATCTGTGAACTTGAATTGAACCTTCAGGCCAAACTTCTCCGATTTCTGCAAAGCGGAACGGTGCAGAAAGTCGGTAGTGACAGCTTGAAGAAGATCGATGTGCGCATTGTCTGCGCCACCAACCGAGATCCACTGGAAGAGGTTGAAGCCGGTCGTTTTCGTGAGGATCTTTACTACCGACTGCACGTATTGCCGATTGGTCTTCCTCCGCTGCGTGCCAGAGGCGCTGACATTTTGGAGCTCGCTCGCCACTTCCTATTGCAGTTCGGCAAAGAAGAACAAAAGGCATTCGAAGGCTTTTCTGTCGAAGCGGAAGAAATGCTCTTGGGGCATTCCTGGCCCGGAAATGTTCGAGAAATGCAAAACACGATACGAAATCTCGTTGTTTTGAACGAAGGACCGATCGTCGAAACCGACATGCTGTCGACTTTGGCCGGTCGTGTGCCGAACACCGCACGTGAAACTGTTGCCGTTCCTCGTCCGGTGCCAGAATCGCTAAACCGGTCATTTGGTTCTGAAAGTGGCGTCGCTGGCGATTGGCCAAATATCACACTTTCGCTGGGGCAGTCTTACGACACTCTGGAACGACAACTTATTGAAGCAACCATTGATGCCTGTGGCGGCAGTTTGCCGAAAACGGCTCGTGTGCTAGAGGTCAGTCCGTCCACGCTGTACCGAAAAAAGGAAATATGGGCAGCTCAGGAAGATGAAGAAGCACAGTCGATCGAAACTGACGATGAAGCTTCAATCACCCATGCGGTGGAGAACTGACTGTTCGCTGGCAGTCAGTCAGTTTCCTCATTTCCCATTGATTGCTAATCGGCAAGATACATTTCCGCCAGACCGATTGCGGCGACATGTGAGGCGATGGGGGTTTTTCCGTTCAGCATTGACCGTTTCACTTCCTTGCGTGGAACAGTGAGCAATGTCGATGTTTCGAGGTCTCCCGAATTAGCCTCACACAATTTGATCACGTGACTGGCGATAAAGACATGCGATTTGGCAATTTTCTGATTGCCGTGAAGCACCATCGTAGGGGCTGCAACCCATTTGCCGCCACCATAGCCGGTTTCCTCAAGCAATTCCCGACGTGCCGAGAATTCGGGATCTTCACAGGCATCAATTTGCCCACCAGGAAGAGTGAGACAGGTCTGCCCTACCCCGTGTTTGTATTGCTGAAGAATGAGCACTTCATCTTGATCCGTGACGGCATAGATGCTGGCAAATGAAGGCAGATCGATCTGATAGTAGTCGTCCACTATGCGACTGTCCGGCAGACTGATCGTCTGGCGGAGCACACGAAGACGGTCGCCAGCTTCAAAGACCTTTCGGCTGTCCAGTACCGACCATCCAACCGGGTCGCTGGTTTTTGGCTGTAAGGAACGCATCTCAGGCCTCCTCGAGTAAGGATGCCGGCAGATCAAAGAGGTATTCTTGTCCGGACATACAACGTTTTTCGTAGCTCAACAGCTGACTGACGTCACAGGGGCCGCCTACGACCGTGCAAATGTCTACTTCGGAAAAAGCGTTGTGCAATGGCCGGGCAAAACCGCTGACCGAACGGGGCTTGAGATAGGAAATCAGGCGCGCTGATTTGTGCCGTTTGATTATATGGTTGCGAACAATCGAGCTGTTGAAAGAACTCGGCATGATCAGAAGACTGTGGTCTGTATCCCGATAGACTTCATAACTCGGGAAACGGGCACTGAACTCATCCAAAATGACCGTGAGCTCATTGTGTTCATTCTCCCATTTCTTGTAGTCCTCGATTTGTTTTGCGGTGCTGTTGGTGCCGGCAAGGCAAATGCGGAGTGATGCCGGACCACATTCGATTGTTGGCGTTCGCTTGGCTGGATAAGAGCTTTGCTGCACAACCTTCGCGACGAATTCGAAAAGATCGTCGGAAAAGTCGTGCTCATGCCTGATCATGATCTCGTTCTGAGACCAGAGTTCAGAGCCGGAGTTTGCAAAAACTCCGGTCAATGATCTGATGAGCCTTTCAGATAGGCGCAACAGGACATCGTTGTAGCTTGACCGGCTCAGCAGATAGCAGGGACGCAGTTTCGCGAAGTCTTCAAGATAGCTCGCCAAGTCATGTTCCAAATGCGCTTGATCGTTGCGGACCAACACGTCCAAGTCCAAAAGAAAGACATTATTCAGTTGGCTTACAGTGCGAGCGATGGGTCCGGATACACGACCGACCGGGGCGAAAGTTGGCTTCGGAAACATATCTGCTTCTCCTTTGAAAAGGGTTTGTTGAAGCAGTTGCAAAGACTTCGCCAGTTATTCCCTCAATTGGAAAATATCTAAAATGTGAAATAAAACAGATATTTACGATATAATGCCTTTGAGACGATTGTGACTTTGCCAGTTTGGTTTTTGCGAAACGACAACTGAGACATCTGAATTTGCAAAACCTGCCAAGCCTGCGATCGCTTGCCATGTTCATTATAAATATACGCCCATATGGCTCGGCAAGAACGGGCCCCAAATTTTGGGCAGCCCTAACTCCTGCCTGCAGCTACCTGGCGGATTTTTCAATTTGCGCAAATTTGAATTCGCTTTTTTTGATTTTCGGAATTGCAAACTCTTATCCATTCAGCGTTAGATTAGATAAGTATCTGTAAAATATTATATAATTCAATTTCCTACGTATTGGCACGGTCCTTGTTCTCTGTATCCCAGAACGATGTTTCCAGGAGAAAACAGATGAACATGTATATCGGCAACCTCAATACAGCCCAGAAAATCGACAGGCTTCCCTTCAGCATTGTAGAGCCGAAGGCTTCGATCAGCGTCATTGGTCTTGGCTATGTCGGTGCGGTTTCCCTTGCCTGTCTCTGCTCTCTCGGGCACCGCGTTGTAGGTGCCGATATTGACCAGAAGAAAGTTGACTCAATTGCCTGGGGCAACAGCCCTATTCATGAGGACCGCCTGTCCGAACTCTTGACCCGTGGCGTTTCCGAAGATCTGCTTTCTGCCACCACCAATCTGCAAAGAGCTGTTCGCGAAACGGATGTTACATTCGTCTCCGTTGGCACACCGACCAGCAAGGACGGTGGTTGCGATACGCGAGCGATTGAGGCTGTTGCAAAAGGCATTGGTGAGGCACTCGCAGACAAAACCGCGTTTCATGTTGTGGTTCTTCGGTGTTCGGTTCCCCCTGGTACGACGCTCGATATTATGAAGCCGATCATAGAACGGCATTCGGGCAAGGTTGCCGGTGTCGATTTTGGAATTGGGTTCAATCCGGAGTTCTTGCGTGAAGGTACGGCAGTCGCAGACTTTCATGAACCGCCCAAAACTGTGATTGGTGTAACGGATACCAAGACTGCGGAGGTTCTGTCGAAGATCTACGAACCAGTCGACAAGTCTCCTATCGTGACGACCGTTGAAGTCGCTGAACTCGTAAAATACGTCGATAACGTCTGGCATGCCGCAAAGGTGTGTTTTGCAAACGAAGTTGGCCGACTTTGCAAACCCATGGGCATCGACAGTCATGCGGTCATGGACATCTTCGTTCAGGATACGAAGCTCAACCTTTCTCCTTACTACCTGAAGCCGGGATTTGCCTTCGGCGGTTCCTGCCTGCCCAAGGAGGTTCGGGCAGTCAGTCACCTTGCCGATAAACTTGGCGTCGATTTGCCGATGATTGATGCATTGATGCCGTCCAACCAGAAACAGATCGATCAGGCTGTTGGTCTTGTAGAAAGAAGCGGTGCGAAAAAGGTCGCGATCCTGGGCGTCGCCTTCAAGCCCGGCACTGACGACCTAAGGGAAAGTCCGACACTCGAGGTCATTGCAGAACTCAAGAATAGAGGTGTCGAAGTTACGGCTTTTGATCCCGCTATACAGCCGGGACCGCACATCAAACAACAATTTGACTACATGCAATACGCAGCCCCTCACCTTAAGGATGTCGTTGAAGACCTGCCGGAGTTTTTGAAGGAGGCTGCCGCAGAAGCAGTCGAAGACGCTGATGCGATTATCGTATCGCAGAAGATCCCAGGTCTTCGGAGTGTGTTGGAGTCCAAAAAAGAAGACGCAGTGATTGTGGACCTCGTCCGTATTTCAGCTCCGCTCCCTGCCTCTTCCAATTACACTGGAATTGGTTGGTAGGACCGCACACTCCCATCCGCTCCCTTTCGCCCCATCGCCCACCTAAGAAAGGGAGCGGATACTCTTTGCCAGGCCAAGTGCCTGGCATTGAAGTTCTAAGCGGATCGATTGATCTGGGGCGCTGTGCAAAGATCGGAATTCACCAATAAATCGGTTTTCCCATCGCTGTAACACACCGGGATGATCCCTTGATGGAGGTCAGAGGTGTCGCTGTCAGGGATTGCCCGAGCCATCCGAATGGGTATTGCAGCTTGAATGGCGCAGCCACGTCTTCCTCGGTGATCGGTTTAAAGCCAACCCGTGAATAAAACTTCGGATCGCCGTAGGTCAAGGCAACTTCGACACCGGCTTGCGCGAGCGTTTTCAATCCGAAGCTTATGAGGCTTTGACCAATCCCTTCACCTTGGCGTGCTGTCGCAACTGCGACAGGTCCGAGCACGAAGACATCGCGATCATCCTGATTGAAGACCATCCGGGAGAACATGATGGCTGCGACAACGTTTTCTTTGTCGATAGCATAGAACGTATGAAGATCACCCGAGGCAGTCTCCCGCAGGAGATCACGCGACAGTTGCCCGATCAGTTTTCCTTCTTCAGCACCTTCTGCTTCTGCAAAAACGTTGCCGAAGAGTTTGCAAATGTCGCTTTCGCGACCGCTCGCGTTCTCAAAGAACTTCATGGGAACCTATCCGCCCGGGTCATGACAATTAGCTTTGGTCGACCTGCTTCAAATTCAATATCCGTCGCGACCACAAGGATTGAGATGTGCCTAAGGTCTTTAGGTGCTGCAATCAAGATCGGATATCTTAAGCCAGGTCGCCCGTAGGTGATCCAAGTCAATGGTTGTGAATTGGATCGCGAATCCGGTGAGGTCTTGCTTTCTGCGTCAGACCATAACTTCCGGATTGATCATGTGTATGGGCTTGTTATCTGCATAAGCAACGATCTGATCGAAGATATCAGAAAACTGAAGATCGAATTCGTCTTCGGTGACGTAGCCAATATGCGGCGTTGCCAAAACATTTGGAGAGGTCAAAAGCGGATTTTTGACATCGGACATTGGCTCTGTGTCGAAGACGTCAACTGCCGCAAAGATACGACCTTTTGCTATCTCAGCCTCCAGTTCACCGGGCGCGATCAAGCCTGATCTGGATGTATTGACCAACAACGAACGTGGCTTCATCGCCGCCAGGTCTTGTTCGGTGATGATCCCACGTGTTTCGGGTTTCAGCCGGACATGCAGGCTTACAATATCTGATGTTGCAAAAAAGAGTTCGCGATTTTCTGCGAGTTGTACGCCGTCTGCCCTTGCCCTTTCTCTGCCGGCTTCAGAGGACCACCATTGAATGTTCATACCTATGGCTTGCGCATATGTGGCAACTGCTTTTGCTATGCGCCCATACCCATAAAGACCAAGCGTGCGATCGCGCAGGGTTCGACCGACACCCATTTGCCAGTTTCCTTCGCGTATCGATGCAACCTGTTCCGGAATTTGCCGATAGCTTGAAAGCATCAGTGCGAGTGTCAGCTCCGCCGCGGCATAAGACGGCGTACCTGAATGCATGTTGGAGCAAAGAAGGACGTTATTTTGTGTGCAGGCTGCAACATCGATATGTGGGTAGACGCTTCGCTGGGAAATCAGCTTCAAGTTTGGCAGCTTTTTGAGGAGCTCAGCGGTAATTTTTGTTCGCTCTCGAAACAGCACAAGACAGTCTGCCTCTTGAAGACGGTCAGAAAGGGTTGATATGTCTTCAACATGATCGGTCCAGACCGTGACGTCATGACCTTGAAGCTTGTCAAAGCAGGCCAAGCTGCGCAGCGTGTCAAACCAGTCATCCAGAATATGTACTTTCATCGATTTTCTGCGCCGCCTCCTGCAACAAGCGTTCTTGGGGTGGGAACAAACACCTCGGAGTTGATGGCATCGAGTGCCCTTGTCACCTGCGCCCGTTTGGACAACAGGCCGTTGTATTGGACGTCGCAGCCGGCGACAGGCGTTGGGTAGTTCTTGATTTCATCGGCTATCTGTTGACGAGCGATCAGAAGTGCAAGGATTGCGGCCTCGATATGTGCATCGTATTCGGTTTTCACGCTTAGCACCCGTTTGTGGAATTCGATGAATGGCAATTCCGTCAGTTTCGTGACCAGACAGTTGCAGGCACAAACACCTCACCAGTCGCGAGTTTGCGGGCGGTTCTGAGCAAACCCGCCGACTTGACGGTGAACTTTCCCTGCTGGATTTCGTAGTCTATCAGGACTTCCATTTTGCCCATCGGATGCTCAAGCTGCAATGTCGCTGGCGTGGCTGGACGTTTTTCGAGGAGCCCTTCGCCGACTGTGCCGGGAGCCAACAAACAGGATGCCAGACACTGGGATCCGGTGACAGCCAATGTCGGGTGGCAGTTCCAGGGCATGAAGTAGCGAACAGATGCCGTTCCGCCGTGTTTTGGTTTCGACAGCAATCCGAATTTCGGCGTTACGGACTTTCGAACATCCCCAAGACCCATGCGCTCGCCAGCAATCAACCTGATGGCTTCCATCTTCTCATACAGGCTTCTGTTTTTGTCGATATCTTCCACTCTTTCTTCGCCGGTCAGTCCGAAGTCGTGCGCGAGACCAATCACCATCGGCATGGCAACGTCCATGCAGGTCACCGGGACATCGTTGATGACCTCCATCGAATGTCCTGTCGGGAACAAGGCCCCGGTCAGGCTTCCTTCCACTTTCATAAATTGAAGCTGGATCGGAGCTGCGGTCCCTGGAACGCCATCGATCCTGGCATCACCGTCATACTCAACGACACCACCGGGCGTTTGCACGATTTCCGAGACCAGCATTCCGGTATTGACGGCCCTGATCTTTACCTCGGTCACGTCACCTGTCGGTATCACAAGACCCATTTCGATTGCCGCAGGGCCAACACCGACCAGAATGTTTCCGCAAGAAGGCTTGAAGTCGACCAATTCTTCTTCTACCCCAACCTGTGCAAAGAAATAGTCTACATCTGCCCACGCGTCGTCGGATTTCGACAGCATGGCCACCTTGGTCGTGACAGCCGTTCCACCGCCTATACCGTCAATGTTGAAGGGGTGACCGGACCCAAGAATTGAGGTTAGCACTTTTGACAGGACATCCAGATCCTGCGGCAGGTCGCTTCGTTTGAGGTAAGGTCCGCGCGAAGAACCGCCGCGCATGAAAATGAAAGGTGTAGATGTCTGGAGCATTCGGCCGTCTCCCTGATCAGCTCAACTGCGTTGGTCGGTAGCGGTGGAATTCGACTGGTCGTCTTCACGTCAGTGGCCAAGGAAGTTTTGCGAAGGACTGCAAAAGGCCTGGTGGGAAATCGCGGTTCAAAAGCCAGGCCATGCCGCACATGAAGGCTATGCCGCTAGCGCCGTAGATCGCGGCGTAAGCAAAGCTGCGTCCTGCGCGATAGTGGATGAAGGCAACCAGGAAAACGGCAAGTGCAAGAATGAAGCCGATGAGCGAGGTCAGGATCAGGAGACCGGCAAACCACGCCAACGTGCTCCAGAGCCCGTGCCGGTTGTCTTCGGAATTGCCCGCTTCACTGTCGCAAAAGAGCGCGTGTCTTTCACTCACACCACGCATTTGAAACAGCAGTATAAGGCAGCCAACAATTGAGACGAGACCGACAAATTGCGGGAAGACCCTGTCGGCCGATGCATAGTCCGGGATTAGCGAAGCATCGGTAAAGGCAAATACGAGATAGCCAAGGATGGCCAAAAGGAAGACCAGCGGTGCGCGCTTGGTTCCGGTCGCAACATCGCCTTCTGCACGGATATTCTTGGATTGGCGCAATCCGACCACAATAGAAACGATCGTCACCAAGATGAGAATGATCACGATTGGCGAGAAGATGTATTCCATGCCTTCTGCAAATCCCTTGCGGAACCGCGAACTGGCAATCTGCACTGCCTGGTTGGCGTAGGTTTCCGCCGGATTGGAAAGCACAAAGCCGATCAGGAACGCCGGCCGTGACCAGTCGAACCGACGCATCAGAATGCCGAGAAGACCTATGGCGAAAAGTGCGACCAGATCCATCAGGTTTTGACCTGACTGGAAGGCAGCGAATGAAATGATCATGAACAGGAATGGGGCAAGCAAAGCGAACGGAATGGTGGTCAAACGCGCTATGCCACCGGAGCCTAGTATGCAGATGACCGTACCGACCACGTTCGCCAGAGCCAGAAGCCAGACAATCGCGTATGTCACGTCGAGATTGTTCTTCAGCATCGAGGGGCCTACCTCGATCTGACCCGACCCGAGCAGGGCTACCGCGCCGATGAAAACCGCCATTGAACCCGACCCGGGTATTCCGAAGAGCAAGGTCGGCACCAGGCCGCCGCCTTCCTTGGCGTTGTTGGAGCTTTCCGGCCCGATGACCCCGCGCACGTCTCCGTTGCCGAATTTCGATTTGTCTTTCGACGTCTGGACGGTGTGGCCATAGGCGATCCAATCAACAACCGAACCGCCGAGCCCCGGGATGACGCCAACCGTGACACCGATAAGTGAGCAGCGCACGCTGAGCCAGATATTGGCAAACCAGTCACGAACGCCGTGCAGCCAGCCGCCCCCGAGCATTGAGCGCTCGGAAATTGCGCGGTCCTGACGAAGAAGGGCAACAATTTCGGGGATCGCGAAGATGCCGAGACCAACGATGACGAGTTTCAGCCCGTCGGTGAGATATGGCATGTCATATGTGGCCATGCGCAGGGCGCCGGCGCTATCGCCCTCACCGATCGTGCCGACCATCAAGCCCAGGCCGGCAGCGACGACGCCCTTGATAGCCACCTGCCCGGCCAGAATTCCGACCATCGACAAACCAAACAAAGTGATCATCAACAGTTCAGGTGTGCGAAACTCAAGCACGATAGGTCTGGCAACCAGAATGAAAACCGTGAGGAACGCGGCGCCAACCAGACCGCCGAACAGGGACGATGCAAAGGCTGCAGATAAGGCGCGTGCTGCTTCGCCCTTTTTCGCAAGCGGAAAGCCGTCAAGGACCGTTGCCTGAGACGCAGAAGATCCGGGAATTCCCATGAGTACAGAGGCAAACGTATCGGATGTCGGCACAACCGCGACCATGCCAATCATCAACGCAAGGCCAAGAACTGGATCCATACCGAACATGAAGGGAAGCAGCAGCGATAAGCCTGCAATGCCCCCAAGTCCGGGAAAGACACCGATACACAATCCCATCACCACGCCGAGGACGAGGTAACCGAGAACTGCTGGCTGAAAGATCATCGCTGAGGCCTGGGCGAGCGCAGGCATAGCGGTACCGAGAATGTCCACTGGATCGTCTCTGATTTGAAAGAAGTTTTGCAGTGCCCGCCCGGTCAAACCCGGGCGGGTCGAGGGTCCGTTCGGTCTATTTCAGCGAAACGCCGTAGCGCTCCTGCAACCAGCCAACCACAAATTCCTTGGCGCTACCTGGAACTTCCGTTGCACTCTTCAGTGCGCCGTCGGCTTCTGTACCGGTCATTTGCGGATATTTTCCGAGGCGACCCGACGATATTTCGGCAAAGTCTCCACGTGCCTTTACGGTTTCAAAGGCTTTTGAATAGGTGTCGATCGCTTCCTGAGACGCGCCGTTTGGAAGAAACACCATTTTTTGCGCCGGGAATCCGGCGATGAAGAAGGCTTTCCAGGCATCCCATTTGGCACCCGAGGTTTCACATCCTTCAGTTGCTTCACAGACTTCCTTGAATGTCGGCATTTCCGGGAAGGTCGGATCACGGACAATGTTGCCTTCTGCATCCAACGCACCCCAACTCATCATCGGGACAGCAGTGCCGGCTTCGACCAACGGTGTAACGCCTTTCAGATAGGAGGAAGACGTCTGGTAGTCGATATTCGCCTCACCGCGTTCGAACATCAGACGACCATCGCCGCGGCCTTTGATGCCGAAGACAGGCTCCACGTTCAAACCGAGCATTTCCCAGGCTAGCAAGGGGACAAGATCGAGCCGGGTTGCTCCTTGTGAGCCGTAAATGAAGTCTGTTTCACGAAGCGCACTGGCATCGTTTCCATTCATTTTTCCGGCAAGGTCTGGCGGCAAATAGGCGACACCGCCGGTTCCAGACGCCAGAACAACGTTCCAATCCTTGTACTCATAACGAACGCGAGGGTCTCCGAGCAGATACGGAAACTGGGTCGAGCCGGAGGAACCGAAAATCACAGTGCCTTCGCTGTCGCCGAATTTCTGGTTCTGAAACCAGTTGGCTCCCTTGGTGGAACCGGCACCAGGCATGAATTTGACAACGACCGTCGGAGTACCGGGCAGCGCTTCGCTCAACAAGGGCGCATAGAAGTTTGCCCATTTTGCCGAACCACCTGTCTCTGAGAACGGGATTACCCATTCCACGGTTTTCCCCGCCAGATCAAGACCTTCGGCAATCGCTTGCGCTGGAACCATAGTACCGGCTGCGCACATGACACTCAGCGCGAGCTTGCGCGCTAGTTTATTTAGAACCATTTTCTCCTCCCAATGGCGCAGTCAATCTGGTTTGAACTGCTGCGCGTTCAGACCGCCCGAAAAGCGGCTTGATGCATCCAGATTTCCCTGCGAAGCTTGCAGCAAGCTTTCATCGAAAAGAAAAAACATGCGGATCGCGCTGGTCGAAGATAATGTGAGCCTCGCCAAAGGCATAGCCTACCAATTGCGGGATGCCGGGCACTCTGTGGACATTCTCCATGACGGAGAAGATGCCGAGTTCTTCCTGAAACAGGAAGATGGAGACCTGATCATTCTTGATATCAACTTGCCGGGCAAGAGCGGGCTTGAGCTTCTGGCTGAACTCCGGGAACGAGACGACCCTCGTCCTGTCATTCTGTTGACTGCGCGATCAGATACGCAGGATCGGGTTCTTGGACTTGACGCAGGTGCGGATGACTATCTCGTCAAGCCATTCGAGATGGAAGAACTCGCTGCACGCATTCGTGCGCTAGGCCGGCGCAAAGCCACCGCACCCCGGCAACTTGAAGATGTTGGCGCACTCAAATTCGATATCGGTTCGATGCAGCTTCTCGATGGGGATGAGGTCCTGGAAGTTCCAAGGAGAGAACTTGCGCTGCTGGCCGCACTCTTGAACGCCAATGGCCGCACTGTCTCCAAGGCCAGCCTGCTCGATCAGCTATACGGAGCTGGCAGCGAAACCGATGAAAAGGTCATTGAAGTCTATGTCTCTCGCCTGCGCAAAAGGCTGAGCCCACACGGCGTCAATATCCACGTTCACAGAGGTATCGGCTATTCCTTGAACAGGGCCACATCATGAAGAGGTCGTACTCTCTTCGCATCCGTCTGACCCTAATCATTCTCATCCCCCTCCTCTTCGTTGCCGGTGCTGCGGGGTTCTGGCAGCTGAACAATGCACGACTAACTGCTGGAGACGTGTTCGACAGAAGCCTGCAATCAGCCGCACTTGCTGTATCCAATGACGTCGCCCTTTCCAGCGGCGATGCGCTAGGGGTCGAAACGCGCAGGATCCTTGCCGACACCTCCGGCGGGCGCGTTTACTATCATGTCTATGCACCCGACGGTGTCATTGTTGCGGGATATGCGACGCCACCAGCAGGCATTCCAACCGCGACGGACGGAGACCTCAATGCGGTATACTTCAACGGCGAGTATCTGGGTCGCGAAGTCCGTGGTTATCGCATGCGTACCCATATGCAAGTGGATGGATTTAGCGGGGTGTTCACAACGACCGTCTGGCAGGATGTCAGGATCCGCTCAACCTTTGTTCGCGCGCTGATATTGCGATCCCTCGTCGTGATTTCGTCGATTATCCTGTCTCTTGCACTTATCGTTTGGTTCGGCGTCAGGATCGGGCTGAGGCCCTTGAACGATCTGCAGCAAGCAATTGACCTTAGATCCGGCGATGACTTGAAAGCGATCCAACGCGCGGTTCCAGCGGAAGTGAAAGGCATTGTGCGAACGCTCAACCGGTTGCTTGGCCAGGTTTCCGATGCGATGGCAACGCAAGGTGAATTCATTTCAAATGCGGCTCATCAACTTCGCAATCCCCTGGCCGGTGTGCTGGCGCTGGCCGAATCCGTCCGCTCGGCAAGATCAGAAGTTGCTATGCGAGAGCGCGCCGAAGATCTCGTAAAGGCAGCAAAAGAGACAAGCCAGCTTGCGCAAAAACTTCTGACCTATGAGCGCGCAAAGTCCATAAGTCCGGCGTCGGAGAAGGAAATCTTTTCTCTGCGGGATCTGCTCAATGAACTTGTCTTGGAATTTCAAGCAGTGCCGCATCGTGGCATCGAAATTGACGCTTCACTGGGTGATGAGGTTCTGGAAATAACAGCTGACAGGACGATGGTACGTGAGGCCGTTGCCAATCTGATTGACAACGCATTGAAGCATGGAGGGCCGAAGCTCTCCCGGATATCGGTATCTTGCGAGAGCAATGAGGCTGCTGTGTCCATATCGGTCGAGGACGACGGACGAGGTTTGAACCAGGAAGAAATCCAAACAGCTTTGCAACGTTTCGGGCAAGTGTCAGCAAATAGTGACGGCAGCGGTCTTGGGTTGCCAATTGTTGTTCGGGTTGCTGAACGCCACGGCGGATCATTGGAACTCACAACAGGCGAACCGGGTCTAAAAGCTCGGATTTCGTTGCCGGCTGGCTTTACCGGTAAGCACTAGTTCAATTCTTCAATTTGTGCGCTTGCGCTGCGCCTCCCTGATCAGCGCGGCAAGTCGATAGAAGCCATGCGCCATTTTCGTATACGGAGTGAGAAGAAAAAAACTCAGAACAGAGCCCAAGTGAATTGCAAGGAGCAAAGGCATCAGACTTGTGCTGCCCATTGCGTAAAGCAACAATCCAGTCAACGCGACCAGCAATAGAAGTGCGACAAAACCCATTTCTCCACCCCAGGCGGACGGCGCTCCCAGGTTCTTGTCTGCTTTCAACTTTAATGCCATCAGCCAAAGAGATCCCGCGACCATCAATATGCCACCGGGCAATCCAAGTAGTTTTGGTAACGACCAAATTGGATACGGTGCGGGCATATCAAACGCGTAGTGCAGAATGGTCGCGGCAGAAGTTGAGGCGAAACAAAGCAGAAAGCCGTACATGACTGCCTGGTGAGCAAGACGTCGGGACTGGCTGAACCTGTCTTCGTCTTCAAAATTGCATCCATCACCATGACCGCCTGCCAGGTTTTTCATTCGGGCCGCAGACCCAAAAGCCTCAACGATATGCGAAAGCCTCACAGGTTCTCCGTTCGTTGCGCTCCAGTATCGCCGCATGCTGATGGCGAGGCTGAAAAGAGGAAATACGAACGCAGGAAGAAAGATCGAGACCATGGCCGTATGTGACAGGACTGCATAGAACCCCTCACCTCCTGCTGATCCGAGCGTGCGAATGGTCAGAAAGAAGACGGAGAAGCAAAGAACAGATGCAATGGCAATCATCAAACCGCTGCTTTGGAAGCGTTTCGCGAACGCTTCAGGCCACGCGAAGTGTTCCCAACTCTCCTGACGTACCTCTGCCAGGGCCTTGGGGAGATTTAGATCGAACTCGTGCGGGGATGTATACTGACAGGCGTAGTAACAGCCGCGACAATTGTGACACAGATTGGCCAATTGGGTGAGGTCGCCATCACTGAATACCCGTTCACTGTGAAGTGCGGGAAAGACGGAGCAATATCCTTCGCAATATCGGCAGGCGTTGCAAATTTCAGCTTGGCGACGAGCTTCCTGCAAGAAATCAGTTTGCATATTTCGCTGCCTCCCTGCCCGCGATCCTGCCGAAGACGGTTCCAATGGTCATGCCAAATCCTGCCAGGTAGCCCTGTCCGAGAATTGAGCCGGCCATGGTTTCTCCAGCTGCCCACAAATTGCGAACAGGCCCCTGCCCAGTGCTGCACTGTGCATTTTCATCCACCTTCAAACCGAGATAGGTGAAGGTCACGCCGGTCTTGAGGCTGTAGCCATAGAAGGGTGGTTCATCTATCGGGCGTGCCCAGTTGGTTTTGGCAGGCAGCAGGCCGGAGGTTGCGACACCATCCAGTTCGGTCGGGTGGAACTTCGACGTGTTGCCGCAGGCCAGGTTGAACTCGGCAACCGTGTCTGAAAGTTTTTTCGGTGGCAGATCCATTTTTGCTGCAAGCTCTTCCAGGCTGTCGGCTTTGATCGGCGGGAAAACCGACGGCATGAAGAGCTCCAGCGATTTGGCATCTATGACTACATACCCGACCTGATCAGGCTGTTGAGCAATCAACCGGCCCCAGATCGCGTAACGTTTGGGCCAGACGTCTTCCCCTTCGTCGTAGAACCGCTCCCCGTGCTTGTTGACCACGATAGAGAACGGCACACAGTCCAATCGGGTCACGATGCCTCCATCGAATTTGGGTGCGCGGCCATCAATGGCGACCGCATGGCACTGTGTCGGGTCGCCGACGGAGCTGACGCCCTGATCCAGAAGGTCTGCAAGGACGACGCCCCGGTTGTAAGGAGTTCCGCGGATCAGGAAGTTTTTTGCTGGCGGGCCCCAGGCGCGTGTCAGCCAGTCCGTATCAGCCTGGAACCCACCGGAAGCGACAACTACTGCTTTCGGCACCAGCCTTTTTTCTTTTCCTTCGTGGGCGAAACTTACAAGTTCGATCCGGTCATCAACCAGTTCTAGATGGGTGACATGGGCTTCATAGAGAATTGTCACGCCCAAACTTTCAGCCTTGCGGTAGTAGGCATTTACGAGGGATTTGCCTCCACCCATGAAAAACGCATTGGTCCGGCCGAGTGAAAGCGTTCCGGAAAGCGAAGGCTGAAAATGCACACCATGTTCCTGCATCCAGGTCAGGCATTCTTCAGAGGTTCGGATGGCAAGTCGCGCCAGTTTTTCATCGGTCTTGCCTGCTGTGACTTTCAATAGATCGCTGAAATACTCGTCTTCGGAATAATCGTCGACAAGAGGTCCATGGGGGCCCTTGTGCATGCAGCGAAAATTTCGCGTGTGTCTGGAATTTCCGCCACGATAAGGCTTCGGTGCTGTTTCAAGGATGCAAACACTTGCACCGCATTCCGCTGCAGTCATAGCAGCACATAGAGCTGCGTTGCCGCCGCCGATTACAACGATATCAATGTCAGATCTCATGTGCCGGGTCCTCTCGGATCCCGTCTACCAGACACTCTATTGATTTGACCAATGATGCTTTTTAAAGAATTATTGCGTAATGCACATTAATTTCGACTTCAGCGATCTTGAAGCTTTTCTGGCGGTTTTGGAAACTGGTTCATTCCACAACGCGGCTGATCGTTTGAACCTCTCACAATCTGCTGTCACCCGACGGGTTCAAAAACTGGAAAAGGCACTCGGATCTGTGCTTTTTGAACGCACGACACGTATGGTGCGGCCAACTCTTGCTGCCAAAAGGCTGCAGGCAAGAGCCGCGGATATGCTGGTGACTGCGGCCGATACCACCCGTGCCATGCGAGATGAAAGTGTCGCCTATGAATATCAACGCAGCATGTTGGTCAATGTTGCCGCGATACCGACCGTGATCCCCAGTTGCGTCCTGCCTGCTATTCGCAGGTTTGAAGATCAGGGCTTTTCACCAAGAATTCGCCTTCTCGACGCGGCGACCAACGAAGTTTCCGAAGCGGTTTCTCATGGTGATGCGGATTTTGGGGTCTGTTCCATTGGTGTCTTGGATCCGAACACGTATTTTGAACCTCTTCTCGATGACACAATTGTGCTTGCCCTACCCGCGACCCATCATTTGTCGGAACAGGAAGCTATTCAATGGCAGGACATTGTAAAGGAAAGGCTCATCCTTCCAGCTCGCGGCACGGGAAATCGCGTGCTGATTGATGAAGCTTTGGCCGTTCGTCGCCTTTCCGCGCAATGGACCTTTGAGGTGGGACGGTCAACGACTGCTATGGAACTGGTATTGAGTGGACTTGGTATTGGGTTGTTGCCCAAAACAGCGACGCAATCTCATATGAGCCGAGACCTGACCTTCAGATCGGTTGTGGATTTGGATGTCAGGCGCACGATCGGCCTATTGACCAGGACCGGTGTTTCCATCAGCAAGCCTGCCGAGGTTCTAATAAACCTGTTGCGCTCGACGTTGAAGAATCCTGATGAGCCTGCAGTTTGAAGTGTTTGTCTGTGACAGGCGGTTGAAGTTAAGGCCTTGACCATTTGCCGCACCCGTGGCTTTGGCCTATCATCATGCGCCATGAGGAGACCGGTGCGATTCAACACCGGAAGGAATGGGAGGTTCGGAGCAACATGCCGGTGACGCACGAGCCCTGGCTCGTGGCGCTATCCCTTGTGATGGCCTTTCAGGGAAGTTTTGTCGGACTAAGCCTGGCGGTTCAAGTCAGGAACGCCGTCGACCCGCGCCGGCGGTTTCTATTGGCCGGAGCGGCACTTACGCTCGCCTTGGCCATCTGGTCCATGCACTTTGTGGGCATGCTTGCGGCACGATTGCCGATAGCCGTCGACTTTCTTGTTTTGCCAACCCTGCTTTCGTTCCTTGTTTGTGTTCTCGTGGTTGGAATCGCTGTCTTTGCTGCCAGCAATTCACGGCTCACACCTCTCAGATTGGGACTAGCTGCTTTTGTGATGGGAAGCGGCATTTGCACAATGCATTACCTGGGTATGTATGCCCTTCATGAGTCGCTCAACATGATTCATGAACCGGCCTATGTGCTTGCCAGTTTTCTTGTCGCGTTTAACGCAGCGGGCCTTGCGATGTGGCTCCTTTTCGGCCTCGGACGCCGGCCACCTATTGTCTTTTCCGCGGCGGTACTCGCACTTGCCATCTCCGCAATGCATTACACCGCGATGACCGGTCTGACGTATGAATTGAAGCAGACAGCGACAGGAGTTGGAGGTCCATCATTTAGTCCTGGCGTTCTGGCGATTGTCGTGTGTTGCGTTGCATTTCTTGTATCTGGTCTCTTCCTGCTTGCCCTGGTTCCAGCACAGGGCTCGGAACCTTCGAATGATGTCGTGGATGCAGCGTCAGATGCGCAGCTGCCAGACGAAACCAACTTTGCGCGCACTCAGTTTGCGGAAGAACCTCCGATACAGACCTCGCAACATGTTCGAAAGACCGCTGCAGGACTGCAAGCTGCAACAGTTGCTGCGCGTGCCCAGTCCGCATTGGCAAAACGGACGATCCCGATTGAGAAAGACGGCCAGAAGAGCCAGATCGGTATCAAGGAAATCTATGCTATTCATGCGGATGCGCACTACACGCGGCTTTACGACGGATCTCGTGAATTCTTCTGTCCCCTGTCGATCAGCGAAGCGGAACAGCAGCTCGATCCCAAGACCTTCAACCGGGTACATAGAAGCCACATTGTCAACATCAGCCGTGTAGCGAGTTACAAACGCTCGGGCGATGGTGGAGTGCTTGTTCTGGATGGAGAAGACGCACAAACCGTACCCGTAAGTCGGTCTCGGTGGGGGCGTGTCAAGGCGCGCTTATCTGCAATGGCAGAAGCAGCAACAGAACACACAGCCGTAGCGCAATAACTCCAAATATTTCAGATGCGGATATCGCTTGTGCAGTGCAAATGCATTCGAATTCTTCGCCGTTCGTGCAGATTTGCACGAAAGTAGGCTCAAACCTCCTACCGTTCCCACGAAGGCTGTTTCTTAATTTAGTATATTGTTTTTACTTCGTTTTCACGGTCCTTCGGGGTGTTGCACTCATGAAATGCGTAAGAATTATTGCCGCATTTCGTGCAAG
This sequence comes from Roseibium porphyridii, assembly GCF_026191725.2. Lineage (NCBI taxonomy): Bacteria > Pseudomonadati > Pseudomonadota > Alphaproteobacteria > Hyphomicrobiales > Stappiaceae > Roseibium > Roseibium porphyridii. The sequence continues at coordinate 3,255,789 of NZ_CP120863.1, forward strand.
CGATTGCGCCATTAGTGCATAAGCCGGTGCTGTTAATGCATGTTGCCTTGAGTGTGCAGCGCACCTTTTCCCAACCTTCAAGCATGTGACAATCTGCCACCACTCCTGGAGGCGATGCACGATCTGGCCGGACCAAGCGCTTCGCGACGTGTTGAGGTGTCCGGCTTCGGTTCTCTGTCAGAACCGATTGAGGGAGGAAACGGACGTGATACCTGGTGAATTCACCTATCACCGGCCATCATCAGTGGCCGAAGCAGTTGCTATCCTGGTTAGCCATGGAGATGAAGCAAGACCGTTGTCGGGAGGGCACAGCCTTATTCCCATGATGAAGCTACGGATGGCCGCTCCTGAGCATCTTGTCGATCTGGGCGGGATTGCCGACCTGAAAGGCGTGGCTGAAGACGGCGACACAATCGTTATCGGGGCCATGACCACACAGAACGAGCTGATTGCTTCGGATTTGCTCGCCGCGAAACTGCCGATCATTCGCGAGACGTCTGAACTGATTGCCGATCCGCAGATCAGGTATCTTGGCACGCTTGGTGGCAATGTCGCCAACGGGGATCCTGGCAACGACATGCCGGCTCTGATGCAATGCCTCAATGCCGATTACGTTCTGACAGGTCCTGATGGCGACAGACATGTTTCGGCCCGGGATTTTTATGAGGCCGCTTATTTCACCGCTCTTGCACCTGAAGAGATCCTGACTGCCATCCGTATTCCGGTGCCACCGGCCGGTCATGGCTACGCCTATGAGAAACTCAAGCGGAAAGTCGGAGACTATGCGACCGCTGCCGCGGCGGTTGTTCTCACAATGTCAGGCGGGACGGTGAGCACTTGCTCTGTTGCGCTCACCAATGTTGCCGATACACCGCTTTTTGCGAAAGAGGCCGGCGAAATTCTGACCGGTTCATCGCTTGACGCTGACACGATCAAGCGGGCGGTCGCTGCCGCAGAAGCCATTACAGAACCGGCCTCAGATGGCCGTGGACCTGCTGAATATCGGACAAAAATGGCCGGTGTCATGCTGGAACGTGCGCTTGCACGCGCAGCAGACCGGACTCAGGGCTGATCAGGATTTTGGGAGAGACTAATGAGTGAGATTGAACAGGTCCCGGTCAGCCTGACCGTAAACGGCAAGAAGGTGCAGCGCTTTGTAGAGCCACGCACACTTCTGATCCATTTTCTGCGTGAAGAACTAAACCTGACCGGGCCGCATATTGGCTGTGAAACATCTCATTGCGGAGCATGCACTGTCGAGATGAACGGCATGTCGGTGAAGACCTGTACCGTTTTTGCCGTCCAGGCAAATGGCGCAGAGCTAACCACGATCGAAGGCATGGCCAACCCGGATGGAACGCTGTCTGCGCTCCAGGAAGGGTTCCGACAGATGCACGGTCTTCAGTGTGGTTTTTGCACTCCAGGTATGATCATGCGTGCCCACACGCTGCTGAAGGAAAATCCCAACCCGACGGAAGACGAAATCCGCATGGGAATTTCAGGCAACCTGTGCCGTTGCACCGGATACCAGAACATCGTCAAGGCCATCCAGTACGCCGCGGCCAAGCTGAACGGCACTGATATTCAGGAGGCTGCAGAATGAACGACATGACCCCGACACGGGAACAGCGTGAAGCGGCCCTGGAAGGCATGGGCTGCAAGCGCAAACGCGTTGAAGACATCCGGTTCACACAAGGCAAAGGCCAGTATGTGGACGATCTGAAACTGCCCGGCATGGTGTTTGGCGACTTTGTTCGCTCTCCCTATGCCCATGCAAAGGTCACCAAGATCGACGCATCCGAGGCTCTGAAACTGCCCGGCGTCATTGCCGTTCTGACGGCCGAAGATCTCAAAGGCGTGAACCTCGCCTGGATGCCGACGCTTGCAGGTGACGTTCAGATGGTGCTAGCGGACGGCAAGGTTCTTTATCAGAACCAGGAAGTTGCCTTTGTGGTGGCCGAAAACCGTTACATTGCGGATGACGCCATTCAGCTGGTTGAAGTGGAATACGAAGAACTTCCTGTTCTGACAGATCCGTTCAAGTCACTGGACGAAGACGCGCCGGTTCTGAGACCGGATCTCGACGGCAAGATGGAAGGCGCACACGGCCCCCGCAAACATCACAACCATATCTTTACGTGGGAAGTCGGCGACAAGGACGAAACATCACGTGCCTTCTCGGAGGCTGATGTCACGGTGAAGGAAATGATTTCCTATCACCGCACTCACCCTTCGCCGCTCGAAACCTGTCAGTGCGTTGCCTCCATGGACAAAGTGAAGGGCGAACTGACGGTTTGGGGGACGTTCCAGGCACCGCACGTCATTCGAACGGTCGCGTCCTTACTGTCCACCATTCCTGAGCACAAGATCCACGTAATTGCACCGGACATTGGCGGTGGTTTTGGTAACAAGGTTGGCGCTTATCCTGGCTACATCTGCTCAATTGTTGCCTCCATCGTGACCGGCGTACCGGTCAAATGGGTTGAAGACCGGATGGAGAACCTCTCCACGACGTCCTTTGCCCGTGACTATCATATGACCACGGAAATCGCAGCGAAAAACGACGGCACGGTAACCGGTCTGAAAGTACATGTTCTTGCCGATCACGGTGGGTTCGATGCGTGTGCCGATCCGTCCAAATGGCCAGCAGGCTTCTTCAACATCGTCACAGGTTCCTATGACTTCCCAACAGCCCATCTTGAAGTTGATGGAGTCTATACCAACAAGGCACCTGGAGGTGTCGCATACCGATGCTCGTTCCGTGTGACGGAAGCTGCTTATTGTATTGAACGGGGCATGGATATTCTGGCCCAGAAGCTTGGCATGGATCCCGCAGACCTGCGGATCAAGAACTTTGTCAAACCCGAACAGTTTCCTTATCAGTCAGCACTCGGCTGGGAGTATGACAGCGGCGATTATCACACCGCCATGCACAAGGCGATGGATACAATCGGCTATCGGGAGCTGCGCGCAGAACAAAAGGCCAAACAAGAGGCGTTCAATCGCGGCGAGACCCGCGAAATCATGGGGATTGGCGTTTCCTTCTTCACTGAGATTGTCGGCGCTGGCCCCTCCAAGAACTGCGATATTCTCGGAGTGGCCATGTTCGACAGCGCAGAAATCCGTGTCCATCCGACCGGCTCTGTGATTTCAAGGATGGGAACCAAGTCTCAGGGTCAAGGGCATGAGACAACTTGGGCCCAGATCATCGCGACTGAAATCGGTATTCCGGCCGATGATATCATGGTCGAAGAAGGCGACACGGACACTGCGCCTTATGGCCTTGGTACCTACGGTTCCCGCTCGACACCTGTGGCCGGTGCAGCAATTGCACTTGCGGCACGAAAAATTCGCAACAAGGCTCAGATGATCGCGGCCCATATGTTGGAGGTGTCCGAGTATGATCTGGAGTGGGACGTCGACGGTTTTCAGGTAAAGGGCAACCCGCAAGCGCGTAAGTCCATGAAGGAAATCGCCTGGGCGGCCTATCATGCTCCCCCTCAAGGCATTGAACCTGGTCTTGAAGCGGTCAGCTACTATGATCCGCCCAATATGACCTACCCATTCGGTGCCTATTTCTGCGTCATGGATATCGACGTTGATACAGGTGTCGCCAAGACCCGGCGCTTCTACGCGCTCGATGATTGCGGCACGCGTATCAATCCAATGATCATCGAGGGACAGGTTCATGGTGGTTTGACGGAAGCTTTCGCGATCGCAATGGGTCAGGAGATCCGCTACGACGAAACAGGCAACGTGATGGGGGCGTCCTTCATGGACTTCTTCATTCCAACGGCTGTTGAAACGCCTCACTGGGAAACCGACCATACGGTAACGCCCAGCCCGCATCATCCAATCGGTGCAAAAGGCGTGGGTGAGAGCCCCAATGTCGGCGGCGTACCGGCGTTCTCGAACGCCGTGAATGATGCCTTCCAGTTCCTTGGGAGCACTCATATCCAGATGCCGCACGATGCATGGCGAATTTGGCAGGCTGCCAAGGATCTCGGCGCTCACGGTTGAGACAGTTCAAACCATGGGCCGCTCTCCAAGATTGCGGCCCATGGGGCACCTGGTGGAAGCTGCCAGGAGAACCTCAGTTTAATTTCGCTGCCGGGAAAGGTTCCCGGTGGTGAAGGCTGCTCCTCATCTTTTCAACTCGAACGAAATGCAACCGGATGAGCAAGACCAAAGACCAAATTGCAGAGGCATTGGCGAAAACGGGATATGTCGCCGATGAGGGACTGGCGACCGCTCTTGTTCTGACCGAAATGCTGAACCGACCCTTGCTCCTTGAAGGCGAAGCTGGTGTCGGCAAAACGGAGGTCGCCAAGGCACTGGCACGTCTTGAGGAAACAAATCTCATCCGTCTGCAGTGTTACGAAGGTCTTGACCGGTCCGATGCCATTTACGAATGGAACTACCAGCGACAACTCCTCGCGATCAAGGCAAGGGAGGGATCGGGCGACGACGCCAATAGCGTTGAAGAAGCAGTCTTTTCTGAAAAGTACCTTTTGGAGCGCCCTCTCCTGTCAGCGATAAGGCAAGCTGAAGCGCCTGTTCTGTTGATTGACGAAATTGACCGGGCTGACGAGGAATTCGAAGCATTCCTTCTCGAAATTCTTTCGGACTATCAGGTCTCGATACCTGAACTTGGCACAGTTGAGGCCGTCACAATCCCGCGTGTTGTGCTGACCTCAAATGGAACGCGCGAACTGTCCGATGCTTTACGACGCAGATGTCTTTATCACTATGTCGACTATCCGACACCCGACCGTGAAGCGCGTATTCTGCTCTCAAGGGTTAGTGGCCTCGATGCAAGTTTGGCGCTTCAGATTGCAGAACTTATGGGCAAACTGCGCAAGGAGGATCTGGTCAAGGTTCCCGGGGTCGCGGAAACGATTGACTGGGCTGCCGCGTTGTTGGGGCTGGGGGCAAAAGATCTTCACGAAAACAGAGAACTGGTTTTCGACACTTTGACCTGTGTCTTGAAAACCCGCGAAGACAAATCCCGGGTGACAGTCGAGGTTACCGACAGGCTGCTTGGCAAGGTGGCTTGAGTAATGAGCGCTCTTCATTTTGAAACCCGTGAAGACCTAGGAGCCGTGCTGCGTGCCCGGCTTGCAGGCTTTGTTCGATCATTGCGCGACAGCGGTTTCAAGGTAGGAATGGCAGAGACAAGCGATGCTTTGCGTCTTCTTCAGACGCCGCTTGTACACCGACAGGACAGGCTGAAGGCATCGTTTAGAACACTTTTTTGCGGACGTCTGGCTGACTGGAAAAAGTTCGACGAACTGTTTGAAGCCTATTGGGTCGGCAAAGGCGTGAAGTCCGGTGTGAAAGTCAGCGGAACCAGCCCGCGCAAAGGTATGAAAACCATCCGTGAGTTGGTTGATGCGCAGGGCAATCGGCAGGACACGATCGCTGGAAATGTCGAACGTCAACCAGGCGAAGAAGATGAAGAAACCGGTGAAACACCTTCCGGTCGCCGGGAGGGCGCAAGCATCGCCGAAAATCTCGGACAGATCGATTTCAGGAAGATGGAAGATCCCGAGGCGTTGAAACAGGCACATGAGCTTGCTGAAAAACTGGCGCGCTCCATGCGGGTGCGGCTGACGCGCAGAGACCGTCAGAAACGAAAGGCGCGCCGCTTGGACTTGCGCCGAACCATCCGTCATTCCATCGCCCATGGCGGAACGCCGCTCGAACTAATCCGCAAAGGACCGCGTCAGCAACAGCTCAGGCTTGTGGTCCTATTGGACGCGTCCGGTTCCATGAACAACTACACAGGCGTTTTTACGCGTTTTGTGCACGGCATTCTGGACAACTTTCGCGAAGCTGAAGCGTTCCTGTTTCACACCCGTCTCGTCCATGTCTCTTCTGCGCTTTCAGAACGGGACGCCGGTCGGGCACTTGATCGCTTGGGGCTGATGGCGCAAGGCGTGGGTGGTGGCACCAAAATCGGCGAAGCTCTGGCTGATTTCAATCGCTGGCACGCAGCGCGCGTAATTCATTCGCGTACCTGCGTAATGATTTTGTCTGATGGATACGACACTGGCGCGCCCGATGTATTGGGAGAAGAAATGGCGCGTCTCAGGCGCCGTTGTCGCCGGATTGTATGGCTTAATCCACTGATTGGTTGGGAAGGTTACGAGCCCTCGGCGGGTGGCATGCAGGCAGCACTGCCGCATGTCGACCTCTTTGCACCTGCACACAATCTTGAAAGTCTTGCTGCGCTTGAACCTTACCTGGCCAGGCTTTAATCCATGGGAGATGCACCGATGAAGCATACAGGCACCATTTCAGGTTCAAGAGCCGCGGCCGAATTGACGGGTGATCTGGTGGATCTGATCCACCAGATGCAAACCAGCAACGAACCTTTCGTGCTGGCAACCGTTGTTCGCACCATTTCAGTCACGGCTGCAAAGGCAGGTGCCAAAGCGGTCATTTCCAGCGAGGGGGAGATTGTCGGCGGATGGATCGGTGGTGGCTGTGCAAAATCGGCTGTAATCAAAGCCGCAAGAACTGCTTTTGCTGACGGTGAGGCCAGGCTGATATCGATTCAACCAGCCGATCTCTTGTCTGAACTGGGTGTTGAACCCGGCGAAGAACGTGAAGGTGTTCAATTTGCCAAAAACATGTGCCCCAGCCAGGGCACTATGGATATTTTTATAGAGCCGGTTTTGCCTCGCCCACAACTTGCCATCTTCGGAGCCAGCCCAGTTGCTCTGGCACTCGCAATTCAAGGGCCCACAATCGGATTTGATGTCACCATTTGCGGGCCGCTAGAAGATTTTGAAGGCTTTCCAGGTGAAATGCGCAGGAATGACGGTTTCAACGTCAATACTTCCAACAGCGCAGACACCTATATCGTTGTCTCCACACAGGGCCGAGGCGATCTTGCCGCCCTGGATGCTGCCATCAAGACGAATGCTCGGCATGTGGGTTTTGTTGGAAGCCGCCGGAAAATCGATACCCTGAAATCAAAACTCAAAGACCAGGGCATCAACTCCGATGCTCTGGAGCGCATCAAGGGGCCGGCAGGCCTGGACCTTGGCGCCATCACTCCTGAAGAGATCGCCCTTTCGATCCTTGCCGAACTGCTAATGGTCCGCCGCAAAAACCAGCGACTGTCCAGAATACAACACGTTTAAGACCCGGAATTGGAGATGAATCCATGCAAATGACAGATAGCCAGCGGATTGAAGCGCCGCGTGAGAAGGTCTGGGAAGCGCTCAACGACGCGGATGTTCTCAAGGCTTCGATCCCAGGCTGTGAAGAGCTGATCAAGCACTCTGACACGGAACTGGAAGCAAAGGTCAAGCTCAAGGTTGGGCCAGTCAAGGCTACGTTTGGCGGAAAGGTCACCCTGAACGATCTCGATCCGCCAAACGGCTACAAGATCGACGGAGAAGGATCTGGAGGAGTTGCGGGTTTTGCGCGCGGTGGCGCGACTGTTCGATTGGAAGAAGATGGGCCGAATGCAACAATTCTGCACTACGATGTCGATGCGAAAGTGGGTGGCAAGCTCGCTCAGCTCGGTGCCCGTCTGATCGACTCAACGGCAAAGAGACTTGCCGGAGAATTCTTTGCATCCTTTGCACAGCAAGTAGCTCCAAGTCCCGAAACAGAGACCGTTTCTTCAAGCGAGCAAGATCAAGCCAATGGAGACGCTTCGCAAGACGCATCTTCCGGTGAAGAAAAGAAGGGTTGGCTTGGGGGTTTGTTTGGCGGCAAAAAGAAACAGCAGGCCGATGAAGACAAGCTCGCAGATGTGGCCGAATGAGCCTAGGATAAGACAGTAAGCGGGAGGAAATGAGATGACCAATGCCGAACTTCGCGAGGAAACCGGTCTTCAGGAGTTGTCCCGAGACCCCTCCCTTTTGATGGCACTTGGGACGGGATCGCTGCTGACAGCCTTTCTGCTGGTGGCTCACTCTTGCTGTATTGGCTTGGTCGATCAGCATCTTGCGCCACTTCTGCAGATTTGTTCCTTTGCAGGTTGATTGAGGACTGACCTCGAAAACAGCTGGCGAGCGCCTTTCGCATTTAGCGGCGCTCGTTCGGCAGCCTCGGATTTGAGATGTGGTTTCCAGCCAATGTAAATACTAGTGCCCTTCTCCAAGTCTCCAGGTGATCAAACCGGCTTTGGTTGCAAACCAGGTCGTGAGAATGTGACTGCGAACTGTTCAGGCCTGCCGTTTTTTTAGTCAATTTCCGCATTCCATTAGACCTCAGCGTTTAGCGTTTTGAGCGGATCATTTTATAAGTTATTGAAAAATATTAGAAATGATCTCTGATTTAGAGGCTGGCACCAACCTTGCAATTCTTTGCTTAGTGCAGCGCGCCTAGGGATCCGGTCTGACAAGACGCAGGACCGAGAGGTGCAAGCTGGATGAATTGGCTCTTCAGCCGACATAATCCGGTGACACGGCGGGACAAAAGCCCGGGAGACAACTGCACGAGGTTTCGCGCGCGCGAACCTGCTCCCGGACGTGCGCAAACCTCAATGATGGTCGCCCGATTGGACTTCCCTGTCGGGGGAAAATTAAGGAGACGCGCACAGATGTTGAAATCCTTCGCTAGAGCTTCACTCCTAGCAGCCGCACTATCGCTGCCTCTTTCTTTTTCTGCGCACGCGGAAGAGAAAACCGACTTTAAAGTCTGCTGGTCCATCTATGTCGGTTGGATGCCCTGGGGATACCTTCAAGACAGTGGCATCATGAAAAAATGGGCGGACAAATACGACATCAGTGTCGAGATTGTTCAGATCAATGATTACGTGGAATCGATCAATCAGTACACAGCCGGAGAATATGACGGCTGCTCCATGACCAACATGGATGCCTTGTCTATTCCTGCTGGTGGCGGTGTTGATACGACAGCCCTGATTGTTGGTGACTATTCCAACGGGAATGATGGGATCATCCTGAAGGACAAGACTGACCTTGCCGAGATCAAAGGACAGACGGTCAATCTGGTCGAGCTGTCTGTTTCTCACTACCTACTTGCACGTGCTCTTGACTCTGTCGGTCTTAGTGAGAGGGACCTGACGGTCGTTAACACGTCAGACGCGGATATGATTGCAGCCTATGCAACGCCTGAAGTGACGTCCGTGGTCACGTGGAATCCACTTCTGTCTGAAATCGAAGCGCAACCGAATGCCACAAAGGTTTTCGACAGCTCCGGTATTCCAGGTGAGATCATTGATGTGATGATGGTGAACACCGAAACGCTTGCGGACAATCCCAACTTCGGCAAGGCTCTTGTCGGTGCCTGGTATGAGCTCATGGGGATCATGTCGACCGACAGCGACGAAGGTGTTGCGGCACGCACTGCCATGGCAGAAGCCTCAGGGACGGATCTAGCCGGATATGATGCTCAGCTTGCCACCACCAAGATGTTCTATACGCCAACTGACGCAGTCGAGTTCACGAAATCAGCGGAGCTCCCGAGCACGATGAAATTCGTCGCTGAGTTTCTGTTCGACAAAGGCATTCTTGGTGAAGGCGCGCCAAGTCCTGAATTCGTCGGCGTCGCCTTTGCCGATGGTTCTGTCTATGGCGACCAGAACAATGTGAAACTCCGGTTTGATCCAAGTTTCATGGCCATGGCTGCTGAAGGCGCTCTCTAAGCTCCCGGTTTCGCATTTTTGGACCGGTGCGTTTGTGCCGGTCCTTTTTCCAGGATCACGAGGGGCGTTTCATGCGCATTATCAACCGGCGGCCTTCTCGGCTCCCTGCCCTTGCCCTTGGGCTTGTGCCCTTCATCGCGACTTTACTCGTCTATGCTGTCGCGAGCCACTATCGCAGGCTTGAAAATCCTGCAGACAAATTGCTGCCGTCACTGGACAGCATGGGTCAGGCGTTCTGGCGTATGGCAGCTGTACCTGACAGACGTTCTGGTGACCTGCTCTTGTGGGTGGATACGTTTGACAGCCTGTGGCGATTGGGCAGTGGCATGGCAGTCTCAACACTGCTGGCGCTCGTTCTTGGAATATCAATCGGGTTCATACCGCACATTCGAAGCGCTCTGGCTCCCTATATCGCAACATTTTCGCTTATTCCGCCGATTACGATCCTGCCCATACTCTTTATCACCTTCGGGCTTGGAGAGGTTTCGAAGATCGCGCTGATCGTTATCGGTACGGCACCGATCATGGTGCGCTCGACCGCGCAGGCCGTTCTCGACATTCCAAGGGAAATGATCATAAAGGCTGAAACGCTTGGGGCATCCGTCTGGCAGATGGTGACACGGTTGGTTTTGCCTCAGGTCTTGCCAAAACTCATCACGGCATTGCGATTGGGGCTGGTGCCTGCCTGGATTTTTCTGATTTCGGCTGAGGCGATCGCGTCGACCACTGGGCTCGGATACCGGATTTTTCTCGTCCGAAGATATCTGGCGATGGATGTGATCCTCCCTTATGTGGTGTGGATCACTCTGTTGGCATTTTTGCTCGACCGCTTGCTTCTTTTGCTTTCTCGACGCGCTTTTCGCTGGAACCATCTCGGGAGCGAAGCGCTATGAGCACGGTCACCACGCCCAAGCTGTCGGTACAGGGACTTACCAAATCATATGACGGGACACCTGTGCTGGAACGGGTCGACCTTCTGGTCGAAGACGGATCTTTCTGCACGATCGTTGGCGCATCAGGCTGCGGTAAATCTACGTTCTTGCGCATGCTGTTGTCGCAGGAGCTGCCGACACGCGGCCAAATTCTCCTTGATGGTGAACCCCTCCCCGATGAACCAACGCCGGACAGGGGTATCGTATTCCAAAAGTATTCGGTGTTTTCCCATCTTACCGTTGCGGAGAACCTTATCCTAGCCGCGGAATTCGCGGCTGCTCCGTTGTCAGGTCGGCTTTTCGGAAAATCCCGTCGTCAAGCGATGGGTGACATAGATGAAATTCTGGACCGAATTGGCCTGAAAGCAGCGGCAGACCGCTACCCCGTGCAGTTGTCGGGAGGGATGCAGCAACGGTTGGCAATAGCGCAGGCGCTGATCAAGAAGCCCAACATCTTGTTGCTTGATGAACCCTTCGGCGCCCTGGATCCAGGCATTCGCGTCGACATGCACGAGTTGCTTTTGGGTCTTTGGAAAGACCTTGGCATGACCATCTTCATGGTCACGCACGACATCCATGAAGCCTTCAAACTTGGCACTCGTCTGCTGGTATTCGACAAGGTTCGCCACGACCCGCAGGCCCCGGACGCCTATGGGGCAACCATCACTTACGACCTGCCTTTGTCATCGCCGAATTCTTCGCCGGAAAAACTGCCGGAAGATATCGCAGGTGCGATCCGTCGACCGGAAAAACAACCATTTCCCAATGCCCAACTACCCAAAATACACGAGGAACGCTCATGAGCCTGTTTGATCGATCTGTCCCGGCAACACTGCAAAGAGCAGCTGGTCTGGTCCGGCGAGACCCCACGACAAGGCAACACCATCCGGACTTCGACAAGCTTCAGTTGCGTGGTTGGAAGGCCGCGGAAAAAGAAGGCGCTTTGCCAAGCGCAGCCTGGGAGAAAGAAAAGGCGTGGGCTCTCAGAATGGGGTTGACTGGATCTGACAGCCTTACCGACAAATCCATTCCAACCTTTGCACGTGGTGAATTGCCCCACTATGCGGGCATCAATACGTTCCTCAAAGCGCCCTATATCGAAGACGTCACGAAAGTTGGCGCGTATGATGCTGCCGTCATTGGTATTCCGTTTGATGGTGGGACGACTTATCGCCCGGGCACCCGTTTCGGGCCTCAAGGTGTGCGCCGGATTTCGGCACTCTACACGCCCTACAACTATGAAATGGGTGTTGACCTCCGCGAACAGATGACGCTTTGCGATGTCGGCGACATTTTCACCATACCTGCAAATATCGAAAAAACGTTCGACCAGATAACGCGGGCCGTTTCACATGTGGCGTCTTCTGGCGCTTTGCCAATCATGATCGGCGGTGATCATTCCATCGGTTTCCCGTGTGTTCGCGGCATTGCGCAATGTACCTCCAAACGTATCGGTATCGTTCATTTCGATCGACATATAGATATTCAGGAAAAAGACCTCGACGAGCGCATGCACACAACGCCGTGGTTCCATGCGACGGATCTGGTGAATGTTCCGGCGGTCAATCTCGTTCAGATCGGCATTGGTGGCTGGCAGGTGCCGCGCGAAGGGGTGGAGGTTGCCCGCGAGCGCAATACCAACATTTTCACGATGCGTGACGTTGAAGAACTTGGTCTGGCCGAAACAGCGGCACGTGCCCTGGAGTTGGCCTGGAAAGATGCCGATGCCGTTTACATCTCCTTCGACATCGACAGTGTCGACTGCGGTTTCGTGCCTGGTACGGGTTGGCCTGAACCGGGCGGCTTCCTGCCCCGTGAAGCGCTTGAACTTGTGTCTCTAGTCGCCAAAGAAGGTATCTGCGGCCTAGAAGTCGTCGAAGTGTCACCGCCTTACGACTGTTCAGATATCACCGCACTGCTCGCAACACGCGTGATCGTCGATGTTCTCGGAACATTGGTTTCACATGGCAAAATGGGCTCTCACCGGTCGATCATAGACAAACCCGTGTCCATCCCCGCTGGCCCGGAAGTGGAGTAACCGCATGAGTTCAGATCACGCCCATTCTCATCATCATGACCACGACCATGCGCATGCCCACATGCATGGACACAATCTTGGCGGTCACGATCATCTTCATTCGCATGTTCACGGTATTTCCGACGCGGACAAAGTCGATGAAATGCAGGCGCTTAGCTCAAGTTTCATTGACGGGTTCCGCTCTGCGGAAGACAAGACAAGCTACCTTCGTCTTGCAGGCATTTCGTTTCACAGACCGGGTGCTGACGGACTGGTGCAGCACCTCGTTGACGCGAAAATTGAAAGCAACTGGCAGATCGGGACGGCCTCACCTGCCTTCGCATCCCGTGAGTTGGCCTATATGCCTTTTCCCGGTTCCATGGTGCAGGCAAGAGAGACGATGACTTTCACGTATGTATCGCTAACCGAGCGCTCGGATGTCGACCTAATCGAAGTTTTGACTGACCGCCTTAAGCAAGGAGATATTGCTGAATGAAGCACCTACTGACTGCACTAATTTACAGCCTGCTCGCGTCTTCCGCGTTTGCGCATCCCGGTTCGCACAACGATGTCCATGGAATGAGCGGTTTTGTCCGCCACTTCCTGGACTCACCCTTCCATATTGCATTGCTTGCCGGTGCCGTTCTTTCGGTGTTTGCCGTCGTGCTATACTTGTTCTTCGCTCGCAAACCTCAGGTTTGAAAAATATGCCGCCGACACTTCGTTTAGGTGACCGGCGGCATTAATCATTGTCAAAAATGAGATTGGAAGTAGCAGTTAAACGCTCGCGAGTTCTTCCGCTCGAGCACGTGAAAAAAACAGTGTGATCAGTTGATCGATATCCATTGGGCCGCTGAACAGGTAGCCTTGGCCATGATCACAACCCAGTTCGACAAGTGCGTCGAGGCGTTCTACTGTTTCGACCCCCTCTATTACCGTGTTGCTCTTCATATTGGCGATCAAGCTTAGGGCAGCAAGAAGTGTTTCAGCATGTCTTTCATTGTTGAATGCACGATCCACATAGCGCGCGTCGATCTTGATTTCATCCCACTCGAATTCAGTCAAATGGCGTAATGCGGCGAATTTTGAACCAAAGTCGTCCAACGAAACGGCGATACCACATTCTTGGATTTCGGAAAGTGACCGCCAAACACTGTCCAGTTTTGTAGGCAGTTGCGTCTCGGAAAATTCGATCTTCAAACGGTGTGCCTCAATGCCTGCATCTGTGAGGCACTCAAGCATCATTTCGGGCAGACCTTCGTTCAGGATCTGAGACAATGTGAGGTTTACGGACAACGTCAAATCAGCAGGCAATCTTTGCAGTTGCATGCAAGATTTTTCAAGAATAATGCGACCCAGCCTGATGATATCTCCAGTGCTTTCAGCCGCTGAAATGAATTCTGAAGGGCTGATCCAACCCAGTTCATTGTGTTGCCACCTTGCAAGTGCTTCGACGCCAATGATCTTGCCAGTCTTTAGATTGAACTGAGGTTGGAAATGAGGAATGAAATCGTGGTTTTCGAAGGCGTTTGATAAAGACGAATGGATCTTTTCCCGACGCTGGTATTTCGCCTGCATCGCAGGTGTGAATAGGGAAACTCGGGACTGTTTTTTCACAAAAGCATTTTCAAGCGCCAATTCCGCATTCTTGAGTATGAGTTCAGGCCTCCAATCGACGGGGTCGGCAATTGCCACTCCAATCGCAAGATTTGTTCTGAAAGATCCTGAACCGGTCAAGAGCGGTTGGCGAAAAAGATCTGATATTTGCTTTGCGATCTCCATCGCAGCTTGCTCTTGGTTTTCGGCAAGAGCGACGCCGAGCACGAAGTCGTTTCCCTTCAAGCGCGCAACAAGGGTTTCAAGATCAGCCCCAAGAGCATAGTGGTGAAGCAGCTCTGTAGCGGTGGCCAGGATGGAGTCTTCCACCTGTCTCTTCGCAACCAGAATTTCTGTGTTCGCGGCTTCAAACCTCAACCTGAAGACAGCAAGGGTCTCGACCGCATTCGACCGACACTCGGCCATCTTAACTAGTCGTATGAACTGTTGACGGTTCAGCAGTCCGAAGTTCTGGTCGCTGGTATTGAGCGGGCTTGGGCGATCAGATGGTCTCTCCAGCGTCCCTCTGGTATCGCGGAAACGATTGTTCTTGGTTTGGGCGAACAATAACAGGCAAAGAACAACCAAACACAGAACAAGTACGAGATAAGTCGACGAGGTGGCCACTAAACTGGCCAAAAACGATAGCAGTGCAACAACAAGGCACAGCCAAGTGCCCCAACGTTCCAAAAAAGCAAACATACCGCTCGGTTCATCCGCATGGTCAATTGAGCATTTCCGATCAGTCGGAAGTGCGCGGTTGATATCGCCGGTTGAAAGTCGATTGTCGGACTAACCGGCGCCCCCCGGTTGGTCTCAAAAGTCTGCTCAGCCCGATCTAAAAATGCGGGTCTGTGAGTTTCTTGTCTTCTGCTGCCTTTTCACCATTAGAAGGGTCCCGATACCCGACGCAGCATAGATGGCAGCTGTTGAAGTTTAGCGTTGCGCATTGGAGAATAGTCGCAAGCGTCACGGATGCATCAATAGAGAGTAGAACCGTTAAAGCCGTCTAAATTGCAAGCTTGGAAACCTAACAGTTTTTGGTTGAAAATCGAGCTGATTTTCCCTCCTCGTCTTGCAAGGCCCTGACTGAAATAAGATTTTCGTTCGTTATCTGATCAGAAGAAAAAGTTTTTGATAATTTTTTGGAGCGGCACTCATGAAAGTCTGGGAGATAGCAAAGGCAGGATGGTCAGCTTTTGCTCTGGTGCTAGCTGTCAGTTTCTTTGGGGCAGCCCTGACCCCTTCCCTGATGCCAAGAGACCCATTGGTTCAGGCTGCGCTTTGTGGTGTCGCGGCGGTTCTTGGGTATGAAACAGTGCTCCTGGTTCGCACTTTGTGGCGCTATCTGGAGTTGCCGGAATTCGGCGGAAGATTGGCTGCTTGGTGGAATTGGGCTGCACTTGCTTCAAGCCTCGCCATCATCGCATTTTCTCTGACCAGGGCAGCAAGTTGGCAGGATGCGACGCGTGCGGCCGTCGGTATGATGCCCCTGGAAAGTGCGGCACCTGTCTATATTTTTCTTGTGGGCTCTATGATCGGCCTAGGCTTGTGGCTGCTGTTTCGGATGGCCGGCGCGCTTCGCCATTTTGTCGCTTTGCAATTGGAACGAATGGTACCGCGCCGTCTAGGTGTGGTGTTGTCAGTCGGGATTGTTGGTTGGCTTTTGTGGGCGTTGGTCGATGGAGCTTTGGTCAGGAATCTCTTCAAGGCTGCTGATGCGTCTTTTCTTGCTGCCGACATTCTGATGGAACCAGATGTTGTTCAACCCGAAGACCCTTTGAAAACCGGCAGTTCTGCTTCGCTGATCAAATGGGACGAAATCGGGCGACGTGGACGACAGTTTATCGCTACTGCCCCCACGGTCCAGGAGATCTCAGAGTTTCAGAAAGGACCCGTCATTGATCCCATTCGGGTTTATGTTGGACGCAGATCTGCCGACACAGCGGAAGACCGCGCTAAGCTTGCACTGGAGGAGATGATCCGTGTCGGAGGGTTCGAGCGGGCGGTGCTGGTGGTTATGGTGCCGGTCGGGACTGGTTGGATGGATCCTGGGGCCCAGGACACTTTGGACTTCATACTTGCCGGCAATGTGGCCACCGTCGCCGTTCAATATTCCTACCTTTCCAGCATGCTGGCGCTTGTTGCACATCCAGATGACGGCGTTGATCAGGCTCGGGCCTTGTTCAATGCCATTTACGATCACTGGACAACATTGCCCAAGGATCAGCGGCCCAAGTTCTATGTGCACGGCCTTAGTCAGGGAGCCTTCAATTCGCAGGCGACCTTACCTCTGCTGGATATGCTCGGTGACCCAATCCAGGGCACATTCTGGGCAGGGTCTCCCTTCTTTTCCAGATACTGGGCTGAAGTGAGAGATCAACGAAACCCCGGAAGCCCGGCCTGGCGGCCCAACTATGGCAACGGCTCATTGATCCGTGTCATGAACCAGTATGGTGGCCTCGAGGGCGACTACCTGCCTTGGGGACCGGTCAGAGCAGTGTTCTTGAATTACGGCAGCGATCCGATCGTCAATTTCACTTTTGACAGCGCTATTCGCGCACCTGCCTGGCTTGCGGAACCGAGGGCCCCGGATGTTTCAGACAAGCTTTCCTGGTTCCCGATTGTCACCATGTTGCAGTTGGTGCTCGATTCCATGTTTGCGCTCGATATCGAAAGATATGGCCACTACTACGTCGCCCCGGATTATATCGACGGATGGGCCGCAGTCCTTGAACCGGAAGGTTGGACACAAGGCCGGGCAGAAGAACTCAAGGAAGTCTTTTCTCGCCGCCCTGCCCCATTCTAAAGGTGGTTTCTTGTATGTTTTTATTGGGCATTGAGCAGCGCAGACAATCCACGTTTGAAGTCCTCTTTGGCTGGTTCTGCTGCCTGTAACAAGTCTTCGATCTTGAAAAAATCCATGGTCTTGAATCGACCTATCGGTGGTTCGATCAACACATCAGGCTTCGAACAAGCCAACTTTGCCGCGACCAAAGAGTGAAGAGTGATCGAAAAGGACCCGATCCAGGTTTCAAGGCCACTCGGCAATCCTTTGCCTTGATCGAACTCACTGCCAGTGACGTCTATTGCAACGGTGTGATAACCGTCTGTTTGCAACACATCAAATGGGGTCGGGTTTACGAACCCGCCATCTATCAGAACTCTCCCATTGATTTCGACGGGCGTTAGCAACATCGGCAATGCTGAGGACGCAGCAATTGCCGGAAGCAACTCGCCTTCGCTCAATACGACTTGAGACTGGGTATAGAAATCTGTCGCGATGATCTTCAATGGAAATTGGAGATCCGAAAAGTTTGAGGCAAGTCCGGCAGGAAACACAGTCTCGAAGAGCACGATCGGATCAATGATGGCGGGGCGAACGACATTGAACAAAGAAGTCCAGGTTCGTCCGTCGTTCAAGAACAGTTTCTGAAACAGCTGGGTCTTGCGGGTGAAAAGGTCGACTGTGATTTCCCTGACTTCCTTGCCGCTCATTCCGCTGGCATAAAAGCCACCCAGGATCGCACCCATGGATGTACCAGCAATCTCGACGGGTTGAACGCCAAGTTCATCCATCGCTTCTAGGATTGGAATATGGGCAAAAGCTTTGGCTGCACCTCCGCCCAAAGCCAATGCAAAGCCTTCGGTCTTGCGATTGGTCTCGTTTACCAATTGTGACGAACTGTCCGCTTTGACCGGCTTGATGCCCGTTAGCGTGCCGGTTCCTGCCGAAACGGCAGCTAGCATCAAATCTCGTCTCTGGATCATGAGGTCACCGGTTGCTTATTAGCTGTCTGAACGTGCGTAGCAGACGCTATTCTTACGGCAACAGCGTGCCGAGATACCGGAGAAGGTCAATTGTTTTTTGAAAACGGGCCGGAAGATCCCCTCCGGCCCGATCTCTGTTATCTTACTGAGGCAGTTTGTCGTCGATACCCTGGACATACCAGTTCATGCCTAGGATCGCGCCGTCGTCCAGCCTGACGCCGTCCTCAGCTGCGACGCTGCCATCCTGCTTGGTGATTGGGCCTGTAAATGGTTCCCAACCGTCCTTGATTTTCGCCTCTGTGGCTTTGGCCATTTCGACGACATCTGCTGGAAGGTTTGTGTAAGGCGCCATTACGACGTGCCCTTCCGCCAGACCTTCCCAGGAGCTGCCGCTTTCCCACTTGCCGTCAAGAACGTCTTGCACGCGGTGAATGTAGTAAGGTGCCCAGTCATCGATGATGGCGGTGTATTGCGCATCCTTGGCGAAGTTGACCATGTCGGACGCCTGACCGAAACCGTGCACGCCGCGTTCCTGAGCCACTTGAAGTGGAGCTGTGGAATCTGTGTGTTGGGTGATGATATCGGCACCCTGGTCGATCAGTGCTTTTGCCGCATCGGCTTCCTTGCCCGGGTCAAACCAGGTGTTCACCCAAACCACTTTCAGTTTGAAGTCCGGATTGACGGACTGAGCACCCAGCAGGAACGCATTTATGCCAGACACGACTTCAGGGATTGGGAACGAAGCGATATAGCCTGCAACACCCGACTTGGATTGCTTGGCGGCGATCTGACCAATGATGTAGCGGCCCTGGTGGAACTTTGAATTGTAGGTCGCCACGTTGTCGGCGGTTTTGTAGCCGGTCGCGTGCTCGAATTTCACGTCCGGGAATTTCTTGGCCACTTTGATGGTTGGGTTCATGTAGCCGAAGGAGGTCGTGAAGATGACGTTGCAGCCTTCCCGCGCGAAACGCTCGATTGCGCGTTCTGCATCAGGGCCTTCCGGCACACTTTCAAGATACGCGGTTTCGACCTTGTCTCCGAAGTGTTCTTCCACGGCCAACCGGCCCTGATCGTGCTGGTAGGACCAGCCAAAATCACCGACTGGACCGACATAGATGAAGCACGCCTTGACGTCGGCCGCTTGAGCCGCTGAGCCGGCTGCGGCAAAGGCAAGGGCTGCCACGGTTGCTTTCAATAGAGACTTCATGTGGTTCATTCCCCTCTTGTTTGATCTCTCTGTTTTGCGATCTTGTTGATTGAATCGGGTTCCGATCGCGTTGGATCCCTGAGACCGGAAGGCGAAGCTACCGGTCTGGAACGAATGGTTTGCCCAGACAAGCCGGGGTGTTCACAAGTGTCAGTCTGCGGTTTGCGGAAATGAGCACAAGCACCAAAATAGTCGCAAGATAAGGCAAGCTGGAAAGAAGCTGGGACGGGATGTCCAGCTCAACAGCCTGCGCGTGAAGGTTAAGCACGCTCACAGCTCCAAATAGATATGCGCCGACGACCACACGCAGGGGCAGCCAGGATGAGAAAACAACCAGTGCCAAAGCTATCCAGCCCCTGCCCGCTGTCATGTTTTCAACCCATTGCGGTGTGTAGGCAAGCGACATATAGGCTCCGGCAAGACCCGCACATGCACCGCCGAAAAGCACGGCGGCAAATCGGATGCGAATGACGGAGTAACCAAGGGCATGGGCGGAGCCGTGGTTGTCACCAACGGCACGCAGAACCAAGCCGAGCCTTGTCCGAAACAGGAAGTAGGCAACAGCCGCAACCAGTGCGAAACTGAGATAGACAATCGCGTCCTGCTGAAAAAAGACCGGTCCGATAAAGGGTATGTCCGAAAGGACCGGAATATAGAGTTCCGGTATTTTCAATCCCGGAACGCCGATAAAAGCTTCACCGATCATTCCTGAAAATCCGATGCCGAGAATGGTCAGTGCCAGGCCTGTCGCAACCTGATTGGTGACCAGCACAAGCACCAGAAAGCCGAATAGCGCGGACATGGCCATGCCGGCACCAACCGCCGCAACCACACCCAGAAAACCTGAACCTGTCTGGTTTGCGACGGCGAACCCGACGACAGCTCCCATGATCATCATGCCTTCAACGCCAAGATTGAGGACACCAGATCTTTCCACGACCAATTCACCAAGTGCAGCGATCAAAAGCGGTGTTGCGGCGGTGATGACTGTCAGAAGAACGGCTTCAAACATGGGACGCCTCCCCTTGTGAACCATGACGGGAGACGAAGCGGATCCGATAGAGAATAAGCGTGTCGCATGCAAGAACGAAGAACAACAGCAACCCCTGGATAACGCTTGCTATTTCATTGGTCACTCCCATGGCAGACTGAACGCCTTCTCCGCCGATATAGGAGAGCGCCAAAACAAATCCGGCAATGATGATCCCGATGGGATTCAAACGGCCCAGAAAAGCGACGATGATCGCCGTAAACCCATATCCGGGTGAAATGGACGGCAGCAACTGGTTCAAGGCACCTGACACTTCCATCGTGCCAGCGAGACCTGCGAGTGCTCCGGCCAGAGCAAAGGAAAAGAGCGTCAACCCTTTGGCCGAAAAGCCCGCGAAACTGCCCGCACGCGGGCTTTCGCCCATGACGCGTATTTCAAAGCCCTTTAGCGTTTTTGCCAGGACTATTGCCAAGATGATGGCAATCAGGATGGTGATCGGTGCCGACAGGCTCATGGCGCCACCGAAGACTTCTGGCAACGTCGCCGCGTCGGAGAAAATCCTGGATTCAGGAAAGTTATACCCGTCAGGATCACGCCAGGGTCCGCGCACCAGATAGTCGAGCACAAGGCTTGCGACATAGACGAGCATCAGGCTGGTGAGAATTTCGTTCGTATTGAAGCGCGTTTTCAAGAGAGCTGGAACAAGTGCCCAGAGAGCCCCGCCTATAGCACCGAATATGAGCATAAGCGGCAAGGTTGCTGCATTCTCGAACGAAGGAAAGAGCACTGGCAGAATAGAGCCGAACAGAGCTCCAATCACGAACTGCCCCTCTGCCCCGATATTCCAATTGTTGGACAGATAGCAGACTGAAAGTCCACAGGCGATCAGGATAAGTGGCGTTGCCTTGTCGATCGTGGCCTCAAATGACCATTGCTGGGTCAAGGGTTCAATAAAGAATTTATAAAGACCAACCAATGGGTTGTGACCGGAAATTGAGAAAATGATTCCAGCAGCCAATGCAGTCAGCGCTACTGCGATGAGTGGTGACAGCATCGCCATCATCTGGCTGTGCTCTTTGCGTTTGACCAATTCAATACGCATCAGGCCACCTCCCCATGGGTTTCTGCACCACCGGCCATCAGAAGTCCGACCCGCTCACGGGTCATGTCCTCAGCCGGTTCTGCTTCAGACAAGAAGCCTCTGGAGATCACAGCAATCCGATCCGCAATTTCAAAGATTTCATCAAGATCCTGGCTGATGACGAGGACAGCGGATCCCTCACGGGCCAGATCGATAAGCGCCTGTCGAATGAGTGCGGCTGCTCCGGCGTCCACCCCCCATGTAGGCTGATTGACGACAAGAACACCGGGTTTGCGGTCAAGCTCGCGACCCACTACAAATTTCTGAAGGTTGCCGCCGGAAAGAGAGCGCGCTTCGGGGTCGTCATGCGACATACGGACATCGAAATTCTGTTTGATCCGCTTTTCCATGTCTCCGGCTTGGGCATTCGAGACGAAACCATTGCCAACCAATTTGTCTCCTGTCGAATGCCTTGTCAGAACGATGTTCTGTGACAACTTCATTCCTGGGACAGCGCCATGGCCCAGCCGTTCTTCGGGGACGAAGGCGGCGTTCTGCCGCCGCCGCCAGGTGATGTTTTTTTTGCCGCAAGCCTGCCCATCGATCTGCACCATCGAGGCTTCAACCGGCATTTCACCTGAAATCGCGTCAAAGAGTTCTCCCTGACCGTTTCCGGCAACACCGGCAATCGCAACCACCTCACCTGCCCTTAAATCAAGAGAGATGCTGTTGAGCGCTGTGGCAAAAGGTGTTGCTGCCTTTGCGGATAGGTCGTTCAGTCCCAAGCGTACGTCACCGACTTGTGGCTTCTGCTCGCTAGCGCTGACCGACGCAACGTCTGCGCCCACCATCATGCTTGCAAGGGATGCAGGTGTTTCTTTTGTTGGGTCGCACTCGCGCACAACCTGGCCGTGGCGCAGAATAGTCGCGTGATGGCAGATGCGCTTTACTTCCTCCAGGCGGTGGCTGATGTAAAGGACCGCACAGCCTTCGTTTGCCAGACGATCAAGCGTCAAGAAAAGCTGGTCAGCTTCTTGAGGTGTCAACACGGATGTTGGTTCATCCATGATAATGAGCTGTGGTTCCTGAAGAAGGCAGCGGACGATCTCAATCCGTTGACGAATTCCGACCGGAAGGTCGGCAACAATGTCGGCCGGATTGAGTGGCAGCCCATAATCCCGGGACACGCTTTCAATCCGCTTGGCAAGTTCGGTCATTCGACCCGGGTTCGGCAATGCGAGCGCAATGTTTTCAACGACACTCAAGGCTTCAAATAGCGAAAAGTGTTGGAACACCATGCCAATACCCAGTTCGCGTGCCGCGGCCGGGTTGCCGATGTTGACCGGAGATCCTTGCCACAGAATGTCTCCGCTGTCAGGTTCCAATGACCCGTAGAACATCTTGACGAGTGTCGATTTGCCGGCTCCGTTTTCGCCGAGCAATGCGTGGATTTCACCCTTGTTTATGACAAGGTCCACGCGGTCATTGGCAAGGATATCGCCGAACCGTTTGGTAAGCCCACGAGCGTCCAGCAAAGTGTCCTTTCCGGATCTCGGTTGCTGAACCATGTTGCTGCCATTCTGTGAAAGGCTGTTATCTGACACGCTGTCCCCCAGGCGAATGCCGCTTTATTGACCATGTGGTATATTTTGTGCAAGCCCCCCGCCTGCACCGGCCTGTTGATGAAGTGCCTCATCCCGTTCCAAAAGGTCTGCGGCGATACCGGCAGCGATGATAGCGGGTGCTTTGGACCTGATGGTCGAGCTGCCTATCGGGCAAACCATGTGCGAAATCAGCGTCGGGGCGATCCCTCTGGATTTTAGCCTTTTCTGAAACCGCATTTTCTTGGTTCTGGATCCGATAACACCGCAATAACCGAAACGTTGATGAAGCAAGGCACGTGCCATGATCTCTTCATCAAGCGCGTGCGAGTACGTCATTGCCAGCACAAACGCACCATCCTTGGCATTTTCCAGTGCCATTGCCGGATCAGTCATGGAGATTTTGCGGACATTTGGCGGAACAGCGCCCGGGAATTGATCCGGACGGCTGTCAATCCATGAAACGTCGAAGGGCAGCGGTGCAAGCGCCAGCACCAGAGCCTTTCCAACGTGGCCTGCGCCGAAGAGCACAACAGGACGTCGAGCCTGCCCAAAGACCTCTACAAGCTGCTGGCTGCCATCCGAGACCGTTTCAATGGTAAAAGGAAACTCAGGCGATGAGCTCGATATCCGCCGTTCTCCAACAATCTTGTCATGCAGAGTTGCGCAGGTCGCAAACGTTCCGAGCACGGCTTCTTGTGAAGAAAGCTCTTCCGCCAATTTCAAGCTTTCTTTGGTCAGAACCTCAATCGTGATCTGTGCGCGGCCACCGCAGCATTGTCCCAGATCAGGTCCTAGAGAAACGTTTTGCTGCCGGAAAACGGCTAGTCCTTCCCGAGCTGCCATGGCCGCATTGCGGATTGTCTCGAACTCGAGTGTGCCCCCACCAATTGTTCCTGAAAACCTCATATTCGGAGCAACAACCATTCTTGCCCCTGCTTCCCTTGGTGCGGAACCTTCAACACGGGACACTGTAACGAGAGCACAGGCATCGCCTTCTTTCAGCAAACTGGCAATGTGTGCCCAGGTTTTCATCAAGTTGCCCTTCTCCGGCGCATGTCCTGGACGGCTTTCATGATCGCTTCCGGCGTCGCGGGGGCATCGAGCGTCGGCACTTCTCCCGGATTGAGACTGGCAACCGCATCCGTGATCGCACAGAAAACCGCATTTGCCAGCATTACAGGCGGTTCTCCAACCGCTTTTGAACGGTATACGGTCGCCTGAGGATTGCCCGACCCTTCATAGAGGTTGACTGTAAAGTCTTCTGGAATGTCTGAAGCCGTTGGTATCTTGTAGGTGGATGGTGCATGAGTTCGAAGGCGACCAGCCTCATCCCAGATCAGCTCCTCCGTGGTCAGCCATCCCATGCCCTGCACGAAACCACCTTCAATCTGCCCAAGGTCGATGGCCGGGTTGAGAGAGTGGCCGACATCGTGAAGAATATCGACCCGGTCCACGGTCATTTCACCAGTCATCGTGTCGATGGTGACTTCGGCACATGCTCCACCAAAGGCAAAATAGTAGAATGGACGGCCTGTTGCGCTGTCTCTGTCCCAAGTGATCCCGGGCGTTGCATAAAAGCCCGCATGAGACATCTGGATCCGCGCCATATGTGCCTGCTTGGCGATCTCTGCCAATGTAAAGCTTTGCTCGCCGATCAGAACCTTGTTGTCTCCGAAATGTATCGCCTCTTCACCGCACTGATGTTGTTCGCACAGAAATGTGGTGAGCCGGTTCCTGATTTCTTTGGCCGCCAGTTTTGCAGCCATTGCATTGAGATCCGTTCCCGATGACGCTGCCGTTGGACCGGTGTTGGGAACCTTGGATGTGTTGGTTGCCGTGATGTGAACCTTATCGAGAGTGACACCAAATTCTTCGGCAACTACCTGAGCCACCTTTTGATAAAGGCCCTGACCCATTTCCGTGCCACCATGGTTCAGATGGATTGAACCGTCGGTATACAGATGCACCAAGGCTCCGGCTTGGTTGAGGTGCTTGAGCGTAAATGAAATGCCGAATTTGACGGGCGTCAGTGCCAGGCCCTTCTTTAGGACCGCGTTTTCTGCATTGAATGCCGTAATCGCTTCCCGACGATCCCAGTAACTGGAACTTTCTTCCAGCTGCGCAATGAGATCATGCATGACCTCGTATTCTTCAACCGGCATGCCAAAAGGCGTCAAGTTTTGCTCACCGTCGTAGAAATTCAGCTTTCGAATTTCCAAGGGATCTTTTCCGACACTGATCGCGATGGCATCGATCATGCGCTCCGCTGCCAGCATGCCTTGTGGACCGCCGAAGCCGCGAAAAGCCGTATTGGAGCATGTGTCTGTGCGGAGTCGGCGTGACCGGATCTGAGCGTCGGGGTAGAAGTAGCTCGAATCCGCGTGAAACAGTGTGCGGTCGTTTACACCAAGCGACAGGTCGACCGAATAGCCGCAGCGGGACAAAAACTCCATTTCAACGGCCCGGATCTTACCGGTGCCATCATGCCCGACTTTCCAATCAACCCGGAAATCGTGTCGTTTCCCGGTCATGATCATGTCGTCGTCCCGGTCAAGCCGAAGCTTGCAGGACTTTCCGGTTATCTGAGCAGCGATTGACGCGAGCGCCGCCCATTGGTTGGCCTGAGACTCCTTGCCACCAAAGCCACCACCCATGCGGCGCACCTCTGCGGTGATACGCGCATCCGGCACGCCAAGAACCTTGGCCACCGTGTGCTGGATTTCGGTCGGGTGCTGCGTGGATGAATAGACCAGCATGCCACCGTCTTCTTGTGGCTGTGCCATCGCCACCTGGCCTTCCAGATAGAAATGTTCCTGGCCGCCAATGCGCATGGATCCGTCCAGAAGCGACGTTGACGCCGTCATGCCTGTTTCCGGGGACCCTCTCCGAAACTGATAGTCCGGCAAGACGGTGGTGTCGGCGTCTTCGGCATCTTCCACCGTCAGAATTGGTGTGATCGGCGAGATATCGATCTTGGCCAGAAGTGCTGCTCTGCGTGCAGCTTCCCGTGTTTCAGCCACAACGGCAAAAATGACCTGCCCAAAGAACAAGACCTCACCCGATGCGAGAACGGGATCATCGCCAAATGCGGATGAGCAGTCGTTTGTTCCAGGAACATCCTCCGCCGTCAAAACGGCAACAACACCGGGTGCGTTTCGAACATCTTCCAGGTCAATCGACTGGATACGGCCCCGTGTTGCTCTTCTTTCCCATCCCGGAACGACATGAAGCGTTCCGACAGGTTCTGCCATGTCGTCGATATAAGTGGCTGTACCTGAGACGTGCTTCTCGGCACTGTCATGCGGTAAAGCCTTGCGAACCTGTTTCAGCGGCAGCTCATGGGTGGTCTGGTCAAGCGGCGCGGTCATGGCCAGCCTCCCGCCTTGCTAGAACGCGAATGTCTTCCGGTGCAGTGCCGCTGACTTCCATGAGCGCCTTTGCCAGCAGTGCTCTTGCGGTCTCCATCCGATATTCAGAGCTGGCCCTCATGTCGGTCAGGGGCGTAAAGTCAGACAATAGCGATTGCATTGCTGTACCCCAGGTGGACGGATCTTCAAGAGAAACTCCCACAAGAGCGGCTTCAGTTTCAAACGCTCTTTTGGGCGTGCCCGCCATCCCGCCATAGGCGACGCGTGCTTCAATGATCGTGGCATCCGGAGCAACCGTAAATCTGAATGCTCCCATGACAGAAGAGATGTCCTGATCGAACCTTTTGGAAATCTTGTAGCAACGGAATGCCTGATTGGCCGAAAGGCGCGGTACGAAGAGACCTGTTACAAATTCTCCAGGCCGCCGGTCCTGCTTGCCGTAGTCGATGAAGAAATCTTCCAACGGCAGTGCCCGCGAGCCTTCCGCTGAGTGAAGTTCCAGCGTGGTTCCGAGCGCTATCAAGGCAGGCGGGGTGTCGCCGATCGGAGATCCATTTGCAATGTTTCCACCAACGGTGCCGGAGGCGCGCACTTGTTTGGAGCCAATTCTTCTCCAGAGCTCGGCAAGATTTGGTGAAAGGGCGTTCATCGCACTTTCAGTCGCCTGATAGGTGGCTGTTGCTCCAATCAGAACGCCTGAAGGGCTTTCCTCGACCCGATCGAGACCTTCAATCCGTCCAAGCCAGATCATTTTCTTCAGGTCACGCAGCTGCTTGGTTATCCAAAGGCCGACGTCGGTCGCACCGGACACAAGCGTTGCATCCGGATGCTGGCCGAACAGTGCGGCGAGCCCGTCAAGCGTTGCAGGCGATGAAAAAAACTTGTTGCTGTCGCCCAAGAAAACATCGCGGCTGTCAGCAAGCATCTGGAGACTTTCGCGTGTTTGCTTAGACCGCCAGGTAAACGCATCGTCCGCCGCCTCGAAACAAGCTTCAAGGGCAGCGTCGATGATCGGTCGATACCCAGTACAGCGGCATAGATTTCCTGCCAGCCATTCCGTAACAGTTTTGCGCGACTTGTGCTCCCCCTCCGCATGGTAGAGCGTGAAGAGCGTCATGATAAAACCGGGCGTACAGAAGCCGCATTGCGATCCATGCAAGTCGACCATGGCTCTTTGGACCGGATGCAAACGTTTGTCTTCGATCAGGTCTTCGACGGTAACAAGTTCCGCACCGTCGATCATTCCCAGCAGCTGAATACAGCTGTTGACGGGTTGGTAGACAATGCGTCCACCCTGCAGCCGACCGAGAGCCACGGTACAGGCACCACAATCCCCTTCTCCGCAACCCTCTTTGGTACCGGTTTCCATGCGCCGCAGACGTAGATAATCCAAAAGTGTCTCGCTCGGCCCGACATTGGAAAGTTCGACGACTTGTCCACCTTTCAAGAAGCGAATGGTGTCACGCATGGTTCAGCTTCCTCTATAGGTCGAATAGCCGAACGGCGACAAAAGAAGCGGCACATGGTAGTGGCCATCGGGTTCTGCCATACCAAATCGGATTGGAATAATGTCAAGGAAGAGCGGTTCGGAAAGTTGTTGGGTCGTAGCTTTCAGATATTCGCCTGCATGAAACCGCAATTCATAAGAACCAGTCCTGAAGGCCGCGCCATCGAGAATTGGGCCGTCGACCCGCCCGTCATTGTTGGTTTCGTGCGTCGAGATATGGCGGGGTGTGTCTTCCGCTGTCCAAAGTTCAATTTTCAAACCTTTTGCTGGCTTGCCAAGAGCTGTGTCCAGAACATGCGTGGTCAGGCGCCCCATCTATACCTCTCCTGTCTGCGGTGAAATGCCGCAAAATCCTTCAAGAAAAATGTGCCTTAAAAATTTGCCGAACCAAAGCGCTCATTTGAGAGCTTTATGATGCCTATTTGGCATCAATAGTAGGCAAATGATCCTTCAGTGTGAGCACAGAGTGATCGAAGAACATACCGGGCGCCAAGGCAAGCGCGCGCAAGGAAGAGGTTATCACACAAAGGCGATCGGCCTGAAGCGGTGCGTCCGACAATGGTTTGAATACCAGAACCCCTGACGATAGATCATCTTCGCAACCGATCAGTGTTTGGAACCCTATTACCTGCTCCTCTCGCGCAAGAGCACGCATCAGACGCAGCGAATTGGCTTCAACGTAAGTTCTGGAAGCGCCGGGTATCCTGTTTCTGACAAGATCTATACGCGTTCTAAGGGAGAGCCCCTGTGCAGGCAATGCGACTGGATATTTCAGGCACTCCTGCAAACTGAGCGACTTTGACTTTGCAAGTGGATGATCCGGCGTCATCAAAGCGCCGATTCCAAGATCGTGCTGGAACGCAACTGAAAGTGCAGAGGTTTCCGGTGGATCAAACGTGAACCCGACGTCTGCTTCTGCAGCCTCGACTTTCCTGGCGGCCTCATGAGAAGACGACACGGATACGTTTACGTGAATTCCTGGATAGCTTTTTCGGAAACTGCTGATCAGCGCGGGCAGCAGTTTTTCAGCGACGCTTTCAACGCTGGCGATCGAAACAGTTCCCCGTCTCAATCCTTTCAGGGCATCAAGTTCGGCAACTGTGCCTTCAAAGTCCGAATATGTTCGACGAATGTGGGCCAGGAGAACTTCGCCTGCTTGAGACAGTTTCAATCGTCGACCGACCCGGTCGAACAACTGCAATCCTAGCGCTTCTTCAAGCCAGAGCACTTGTCGGTTGACTGCCGAAGACGCGACATTGAGTTCCCGGGACGCAGCTCGGATTGAACCAGCTTCAGCAACCGCCAGGAAGTAGCGCATTGCCGGACTGTATAGGTTCCTTGATAGATCTTGTGCCCTTACCGATCGCATAATTGCCGATACGCCTCAGGGGACCAAAACCGTGGTCCCGGTGGTTTTCCTGCCTTCCAGATCCTGATGGGCCTGGACAGCGTCGGCGAGCCGGTATTCCTGGTTGACGTTTATTTTGACGATGCCTTTTTGAACGACCTCGAAAAGCTCACCTGCCGTCGCCTCCAGGGCATCCCGGGTTGCAATGTAGTTGAAGAGCGTTGGCCGTGTTGCGAAAAGCGAGCCCTTTTGTGCCAGTAAACCAAGGTTGAAATCCGTTATCGGGCCGGAAGACTGTCCAAAGCTGACCCAAAGTCCGCGAGACTTCAAACAGTCAAGAGATCCGGGATACGTGTCTTTGCCGACAGAATCGTAGACAACATCACAGCCCTTTCCATTTGTGATCTCCTGAACACGTTCGACAAAATTCTCGGTGCGGTAGTTGATCATGTGCTGATAGCCATGATCTTTGGCCAGTGCGATCTTTTCATCTGACCCTGCGGTTCCAATGACGGTTGCGCCAAGGTGGGCGGCCCACTGCCCTGCGATGAGACCAACCCCACCTGCAGCGGCGTGAAAAAGAAGTACTGTGTCGCTGTCGACCTTGAAAGTCTGGCGCAGAAGGTACTGGGCCGTCATACCCTTGAGCATCATTCCGGCAGCTGTCTTCTCATCGATACCCTCCGGCAGGACAACCAGTTTGTCTGCGGGCAGCACCCTTTCTTGCGCATAAGCGCCTATCGGGCCGACATAGGCCACACGATCACCTGGGCGGAGATGGTTTACGCCTTCGCCAACGCTTTGAACGACCCCTGCGCCTTCATTCCCCGGACTGAACGGTGTTCCATCAGGAGACGGATAAAGACCAGACCGGAAATAGGTATCGATAAAGTTCAGGCCGATTGCAGTTTGTCTGATGCGTGCTTCGCCAGGTCCGGGTTCTCCGACTTCGACATGTTCCCACCGCATGACTTCGGGGCCACCCGTTTCATGAATGCAAATCGCTTGAACCATTTTAGAACCTCAGCGTTCTGGCCGGTCTGCACAGATGGCATTGCGGCGGTTGTCTTTGAAAGAACTCTACTGACAGGGCTGGTATCGGAAAAGACCTTAGGCACATTGCATCCAACCAGCGCCTTGCTGGACAGTCAGATGTGTGATCGGACCAAAGAATTAGAGATCGAGAATTCGCGATCCTGAATAGCTCAATCGACCCGGTCCAACACTTGCTGAACTGCGGAAACGAAGAACAGGTAAATGCTTGCAGCGGTAAAAAGCATTGCCATGGGAGCGTTCAAGGTCATGTCGTCCAAAATGGCAAGCGCTGCCAGACCCATCCAGAGGAGCGTCACCGGGAGCGTCAGCACACGCCAGCGTCGCACCCGCACCGGATGAACGAAACGGACCGGCGCGAACGTCAAAGCACAGCAAAGCAGGATGAACCCAATGGTGAAGCCTTCCGATGGCGACAGAACCATCAAGCCGAATATGACCATGTTCCAGCCAGCAGGGAATCCCTTGAACGATCCATCCGGCGTTTTCATTCCGTTGTCAGCGAAGTAAAGCGCGCCCGTGAAAACGATCAATCCACCGCAGATCCAGTTCCAGGGCTGCGACAACATCAAGCTCCAGGAGAGCGCAAATGCGGGCAGAAAAACGTAAGTCGCGTAATCGATGACAAAATCAAGGGAAGCGCCAGACCAGCGGGGCAGCTTTTCAGCGATATTGAATCGGCGAGCGAGCGGTCCGTCGATTCCGTCGATAAAGAAAGCCAAGCCTAGCCAGGCGAACATTTCTGCCCAATTTCCCTGGGCTCCGGCCAAGAGCGCGACAAGGGCAATGGGCGCACCGGACGCCGTCAGGATATGAATCAGAAACAGGGCCGGTTCGGCTCTGTCTTTACCTGTCGGAATGTCCGTCACGCGAAGTCCTCACTCCAATCCAGGGTGAATAAGGCTGACAGCGGTAGGACTGGATCAATTTTTGGAATTACCTGTCACTGCGCTGGAGCGGTTGGAAACCTTTATTGCAATCGTATGACAGTGTGAACCGAAAAAACAGCCCCAGCTCACTTTCCTTGCCAATCTTGATGTCATCAAAGGCTTCGGTTTCAAAATGCATTGCCATCAACGAGGATAAGTGTGGTCAGGAAGCCTGCCCACATCAGGAAGAAGACACCCAGAAGATTGGGAAAGATACGGCTCGGGAATGTCTTTTCCAGAGCCATGACCGCACCCAGCAATGCGATCCATATGACGTTCATAAGTCCGACCGCGAACATAACCGTCATCACCGCCCAGCAACAGCCAAGACATGCCCAGCCCTGTACGACCCCTTCTTTCATGCCGGTTGCAACGCGGTTTCCTGTATTCGTCTCAGCAAATACCCAGCGTGGATACCAGCAACGCGCGAGGCATGCTTTTTTGGCAGGTGTGAATTGGTAAAGACCCGCGGCAAAAAGGACGCTTGTTGTCAGTGCGAGCGTTGCCGGTGCCATCATGTCGCTGACCGCGCCTATCTTGAAAAGCAACACTTGGGCGGACGTTGCCACCGCGGCATAGCCCAGCCAGACAAGCACATAGCCCATTGATGCACTGATGACGGCAGAGGCTGGATTGATCTTTAAGTTTGTATCTTGGCCCAACTTGAGGTGATAGGCCCGCAACATGGGAATTGCGCTCGGCAGCATCATTGCGAATGCCATCATGGCCCACATCACGAAGATCTTCAAAACGTCAGTAGCAGCCATTGCCGGGCCAGGCATTCCGAATGTAGCGCCAGCTGGAAGACATAGGACCGCAAGTGCAGCTCTTGCGTCTGCAGTCAGGCCCTTGAACAGGTTGAATTGGTTCAGCAATCCCATGCCGGGACCAGCTTCAGTCATGTCCATTACAGGAACCATGTCGGCGACCATCGCAACAAGATAGGCCCAACCGGAGAGCGTCAAAAGCGTGATGAAAAGCAGAACCAATGGCCAGCCGCGCGTAAATCCACTTTCCATCTGAGTATTGCTGGCCGTGGTCAATGGCACTGTCAATTCCTTCAATCCGATAACCCTGCTATTGAACAAGCCTGCTGATTTGGCACCTGTGTGATCAGATTAGTTAGCAGGACTGCGATGCGAAGCGTTTGATTTCGCTCACTATGGCAACATATGCTTAAAAGCAGGGTTCGCGGTATCAAACAGGCTGCGTAACTTCGTCTCGTTGAATTTCTCCTTTCTGCGATCGATCTTAAGCCAATCCCTATCAAGTGAGCCTGGATTATGCCGAAAGCAAAATTGTCCCAGATCTATGACATAGCGATCGTCGGAGGTGGACCGTCAGGACGAATTGCAGCGCTGACACTGGCGCAAAACGGATTTTCCTGTGTTCTCGTAGCTCCCAGATCAACAATAAAGGATGGGCGCACAACAGCTCTTTGGCAAAGGTCTATCGAGCTGTTGCAGGAGATCGGTGTCTGGGACGAGCTCGCCAACACGGCTTGCGAGCTTAAGAAGATGCGCATGATTGACGATACAGGTCGTCTCATTCGTGCGCCGGAAGTCGTGTTTGACAGCGCTGAACTCGGTTTGGAAGTATTTGGTTTCAATATCTTAAATCATGAACTTAATAAGATACTTGAGAAACACTGCGACGCGCATAACAACGTTGCCGACCTGGACGACAGCGCAGCGCAGGTCGAATTTGGCGATGAAACTGCGCTTTTGACCACAAAGTCCGGTCAAACCATCGAAGCGCGTCTGGTCGTTGCTGCAGACGGGCGAAACTCCGTACTCAGAGAAACAGCCGGGATCCCCGTTCGCCGATGGTCCTATCCTCAGGTAGCCGTGGTTCTAAACCTTGAGCATCGTTTGCCGCATCAGCACATTTCAACTGAATTTCACACGCCAACAGGTCCGTTCACGCTTGTCCCACTGCCCGGCAGACAATCGTCGCTCGTGTGCGTCGAAACGGCAGAAGGTGCAGAAGCCTTGCTTTCACTTGAAGATCATGAGTTGGAGTTTGAGTTGGAGCGTCGCGCGCACTCCATACTGGGACGTTTGTCCTTGGCGTCGAAACCACAGAGTTTTCCCCTTTCAGGACTTACTGCGCAGACCTTGGTCAAGGACAGACTGGCACTTGTCGGAGAAACCGCGCACGTCTTCCCGCCGATCGGTGCACAGGGCCTAAACCTGTCACTGCGGGATGTCCTGGACCTTTCCGGTGTCCTTCTGGCAGCGCGCATGAAACATCAGGACATAGGCCGCGAAGCCGTACTCAAGGCATATGATACAAAGCGTGCCAGCGACATCCGTTCGCGTACCAATGCCGTTGACGCGCTCAACCGATCTCTTTTAACCGATTTCCTGCCGGTTCAGGCTGCACGCAGCATAAGTATGCACCTGGCCGAACGTGTCGGCCCATTTCGGCGAATGCTCATGCGCGAGGGACTTGCGCCAGGATCTGCTTTCAGGTTTGGCCGTTAGCAGAAGTCGACCAGATCACGACAAAGCTGTTTTTCGCTTGTTCTTGTTGGCATGGTAAGTGAGTGCCATTAGGATCATCTGCCGAACGTCGTCCTCCGGCAGTGCGGTATCCAGACGAAAATGAACACTGCGATCTCCGCCGAACGTCATGTCCGGAAACAGGCCGCGCCACTCCGACACAAGTGAAGACTGACAGTTGACGTAAAGCGCGTAATCGCCTGCATCAGATGTATCCCGGTCGATACGAACCGTTGTTCCGGATTTTGGACGAATTGTCAGGTAGCTGGGCTGTCCCCATTTGAGCGTTTCTTCAAGCGTCCCGACAGCGTCGCTGCTATTTGCTGTTTCTACAATAAGAGTTCTCAGTTTGAGAATTGCAGCCCTCACCTCATCTGAGTAACCATCTATGACGGAAAGCACATCCGGGTTGTCTTGCATTTTGCTCATTGAAGTTTTCCAGGCTGTTCAAGTTGGCAAAAGTCCCGTCGTAATCGCCCAGATGAAGAAGGTGACGGTCACAATGGAAATTGCGGTTCCAATCAGTACGAAACTCGAGGCCCTTTGAACATAGGTTCCGTATTGTTGCGCAATCACAAAGACATTTGTTGCAGGCGGCAAACACGACATGAGAACGGCGGTCGCCACCCAACTCGGGTCGAAGCCGCCAAGAAAACTCAAAAGCAAGAAAATAAGAACCGGATGCAAAACCAGTTTTATGGCCAGAACGACCGGCAATTCGAGCGGAATTCTGCCGACCGGCCGAAGCGCAATACTCACACCCATAGCGAACAAAGCGCAGGGAGCAGCAGCATTGCTGAGGTATCTCAACAGTGTGTCAACCGCCTGAGGGGGCCGAAATTCAAACGCTGCGGCCATGACGCCGGCAATCGTCGCCAGAATGAACGGATGGGTGAAAATACGCGTGCCGATTTGTTTCAACGTTCCCAGGAAACTGTCGTTCTCGGTGCCGGCGAGCGCCATCAGGAGCGGCGCCAAGATGAACATCAGCGCATTGTCGAATGCCAGGATCAAGGCAGTAGGTACGGTTGCCTGCTCACCAAGTACTGCGAGTGTCAGGCCCGGACCCATGTAGCCGACATTTGAGTACGCTCCGGCAATACCGAGAATGGTAGATTCGCCAATATTTCCGCGAGTTGCCAAGACGCCGATACAGAACGAGATTGCGAAGACGATGTATGTTGTAAATGTTGTGGCAGCAACGAAAGACACGTTTGCCAGTTGTTCAAAAGGTGTTTCTGACAAAAGACGAAAGAACAAAGCCGGCAAGGCGAGATAGACGACGAAGAAGTTCATCCAGCTCAAACCTGCTTCGGGCAAGTTGCGCAACTTGCCTGCGCCGAACCCAAGGAGAATCAGACCGAAAAACGGCAAGGCAAGTGTAACGACGTCCTGCATTCAACTTCCAGATTTCGACAAACTGTGACGGTTCATACCGGGCAATAAACGGAAGGCGCTTGCATCTTGCGCCTGGCTTGGCTAGGACGCGTGACTTAAGGGCCAACACGTTGTCCTGCATTCCAATCAGGTCTGAAACCACATCGCAAGGTCACATTCAAGCGGACCGGATTGGGACAAGCCCTCTTCCAAGGAAAGAGGCGCAAAAACCGAGAGCACTTGTCCGAAATGTCACGGAAGAAAAGACAGCGCAATCATCCCAAACTGACAGCTATGCAGAATTGGGTCGAAGGGATCGCCCTTCATGCCGCGATCTGGGTGTTTCGGCTCATTCCGGTTGATGTTGCTTCTTTCGTTATGGGTGCGTTCTGGCGACGGCTTGCGCCTTTGAATGCAAGGCACAAGCGTGCGCTTCGACATCTGGAAAAAGCGTTTCCTGAAATGGCGCCAGAAGAGCGCGAAAGAACTGTCCGAGGCATGTGGGAAAACCTTGGTCGGGTTGCGGCGGAAACCTTTCATATCGATCGGCTATTGCGCAAAGAAAAACGGTTTGAAGCAGATGCTGACGAAGAGACACAAGAGCTGCTGAAGGGCGGCAAGGCATGTTTGTTTGTCTCGCTTCACAGCGCTAACTGGGAGCTTTGTGTCCAGCCGGCTGTTCAAAATGGGCTTTCGATTACCGGAATTTATCAGGCATTGCGCAATCCGGAGGCTGACAAGGCGCTGCAGGCGCTCCGGCAGGATCTCTATAAAGGCGGCCTTCTTTCCAAGAGTCACCAAACGGCTCGCAAGATACTTGCAACGCTCAAGTCAGGTGGCGTGGTCGCCATGATGGGGGATCTGCGGGAAACGAGAGGCATACAAGTGCCGTTTTTCGGACAATTGGCTTATGCCAACCCCGTTCCAGCATCGCTTGCACGCTCCTGCAATGTTCCAATCGTACTTGGAAGAGTTATCCGAAAGAGTGGCGTGCATTTTCGTGTCGAAGGCAGGGCCATTCATGTCCCGATTACCGACAACCGGCAGGTAGACATCGAGACAGCGACGGCACAGATCCACGCAGTTTTTGAGGAATGGATACGCGAATACCCCGATCAATGGATGTGGATCCACAAGAAATGGGCCCCTCCCGGCAAGACCTCTGCTCAAAAACAGGCGCGCAAAGCCGCGGTTGCCAAGCTCAATACGGGTTGATTTTGTTGGTGAGCCCTTTCGCCTTTCGGGGGATGGTTGCAGCGCAGCATTGACGCTATAGCTATCAGCCATACTGGTGGAGGATGCAGACACATGAAGACCCCGAGCGCATTTTATCAACCTCTTGCGATTGGTGCACCGTCGCCGTTCAGGGAATTGCCAGTCACTCTTGAGCGGATGATTCATTTCGTCCCGCCCCATATTGAGAAAATGCGTGCGAAAGTGCCCGACCTGATCAAGAAGGTCGATGTCGTTCTTGGGAACCTGGAAGATGCCATCCCGGCAGACGCAAAAACCGATGCCCGCAACGGCTTCATACAGCTCGCGAAAGAAAACGACTTCGGTTCAACGGGATTGTGGACACGCGTCAATTGCCTGAACAGCCCCTGGTTTCTGGATGACCTCCTGGAAATCGTTCCTGCCGTGGGCGACAAGCTCGATGTCGTCATGCTGCCCAAGGTAGAGGGGCCCTGGGACGTCCACTACCTTGACCAGCTGCTGGCACAGCTTGAGGCCAAGTCTGGAATTAACAAGCCAATCATGATCCACGCCATTCTGGAGACAGCAGAAGGCGTTAAAAACGTGGAGGCAATTGCCGCTGCCAGTCCGAGAATGCATGGCATGAGCCTTGGGCCAGCAGATCTGGCGGCTTCACGCGGCATGAAAACAACGCGTGTCGGCGGAGGGCATCCCGATTATGCGGTTCTGTCCGATCCTGATGAAACGGGGAATGCACGGACAGCCTATCAGCAAGACCTCTGGCACTACACCGTGGGCAAGATGGTCGATGCCTGCCTGTCTTATGGCTTGAAACCCTTTTATGGACCCTTCGGCGATTTCTCCGATGCTCAAGCTTGTGAAAGCCAGTTTCGAAATGCATTCCTGATGGGATGTCTGGGCGCGTGGTCACTTCACCCGACCCAGATTGATATTGCCAAGAAGGTATTCTCTCCCGATCCGGCCGAGGTCGCATTTGCGAAGAAAATTCTAGACGCCATGCCTGACGGCACGGGTGCGGTTATGATCGATGGTAAGATGCAAGACGATGCCACATGGAAACAAGCAAAGGTGATTGTAGATTTGGCGAAACTTGTGTCATCGAAGGACAGTGAGCTTGCTGAAATCTATGGCCTTTAGACTTTCGCAAGGCTCGATGTCTAAGGTTTAATGTGACAACGCTTGCAAGCAGGCTGCTGACACGGTATCCCGGCATTGCATGCAGTAGGCGGACGAGTAACCATGCGGACGGCAAAATTCAGAATTGGACAGGTCGTTCGACACCGGATTTATCCCTTCAGGGGGGTAATTTTCGATGTCGACCCAACGTTCAGCAACACGGAAGAATGGTGGAACGCCATTCCTGAGGATGTGCGACCGCAACGTGACCAGCCATTTTATCACCTGCTTGCAGAAAACGAAGAAACTGAATACGTCGCTTATGTGAGCGAACAAAATCTTGAGCCGGACATGACTGGTGAGCCCGTGCGGCATCCGCAGGTGGAAGAGATTTTTGAGGAACAGACCGACGGTTCCTATTTGCCGCGAAGTGTCGAGATCCATTAAACAGATTTAAGTCATTTTGAAATGACAACAAAAAAGGCCGGAACGATTGTTCCGGCCTTTTTTGCATTGGTGCAGAAACTAGTACTTGCGACTATTCGCTGGCCTTTTGAGCGTCGATCAGCTTCTGACGGGCTTCGTCAGCGCGCTTTTGCAATTCGCTTTGAAGTTCTTCCTGACGCTCTTGCAATTCTGCAATGTTCATTGGGTCACCGTCATAAACTTTGGTGAATCCGATCAGCGTCATCTTGAAGACGATTTCCTTGGCCTGCTGGTTGTATGGTGCAACCCGCATTTCGCCGCCCTGCTTCATCGCGTTGATGAATGTGTCATCAATGGCAAGTTCAGCATAGCAGGCATTGGGTGCACAGATGCTGTATTTGCCTTGCACCGGCTTGCTGTCGTCAATTTGAATGCGCAAGCCTGGCTGGATTAGAACACCGGTCGGAACTGCGACAAGCAGCTTCTTGCGTGCTTCACCTTCCGTTTCCTGAATAGCAATGTTGCTCAGGAATTGGCCTGTGTTGGTGCGCAGTTCAATCGAGATGAAGCAGATTTCCTTCTGCGTCTTCGGATTGGTGTTACACGCCTTCGTCCAAGGGCTATTTTCTTCCTGGGCGATTGCGGGAGCACCTGCAAAAGAAGACACAGCCAGGAACGCTCCTGCAGCGCATCCAAACAATCCTCTTTTCAAAACACTCTTCATCGAAACGTCCTCAATCGTGCGTGTGCGAAACTTTCGCGTTGTTCTGAGCCATTCCGGATGTAACCGCAAGACCCGATAGAACATTTGATCCGTGAAAACATGGTAACGCACTTAATTAGGGCAAGAGGGTGGCCGATTTGCAACGTAGGCCCTGTCCTGGATTCAAATCTGAATATCTTGGTGTTTATTTCTTGCGCCGGGCGCGTCTCAACAATCCTTGTGTTAGGCTAAAGGGTGAGAATCAACGGTATCTCGGGCGGTTGTCATGCGTTTTATTGATAGTGCTGTGCATTCACTTCTGAAGAACGGTGTCCTTGGGGCTGCGCTTGCGCTTTCCCTTTCGGCGGTGCCATTTTCGGGCTCAACAGCTTTTGCCGATGATAAAGACGTGCCGTGGGTTCATGGCATATCCATGCACGGATCCCCTGCCCTTGGACCGGATGAACCGTTTCCCTACGCCAATCCAGATGCTCCCAAGGGCGGCTCAATAACGCTTGGCGTTCAGGGAACCTTCGACAGCATGAATTCGTTCATTGTTCAAGGCGGCTGGACCTCCGCCAGAGGCATGCGCGAACGCCAATTCGGCAACAACATCCTGGAGAGCCTTCTCGTTCGCTCCTATGCGGAACCATTTTCACTCTATGGGCTCGTGGCGCAGCGCGTTCGCATGCCCGACAGCCGGGAATGGATCGAGTTTGAGTTGAACCCGGATGCCAAGTTCTCCGACGGTACACCTTTGACCGTTGATGACATTATCTTTTCCCTCGAGGTCATTGAAGAAAAGGGACGGCCGCCCTATCGCAACTGGTACGCAGCCATCAAGGAAAAGCAGGTCACTGCGCCTAACCGGCTGAAGCTCGTGTTTGAAAATGGAGACAATCGCGAATTGCCGCTGCTCATTGCTCTGGCGCCAATCTTCTCTAAAAAACACACAGATGTCGAGAATTTTGACAAGTCCTCGCTCAACCCGCCGATCGGGTCCGGCCCCTATACCTTCAAGACGATCGAAGCCGGTCGATTGGTTGTCTATGAAAAGAACCCAGACTACTGGGCAAAGGATCTGCCCGTTAAGGCCGGTTTCGACAATTTCGATGAAATCCGCGTTGAGTACTTCCGGGATGAAACGACACTTCAGGAAGCCTTCAAGAAAGGCCTTGTGAATGCGCTTCAATTCCGGGACCCGGCACGGTGGGCAACCGGATTTGACTTTCCTGCGGCCGAAAACGGTGACGTTGAAAAACTTTCCATTGCATTCGGTATCCCGGCCAAGATGCAAGGCATTGCCTTTAACACCAGGCGTGAGCAGTTTAAGGACAAAAACGTTCGCAAAGCGCTCAGCATGCTCTTCGATTTCAAGTGGGTGAACGAAAACCTCTATTACGGGCTTTATCAGCGAACCGCCGGGTATTGGGACAATTCCGATCTTTCCTCTATCGGGCGGCCTGCAAGCGACCGGGAAAAAGAATTGCTGGCGCCTTTCCCTGACGCAGTCGATCCGGAAGTCATGGCTGGAACTTGGAGGCCTGCAGATGCCGATGGTTCAGGTCGTGACAGGAAAGTCCTGCGTGAAGCGCTCGGAACGTTTGGCGAGGCTGGTTACAGCCTGGAAAACCGGAAGCTCGTGAACAAGGAAACCGGAAAGCCGCTTTCATTCGAGATCCTTGCAAAGAACGAAGACGAAGAAAAGCTTGCACTCGCCTACATCCGCACATTGGAACTTCTGGGCATTGAAGCAACTGTTCGAAGTGTTGATCCGGCACAGTTTGAAGACCGCCGCACCAAGCGTGAGTTCGATATGGTTTTCAACACCTGGAGGGCGTCGCTGTCACCAGGTGCCGAACAATATGGACGCTGGTCTTCAAAAGCGGCGGACCAGGAAGGTTCCTTTAATTTCGTGGGCGCTCGGGAGCCGGCAATTGATGCTTTGATCGATGAAATCGTCGGGGCACGCAGCCGCGAGCATTTTGTCGACGCCGTTCGGGCCTTCGATCGTGTGCTCATTTCAGGAGCTTATGCCGTTCCGCTGTATCACGTGTCAGACGACTGGGTTGCCCATTGGAAAAAAGTCATCCCGCCGCAGTCACACTCTCTTTACGGACACGAATTCGACACTTGGTGGTCAGCCACCGCTCAATGATCGGACCTATGGACGAAGGATAATATGAAAGTCACTCAAGAAAGCCTTGCAAAGGAGTACCATGAAAGCGGAGCCTGGTCCGATGTGCCGCTTGACGAACTCCTGAAAAAGACTGCCTCAGAACACCCTGACAGACTTGCCCTTGTGGATGCACCAGATCGGGCAGACTGGACAGGCGGTGGGCCCAGATCGCTGACTTATGCGGAGGCCGATCGTGAAATAGACCGACTGGCAGCTTTCTACAGCACAGTCGGACTGTCCTCCGACCATGTCATCGGCGTTCAGGCACCTAATACGGTCGATACGGTGATTGCTCTTCTGGCAGCGCTCAGAGCTGACCTCATCGTTTCCCCATTGCCTCTGCATTGGCGCCAAAAGAATGTACTTGAGGCGTTGAATTCAATTGGCGCGAAAGGCTTTATTGCGGCTGACCGTGTGGAGACCAGAGATGTTGGCGTCGCCGCGCGAGATGTTGCCGCCGACCTCTTTTCACTGCGCTTTGTATTCGGGCTTGGCAAAGACGTTCCCGATGGACTGATTGAACTCGGGCCGTTGCTTCGTGATATGGCAGACGATCTGGAATTCTCGTCCAGCGAACGTCCGGATCCGGCCGACCATACCGCCACGATCTGCTGGAGCCGTAGCGGCGAGGAAAATGTTCCGGTGAGCAGATGCCACAACCATTGGATGGCCGCAGGCCAGATGGTTGTCCACGAAGCCCATATCAAGGAAGAAAGCAACATCCTGGTGCCCTATTCGCTCAGCGGATTGACGGGACTTGGTGGCGGTCTGGTTCCCTGGCTGCAGACCGGTGGAACACTGCATTTGCATCACCCGACATCACTGGCAAACCTTGCCGCTCATGCGAATGACGTTGGTGCGGATGTTGTCATGACACCTGGTCCACTTGCGCAAACTTTGGACCGGAAGCTTGAAAACAACAACACGTCGGTACTCGCAGCCTGGAACATAGCCGCACCGCATCCGACTACGTTCGTGGCGCGTCGCAGGCTAGTCGACCTTCATGTTGCAGATGAGTTTGCACTTGTTGCCAAGGCCCGGGGGCCTTCTGCCAAAATGAAGGCGACTGCGCTGGGAAAGTATAGCGGGCCGAACGGGTGCGAAAGCGGGCCAGCCCTCCTGGAAGTCTCAGTCAATGACGAAGTGGAAGATCAGACACCCACGCTTTTGGTGAAAGGGGCGATGGTTCCCGAAATAGGTTGGCGCACGATCAACAGCGAACAGCGACGCGTGCGTTGGGAAGGAACCGGCTATCTGAATACCAATATCAAGGTCGAATTGACCGATGGAGGCATCTCAGGTTTTGGCATTCCGGGCCAGTATGCGCTTGGAACCGGAAATCTCGAGACGATCGATGTTATCTATTCAAGGTATCCAGGCATCAGGGAAGCAGCCGCTTTCGTCGTTGAGGATGGAATTCTTGGCGCGAGAATGTATGCGGCCCTTGTGCCAGAACCGGGCAACGTGCCCGATGCGGGTGCCTTTTTTGCATATCTTGATGCGGAAGGCGTCGACCTTGCCAAAATACCCCATCGTGTACTGATCTTGCAGTCTTTGCCTCGAAATGCCGATGGAACGCTTTGCAGGGACCGGCTGACAATGCGGACGCAGCGGCTGCCGGCTGCTGTGGCATAGGGAGTGGGAATGGACGTTGAAACTTCGCTTTCCTGGCGTGGTCCCTATTGGTATGCGGGGCGACGTCCAAGGCGAACCAATGTCGGGGACGATCCTGAAGATCTGGATGTTTCCCTTCATGACATGTTTGCGCGCGGCAATACCCTGCCGACAGCACTTCCGGCCGCCATCGTAGTCGACATTTCTGAACTTGAGGAAGCCGAACGGGATCCGTTTTTCAGCTGGCTTTTAAACGAGATCTCCAAATTGCCGTGTGAAGTTCCCTTTTACGTTCTGACCGGCAGTGAAGATGTATTGCCCGATGATCTGCCGGCAACTGCAATTATTGATCGGGTTGTGCCGGATGACGTGTTGATTATGTTGATCTGCATTCATCAGCGCGCAATCTTGCGGTCTGAGGAGGCTCAGCTGCGAAGAAGGGTTTTTGGCCGTATTCCGGGGTTTGGAACCGCTCCGCACCACAGCGGAACGAGCAGCCTTATGGTGGTAGGTCTCAGCGGCCGTTTTCTGGAATGGCAGGACGCCAGTGACGACAAGGTTGA
Organism: Roseibium porphyridii; assembly: GCF_026191725.2. Lineage (NCBI taxonomy): Bacteria > Pseudomonadati > Pseudomonadota > Alphaproteobacteria > Hyphomicrobiales > Stappiaceae > Roseibium > Roseibium porphyridii. The sequence continues at coordinate 3,298,521 of NZ_CP120863.1, forward strand.
AGTTGTCGGAGCCTTTGACGGCAATATGGCGGTAGAATTCATGTCTCAACGCGCCTTTGACGCGGTTGTTGTAGACGCTCCCTTTGATGATGCGATTGACTATATGCAGCAAATTCGAAGAGATGCCCGGTTTGCCGGTTTGCCTGTCTTGGCGGTTTGCGAACGTGAAGAGGATTTTGTGCTACTGTTTCGGAACGGTGCCTCTGATGTGCTCGCCGGAGAAAACCGAAAGGAAACGCTGAGTCGGAGACTGAAAGCTGCCATCCGGTTCGGAAAACGGCGCCGGCTTGCCGATCGGGTGCTTGCTGAAAGTCATGTCTGGTTGCGGCAACAGGTCAATCACGGCGGCCTCGGTGTTGAGTATTACACAAACTATCTTGAATCCTGCAGCAACGCATTGGCCGTTCGAGGTCTCGATCTATGGGAAATGAGGCTTCAGCCTGAAAATTTCGGTTTGACCGTATCCAGTGATTTCAATCTCGAAGAGATCAATGCAACCCTGCTATCGGTTGCTGACGCCACGAGCCGGGACGAGGATTTGGTTTGTCTGGTGAGGGATTTCGGCCCGGTGGCGGTCCTGAAAAACGAGGCAGGGACTGAAAGGCTTCAAAAACGCATTAACTCGATCTTGAGTCATACTGTTCTTTGAACCTTGATTGCCACAAGATTGCCCCGAAATTGGGGTTGGCATATCCGTTTCAGGCGTTAGCCTTTGTTGAACGACACTCATGTTGGATGGATGAATGACCGATGTTGCCCCTTTGACCGTCGATGTGGTCTCCGATGTCATGTGCCCCTGGTGCTATATCGGCAAGAGACGGTTGGAGGCAGCGATCAGATCCGTTCCGGATCTCGATGTATTGGTTCGCTGGCATCCGTTTCAACTCGACGCCACGCTTCCCAAGACAGGAAAAGACCGGCAAAAATACCTTAGCGACAAATTTGGCGGTTTGGACCAGGCAAATGCTTTTTACAGCCAGATCAAGGCTGCTGGACTTGAGGAAGGAATTGACTTCGCATTTGATGCCATCAAGCTGTCGCCGAATACACTGGATTGTCACCGTCTCATTCTGTGGTCTCGAGCAGATGACCTTCAGGACGAGGTGGTCGAGCGGCTTTTCAAAGCCTATTTCCTTGATGGAGAAGACCTGACGAAATCGGAGACGCTCGTCAGGATTTCAGACGAGGCAGGCATGGAATCCGACCTGGTCGAGCAGCTTTTTGAAACGGATTCCGATCTGGACAAGACCATTGCTCAAATAGGCAAGGCGCAAGAATCCGGGATTACAGGGGTGCCGTGTTTCATCATTGATGGCCGGTTTGTATTGGCTGGTGCAGAAAAGGCTGAAACCATTGCCGCAGCGTTGAAACATGCGGAGGAAACACGCACGTTTCCGGAAACTGAATCCGTAAACTGACCTACGCTACGGCTGGACGTAAAAAAGCCCCGCGATGCTGCGGGGCTTTTGTTTTATGCTGTTCACAACAGTTTTAGCCGCGCAGGATCGAACGACCTGCGTATTGCGCCTGAAGACCAAGTTCTTCTTCGATACGGATGAGCTGATTGTATTTTGCCAACCGGTCAGAACGAGCCAGTGAGCCCGTTTTGATCTGGCCGCAATTCGTTGCCACAGCCAAGTCTGCGATGGTCGAATCTTCTGTTTCACCAGACCGGTGTGACATGACCGCAGTGTAGGCCGCCTTGTGTGCTGTCTCGACCGCATCAAGCGTCTCAGACAAGGTTCCGATCTGATTGACCTTGATCAGGATCGAATTCGCAACACCCATGTCGATGCCTTTGCGCAAACGCTCCGAGTTGGTCACGAAAAGATCGTCGCCCACGAGCTGGCACTTGTTTCCGGCGAGATCTGTCGTCGCCTTCCAGCCTTCCCAGTCATCTTCAGCCAAACCGTCTTCAATTGAGATGATCGGATAACGAGACACGAGATCATCGAGATATTTGGCCATTTCTTCGGGGGCGAGAGTCTTGCCCTCACCTTCCAAGACGTATTTTCCATCCTTGAAAAACTCTGTCGAGGCTGCGTCTAGGGCGAGATAGACATCATCGCCTGGCTTGTACCCGGCAGTTTCAATTGCCTTCATGACGAAGCCGATTGCAGCGTCTGTCGATTCCAGATTTGGAGCAAAGCCTCCTTCGTCACCGACATTTGTGTTGTGGCCGGCAGCGTTAAGGGCTTTTTTCAGTGTGTGGAAAATTTCCGAACCCATGCGCACTGCGTCGCTGAGACTTTCAGCGCCGACCGGCATGATCATGAATTCCTGGAAATCGATTGGATTGTCGGCATGTGCGCCGCCATTGATGATGTTCATCATCGGTACAGGCAAAGTGCGAGCAGACGTACCGCCAACGTACCGATAAAGCGGCAGGCCCGACGCTTGAGCAGCAGCGCGCGCCGTCGCCAATGACACTCCGAGGATGGCATTTGCACCAAGACGCGCCTTGTTCGGTGTCCCGTCAAGGTCGATCATGGCCTGATCGATCTGAAGCTGGTCTTCTGCTTCCAGGCCACCGATCGTTTCAAAGATCTCACCGTTGACTGCATCAACCGCCTTTTGAACGCCCTTTCCCATGAAACGGCTTCCGCCGTCTCGCAGTTCCACCGCTTCGTGAGCGCCTGTCGAGGCTCCGGACGGCACAGCTGCGCGGCCAAAAGAACCGTCTTCAAGGAAGACATCAACTTCTACGGTTGGGTTGCCACGGCTGTCAAAGATCTGACGGCCGACAACATCGATAATGGCGGTCATGGATAGAGCTCCTCGTCGGGATGGACTTGAATTAATACCGAGCCAGGTGTTGGAACCGGCACTGCTGATAGCCTGTAGAAAGGCTTAGGGGTCGGAGCAAAGCTCCAAAAAGACAAAGGCCGCACTTTTCGGCGCGGCCCAAACACTATTCGGCTGCAACAGCCGGTGACTTCACGACGGCATCAAGTGCCTGCAGCTGTTTCAACAAAGCTTCCAACTTGTTGAGCGGTACCATATTCGGTCCGTCTGATGGTGCTTTGTCTGGATCTGGATGTGTCTCAATAAACAAACCGCCGACACCAACGGCAACTGCCGCACGAGCAAGAACAGGAACCATTGTCCTGTCGCCACCTGTGGATGCTCCCTGCCCGCCTGGTTGCTGCACGGAATGAGTGGCGTCGAACACGACCGGAGCCCCTGTCTGCGCCATGATTGGCAGAGCTCTCATGTCGGTTACGAGAGTGTTGTATCCGAAACTGGCGCCCCGTTCAGTCAAGAGAACATTCGGATTGCCGGATCCTGTGACCTTGGCCAGAACGTTTTTCATGTCCCAGGGTGCAAGAAATTGTCCCTTCTTAACGTTGATGACCTTACCTGTCTTTGCTGCGGCAACCAGCAAATCTGTTTGCCGGCAGAGGAACGCCGGGATCTGAAGCACGTCGATCACTTCGGCGACGGGAGCGCATTGCTCGGCAGCATGAACGTCAGTGATGACGGGAAGCCCGAACTTCTCCTTGACCTCTGCAAAGATTGGGAGAGCTTCGCTCAATCCGACACCTCTTCCACCTGAGAGTGAGGTCCTGTTGGCTTTGTCAAAGGAACTCTTATAGACCAACCCGATGCCGAGGCGGTCGGCAATGTCTTTGATTGCCTCGGCGCATTCCAATGCATGAGCACGGCTTTCCATAGCGCACGGCCCGGCAATCAGACTGAACGGGGCTGAATTGCTGAACGTTACGTTTCCAACAGATACTTCACGATTAGGCTCGGACATCAATCACCACTTTTCAGCACAAGACGGCGCGGATCGCGCATGTCTCATACAACTTTGGCTGCGGACAGGATTCCGGCATTGCATAACCTTCTTTTGCATCGGCTGCAACCACGGTCCGCACCAGCCAAGTCTTGGAAGATCCGGCGGAATAGGCACCCGCTGATCCCGCCCTTTCCAAGCTTGAGATCAAATCTACAACCGGTAAAAATATTGCGTTGCACAAAAATGAAATCGACAAATGTTTCGCGCGGTCATATTCTCGTTCCTGCAAAGATCGACATTCAGAAGATAACCCTTTGTTAGCGATTTTAGATCCGTAGTTTGAACAATGGGGCCGCACAGAGGCCTCATCGTTTCAAAAGCAGCTGACGCAAAGCATTGGAAGGCAAAAATGAAGAAGCCAATTCGCAAGGCCGTGCTCCCTGTCGCCGGTCTCGGGACAAGATTTCTGCCGGCCACCAAGGCCGTGCCGAAGGAAATGCTCACAATTGTTGACCGGCCAATCATCCAATACGTTGTCGATGAAGCAAGAGCGGCTGGAATTGAGCACATTGTTTTTGTGACCGGGCGCAACAAGCATGTCATCGAGGATCACTTCGACATGGCATACGAGCTTGAGGACACCCTCCGATCCAGGAACAAGGATGCTGCGCTCGACCTGTTGGAGAAACACCGGCCTGAGCCTGGTTCCACAAGTTTCACCCGCCAGCAAGCGCCCCTTGGTCTTGGGCACGCGATATGGTGTGCCCGAGATATTATTGGCGATGAACCATTTGCGATCCTGCTACCAGATGTGATTATCAAATCCCAGGTCAGTTGCCTCAGACAGATGGTTGATCTGTACGACCAGACAGGCGGCAATGTGATCGCTGTTGAGGAAGTTCCGGAAGATCAGACCCATCAATATGGGATTGTCGAGCTTGCCGAAAAGATCAACGACAATGCCAGCAAGATTTCGAATATGGTTGAAAAACCTGCACCGGGTACCGCACCTTCAAACCTGATGATAACTGGCAGATATATTCTACAACCCGAAATTTTTGAACTTTTGTCAAACCAGACCAAAGGCGCTGGCGGCGAGATTCAGCTGACTGACAGTATGCTCTCCATGATGAAAAATCAGTCCTTTGCATCGCTCAAGTTCGAAGGCCGAAGCTACGATTGCGGCAGTAAACCGGGCTTTCTGTCAGCTAACATCGCATTCGGAATGGACGATCCTGCTCTTGCGGAAGAATTGGTTCCATTCATGAAGGAAATGATCCGGCAGCCACTGGCCGCTGAATAAAAGCGGCCAGATTGCCTGCGGGCTTGAAAAGACTTCAAAGAACGGATTAGGACTGAGCCGGATCACCAGCAGGTGGTTCGGCTCTTTCATTTTTCAGGAACCTCCATGATTTCTCGTAATCTTTCCCAGCTCAAGATAGCCGTTATCGGTCTTGGATATGTCGGCTTGCCGGTGGCTGTCGCGTTTGCTGGGAAGGGCTACGATGTTCTTGGCTACGATATCAGCCAAGGCAGACTTGATGAGTTGAAAGCTGGAAGCGACAGCACAGCTTCGGTTTCGACGGCAGAGCTCAACCAGCACTGCCTGTCTTTTTCCTCAGATGAGGCATTACTCAAAGACTGCGATGTTTTTATCGTTGCAGTCCCCACGCCTGTGGATGACGCAAAACGACCGGACCTGACACCTTTCAAAGGTGCCGCTGAAACTGTCGGTCGCAATATGAAGCGCGGCTCAATTGTCGTTTTTGAATCGACGGTTTTTCCTGGGGCAACCGAAGAGGTTGCCGTGCCCCTGCTTGAACACGCGTCACAGCTAACTTTGAATGATGGATTTGAGGTCGGGTATTCGCCCGAACGAATAAACCCGGGCGATGGCCAACGCGGATTTTCCGACATTACCAAGATTGTTTCCGCGTCTTCTGAAACAGCCATAGAAATCCTCGCAGACCTCTATGGCAGTGTGGTCAGTGCCGGCATACACAAGGCCCCTTCTATCAAGGTGGCGGAAGCGTCCAAGGTTATTGAAAACACTCAACGCGATCTGAACATCGCATTGATGAACGAACTATCGATGATGTTTCACCAAATAGGGATCGACACTCGAGATGTTTTGGCCGGGTCCGCGACGAAATGGAATTTTCTACCGTTTCAACCTGGATTGGTCGGTGGCCACTGTATCGGGGTAGATCCCTACTACCTCACCCACAAGGCACATGAAATCGGTATGACGCCGCAAGTAATCCTGGCTGGCCGAGGTACCAATGAAGCGATGCCTGGATTTGTTGCCGGGAAGGTCATCCAGGAAAGCGTGAAGCTCGGTCAGCCGATGCCGCTGAAAATTGCGGTTCTCGGAATTACCTATAAGGCTGACGTTCCAGACACTCGAAATTCGAAGGTCGTGGACCTGATACACGAGCTTGAGAAGTTCGGTGCTGAGGTTCTCGTCCATGATCCACTCGCCGATCATGATCAGGTCAGGGAAGAATATGGCATCGACCTGAGCGATCTTGATCAGCTACAAGAATCACATGTTGTGGTACTTGCGGTTCCGCATACGCAATTTTTACAAGGCCATGATGGCTGGCAGATGACGACCTCGGTTTTGAAAAACAGCACGGGCCTTGTTGCAGACATACCAGCTGTTCTTGATCGCGAAACTGTGCCTGACAACGTAACGCTGTGGCGCCTTTGATTTTTCAAGCTTTTTTAGAATCGCAACCGAGTAAAAACAGGAAATTATAGACGTCTTTATTATTATTATTTCGTTTTCGGCAAAAGAAGACTGCCTGTTGACGTCGGGGATTACTCTCATTTTGCGATCTGGTTAAACAATTGCGCCGTATACTGATCGGGTTCAGAAAAGGAGACACCGATCATGGCTCAAACTCGTTTCTGGAAGACAGCGGCAGCTGCGGGTCTTGGCGCTCTCTTATGTCTGGGCGCCGCACAGGCTGAGGAAGCGCCAGACAGTGGCGTTTTCCAAAAAATCATCAAAAACCAGATGACAGCCTTTGCCTCCGGGAATGCCAAGGCGGCCTTCTCTTTCGCCACTAACTCTCTTCAGCAGCAATTCCAGACGCCTGAGTTTTTCATGGAAATGGTGCGTCAGGGATACCAACCGGTGTTCCGGCCCAAGAGCGTTACCTTTGGGCAATCCAAGATGACGAAGCTGGGGCCAACCCAGGAAGTTTACGTTACTGGACCCAAGGGTAAAAACTGGCTTGCGCTCTACAGTTTCGAAAAACAGGACGATGGCTCCTGGCGCATATCTGGCTGTTACCTGACCAAGTCAGACGGGATTTCTGCTTAATCCGGCAGGATCAGCGTTGTCGTTGTCATCACGGCGGGTTTAGTGCGCGGGAATATCACCCCGTGCCCAATCTTCCTTGGTTCTTGAATAGAAGTCGTCAAAGTGACCCGCCTCGATGGCATCACGCATGCCCTGCATGAGGTGCTGGTAGTAAGCAATGTTGTTCCAGGTCAACAGCATACCTGCGAGCCCTTCCCCCGATCGAACCAGGTGATGCAGATAGGCCCTGCTGTAGATGCTGGAGGCTGGGCAACTGCTCTCGTCATCGAGTGGCCTTGGATCGTCCTGGTGACGCGCGTTTTTTAGATTGACCTTGCCAAAACGGGTATAGGCCAAGCCGTGTCGGCCGGCTCGCGTTGGCATAACGCAATCGAATTGATCAATACCTCGCTTGACACTTTCAAGAAGGTCATCAGGAGTGCCTACTCCCATAAGATACCGAGGCTTGTCAGTCGGCATGACAGGTGTCGTGATGTCGAGCATACTCAACATAACTTCTTGTGGTTCTCCTACGGCAAGCCCTCCGACTGAGTATCCTTCAAAGGGCATTTTCCCGAGTTCCTGTGCTGATCGGATCCGAAGGTCCGGCTGATCGCCACCTTGCACGATTCCGTAAAGTCCTTGCCCTTTTTGGGGACCGCTCATGTCTTCAAACTGCCTTCGGGAGCGTTCTGCCCACCTAAGCGACAGCTCCATGGCGCGCTGCACCTCTTCTTTCGGGCTTGGAAGTTTGATGCATTCATCAAGCTGCATCTGAATATCCGATCCAAGCAAGCCTTGAATCTCGACCGAGCGTTCCGGTGTCAAGTGATGCTTGGAACCATCGATATGACTTTGAAAACGGACGCCGTCTTCATCCAGTTTGCGCAGTTGAGCGAGAGACATCACCTGAAATCCGCCACTGTCGGTTAGGATCGTATGCGGCCAATTCATGAACTTGTGCAATCCGCCAAGTTTTTCGACCCGCTCGGCCGTTGGTCGAAGCATCAGGTGGTAGGTGTTGCCAAGGACAACATCCGCACCGGTTTCACGCACCTGTTCAGGATACATGGCCTTGACCGTTGCCTGTGTGCCCACCGGCATAAAGGCAGGAGTGCGGACCACGCCGTGTGGTGTTGTAATTTCTCCCCGACGCGCCATTCCGTCGGATGAAATCAACTTGAAACCAAACTTTTTGTTCTGCTCGGTCATGATGTTCCTAAACCGCGCCTTGCTGCGGAAACAGCAAAGAGGCGTCGCCATAGCTATAGAAGCGATAGTTTTGTTCAATCGCGTGTTGGTATGCGGTGCGCATTGTCTCAAGCCCGGAAAACGCCGACACAAGCATGAACAACGTAGATCGTGGAAGATGGAAATTGGTCATCAAAGCATCGATCGCGCGGAAGCGATAACCGGGAGTAATGAAGATTGCGGTCTCACCGGCAAACGCGGTTATTTCACCCGTGATCTGGGCAGAGCTTTCCAGAATACGCAATGAGGTCGTTCCGACACTGACAACTCTGTTGCCCCGCGCTTTTACAGCCCTCAGCGCTTTGGCAGTTTGTTCGGAGATCGCTCCCCACTCGGCGTGCATCTTGTGGTCGTTGGTGTCTTCTGCTTTCACCGGCAGAAACGTTCCGGCACCGACATGTAGCGTCACGCGGTGCTGTTCCACACCTTGCTGCGTCAATGCTTCCAGAAGATCCGGCGTAAAATGCAGACCGGCGGTTGGGGCTGCTACAGCGCCGTCCTTTTCGGCAAATATTGTCTGGTAGTCTTTGCGATCCTGTTCATCTTCTCCGCGTTTTTGGGCGATGTAAGGTGGTAGAGGAATATGCCCTACGGCCGCGATGGCCTCGTCAAGTGCGGGACCGTCTCTGTCAAAAACGAGAAGAACTTCACCACCGTCAGCTTTTTCCGCAACTTCTGCAGTCAGTCTTGCCCCAAATCCTTCGAATAGGATGGCGTCGCCAACTTGAAGTTTCTTTGCCGGACGGACAAAAGCCTTCCAGCTGTTTGAAGAAGTCCGCATATGGAGGGTTGCGCCCACTCCAGCGCTGATGTCACCGCGCAATCGTGTCCCTTCAAGTTGCGCAGGAATTACGCGCGTGTCGTTGAATACAAGTGCATCGCCGGGCTTCAATATATTGCTCAGATCCCGTACGCCCTTATCGGATAGCGGGAGGTTTTCATCGGGTTTGACAACAAGCATACGTGCCGAATCCCGCGGCCTTGCCGGACGCAATGCGATCCGCTCGTTTGGGAGGTCAAAATCAAAGGTATCAACGCGCATGACGCTCAGATTGTTCGCTAGTCTTGAGTTTCTGAACTACGTGCACAGCACCGCTTGAGGTGAACCGGACAAGATCAGGTCAGCGGCTCATAAAGGGCGATCGAGATCCGGTCAACACAAGGAACCCAATTCCGGCACCAGTTAAAACGGCGCGGCATATTCTGCCGCGCCGTTTCAATAGAAAAAACTGCAAATTCTGGTATCAAGCCGCGTCGGCGGCGACTTTCAACGACACGATGTTGTCGGGATCGACCACTGGTTCGCCGCGTTTGATCTTGTCGACATTGTCCATGCCGTCGATTACGACGCCCCAAACCGTGTACTGACCATCAAGCCAAGGTGCATCGGTGAAACAGATGAAAAACTGGCTATCGCCTGAATTGGGATCCATGGCACGGGCCATGGAACAAGTGCCGCGGATGTGTTTTTCCTGGCTGAACTCGGCCTTCAGTTTTTGACCGGAACCGCCGGTGCCTGTTCCTTGCGGACAACCGGTCTGGGCCATGAAGCCATCGATGACGCGGTGAAACACGATGCCGTCGTAAAAGCCTTCGCGGACAAGTTCCTTGATCCGGGCAACATGCGTCGGCGCAAGGTCGGGTTTCAATTCGATAACGACCTGACCCTGGCTGGTTTCCATGATCAATGTGTTTTCGGCATCTGCAATTTCTGCCATTTCATTCACTCCTTGAGTCCTAAACAGGGCGTTGTTAAGCAGATTAGCCGGCGTCTGCGGCAACCTGCATCTTAATGATCTTGTCCGGGTTTGCAGGCGGTTCGCCGCGGGTGATCTTGTCAATGACATCCATGCCATCAACCACTTCACCGAACACGGTGTATTGTCCGTTCAGCCAGTCGCCATCGTTGAACATGATGAAAAACTGTGAGTTGGCGCTGTTCGGATCTGCTGCGCGAGCCATCCCAAGCGTACCGCGTTTGAAGGACGCATTGCTGAATTCGGCAGCAATGTCAGGAAGGTTAGATCCACCTCTGCCGGTTCCGGTCGGATCACCGGTTTGGGCCATGAAACCATCAATCACCCGGTGAAAGACGATGCCGTCGTAGAAACCTTCTCGGGTCAATTGCTTGATGCGCTCCACATGGTTGGGCGCAACGTCGGGCCGAAGTTCTATCGTTACCCGTCCATCCTTCAAGTCGAGGTAAAGGGTGTTTTCGGGATCCGCTGCGTGAGCACCCAAAACGGGAAGGATCAGAAATGACGCCAGTACGGCGAAAACAGTAAACAATCGTGACACTGGAGACTCCTAAGGTTCAGGTCAGAGGAAATTGAATCATGAACCGGGTAACGCCCGTTGTCTGAGAGGCTCGGCAACCGGCTCCGGTACAAACGCGGATATTTCTCCGCCCATTTTTGCGATTTGACGTACCAACGTGGCCGTGATGTGGCGTACTTTCGGAGAAGCAGGCAAAAAAACCGTCTTGATGTCTGGTTCAAGTGTGCCGTTCATGCCGGCCATTTGCATTTCATAGTCAAGGTCCGTTCCATCTCTGAGACCGCGCACAAGGTAGGCGGCACCTTGTGTTTTGGCCGTGTTGATCACCAGATCTGAGAATGAAATTACCTCAACTCGGGCAGCTTCTTCGGGACTGAATTCAGCTCTAGCAGAGGTATGCAGCAGTTCAACGCGTTCCTCAAATGAGAATAGCGGTGTTTTTCCGGGATGAATCCCGATCGCCACCACCACCTTGTCAGCCAAGGCGAGTGACTGACGAAGAATATCCATGTGGCCGTTGGTGACCGGATCAAACGAGCCGGGATAGAGCGCAATACGAGTCATGGCCTCTTCAATACTCCGGCAATACTCCACTCACAAGCCAAAGCCCCAGTACATTTGAATTTTTGCGGGCAACTGACATTTTGTGACGGTCATCACATCTGTCTTTTCTTCTATGAGGCAAAGTGAGGTCATCGAAAACAGATGGCGTGAGCAGGAGCCAAGACAATGAGGAGCTACGAAACTATCGACCGGACCGCAGATCAGACCGCGGCAAAGTCATTTATCATTCAGGCCAAGGCCGTTGATCCGGTGGCCAACTTCAAGATGGTTGCAATCTTTACGTTGGCGTTGCTGACAATGATCGCAGCGGGCGTAATGACAATGCACCCGAGCAATGCCTCGCAGGCGCAGGATCTGAACAGCCTGGCGACACAAGGCATGATGGCTACCAAAGGTGATCGTGCAGCAATCTCTCAGACAGCCAATGGCTGTGAAACACAGGCATGGGGTGCCTGGACCGAAGACTGTGCAGCAGCATTGACTGGCGCAAGCAAGGTTCGCAACGTTTCTTTCGTCACCGTTGAGAAACAGACCCCGTCCGTAAACGAAACAATTTTGGCCCGTTACCCAACGGCAAACTAAGTCTTATCACAAGACCTCCCTCCCCAACGGCAAACAGCGGCTCAGGTTCCACCCTGGCCGCTGTTGTCGTTTTAAGCGCGTCGTTTGGCTCTATCAACCTTCCGGAGGCGTTCCGTCCGGCTCTGAGGAACTGTCATCAGCATCACCGGAGTTCGCGCTGTCTTCAGTGTTGTCACCGCTTTTTGCGCCCTCACCTTCTTCGTCGATGACGTCTTCGTCATCAACTTCCGAAATCCCCTCAACAGCCACGACTTTCTCATCGTCAGCGGTCTTGAAGACAATGACACCTTGCGTGGCTCTGCCTGCGATGCGAATGCCGTCGACAGGACACCGGATCAACTGCCCACCATCGGTGACCAGCATTATCTGGTGGCTATCCTCCACCGGGAAGGATGCGATCAATCCACCGTTTCTGTTGTTGACGGCCATCGCCGTGATACCCTTACCGCCACGGCCTGTTACCCGGTATTCAAATGACGAGGTCCGTTTGCCGTAGCCGTTTTCGGAAATGGTCAGAATGATCTGTTCGGCTGCGCTCATTTGAGCGTATCGTTCTTGTGGCAGATCGCCGGCTACAACACCGTCCTCATCCGCTCCGTTGCCATTTTCATCCGCTTCCCCGCGCATTGCACGCGACAATTTAAGATAGGCGGCGCGCTCTTCCGCATCGACATCGATGTGGTGCAGGATCTGCATTGAAATGACACAGTCACCATCGGCAAGTCTAATGCCACGAACACCAACTGAGTTTCTGCCGGCAAAGACGCGCACGTCGGTAACCGGGAAACGGATACACTGGCCGTAATTGGTGGTGAGCATGACATCGTCGTGTTCTGAACATGTGTCCACACCGACAATTCCGTCACCGTCCTCCAGCTTCATGGCAATCTTGCCGTTTCGATTGATGTTGACGAAGTCAGAAAGCTTGTTGCGCCGGACGGTGCCGCGCACCGTCGCAAACATGACATCAAGATTTGCCCAGCTGTCTTCGTCTTCAGGCAACGGCAGTATCGACGTGATCTGTTCGCCCTGCTCGAGAGGCAGCATATTGACGAGCGCTTTGCCTCGTGAGGTCGGGCCGCCAAGAGGTAGACGCCAGACCTTCATCTTGTAGCAAATGCCGCGTGACGAGAAAAAGAGCACCGGCGTATGGGTGTTTGCAACAAAGAGACGGGTGACGAAATCCTCTTCTTTGGTTGCCATGCCGGAGCGGCCTTTGCCACCGCGTCTTTGTGCACGATAAGTGGCCAAAGGAACGCGCTTGATGTAACCGCCGTGTGAAACGGTCACGACCATATCTTCGCGTTGGATCAGGTCTTCGTCATCGAAATCAGCACCGCCTTCGACAATCTCTGTCCGTCGCGGTGTCGCGAATTCTTCCTTGATCTCGAGCATTTCCGTTCTGACAATGTCCTGAATGCGCGCACGAGAGCGCAGGATGTCTAGAAAATCGGAAATTTCCGCACCAATCTTGTTCAGCTCCTCCTCGATTTCATCACGGCCCATTGCCGTCAGGCGCTGGAGTCTGAGATCGAGAATGGCTCTTGCCTGTTCTTCGGACAGTTTGTAGGTGCCATCTTCCTGAACCATGTGGCGCGGGTCGTCGATCAAGCGGATCAACGCCTCAACGTCACGCGCTGGCCAGTTCCGTTCCATCAACTGCGCTCGAGCAGTTGCGGGATCGGGAGCAGCTCGGATCAGTTTGATGACCTCATCGATGTTTTCAACGGCAATACCCAGACCGACCAAGATATGCGCACGATCGCGTGCTTTCTTGAGCAGGTAACGGGTCCTGCGCTGAATGACTTCTTCGCGGAAAGCGACGAAGGCACGCAGCATGTCGGACAGGTTCATCTGTTCCGGCTTGCCGCCATTAAGTGCCACCATATTGGCGCCGAAAGACGTTTGCAGCTGACTGAAGCGATAGAGCTGGTTCAGCACAACATCCGGGACCGCATCTCGCTTGAGTTCAATGACGACCCGCATACCTGAGCGGTCGCTCTCGTCCCGGATATCGGAAATGCCTTCAATGCGTTTGTCGCGCACAAGTTCGGCAATCTTCTCGATCATAGTCGATTTGTTGACCTGATAGGGAATTTCCGTGACGATCAAGGCGTTGCGGTCCTTGCGAACCTCTTCGATATCCACTTTTGCCCGCATGACAACCGAGCCGCGCCCACTTTCATAGGCGTTGCGGATACCTGACCGACCAAGGATCATGCCACCAGTCGGAAAATCCGGACCTGGAACGATTTGCATCAACTCTTCCAGCGGCATCGCCGGATTTTCCATGATTGCGATGGCGGCGTCGATCACTTCACCCAGATTGTGTGGCGGAATGTTCGTTGCCATGCCGACCGCAATACCGCCGGCACCGTTGACCAGAAGGTTCGGGAATTTTGCCGGAAGAACAACCGGTTCACTTTCCGAATTGTCATAGTTTTCCTGGAAGTCGACGGTTTCCTTGTCGATATCGTCAAGGAGCCTGTGGGCGACTTTTTCCAGTCGGCATTCCGTGTACCGCATAGCCGCGGCCGGATCGCCGTCGATTGATCCGAAGTTACCCTGTCCGTCAATCAGTGGAAGACGCAGGGAAAAATTCTGTGCCATTCGGACCAGAGCGTCGTAAATCGCACTGTCGCCGTGTGGGTGATACTTACCCATGACGTCACCGACCACGCGCGCTGACTTGCGGTATGGCTTATTCCACTCATAACCATTCTCATGCATCGAATACAGGATGCGCCGATGCACCGGTTTGAGACCGTCTCTGACGTCTGGAAGTGCACGCGATACGATTACGCTCATCGCGTAATCGAGGTAGCTGCTCTTCATTTCGTCGACAATGGAAATCGGTTTGATATCGGACGAAAATCCGTCCGAAGGGGTGCTGTTGTCCTGGTCGGCCAAGGAAGACACTCATTTAATTGTTATTGCTGTGTCTTTTATATCCGATTCAATCATCAGGACCAAATAAATGGCCGATTTTCGCTTGCGCAAAAACACCATAAAAACAATAACTTGCAGACAGTATACACAGGGTCGAAAAATGAATTTGCAGATGCGGGTCGTCGCAGTGTCGAAACCCCTGTAGTAAGACACAAATCAGGCCAGATTGATTGTCCGGGGTATGGGAAATGATTGACTATTACATCAACGCTTTTGCAACGTTGTTCGTCACGATTGACCCGGTCGGTTTGGCCCCGATGTTCCTGGCGATCACAGCCGGAATGAGTCAGGCGGACAGGCGCAGGGTCGCCATCAGGGCGACGCTTACGGCAGCAGCAATTCTGTTGGTGTTTTACGCATCCGGTCAGACCGTACTTAATGTACTGGGTATTTCTGTTTCCGCG
Organism: Roseibium porphyridii; assembly: GCF_026191725.2. Classification (NCBI taxonomy): domain Bacteria; kingdom Pseudomonadati; phylum Pseudomonadota; class Alphaproteobacteria; order Hyphomicrobiales; family Stappiaceae; genus Roseibium; species Roseibium porphyridii. The sequence goes on from NZ_CP120863.1 coordinate 3,313,600, forward strand.
TTTCGCGTTGCGGGCGGCATCTTGTTGTTCCTGATCGCAATTGAGATGATTTTTGGAAAGAGGCAGCAACGTAAATCGGAAACTGCCGAAAAGGCGATAGAGTCAGAGACCCATCAAGGTTCCATCCACGAGTTGGCAATTTTTCCGCTAGCCATTCCACTTATCGCAGGTCCGGCAGCGATATCTGCGATTATACTGCTGTCCAGTCAGGCACCAGACACGCTGACTTATGCGGGTCTTGGCGGTGTGATTGCCATTATCTTGTTGAGCTGCATGGGCGCTTTCCTGCTGGCTGACAAAATTGAACGCCTGTTGGGTGATACCGCACAGTTGGTTATCACCCGGCTGCTCGGAGTGTTGCTTGCCGCATTGTCTGTTCAATTCGTTGCTGACGGCATTCTTGCCTTCATTCAAGGATAAGCCCGGGCTGTTCATTGAGTGAGAGAGATCCTGAACTCCTGAGCCGCCACACCGTGGACGCTGTCTCTCGCCTTGATGACAACCTCATTGATACCGTCTGGGATTTTGACACCTGACAATGATCTCGTGAAGGGTTGCTCATTCACGTGAGGATGATGGAGAACACGTTCTCCCAACAGGTCACCGTCCGGTGTGAAAACCTGCCAGAGATCGGCATAGTGATCCCAACCGGTGTCACCATGTTCCAGCGTGACCGAAAACGTCCAGCTATTGCCCGACTTTCTGGCTTCAGCTCCGACGATCTTTACCTCACCTGCTACAGCAGTGCCGATCATCAAGGATGTGAGTATGAGTGCTGTTCCAGACAGTCGTCTCAAACCGTTTTTCATGTTCTTGAACTCCAAATGAAGACCTTTGACCGCCATCCTTGCAACGGCCATTCAAGGAGACAAAGTAAAGATTGCGTCATAGGCAAATCTGAAGTGGAAGTCGTGTCTGTGTATCCGAATTTCTTTGGTAAAGAAACCCTTTGAAACTCTTCAAATCCGCATGTTTCAGGGACTATTTGACGGTTTGCAAATGACTGTCGCGTTTGAACCCCAATGGCCAAAGCTCTTTATGACCGTTGCCCCACTCTGCGAGTGACTTGACGACAGGCTCAAGCGACAGGCCGAGTTCAGTTAGGCGATATTCTACCTTTGGAGGCACCACCGGGTAGACAGTTCGGTCGATCAAACCATCTGCTTCCATGCTGCGCAGTTGGGATGTCAGTACTCTTTGCGTGATGTTCGGCAATGCCTTTTGGAACGCGTTGAAACGCATGACATTTCGATCAAGCAACAGAAAAAGGATCACGCCCTTCCACTTTCCGTCGATGAGACTGAGAGCCGCCTCGACCGCACACCCTGGGTGACAATCATAGCTGTTCTTAAGTTCATCCTTTTTCGGAATCTCTACAGTATCCATTGTGTGCCTATCTACCATTCTTGTCAGTATGTGTTTGAATTGTACATACTTGCGTGGTGAAAGATTATGGCCAATTTGACCGGTACGCAAACATGGAGAACAACGAAATGCGTGCTATCGGTTACACAACTTCGCTGCCAGCGAGTGATCAAAGGTCGCTGGAAGAATTCAACCTGCCAAAACCAGTTGCCCAAGGTCGCGATCTTTTGGTCGAAGTCAGGGCAATCGCAGTAAATCCCGTCGACACCAAAGTGCGCATGAGGCGACAGTCTGAAAACGGTCAGCCGGTTGTGCTGGGCTACGATGCTGCAGGTGTGGTTGTTGAAGTCGGTCCGGATGTTGAGGGTTTTCGCCCTGGCGACGAAGTCTATTACGCGGGCGATATTACTCGGCCCGGCACAAATTCAGAGTTTCATCTTGTTGACGAGCGGATCGTTGGAAGAAAGCCTAAATCCCTGAGTTTCGCCGAGGCTGCGGCTTTGCCGCTAACGACAATTACTGCATGGGAAGCTTTGTTCGATCGCCTGAAAGTGCAGGACAAAGTCGGCAATGGTGCCGGAAGTCTACTTATTGTAGGTGGTGCTGGCGGTGTCGGATCAATAGCAATCCAACTTGCACGCCAGTTGACTAACCTGACCGTTATCGCGACAGCTTCGCGGCCTGAAAGCCAATCCTGGGTTAAAGAGCTGGGAGCACATCATGTCTTCGATCATTCCCGAAAAATTGCGCCCCAATTTGAAGAAGCGGGCCTGAACCCACCCGGCCTAGTTTTTTCAACGACGCATACCGAGCATCACCTCCAAGACCTTGCAGAAACGATCGCGCCCCAAGGCCGGTTCCTTCTGATAGACGACCCTCAGGATTTCAGCATCATGCCGTTCAAGCAAAAGGCTGTTTCGATCCATTGGGAATTCATGTTTACCCGGTCGATGTTTCAGACGGCGGATATGGATGCACAAGGACGGTTGCTGACAGAAGTTGCTGATCTTGTCGATCAGGGACGTGTCCGAACCACATTGTCAGGCGTTGTTTCGCCAATTAATGCCGAGAATTTGCGACAAGCCCATCAACAAGTCGAAAGTCAAAAGACCGTTGGGAAAATCGTTCTCGAAGATTTCTGAGAACGTTCCCACGCCTTGCACGAAACAATCGTATTCGTCATCCTCATACCTGGAGGATGACGATGCCGATAGATGAAAGCTCTGTGCGCAACAAATTGCTGTCGCTGAAAGAGGAACTGGAAGCACTTAGCGAAATCTCAGAAGAGGCACGCGCACCAGTTACTCTGGATCAGCAATCAGTTGGTCGACTTTCGCGTATGGATGCACTTCAGGGTCAAGCAATGGCCCAGGCTTCCGAACGGCAGCGACGTTCGCAAATACAACGCATCGAGGCAGCGCTGCACCGTTTGGACACAAAAGACTACGGGTACTGCGTTGAATGCGGAGATGACATTGCGCCCGGTCGGCTTGCTGTTGACCCTGCTGCAGCATTTTGCATCAGATGTGCCAGTTAAACGACGTGCCGTCTAAGCCCGCTCAGGAATGATAGGATTTCTTTTTCTCTTTGCTCAATTGGAAAGTGTTGAAGGTCTGCCTCGGTCCATTTTTCTTTCCGAGAAAGCTCGTTTTCCAGAAACTCGACTGAGCTGCGTTCCTCTTTGCTAAGCGGAAGATTCCTTGAAGAGCGCAACAACGAGAGCTGTTCGTGGATGCGACGTAACACAGAAAGAGCTGCCCCCATCTGCTGTTTCAAGTGATCGTTTTCCCGCCAGGTTTTTCCATTGAAGACTTCCTGAGTGACACGCTGACCGGCCCCAAAGCAGTTGTATGTAACGCAACCGGCAAAGCCGAGTTGTGTTCTTTTTTGGAAAATCATGCATCTGTTCTGAGTGTCCAGGTTGGGACACTCCTCACCGGCAGCCTTGTCTATTCCGAAGGACTCGGATTGGTCGAACGCAAATACAACACAGCAAAGAGCAGCGCACGCTGAGCAATCGGGACTCAGGTCAATCTGATCAGCGTTGTTCTGGCAGTTTGACACCAGGATATTGCTTTCTGGTTTTCCAGGGGTTTCAAAGAGCTCTCATGCCGAAGCACGTTACTCCCACTCAATCGTACCGGGAGGTTTTGACGTGATGTCATAGGTGACGCGGTTAATACCCTGGACTTCATTGATGATACGCGTTGCGGTTTCACCAAGGAAATCGTGTTCAAACGGGTAATAGTCTGCCGTCATTCCGTCGACTGACGTTACAGCCCGAAGCGCACAGGCATAATCGTAGGTTCGCCCGTCCCCCATAACACCGACTGTACGAACCGGCAAAATGGCAACGAAGGCCTGCCAGATTTCATCATAGAGCCCGTGTTTTCTAATTTGATCAATGTAGACTGCGTCGGCTTTCCGCAGAATTTCCAGTTTTTCGCGCGTAATTTCGCCAGGGCAACGGATTGCAAGCCCTGGTCCCGGGAATGGATGACGACCGATAAAACTGTCTGGCAGTCCAAGCTCGCGGCCGAGTTCCCTCACCTCGTCCTTGAAAAGTTCACGCAATGGCTCAACGAGTTTGAGACCCATCTTTTCCGGCAAACCACCTACATTGTGGTGGGACTTGATGGTGACCGAGGGGCCGCCTGAGAAACTCACGCTTTCAATGACATCTGGATAAAGAGTGCCCTGCGCAAGATATTCTGCGCCCTCAATCTCATTGGCATGTTTTTGGAAAACATCGATGAACAGCTTGCCAATGATTTTCCGCTTTGTTTCCGGATCGGAAACGCCATCCAATTCTCCCAGGAACAGTTCGGTTTCGTCTGCATGGATAAGCGGTATGTTGTAGTGATCACGGAACATGGAAACGACTTCGTCTGCTTCATTCAGACGCAATAGGCCGTGGTCAACAAAGACGCATGTCAGTTGGTCCCCGATCGCCTCGTGAATGAGGACCGCGGCCACTGAACTGTCCACTCCGCCTGAAAGTCCGCAAATGACCTTCTTGTCGCCGACCTGCTCACGAATTTTGTCTATGGCGTCGTCTTTGTAAGCACCCATCGTCCAGTCACCGGTAAATCCTGCAAGCCGAACAAAGTTCTCATAAAGCGTTTTGCCATTGGGCGTGTGATGAACTTCCGGATGAAACTGGACCGCAAAAAAGTTCCGGCCCTGATCAGCCGTTATGGCAAATGGCGCATTTGGTGAGACGCCAAACACTTCAAAGCCCGGAGCCAGCTCACTGACGTGATCTCCATGGCTCATCCAGACCTGTTCTTTGCCGCTGGCAAACCAGTCCTTCAGGATTGGCAGCGGATTGCCCATCGGGGTGACGAAGGCGCGACCGAATTCAGCTGTGCCACCTCCGCCTGAAATCTTGCCACCTTCTACCCTGCCGCCGAGGTCCTGCATCATGACCTGTTGGCCGTAACAGATTCCAAGGATCGGGACACCCAGCTCATAAACCGCACTTGGCGGCCGGGGAGCCCCTTCCCTGACGACTGAGTCCGGGCCGCCGGAGAAGATCACTGCCTTAGGTCGAAATTCCTCAAGAAAGCTCTCGCTTACATTCTGATAAGGGTGAATTTCGCAATATACGCTGAGTTCTCGAAGGCGCCGCGCAATAAGTTGCGTCACCTGTGAACCGAAGTCGATGATAAGTAGGCGGTCGTGATGATGGGTCATGGCCAGCTTCTATCCGGTCTTTTCTCCAAATTGAACCTGTTTTTGGCGGTGCGAATGCTCCCTCACAATATTTTTTAGGCCTCCGTCGCCCACTGCACAGAAGTTTTCATCTTTGGTCGAGTTCAAGGTCATCCGACAAGCTGTGTACGGCTGAATTTCGGTTTTGACGCATGTCCTTTGGCTACTTAGTCTGGACTTCGATCGTGCCCGAACTGTCCAATGCCGGGCGGTGACACGGTGCACAAGGATGCCAGGCCCATATGACCGCAGCTGCCCGTAAAGCGTTTGATGACGCTGTCGCTCTTGAACAATCTGGAAACCTGGACAAGGCGCTTGTGTCTTATCTCAAGGCTCAGGAACTTGCGCCACAGGATACTGAAATTGCCTATCGAACGGCTTCAGCGCTTTTGCAGGCTGGATATCTGGAGGAAGCACAATCGCAACTGCGCAGAATTGTGTTTGCTGAACCGGAACATCTGAATGCGCGTGGAAGCCTTGGAAGTTGCCAGCTCTTGCAAGGAGATCTGGAAAACGCCCAACAGAACTTCCGCGATGTGCTTGACCAAGCCCCTGACAATCGAAATGCGCTTTTTGGTCTTGCTACGGTGCTGTTAAAAGAAGGCCGGGCGGCAGAGGCAGAGAGACTTGCAAGAAGTCTCGTTGAATTGCTGCCTGAAACACCAGCTGTTCTTACGCTCTTTGCGGAGACACAAGGCAAGACCGGTCAGGTCCCTGCGTCTATCGCAGCCTATCGCAAAGCCTTAAAGATTGATCCGGAGCATACGCCGGCACTGATCGGCCTATCGGAGATTCTTCTGCTCAGAAAACGATATGATGAAGTCATCGAGCTAGCCGTTCGCGCCAGCCAACTGTCTAAAACCGATGCTTATCCTTTGTCGCTGCTTTCCGATGCGCTTTCTGGCAAAGGTGCGCTTGAAGATGCGAGAGAAGCATCGGAAGCCGCGTTGGAACTGGATCCGCAGTCTTTCCTGGCTACGATGCAACTGAGCATACTTTCGCGAAAGCTCGGGGATCCCGTTTCTGCACTACGTTATGCACTGGCTGCGCATGACAAGGACACAAGCGCGGCGGAACCTTTCAATGCATTGGGATCAGTTCTTGCCTCGTTGAAATACGCAACAGAAGCAAGAAAAGTTTTGACCGGTCAAACATCACAGAAAGAGTTAGAGCCAGCTGTTCGACAGTTGATCGAGTCATTGATCGCTGAAGAAAGGGATCGTGAGCTGGTACCGGAAAAATCCAAAGTTCACACCAAGCTTGAGAACGAAAGCGTTGAAACCAGTCTAGATGCCGCGCAGCACCAATCAGAGACATCGACTGTTCTACTATCCAATGAGCCTTTGCGTCCCGGCGTAGAAGGCAAACCGAATGTTCTTGGCCTCAACCGACAAGACAGATCTTGAACTCCCGGGTCAATCCAGTCTCGAAACTAGGTTTGCTTTTTGAATACCGAAATGAAAAAACCGTCGGTACCTGTCGAGTGCGGCGTCAGCATGACAGAGCCGCTTTCCGATACGTGATCCGGTAAGGCTTTTTCCGGCAACAACTCTTTCCAGATATCGAGCGCTGACAACGCCTGAAATTCGGGGTTCTGTTCCAGGAACCACTCCGACTGAGATTGGTTTTCTTCGCGAAGAACAGAACACGTTGCATAAACCAAGCGGCCGCCATTTTTGACGTATTTCTTTGCGTTTTCAAGCACATGCCGCTGATCTTTTATGCGATCTTCGAGCGCTCTTTCCGACAATCGCCACTTTGAGTCAGGCCGCCTGCGCCAAACGCCTGTTCCAGTACAAGGCGCATCGATGAACACAAGATCCATTTGTGCTTCAAGATCTTTCAAATCCGTACTGGCAGGGTCGCGAACCTGGATATTGTGTATGCCTGCCCGCTTCAACCGTTCATGAATAGGTGCGAGCCGAAGTCGATCGGCATCGAAGGCATAGAGTTGCCCCTTGTTCTGCATGCTTGCAGCCAGGGCGAGCGTCTTGCCACCACCACCAGCACAATAGTCGAGTACCTGTTCGCCGGGTTCTGCCTTCGCCAATTGAGCCGCCAGTTGGCTCGCCTCGTCCTGAAGCTCAAACCATCCTTTTTGATAACCCTCTTCAGCCTGGACATGTGGCATGCGACCAAGACCGGGTTTTGCTTCAATTCGGATGCCAACTGGTGACAAAGACGAAGACTTTGCACCCGTATGGGCCAGACGCTTCAGAACTTTGTCGCGGTTCGATTTCAATGTGTTGACGCGAAGGTCGACTGGCGCACGCCTTGCCAACGCTTGCCCTTCAGTGACCGCATTTTCGCCCAAACTTGCCTCGAAACGGGACCATAGCCAATCGGGTACGTCTGCAGCCTCGGCAGGAGACGATCTGAGTTGTGCGTCTTCTGAAAGGAGTTTCTTTTCTTGTTCCGACAATGGCTCTGGCGCATGCCTATCCTGAGCGAGTGCATCTTCGAGAGCTAAGAGCCCTTTTTCCCAGGTTTTGACATAGGTTGCGAAGACCAGCCCTCGTGGGTCACCAGATTGCATGACGGCGCTGAGTGATGCCTTGTTGCGCAGCGCATCAAAGACCAGGTTTCCTATTACGGTACGGTCTCCAGACCCTGCGAACCTATGTGCCGTTCCCCAATCTCTTAGTGCAGCTTGAACGGGGCGATGCCGCGTTTCGACTTCCTGCAAAACTTCAATTGCAGCCGTCAGGCGTCCACCGTCTTTCATGCAAATCCCTTGTACTGCTTGCTGCGCTTATCAAGCTGCCAAACTCGATCAGACGTTTGAAGGATAATTCGGGCTTTCCCGTGTGATCGTAACATCATGTGCGTGGCTTTCCCGTAATCCTGCTCCGGATATCTGCACAAACCTGGCCTTTTCCTGGAAATCAAGAATGTCCTTGCCACCAACATAACCCATGGCGGCACGCAAGCCGCCTGCCAACTGATGCAGCACGCTGCCGAGCATGCCCTTATACGGCACCTGACCTTCAATTCCTTCAGGCACCAGTTTGAGACTGTCACGAACTTCGGCCTGGAAGTAACGGTCAGCAGAGCCTCGCGCCATTGCTCCCACGGATCCCATTCCGCGATACGATTTATAGGACCTGCCCTGATGCAAGTAGACTTCACCTGGGCTTTCTTCAGTGCCAGCCAGAAGCGACCCGACCATGACAGAGCCTGCACCGGCGGCGATGGCTTTCGCAAGGTCCCCAGAGAACTTGATGCCGCCATCCGCAACGACGGGCACGCCCTGTTTGCTGGCTTCTTCGACGGATTCCATGATTGCGGTCAATTGCGGAACGCCAACGCCAGCAACAATTCTTGTCGTACAGATTGAACCTGGGCCAATCCCGACTTTTACAGCGTCTGCACCGGCGTCGATCAATGCCCTCGTTGCTTCCGATGTCGCAACATTGCCGGCGAGGACCTGAACGGAGTTTGACAGTTTCTTGACCTGCCCGACCATATCCAGAACCTTCTGGGAATGACCGTGAGCGGTGTCGACCACAAGCATATCAACGCCTGCGTCAACCAGTCGCTCTGCACGCGCGAAGCCTTCTTCCCCGACACTTGTTGCCGCAGCGACCCTCAAGCGACCCTGATCGTCCTTGGACGCATTGGGGTTGAGCTGCGCCTTTTCCATATCCTTGACGGTGATCAACCCAATGCAATTGCGGTCGTCATCAACAACGAGAAGCTTTTCAATCCTGTTCTGGTGCAACAGACGCTTGGCGTCTTCCTGGCTGACATTGTCGCTGACAGTGACAAGGTTTTCGCTCGTCATCAGTTCGTGGATTTTCTGGTTCGGATTTGAAGCGAACCGAACGTCCCTGTTGGTCAGAATTCCGACGAGTTTGCCAGTCGACTGTCCACCAGAGCCCCCATTTTCGACAACTGGAACACCTGATATGCCGAAGCGCTTCATAAGATCCAACGCTTCCTGCAATGTCGCGTCAGGTCCGATCACAAGTGGATTTACAACCATTCCAGATTCGAATTTCTTGACCATACGGACTTCTTCAGCCTGCTGATCAAGTGACAAGTTGCGGTGAACGACACCGATGCCACCGGCCTGCGCCATGGCGATTGCCAGCCGGCCTTCAGTGACTGTGTCCATTGCAGACGAAAGAATCGGAATATTCAATTCCAGATCACGCGTGACCTTCGTTCTCAGGTCAACGTCACCAGGCATGACTTCAGAGTGGCCGGGTATCAGCAAAACATCGTCGAATGTCAGGGCTTGCTGTCCGGTAGACGGGACAAAGAATGATGCCATGGCCAATTCCCCTTTATGAAAAATAGCTGAAACACCGGTCGTTCTCATTGAACGCCAGCATCTGTTGAGTCGCTTCGGCTGTGCCGGAGAAGTTGGCGCGGGTCAATAACACGCAGGTGACAGAATGAAAAGGGTCATACTCAATCCGAGGAATTATCCCCAGTGAGGTCTGTCGCGAGCACGGCAGTGACCGCCTTACTCAAATAACCATATTGCTGGTCGTTCGTGTCGGCCAGAGCCTCTTCCCTTGAGGCTGGAATGTCATCGTAAACGATCGGATACTCAAACTGAGCTTTTGTAAAGTCGTAGCGTTTCCCGTCGATCAAGTTGTAAAAATGCCAAGTCAGTCCAAAGCGGGTTTTGACGATCAGAGCATTCAAAATGTCATTCGCGACAAGGGCTGTTACGCCACATTGACCGGCTGTAGGTGTTTCCTCTGACCAAAGAGTGCTGGATTCAAGGCTCCATGACTTTTGAAGTGCCCTTTCGAAGTCTTCTGTCTTTGTCATCGCAAAGGGTCCCGGAGATATGGTCAAGTTCGTCCAATCAACGCTTCAAAGTTTGATCTCCTTGACCGTCACATTAGGTCTTCGATCCAGGCTCTATACCTCTAAAGCCTTTTGCAATTACATATAGTTCCGGGCTTTCCTTGCGGCTTGCCGGCGGTTTCAGATGTGCGACGGTTTTGAAATCCCGTTTCAGATCCCGCAGGAGCGCGTTTTCCGTACCGCCCCTGAATACCTTCGCCAGAAATGATCCTCCTGGAACCAGGTTTTGACGTGCAAAATCAACGGCGATCTCAAATAGATGAGTTGTCCGAAGGTGATCGGTTTGCTTATGACCGGTTGTTGGAGCCGCCATGTCAGACAGGACGACATCGGGTTTTTGTCCCCCAAGAGCCTCCATCAGCACGTCCGGTGCATCATCATCCAGAAAGTCTTTCTTCAGGAAGGTTGCACCCCGGACATGGTCCATATCCAGGTAATCGATCCCAACCACTTTTGGGGCCTCGATGCTTGATTGAACCCGCTGAACGGCAACTTGACACCAACCTCCAGGCGCACAGCCAAGGTCAACCACACGGTATCCTGGCTTAAGGAGCTTATGCTTGTCGTCGATTTCAATCAGCTTATAGGCTGCTCTGGATCTATAGCCGTCGATCTTGGCGCGCCGCACATAGGGATCATTCAATTGACGCTCCAGCCAGCGCGTGGACGATTCCCGCCGTCCAGCTGCGGTTTTCACCTTGACGTGGAGCCCGCGATCTCCAGATCCTTTTTTTGAACGGCTCATACTCTGTTTCCTTGGCGGCCACGATCGAAACGCGACCTCGATCTACGACGCGCCCAAACTCCATCGGCCGCCATTAACTCGGTCAGGATCCCCTCACGCAATCCCCGGTCGGCAACTCTCAGCCTTGGACACGTCCAACGCCGCCGAATTGCTTCCAGTATTGCACAGCCTGCCAGCACGAGATCAGCGCGATCCGCACCGATGCAAGGGTTCTCCATGCGCGCCTCATAAGGCATGTCGCGAAGCTCATCAATCATTCTGGAAACATCGCTGTCGTCGAGCCACGTTCCGTCGACCCGGCGCCGGTCATAGCGCTTAAGCCCGAGATGGACACCTGCCAGCGTCGTCACCGTACCAGAGGTGCCAAGCATATGAACCCGCCCGGAAGCGATTGCTTCAGTAAGGTTGTTTGCAAGACTGAAAGCAGCAAGGTGGTCTGCTGCGTCTTCAACCATCGCTTCGAAGATATCTGGTGTGACATGAACGCCGCCGTGCCGTTCCGCCAGATTTACCACTCCAACTGGTAGCGAAATCCAGGATCTAATAAAACGTGTCAGCGCATAGCCGCGGGCGCCACATCGGTTGCGAAGATCCAGCCAGACTATTTCGGACGATCCGCCGCCGATATCAAACAGAATGACGCCATCTGCTTCGTGGTCGACAAGCGACGCGCATCCGGCAACTGCCAGACGTGCCTCTGTTTCCCTGTTGACCACTTCCAAGGCCAGGCCTGTTTCCGTTTTCACCCGGTCAATGAACTCTGACCCGTTTTCAGCTGCCCGACACGCTTCCGTCGCAATCAGCCTTGAGCGCGCCACACCGCGGTCAGAGAGTTTTCGATGACAATTCGCGAGCGCTTCTATTGCCCGGTCCATCGCCGCATCGCTTAGCCTCTTTTGCGAGTCGACGCCTTCGCCCAGTCGAACAATCCTGGAATAGGCATCGACAACACGAAACCCACGCTCCTCCGGCCTCGCAATCAGAAGACGACAATTGTTGGTGCCAAGGTCCAGTGCGGCATAAAGCGGACTGTTGTTTTGTCCATAAGGCGTTTTTTGGCGAAAACCTTGCGTTCTTTTCGGTCTTTGAACCTCACCAGTTGCAGAGGGGCCCCGATTATCGGATTTTGTCTCGGGCCTTTGCTTCGATTGTGGCTTCAGGCTTTTTTCGCTCGAACCTGAGAACCTTTGCGAAGCTAAGTCACCGGACTGATCAGCACCTGTAGTCCGTTGCTCGACACCTTGAGTGTTGCGCGCTTGCCAGCGTTTACGGCCTCGCCGCCTTGCTGCTTTCTTTCCCTTTGGACTGGTGATTCCCTCCCCACCCGTTTGCGGTTGCGAGGAAGAATTCAGGTCAGGAGTGCGCTGTTGATGATGCGTGCCGGTGGCCAGTTCTGGTTGGTTTTTTGCACGCCCGCGTCGGCGCTTTCTGCGCCGTTTTTGTGTCGACGACAGACCTTCTTCATCAGGCGAAGGTTGTGCCTGCTTGCTGTGCGATGTGCTGATGGATCCGGAGACAACAAGGGTCGGGCTTTGACCCGTCCCTTCAACAGACGCAGCCGCCACACCGTTCTGTGTGACGGGAGAGCCTTTTGGACCACTGCCAGAACGACGCTTACGGCGCCTTCTGCCCGTGGTCCGGAGCTCAGAAGAAGCTCCGCTGTTCCCGGACTCATCAGGGATACCACGCCCGGAATCGGGCGGTTCCTGACCTGACTGAGTCACTTTTTGCCTTTCAGGCCGCCGCCGCAGCCTACATGTTTCCATGGGCGCAGCTCACAACCGTATCTATCGTTGCAAAAACTGTAACAGGTTGAACGCGGATGGAAAAGAACTTCCGAGACCGGAACCAGCTGGAGCGGTGTCAGCACCGCTGTCTGTACGAATTCATAAAAAAGTCAAAAACGGGCCTTGCAAAAAAGAATATGATGGATGTATATGCGGCTCACTTGATCGAAGCGGCGCAATGCTCTGCTTCGGACAATCGCCAAGCTCACAAAATGAGCCGGAATGGGGAATAGGTTAACGGTAGACCCACGGACTCTGACTCCGTTAGTCCTGGTTCGAATCCAGGTTCCCCAGCCAAATATTCATTAAGCCATTGATATTAAGAGGTTCGATTCTGTTCTGGATCGGCTCATATCGGCATTCTTGGCAATTCAGTTTTTCTTTTCGGTTGTTAACATCCCAGACTCGGCGCAACGGTCACTTATTGCTGGCGTATCATGCGGGTCAGAGTTGAGTCATGGTCGACGAAATGGTGTTTCAGCGCGCCAGCAACATGCAGCACCAGTGCGCCAACCATCAGCCAGCCACAGGCACCGTGGAGCCAGTGCCCCATTGCGGAGAACGCTTCTACTTTGTCACCTGCAGGGATCGTGAAAAGGCCAAATACGCTGGTAGTTCTGCCGCCAAAATAGGACCCGATTATTCCTGAGAGCGGCATGACTATGATTCCGGCAAGCAAGACGATGTGAACCAGCTTGGATGTGAGGCGCTGCCAGGTGGGCATCACGGTAGCATCCTCCAGAAAGCCCTGTTTCAACCGGTACCCCACGCGCCACAGCCCAAAAATGAGCACAAGCACTCCAACTGCCTTTTGAATACCAATCAGTTGTCCTTTGCCCGGACCGCTTTCAAGGAATTCCGATAGGTAAAAACCGAAGCCTATCATCCCGATAATTGCAACGGCAATGATCCAGTGATTGAACCGTGAAATACCGTCATACGTCGTGGTTTTCGACAGGTTGGGGCTCATCGAATGCTCCTACAACTCGAACAAATTCCAGGTTTGGTAGGACTTGCTGGTTTCTTCGCATGGCTGGAGAGACAGGGGCCGCATCACATGAACAGGGGAGCCGCCACGCCCTTCCCGCTTCTCCGTACTGCTAACTGTCACGCACAACTGCGGATCGGCCTGGGCGACCAACTGACCATTTTCGTTCAACGTGAACTTCTGAGTGGCGGTGCCCGCACATTGGTTGAGCACAATCGGCGCTCCGGCCTCGACGGATGGGACTGTCATACAGACATCGAAATAGGGAATTCGAAACTCTCCTTTGCCGATGAGTTCCTCATCAAAGCCCTGATCTTCCAGGATGCCACCCGTGTAGTTATAGCAAGTGTGAGCCTGCAGCCCCTTGTCCAGCGGTGCATTCTTGCCCTGCCCACCAGCGATATCCAGGCAGTAGCCGCGTGCGTCGTCCAACCTGTCGGTCAACTGGACTTCAACCAGGTTTTCGGCTGATTGAGCTGGTGCGTCCAGCGAGGCCAAGCCAACAAATGCGAGCGCTATCCCGGTGACCGGTTTCATGATGATACCCCTTGAGTGCCTATGACAGCGCAATTCGCCGTCGATTGATTGTTCTAATCCAAACAGTTTACATCAGAACTTTGTGACCGTAATGTGCCAGGATCATGAGTTTATTTATTAGCGCAGTCAGGTCATGAAACAGACACTGATAACCATCCACCCCGTTTTGCATTCAGCCACCTTGTTGGAAAAGCGGATTGAAATCCTGCTTAGACCAACTGGGATCCGCCACCGACAGGCTCTCATCCTGGATGCCTTGTCGCAGATCGGGCCGACCTCACAGAGGCATCTGGCGAAACAGTTTGACGTTTCGGCGGGCAGCATGAGTTCTATGACAGAACGGCTGGTAACGCTCGGGTTCATCACCCAAATCACGAACCCCGAAAATCGCCGCAGTGATATTCTTGACCTGACACCTGACGGCCGGGAAGTTCTAAAGAAAGTATGGGTTGTCTGGCAGGAGGCAACGGGCCTGATCACCTCGGCACTCGGTGAAAACCAGGCCGAGACACTCACGGTCCTTTCTACGAAGCTCCGGAATGCTTTGGGGGGCACGCAGCCGGAAAAAGAACGGCACGAGACGTGAGTCTCCGCCCTCGGCCCCACTCCAAAATAGGTAGTCACAACTCTCTATCGAATTGTCGAAACATGACGCGAAATCATCACAGCAAATTGGCACTGTGTCCTAGATAGACCTCATCGAGCCATTGGGAATGGCTTCCGCGTCGCCCAAAATATGTCGGTCGAAGCAGTTCGGCCTGCTCACAATAGGTGTGTCCTGAACCAACCTGACTGCCACCCGAAACTTGGCCACGAACCATACTTCCAAAGGGGCAACTCACCACATATCAGAGACCTACATATTCTAGCTGAAACGCTCGTTGCCCTTCCTAAACCTTCCCAAAGCAAAGAGCCTTTCGAACTGCGACCAAAAGGATATTATCGTCAGTTCCATCACTTGTTGGGTCGCCAGAGCCTCGTTAAGCTCTGAAGCTGTTGCTTGTTTCGAATTTTCTCTGGCAAGCTGTTGAACCTGTGGGGCCAGATGCAGATTGGGTCTTTTCTATGCTGGTCCATGATTTCTTTCATGCTTTTACAAGTGCATGCGAGTGCAAACGAAAGAACTCCTGGCTATCAAGGCAGCGCCATTTGTCAGTCGTGCCACAATGGGGCTTTTCAAGACTGGAAATCCAGTCACCATGCCATGGCCTGGCTCCCCGTTGATGATGAGCACGTTGATGGCGACTTCAACAATTCCACATTTGAGCATCGAGGTCGCAAGACACGTTTTTTCAAAGATGGTGACCGCTACTTCGTCGAGACATCCGACATAGATGGAGGCAGCAGGGTCCTTGAAGTCAAAGGGGTTGCCGGCATCTCACCCTTGCAGCAATACCTGATTGAGACTGAACCAGGGCGCTTGCAGTCACTAGATATTGCGTGGGACCAGGAAAACGACCGCTGGTATCACCTTTACTCGGATCAGGCGTTGGCACCCAATGATGGTTATCATTGGTCTGGACCATACAAGAACTGGAATTCGCGCTGCGCAGAATGCCACGCAACAGGGTTTCAAAAGAACTATGACCCAAGAACGCGACGTTACTCCAGCACTCAGTCTGAGATCGGTGTAGGATGTGAAGCTTGTCATGGACCGGGGGAAGCACACCTTGCCTGGGCGAATGGTGCTTCTTCGTCAGAACTATCCGTCTTTGAAGGAACAGACGATCAAGGCCTTATCGTTGGTTTCAAAGACGCATTTCCGCATACGGAAATCGAACAGTGTGCGGCTTGCCATTCAAGGCGCGAGCCGAACCAAGACGGCAATCCGCTTCCCGGCACGCCCTTTCACGACAGTTATCGATTGGCGCTGCTGCGGGATGGACTTTATCACGCTGACGGTCAGATCCATGACGAAGTCTATGTCTACGGGTCTTTTCTTCAATCAAAAATGTATGCTGAAGGCGTCCGATGCACGGACTGTCATGAACCCCACTCCGGCCAGTTAAAGGCAGAGGGAAACGGGGTTTGTACCCAATGTCACTCTCAAGTGGGTAACGACACATTTCCCTCCTTGACGTTGAAAAGATATGACAGCCCGGACCATCACTTCCACGAAGCCGGAACCGCAGGTGCGCAATGCGTTTCGTGTCACATGATCGAGCGCACTTACATGGGAATAGATGGACGCCGCGACCATTCCTTCAGGGTGCCGCGGCCGGATCTCAGCGCGTCTCTCGGAACGCCGAACGCCTGCACGGATTGTCACACCGACAAGCCTGCGACCTGGGCTGCGGAAGAGCTGAAGATGCGTTTTCCTGATAGTGCCCATCGTTCTTCCCATTTTGCTTCGGTTTTTGCCCCGGCACGCAGAGGGGTGACGGGACTTGGAGAACAATTGCTCAACATTGCGCTTCAAGAGACGCTGCCTGGAATCGTGCGCGCTTCGGCAATAAATTTGTACGCACAACACTCAGGATCCGAGGCACCAAGTGATGCATTTTCGCTCTTGAGCGACTCCGATCCTCTTGTGCGGGCCGCCGCCGTCTCGTTGACGGCTACTCTGCCGGCCAGCACTCAAGTCCAGCTGCTGTCCAAATTGTTGGAAGACCCTCTGAGGTCTGTACGTATTGCCACAGCCAGGCAGCTTCTGGGCGTTTCATTAAGGGGAGAAGAACAAGGAATTCAGGACGCTGTCCAGAATGCAAATGACGAGTGGCGTACCGCTCTTTCTTCCAAACTGGATTATCCAGAAACTCATATGGTTATCGCAGGCACAGCTCTGACCTTGCGAAACCCAAAAGCTGCTATCAGGGCGTTTCAGGAAGCCACGCAACTCGATCCGCAATTGTCAGATGCCTGGATTATGCAGATCCGTCTTTTTATGGCGCTTCAGGACTACACCAACGCGCAGATCACGCTTCAACGAGCGAAAAAACTGATCCCGGAAGACGTTCGGCTTGCCGACTTTGAGCGGCTATTGAAAGGCCGTTGACTGGAAAACAGTCGTCGGATTTCCACTTTTAGCTGTATTTTTGCTTCGAAAAATGACAGGGCCTTGGCATTCTTTACGAGGCTGATGACCTTTAGAAAATTAAATTTCGCTTTCTGTATTGACGCAAGGGCAAATTCGACATCTGATTGATGAACCGACGTCCAACGCATTGGTACTAATAACAATTTTACACAGTGCCAGTGTACATGGGAGGATAATCGAACATGCCATTTCAGTATAATTTCAGGGCCGCATTGTTCGCAGCCTGTGCCTTTGGGGCCTGCGGCCTCGCCGGAGGACTGCCTGCGCTGGCACAATCAGAAGGTAAGCCCAACATTCTCGTCATCTGGGGTGACGATGTCGGCCAATCCAACATATCTGCCTATACATTCGGTTTGATGGGATACAACACTCCCAATATCGACAGAATTGCGAAAGAAGGCATGATGTTTACCGACTATTATGGTGAGCAGTCATGCACAGCGGGTCGATCTTCCTACATCACTGGACAAAGTGTTTTCAGAACGGGACTTTCTAAGGTTGGATTGCCGGGTGCCGATCTTGGCATGCAGGAAGAAGACCCAACAATTGCCGGCCTCCTGAAAGCACAAGGCTATGTGACCGGTCAGTTTGGTAAGAACCATCTCGGCGACAAGGATGAACACCTGCCGACCAATCACGGTTTCGATGAGTTTTTTGGCAATCTTTATCACTTGAATGCCGAGGAAGAGCCCGAAAACGAGGATTACCCCGGTAACATGACGCTGGCTGACGGAAGGACCTTCCGCGAAGCCTTTGGTCCTCGTGGCGTTATCAAGTCATCTGCGGACGGTACGATTGAAGACACGGGCCCTCTAACCAAAAAACGTATGGAAACCGTTGATGATGAAACGGTAACCGCCGCTATCGACTTCATCAAACGAGCGAATGATCAGGGACAGCCCTTCTATGTCTGGTGGAACGGGACCAGGATGCATTTCCGCACACACGTAAAGCCGGAAATGCGTGAAAGAGCGAATGAGCTTGCAGGCAGAAATCTCGATGAGTATTCAGCGGGCATGATCGAGCATGATCTGCATGTCGGTCAGCTTCTTGATTTGATCGATGAACTCGGCATTGCTGACAATACCATCGTCCACTACTCAACGGATAACGGCCCTCATTACAACACCTGGCCAGATGCCGCTTCAACACCGTTCTTTGGTGAGAAGAACACCAACTATGAAGGCGGATGGCGCGTTCCGTCCATGGTACGCTGGCCCGGCAAGATTGAGGCAGGAGCTGTCTCCAACGAGATCATGCACCACATGGACTGGTTGCCGACTTACCTGGCGGCTGCAGGTGCTCCGGAGATCAAAGAGCAGCTGAAAGAAGGTGGCGTTCAAGCGATCGGTCGCGAATACAAGGTCCATCTCGACGGTTACAACTTCTTGCCTGTGCTTTTGGGTGAAGAAGACGCCGGTCCAAGAGCAGAGATATTCTATTTTTCCGATGACGGAGATCTGACGGCTCTGCGCTGGAACGACTGGAAACTGATCTTCATGGAGCAGAAACAGTACAAGACCTTGCGGGCATGGATTGAGCCATTCACGGTTTTGCGTCTGCCTCTCATTTTCAATCTGCGACGTGATCCTTACGAGCGGTCCTATCAAACTTCCAATACCTATTATGATTGGTTGATCGACCGGGCTTATATGCTTGTGCCTGCACAGCAGTATGTCGGAAATTTCCTTGCCACTTTCCAGGAATTTCCTCCGCGCCAAAAAGCTGCGAGTTTCTCTCTCGATCAGGTCATGGACAAACTCAGCACACCAGGCGGTGCTCAATAAAAGCTGATTGCACAACCGCGGTGGACTTCAAATATCCATCGCGGTTTTTCATTTCACTTTAGAGACTGTCAGGAGGCCCGCATGCGCCTGTTCTGTTCGATTGCTGTTGTTCTGATGGTAACGGGGAGTGCAATCGCTGATCCCCTGCCCTCCTGGAACGATAATGCCGCGAAGGCACAGATTATTGACTTTGTCGGTTCGGTCACCGATCCAGCCTCTCCTGAATACGTAACCCCAATCCAAAGGGTTGCTGTTTTCGACAATGACGGGACACTCTGGGCTGAGAAACCCGTTTATTTCCAATTGCTTTATGCCCTCGACAAACTGAAGCAAAAGGCTGCCGCCAACCCAGAAATACTGACCAGCGCAACGTTGGAAGCCGCAGCGGCCGGCGATATGGATGCAGTGGCAAAGTCAGGTGAAGAAGGCTTATTGGAAATAGTCATGGCGTCTCATGCCGGGCTTTCAGTCGATGCGTTCACACAAGACGTTGCCAATTGGATAAAGAGCGCAAAACACCCAACAAGAAATGTGCCTTATACGGACATGACTTATCAGCCCATGCTGGAACTGCTGCGTTTCCTCAGAGACGAGGGTTTTGACACATATATTGTGTCCGGCGGCGGTATCCATTTCATGCGGGCTTTCGTCGAAGAAGCTTATGGAATTCCTCCAGAAAAAGTAATCGGCAGTGCAGGTGTGACACGATACGCCGTGGTTGAAGGCGTACCGACGATTTTAAAGGATCCCGGAATTGCCTTTATCGACGACAAGGCGGGCAAACCGGTGGGAATAGACAACAAGATCGGGAAAAAACCGATTTTCGTGGGCGGCAACTCGGACGGTGATTTTGAGATGCTGGAATGGGCAACGTCAGGAGACGGTCCCAGGTTCGGGCTCATCGTTCATCACACGGATGCGGAACGCGAATGGGCTTATGACCGGAACAGTCATGTTGGCAAGCTTGTCAGGGGACTGGATGAAGGACCTGATCGCGGTTGGTTGCTAGTCGATATGGCGAAAGACTGGAACCGTGTCTGGAGCGGCTCTCCCAATTGAGGCCCAAGGGCCGAATGTCATTGCCCCTTTGTTCAACTGGAAACCTTCATGCCCGGCACCCGAGATCAGATCAATGAGCTGAAAGAACGAATGCAGCAGTCGATAATCGGCCAGGTCGATGTCATTGATCGCCTGATTATCGGACTGCTTGCGAATGGGAACCTGCTGATCGAAGGTCTGCCTGGTCTGGCGAAAACACGGGCGATCAAGGCACTCGCGAAAAACCTGCAAGCAGACTTCAGTCGGATCCAGTTTACACCCGATCTACTTCCTTCGGATGTGACCGGGACAGAGGTTTATCATCAGTCGGGCGGTGCGGGAACATTTCGCTTCGAAAAGGGACCTATTTTCGCAAACATCGTCCTGGCTGACGAGATCAATCGCGCGCCAGCCAAAGTACAGGCTGCATTGTTGGAAGCTATGGAAGAACGGCAAGTGACCGTTTCAGGCAAAACTCACGAAATGTCGCCTCTCTTCATGGTTATGGCCACTCAGAACCCAGTTGAGCAGGAAGGCACCTACCCGCTGCCGGAAGCCCAGATGGACAGGTTCTTGATGCATGTGCTGATCAATTACCCTCCTGTCGAAGACGAGGTGAAAGTCGTCCAATTGGTGCGAGACGAAGAAAAAGAGGCCATCGCAGCAAGTCAAAACGACAAGACAAAGACGCCGCGCAAGGAACAAAGTCCCCAAATCTCTCAGGATACCGTCTTTTCTGCGCGGGCGGAGATCGGAGCCATCGCTGTATCGCCGGCAATTGAGCGTTATATGGCAGATCTCGTCCACGCAACGCGCTATCCGGACAAATTCTCCGACGACCTGGCAAAATGGATCGAACTTGGAGCCAGTCCGCGTGCCTCGATAGCGCTGGACAAGTGCGGGCGTACACATGCCTGGCTTGCCGGTCGCGACTATGTAGATCCTCTGGATGTTCAAGCTATCGCTTGCGATGTACTGCGACATCGATTGACCATCAGCTTTGAAGCCGAGGGAGATGGGGTAACTCCAGATGATGTCGTGAAAGAGATCATCAAGAACGTTGCCTTGTCATAGACGAGCCGCAGCAAGGCAGGACCATTCAACATGAGGGATCACGCCGCAAGAGTTCGAACGGGACTGGTCAGCTCAAATTCGACCAGATCGAACCAAGCCGACCTGCGCATTCATGTCACCTTAGATCACCTGAAATCCATGGAGGGACATGTCAGGTCATTGAGGCTGCTTCCCTCAAAACAACCGTCCTCGAGTGTCTTGAACGGTCGACATGCATCGCGCCTTCGTGGCAGGGGGCTGAATTTCGAAGAGTTGCGCGGATATCTTCCAGGTGATGATCCGCGCACGATCGATTGGAAAGTGACCGCGAGAACGGGAGAACCTCATGTTCGGGTGTATAGCGAAGAACGCGACCGCCCTACCCTAGTTGTTGTCGATCAACGCATGTCCATGTTTTTCGGAACCCGACATGCGATGAAATCCGTGACCGCCGCAGAAGCTGCAGCACTCATTGTGTTCAGAGTACTGGATCAGGGTGATCGCATCGGAGGTATCGTCTTCGGTGATGAATTGCTGAGTGAAGTGCGACCGAGAAACAGCAGAAATGCCTGCCATCGTCTCCTTTGCGCTCTGGAACGCGCCAACCGAATGTTAAAAGCGGATGCCCTAATCGGCCACGAACCAATGGGCCTCAACCAACCGCTTTCTATGGTTGCGCGTATTGCGAAGCGCGATCATTTGGTTGTCATCTTGAGCGATTTTGACGGAATTGACGACCGTACCGAGACATTGGTCGCCGGAATTGCGCGTCGAAACGACGTAATTTTGTGCCCGATAACGGACCCCATCTCTCAAGAGATTCCGAACGATTTGAAAATCGTCGTTTCCGATGGCGAGTTACAGGTAGAGCTCGACACAACGCACGGCGACGTGCGAAAGCGGCTCGAAACATTCTCCAAAGGCCGCCTAGCTGATCTTCTTAATTGGCAAAAACGTTTCGGATTGATCGTCCTTCCGCTGAGTGCAGGAGAAGAGACGCTTTCTCAGTTGCGATTGCTGACCGGTGGAGCACCTCAAAAGCGGAGACCTGATCTTTGAAAGAAGAATGGAAAGGCCTTACGCTGCCCGAGCTCTTCGAGTTGCTGGAGCCTGTGCCGCTTCCACAACCAGTTTCAATGGCGCCTCAGACTGCCGGCTGGATTTGGATCGGGTTGCTCCTTCTGGCAATTGTGATTGCATCTGTTTGGGCAGCTATCAGACAGCGTCGCAAAAACGCCTATCGCAAACAGGCACTTGCAGAGCTTAAGATTGCTTCGAAAGACGCGGCACGGATTGCGGAAATCGTTAGACGGACAGCCCTCACCGCCTATCCGCGCACCGAAGTAGCGTCTCTCCATGGTGCCGACTGGCTCGCGTTTCTGGATCGAAGCTACAATGGTAACGGGTTCTCTGAAGGCCCTGGGCGGCAAATCGCGGACGCACCTTACAAACAGCAAAACGCATCCCCTGATCTTTATGCAATTGCACGGACCTGGATTTCTACGCATCAGGCCAAATTGTCATGATTGAGTTCAGCGCGCCCCTTATGCTTTTGCTGCTGCCGCTACCATTGGCCGTCTATTTCCTGGTTCCCGCACACCGTGAAAGAGTCTCGGCCCTGCGCTTGCCGTTTTTCAGGCGACTGGCAACTGCTGTGGGGAAAGATCCAAAACCCGGATCGGTCATTTTTTCCCGGTCAGTCGTTCAACTGGTTGCTGCCGTGCTGGTCTGGACGCTTACAATTTGTGCCCTTGCCGGCCCTGAAAAAGTCGGAGAACCCGTCGTGCTCGAAAAGGCTGCGCGAGATGTCATGCTCGCGATCGACATTTCCGGATCGATGGATCAGAGAGATTTTGTGGCAACCAACGGGGAAAGAACGCAAAGATTGGAGGCTGTCCAAAGGGTGGTCGGTAAGTTTGTTTCTGAGCGGGATGGCGATCGCATTGCGTTGATCGTGTTTGGCGCAAAAGCGTTTGTGCAAGCACCTTTCACCGAAGACCTGGAGAGTGTGCGGGCGCTACTTGAACAGACCGAGGTTGGCATGGCAGGGCCGCATACTGTGCTCGGCGATGCTATCGGACTGGCAATCAAGACGTTCCAGGGAAGCGAGATTGCCGACAAGTTATTGATAGTGTTGAGCGACGGCGCAGATACCGGCAGCCGAATGACACCAATCAATGCAGCGGCCATCGCTGCAAAAGACGGAATTGACATCATTACGATTGGCGTCGGAGATCCGGCGGGAAGCGGAGAACAAAGGCTCGACGAGACAAGTCTGAAAGAAATCGCTGAACAGGCAAACGGGTCCTACTATTTTGCTGGAGACGAGGCGGCGCTTTCCGACATCTACATACGGATTGACGCTCAAGAAACTCGCACTGTCGAGACGTCAACGTACCGGCCGAGAGAAAGTCTCGGATATGTCCTGCTGGCGCTTGCAGCGTTTACAGGTTTTTTGACCTTGCTTTTCCTGCATGTACTCAAAGAACGCCGGAGGCTCGCATGATACCGGACGGATTTGTCGACAGCTTTTCCGCGTTTCATTTTATCCGTCCATTGTGGCTCCTGTTTTTGTTTCCAGTCGGAATACTCTGGTGGTCGGTTCGTGGGTCTGCCGGTCGGTCTGCATCTATTCCGTCTTCTATTGCGCCGCACCTGGCTAAGGCACTTCAAGTGGGTTCAGAAAGCAGGCAGCGCATTCAACCGGTTGACAGTGCAGTTCTTGTTCTTTCACTTCTCGTGTTGGCAGCGGCTGGACCAACCTGGTCTCGAATTCCAAACCCGCTTGTTTCGGACACTGCGCCCCTTGTCGTGGCACTGAAAGTCACAAAGTCGATGATGCAGGTCGACGTCGCTCCAAACAGACTTGAGCGCTCGAAACAAAAGGTCCTTGATCTTCTAGACGAAAGAACCGGGGCAAAGACCGCACTTGTCGCCTATGCAGGAACTGCGCACCAGGTTGTGCCACTTACCGAAGACCCAGCCGTCTTGAAACCGTTTCTGGAAGGATTGGACCCGTCGGTCATGCCGAAGGCCGGCACCAGTTTGAAGGCCGCTCTCAATCTGGCTCAGGACATATTGTCTTCTCAGGATGTTCCTGGCGCGATTCTATTCATGGTTGATGAGATAGCAGATGCAGATACGGCGGTTTTGTCACAACATGTTCAAAGTGGAAATTCGCCTGCTTTGTTCTGGTTTGCGTCCCGCGACCAACAATCTAAGTCTAAACTGAGCGCTTTACCGGGGTATCCGGTGGTCGAAATGACGCCGGACAGCAAAGACGTTGAGCAAATCTCTCGAAATATCAACGCGGTTTATCAGGCAGCTCTTGCGAATGATGAACGTCAAAAATGGAAGGACCAGGGGCGCTTCCTGGTATTCCCGGCAGCGCTGATCATGCTCTTCTGGTTTCGCAGAGGCTGGACAATGCAGTGGGCCGCTATTCTGCTATCAGCTGGTGTTTTTCTGCAGCCTTCCGAGGTGCGCGCAGATGGCTGGAAGGACTGGTTCTTCACACCCGATCAACAAGGGCGTATGGCGTTTGAAGACAAGCAATATGAAAAGGCCGCGGATTTGTTTCAAGACCCCATGTGGAAGGCCTTTTCACTCTACCGGCTCGGAAAATACGAAGATGCTGCTGAACTTTATTCTTGGCAGGAAAGCACGGACGCTGCCATGGGTGAAGGCATGTCTTTGCTCCGATCACGAGCTTACAGACCAGCAATTGCAGCGTTTGAAAAGGCTGTTGCTCGCGATCCCAACAACAAGGCTGCGCAGCACAATCTGGAGCTTGCCAGGTACATACTCGACTATATCGAAACGACACGCGAACAATCCGATACAGGTGAAAGCGGGATCGGCGCAGACGATGTTGCCTTTGACAACGAGGCGGGGCGTGGAACCCAAACGCAACAGCCAACCGGCGAAGCTCTGCCTGAAACAGCCGAGCAATGGATGCGGACCGTGGATACGCGAACAGGAGATTTTCTGAAGACCCGTTTTGCATTGGAAGCTGCCGGGAGCTCACAATGAGACACTGGCTCGTGCTGCTCCTTTTGACCCTTGCAGGTCCTGTGCTCGCACAAGGCGACACGTCGCCGATAGTGCGATCATCCCTTGAACAAAACACGGCCATACCCGGGCAACCGCTGATCTATCGCATCAGTGTTCTTGTACCAACCTGGTTACCCTCACCACCAGTGTTTCCGAGTTTTGAAGTGCCAAATGTCGCCGTCCGTTTGCCCTCAAGAGCCAGCGGACCGATCAGCGAAACGATTGATGGAGAGACCTGGTCAGGCGTGTCGCGGTCCTATCGACTGTATCCCATGGCAGCCGGCCGATTTGAAATACCGGCTGGACTTATAAAAGTTACATATGCCGACCCGCAAACGAGCCAACCAGTTGTCGTAGACGTTCAAACAGACGCATTTGAAATCATCGGCCAGTTACCCGCTGGCGCTGATACGCTGAGCCCATTTTTGGCAGCACGTACCCTGACACTGGATCGAACTTTTGACGGGGTCACAGACGACCTCAAGGCCGGAGATTCGCTTTCTATCAGCACCTCAGTCGGCGTAACCGGTGTTTTGCCCATGTTCGTTCCGCCGCTTACTCCAGATGAGGGTATTTCCGGGCTGGTCTTCTATCCCAAAGAACCTGTTCTGGAAGAAGGTGAAAATCGCGGCGTCATTGAAGGCAAAAGGTCAGAAGAAGTGACCGTGATGGTGGAAAATGCAGGTAGCTATCGGATCAGTGAATTGTCGGTATCCTGGTACAATCTTGAAAGCGGCAAAGTTGAGACGAGTACAGTTCCTGCGATTGAGTTTGACGTGGCGGGTGTCGTGCCTGACAATGAAGCGGTTTCGGAGAGTTTCAGTGCCAGATCGTTTCTTACCGGTGTGTTGGCGGTTATGGTTGCCGCAGTCCTATTTGTATTCTTCATCAAGGCCTACGGACAACCTGTTTTGAAGTGGATCAAGTACCGTCTAAAGGCCTATAATTTGTCTGAGTTTCATGCCTATCAAACGCTCAAACACTCGGTTCGCAAGCGTGATTATTCAGGCACACTAGTGGCTGTTTCCAACTGGAAAGACCGGATTGGTCGGCACTGTGCATCGCTCGATATGACCAGCGTCGACGATACGCTCTTTGCACTGGGTAAGTCACAGTTCGAGAATACCACGAACCAAAGCTCAAAGCAGGAAATTGCTGCCTGGAACTCGGTATTGAATTCCGTTTCAAAACTCAGGCGACAAGCGGACGTTGAACAAAGGCAAAGGCGTAGGTCTTCACTCAAGAGCCTAAACCCGACCTGATGTGCCGGCTTAACTGGCCTTGGCTGTTTGCCCCATTAGCACAGGCACGACTTTGTCAGGTGTTCCCATCATGGCAATTTGTCCCGATTTCATGACCACAACTCGATCCGCCATTTTCATGTGGCTTGGACGTTGAGTGTTGAGGAGGATCGTTGCCTTGCCCTTGAGGTCTGCAATCATTGCCATGAACTTCTTGTCGCCTTCGAAATCGAGATGCGTTCCCGGATTGTCGAAGAGATAAAGCGGCACCGCTTTAACAAAGGCCCTTGCCAGGACAATCCTCTGTTTCATGTTGTCCGGGATCTGAGCCAGACTTTCGTTGTTCAACCTGGTTTCCAGGCCTTCGAAATTCTCCTCCAGGTAAGACAACAATCCCAAATCATCCGTAATTTCGAACAGCCTTTGATCGCTTGCACCTGGATCGGAAAGGAGCAAATTCTGCTTTACCGTGCCATAAAAGAAGTCAAGATCGTCCGGAGCATAACCAATGGCAGAACGCCACTCGGCTGTGTCGAGCTGGCGAACATCCAGACCATCAAACAGTATTGAGCCGACCTGGGGCTGGAACAAGCCAGTAATGGATTGAAAGAGCGCTGTTTTACCGGAACCGCTGGGTCCTGTGATGGCGATCATCTCGCCCTGTTTTATCGTTAGCTCCATTCCCTTCAGCGCAGCTTCTGTTGCGCCTGGATATCTCAGAACAAGGGAGGTGATTTTCAAGTCACCGCGTATGTCACGGGTGATCTTGGGGAGATGTCCGGGTTCACGCTCGAGCGGCACCTGCATCAAGTTGTTGATCTGTTCGATGACCGTGCGACTTTGGGCAAGTTGCGTGATGCTCAGGAAGGCCTGGTTCATGGGGTTCAGCACACGCCACGCTAATGCCATTGTGGCGATCAGAGCCCCCATGCTCATATCCCCGTTCATGACCTGAATGGCACCAATCCCAAGCACAAGCACCCCGCAGATGGTCATCAAGGTTTGTGAAACGGTTTGAAGCACCAACGTCAGAGTTCGGGCATGAACGTTCAACTTGTTGAACGTCGTAGACATTGTGGAGAACCTGTCGAGCCAGATGTCTTCCACGGACAGGTTGCGCAGTGCTCTCTGATTGCGGAAAGTTTCGATCATGAAACTGTTCAGCTTGGACTTTTGTTCGCCTACTGCTGCAACTTCACGCTGGACCTTTGGGAGAACATAAACGGCCAGGAGAGCATAGACCGCAAACAGTGCCAGCGGTGGCAGTGCCACCGGACCGCCAATCAGGAAGATCGCAGTGATGAATATCAGACTGAATGGAATATCCACCATCGCGTTAAAGAGCGAGCTTTGAAAGATATCACGCACACTGTCGAAGTAGCGGAGACGCATAACCTGCGTCCCGATAGGCGCTTCCGACAACATCGAATACGGCAGATGTAGGATGCGTTCGAAGGTCTTGTTGCCAACGATCGCATCGATGCGTCCGCCCAGATAGGATTGCAGCCAGGTCTTTGTTTTTCTGAGCGCGACTTCACTCAGCAAAATGATTGCAATACCGACTGCCATGGTCAAAAGCACATTGACCGACTTGGCGCCCATGGCCTTGTCGTAAATCGCCATGATGAACAAGGGCGGCCCGAGTGCGAGCAGGTTCAGGACAAAGCCGAGAGCCAAGATGGCAACAATACTCGTTCGGAACTTTTTCGAGACCCCGGAAAACCACGTTCTGTTTCCGGGAGTTTGCTCCGCCGTGTCATCTTCTTCGCTCGTCAGATAGACTTTGTCTTTCTGAATTGCACTTGGAGCAATTTCGGTGGCGGCGGCATTCTTGCCGGAATATGCGCGAAACGCCCCTGTTTCTGCCCGGCTGACAATCACCAGAACATCGCTTGAAGTAACCAGCAGACAGGGAAACTGGGATTGTGAAAGGTCTTTGGCACTGCCTTTGTAAGGAGTTGTTTTGACGTTCAGCCGGTTCAGAACCACTCGCAAGTCCTGAAAGGTTTCAATCTTGTCAAAATGAGGCAATGCCTCGAAAAGCAATCGATCATTACCTTGCCAGTGCATTTCGCGAAGCAATGGGACCAGGCAATTTTCAGCTGCATGCGCACTTTTTTCAGATGCAGCCGGTCGGTTTTCCGACTGTGTGGTTGAAGACAATTCTGCAGACAAGTCCTGCCATTGCCGATGAACCGCGTTATCCGTGTATTCGATGTCGTCGAGGTCAAAGAGATTTCTGCTCATGCCGACCGTCCCCCCGTTTGCTGACGATCAGTGTCGAAGGAAGCTTCCAGGGCATGAATTTGCCCGCCTCTCAATTCAAACTGATGGTCGGCAACCGCCAGCATGGACGGACGGTGGCTGATGATGACAACGGTCAGATACCCTTTCAGACGCACGAGGGCCTGGATAAGGCTTTTTTCGGCTATTTGATCCAATTGGGCATTGGCTTCGTCCAGGATTAGTATTTTTGGTTCGCTCGCCAATGCGCGTGCAATACAGATGCGTTGCAGCGTCGATGTTGGAACTTTTCCGCCAAGGTCTGACCCCAGCTGCGTTTCATAGCCCTTCGGCAGAAGATGGATTTCCTTTTCCAGACCGATCAGCTTCGCCGCCATGCGCGCATGCGCGATATCTGCGACAGCCCCGAACATGGTTATGTTTTCAAGTATGGTTCCGTTGAAGATCGCGGATTGATTGTCAACATATGCCACGGTGCGTCGAAGCGCGTGTTCATAAGGACCGTCATAGTCAAGACCACCAATGAGTACGTGGCCTGAATTCGGCTTCAACTCGCCTGTCAGGACCTTCATCAAGGTCGATTTTCCGCTTCCGTCCGCCCCGCGAAAACCGACAAACTGTCCAGTTTCGACAGTCAGATTCAATTTGGCGAAAACTTGACGTCCAGTATCTCCCTTATCGACGTCAACATTGACCAGATTGATCGATCCGTCGGTCTCACCCTTGATTGCATGTTGAATTTTGACTTCGGGCAACGAAAACAACTCATGGACCTGCGAATAATCATGTTTGAGACGCTGCATGTCGGTGAGTTGATTGATTGCCCTCAGGAATGGCTGAATGAACTGGCCGGATAGCAGGGTGCTGGCTGCGACACCACCAATGCTGAAAGTTCCTTGGATAACCATCAAGGCTCCGAAAATGACGACCAAAACCGTCGTCATGGTGCCAAAGAGAGCTGAAGCGTCCCTGGCCTGCCCAGACATTCGCATATACTTGGCGCTGAGATTGGCGGTTGTGCGCTGAAGCCGTTCAAACCGACGCATGATCAACGCTTCCATTGCCTGCGATTTCACGGTTTTGGCACCGGAAAGGACTTCCAGAATGAAGTCTGACTTGCGATCGTCCTGTTCTGCCCTGTCGGCAACAACCTGCTGCAGATATTTATTTCGCTTCAACGCAAAGAGTAAAAACAATCCAAGCAATACAACGGGCACGAGTGCCAGCGGTCCTCCAATAAACACGAGCACGGCAAGGAAAATTCCACCTGCGGGCAAATCAATAGCCAGCAGTCGCCCCTGATCGCCATAGTGGTCTGCGATCGATTGAAGTGACCTTAGCTTATGAACTTGTACCGATACGGGCGTCTTTGAGAAGTCTGCAGGATCTGCATCCAGGACCCGGCGGAAAAGCTCTGTGTGTGCCTGATGGTTGAACCCTGCTCCCAGACGGCCAACGACTGCTGCCCGCGCGATCTTGAAAAAGGCATCGACGATCAGGACGCCAGAAACGCCGAGCATAAGCACCAGAAGCGTATCGGTGGAGGCGTTTGGCAACACGCGGTCATATACCTGCAGAATCGCCAGCGGCATGGCCAGTCCAAACACATTCGCAAAAATCGACGCAACAACAACTTCCCTCGGCAATCCTGGCGAGGAAATCCATTTGCCGGTTGGGGAATGCTTCACCCTAAGCCTGGGCAAAAAGAATGATGAGAACACAGATTTCAGCATTGGTTTGACGCGTGTCGAGTAGCTACCTGCTCAAACTGTGCCGATCAGGTTTAAAAAGCGTTTACCTTACGGCTGTTTTTAACAATTCAGATTGGCGCTAACTTCAGGAATCAACGGCGATTTTTGCTGTTTTTTAAGACGCATCAGGTTGATTGCCATAATCGGAAATTGTGCGGATGTGCGACCGTTATGGCAAGCGACACTGAAAACCGGGACCCGAAAAACAGCGACTCTTCAGAAGCTGGGTCAGGTGAAAGCAGAACAACAGTAAATTCTGACAGCATGCTGCATTCGGGCATGCTCGACACTCGCGACCAACATCTGGACAAGGCACACGACTACCATCTCGACCAGGACATGGGCGAATCCGTGGAGCAGGTAAACGCAAATCTGCATCTTGGAAGTCGAACGCCAGAGCCGCTTAGCAGCGAGCAAGGTGCACATACCTCGACAAGCGATGAAACGGCAGATCCGGCCGCCGAGCTTCCGAAGATTGCCCAATTGGACATCGGGCCCACTGAAAGCGGCGCTTCATTTGGTGCGGCCCTCCCTGCCGAGATCGCCGACGAAAGGCTCGGTCGTGAAGCTGATGTCGTTGGCTCCGGCGCAACCGACCCGGCGGCCATATTGTCACGTGAACCGCTTCAATTCGATATTCCGGTAACAGAGCGCACCGAGGAGAATGAGCAAACTGAAAGTCGGTCATCTGTTGATGTGCAGTCAAATGAGGTAAGGGCCGAAGCGACTGAACAGGGTGAAACTGCGCAAGCCCTACCCTTGTCTGCGGTCGTTGATGTGGATGCGTCTGAAAATACCGTGGACGAAAACTCAACAATTGGAGTGTCAACTGGAATTCAGGCTTCGGCGACGGCCGGCCAAGATGCCGTTGTTACCTACAGTTTGCTAGATGATGCCAATGGTCTGTTTTCGATAGACCCAGAAACCGGGATCGTCGCGGTTGCCGGCCAGTTGGACGCTGAAACAGCGGCCAGTCACCAGATTACTGTTGTCGCCACCGCGCCGGACGGTGCAACGCAATCTGAAGTGTTCACAATTTCTATTCGTGACGTGAACGAGGACGGCGTCACTTCAGTTTCAGATACGGACCAGTCGGCAAACACATTCGCCGAGGATGCCAAAGAAGGTTCAAAAGTTGGCATCACGGCATCAGCAACAGATGGTGATTCCACAGACAAAGTTTCCTACTCGGTTGATGATCCAAGGTTTGAAATTGACGAAAACGGCATAGTAACGATCGCTGAAGATGCGGTTTTCGATGCGGAAAACGAAGGCAGCGTCTCGATAGCAATCACGGCGACATCCACAGATGGCTCTTCATCTACGGAAACTTTCAACCTGTCGGTATCCGATGTGAATGAGGCCGATGTGTCCGATGTCTCGGACGCCGACACATCTGCAAACACAATAGCCGAAGACGCTGGCGAAGGAACGAAGGTCGGCATCACCGCCCTCGCCACCGACGCTGATGGGTCCGACACCGTCTCCTATTCACTGGATGACGACCGTTTCCTTGTGGATGGCAATGGTGTTGTGACCGTTGCGCCCGGCGTGTCCTTTGACGCGGAGACTGAAGGCTCCATCGATGTCACAGTGACGGCGACGTCTACAGACGGTTCGACGTCTCGAGAGACCTTCACGATCTCTGTGTCGGATGTCGATGAAGCAGATGTGTCCGCCGTCTCGGATACTGATACCGCTGCCAACACGATCGCCGAGAACGCCGGTGAAGGTGCGCAAGTCGGTATCACCGCCCTCGCCAACGATGCGGATGTGTCTGATACCGTGAGTTATTCCGTTGACGACAGCCGGTTCTCCGTTGACGGCAGCGGTGTTGTCACTGTCGCGTCCGGCGCATCCTTTGACGCGGAAACCGAGGGTTCCATCGACGTCACAGTGACGGCAACGTCTACGGACGGTTCGACATCTCAAGAATCTTTCACGATTTCTGTAGCCGATGTCGATGAGGCAGGTGTGTCCGCCGTCTCGGACACTGATACCGCCGCCAACACGATTGCCGAAGATGCCGGTGAAGGTGCACAAGTTGGCATTACTGCCCTGGCAACGGATGCCGACGCCACTGACACGGTTTCTTACTCCGTCGATGATGCACGCTTCGCTGTTGACGGCAACGGCGTTGTCACTGTCGCGTCCGGCGCGTCCTTTGACGCGGAAACCGAGGGCTCTGTCGACGTCACAGTGACTGCGACATCGACGGATGGGTCAACGTCTCAAGAGACCTTCACGATCTCTGTGTCGGATATCGATGAAGCTGATGTGTCCGCGGTCGCAGACACTGATACCAACGCCAACACTATTGCCGAGAACGCCGGTGAAGGCACCCAGGTCGGTATCACCGCCCTCGCCACTGATACGGATGTGTCTGATTCCGTGAGTTATTCCGTCGATGACAGCCGGTTCTCTGTTGATGGCAACGGCGTTGTGACCGTTGCTTCCGGTGCGTCTTTCGATGCGGAGACTGAGGGCTCTGTCGACGTCACAGTGACGGCGACGTCCACGGATGGTTCGACGTCTCAAGAGACATTCACGATCTCTGTGTCCGATGTTGATGAAGCTGATGTGTCCGCGGTCGCAGACACTGATACCAACGCCAACACTATTGCCGAGAACGCCGGTGAAGGTGCACAAGTTGGCATTACTGCCCTGGCAACGGATGCCGACGCCACTGACACGGTTTCTTACTCCGTCGATGATGCACGCTTCGCTGTTGACGGCAACGGCGTTGTCACTGTCGCGTCCGGCGCGTCCTTTGACGCGGAAACCGAGGGCTCTGTCGACGTCACAGTGACTGCGACATCGACGGATGGGTCAACGTCTCAAGAAACCTTCACGATCTCTGTGTCGGATATCGATGAAGCTGATGTGTCCGCCGTCTCGGACACAGATGCTTCTGCCAACACGATTGCCGAGAACGCCGGTGAAGGTGCACAAGTTGGCATTACTGCCCTGGCAACGGATGCCGACGCCACTGACACGGTTTCTTACTCCGTCGATGATGCACGCTTCGCTGTTGACGGCAACGGCGTTGTCACTGTCGCGTCCGGCGCGTCCTTTGACGCGGAAACCGAGGGCTCTGTCGACGTCACAGTGACTGCGACATCGACGGATGGGTCAACGTCTCAAGAAACCTTCACGATCTCTGTGTCCGATGTCGATGAAGCTGATGTGTCTGCAGTCTCGGACACTGACACCACCGCCAACACGATTGCAGAGAACGCCGGTGAAGGCACGCAGGTCGGTATCACCGCCCTCGCCACCGACACGGATGTGTCTGATTCCGTGAGTTATTCCGTTGATGACAGCCGGTTCTCAGTTGACGGCAACGGCGTTCTGACGGTCGCATCCGGTGCGTCCTTTGACGCGGAGACCGAAGGGTCCATCGACGTCACCGTAACGGCGACGTCCTCGGATGGTTCGACGTCTCAAGAGACATTCACGATCTCTGTGTCCGATGTTGATGAAGCTGATGTGTCCGCGGTCGCAGACACTGATACCAACGCCAACACTATTGCCGAGAACGCCGGTGAAGGCACGCAAGTTGGTATCACCGCCCTCGCCACTGATGCGGATGTGTCTGATTCCGTGAGTTATTCCGTCGATGACAACAGGTTCTCTGTTGATGGCAACGGCGTTGTGACCGTTGCGCCCGGCGCGTCCTTTGACGCAGAGACCGAGGGCTCTGTCGATGTTACAGTGACGGCGACCTCGACGGATGGGTCAACGTCTCAAGAAACCTTCACGATCTCTGTGTCCGATGTTGATGAAGCTGATGTGTCTGCAGTCTCGGACACAGATGCTACTGCCAACACCGTTGCCGAGAACGCCGGTGAAGGCACCCAGGTCGGTATCACCGCCCTGGCGACAGACGCCGACGCCACCGACACAGTCTCTTACGCCGTTGATGACAGCCGGTTCTCCGTCGACGGCAACGGAGTTGTGACTGTCGTGTCCGGCGCGTCCTTTGACGCGGAGACTGAGGGTTCCATCGACGTCACAGTAACGGCGACCTCGACGGATGGGTCAACGTCTCAAGAGACGTTCACGGTCTCTGTGTCGGATGTCGATGAAGCTGATGTGTCCGCCGTTTCGGACACAGATGCTTCTGCCAACACCATTGCTGAAGATGCCGGTGAAGGCAACCAGGTCGGTATCACTGCCCTGGCGACAGACGCCGACGCCACCGACACAGTCTCTTACGCCGTTGATGACAGCCGGTTCTCCGTCGACGGCAACGGTGTAGTGACTGTTGCATCCGGTGCGTCCTTTGACGCGGAGACCGAAGGGTCCATCGACGTCACAGTGACTGCGACGTCCACGGACGGTTCAACGTCTCAAGAGACCTTCGCCGTTTCTGTTACCGACGTTAATGAGCAAGTCGTTGCAAATGACGACGGTGCATCGGTTGGCGGAACGGCAACGACTTTCTACTACAGTGACGATGACGGCGAACTTCACCTGATAGGAGCTGATGGCAGTGATGCTGTTATTGGTTCAACCGGTGTGGGGCCTCTTACTGACATTGCCCTGGACCCGGATGGCAATCTTTATGGTGTCAGCTTCAGTCATCTCTACAGCGTTGATCCGCAAACTGGTGCCGCAACGCAGATTTCAACGAGTTTCTTTCCAAGTTCCATAAATGCACTTGAGTTTGGACCTGACGGGACACTCTACGCAGCTGGTGGGTCAGGTGAACTCTTCACGATTGACGCTGACACAGGTGTTGCGACGCTGGTTGGCGATATGGATTACAGCTCCGCTGGAGATTTGGCCTTTGCCGGCGGCTCTCTCTATCTTGCGACCTCTACCGGTGACGTCGTCGAAGTTGATCCGGCGACCGGCGATACAGTCGGTGTTGTGACGACGCTTCCCTCAACGAGTGCATTTGGTCTTGTTGGGGATGCGGCAGGCAATCTCTATGCCCTAACCGATGACAAGATGGTTTATCAGATTGATCCGGAAACCGGGGCAATCTCTACACCTGACAATTACTCGATGAACGATTCAGGTTGGGGCGCTGCCGCGACCAGTTCCTCATCTGAAGATGTCTCAAGCCAGGTTGAAGGCAATGTGCTGTCGAACGATCTGGACCCTGAAGACAGCATGTCGGTCAGCAATATTCGCTTCGAAGGTGCCGATCATGTTCCAGGCACTGAAATTCAGGGAACCTACGGAACTATCACGATCAATTCAGACGGGAGCTACACCTACAGCCTCGACGAGACGAAAACCGAAACCAAGGGTTTGGCAGAGGGTGAAACCGCAGAAGAGTTATTCACTTACACGGTTACGGATAGTGGTGGATTGACGGATACCGCAACGTTGAAAATCAGCGTCGAAGGGTACAACAACGCACCAACTGCGGTCTTGCTTGATGGAGCTGCTGCTGACGCGACACCACATACTTTAACCGAAAATGACGCAGGTGCCGTAATCGCCTCGCTCACCACTATTGATGCCGATACCGGTGACAGCCACACCTACAGCGTTGATGACAGTCGATTTGAAGTCGTCGCAGGCCAACTCAAGCTTAAAGACGGTGTGAGCTTAGACCGCGAGAGTGAAGCCTCTATCACGGTCAACGTAACATCTACTGATGAAAACGGTGCCTCACACACCGAAGAAGTCACGATCGCTGTATCCGATGTAGACGAGACGGATGTAGCGTCCGTTTCCGATAGTGACGGTACTGCCAACACTATCGCTGAAAACGCAAGTGCGGGTACACAAGTCGGCATCACGGCACTGGCCTCGGATGCCGATGCCACCGACACGGTCTCCTATTCGGTGGATGACAGTCGGTTCTCCGTTGACGGAAATGGTGTTGTCACGGTTGCCACCGGAGCTGATTTCGATGCAGAGACCGAAGGTTCCGTCGATATCACCGTAACGGCCACCTCAACCGACGGGTCGTCCTCCCAGGAAACCTTCACAGTCTCAGTGTCAGACATCGATGAATTTGACATTTCCACGGTCACGGATGCCGATGCTTCTGCCGATGCGTTTTCTGAAGATGTTGTGGCAGGAACCCAAGTCGGTGTGTCAGCACAAGCAAGTGATGCAGACATTACCGATGATGTCACCTACACGGTGTCAGACAACCGTTTTACCGTTGATGCTGACGGGCTCGTCACAGTTGCTGCAAACGCCAGTTTTGACTACGAGAATGAGCCGACGGTTTATCTGACGGTTACCGCGACGTCGGACGATGGCACCACTTCTCAGGAAACCTTTGAGGTTTCAGTTGCGGATGTCGCAGAAGCCTATCAACTTCAGGATGGTCAAACGACGTTCACCGATGACGGTGTCGCTGAAACATCGATTACCGGCACAGATGCGGCTGAAACAATTACCGGTCACGACGACGGAGCAACCATTTACAGTGGTGGCGGTGACGACACGATTTATGGTGGCGACAGCGCCGATCACATCATGTTCGGCGAAGGTGCCGACACCGTCTACGGTGGCGATGGCAATGACTTCATTGATGATGAAGTGGGAACGCAGCCCAACACAGACGCCAACTATCTCGACGGCCAAGGCGGCAACGACACAATTTATGGCGGCGGCGGTGACGACACACTGATAGGCGGTGAAGGAGCGGATATTCTATCCGGCGAAAATGACAACGATACGCTGACAGGCGATGCCGGCAATGACAACCTTTATGGTGGAGCCGGCGACGATGTTCTGGAAGGCGGTTCAGGCAACGACTATCTGGACGGTGGAAGCGACAACGACACGGCCGTTTTCTCGGGTTCCTTTGCTGATTATACCATCAGCAAGAACGATGACGGGTCCTATACGGTTTCTGACAATCGGTCAGGCACACCGGACGGGACAGACACAGTTCACAACGTTGAAACCTTCAGGTTTGCAGACGGAGATGTTCTTGCCGGCGACCTTGTTGCGGAGGATATCGGGACCGTCAGGGATGCCGATACGACTTCCAATACCTTTTCTGAAAATGCTGGTATGGGCACAACAGTTGGCGTGACTGCTTTCGCCGAAGACGGAAACACATCAGACACCGTGTCCTACGCTGTTGACGATAGTCGTTTCACCGTCGATTCCGATGGAACAGTCAAGGTGGCGTCTGGCGCAAGCTTTGACTACGAAAGCGAACCGCAAATCACAATAACGGTGACGGCAACTTCGACCGATGGGTCGACGTCCGATCAGAGTTTTACGCTGGATGTTACGGACGTCGCGGAAAACCAGCAGCTGTCAGATGTCGGTGTCACATTCACAGATACGGGTGTTGGTGAAACGAGCATCACGGGCGGTGCCGGCAATGACACGATTACTGCCCATGATGATGGCGGAACAATTTTCGGCGGTGCCGGTGCGGATACCCTGACAGGTGGCGATGGCGCCGACGCTATTTATACCGGATCCGGCGCTGACACGGTGGACGGCGGTGATGGTTCCGACACCATTTATCTGGATGACAGCGACGGTGGACGCACCAACACGATCGTTGACACCGGAACGTCCGGCACCGACACGATTGTCCTGAATTCAGGAAGCGGCACGTACCGTGTTCAGGGCAACTTCTCAGCGGCATCGGGCATAGAGGCGATCGATGGTTCGGGTGCAACCGGCGATCAACTGGGTACGAGAGACGCTCAGGCGAATTTTGACTTCTCGAATGTTACCTTGACGGGCGTTGACGAGATCATCGGAACGACAAACGATGACACCATCGTCGGCTCGTCAAGCGATGATAAAATCTCACTGGATGCCGGAAGCGATACTGTAACCGGTGGAACGGGAGATGACGAACTCGACGGCGGTGAAGGCACCGACACTGCCATCTATTCCGGAAACTTCGCCGACTATGACATTTCAGAAAATGTGGACGGCAGTTACACAATCACGGACCTTCGCACAGGTGGTCCCGATGGCACAGACACGGTCTCGAACGTCGAAAACTTCCGTTTTGCCGATGGTGACGTTCTGGCAGGTGATTTGACCAATTCAAATGTCGGTGCCGTGACGGACAGTGACAATTCTTCGAACACCATCCACGAAACAGATGGTGGCGGCACTCTTGTTGGTGTCACAGCCGCCGCAACCGATCCTGACGGCGACAGCGTAAGCTATTCGCTCAATGACGACCGCTTCGAGGTCAGTGATGATGGTATAATTACCGTTGCGAACCATGCATTTTTTGACAGCCAAACCGAAAGCTCAATTGACCTTACTGTGACGGCGACGTCGACAGATGGCTCGCAATCCAGCGAAACTTTCAGCATCTCTGTCGCTGGAGATTACGACTATGAGGCAACTGGGGGGCTGGCAAACGGCTATTTCAGTGAGACAACGCAGTCGGTGTCCATTGACGGCATCGGTGGCGATGATCAAATCTATACAGGTGATTATAATGATCGCCTCGAAGGTGGCTCCGTAGACGGGAACGACATCCTGTCTGCCGGCGGCGGGCGTGATTTGATCTTTGGTGACGGCGGCGCGGACAATATTTACGCCGGTGCAGGAGACGATGTCATCATCGGAGGCACTGGTGATGACAACATCCTTGGTCAAGACGGCTCCGACCTTTTCATGCATGGTCTTGGCGATGGAAGCGACACTATCTCTGCAGGCCAAGGTGCAGCCTGGACCGATGTAATCGACCTGGGTGGAGGACCAGGAGTGGTATCGGCGGGCGACTACGGCACCGACTGGACGGTCACGGTTACCAGCGGTTCTATAGAAAGCACGGATACAGATGCCGGGAAAATTGATCTTTCCCAGGATGCGGACGGCTATATCGATTTCTCTGACGGAAGCCGCGTTACCTTTAACGACGTTGAAGAGATCCGGTGGTAGCTGATGTCACCGGACAGCGGAAACTAACAGAAGCCCCTCCAGAAATGGCGGGGCTTCTTCGTATTTAAGATTGTCCCAGGTGGCCACACATGTGCCCTGTGCCGGAATGCAGTTATGCTGTGAAACGAGCGCAGTATCTGGCCATGAGAAAGACCTTAGAATTAATCTGGTGCCAACTCGTCAATTCATTTCAGGTGATCTTTTTGGTGGTCCGCCGTCACCAAGAATTCCTGTTATCGCATCGGCCATTGCTCCAGAAATTCCTGGCGAAGAACAATTCAAACAATGACAACCGATATTTCTTTGATAGTCAGACAGATGTGTCCCAAGGACCGGAAAGACTTGCGAGCGTTGATCAAGACCTGCTGGCTTGAAACCTACGAAAAAGAGCTCGGCGCAACGGTAACTTCCCAGCTGTTGAGTCTCTTGATGGAACACGACTTAGCGGGCTTGGTTCCGAGCAAAGACGAAAGAGTTCTGTTTGCCAAACAACAGAACTTGTTGTGTGGAAGCGTAATATCAGCAGCCCGGCATGCAACCACTTACCTTTGGGGTTTCTATGTGTTGCCTGACTTTCAAAGAAGGGGGATTGGCGCGAAACTACTCCTTGGAGCAATCAAAGAGCATGACCCGAAAAATATGGTCGAACTAACAGTACTGAACAGTAGTCATTCGGCCAAACAATTCTATAAATATTTAGGTTTCCACGAAGTGTCCAATGAATACTTCGAAATCCTTGATGGCATAAAACTACCTGCAATCAAGATGAATGCTCTCGCTGCCGACATAATCGAGCAAAGACGCTTTCCAAGTTAGAGTATTTTACCGTTCACTGAGTGGGTCACCGATTGCGCGTGTGACGGGCTTCAGCATGTATTGAAGTACGGATTTGGACCCTGTGACGATTTTTGCGTCGACCACCATTCCCGGAGAAATCGTTTCCGCACGCGAGCCCGCTCCAATCTGGTTGGACGTCAGAGGTATCGTTGCCTTGAAATAGTAGTTTCCATATTCATCCCGGAAGCTGGAAGCAGAGATGACAGACACTTCCCCTTTCAATGTCCCTTGAATGTTTGGATCAAAGGTCGTGACTGCAATCTCCGCCTCGTCGCCAACCTCAACATGGCCGATATCACGCGGCGATATCCGCACATCGGCTACAAGCTCGCTGTCGCTCGGAACGATTTCTGCAACAACATCGCCCGGCGCCAAAACACTGCCCGGTCCCTTCAGATAGAGCGCTTTGATGTGACCGGAAGCAGGAGCACGAACGAACAAACGATCGAACCGATCTTTCTGTTTTTCTGCCTCGAAGGACAGCTCATTGCGCTCCTGGACAACGCGGCTTCTTTCCTCTGCCAGTTCTTCTTCGGCGACAGCGACTGATCTTTGCAACCCCGCCTTTGCTTCTCTCAATTGCGCTTCGACGCGGCCTTTCATACCGCTCAATTCACTGAGCGAACTCTGCGCATTTTGAAGTGACGACTTGGCATCAAGAAAACGTCGCTTGGACGTGTAGCCCTGATCGAAGAGTGATTGCTGGATCTCGAACTTCTCCTGTTCGATCTCGATTTGGGTCTCTTGCAACCCGATCCGCTCCACCACGCTTGAAAGTTCAGCTTCCTTCTCGCTGACGCGGGCCATCAGAGCCTGTTGCTCCTGCTCGAATGCCCTTTGTTGTGCGATCAAAGCCGCTTGCTGGGCCTCGGAAAAAGATACCCCATCCCCCAAACGCAGTCCTGAGGATTGCTCTCGCGACGTGTTGGTAGCAAGGCGTTGTTCTTCAGTTGCCAAGAATCGTAGTCTTGTCTGCACCCGTTCAAGATCGCTGGAAGTAGCGGTTTCCGTGAGGCGCACCAAAGGTGTTCCCTGGTCAACCAGCTGTCCCTCCTGAACCAAAACTTCGGCAACAATACCACCTTCGAGATGCCCGACGGTCTGGACTTTGCCGGCAGGTGCAATTTCACCACTCGCCTTGGCGACTTCACGCACCTGTCCTATCGCAGCCCAGGCTAAAAATGCTGCAGCACTGATAGAAAGGATCTGAAGAACGCGTTTGTAGGCAACAGGCGGTGGCCCTTCCTCGAGCTCCAACGGGATGTCGAGAGCAATTTCTTCAGCGGTGGTTTTACGATTAAACATGAGGTCCTGACGCTGCCCCGTACTTTGGAGCCAACTATTGGCGACTAAAGTAAACATCCACTGAATCAATTTCTTAGATTGAGTTCCTTTCGTCGGGGAAGTCTCGGCAGATCACACGTTGATTTGGTGCCGTGGTTCGTCGGAGGACGGTAAAAAACACCGATTCAGGCTTTGACCGAAACGTTACTCCGTGCATTAATGTCACAAGTATCTGTTCATTTTGCAAAAACATGTGACGCTTTGGGAGGGCGCATGTCGGAAACAGAAACGGTGATCGCGGAAGAGCGGGACGGCGCACTTTTGCTCACCCTCAATCGGCCCGACCGTTTGAACGCCTTCAATGAAGGAATGCACAAATCGCTGCTTCAGCATATGAAGTCAGCACGTCAAAACGACGGGATAAGGTGCATCCTGTTGACGGGAGCCGGTCGAGGCTTTTGCGCTGGTCAGGATCTTTCCGACCGAGACATGCGTGATGGAAGCGCGGCTCCTGATCTCGGTCTGACCCTCGAAAACCTGTATAACCCACTCATCCGCGAAATCCGGTCAATGCCGAAGCCGATCGTGTGTGCGGTAAACGGGGTCGCGGCAGGTGCCGGTGCCAACATTGCGCTGGCCTGCGATATCGTGCTTGCGGCACGGTCGGCGCGTTTCATTCAGGCATTTTCGAAAATAGGTCTCGTGCCCGATTCAGGCGGCACCTGGTTGCTGCCGAAATTGATCGGCGAAGCAAGAGCTAAGGCCCTTGCAATGACCGGTGAACCGCTCAATGCAGACACAGCTGCGGAATGGGGTCTCATTTGGAAAACTT
Source organism: Roseibium porphyridii (assembly GCF_026191725.2). Taxonomy (NCBI): domain Bacteria; kingdom Pseudomonadati; phylum Pseudomonadota; class Alphaproteobacteria; order Hyphomicrobiales; family Stappiaceae; genus Roseibium; species Roseibium porphyridii. The sequence goes on from NZ_CP120863.1 coordinate 3,355,567, forward strand.
ATCCGGATGCAGAACTACACCCGGAAGCTGAAAAACTTGCCGCGCATTTCGCGGCAGGCGCGACCACCGGATTGGCGCTGACGAAGCAACTCATCCAGGACGCTGCGGTTCAGTCTCTTGACCAGCAGCTGGATGCCGAGCGGGATGCGCAAAGACAAGCCGGCAGGACTGCAGATTATCGAGAAGGCGTTTCTGCTTTTCTTGAAAAGCGCCCTGCCCGTTTTTCAGGATCATGAGCTAGCAGCCGGAGATGCGTATGTCCCCCGAAGAACTCGCACGAGCATGCGCCGATCGCATGTGGTCGCAAGATACGGCTTCTCAAAGTCTCGGTATGGCCCTTGATAGTGTAGGTCTGGGAAAGTCCGAGCTGTCGATGTCAGTCTCTGAAACCATGACCAATGGGCACGGCATTTGCCACGGCGGCTACATCTTCACGCTTGCCGACAGCGCATTTGCCTTTGCCTGCAATACATACAATCAAGTGACGGTTGCTCAGCACTGTGACGTTACATTTCTGGCGCCAGCGCGCCTCGGCGACCGGTTGACCGCAAGCGCAGTCGAAAGGTCCCGTTCCGGTCGATCAGGGCTTTACGACGTGACGGTTCGAAACCAGCACGATGATGTTATTGCGGAATTTCGCGGCAACTCAAGGACGACCAAAGGCACCATTTTGCCAGACTAATGTGAGCGCAGATTGTTCAGCGTTCCAAGGGAGAGAAACATGGAAAACCTGGCCCCACGCCCTGGCGATCTTGAGCCTATCGAAACGGCATCAAGAGACGAGATATCCGCGCTGCAATTAAAACGGCTGCAATGGTCGCTCGCTCATGCGTATGAGAACGTGCCGCTGTTCAAACAACGGTTCGATGCAAAAGGTGTTCATCCATCTGATCTCAAACAGCTAGCAGATTTATCGAAGTTTCCCTTCACCACCAAATCTGACCTTAGAGACAATTATCCGTTTGGTCTCTTTGCAGTGCCCCGAGAAAAGATTTCGCGCATTCATGCCTCCTCAGGCACGACCGGCAAACCAACAGTCGTCGGATATACTGCCAATGATATTGAGATGTGGGCGCAGCTTGTCGCGCGCTCGATCAAAGCTTCCGGGGGGCGTCCTGGTGACATCATCCATATTGCCTACGGATACGGTCTTTTCACAGGTGGGCTCGGCGCGCATTACGGCGCGGAGAAAATGGGGTGCACGGTGGTGCCTGTTTCAGGGGGCATGACCGAACGCCAGGTGACCTTGATCCAGGATTTCAAGCCTCGGATTATCATGGTCACGCCCTCGTACCTTCTGTCGATCCTGGATGAATTTCGCCGCGAAGGCATTGACCCGAGAGAAAGCTCCCTTGCTGTTGGTATTTTTGGAGCCGAACCCTGGACCAACGCCATGCGACTGGAAATCCAAGACGCCTTCGACATGCATGCGGTCGATATCTACGGTTTGTCGGAGATCCTCGGGCCTGGCGTTGCCAATGAATGTGTAGAGACAAAGGACGGGCTGCACATCTGGGAGGACCACTTCTACCCGGAGATCATCGATCCCGTAACCGGGAACGTGATGCCTGACGGTGAAATCGGTGAGTTGGTATTTACCACTCTGACCAAGGAGGGTTTGCCGATGGTGCGGTATCGGACGCGGGATCTAACCCGTCTTCTTCCAGGGACCGCACGCTCGATGCGAAGGATGGAAAAGGTCACGGGCCGTTCCGATGACATGATCATCCTCAGAGGTGTCAACGTCTTTCCAACACAGATCGAAGAACAGTTGCTGAAATGCGAGGGTCTGTCGCCGCACTTTCAGATTGAACTGACGAAGCACAACAGACTCGATGTCATGACGGTGCATGTTGAAGCCCTGCCCGGCGCTGCATCATCTGAGCAAAGAAGCGCTGCCGCCAAAGAGCTGGGCCACCATATCAAGAGCGTCATTGGTGTGTCCGCCCAAATCGATGTAGCGGAACCAGGCAAGATTGAACGGTCTGCCGGCAAAGCAAAACGGGTCGTCGACAATAGGCCAAAGGACTAAAAACAAACGATCGCCCGCCAGAATGACGAGCGATCCAAATCTTGCGTTCATTGGCTACGAGGAGGACGGCCACTCCTTGGCGACCAGGGTGAGGACATCGTATTGCGCAACAGGTTCGTCGTTCTGATTGGAGACGAGGCAATCCCAACGAACTTCGCCATAGTCGGCTGAGATGCGCGGCGATATTTCCTTGGCCGTCAATTGGACCTTCAAGGCATCCCCGGCATTGACAGGTGTAAGGAAACGCAGGTTGTCGACGCCATAGTTCGCAAGAACGGGCCCTTCTTGCGGCTCAACAAACAACCCGGCTGCAAATGAGACAATCAGGTAACCATGCGCAACGCGGCCTTCAAAAAATGGATTGCGTTTAGCCGCTGCCTCGTTCATGTGGGCATAGAAGGTATCTCCGGTGAATTCCGCAAAGTGTTCGATATCTTCAAGAGAAACCGTCCGCTCCCTGGTGACGAGTTGATCGCCGATTTTGAGTTCGGCAAGAGACTTCCTGAAAGGATGGCGGCTCTCGGTTCTGCCGTTTGACCCGGCAACCCATCGTCCAGTCACGGCGCCAAGAAGATTTGGAGCACCTTGAATGGCGGTTCTTTGCATAAAGTGTTTGACGGATCTCAAGCCACCAAGTTCTTCCCCGCCGCCTGCCCGGCCCGGACCGCCATGCACGAGCATTGGCAACGGAGAGCCGTGACCGGTTGACGTTTTTGCACTCTGCCGATTTCCAATCAGGACCCGACCGTGAAACGGTGCCATTCCGAGCACCATTTCTTCGGCAATCGCTGGGTCATTTGTAAACAACGAAGCGACAAGAGACCCCTTGCCTTTGTGGGTGAGCGCGACAGCGTCTTCAATCGTGTCATATGGCATGAGCGTTGCCACAGGTCCAAAGGCCTCAACGGCGTGGATGGCTTCTGAAGCCAAGGGTCTGTCGCAATAAAGTAGGACCGGAGCTTCGAAAGCTCCCTTTTCCGGAATACTGCACGAACCGCCGTAGACAGTTTCCGCCTCCGTCCTCAATTCTTCGACGCGCGATTGGACCTCGTCTCTTTGACCGGCAGATGCGAGGGGCCCCATGGTGACGGTGTCATCTCTTGGGTCCCCAATTCTCAGTTTTTCAAAGCGAGCCTTCAAGGCGTCACTTACAGCTTCAGCAGCGTCACGAGGGACAATGACCCGACGGATCGCGGTGCATTTTTGCCCCGCTTTGACGGTCACCTCCCGAGCCACTTCCTTGACGAAAAGATCGAACTCGGGTTCCCCCGCCTTTGCATCCGATCCTAGCACAGCTGCATTAAGGCTGTCGGCTTCCATTGAAAACCGCGTCGAATTACGAACCATTGACGGATTTTGACGCAACATCTGACCAGTCGCCGCAGACCCGGTGAACGTCACAACATCTTGTCCCGTCACATGGTCCACAAGGTCGTTCGCTGAGCCACAGAGCAGCTGAAGAGCTCCTTCTGGAAGTATATCGGCTGCCAGAATGTGCCTGACCATGAGTTCCGTGAGGTAGGCGGTTTGGCTGGCCGGTTTTACGAGACAAGGCACACCGGCAATCAGTGAAGGTGCAATCTTCTCCAACATTCCCCAGCAAGGAAAGTTATAGGCGTTGATATGGACTGCGATTCCCTTCAACGGCGAAAGGATATGCTGACCTGAAAATGTGCTGTCACGCGAGAGCGGCTCAATTGCTCCCTCCGTAAAAACGCGCGTGTTCGGCATTTCCCGGCGCGCCTTTGAGGAATAGGCAAACAACGTTCCGATGCCGCCTTCAATATCAATCCAGCTGTCCTTGCGCGTTGCGCCAGTTGCAAAACTCTCCTGGTAGAAGATTTCTTTCTTCTCCATGAGTATCTGCGCAAGACTTTTGAGCATCAGCGCCCGCTCATGAAAGGTCATTTTGCCAAGAGCGGCACCACCCTTGCTGCGCCCATAGTTGAGCGCCTCAGACAAATCGAGGCCGTCTGCGTTGATGCGAGCAACAGGCTGACTGGTCGCTGCATCAACAAGCAACTTGCCCTCGCCTTTTCCACTTCGCCAAGAACCGCTGAGAAAACTCTCAAGGTCGCGGACATTGTGAGAAACCACCGTCATGAAATCACTTCCAGTTCTTTGAAAGATTGGCCGCTACCCGGCCATTGCGCCCATGTTTTCCGCGGATCAGGCGTCGTAAGTGAGCACCAATCGTTTTGACAAGGGCCTGGATTGGCAGGTCAAAATGTATCCGTCCCGGATTTCGTCGTCTTCAAGAGCGTGGTTTGCGGCCATTTCCACTTCGCCTTCCAGAAGCTTGCCACGGCACGTGGAGCAGACGCCTGCGCAACACGAATAAGGAGCGTCGATACTGTTTCTGTGAGCGGTTTCCAAAATGGTTTCTCCAGGCTCCATGTGAAGTACACGGGTCGTACCGTCGAGCGTCAGCTTGAGATCCGCCTCTTTTGCCTCGTTTCCGGTAAGTGCCGGTCTTTGTTTGGCAGGCAAACGCCCGGGTTGATCGGATTTGAAGAGTTCCTGCTTGATCCGGCCGTTTTCGACCCCGTGGTTTTTCAGGGCCTCACTTACGGTTTCCATCATTCCGTGAGGTCCGCACAGGAACGCCTGGTCGATATCTTGCGGATCAACCACGTTCTGAAACAAGTCTTCGAGCTTTTCCTTGTCAATGCGCCCTGAGAACAACTCCGTATCCTGACCGTCATTCTTGAGAATGTGAATGATTTGAAGTCTGCCGAGATAGAGGTTTTTCAAGTCTTCAAGGTCTTCTCGGAACATGATCGAGGAAACCTGACGATTGGCGTAGACGAGCGTGAATTGAGCTTCCGGCTCACGGGCCAGCACCGTTTTGATAATCGACAGTATCGGCGTTATTCCCGAACCGCCGGCAAAGCCGAAATAGAATTTCGCTTCATCAGGATCAATCTCGGAATGGAAACTGCCACGAGGGGGCATCGCCTCTATGGTATCGCCGGGTTTCAGATCTTCATTTGCCCAACACGAAAAAGCGCCACCGTCGACGCGCTTTATGCCGACCTTCAGATCACCATCTTCCGTACCGGTGCATATTGAATAACAACGCCGCACTTCGTGACCGTCAAAGTCTCGTCGGAACGTCAGATATTGACCTTGAGAAAAGTGAAAAACCTCCTCATCCCCTGTTTGGGGTCTCAGGGTTACCACGACTGCGTCCCGTGTCTCGGGTGCGACTTCGGTTACCGTGAGGGCGTGAAACCTCGACATCTAGTTCCTCCCTGGAGTTGTGATGACAGTAGGCTGAGCTGACCTGCAACGACCGCCCATCGTTCTAGTGGCATTTGAAATAGTCGAATGGCTCCAGGCAGGACCGGCACCGATAGGCAGCTTTACAAGGTGTAGAACCGAATTGGCTGATCTTTTCCGTTTTGTCAGAACCGCAGCGTGGACACGCAACAACCAAAGCTTTCTTGCTGGACAATCTTGATATCCGTCCGGTATTCGCGGTGCCTTCAACTGGTGGCGCAATGCCATATTTTCGGAGTTTTTCACGACCTTCCGGACTGAGCCAGGCCGTCGTCCAGGCCGGACTGATACGCTGTTCCAGGCGCAGGTTCTCAATTCCGTTGGACCGCAGTTTGGTTTCGATATCGAGATTGATAACGGCTGTCGCGGGACAACCTGTGTAGGTCGGCGTTACGGTAACGACCAACATGCCCTCGTCCCATCGAACATCTCGAATTACGCCAAGATCGGTTAGCGACAGGACAGGGATTTCAGGGTCCGGAACTTCAGACAACCATCTCCAAACCGTTTGCGTGGGAACGTGCATGGGCTTTACCAGGTAGCGCCCGGATAGGCTCTTTGCAGAAACTGCATGTCAGCCAGAATGTGTCCGAGATGCTCTGAATGACGGCCGGTCAGACCTCCGGTATGAGCAAAGTCCGTCTCTGGCTTTGACAAAGTCGCTGCAGTGAAGACTGCATCAACGGTCGATACCCAATCGGGCCGGAGATCTTCAGGTGAAGGAGCGACTTTTGCCGCAGCCGCTGCCTGATCGACGGCGTCACCGATGAACATTTCTCCCGAATAAGGCCATAGAATTTCTACGGCCATTTGCATTCGCTGTCTGCTCTCTGCGGTGCCATCACCAAGCCTGATGACCAGATCTGCTGACCTGTCGAGGTGATAGTCCACTTCCTTACCGGCTTTCACCGCAATTTCAGCGACACGTTCATCAGCGGACTTTGCAAGAGCTTTCAACAATTGCGCCTGATAAGCGTCGATAAGAAACTGTCGCATCATGGTCTGACCGAAATCGCCATTTGGTTGTTCTGCCAACAACAGATTTCGGAAGTCCCAGGCATCTCGCAAATAGGCAAGTTCGTTCTCGCCGCGCCCTTTGCCTTCCACTTCTCCTGCCAATGACAGCCAAAGTCTCGCCTGCCCGATTAAATCGAGCGCGATATTCGCGAGCGCGATATCTTCTTCCAAAACGGGAGAATGGCCGCACCATTCCGACACTCTGTGACCAAGCACGAGAGCAGTGTCACCGCGCCGCAAAAGCCAGTCAAAGAATATATCGTTTGCGATATTATCGCCTGTATCGGTCATCACATTTTTCCGACGTCATCAGGAATGTCGTAAAAGCTTGGATGCCTGTAGATCTTGTCGATGGACGGTTCGAACAAGGCATCTTTGGATCCGGGATCTGACGCTGTGATTTGTGATGACGCGACAACCCAAATACTGACGCCTTCCTTGCGCCGTGTGTAAACATCGCGCGCATTTTTGATCGCCATTTCAGCATCGGGCGCGTGGAGCGATCCGACATGGCGATGATTGAGGCCGTGCTGACCTCGAATGAACACTTCCCAGAGCGGCCATTCCTTTTTCATGTTTACGTCTCCCTGGAATATCGCTCAGGCCGCTGACGATGTGCACCTTGCAGTTCGCCACAGACTTGCATCTTCAATATGCTCCCAACCGAATGCGTGATCGGAAGCGCCATGCGTGTTGAGATGGTTCAGCCGGTCCCAGGCTTCTTCGAGCGAAGGTCGGTGCCCGGTTGGCACGAACCACATAACAAAGTGCATTTTTTCCATCACGCTGAACCATTCGGCGCGTCGTTCGTAAAACCGTTTGTGAACCGTCTTAAAGACAAAGTTTTCCAACGACTTGACGTCAGTCCAAACGGACAGGTTCGGAATAACCATCGGGTCATTTTCAGCGGACATCGCAACTGACGTGCCTGCCTCGTCCTTGAGCCGCCAGACAAAGCCTTCACTGCGCTCGGCAGCGAAGTTGATCCGGTTCAGGTTTCGCACGAAATCAGAAATTCGCGGATCGTTGATGTCATGTTTCAGCCGGGCAACATTCAATTCGGCAATGTTAAAATCAGTCATTAGGTTCACTCCGCGGCTGTTCTTGCAGCTTCATGCTTATCGGCGTGAGCCATCAGCGCATCGCGTACCCATGCGCCGTCTTCCCATGCCTTTACCCGCGCTGCCATACGTTCCCGATTGCACGGCCCGTTGCCTTTGAGCACTTCAAAGAACTCACTCCAATCAGGTTCGGAAAAGTCATAGCCGCCCTTTTCCTCGTTCCACGTCAAATGCTCATCGGGAACCGTGAGGCCCAGATACTGCGCTTGCGGGACGGTCTGATCGACAAATTTTTGCCGAAGCTCATCATTGGTATTGATCTTGATTTTCCAGACCATGGATTGAGCAGAGTGAACGGACTCTTTGTCCGAGGGGCCGAACATCATCAAGGAGGGATACCAAAATCTGTCGAGTGCATCCTGCGCCATGCGCCTTTGCGCCTCGTTCCCGCCGGCCATCTTCATCATGATGTCGTAGCCTTGGCGTTGATGGAAACTTTCCTCTTTACAGATACGGATCATGGCACGCGAATAAGGTCCGAAGGAAGTGCGCTGAAGCGGGACCTGGTTCATGATTGCAGCACCGTCCACCAACCAACCGACAGCTCCGATATCGGCCCATGTCAACGTCGGATAATTAAAGATCGAGGAGTATTTCATCTTGCCGGCGTGGAGGAGTTCTATCAGCTCATCCCTGCTGACACCGAGGGTTTCGGCCGCGCAGTAAAGATAAAGACCGTGTCCGGCCTCGTCCTGTACCTTTGCAAGCAGGATGGCCTTGCGCTCCAGCGTCGGAGCGCGCGTAATCCAATTGCCTTCTGGAAGCTGACCAACAATCTCTGAATGCGCATGCTGACCGATTTGTCGTATCAGGGTCTTGCGATACCCTTCCGGCATCCAATCCGTTGGTTCGATCTTTTCACCGCGGTCGATACGTTCCTGAAACGCACGTTCTTCTGCCGACATTTCCGATAGATCAAGTACCTTGGTCGTATCGGTTTTCACCATTTGCGCATACATGACGCCTCCTCTCGTCATGTTGAAGATGCGTCAGGATAGCGCACAATGCATCACAGAAAAAGTTCATTCTGGAAAAAAATGTGATGCTTTTAGATCCAATCGCGGATTTCCGCCAAACTCCAGGTGTCAAATTCTTGCAGAGATCGTTTCCAGTCTCGATCTGATGGATGCTGGAACGGCGTCCAAGAGGCCTGCCTGATTCATGAGGTGCTGCCCAATGAAGTTGTCAGCTGCCTGCGAAAGACCCGCATAAAGGATCGCGAAGAGCTTGTGAGCTTCGTTTCCCGGCCAGTCTTTGGGGAGCGCTTCAGGTGGCAGTCTGGGGTCGCGAAAGCGTATGGCACGATAGTCATGGACAAGAGCAAGGCGGCACAATAACGCTTCCTGAGCGGACAGCGCCTTCTTCAATACTGTGTTCATTGGTTGATATCGCTTCGCGAATTCACTGTACTCAACGCTCAGTTCATCCAGCTTAAACGAAGATCTCAGCAGCGCTCGAAAAGACTTGCTTTTCGGATCCACCGCTGACGAGCGGAACGAGACGTCGTTAAGCGGGCGGTCACGTCGATCGGCCGCGATGAAAACGCTTCCCCCCAGACTGACAAACCCTCCTCTCAGAAGCTTCTCCTGTTCAGCCGGAACAGAGCAAATGGAGATAATCCAATCACAGTCTTTGTCGCTCGGCCCGAAAAACAAGTCAGCTGCCAGGTGATATTCGTTTCGTGCCTCTTCCGTGAGCGCATAAAAGCTGCGTCGGCCATCGCGTTCACCGGACAACTGACCTTTTGAAACGAGACGTGAAACGGCTGTGCGGACAAGAGATTCATTGACGCCAAAACCGCTGCACAAACTGATCAGGTCACCCATCCACAATACGCCACCACGAGGTTCTACGATGTCGCCATAAATCGTGACGATCAACTGAGCGGCTTTCGGTGGATAGGATTTCAGGAACCTCTCGGCTCGAAATGCGGAACTTTCCTGCATGAAACGTTTGATCCGTTTGTTTTTTTCGACCTTAACCGCCTGACGAATTCAATCCAAGTCTTCTCCAGTAGTCTTGCAAGACTCTCGGATCTAGATCACTTGCGAAGCCAATACACAAACGTTATAAAATTACGCGTTACATTGTTACATCAAATCGAGTACTCCCCGCATGATTGACAAATCCGATACCAAAGGTGCTACGGCTCGAGGCCGCAAGACATTCGTTGCGACCGCGCTTGCGAGCGTCGCTGCAAGTGCGTTGCTTAGTTCCACTGCGTTTGCTGAAAGCCCGAACGTCGTCACCACCATCAAGCCGATTCACTCTATCGCGGCCGCCGTTATGGATGGTGTTGGAACACCGCACATCTTGATCGATGGCGCGGCTTCACCGCATGGTTTTGCGCTGAAACCATCTCAGGCTTCTCTTCTGGAAGGCGCAGATGTCGTCTTTTGGGTTGGCCCGCAACTAACGCCGTCATTGGAAAAGCCCATCAGTTCGATGGCGAGTGACGCCGAAGTTCTGAGTTTCATGGATGTTAAAGATGTTAGTCACCTTGGCATTCGGGAAGGCAAAGACTTCGATTCACATGATCATGACCATGGGCATGGGCATGGGCACGATCATGGAGCTGAAGAAGCTTCCCATGAAGAGCATGAAGAAGAACATCATGACGAACATGCTCATGATGACCATGATCACGATAAGCATGAAGAACACGCGCATGCTGAAGATGAGCACAAGCACGGCGACAGCCATGACGAACATGCCCATGACGATCATGACAAGGAGAAACATGGCGATCATGAGGAACATGCTCACGCGGAAGAAGAGCATGACCACGATGAAGGCCATGCGGACCATGACGACCATGATCACGACAAGCATGAAGAACATGCTGGGCATGACCACTCGGACCATGCTGGCGACCCGCATATCTGGTTAAATCCAGACAACGGAATCGCAATTGCTGGCGCAATGGCAGAAAAGCTTGCTGAGGTAGACCCGACAAACGCTGAAAAGTATCGTGAGAATGCGACTGCATTCCAGGCGAAAATCGAAGCACTTGAAGGCAAAATTGAAGAACAACTCCACCCGGTTGAAGGCAAGAAGTTCATCGTATTCCACGATGCCTATCATCATTTCGAACATCATTTTGACATCGAAGCGAGTGGTTCGATCACGATCTCACCTGAAGCGCTGTCCAGTGCTGATCGGGTCGCTGATATCCAGGGTCGAATACGCGATCTGGAGGTGACTTGCGTTTTCCAGGAGCCGCAATTCGATGCCAAGCTCGTTGATGTTGTTATGGAAGGCAGCAGTGCTCAAAAAGGCACGCTTGACCCTCTCGGCACCGGCCTTGAAAATGGACCGGACCTTTACCCGAACCTGCTGCAAAGCCTAGCGAATTCCTTGTCGGATTGCCTCAAAGGTTAATCCTGACACTCGCAGATCCTGTGTTAACTAAAAAGGCCGCCGGATTGTTATCCAGCGGCCTTTGTTTTTTGCATTGAGTCTGTGCTTAGGACGCGCGTGCTTTCGCCCTAACCGCTTCGGTTTTTTCAAGCGCCTTCAAGAGGTGCCGATCGCGGTCATAAATATCGGTATAATAGGCGATTGTACCGTCAAGTTCTGGCCAGGCAGTAAAGTAGGAAACGTAAACAGGGAGGTCTCCGGTCACTTTCTCCTGTTCGTTCTGTCCAGCCGAAATACGTGAGCTGACATAATCTTTCGATTTCCCCAGCACCGCCGCCGCCATGGCCTTTGGGTCATGGAGACGAATACAGCCGTGGCTGAACGCCCTCACGTCTTTGTTGAAAAGACTCTTTGAGGGAGTGTCGTGCATGTAGATATGGTGCCTGTTCGGGAAAAGTATCTTCACCTCTCCAAGCGCATTCGAACGACCTGGATATTGGCGGACATTGATCGTCTGTTGTTTTGAAGCGACGGCATACCAATTGACGGACGAAGACGATACTTTCCGCCCTCCAGCCGTTGTCACTTCGTATCCCGCACGATCCAGATAGCTCGGGTCCTTTGCCAGTTTAGGCAACATCTCGTTGACGATAATCGAATACGGCACGCCCCAGTACGGGTTGTATTCCACGATTTCGATCTTGTCGTAGAAGAAATTGGTCTGGTTGGACTTTTTGCCAACCACGACACGCATCGACAGGGGATCTTCCCCTGGGGCGCTGTATGTTGCGGTAAATGCCGGCTGGTTGATGAAGACTTTCCGCTCGCCAAGTTCTTCCGGCATCCAGCGGCTGCGCTCCATTGCCAGTTCAACTTTGGCGATCTTTGCAGCATTGGTTTCTCCGACCATGGCCTTGATCGAGTTCTTGCCGACAATACCGTCTGGCGTCAGTTTGTTTTCCTTTTGAAAGGCTTTGACCAACTCGACCAGTTCAGGTGAATAGAGGTCGTCACCTTCATACGCTTCCAGCGTTCCGGAGTGGGCGGTCCTCAACTCAACCGATCCGTTCTTTTGGATAGCAGCAACGATGTTTTTCATCTCCGGACTGGACTTGCCTGCCTTCAGGAAAGTCCCGGGCGCTATCACGATCTGATCGGTTGCTTCGTCTTCAGCCTTCAAACGCTCAAGTTCAGCGGTCAACTCTTTGAAATGGGAATTTTGCGGCTGGTTTGATTGAAGGGTTTCAGCAATATTCGTTGCAGATTTCAGATTTTCAAGCGCAGCAACCAGATCAACATCATGGCGAGGCAGATCGTGATATTGCGAAATCCGGTTGGGGTCGACGCGGCCACGCTTGGCATCCAGAACATAGGTCAGTGCGGCAGCGCTGAGCGCCATCTCGAACTGCATTGTCGCAGCATCTTGATTGGCCTCTTCCGCACCTGAGGCTTCTGGAAGCGGCACAAAATAGTCTGCCGGATTGAGGGCGAAGTCACCGGCCTTTTCGAGTGCGTCACGGAGCTGCTTTGCCTTGGCTGTCGGTTGACCGTCCTCAGTCCAGGCAAAATCGGGATGTTCGCGATAAAATGCGACAAGAGCTTCCCCAACCTCTGGAAGTCCCATCAGGGTCATGTCTTTCAACGCGGGGCGTGCTTCATCAAATGCGGTCAGTACAACAGGAACAACAGTGGCCGGTTCTGCGTCCAGGGTTGCCGGGTCGCCGGCTTCGACACTCTGGGCCGCAGGCTGAATTTCTGCGGTTTTCTTTTCAGACAATTCTCCGAGCGGCAGCTGCTTCCAATCATCGGGTCGATAATTCAAATAGCGTGGAGCGGAGACCCGCACCTTCGAAACCTTCCTTTTGAGCTCTTCCTGGCGAAGCCGTTCCTGCTCGCGGCGCTGATGCTCCGGATTGAAGAGGCGCTGAAAGAAATTCTGGGCGGATGCCGGTTCCACAGGTGCAATGGCAAAGCCTGTCGCAAGCACCGAAGCCATAAGGCCGGTTTTCAAGGATGTGCCGAAAAAGGTTCCTGCGCGGCTCTTGACGGCGGTCTTGCCTTTGGCACCAACCTGCTTGCAATTCGCTGATGTGTCTGTTCGCATTGTTCCAACCCGAAAACTAAAGTCAATTTGGTCCGGCAGCGCGCCCACGGTGACCGGATGTTCTCATTCCCTGCCAAGGAAAAAACGCCACCCGGTTCGTTCTGCCGGGAAATTGTGTCGCGTTTGGTGTATTCACCAGGCAAAAGCAGGGCTTTTTCCGCCGCACTGCCTGGGCAAATCATTCCAATTCAATTCGTTGATACTATATCAAGCTTCTGAAGATGGTTAAGAGCGGGCGTCGTGCACAGATTTTGAATTCAATTCAGTGTGACGTTATTGCCTCGATTTCACCCACCAGAAGATGCAATTGAAAATGCACTCACTTTCTGAGTGCGTCATTCGCAGTATTCGGCCAGGGCGTGATGGCCATCACGATATGCACAACGCTGCGCTCCTATAAGAGCTCACGAAAACGTGAGCCAAAAGGAGAAGGCAAAATGCCGTTCCAGTTCAATGTCGGCGACCATTCCTCGCCAATCTGGAAATATACAAGTTTCGATTCTTCGAAATATTCGAAATGCAAATGGGCAAGGAACAAGTTGTTTCGGATGGTCAAGAACAATCCGTCCTGCAATGCCTATTTCCGCACCCTGCCCAAGGGGCGCAGCTTGTCAGCTATGATCAACGACAGTTCGATCTGGGTGAACTATGGCCCGACCATTTCTCCACTGCATGGAGAGATCCATGTACCAACCGGTGAAATCGCCATTGGCGACCGTGCATTCAACATGGGACGCTGGATGGTTTTGGCGACCATTATTCATGAGCTGGCACATCATAATGGTGCTCCGATCACAGGTGGAGACACCCGTGCGGAAGAAGCCGTCTATCATTGCGGTCTGGGTACTTCGGAGGAATATTATGACGGCGTCGACGATCCGAGCACACCGTATGATCCGCATGTCGGCGGATGACCAGAGGACACACGAGGCCCCTGTTAAAACAGGGCCTCTCGTGCCTTTATCGTTTGATTAGAATGGAATCTCATCGTCCATCGGGCCGGCACCACCGCCACCACTCGAAGGACCTCCGAAACCGCCGCCGCTCTGGCCACCGCCATAGCCTCCGCCACTACCGGAGCCTCCGCCGAAACCGCCGCCCTGGTCGTTTCCGTAGTCTGGCAATCCACCTGGTTGGCCACCGCCCTCACCGCGCCCGTCGAGCATAGTCAGGTTGGAGTTGAAACCTTGCAGCACAACTTCGGTCGAATAGCGGTCCTGACCTGACTGATCCTGCCACTTGCGGGTCTGCAATTGACCTTCAAGATAGATCTTGGATCCTTTGCGCAGATATTGCTCAGCCACCTTGCACAGACCTTCGTTGAAGATGACAACCCGGTGCCATTCGGTTTTTTCCCGACGCTCACCGCTGTTGCGGTCTCTCCAGGATTCCGACGTCGCGATCCGCAGATTGGCAATCGGCCGACCGTCCTGAGTCCGACGGATTTCCGGGTCTGCCCCCAGATTTCCAACCAAAATTACCTTATTGACGCTGCCCGCCATTCTGCTCTCCTGTTTTTCATTCTGCGGTTTGACATCACAAGACAGTTCACTTCTCGGCAAACATGTCGATGTCCAACCGTGCCACCGGCTTCGCGGCTTGAACCAGAACCCTAACGGCCTGCCAACAGCTTCGCCCGCTTTTTCCCGCACAAGCGCTCATTTTCCACAGGCCAGCCCTGGCTAACGAGGCATAGCGCAATCTTTCTTGCCAGCCTCAGCACCGTGGAGCGATCTCAAAGTAGATAACCAGAGCGCACGGAGCACTGCAGCCCAACGATTGCTCCAAAGGCTGTCAGGAAGATACTCTTGCAAGCGCCTGCATTTAGACCCTATCAGAGCAAGCTTCCTGACGCGGCATATCTCGTGTACTTGTTTTGTTCTTATCATTTCTGTAAAACCGATTCAATCGAACACCAAGGAAAGATGCCAGTCTTCCAGCAACATGAATTTGGACCACTGGAAGCGCCGGTGGAAACTGTTATATCCGGGCAGGAAAAACTTGCCACACCGATATCAAAGTTCCCTGCTCATGCCGATACGATTGCCTGTGCAGGCCTTCAGGAAACACAAGAATGACCAAGCCCAAGACACCCAAGTCGGACAACAGCTGGAAAAATGACCCGACCAAGGTGATCAGTGTCAGGGGTGCCCGTGAGCACAACCTCAAAGGCGTGGACCTGGACTTGCCTCGCGACCGGCTGATAGTCATGACCGGACTATCGGGATCGGGCAAGTCGTCGCTTGCGTTCGATACGATATATGCCGAAGGGCAGCGGCGCTACGTTGAAAGTCTCTCCGCTTACGCACGTCAGTTCCTGGAAATGATGCAGAAGCCTGACGTGGATCAAATTGACGGTCTTTCGCCTGCCATTTCAATCGAGCAAAAGACAACGAGCCGTAACCCGCGCTCAACCGTAGGCACGGTCACTGAAATTTACGACTACATGCGCCTGTTGTTCGCACGGGTTGGTGTTCCCTATTCGCCGGCGACCGGACTGCCCATCGAAAGTCAAACTGTGAGCCAGATGGTCGACAGGGTCATGGATCTTGACGAAGGCGCAAGGCTTTATCTGCTTGCACCAATGGTGCGCGGCAGAAAGGGCGAATATCGTAAAGAGCTGGCCGAGCTGATGAAAAAGGGCTTCCAGCGCGTCAAGATTGACGGCACCTTCTACGAAATTGCGGATGCTCCGGCGCTCGACAAGAAATTCAAGCATGACATCGATGTTGTCGTGGACCGTATAGTCGTGCGCGATGATATCGCGGGCAGACTTGCTGACTCTCTGGAGACCGCACTGAAACTCGCCGATGGCATCGCAATCGCGGAATTTGCCGATCAGGTTGAAGAAAACGGCGATCCGAAAAGACTGATTTTTTCTGAAAAATTTGCCTGCCCGGTATCCGGTTTCACTATTCCGGAGATAGAGCCGCGGCTCTTTTCCTTTAACAATCCGTTCGGCGCCTGCCCGACGTGTGACGGGCTTGGCACCACTTTGGCGTTCGAGGAAGACCTGGTTGTCCCTGATCATTCCCTCTCGCTACGAGAGGGCGCCGTCTTGCCCTGGGCAAAGACGGGATCGACATCGCCTTATTACACCCAGACGCTTGAGGCTCTTTGCGGACACTTCAAAGTTTCGATGGCAACTCCCTGGAAAGACCTCCCATCTGAGGTGCAGGACGCCATACTGCATGGGACAGGAAAAGACGCGATCGAATTTGTCTATGACGATGGTGTGAGAAGCTATCGGACTGAAAAGACGTTCGAAGGCGTAATCGGTAACATCGAACGACGTTGGCGCGAAACCGAGAGCACATGGGTACGCGAAGAGCTCAGCCGGTTTCAATCAGACCATGCATGCCCGGCATGCAGTGGTTTTCGCCTGAAGCCAGAAGCATTGGCGGTCAAGATTGCCGGAAAACATATCGGTGAAATAACCGAGAATTCTATTCGACTTGCAAGTGACTGGTTTGAAGAGCTTCCTGCGCAACTGAATGAAAAACAAAGCGAAATCGCCGGTCGGATCTTGAAGGAAATCCGCGAGAGACTGAAATTTCTGAATGATGTCGGGTTGGAGTATCTGACACTTTCACGTGCTTCCGGGACCCTTTCCGGTGGCGAGAGCCAGCGTATCCGGCTGGCTTCGCAAATCGGCTCTGGGCTTACGGGTGTTCTTTATGTGCTGGACGAACCCTCAATTGGCCTTCATCAGCGAGACAATGCCAGACTGCTGGAAACGCTGAAGCATCTGCGCGACCTCGGCAACACTGTCATCGTGGTTGAACACGATGAAGACGCTGTCCTTACGGCGGACTATGTTGTCGATGTCGGTCCAGGTGCTGGTGTTCATGGTGGTCAAGTGGTTGCGAAAGGCACCCCTGCCGAAGTCATGGCGAACCCGAAGTCCCTCACCGGTGAGTATTTGTCTGGCACACGCATGATTTCCAGGGCGGATGGACGACGCAAGATAAACAAGAAGCGGCAACTTTCGGTCAAAGGCGCGCGCGGAAACAATCTGAAAGACGTCAATGTGGACGTGCCGCTCAGTACGTTCACTTGCGTCACGGGTGTCTCCGGCGGTGGAAAATCGACCTTCCTGATAGACACCTTATATAAGGCCGCGGCACGTCGACTGAATGGTGCTCGCGACAACCCTGCTCCGCATGACCGGATCGAAGGGCTTGAGGTGCTGGACAAGGTGATCGATATCGATCAGTCCCCAATCGGACGAACGCCAAGATCGAATCCGGCCACCTATACCGGCGCATTCACGCCCATACGGGAATGGTTTGCCGGCATGCCCGAAGCAAAAGCACGTGGCTATCAACCCGGCAGGTTTTCGTTCAACGTCAAGGGCGGTCGCTGTGAAGCCTGTCAGGGCGATGGCGTCATAAAGATTGAGATGCATTTCCTGCCAGATGTCTATGTCACCTGTGACGTTTGCCAAGGCAGACGTTACAACCGCGAAACGCTGGAAGTTGAATTCAAAGGCAAATCCATCGCCGATGTGCTCGATATGACCGTTGAAGAGGCGGCAGAGTTCTTTGCAGCGGTCCCTGCAGTCCGGGACAAGATGGAGACGCTCGCAAGGGTCGGGCTCGGCTATATCAAGGTTGGTCAGCAGGCAACCACGCTCTCTGGAGGCGAAGCGCAGCGGGTCAAGCTCGCGAAAGAACTCTCAAAACGCTCCACGGGCCGCACGCTTTATATATTGGACGAGCCGACAACCGGTCTGCATTTCCATGATGTCGCCAAGCTGCTGGACGTTTTGCATGAGCTGGTCGATCAGGGGAACACGGTTCTCGTAATCGAACACAATCTGGAAGTCATCAAGACGGCAGACTGGATCATAGATCTTGGTCCGGAAGGCGGAGACGGCGGTGGCACAATTGTGGCGACAGGGCGCCCCGAGGACGTGGCAGAAGCTGAACAAAGCTACACCGGTCAGTTTTTGCGCGAATTGTTGCAACGACGTCCGCAGCAAACTTCTGACGCAGCCGAATAACGCCCTAACAGCGGATTGGCGTGACACACTCTTGAAATATGTGCACTGCACCCTATCTATTAATTTGTTGATTTGCAGTGTGTTTTTTTAATCACACTGATTTCACCGAGCGAATTTTTTTGCATTGCATCAAACGCATGCCTGTCATGCAGAGATGGCACTTCTTTTATTTCACTCGGTGAATTATATCATGGATCAACAACGGAGCGAGCGGTTGAGGCCACTCGCCGAATAAGGAACAAGAAGATGTTTGATACTGTGCGACAGAAGTACAGCAACTGGGTGAGCTACCGCCGTGCGGTCGATGAGCTGTCTCGTCTTTCCAATCGCGAACTCACCGACCTCGGCATCAGCCGGAGCGATATTAAATTCGTCGCTCGCCGTCACTACGGCTAACACAGTTTAGAATCGCGTCCCGAGGCATCCTCCTCCCAGCCAACGGACGTGTGACACGCAGGGCATCCTCCTCCCAGCCCTGTCACGTCGAAACGACGCCCGCCAGCACCTCCTCCCGCTGGCGGGCGTTCGTTTGTCTAGCGGTCTGTTTCTTTCCCCTGTTTTAATTCCCACATCCTGCCTCTTCGCAACTGCGAAAGAGCGCAGCCAAAGCTATGCGTCAAAAGGGTGTGCGCTAGGAATTCAAATGGTTTAAGAGCAAGTTGATCTGCAAAAAATGCATATCAGTCACGCGATTTTCCCTCTACCTCGCAGTGCACAATATCACTATCTTCAAAAACGTAAGAGATGAACGGGCCAGACGCCGATCCGCGGTGCCATGGCCACAGATATAGCGAAAGGCCTAAAAAATGATCGATAACGTTGTTCGCAAATACAACAACTGGAAACGCTTCCGTCAGACATATGACGAGCTGTCCAACCTGAGCAACCGGGAACTGAACGACCTGGGTATTGCTCGCGCAGACATCAGCCACTACGCACGTATGTCCGCGAAATAAGTATAAGCAGTCTGGAGCTATCCTCCTCCCAAGTTCCTGACTGCAGACCTACGCCAACCGCGTAGGATCAAAAAAAACGCCTGCCGGATCCTCCTCCCATCGGCAGGCGTTTTTTTGTGTCCGGATTTCAGAGAGCGTTCTTTCAAAAAACGTCCCAGACGCATTCTTGCTCAATTCTCAACGACCGGTCATGGGTCAACTGTTCCAAGAAGCTTGCAACTCCCGAAACTTGCTCAGATTTGCAGACGACTTCCGAAAATCCGGCGCTTCGGCAACGCGTCGAGATCAATTTCATCGATGCATCTGAGATTTATGGACCAACCGTCGAATGGGTCCAGACCAGCTGTTCTTTCCTCAAGCGTCAGCTGGCTGGGTCGCCGGAACGGCAAAACACCGCAAATTGGGCAGAAATAGTCGACAGCTGTTCTTGTTCCCCAACGATATTGGAGCAGGTCCGCCAAGTCGCATTTCAGTTGAAGCGCATCGTTGGACACCCTGAACGTCAGTAGCCCTCGTTTTCTGCATATTGTACAATCGCATTGACGTGCGTGATCGATTGTTGCATCGACCAGAAACGCGACCCGACCGCAGTGACAAGAACCGCTATGCAACCTTTCCTCCTGTGCTCGCCAGACCCGACATTTGAGTCCTGTGGCCTGAAAAAAGTGAAGAGCTCACGCCTTTGCGATGGAGCTTGGGCCATCCAATCTCAAAGAACGGCTAGCCAGCCTCAGCGGACTTATTCACTTGCACGCCTGATGCATTCGGCACTAGTTTCAGCCATGCGGACAAGGCGGGCTTCGGCAGAAAGTCTATTACGGTCCATGGGTTTAGCTGGTCCCCATTAAAAGGTTCGATGCAGATGTTCAGTGTCTTTGGGAGCCGGAACGAACCACCAGAGATTTTTTCTTCCTACCCATCATTTAATCGGCCTTTTCCCGGCGACCCTGGCAAGTTGAGTATCGAGCAAGTCGAGGCCAACATAAAACATCTGTACCAAGTTCATGATGAGCGCTTAGAAATTTCAACCGCATTTTTGAATGACCATGGCATTGAAGTTTCAAATCTCGGATGGCGCGACTTTTTCCAGAAACTGGATGATATAGGTGTCTTGATCGAGCAGGTTCTGGTGCCTGTTTCCGTCGCTCATGCTCCCAGGCATCTCAGTAAGGTGAGCAAATCAGATTGGGTTGCGACCTTTGACGGGCGCAATATCATCTACTCGTTTCTGACAGACATCAGCATTCTATGTTTTCACCATCTCAATTCTGCGTTTGACGGAAAACTGCGATGGGACACTTGGAGTGATCAATACCTTGATCCTGATATTGCAGAAGCAATAGATCTCTCAGTTGCAAATAGAATAGTGGTTTATGGACTGCACCTTAAATCAAGTGGTGTTGAAATGCCGGAAGACATTGAACTCCTGTTTTTTTGTACGGTACGTGCTGGCTGCATGGATCTGCCAGCTTTCGCACGCCCACTCTCAGAAGTGTTCGGCGAGAAAATAGACGAGTTCGAGGCAAGATAAGACTGTACATAGCCACTCGCCCGTCGCAAATCGAAGATCCACCTGGCAGATATCCGCCAGATTCCAGCTTTGCACAGATCCAGGGGTTTGTTGGGAAACGATTGCAGTTGGCATTGAATGTAGATAATCACTAACTCAGTGTTCGAACCGGCGCGTGGCGTGAATAAGCCTCTCATTGTCGGCATTGCTCCCAGGGAAGACCAATGAACCCCATTCATGTAATCGGCGGTGGCCTTGCCGGCTCGGAAGCCGCTTGGCAGATCGCCCAGGCCGGAATTGACGTCATACTGCACGAGATGCGCCCGGTCAGAAAAACAGACGCGCACCAGACGGATGGCTTGGCTGAACTCGTCTGCTCCAACTCTTTCCGGTCCGACGACAACGAACAGAATGCCGTTGGCCTGATACATCATGAACTTCGTCAACTCGGTTCGCTGATCATGGCCTCGGCGGATGCCAATCAAGTGCCTGCAGGCAGCGCACTGGCAGTCGATCGCGAAGGTTTTTCAAACGCGGTGACAAAAGCGCTCGAAGATCACCCAAGAATTACAATCGACCGCGCCGAAGTTGCAGGTCTTCCGCCTGAAGACTGGGACAAGGTAATTGTTGCTACTGGGCCACTCACCTCCCCAGCTCTGTCGCATTCAGTGCTGGACCTGAGCGGCGAAGATGCCCTTGCGTTTTTCGACGCCATTGCACCTATCGTTCACTTTGATTCCGTTGATCTTTCCAAAGCCTGGTTCCAGTCGCGATACGATAAGGTTGGGCCGGGCGGCACGGGCAAAGACTATCTCAACTGCCCGTTGGACAAAGACCAGTACGAAGCGTTCATTGATGCCCTGATTGCCGGGGATACGGCCGATTTCAAGGAGTGGGAAGCCAATACACCCTATTTCGACGGCTGCCTTCCCATCGAGGTAATGGCTGCGCGTGGCCGCGAAACACTTCGACACGGCCCCATGAAACCAATGGGGCTCACCAACGCCCACAATCCTGATGTCAAAGCTTATGCCGTGGTTCAGCTGAGGCAGGATAACGCCCTAGGCACGCTCTACAACATGGTCGGATTCCAGACCAAACTTAAATACGGCGCACAGGCTGAAATTTTCAAAATGATACCCGGCCTTGAAAATGCACAGTTTGCCCGACTGGGCGGCCTGCATCGCAATACCTTTTTGAACTCGCCGAAGGTTCTGGACAAATCCCTACGCCTCAAAGCTGATCCGCGCATGCGGTTTGCCGGCCAGATAACAGGCTGTGAAGGCTATGTTGAATCGGCAAGCGTCGGCTGTATGGCCGGATTGTTTGCAGTTCGAGAGACGCGCGGCCAAGACATTCTCACCCCGCCTGACACCACAGCAATGGGCGCTCTGCTCGGCCACATTACAGGTGGTCATATAAGCCGAGAGGATGGCGCTGGAAAACCTGGTTCATTTCAGCCAATGAATGTCAATTTTGGTCTCTTTCCTCCTATCGAAGCGCCCACAAAGGATGAGGATGGCAAACGCCTGAAAGGAAAAGACAAGACAAGGGCGAAAAAACGAGCCCTGACCGACCGCGCAAAAGTCGACTTTCTTGCCTGGAAATCGAGTTTGGATCTGCAACAAACTGCAGCCGAATAGGCTTCTTGCAGTGACCAGCCCAGCTTTTTAAAGCCTTCCAAATACGTTTCGTCTGGCGCGCCACATGACCCATTGACGCTTCAATTGCGACAAGTCTGCGCTTTGCTTAAGCGGGTCAAAACCGGTTGCCTCCAATTTCTGCAAAAAGGGCTCGACCAACACAAGTGGAAGGAAAGCCGCAGCGCAGGTGCCAGGCACATTTCCGGATACTGCCCTCACCCGCTCGAGATGATGACGCACATGGGCACGAAGTTCGGTTAGAACCGCGAGCAGTTGAGGTGTGGTCTCACCTTTGAATACAGTTGCCGGATCCAGATTGTGGCGTTCCTGCAAGTCCTTCGGCAGATACATTTGCTGTCGGGCCGCGTGCCAGGGCAATGCTCGCATCAAGCCGGTCAAAGCATAAGCAACCCCGGCATGACCCGCTGCCGTCGCTGTGCCAGGATCCTTGCCGTCGTTGAGGACCAAGCACGCCAATTGAATGAGACCAGAGGCGGTCTCGCCTGCGTATCCTTCTAGATCATTCAGAGATGGCATCGGATCGTTGTAGAGGTCGAATATTCGCGCCTCGGTCATGGCGATCAGACTTTGCCTGGGCAATTGAAACTGAGCAATCGTTTCCAGTAGAGCATTCGCAACCGGATTAGAGGCGGCCGCCCCATGTTCTGTGCCTTCAAGAAGATCGCGCCACCATTGCAGCCGAACTTCCCCCGGCAATGGTTCAGATACCAATTCACGAATTCGAGCAAGTTCGGCACTGTAGGCATAAAGCGCCATGAGACCCGGGCGGAACTTCTCGGGCGCTAGAAGAGCGCTTAAATAACGATCCTTGTCGAATTGGCGTGCAATATCGGCCGCGTGATCAAAGTCAGTGGTCATATCTGCACATATGGTCCGGTTCGGTTGTCAGTCCACCGCCAGAAGGGCCGCGGCAACAGCCCTGTCTTCCGACAAAAGAACATTGAATGTGCGTACGGCTGCACCGGTCGACATTGGGTCCGCCAGAATACCTGCCTCGCGAAACAAAGTCTTGAGATCTTGCGGCAAGAGGCGCAGCTCTGTCCCCGTACCGACCAGCAAGACCTCAATGTCCTCCTGTTCCTGGAAAACCTTCTCAAACGCATTTTGAGAGAAGTTCTCGGGTGCGCTGACATCCCAGCCGTAAATCCCGCTAGGGACGCACAGCAGCGATCCGCGATGAGACATCTCGGCAAAACGAAAGCCGCCTTCGCCATAGGCATCCAGCGGCGCTCGCCCCGGAAAATGCGCGTCCCGGATTTCCACTACCAACCAGCCCTATGCAGTCGCCTCGGCATCCGATCCCTTCTTGCCATCATCATCCTTCGACGACATTGCGTCTGGTCGCAGGTTCAGCAGGATCAGGAATGGTGCTGCCAGGAAGATGGACGAATAGGTGCCGATAACAATGCCGAAAATCATGGCAAGCGTGAAGGATTGGATGACCTCACCGCCAAAGACATAGAGTGAAATCAGTGCCAAAAGAGTCGTCACGGACGTCATGGTCGTCCTCGACAATGTTTCGTTGATGGACTGATCAAGAATATCGGCCAACGGACGCTTCTTGTATTTTCGAAGATTTTCACGAATCCGGTCATAGACCACAACGGTATCGTTGAGCGAATAGCCGATAATGGTTAGAACCGCCGCGATACTCGACAACGAGAAATCCAGCTGAAGCAGCACGAATAAGCCAATGGTAATCACCACGTCATTGGCAGTTGTCAGGATTGCACCTATGGCGAAATGCCATTCGAAGCGGAACCAGATATAGAACATTATGGCCAACAAGGAAGCGATCACCGCGATCGCGCCCGCCTGCGCCAGTTCTCCGGAAACGCGCGGCCCCACAACTTCCACACGGCGGAAGTCGACATTGTCGTCTTCAAAAATGGTACGGATGCGCTGGACGACCGATTGCTGCGCCAGTTCTCCGCCAGGCTGTTCCTCGACACGGATCAGGATGTCGTCGGATGCACCGAACTCCTGGACTTGGACGTCACCCAGATTGAGTTCACCCAATTCGGAACGAATGGCACCGATATCAGCCGGACCATCGGTCTTGATCTCGATGATCGTTCCGCCCTTGAAGTCGATGCCGTAGTTCATACCGACGAGGAAAAATCCTGCCAGCGAGGCGATGACGAGGACGATGGACAGCGGAAAACTGGCTTTCCGCAGCCACATGAACTTGATGTTGGTGTTGTCCGGAACAAGTCTCAGCAACATGATATTTCTCCCGGCTCAGATCGGCAATTTCGACGGACGACGCTGGCGGATCCAAAGAGCCACCAATAGCCGACTGAAGGTGAAGGCTGAGAAGACAGTCGTGAAAATCCCGATCGCAAGCGTCACCGCGAAACCGCGTACTGGTCCCGACCCAAGCTGGAACAGGATGACAGCTGCGATAAGTGTGGTGATGTTGGCGTCAAGAATTGTGCCCAGAGCCCGACTGTAACCGGCATCAATGGCTGATATGACGGATCGCCCAGCTCTTGATTCCTCTCGTATTCGCTCAAAAATCAGCACGTTGGCATCCACCGCCATACCGATTGTCAATACGATCCCTGCAATACCCGGAAGGGTCAGCGTTGCCTGAAGAAATGTGAGCGCACCGAAAATCAGGAATATATTGGCCGTCAGAGCGAGGTCGGCGATTACGCCGAACCGGCCATACGCCAGGATCATGAAGATGATCACGGCAGCGCCTGCGATGATCGAGGCGATCCGGCCAGCTTCAACTGAATCCGCACCAAGTCCTGGACCAATCGAGCGTTCCTCGATGACTGTCAACTGAGCCGGAAGTGCACCCGCACGCAGCAGAACTGCGAGGTTGTTGGCACTATCGACGGTAAAGTTGCCGGAAATCTGTCCAGAACCTCCGGTGATCGGCTCTCGAATGACCGGTGCTGAGATGACTTCGTTGTCAAGCACGATTGCGAACGCCCTGTTCACATTCTGCGTCGAAATACGGGCAAATTCACGCGCACCGGATTGGTTGAACCGGAAGTTGACCACGGGTTCGTTGTTGCGTTGGTCGAAGCTGACCTGCGCATCGACCAGATCCTCACCAGCGAGAAGTGGCACTTCTTCCAGCAAATACGGTATCGGCGGATCGTCCACCGACATCAGCACAATAGTTCCAACCGGAGGGCGGTTCTGAAGCGCCTGATCACCGGACATGGAAGTGTCGACCATGTGGAACGTCAGCTGCGCAGTCGTTCCGATCACGTCTTTCAGGCGTTCCGGATCATCTTCGCCAGGCGCTTCGACCAGAATTCGGTCTGCGCCTTGTCTCTGGATGCTGGGTTCGGTCGTTCCCAGTTCATCAACGCGGCGTCGAATGACCTCAATCGACTGTTGAACAATGTTGGTCAGGCGATCTTCCAGCCCTTGTTCGGTGTAAGTGAACCGAACAAGGCCGTCGTCAGAAACCGCCATCGCAAATTCATTGACCGGTTGACCGCCGAACAGGTTGGATACGAGCGGGTTGACCAGCGGTTCAAGCCGCTCTTCCGCCTCGCCGAGCCGGGTCAGGTCGCGAATACGAACCTGGGCCGTCTCCCCTTGCACACCAAGTCCGGTGTAGCCAATTCTGGGATTTTCCCGCAACGTTGCCCGGATATCGCTGACAAGCGCCTTCATGCGCTTTTGGATGTAATCCTGCTGATCGACTTCATAGAGGAGATACGCGCCCCCTCGAAGATCAAGCCCCAGAACCATTTGGCTCTTCGGCAGGAAATCTGGCCAGCTTTCAAGCTGTTTTTGGGAAAAGAAATTCGGCAGCGTGGTCAGGATGCCTGCAGCAACCACAATCACGATCAGCGCGATTTTCCAGCGAGCGAAATAGAGCATAGTCAAGCCTTAATAGCGCCCGGGCCGACATCAGACCGGCCCGGCAATAATATCTGAACGGCGGAACGGGCTCTTAGCCGTTGTCTTTGACAGGCTCAGTCTTTGAGCGGACTTCCTGAACCATGCCGCGAACAACGCGCACTTTCACACCTTCAGACAGTTCCAGCTGAATTTCGCCATCATCAACGACCTTTGCCACTTTGCCGATCAAACCACCGGAAGTAACGACCGTGTCGCCACGACGCAGGTTCGAAACCAATTCCTGGTGCTGTTTCATACGTTGCCGTTGTGGGCGAATAATCAGAAAATACATGATCGCAAACAGCGCGACCATCATTGGAATCGGACCGTAAAGAAGGGATTCCATTCCACCTGCTCCGGCGGTCTGCGCATAGGCTGGGGTGATGAACATTCAATTCTCCTAAGGTGGCGCTATTCATTGCTTGGGAAAACCCTGACCCCAAAGCAAAAACGCTCTCATTCTGGTGGCGCGGACTATAACGGCGGCGCGCTTCTTTTCAAGCTTTCCAAGCAGTTTCCAGCGTACCGGTATGGGAATAACTGGCGTTTTCGTGTTTCAGTCTGCGTGTTACTCCAACCGCAGGTACTTTCAGGGCCTCACATGGGCCTTTTTGACAGGGCTTGCAAGAAGAATGAGCACGCAAAACGACATCGCTGCACTTAACGCCAAACTCGATTCCCTTATCGAGCTTGTTGCCAGAGCAGTCCCGGCTAAAGCCAGCCGACCAGATTGGAACTCCGCCGATGCGTTTGTCTGGGTTCCCGAACCAGGCGAGCTGCAAGCTGTGAAGAAGGTTAATCGAGTCGATATCGCACTTCTTTGCGCCGTTTCACATGTCCGTGACCTGCTGTTGGAAAATACAAAACGTTTCGCGAAGGGGCTGCCGGCCAACAATGCATTGCTTTGGGGTGCACGGGGCATGGGAAAGTCTTCGCTGGTCAAGGCTGCGCATGCGTCGGTCAACGCTGAAAACGGTTCGTCATCTTTGAAACTGATAGAAATTCATCGAGAAGATATTGAATCGCTTCCCAAACTTATGACTGAGATCCGAAAGTCCTCGCTCAGGTTCATAGTCTTTTGCGACGATCTGAGTTTCGACAATGACGACACGTCCTACAAATCGCTGAAAGCCGTTCTGGAAGGCGGGATTGAAGGCCGGCCTGACAACGTGATTTTCTACGCCACGTCCAATCGCCGGCATCTGCTCCCACGTGACATGATCGAAAACGAACGATCTACAGCTATCAATCCGGCAGAAGCAGTCGAAGAAAAAGTATCGCTCTCGGACCGGTTCGGTCTCTGGCTTGGTTTTCACAAATGCAGCCAGGACGACTATTTGGACATGGTGCGTGGCTATGCGACCCACTTTGGACTGCAAATCGATGAGGATCGAATGCGTTCAGAGGCTCTAGAATGGGCAACCACGCGTGGTAGCCGCTCCGGTCGCGTCGCATATCAGTTCATACAAGACCTGGCCGGACGGCTCGGAAAGCCGCTTAGCTGACAAAAAAGCCCGGCCAATTGACCGGGCTTTCTTTTTCCGTAGTCGAAAACTATCTGCGTGGCAGGTGATTAAGCGGGTCGACGGGCTTGTTGCCTTTGCGCAATTCAAAATGAACTTGCGGTTGGTTGACCGAACCGGTCTTGCCGGCAAGACCGACAACATCGCCACGACGGACAGTATCGCCACGCTTAACCTTCAATTCGCTGTTGTGAGCGTACGCAGAGACCCAGCCCTCATCGTGCCTTACGAGCACGAGATTGCCGTATCCTTTGAGTTCGTTGCCTGAATAGATAACGGTACCGCCATCTGCTGCTTTCACCGGCGTGCCTTCCGGAACCGCGAGGTTTACGCCCTCGTTTTTGCCACCACCTGGTTTGCTGCCGAAGTCGGAAATTATCCGACCGCGCACCGGCCAGCGAAACTTCTCAGAAGAAACGTTTGCGTCTGGACGAACACTGGCAACCTGGGTTGGTGTCTTGATCGGAGCCGTCGGCCTCGCCTCGTCGGTCAATGCCGGCGCCGGTAAGCTGTTCTTGTCAACTGTACCGGAAGGCGCTGCCGCAACGGGCGTTGGCGTCACTGCACCAGAGCCAGGTTGGCGTCTTGGCGAAGGCACTCCATCGGCAGTATTGCTCTTGATCGAAGCTGTCGTAAGCGACTGACCAAAGCCCGAGGGTTTCTTTTTGGGCAAAGTGCTTACACGAAGGATTTCAACTTCCTCGACAACGGTCTCACCCCGACTGATGTCAGCAAAAGTCGGTTGACTGAAGGGCTTTCGATCCGGCTTGGGCATCCCAGCAACTGCAGTTGGTACGGACCCGGTAACAACGCGTTCATTTGAGCCAGCCTTAGGCAATCGCACCTTGTCAGCACTTACGCTGCTCGACCCATTACGCTCAGAATAGACATACGTCGGAATGATAATGCTTTGTCCGGGACGCACCTGGTTCGGATCGCTGATGCCGTTGACAGACATTATAGCTTTTTCCGGAACACCAAATCGGCGTGCCATGGATTGCACACTGTCACCCTGACGGACCTGGACCCTGGTACCACCAGTTGATGTCCAGCCTTTCCAGCTTTTCGCCTGCCCCGCCGCGGCAGAGACCACGGGAGCGCTCGAAATTTCAGGAGCTGGCTTCACCGCGATGGGTGCTGGCTTGATTGGCTGGGATCCAGATTGCGCAGGCGCGGGCAAAGGTGCCGAGCTGATCTGCGATGTTCTCTGAGGAATGGAACCGGTGGTCGCAGGAGCAGTATTTGACTGCGGCAGACCTGCACTCGTCCCTCCCGGACCATTGACGATATCCTGATAAGTCGGTTGCTTTTGGCCACCGTTCAGAATGTTCCGCTGATTTTGTGTGTTTCCGGTATAAAACGGAGGTTCACCAAATCGTTCAACCGCGCCGGAACATCCCGCCAATACGGCAGCAAGGAGTGATACCGTCGCTACCTTGCTCAAAAGATCCCCGCGGAGGGTACGCATCCGCTTTTTCATCGCCTAAACTCTGACCGCTAACAATGACTGTTATGGTTAAGAGTAGACGGCAGTAAGGTTTATAAAGGCTAAAGACCGAGCGGAAAGGTCGCGAAAAACGCTGTTTTCTCAGTATTTCGAACAGTTCGGAAAAACTCAGATTGCTTGACCATAGTAAATTTGAGGCAAAAGCTGTTCCAAGAATCGCAACTTGGAATGGCCTGGAGACCATCTGATTCCATACTCTTACAGCTTCTTGGCCAAGCCACGCTGCAACATCACTGTGCGAACTGTGGTGAGTGTCTCAGCCGTCATGACATTGTCTGTCTTCTGGAACCTGATCAAAGGCTGAGGCTGCTTTGCCTGACCGACAGGCGCAATCAAAAGACCGCCAGGTTTTAACTGCTGTATCCAGGGATCCGGCACGGCTTCGATTGCAGCATTGACCACAATGCGATCAAAAGGTCCCTGTTTCTGAAGCCCTTCAAAACCGTCTTCCTGACGCGCATTGACGTTTGCAAGTTTCAAGGCCGCGAAGCGGCGTGTTGCAAGGTCGGTCAGCGTTGAAAAGCGATCCAGTGTCTCAACCCGGCCAACCAGATGTGCCAGGATCGCAGCCTGATATCCTGAGCCAGTACCAATTTCCAGGACCGCATGCTCGTTAGAAAGGTCGAGAGCCTGCATGGTCAAGGCAACCAATGAAGGTGCGGAAACAGTCTGACCACATTCTATTGGCAACGCTGCATCTTCGTAGGCAAGTCCGTGATGCCGTGCTGACAGAAACAAACGGCGCGGCACTCTTTCTATTGCAGCAAGTACGTTTGTGGCTCCGATCCCACGCCGTCTTAAAGCGAGAACCAGCGCCGCGCGAGCCTCTGACTCGTCCGGGAGTGCTTTGGATCCTGACGTTGCTTCTCCGCCGGTCGGATGTCCGGCCATGCATTGCTCCCCGATACGGGATTATTGAAGTGCTCCAGCCAGGCGACTCACCAAGTCGTGGGCTGTCAGATCTATGCGTAACGGTGAAACGGAAACATATCCATCTGCAATTGCCTGCAGGTCTGAATTATCAAGAACCGAGTTGCCCCTGTCCTGAAACCGTAACCAGTAGTATGGCGCACCGCGTGTATCTGTACGCGCATCTATCGAAAGCCCGCTCTGTTCATGATGTCCTTGTACGGTCACCTTCACACCCTTGACCGCTTCCGCGTCGCAAGACGGAAAATTGACGTTGAGGAGCGAATATGGCGGTAGATCAAAATCGATCAGCTTTCTGAACAAAGCCGGCGCATGGGCTTCCGCCGGTGCATAAGAAATTTGGGAAGCAAAGCCCCAATCATAAGCCTGTGAAACGGCAATTGAGCGAATGCCCAAGATGGCAGCTTCCATTGCGCCTGCAACAGTTCCTGAGTAGGTCACGTCCTCGGCAAGGTTCTGCCCCCTGTTGATACCGGAAAGCACAAGGTCCGGTGCTTCCGGCAGAACCTGACGAACGCCCATTATCACACAATCAGTCGGCGTTCCTTTGAGCGCAAAGCGACGATCATCAAGTTGGCGAAGCCGCAGCGGATCATTGAGCGTAAGCGAATGGGCAACGCCGCTTTGATCTGTTTCCGGCGCGATCACCCAGACATCGTCGGACAAGGACCTGGCAATCCGTTCAAGCGACGTCAGGCCTTCCGACAGAATGCCGTCATCGTTGGTGATCAAAATCCGCATTTTCGCCCTACTCCATTTTTGTCTGATTTGGCGGCGGCCAACATCTTCCGGCGGCACCTCACGAATGCCGACCAGAAATGAAACCTTCATGCACCGGGGCCTGGCGCTCCGGTGCATGCCCGCCGTTAGCCGAGCTTCTCAAGGCCTCCCATATAAGGACGCAACACTTCAGGAACCGTGATGGAACCGTCGCCGTTCTGGTAGTTTTCAAGCACCGCAATCAGCGCGCGCCCGACAGCAATTCCAGACCCGTTCAGTGTATGGACATGAAGAGGCTGTTTGGAATCGGTTGGGCGATACCTTGCGTTCATACGGCGCGCCTGAAAGTCCCCACAGACCGAACAGGAAGAGATTTCACGATAGGCATCCTGGCCCGGAAGCCAAACCTCGATATCGTAGGTTTTCCGGGCACCGAAGCCCATGTCTCCCGTACACAAGGTCATGACGCGGTAGTGCAGACCGAGTTTTTGCAAAATCAGTTCTGCACAGCCAAGCATCCTGTCCAGCTCATCCAGAGACTCTTCAGGCCGGGTGACAGATACCAGTTCACATTTCAGGAACTGGTGCTGCCTGAGCATGCCTCTTGTATCGCGTCCTGCCGAACCGGCTTCCGAGCGGAAGCAATAGGTGAGCGCGGTAACACGTAAAGGCAGCTGTTCATCGCTCAGGATCTCACCCGCAACAAGGTTCGTAAGCGGCACCTCTGCTGTCGGGATCAGATAGTGATCCGTGGTCGACTTGAAGAGATCTTCTTCAAACTTCGGAAGCTGGCCGGTTCCATAGAGAGGGTCTGCATTGACGAGGAGCGGCGGGGACACTTCCATGTAGCCGTTTTCTTGTGTGTGCAGATCGATCATGAATTGACCGAGAGCCCGCTCCAGCCGCGCAATCTGTCCCTTTAACACCACAAAGCGAGAGCCAGAGAGTTTCGCAGCCCTCGCGAAATCCATATCGCCGAGCGCCTCGCCAAGTTCGTAATGCTCTTTCGGCGCTTCGTTGAAGGTAAAGGTCGGGCGCTCACCATGGGTTTTCAGAAGAACGTTTTCGTTCTCGTCTGAACCAACAGGCACATCTTCATACGGCAGATTCGGAATAACCGCCATGGCAGCTTCCAGATTGCCGACAAGTGTCCGCTCTTCTTCTTCACCAGACTGAATGAACGCTTTGATCTGCGCGACTTCGTCGATCAGCTCTTGGGCCCTGGCTTCATCACCAGAGCCTTTGGCCTTACCGATCTCCTTCGACGCGGCGTTGCGTCGTTCCTGGGCTTCCTGAAGCTTCGTGATATGGGAACGGCGGGAATCATCCAGCGCGATCAGCTTGGCGGAGGAGGCCTCGTAACCCCGTTTTGCCAAAGCCTTGTCGAATGCGTCTGCGTTTTCCCTGATCCACTTGATATCAAACATCTTCACTTTCCGAACGACGGTCGTTGTACATTCATTCCGTCGGAAAGGTCTGGATGTCGGGAACGAAGATTAGGCGGTTTCCGCTTCTCGTTCCGCCTCACGCTGAGCGCGCTGTTTCTCCACAAGCCTGACTGACAGAATGGAGACTTCGTAGAGAAGCAACGTTGGCAGCGCAAGACCGATCTGCGAGATCGGGTCTGGAGGCGTCAAAATTGCCGCGGCGGCGAACGCACCAACTATCGCGTATTTGCGCTTCGTCTTCAGCGAAGCAGAAGACACCAGCCCCGCCCTGCCAAGCAGCGTCAGAACCACCGGCAACTGAAAGACAAGGCCAAACGCAAAGATCAAGATCATGATCAGACCAAGATACTCACTGACCTTGGCAAGGTGCTGAATGGCAACCTGTCCCTCTCGTGCCAGTTGCTCTTGGGAGAGGAAAAAGCCCATCGCCATCGGCATGATGAGGAAATAGACCAAACAGGCACCGATCAGAAACAGAATTGGTGTCGCGATCAGGAACGGCAGAAACGCGCCGCGTTCGTTCTTGTAAAGGCCTGGCGCCACAAACATGTAGATCTGACTGGCAACAACGGGAAATGCCAGAAACAAGGCGCCGAAAAGCGCCAGCTTCAATTGCGTGAAGAACCATTCCTGAGGCGCGGTGAAAATCATCTCCACCGGATGCCCTTCACCAGCAGCCCGGATATATGGAATGGTGAGGATGTTGTAGATGTCTGTCGCAAAATAAAAGCAAACGACAAACATCACGAGAATGGCGGCGATCGACCACATCAGGCGTTGACGCAGTTCGATAAGATGCTCGATCAGGGGCGCTTTTGAGGAGTCGATATCTTCCTGGCTCATGCCTTCACATCTTCCGTCGCGGGCTTGCTGTCCGACTGCGCGGTCGCTTCGGCCGCCGGCGAATCGCTGGTTACCTCTGCAGGTGCGGCCGGTGTTTTCACTTCGGCCTTCGGCATTTCGCTCTCAGGCTTTTTCGCGGGCACTTCCGCCTTGGACTTGCCAGTTGCCTGGGCAACATCTTCTTCGATGGATTTCTTCAGGTCGCCCAACGGGTTGAAGTTGGCAGCGTCTTCGACCTGTTTCTTCATGTCCGCTATATCGGCCTGTTGCTCAGCCTCTCGCAGCGCTTCATTGAACGTGGACTGAAATTCGCGTGACATACGACGCATTTTGCCCATCGTCTGCCCGAGCGTGCGCAGCATGCGCGGCAGGTCTTTTGGCCCCACAACGATGATTGCCACGCTGGCAATCACCAAGAGTTCGGTCCAGCCGATATCGAACATGAGATGTCTCGTCCCTTAAGGAGACGCGATGCAGATTAAGATCAGCTCGCTTTGGTCTGATCTTCAGCTTTGGCCGTTGGGGCCGCTTCGCTGTTCTGATGGTCGATGGTCTTCGGGGCATCGGCTGTATCGTCTTCTGCCATGCCTTTTTTGAAGCTCTTGATGCCTTTTGCAACATCGCCCATGAGTTCGGAAATCTTGCCACGTCCGAACAGCAGAACCACGACCACTGCTATGATCAAGATCTGCCAAATACTAATGCCCATACGCCAAACTCCTGATAATCGGCTTTAAAGCCCTTAGGCCCTTCTTACAAAAAGGGCCACCTCCCTGCAACATGTCCGACATGATCATTTAATGCACTTAGACACAATGATTAATCGGATCCTCATTCCCTAGACTTGGGGCGCAGGCCGAGGAAAAACAAGCACGTCTTTCGGATCAGTGGTTACTGCCACGTCCATTCCCATCTCCCATTTACTGCCAGCGCGCACACGCGCCTGAAGTGGTTGGTCGATGCCTTCGACAACGACGGACAGCAAATCCACCTCTCCGACGAATCGTTTTGAGCGGATGCGTCCTGGAACTCCGCACAGTCCAGCCGTGTTCAGGATGACCCCCTGTGGCCTTACGCAAACATCGACTTGCTGCCCTGTTTCAAGTTCTTCAGACGGTAAGACCCCAAGCGGTGTTTCAACACCAGATGATGTGACGCGCCCCTGTAGCTGGTTCAATTCAGAAAAGAACCGAGCCGAAAAGAGATCGGCAGGACTGTTGTAAAGTTCGGCTGCCGTGCCGTGCTGAATCAGCCGTCCTTGTCGCATCAAGGCAATCTTGTCTCCCATGCGCATGGCCTCTTCCGGGTCATGGGTGACGATGATGCATGTTGCCCGCGTTTCCCGGATAACCGCTAGGGTTTCATCGCGAACACTATCTCTCAGTCGCTTGTCGAGACCTGAAAATGGCTCATCCATAAGCAAAATGCCCGGGCGCGGGACAAGCGCTCTTGCAAGAGCAACACGTTGTTGTTCACCGCCAGACAAGGCATGCGGATAGTCTTCTGCATAGTCGGCGAGACCGACGCGACCCAGTGCACTTAGTGCAGCAGTCTTGGCCTCGGATTTTGGCAACTGTGTCAAGCCGAACATGACATTGGCGAGAATGCTCATATGCGGAAAGAGCGCATAATCCTGGAACATCAAGCCGACACCGCGTTTTTCCGGAGGGAGGAACGCAGTGTCGCCTGCAATTTCATGTCCGTTGATGAGCACCTTGCCACGGCTTTGACGTTCAACGCCGGCCGCAATACGCATCAATGTGGTTTTGCCGCAGCCTGAGTGGCCGAGCAAGCACAGAATTTCCCCTGGAGCTATCGACAGGTTCATATCTCTCACCGACACGACACCGTCATAGTCGTGAGACACATTTTCAAATACGAGACCGGCTGCGATCGTCGCACCGGCCGTTCCCGGCGCGCCCCAATTCCGTGG